>NZ_RQIH01000001.1 GCF_003939025.1 Rhizobium sophoriradicis
TCAGTGGGGGTATTTTCAGGCATTGCTTCCCAGCGTCTCGTAGATCAATCAGACAATCACCTTCTTGTCATTTTCTACAACGAGCGCAACTGAAATAATCGGAAATCAAGGCCTTCCGCACCGCTTATCTATCGGAAGTTGGTACCTTAATGCCTTATTCCCTTGCGTCCGATCACCTTGCCGGCGGTCAGAAACAGAATGCGCATATCGAAACCGAGCGAGCGCCGCTGAAGATATTCGACGTCGAATTTCACCTTCTCCGGAATCGGCAACTCGTCGCGGCCGTTGATCTGCGCCCAACCGGTCAATCCGGGCAGGAGTTTATCGACGCCCAGGGCGGTCCGCAATTCGATCAGATCATACTGATTGTAGAGCGCCGGCCGAGGCCCGACAAAACTCATTTTGCCCTTCAGAATGCACCAGAGCTGCGGCAATTCGTCGAGGCTCGATTTGCGTAGAAACGAACCGATGGGCGTCAGAAACCGATCGGGATTCTCGAGCAGATGTGTGGCAACCGTCGGCGTATCGACGCGCATGCTGCGAAATTTCGGCATCAGGAAAATCTGATTGAAGCGGCCGACACGTTTTGACCAGTAGAGGATTGGCCCCGTCGAGGTCAGCCGGACACAGAGAGCGACGACTAGTATAGGAACCAGCAGGATGGCCGACGCGACCACAGCCAGAAGAAAATCGACCGCCCGTTTCAAACCCATGCTCCGCACTTGTTCCCTCGCCTCATGGGGATTTCGCCATACGCCCCACCGCGCCGTATCGTCAAAAAGGCGTTTCGCGTCAACTCCAGTAGCCGCCGTTCCTTTAATGGAACGTCCTGCCGCTCATCGGCCAGTTCCGCTCCCCCTACCAGCTGGCAACGTCTAAACCTCAACGGGCGAACGCGTCGATGAGAATTTATCTGCATCTTTAGTACGTCACAGTTCGCGCACATTCTGCAAGCGCGCTACAAGCCAATGAACTTGCCATCAGCTTTTGAGGCGCACAGCACGATTGCCGGGCGCGCGAGAAGGATGTCCAATTCATCATGCCCTATGTCCCGAGCAGATCCCAGCCGCCTGCACTTCGACGTCCTACGGATCAAACATGGCGCTGCCGACACGGACGAAGCAGACTGGCACCGGAAATGGCGATCGCTGAGAACAAGATCGCGGTGCCAGGATAGAGGTGTCACATTATCAGCTCCCCCGAGAAAACGCCGTTTTCGCCGGAATCTATCTACAGATGCAACGCCGCCGGTAAACTGACTGGCGTGCCGTCCTGATGTCCGCCGGAAGCGCCAAGACCGCTCGCCCGCTCATGCCCCTTTCACAATGGCATCGACGCGCTATGCTGTCATCATGAGAGGAAACGAGTGAAGTCCATGAGGCCATCACGCCAGAGCGAGTTGCGGGAGCGGATCACGATCGTTGGTGACGTCAATGCGGCCTCATTCGTCCCGTGGATTCGCCGCCATGCCGACAAGCTCGGCCTTTCTCAGCACTTCTTTTACGCCGGCGCCGACCGAATCGAGCTTGAGGTGGCGGGGCCCGTGGAGCTGATCGACATGCTGGAAATGGGCTGCTCGCTTGGACCGATCGATGTCTGGGTCGACGAGATTCAGCGCAAAATTGTAGATCCCGCCGAGACGCTGCAACCTGCTCAGCATTGATCGCATGCACTTAATTTAATCATTGTTGCCAATGCGAATCTTTTATGCAAGCTTCTGAAAACTAAGACTGCAACCTCGGCAACAATGTATGGTCAGCGGCGCTAAAGCATTGTAAAATTGAGGAAGTAAAGGCCATGTTCTCTGATACGACCGGCTCATGGACGCCTGTCGCGCTTTCCGCCGATCTGCCGCCGGCAACCGTCATACCAGCCTGGACCCCAGCAGGGGCGATTGCTCTCTGGCGCAGTCAGTCCGGGCGTATATCGGCATCATCCGACCGCTGTCCGCACCGCGGGATGCGGTTGTCTCATGGCTTCGTGCGTGGCGAGGCGCTCTCCTGTATTTATCACGGCTGGAGCTACTCTCCGGAGGGAGGATGCATTCGTATTCCGGCTCATCCTGATCTCGTGCCGCCGGAGACGATCCGCGTCGCCGTTCAGCAGGTCGCAGAATGGAATGGCATCATCTGGGTGGCAGTCGGCGAACCGGCGGCCCCGCCGCCGCGCCTTGACCATCTCGTTCCGCTTCGTTCGCTGACGCTGGAGGCCGATATTGCAGCGATCGAGGCGGCAGCCGGCGGAAAATCCGATGTGAACGGGCTGATCGGTATTGCCGATTGTCCGTGGGTGCGGCTGCTGCCGACGACACAGATCGGGCGCACGCTCGTTCAAGTCCTTGTCGAGCAGGGTCGCAATGTCGCCGACCGGCTCATGGCGTCGCGCGTCGCTGAGGCCTTGCGCCGCCGCGCCGAAACAGTCCGAAAGGATGTCGCATGACAGGGGCCGGCGCGATGATCGATGAATGGTACCCGGTCGGCCTCTTCAGTCAGCTCACCGAGGCGGGAAGCAAAACCGCTTTGATGGGCGAGCCCATAGAGGTGACGCGCACGCCTGATGGCGCGGCTCGGGTTAGATCGAGCGGTGGACGCGCCCTGCCCGTCCGCGTCCGCTACGGCCATGTCTGGTCTTCTCTCGGCAACCCCTCCAAGGAGCTGTTTGCTATTCCCGAGGCGGATCAGCCCGGCCGCCGCTTCGTCGATGTCGGCGTCGTGCGGGTCCGCTGTTCGCCTCTGAGAGCGGTCGAGAACTTCCTCGACATCGCGCATTTTCCCTTCGTCCATACGGATATACTCGGCGCCGAACCGCACACGGAAGTCGAAAATTACAAGGTCGAGATCCGCGAGAAGGAGGATGAAGTCTGGGCGACGCAGGTGAAATTCTACCAGCCGCAGGCGGCAAAATCGGCGACCGGCGGGATAACCACCGAATATATGTACCGCGTGCCGGCTCCGACCTGCTCGGTGCTCTACAAGACCTGCCCTCCCCGCCCGAAGGAATGGGATGTCATTACCCTGTTCGTCCAGCCGCTTGCGGAAGATATTTGCGACGTGTGGCCGTGGATGGCCCTCTTCGACGATGTCACGCCAATGACAGACCTCATCCATTTTCAGCAGATGATTTTCCTGCAGGATCGGTCGATCCTCGAAAACCAGATCCCGGCGCTTCTGCCGCTCGATCCCGGCATGGAAATTCCGACCCGGGCCGACATGACATCGATCGCTTACCGGCGCTGGCTAAAGCGCCATAACTATCTCTATGGCGCGCAGCTGGTCGCACAATGAAGCTCTACGACTACATCCTCTCGCCGAGTTGCTACAAGATCCGCCTGACGGCTGCGATCCTCGGCGTCAAGCTGGACATCCGGCCGGTCGACTTCCATCCCGGCGCCGAGCATCGCGGCCCTGAACTTCTGGCCCTCAATCCGGCAGGCTCCATCCCGATCCTTGAGGATGGCGACCTTGTCCTGACGGAATCTTCCGCCATCCTTGCTTATCTCGCCGCTCTGAGCGGGCCGGAATGGTTGGGTGCGAGCGCGCCGCAGGAAACGGCGCGCCTGCAGCAATGGCTTTCTTTTTCGCACCGGCTGACGGCCAATCTTGGCGGCGCACGGCTGCATCAGATGCTTCTGCGCCCCGGTAATATCGAGTCCCTGCAGTCACAGGGGATCGCTGCGCTGCGCGAGTTGGAAGCGGGAATTTTCGAGCAGCGGCTCCGCGGCATGCGGTTCCTGGTATCGGAGCGCGCCACGATCGCTGACATTGCCTGCTTCCCCTATGTGGCGCTGGCGCCTGATGGCGGCATATCGCTCGACCCTTATCCGAACATCCGGCTCTGGCTTCGGGCCATCCGCAGCCTTGAGGGTTTCATCGAAATGCCCGGCATCCACCGCCTGCACGAGTTGAAGCCCGATCCTCATCCGGCCGGTTTGGAGAAGTGAGATGGCCGGTTACCTCCTGAAGAACTGCGCAGCCATCATTGTCGACGAAGGCAATGGGCCAACCGTGCGCCGCAATGCGGATCTGCTGACAAATGGTCCGGCAATCCAGGCGATCGGTGCGAACCTGCCGCAAGAGGCGCTGCCGGCCGGTACGATCATCCAGGATGCATCCGGCTGGTTTGTCTATCCGGGCCTCGTCAATACTCATCACCACTTCTTCCAATGCTTCGTGCGCAACCGGGCCGATCTCGACTGGACGAAGCTCTCCGTCATCGAATGGCTCGACCGGATCTATCCGATCTTCTCGCGGCTGAACGAGGATTGCTTCTATCATTCGTCGGTCACGGCGATGGCCGAGATGATCAAACATGGCTGCACCACGGCCTTCGATCATCAATATTGCTTCCCCCGGCACGCCGGAAAGCGCCTGATCGATCGCCAGTTCGAGGCGGCCGAACTTCTCGGTATGCGTTTCCACGCAGGACGCGGTGGCAACACGCTGCCGAAGTCCGAGGGCTCGACGATCCCGGACGCCATGTTGGAAACGACGGATGAATTCATCGGCGATTGCGCCCGGCTGATCGACAGCTATCACGATGCCGATGCCTTCAGCATGCGGCAGGTGGTCGTCGCCCCCTGCCAGCCGGTCAATTGCTATCGCGAGACCTTCGTCGAGTCGGTGGCGCTCGCCCGTGATCGCGGCGTCCAATTGCACACGCATGTCGGTGAAGGCGAAAGCCCCGTCATCGAAGCGCGGTACGGCATGCGTACGGTCGACTATTGCGCCGAACTCGGCTTTGCCGGGCCAGACACCTACTATGCTCACTGCTGGGAGCTGACACACGACGAATTGCGTAAGCTGGCGGCAAGCGGCACGGGTGTCTCGCATTGCCCCGAGCCGGTCTATCTGGTCGGCGCCGAAGTGACGGACATTCCTGCGATGGCGGATTTCGGCCTGCGCATCGGTCTTGGTTGTGACGGCGCGGCTTCGAACGACAACTCCAACCTCATGCACTGCATCCACTCTGCCTATATGCTGCAATGCCTGGCGGCATCGACGCGGGCCCATCCGGTTCCCGCGCCAGTGGATTTCCTGAATTATGCGACCACGGGCGGCGCAAGTCTGCTAGGCCGCAGCGATATCGGCCGGCTTGCTCCCGGCATGGCCGCCGACCTCTTCGCAATCGACACGAGGCGGATGGATTATGTCGGCACGCGCCATGATCCGTTGAGCCTGATTGCCAAGGTGGGGGTCGGCATGCCGACCGATCTGACCATGATCAACGGGCGCATCGTCTGGCAGGCCGGAGAATTTATCGGGCTCGATGAGGCCAAGCTTTTCGCCGCCGCGGAAGCGGCGCTCGAGACAGTGAAATTTTAAAAACCAAAAGAGGGAACTGACATGTCCAACGATCTCACCCGCAGAACACTCATGAAGAGCGCGGCGGCTGCCGGTCTCGCTACGGCTTTTGCCGGCCGCTCCGTGGCTGCCGCCGACGAACCGCTCGGCATTGCCCTCGTCGTTCCCTCGCCGGTTGGCGACGTCGGCTGGGGCCATGCACTTGCCGCCGGCATCGACCCGATCAAGGCCGCTTACGGCGACAAGGTGAAGGTCACGATCATCGAAAACATCGCCGAAGGCCCGGATGCGGACCGCATCATGAACAAGACCGTCGCCGACGGAAATCATTTCCTGATCGCCGGCTCCTTCGGTTATCAGAACGGCGCGCTGCAAATTGCCCGTCGTAATCCCAAGGTGACCGTCCTGCATGCTTCAGGCTTCCAGGTCGCGCCAAATTTCTCGCCCTTCGCCGCCAAATATTTCCAGGGAACTTATCTGCTCGGAATGGCGGCGGCGGCCGTTTCCAAGACCGGCAAGCTAGGCTCGGTTTCGGCCTTCGCGATTCCCGAGCTGATCACCTCCGTCAATGCCTTCACGCTCGGCGCACAGGCCGTCAAGCCGGATATCGAAGTGTCTGTCGTCTGGGTCAATTCCTGGTTCGATCCCGCCAAGGAGCAGGAAGCCGCCAAGGCGCTGATCTCGCAAGGCTGCGACGTGATCTTCTCGAACGCGCAGGATACGCCTTCGGTGATCTCGGCCTGCGAGGACGCCGGCATCTATGCCTTCAATCTCAATTCTTCAATGAAGAAATATGCCGAGAAGACCTATCTCGGCTGCGTCGCCACTGACTGGTCGCCGTTTTTCAAGGCGTCGGTCGATGCGCATCTTGCCGGCACCTTCAAGGGCGCCAATACCTTCCTCGGCGTTGCCGACAAGGTGGTCGAGGTCGTCGACTGGAACCCGGCGATTCCGGCCGATACGATGACCAAGATCAAGGAAATCGAGGCTAAGATCGCCGATGGCAGCTTCTCGCCGTTTACCGGCCCGATTACCAAGGCTGACGGCAGTGAAGGCGTCGCTTCCGGTGCCACGCTGACGGACGCTGAGATCGTAGCCATGAATTGGCACGTCAAGGGTGTGACGACGCCGTTGCCGAAGTAAGCCATGGTAAACCCGCTTCTGTCGCTGCGCGGCATTTCCAAAAGCTACGGTCAGGTCCATGCCAATCGGCAGATCGATCTCGACGTCGCGGCCGGCTCGATCCATGCCATCCTCGGAGAAAACGGGGCTGGCAAATCGACTCTGATGAAGCTGATCTATGGCGTCGAGCAGCCGGACAGCGGCACGGTCTCATGGAATGGACAGTCCCTCAGCCTTACCTCTCCCGCGGAGGCAAGGCGCGCCGGCATCGGCATGGTTTTCCAGCATTTCTCGCTGTTCGAGAGCCTGACGGTCGTCGAGAATATCCGCCTGATCGTGTCCGGCAAGAAGAGCGAACTTGCCGAGCGGGTTCGCAAGCTCGGGCGTGAGTTCAGTCTCGAGGTCGATCCTTTCGCCCATGTGCATTCGCTTTCCGTCGGCGAAAGGCAGCGGGTGGAAATCATTCGCTGCCTGATGACCGATCCGAAACTGCTGATCCTCGACGAGCCGACGTCGGTGCTGCCGCCGCAGGCGGTGGAAAAACTCTTCGAAACATTGCGCCGGCTGCGCGACGGCGGCGTATCCATCCTTTTCATCTCCCACAAGCTGGAAGAGATCCAATCGCTCTGCGATCGGGCGACGATCCTGCGCGGCGGTCGCGTGACCGGTCATGTCGATCCGCGCGCGCATGACGCCCACGAGCTTGCGCGCATGATGATCGGCCGCGACATGCCGGAACCCATGCCTGCTCTGCCTTTGGCCGAGGGCGAAAAGCGCCTGGAACTGATCGGCCTCGACTACCGGGTGGATCCTTTTGCGGTGCCGCTCTCCAACGTCAGCCTGGCGGTGCGCGCCGGCGAAATCCTCGGCATTGCCGGAATTTCCGGAAACGGCCAAAGCGAGCTCGCAGCGCTGATTTCGGGCGAGACCGTCCTGCCGCGGGATCAGCGGGACCAAATCTTCATGATGGGCCGAGATGTCGGCGGTCTCGACGCCGCCGCCCGCCGGCGGCTCGGCTTCGCCTTCGTCCCGGAGGACCGGCTCGGCCGCGGCGCGGTTCCCGAAATGTCGCTCGCCCTCAATAGCCTGCTGACCGCCCATCCGCTCGACCTTGTCAGGCATGGCCTGCTCGACAGGGCGCGGGCGAAGAGCTTCACCAATGAATGCATCCGCGACTATGACGTGCGCACCCCCGGTCCCGATATGGAAGCCGGGTCGCTTTCTGGCGGCAACCTGCAGAAATTCATCGTCGGACGAGAAATCATGCTGGCGCCGAAGCTTCTTTTCCTGGCCCAGCCAACCTGGGGCGTCGATATCGGTGCAGCCGCGGCAATCCGCAAGCGGCTCATCAGCCTTCGCAACGAAGGCATGGCGATCCTCATCATTTCCGAGGAGCTCGAGGAATTGTTCGAACTCTGCGACTTAATCCAGGTCCTGCACCACGGCACACTGAGCCCGCCGCTGGTCACGCGCGACACCGAGCCCGAAGCGATCGGCCGTTATATGATCGGAGCCCAGCCGCATCGCGAGAAAGCCCCCGCATGACGAGAACCTTCCTCGCCCTGCCCAAGCTGGTCCGCCGGGAGCGGGCATCGCTGGTTGCCACCCTTCTCGCACCGCCCATAGCTCTCATCGTCACCGTCATTCTCAATCTCGGACTTTACGTCGTCATGGGCCGCGATCCGGCTGCGGTCGTCTATGCGATGCTGATCGAGCCCTTTTTCTCTTGGGCGTCGTTCTCCGAGGTGCTCCTGAAGACCGGGCCATTGCTCCTCATCGCGCAGGGGCTTGCCATCGGCTTTCGCGCCAAGGTGTTCAATATCGGGGCCGAAGGACAATTCGTCCTCGGTGCGATATTCGCCTCCGCCATTCCGATCTGGTGGCCTGACGCAACAGGACAATGGATCTGGCCGGCAATGCTGCTGCTCGGCACGATAGGCGGTGCATTCTGGGCGTCATTCACCGCTTTCTGGCGTGTCAGGCTCAATGCCAATGAGATCCTCGTTTCACTGATGCTGAGCTTCGTTGCCGTGCAGCTCCTCAATTATCTGCTGCTCGGCCCCTGGAAGGATCCGAACGGCTTCAACTTCCCGCAATCCGTCATGTTCCAATATGACGCGATGGTGCCGATCCTGATCGAGGGAACGCGCGTCAATGTCTCGCTCATTCTCGCCCTCCTCCTGTCGATTGCCGCCTGGGTCTTCATGCTGAAGAGCTTCATCGGCTACAAATTGCAGGTCGGCGGATTGGCGCCGCGGGCGGCGAGCTACGCCGGATTCAGGGAAAGCCGGGCAATCTGGCTTTCCCTGCTGATCGGCGGAGCGGCAGCCGGTCTTGCCGGTGCGGCCGAGGTCGCCGGCCCTCTCGGTCAGTTGCAGCGCTCCATTTCCACCGGCTACGGCTATGCGGCAATCATCGTCGCCTATCTCGGCGGCCTTCATCCGATTGGCATCATCATCTCTGCCATCGTCATGGCGGCGCTCTATATCGGCGGTGACAACGCCATGGTTTCGGCCAATCTCCCGGTTGCCGCCGTCCGGGTTTTCCAGGGCAGCCTGCTTCTCGCCTATCTGGTCGCCATTGCCTTCACGCGCTACCGCCTTGCCTGGCGACCGGCGGCAACCAGGAGCGCCACGTGAACGCCATCGAGTTTATCCTCGCCGGAATGCTGGCGGCTGCGACGCCATTTCTGCTGGCAGCCCTCGGGGAACTGGTCGCCGAACGCGCCGGGGTTCTCAATCTTGGCGTTGAGGGGCTGATGGCATTCGGCGCCGTCATCGCCTTCATCATCGTCTACCACGGCGGCGGCCATTTTCTGGCTTTCCTCGCCGGCGGCCTCGGCGCGGCCCTCCTGTCGCTGATCTTTGCGGTCATCGTGCTCGGCTTCAACGCAAACCAGGTCGCGACAGGGCTTGCCATCGGGATTCTCGGGCAAGGCCTGTCGGCGCTGTTCGGCAAGACCTACGAGAGCCTGACTGTCAGGGCTCTGCCGAAGATCGCCATTCCCAGCCTTTCCGATCTTCCCGTCATCGGCGGCCTGTTTGTCCAGGATATCGTCGTCTGGCTTTCGCTGGCATCAACCATCGCGATCTGGGCGATGTTTGCCTATAGCAAGGCCGGTCTGATTATCCGCGCCGTAGGGGAAAACCCGAAAGCGGCGCATGCCATCGGCTACCCGGTCATCGCGATCCGCTTCGCCGCGGTCGCATTCGGCGGCATGATGGCAGGCTTCGCGGGCGCCTATGCGGCGACGATCTACACGCCGCTATGGGCAGATGGGATGATTGCCGGCCGCGGCTGGATTGCGATCGCGCTCGTCGTCTTCGGAACCTGGCTGACCGGCCGCATCTTTCTCGGGGCGTGCCTGTTCGGGGCCGTATCGCTGATGGGGCTCGCCGCCCAGGCGACCGGGCTCGACGTCCCCTCGCAGCTACTCGCATGCCTGCCCTATCTGGTGACGATCATCGTGCTCGGCATCATTTCGGCGGATCGCCGCCTGCTCAAGCTCAATGGCATCGCCTCGCTCGGCGAGCCTTTCGAGCGATAGCATCGAGCCAAGGCGCCGAGAGCGCTGCCTTTGCAAGCGCCTCAGACGAGGTCAACGCGAGCCTTGCGCCATGCCTCGTAGCGCTCCAGGGTGTCCTGATTGGGTGGGTAGACGCCGAGTGTCGGCTTGCCGGATTCGATCTCAAGCTTCAGGAACTCCTCCTGCTCCTCCATCGCGACGGCCTCGTCGGCGATTTCGCTCACATATTCCCGAGGAATGATGATGACGGCTTCGCTGTCTCCGAAAACGATGTCATCCGGATAGACGGCAACGCCGCCGCAGGCAATCGGCTGGTTCATATCCGATGCATGGTGCGCGACCAGATTGGCGGGCGCCGCAGGACCGAGGCAATAGGTGGGAAGCCCGAGCTGGGCGATATCGGCGGTGTCGCGAACGCCTCCGTCGAGCACGAGACCGGCGCATCCGCGATAGACAAGCCGACGAGCCAGCACCGCGCCGATGCCTGCGATCTCGGCTATCGAGCGGCAGTCGAACACCAGGACGTGGCCCTCCGGGATCGTATCGATCGCCTTGCGCTGCTGGTTGGACGGATCGGAACTGTAGGTCGAGCCGTCGATATCCTCACGCGCTGGAATATAACGGACGGTGACGGCCGGACCGACCATCGGTTTTTCGGCCGCAGCGAGCGGCCGCACGCCGCGAACAGCGGTGTTCCTCAGCCCCCGCTTCAGCAGCAAACTGCTGAGACTCGCCGAATTCGTCTGCAAAAGTTTGGCGTAAACCGATGCGTCCAAAGCGGTCATGAGATCCCTCCCCTTGTTCGGCGGAAGATCTACCATATCAAAACAATTGTTCAATAGTGGATTTATAGTTTCTTATTTGGACAGCGGATGAAGCCCATTGATGGTTTTCGTCAGCTTAGCAGCCGCCTCCAGGACCTCGCGCCTGATCGACCGAGCCCGATCCGGTGTTGCCTCTCCAATGAAAGGGACGCTGACGGTGGCGATCAGAGCGCCTCGATCATCGAATACCGGCGCGGCGAAAGCACGCAAGCCGAGATTGGATTCCTGATTGTCCTCAGCATATCCGTTGCGGCGAATCTCAACGAGGGCCTCTTTCAGTGCCTCCGGATCCGTGATCGTATAGGGGGTCTTGGCCTCCAGCCCGCCGGCGCAGTAGGCTTCGGCTTCACCGTAATCCGCATAAGCCAGAGCGAGCTTGCCGGCTGCCCCGACATGTTTGCGCGAGCGCCCTCCAACCTTGATAAACAACGCATAATCACCAGGACTGGAAGCGGCAAATATCGTCATCATCTCACGTCCCTCAGGCACGGCCAGCTTGAAGGATTCCATGACCCGCTCCGCCGCCGCCGCCAGAATTGGCCTTGCCGCCTCAATCAGCGTCACGCGATCGGCACCGGGCGAGATCCGTCGGGCAAGCTCGACGAATTTCGGCCCGAGCTCGTAGGAAGCGCCGCCATTGACCCGTGCGACCAGACCGTGCGCGGTGAGCGAATTCAGAATGCGATAGACCGTCGAACGTGGCACGCGCAACTGATCGACCAAAGCGCCAAGCGAGATGCCCGTTTTCGCGTCAGCCACCGCCTCGAGCAGATGCGCCGTCTTTTCCACCACCGGAGAACCATGCTTTGGTTCATTCATGAAATTCGTATTCCATTAGAGAATTTATCTTCTTGACTTGCCCGCCGTCGCCAACCATCTTGTCCACCGCAAGTGTCGTATTTGACACTACGCGCTTGCGGGAGGAAGTAAAGCCGATAGAGCGCTAAAGAGATCCTGCGCAGCCAAACGGCTGCCGCGAAGCGGATGCCGGCGCGCGCGGCTGCAACGGGAGGAGGATTTCATGACGACAAGGAATATTCACGCATTACGCATCGGGCTTGCGATCTCCCTGGCTGCGGGCATCGGAATGCCTACCTACGCCGCCGGGGACAAGCTGACGGTTGTGGTGACGGACGAGCCGAAGTCGCTGGATCCCTGCGACACCGATTTGTCGGGAAATTCCCGCATCCTGCACAACAATATCACCGAAGCGCTGGTCAACCTCAGCCCGAAGGACGGATCGGTCGTTCCAAGCCTTGCCACCAGCTGGCGCCAGGTCGATGGCCTGACCTGGGAGTTCAAGCTGCGCGAGGGCGTGACCTTCCATGACGGCAAGCCGTTCGATGCCAACGCAGTCGTCGCCGCCGTCAAGCGGGCTCAAGACCCGGCATTGGCGTGCGAAGTCGGACTGGCCACCTTGAAGGGCGTCAAGCTCAACGCACAGGCCGCCGATCCGACGACCGTCCTCATCAAAACCGACGTCGTCGAACCGATCCTGCCGAACAAGATGTCTGCCGTTGACATCGGTTCGCCGGCGACCCCGAATGACGGAAAGACCCGCAGCCCGGCCGGAACGGGGCCTTACAAGCTGGAAGCGTGGACCCCAGGCCAGTCCGTCGCGCTGACGGCCTATGACGGCTATTGGGGCGACAAGCCGGCAATCAAACATGCGATGATCATTTGGCGTGCCGAATCCGCCGTTCGTGCGGCAATGGTGGAGACCGGCGAAGCGCAGATCGCCTATGAGATCGCGCCGCAGGACGGCACGACCGAACAGGACCAGGCCTTTCCGAACGCTGAAACTTCGCTGTTGAGGATCGATGCCCAGGTGGCGCCGCTCGACGACAAACGCGTGCGCGAAGCGCTCAATCTCGCCATCGACCGGGACGGCCTCGTCGGAACCATTTTCCATGGGGACGCCCAGAAGGCGATGCAGGTCGTGTCGCCTTCAGTGTTCGGCTTCAATCCCGACATTCCCGTCTGGACCTATGATCCGGAAAAGGCGAAGTCGCTGCTTGCCGCGGCCAAGGCCGATGGCGTGCCGGTCGACAAGGAGATCGTCATCTACGGCCGCATCGGCATCTATCCCAACTCCTCCGAAAGCCTGGAGGCCATTCAGGCGATGCTGGCGGATGCCGGTTTCAACGCGCGGCTAGAAATGCTCGAGACCAGCCCTTGGCTGAAACGGCTCTTGAAGCCGTGGGACAAGGATCGCCAGCCGTCAATCCTGCAGACCCAGATCGACAATGCCGAAGGGGACGCCGTATTTACCCTGCCCAACCGCTTCACCACCGACGGCAATCAGTCGACGATTGCAGACGCCAAGCTCGACAAGCTGATCGCTGAGGGCTCGAAGGCAACCGGCGACGAGCGCAAGAAGCTGTTCCAGGAAGCATTCCGATACATCGCGGTCGATGCGGTCAATATCGCGCCGCTCTTCCACATGGTCTCGATTGCCCGCGTCGCAAAGGACGTGAACTACACCCCCGATGTGCAGGCTGGCAACGAGATCAAGCTGAAGGCGATCAGCTATCGCTGATCGATGAGCCTCAACCACTGTCGCCTGAGGAGAGCGGATGTCCCTCACCTATTTCCTGAGACGCGCCGCCTTCGCAGCGCTCGCGCTTGCGGCCCTGATGACAGCAGCTTTCTTCCTCGTGCGGCTGACGGGTGATCCCGTCAATCTCTATCTGCCTGTCGACGCTTCGGATGCGGCGCGCGAAGCCATGCGCGTCCGCCTTGGGCTCGATCGTTCCCTTCTCGCGCAGTTCTTCGATTGGGCCTGGGATATGCTCAGCCTCGATTTCGGCATGTCTCTCTGGCACCATCGCCCCGCGATGGACGTCGTGCTGGAAGCCTTGCCGAACACATTGGCGCTCGGCGCCATTGCCTTGGCGCTCGCCTTTACTGCCGCGATCGTCGTCGGCTCGATTGCGGCGGTCAATGCCGGTAGCTGGATCGACCGGGGCATCAATCTCCTGTCGCAGTCCGCCGCCAGCGTACCTGACTTCTGGCTCGGCCTGATGGGCGTGCTTCTGTTTGCAGTCACGTTCCGAATTCTGCCGACCTCAGGCTTTGGTGGTCCCGTCTACTGGGTATTGCCAGTCGCCTGCCTGTTTGCTCGGCCGTTCGGAACTCTGGTGCAGATCGTCCGCGGCTCGATGATCGAAGCTCTGAACGCGACCTTCGTCCGCACGGCCCGCGCCAAGGGTGCCCGTGGCGGACGCGTCACCTTCGTGCACGCGCTCCGCAATGCGCTCCTTCCGGCGGTCACGGTGACGGGCGATCTCGCCGCCCAGTTCGCTGGCGGCGGCGGTGTTGTCGAAGTGGTCTTCGGCTTTCCGGGCATCGGCAAACTTCTGATCGACGGCATCCTGAAACGCGATTTCGCGATCGTTCAGGCATCGATCTTTGCCGTCGCCGTCGTGATCTTCGTCATCAATATCCTGATCGACATGCTTTATGCCTCGATCGATCCGCGCGTGAGGGTCGAATGACCGACACATCCGCCGAGTTTCTCCCCGCCCGAGAGCGCCGCGGCAGGCGCATCCTGTGGCTCATGCGGGCGCTTTCGGGTGACCCGATGGCGGTGGCGGCAACCATCTGGCTGTTGATTGTCATCCTTGCCATTGCCGCCGACAGCCTTTCACTCCTCGGCGAGAACCGCATCTCGCTCAAGGCACGCAACCTGCCGCCCTTCAGCTTCGGCCAATCCTGGACCTTGTGGCTGGGCGCCGATGCGCTCGGGCGCCCTCTCCTCGTCCGTCTCATCGAGGCGGCATCGACGACGATCGGGATCGCTCTCGTCACGGTATTGACGAGCCTCGCCGGTGGGACGCTGCTCGGCGTCGTCGCCGGCTATTTCGGCGGCTTCGTCGGCAGCCTTATCATGCGGATCTGCGACATTATCCTCGGCTTCCCGACGCTGCTGGTGGCCTTGTTCGGCCTCTATCTATTCGGCCCGAGCGTCAGCAATCTCGTGATCGTGCTCGCCGTGACCCGCATGCCGGCCTATATCCGCGTTGCAAGAGCCGAAACGCTGGAGGTCCGGGAGAGGCTTTTCGTCGATGCGGCGCGCGTCTTCGGCGGTGGACCAGCCTGGATCCTGCGCACGCACATTCTCCCGAGCGTCGCGCCGACAATGCTGACGCTCGCCTCCGTCAATCTTGCCATGGTCATGCTGTTCGAATCGGGGCTCAGCTATCTCGGACTTGGCATCCAGCCGCCTTCGGTAAGCTGGGGCCTGATGGTCGCGCAGGGCCAGGGCTACCTGTCCTCCGCCTGGTGGCTCAGCTTCTTCCCCGGCCTCGCCGTCATGTTCACCACTATGTCCTTCAACCTTCTCGCCAACTGGTTCCGGATCGTCAACGATCCGTCGCAGCACTGGCGGCTTGTCAGCCGGAGGCGCTGATGGCCCTTCTCGACGTCAGGGATCTTCAGGTCAGCTTCGATACGGCTGCCGGCCGTATCCTCGCCCTCAACGGCGTTTCCTTCTCGCTTGAGCGCGGCGAGGTTCTGGCGCTCCTGGGAGAAAGCGGCTCGGGAAAGTCGGTGACCGCCTCGGCCATCATGGACCTCATTCCCAACCCGCCCGGCGCGATCGACCGCGGCTCCATCCGCTTCGAGGGCACCGAGTTGCTGCAACTTCCGCGGAATGCGCGGCGTGATCTCTGCGGCGACCGCATCGCCCTGATCTTTCAGGACGCGCTGGCGTCGCTCAATCCGGTCTATCCAGTCGGCTGGCAGATCGCCGAGATGTTCCGCATCCATGGGCGCAAGCCGGAAGGCGGTGTGGAAAATGCGGTGATCGACCTGCTGACGGCGATCGGCATTCCCGACCCCGAACGGCGCGCCAGGCAATATCCGCACGAGTTTTCGGGCGGCATGCGCCAGCGCATCATGATCGCCATGGCCGTGGCGCTCGAACCTGATATCATCATTGCCGACGAGCCGACAACGGCGCTCGACGTTACGATTCAGGCGCAGGTGGTCGAGCTGCTCCGCACAATTCGCGAACGCAGCAATGCCGGCATGATCTTCATCACCCACGATCTCGGCGTGGTGGCCGAGCTCGCAGACCGTGTCGCGGTCATGTATGCCGGCCGCATCGTCGAAACCGCAAATGTTTTCGAACTCTTCGCGGATGCCCGGCATCCTTACAGCGTCGGGCTGCTTGCTTCACAACCGCGTATCGACACCGACGAGGACGAACTGATCCCGATCCCCGGCTCGGCCCCCAATCCTGTCGCCCTGCCGTCCGGCTGTGCCTTCAGGACACGCTGTCCGCGCGCCGAGGGCGTCTGCGCCGAGCTGGCGCCTCGTCTTGAAACCGTCGGGCCAGGCCGCCAGGCCGCCTGCCACTTCTCGGTAGCGCCAGCATGAGCGAGCGTCTTCTCAAAGTGCAAAATCTCTGCCGGCATTTCGGCAGTGGCGCAACGGCTGTACGCGCCGTCGATGACGTCAGCTTCGACATCGCCCATGGAGAAACGCTCGGCCTCGTCGGCGAAAGCGGATGCGGCAAGACCTCGCTGGTACGCACGCTCCTGAAGCTCGGGCCGGCAACGAGCGGCAGCGTCCTGCTCGACGGCGTCGAGGTCACCGGGGCAAGCGGCCGCCAGTTGCACGATCTGCGCCGAAAGATGCAGGTCGTCTTCCAGGACCCCTACCAGTCGCTCAATCCGCGCCTTCGGGTCGACCGGTTGATCGCCGAACCGTGGGCGCTGCATCCCGGCGTCCTGCCGAAGTCCCGGTGGCGGGAGGAGACGGTCAGGCTGCTCGAATCCGTCGGATTGCGAGCCGAACATGCGGAGCGCTATCCCTCCGAGTTTTCGGGGGGCCAGCGGCAGCGGCTCGGCATTGCGCGCGCCCTGACGCTTGATCCGACGCTCCTCGTCTGCGACGAGCCGGTCTCGGCCCTCGACGTCTCGGTCCAGGCTCAGGTCGTCAATCTGCTCGCCAGGCTGAGGCGCGAGCGCAATCTGGCGATGCTGTTCGTCGCCCATGATCTTGCGGTCGTGCGGCATGTCTCGGACCGGGTGATGGTCATGTATCTCGGCAAAATCATTGAAACAGGACCGAAACATTCGATCTTCAGCGCGCCGGCCCATCCCTACACCCAGGCCCTGATGTCGGCGGTCCCGACACCGGATCCGCGGCTTCGCGGACAACGCAGCCGCATCGTTTTGAAAGGCGACCTGCCAAGCCCCGTCGATCCGCCGAGCGGATGCCGGTTTCGAACGCGCTGCTGGAAGGCGACATCGATCTGCGCGGAACAGGAGCCGGCCTTGAAGAACCGGACGGCAGCGCCGGGACTGCTGACCGCCTGCCATCACGCTGATACAACTTTTTCCACGACCGCCGGCTGACTACCGGAGCACCCAAGCTTCTCTTGCGAGGAAGCCATGTCCACGCCGGTCACCGTGGCTGTAAAGCCAACGTGAGGAGCGCGGCGAAAACCATGAGGACGCCGTAAGGTATCTTCCGGCTTGCCCGGATTTCCTCGATGCGCATGAAAAAGGCGAAATGTGCGACGCGCAGCGGGACTGGCAGCCGCAGGACCAGCAGGGTCACGATGCCGAGGACGAGGAGCAAAAACGAAAACGGCAGCATTCCGTGCCATCCCACAAAAAGGCCGATCGGCAGGAAAAGCTTGGCGTCTCCTGCGCCAAACAGCCGGAACACCCACAGCACCACTCCAAGCATAAACATCAGCAGACCGGCCCCGACGTCGCCGCCAATTCCGCTCGAAGCAAAGAGTGCCGCGCCGACATCCTCGGAGCCAAGCATCACGGCCACCGCGCGCAGTGCATAAAGTGTCACGAGCGCAAGCACGATCGTGTTGGGGATTTTCCAGGTGCGGAAATCGGTCCAGGCCGCGTAGAGAAAAAGTAATACTGATAGTGAGTTAATAAAAACGGCCAGTTGCGACATAGGAATCTACCTTTTGGGCTACGGTTATCTAGCACGTAACTGCGATTTTTCACGCAATTCCAGCGAGTCAGCCTGTTTTTACCGCACGTCTTCGGGCTTTCGTCTTAACCATAAGTATAAATCTCAATTCGTGCTGGTATAAAACATTTGACTAAATTAGAATTAACAGACTATTAATATTCCCAGTCGAAGAGGCGGTCTCAACGACAAGGCGGCCGGGGGATTTACGGCGCACAACTTACCTGGGAGGTAATTCTCGATGAAAGCATTTGTAAACAGCGTACGCGCTTTCGCGCGGGAAGAAGATGGGGTCGCACTGACTGAATATCTTATTCTGCTTGGTTTGTTGGTCGGCGGAGTTGTTGCATCAGTTCTCACGATCGGCGGTGAACTCAACACGGCATGGGGAACGTGGGCCACTTGGTTCCAAGCACAAGACCTGACTGCGCCGGGTTGACGCGCCTCAGCTGCTTCCTGAGCAGCGTTTTTGAGCAGAAGCGAGGGGTTTTGTTAACCCCTCTCTTCTAAATTAGCATCAATGAATGGATGTATTCCGTTCAGTGTAGTGAGTAACCGTGATGCGTTCTTCAACGATTTTAAGCCTCGTCATTGCGTTTGTGCTCGCCGCAGCAGCAGTTTTCGGCATGCGCGCTTACCTCTCCGATCAGAAGGCACGGCTGCTGGCGATGAACGGCGTAAAGGCCGAGGAACGGACCCTCGTCGTAGCCGCCAAGCCGATGCGCTTCGGCGACCGGATCCGATCCGAAAGTCTGAAAGCCATTCCGTGGCCCTCCAATGAAACACCCGCAGGCTCATTCGTCAGCATCGAGGCGGTCGTTGGCAATGATGCCCAGCCGCGTTATGCCATGGCGGCGATCGACCCTGGCGAGCCGGTGCTATCCTCGAAGATCACGGGTGCCGGCGAACGCGCCACGCTGTCGGCGGCGCTCGACCAGGGCATGAAGGCAGTCTCCATCCGTGTCAACGACGTGCTCGGCGTTGCCGGCTTCGTAAGACCTTCCGATCGGGTCGACGTGCTTCTGACGCGGGTCGTGCGCGGACCGGCAGGCAACGATCAGACCTTCGTCGACGTGCTGCTGCAAGGCGTCAAAGTGCTTGCAGTGGACCAGACGGCAGACGAGCGCAAGGACGAGCCGTCCGTCGTCAAGACCGTGACCTTTGAGGTCACGACCGACGAGGCCCAGCGCCTCACTCTCGGCTCCAGCATCGGCACGCTCTCGCTGGCGCTTCGCAATATTGCCTCCTCCTCTGTCGAGCAAACCCGGCCGATCACCGTCGCCGACCTCGGTGGCGGAGCGATGGCGACGGAATTAGGCAAGGACTTGGAAAAGAATAAGTTGCCAGAACCGGTAAAACAAGTGCAGATTGTGGAGCAAAAGGTCGAGCCGGTGTTGCCGGTCGAGCCGAAGTGGGCGACAGTGGGTGTCTGGAACACGACCAAACGCGAGGAGCACCGAGTCGGCCTGATCCAGTGATATTTAGGCGACAACCGCAAGTGCGGCTAGTCGAATGAGGGGGCTAAAGCAGGCATGGCGAACGGCAAGAGAAGAATCGCAAGGACGAAAAGCCTTGCGGCACTAGCGGCAGTGTTTTCGGCCTGTGTGTGTTTAGGGCCTGGATTTGCGGGCTTCGCCAGCGCACAGGAAAAGTCCGTCACGCTCGGCAAATCGGTCCAGCATGTGACGTTGCCGCCGAACGAGACGCTGACGCTCAATACCGGCCAGCCCTTCGGCGATCTCGTCATCGGCAGTGCCGACATGATCGATGTGGTGCCGCTTTCCGACCGGTCGCTGTTCGTCCGCGGCAAGAAGATCGGCGCCACCAATATCTCGGTCTATGGCGACGACAAGTCGCTTCTCGGCGTCATCGACATCCGCGTCGCCAGTGATTTCTCCGAAGTCGCCTCCGCCATTCGCTCTGCCGCGCCTTCGGCCCGGGTCAGGGTGGTCAACTCCAACGATCGCATTCGCCTGGTAGGCGTGGTCCGGGACGGCATCGAACTGCAGCGGGTGCTGGAAATCGCCCAGTCCTATTCCGAGCAGCCGGTACTGAACCAGTTGCGCGTCAGTGACAGCCAGCAGGTGATGCTCGAGGTTCGTATTATCGAAGCCTCGCGCCAGACGGGTCGTGACCTCGGGATCGGTTGGTCCGGGCAAGGCAGCAACGGCATCGGCAAGGCAACGACCAGCCAGGGTATCACCGTGAACGATGATGGCAACCTAGCCCGTACCCTCCTTGACCCCAAGGGTGCGGCAACGGGTATGCTGCCCTTCGGCCAGTTGATCGCCAAGGTGCTGCAAATCTCGGGCGGCAACATCGACGTGGTCATCAACGCGCTCGAGCAGAAGGGATTGGTGCGCCGCCTGGCTCAGCCAAACCTCATCGCCATGAGCGGCTCGACCGCGAGTTTCCATGCCGGTGGTGAAGTGCCGATCCTGAAGACGACGAATAACGGCACCACAGTCGCCACCGAGACGGACTATCGCCCCTTCGGTGTGCGGCTGACCTTCAAGCCGGTCGTGCTTGACGACGGCGTTATCAATCTGGAGATCGAGCCTGAGGTTTCCGAGCTTGATCCGGCGATCAATGTCAACGGCAATCCGGGTTTCATCTCGCGCGCTGCCAGCACCACGGTCGCGCTTCGCGACGGCCAGAGCTTTGCCATGGCGGGCCTGCTGCAGTCGATCAATGCCAAGGACATCCAGCAGTTGCCGGGCCTCGGGCAGATACCGGTCCTCGGCGCACTATTCCGTTCGACGAGTTTCCAGAAGAAGGAATCCGACCTCGTTATCGTCGTCACCCCGCACATTGTGCGACCAGCCCGCCCGGGTGAGGACCTCTACAGTCCGCTCGATCAGACGCGTTCGTCGAACGACGTCGAGCTTTTCGCGCTCGGTGTTATGGAGGTCGACAAGGACATGCTCCGGCGCTTTCGCAATGGCGTAGGTGTGACTGGGCCTTACGGTCATCGTCTCGACCTGAACCAGGGAGGCAAAGTCGTTGTTACAAAACGCTAAACGGGTCCTTCTCGTCCTTTCCATTGCCGGCCTTGCTTCCGGCTGCGCCGACTACATGAACAATCGCGACACGATCACTTTCGGGGCCGGCAATGCCATGGAAGCAAACAAGGCCATCCATATCGAGGACCCGTTCCCGCCGGAAGCCCAGCGAACCCGAATCGCAAGCGACGGCAAGCTGATCCGCAGGGTGGTCACTCAGTATCAGAACGGCGGGCTTGGCGTTGTTCAGCCGTCGCCGGCCACGGGGGCTAATGGGGTGTCCAACGGGGCGACCGCCAGGCAGTAGCTGGCGAAAGGCGTGACCGGCGGCAGCGCGCCGAAGGGGAAAATGCACGAAACGGGGTCGTCACGGCAATAGCGCCGTGATGGGGGTGTGCCAATGCTGAGCAGGATTGTCAGACGGTTCTGGAACGATCATCGTGGCTATGTCATCGCCTTGACGCTCATCGCCATGCCAATGCTTCTCGGCTTTTCGCTGCTGATCATCGATGTCGGCCGGAGCAGCAACTTGCATACCGATCTCCAGAACGCCGTCGATGCGATGGCGCTGGCCGGAGCCCGTGAGCTTGATGGTCGCGATGATGCCATTACCCGGGCGCAGACGGCGATCGAGAAAATCTCCAATAGCGCGGCTTTCTCAGCGGGCGGAACCGGCATGTCGCTCGGCTCGCATATATCAGTGACCTATGACGCCGGAAACGATGCCGGGAGCACGGTCACAGTGCTTTTTCTGAAGGACATCCCGGCCAACGACGACACGCCCATCCCGTCTTCGATGGAAACGACCGTGGCCAGCGAAGCTTCCTATGCCTGGGTCATCGCCAAGCCGCAGGCGATGCAGACGATCTTTCCGATCCCTGTTGGCTTCACCCGCGATACGATCAACATCGCTGCCGATGCCGTGGCGGTCTACCATGCCAGTGCCTGCGACGTGACGCCGATCTTCATCTGCAATCCGTTCGAGCCGGCGGGGAACACGAGTGAAAGCGCCAGCGAGGATGCAGCGACGGCCTTGCACACCAATTTTGCAGCCGGCAATCTCTATGGGCGACAGATCGAGCTTCACAGCACCGCGGCGTCCAATCCAGGTCCCGGCAATTTCGGGTTCCTGCGGACCCCCTTGGGCAATGGCGCGTCCGTGCTGGCGGAGGCTCTTGCCACCGGCAATCCCGGTACCTGCTATACACAGGACAGTCTCGATACGGAGACCGGCGCAAAGGCGGGGCCTGTCGAGGACGGCGTGAATACGCGTTTCGGCTTTTACTCCTCATCGTTCAACAAGGCGAACGGCGATTATCGCTACCGGCCTGCCCAAAACATACGTTCGGCTCAATCGATCAGCGGCAAGGGAAAGAACAGCTGCGATGGCTATGATCCTGTCATGGTCGGAGATGTTGTCGGCGATGCGACCAAGGCTTTGCCGCTGGGCTACGGAGCGTCCATGACCTCGCTTGGTGGCGGCAAGATCAGCAGCGGCAACAATTGGCAGTACAACACCTATTGGAATGTCGCGCAGGGAACGGCTGTGCCCTCGGTGAGCACGGTTCTCAGCAACTACTCCAGTTATCCCCCGCAGGCGACCGGTACACCGAGCCAACCCTCCGCTTACGATGTCTATCGTTACGAGCTTGCAACCCCGTCACTCATCAGCCATGCCTCGGCCAATGGAGAGACCGGAACACCGGCAACGGGTGGCCAGTGCTATAGCGGCCCGGATCTTTCGAACTATACGGCGGCCGAATTTGGTGACCGCCGCGAGATCTTCTCAGCCATTGTCAATTGCGGCTATGAAGCCTCGGTCGGCCACCTGAACGGTCACAAGGCCACGCGCGCCGTGGCCTTCGCGCGCATGTTCCTGACCAAGCCGGCGATAAAGGCGGCCGGCGAACGATACCTTTCCCTGGAGATGATCGACATCACCGGCAAGGGTGGCCGCGGTACGCTGGATGAATTCCTCCGGGAAGAAGCGGAGCTGGTCAGATGATGGCGCTCCGCAATTTTATCCGGCGTCGGCTTTGCCTCGGCTTCTGGCGGCGGGAGGAAGGCGCAGTGCTTGCCGAAGCGCTGCTCGCAATCCCCTTTGTGACGCTCTTTGCGGCGGGGATACTGGAGTTTGGCAGCATCTTCTGGCAGCGCATGCAGATCGACGCAGGCTTGCGCGATGCCGGGCGTTACCTCTCGCGATGCCGACCGGCGTCGGGAACCTATGTGCCGACATGCAATCAGGCGACCGCGAAAACGATCGCCTTTTACGGAACACAAACACCAGCGGCAGACGCTAAACCCCGTGTCCCAGACTGGAAGGACGCTGCCGACATCACCATCACTGCACCGGATGCGGACGGCAACATCACCCTTTCGACTGCTCATCTCTACAAGAGCTCCCCGGTGTTCGGCTTTCTCGGAATTGATGCCATCACCATCAGTTCCTTCCATGAAGAGAGATACATCGGATGGTGATCTCTAGGGCAATCAAGTCATTCTGGCAGGATAGCAGTGGTGCCAGCCTCGTCGAAGCCCTGCTGACCTTTCCGATTGTCATGCTGGTATTCGCCGCCTTTATCGAATTCGGCTATGCCATGTCGCAGTGGAACCAGACGGTGAAGGCACTGCAATATGGTGCCCGTTTGGCCGCGGTATCCGATCCGCTGACAACGAATTTCGATGCCGTTTTCCCGATCGAAGCTGCCGATCCGCTCAACAACGGCAAAGCGGCGCCGAACGACGCAACAATATCCTCGACCTGCGGACCGGCTCTTGCCAACTGCACGGCGGCGTTGAATCGGATTGTTCGGGGAAGCGATGGTCTCTGCCAAGCAGGAACTGATCCTTACCCCGGCATTTGCGATCTCAACTGGCGCATCCAGCCGCAGAACCTGATGGTCACCTATCAGCGATCTGGGCTCGGCTACTGGGGACGGCCGGACGGGCCCGTGCTGACGATGCGGCTGGAGGTGCGGGACATCACCTTCGATCTGCCGATCCTCGGCGGGCTGTTGGGACTGAACGACATCACCATCCCAGCCCATCCGGTGACGATCACGACGGAAGATCTAAAGACCTGCTCAACCTGCTGATCCCTTTGTTACGCGTAGGAAAGCGAAATGACAGCTCACATGAACATTGCCGCATCCACCAAGATCCTGGTTCTCTCCGACGACGCGGCTGCAGCGAGCTTCATGCTCGATACGTTCGGGTCGCTTTCGCGTTACGATGTCCGCCATCTGGCATTGAAGGCCCTCGGTGAAAAGGGCAAGTTCGATCCGGCGCAGTTCGACCTGATCGTTCTCGACGTCGACAGGGGCGAATTGCTGCAGCGTCCGGAGCTCTTCGCGTTTCGCACCAGCTACCGGGATATCCCCCTCGTCGTGGTTTCCGAAGATCTGCCGGACGACATGCTGCGGCTGCTCTTCCGCCTGAACGGCAATGACTGGCTGAAGAAGCCGCTCGAGCGCCGCGCACTGATCGACATGATTTCGACCCATGCGCCAGGCACTGGGGCGAGCGACAGCCGGGTGCATGCCGTGGTCTCAGCCGTCGGCGGCGCCGGGGCCAGCATGATCGCCTCATCGCTCGCGCATGTGCTGGCCCAGCCGACCAAAAACTCCACGCCGCGTGTAGACTTGTTCGACACGGACTTTTGCGCCGGGACGCTTGGCTATTATCTCAACCTTGTCAACGACTACGACTTGAAACCCGTCATTGCCAATCCTTCCCGGGTCGATCTGGAATTCATCGATCTGGTCAGAAAGCGTCATTCGGGGGGCTTTTCACTGCTGTCCTTCAAGCAGCCATCCGTCCTTCTGGCGCCGAAGGGCGGTGAACTCGTGCTGCGTATGCTCGACGTGGCCGCCTTCGAGAGCGACCACACGGTCATCGACATTCCCTATTATGACACGCCGTGGAAATACGATGTGCTCACTTCGGTCAACAGCATCTGCATCGTCACCGAGATGACGGTTCCCGCGCTCTCTCAAGCCAAGGACTTGTTTGCCAATCTGGTACGCCTGCGAGGCAGTTCGGATCAGATATTCATCGTCATCAACAAATACCGCGCCAAGCTCTTCGGCCTCGGCGTGCGCCGACAACAAACGGAGAAGATTTTCAAGGATATCCCGACGCATGTCATTGGCGATGACTGGGACACCTTGAGCGAAGCGGCTAATCGCGGCGTGCTGCCATTTCAAGTGAATTCGCGGGCGCGCTTCTGCGCCGCAGTCGGTAAACTCGGAGCACTGGTGCGATGAAGGCGGTCCCCAGTGGGCGCATAAGGTCCCGCGCCGCCCATGCCAGCCTTGTGGTTTTGGCAATTCTGGCCGCCGCCGGGGATGCCGCGTCAACCGGGCTTGTGCCACGAAGCCTTGGGCCGACGACAAGTGCCGTGGTGGCGATCGAAATGAACTATGCGGCTGGGACAATCGTCATCGTCACCGCCAACCGCACGCTGGATCTCGTCATCTCCCAAGGACGCGCGATCCGCTACAAAATCGGCGTCGGACGAGACGGATTTCGCTGGAGTGGTACCGTCAAGGTTGGACGCAAGGCTGAGTGGCCTGACTGGCGCCCCCCTGCCGAGATGAAAGCGCGCTCAGCCGGACTTCCGGACCTGGTGCCTGCCGGGCCGCTCAATCCATTGGGCGCTCGCGGGATCTATCTCTACAAGGACAGGACCGACACGCTCTACCGCATTCATGGAACGAACGAGCAGTCGACGGTCGGCGGTTTCGCGTCATCGGGCTGTTTTCGCATGAGCAATGCCGACGTCATCGATCTCTATGAGAGGGTGAAAGTCGGTTCCACGGTTATTGTAAAATAGTACAGGAGTGGGAAGCATGGCGAACGGCATCATAGGGCGGTTCTACAAGCAGCAGGAGCCTGAAAGCCCGAAACGTCAGGAGGCGGCCGAACTGGCTCTGGTCGACGCTGTTCAGAACATGCCTGCCCAACCGGCCCCTGACAGCCCCACGGCGAGTGGCGAAGAGGCTTCGCTCGGGGCCGACATGGTTTCCGAGCGGGTCAATCTGCACCGCTACCTGCTCGATCGCATCAACCTCGGGATCCTCGACACGCTCGACAACGAGGAGATCGCGACCGAAATCCGGCCATTGGTCAAGGACTATATCCGGAATAACAACTTTCCGCTGAATGCCAAGGAAATCAATGACCTGATCCGCGATATCACGGACGAGATGCTCGGGTTGGGACCGATCGAGCCGCTGCTGGCCGACGACACCATCGCAGATATTCTGATCAACGGCTACAATAGCGTCTATGTCGAGCGGAGCGGCAAGCTCGAGGGCACCGCCGTGCGGTTCAAGGACGAGGACCATCTGCTTCGGGTGATCAACAAGATCGTCTCGGCGGTTGGCCGCCGCGTCGACGAGTCAACGCCGATGGTTGACGCGCGCCTCAAGGATGGCTCACGTGTCAACGTCGCCATCAGGCCGATCTCGGTCGATGGACCGCTCGTTTCCATTCGTAAATTCACGCGCAAGCCGCTGACAATGGAGCGCCTTGTGCAATATGGCGCCATGGCCGATGCGATGCGCATTCTTCTCAGCGCCGCGGTCAAGGGCAAGGTGTCCATGGTAATTTCCGGCGGCACCGGTTCTGGCAAGACGACCTTGCTCAACGCCCTCTCGTCGCAGATTTCTCCAAAGGAGCGGCTGATCACCATCGAGGATGCGGCCGAGCTTCAACTGCAGCAGCCACATGTCGGACGTTTGGAAACCCGACCGCCGACGCTCGACGGACGCAACGAGATCCGGCAACGCGAGCTTTTGAAAAACGCCCTGCGCATGCGTCCCGACCGCATCATCGTCGGCGAAGTCCGCGGCGACGAGGCGTTCGACATGCTGCAGGCGATGAATACCGGTCACGAGGGGTCGATGACGACGATCCACGCCAACACGCCCCGCGACGCTGTCGGTCGGCTCGAGCAGATGGTCGGCATGGCCGGGATGCCGATGTCACAGTTGAGCATTCGTTCGCAGATCTCGTCCGCCATCACCGTTATCGTGCAGGTCCAGCGCCTGAGCGACGGCAGCCGCAAAGTTGTCTCGATCTCCGAGATCACCGGCATGGAGGGCGAAGTCGTGCAGATGCAGGAGATCATGAAATTCAAGAAAATCGGCACGGATGAAGGCGGGCGGATCCATGGAGAATTCCGCGCCACCGGCATTCGGCCGCGGTTCGTCGAGGAATTTGCCGAACTCGGGATCGAGATTCCCGTAGCGATTTTTGATCCCGGTAAACCGCTGCAAACGGGACCAGTTCAATGACCCTTACTCTCGTTTACGCAGCTATTTTCACCGCCGCCCTTGTCGCTGTCGAAGCGATCGTGCGCGGCTACTTCAAGACATCCGAACGTCACCGCGCTGTGAACCATCGGCTGAGCTTGCTGGAGGTCAGCGAGGATCATCGCAAGACCTATAGCGATATGCTCAAGGAGCGCGGTGTCGCCGGCAGTTGGCGGCAAGTCGCCATGATGCAGCGGCTGCTGCAGTTCTACGCCCAATCGGGCATCAAGTTCGATGCCAGGCGATTTGCTCTTTTCGCAATCGCGGGCGCGCTCTTGACGTGGCTGGTCGTGCAGTTCCTCGTGCCGAGCACTCTGCTTAGAATACCCGTCTTTCTCCTGATCGGCCTCCTCATCCCTGCAGTCTTCGTCTGGCGCGCCCGGGCGCGCCGCATGAAGAAATTCGAACTGAAGCTTCCCGAAGCCCTCGATGTCGCCAATCGCAGCCTGGCCGCCGGCCACCCGCTGCCGGCGGCGATTTCTTTGGTGGGACGCGAGATGCCTGATCCCATCGGCACCGAGTTCGGCCTCCTCTCGGATGAACTCACCTACGGCGTGACGCTGGACGATGCCCTTGTCAACCTGGCGGACCGGGTCGGCGTCGAGGATCTGGACCTGCTTGCGATATCGCTGAGCGTACAGGCGGGAACCGGCGGAAATCTGGTGGAGATCTTGCAGAACCTTTCGAAGACGCTGCGGGACCGGACAATGCTCAGGGCAAAGGTCAGGGCAATTTCCTCGGAAGGACGCATCACCGCGATCTTCATGTCGGTCTATCCGTTTCTGCTCTACGCGATGATCAAGGCGTTGTCGCCGACTTACTTCGATCCTGTCTGGGACAGCGGCCACGGAACGACCGTGGTGTGCGCATTGCTGGCCGTCATGGCGGTCGGGAATGTCATTCTCTACAAGATGGTCAACTTCGAGTACTGAGGCGGTCATGTCGAGTGAGTATGGAATCTACCTCATCGTCTTCTTTGCAGTGCTGATCCTTTCTGCAGCAGCATCGGAACTGTTTTTTCGACAGCGCGAGGTCTCGGTTCGGGTGTCGAAGAGCTCGTCGAAGGCCGGCGAGGAATTCCACATTGGCGACACGACGATTGCCGATCTCGGCGAGGCGGAAAACCGCCTGATCCGCCGTTATTTCGAAATTACGCGACGTGACACCAATGCGAACTCGACCCAGAACCGGCTAATTCGGGCAGGGTATTTCGCTGCCGGCGCCGTGACCACCTTCCAGGTGATCAGGGCGGTGGCCTGTATCAGCGTGCTCGTCGCGGCGGTCTGGGCCTTAAACCGGATCGCGCCTGATATGTCGCAGATGTCGACCCTGATCGTTGCCATGTTTGCTGCGGGCATGACCTTCATTCTAGTCAACATCTATATCGACCGGCGTGGCGCCGCCAAGGAGCGGGAATACCGCCGCCTCTTTCCCGATTTCATGGATATGCTGATCGTCTGCCTCGATGCGGGGATGAGTATCGAGGCGGCGGCGAACCGTGTTGCCCGGGAATTCGTCGACAAGCAGCAGGACTTCGGCCTGCATCTGTCGATCATGATGCTGGAAGTGCGGGGCGGCCGGCGATTGCGCGAGGCGCTCGCCAACCTTGCCACCCGCCTGAGGATTGACGAGGCCCGGGCCCTTGCCGTTCTGTTCCGCCAATCGGAGGAGCTCGGGACGAGCGTAACCCAGACACTGCGGGTCTACAGCAAGGAAATGCGTGACTTGCGCATTGTTCGCGCGGAGGAAAAGGCAAACGCCCTGCCGGTCAAAATGCTGCTGCCGCTCGGCGCATTCCTTTTTCCGGTAAGCCTCATCATCGTTCTCGTTCCCATTGTTATCCGTGTCGTCAGTCTTCTAATCGGCTTGAAACCCGGCGGTTGAGCCAAGCGAGGTCGTATGCAGTATTCGCTCGAACAGCATCGTAACGATGGCATCACGTCCCTCGATCCGCGTATGCCGGTGGCACCGGCAAGCATCGAACAAGCGGGACTGGATCCGTCGTTCCTGCTTCGGCTGGCGTCAAAATGTGCGGCCGAGCAGGACACCACCACGGCATCTCATCTGGCCGACCGGATGAAATTGCCGAAAGTGATCATCAATATCCTGATCAAGGAACTGGTGAAACTCGCCTATCTCGAGGCTCGCGGCTTGGCTGGTGAGGATGTGCGATCCGATGTTCGATATGCCCTGTCAATGAAGGGGTTCGAATATGCCCACGCGGCGTCGCGTCAATGCCAATATGTCGGGCCGGCGCCGGTGTCGCTAGATATGTTCTGCCGGCAATTAGGTTTGCAGTCCATCCATGACGAGCGCGTCACCCCTGAGCGCCTGACCGAGAGCCTTGATGGGCTGGTGCTTGCAGACGCCTTGGTCGAAAAGCTCGGCCCGGCCCTGAACTCCGGTCGCTCTATCCTGCTTTACGGGCCGCCCGGAAACGGAAAGACAAGCATTGCCGAGCGGACGTCGCAACTGTTTCGCCAAACCATCTGGGTGCCCTATGCCATCGAGGTCGGCGGCCATGTCATCAGTTTCTATGATGAGGCAGTGCATCACCCCGTATCGGAGGCTGGCACAGAATCCCGTCCGAAAGGCGATCAACGATGGATCGAATGCCGCCGTCCGGTGATCAAGACAGGTGGGGAATTGACCCTCGACCAGCTCGATCTCACCTTCAACGCAGGGCCAAATGTCTATGAGGCGCCCATACACTTAAAGGCGTCCGGCGGCGTTTTCATCATCGACGACTTCGGGCGCCAACAAGTGGCGCCGCAGGCGCTCATCAATCGCTGGATCGTGCCGCTCGAGCGCGGATACGACTTCCTGACGCTGCACACCGGCAAGAAATTCAAGGTTCCCTTTGACGAGCTGGTCGTATTTTCGACGAATATCGCGCCGAAGGACCTTTCCGACGAGGCGGGCTTGCGGCGCCTCAAATACAAGATCTTTGTCAACACTCCGTCGCGCGACGAATACATCAGAATTTTCAGATCGTATGCGAGCAGCACCGGATTGGCTGTCCGTGATCCAGACCTGAACCTGTTTTATGATCGCAAGTACAAAGGCGATGTGCTAGCGTCTTGCTATCATCCGAAATATCTTCTGGATTTCGTCGGTTCTTACTGTGAATTCAACGGCATAGTGAGAATCGCATCGCTCGAAATGCTCGAACGGGCGTGGGAAGGTGTATTTACGTCGGAATGATTGCGGACCTTGCGCCGAGCGCGGCGTCGTGAATCTATCCAGTTAACGACTTACGGGGGAGTAAACGAATGACCAGCATCCCGAGCATCGAAGGCGAAGCAGGCGGCGCGAGACCGAGCAATACACGAGCAATTGAGCCGAGAACCTCCAGAAACCCGCTGCTCGTCGGTCTGCTCCTCATGCTCTTGCCTGTGAATGCTGGCGTTCTCATCTATACGGCGAAAAACTCAGCGGATGTGCGCGAGAGCCGCGAGACCATCGCCGCCCTCAAAAGGTCCATTGATGGCCTGAGGGGACAAATGGAAAAGCAGTCTGACAAGATCGCGAGCAACGCCAAGGCCGACGAACTCGCCGCTATCCGTCAGGAAATGGAAAGCCTGCAAAAGGCGATACTTTCGACGAATGAACGGATGCGAGACGACATAAGCGGTACACGCATGGGTTCAGCTTTGGTCCTGAGCGCGCCCGGCAAGGAACCCGCACAGTTTTTTGCACCCCGTGCCGCAGACACTCAAACTCCGGATAGCACTCTTGCGTCCATTGAAGCTGGCGGCATTGCGATCAATAGCCTGCCGCGTTACGAACGCACACTGTCGCCAGAAGGCCAGCTCATCCTTCGGAAGGCTCGGTAAACAACGACTTCAGCGAAATCACCAAAGCGATGGCGAGGCTCGGCCAAGCGACGCCTCGATGCGGACAATTCGGCAAGAGCGCTCTTATCTCGACGCAGTTGTTAAATCGTCGAAAGGCCTATCCCCGCTGAGGGTGATTCACGCTGTTCTTCATCAATTCGAGATTGCGGGCGGTGACTTCGTTTCCGGGATCGAGCTCATAGGCTTTCAGGAAATAGCGTCTGGCATTGCGCAAGTCACCGCGTAACAGGTGAGAATATCCGACATTGTTGTAGTAAACAGGGGTATTGCCGATCATTCGCGAGAGCTGCTGGTAGGCGCGGTCGGAGGTATCAAAGCGGGCAACCATGTCGGCCGAGGCTGCTAGGCCTAGCCAGGCTGCAGGATCTTGCGGAAAAACGTCAACCGCTCGCTTATAAATGGCGTAGGATTTTCCGTAGTTCTTTTCCTGAAACTGCAGTTTGCCGTTGGTGATCAATTCGTCGTTCTTATAGAAGGCGACGGCCGAGTCATCCTCAAGGGTCTTTGCACTATCGCCATAAGCAGCGAGACCATCAACGCCGGATGACTGGCACCCGGCTAGAATCGCGCCGGCCGCTATCAAAAACGCAATGCATTTAGTCCCAGCTTTAATCTGCAACATTGGCAATTCAATCCCCCATCAGACATTCTTACCTGAGATTCGGATGCGTTCACCGAAAATCATCGTAAAAAAAAGCTAACAACTCAAGAATTTGAGCAAACAGTCGCAAAAAAACGACAGATGCCCTCTTCGCCGGAACGCGCCAAGATGATAAACGCCAACCATTCAGAGTTGGTATCATGCGTCCGGTGATTCTCAGAGTAGAAAATTAATCAACGTCGCCTACCCTGTTCGTCAGGTCAAAGGATGGGACGCCTATGCGGATCGCTATTTTCACGCTGCGACTTGGGCCATCACTGGCCTACGCGATAGCATCGATCTTCATCCTCAGCATGCTGCTCTTGGAAAGCTACCCCTCGAGTGCCTCCGCCTGGTGGCTGCATATGACAATTCTTCCTGTCATGCGCGAGCCGATCTATCTGCTTTTGGCGGTACCCGGCATTGGGGTTTGGAGCGCTATGGTCCTGTTGATGCTTGCATCGATTTTCGGGATTCGAATTGCGTTGCAGCCGCAACGACACCACCGGTCAGGATTCATCCATGCCCATATAGCGCTGATCGCGACCGGTCTGACCTTGGGGCGGGCAGCAGTTGCGCAAGCCGGTCTTTCCGACTTCGCGATCCCTCAGCTTCAGCGAGGCGACTGGTCGTTCCTGCCGCTATCCTACTCACCGCTCGGGACCTTCCTTTTTATATCCGTCTTCTTGGCCTGCATCTGCTGTCATTTAAGAATCATCAAGCGCACAATGTCCGCGTGATAGTAAAGGGTCGAACCGCCCCTGCTCAATAATAATCGGTAGAGTCTCGGCGTTCTCGCTTGTCCGTAAACATGAGACGCCTCATTCTTTTTCTTTGTAAATTCCGACATACATTAAATATCATGTACGTTCCGCAGATTGTCACGCGGGGATTAAGGTGTTGGCGATGGCAACCGCCAATCTTCACTTTGTTGTTTTTGCTGCTCTCAGCATGGGGCTTCGTCGCACCGTCGGCGTCTGACCGCGCGTCTGTCGTTCTCAAGGTGAACGGCGCCATTGGGCCCGCGATAGCTGACTACGTAAAACGAGGCATTCAGCGTGCTGGCGAACGTGGGGCGGTGTTGATCATTCTGCAAATGGACACACCAGGTGGCCTTGACAGCTCCATGCGGGAAATCATTCGCGCAATCCTTGCCTCGCCGGTGCCTGTCGCGAGCTTCGTCGCGCCAAGCGGGGCACGGGCTGCCAGCGCCGGCACCTATATTCTCTACGCAAGCCACATTGCGGTCATGGCGCCCGGGACCAATTTAGGTGCGGCGACACCAATCGCGCTCGGCGTAAAGCCTTTCGGCGATACGGAACCCGAAAAGAAGCCGGGCGAGCCTGGCAAGCAGGCAGAAACTCCAGGCGATGCCCACGAAGCAAAAGCCGTTAACGACGCAGTCGCTTACATTCGCGGGCTAGCGGAATTGCGCAATCGCAACGCCGACTGGGCAGAGCGTGCTGTCCGTGAAGCTGCGAGCCTTTCATCCACTGCGGCAGCGCGCGAACATGCCATCGATTTCACGGCAGTTGATGTCACCGATCTCCTTGCAAAGGCGCAAGGGCACGTGGTGCGGGTCGGTCAAACGGAGGTCCGACTCGATACCGCCGGTTTGGCCGTGCAGGAATTCGAGCCTGACTGGCGCACACGCCTGCTCTCCGTCATTACCGATCCGAACATCGCAATCATCCTGATGATGGTCGGCATCTATGGCCTGATCTTCGAATTTCTCGCACCTGGGACAATGCTTCCTGGCACGATCGGCGGCATTTGCCTTTTGCTTGGTCTCTATGCCCTGGCATTGCTGCCGGTGAGTTTTGCCGCCCTTGGGCTTATTTTCCTCGGCGTCGGATTGACTGTGGCTGAGGCGCATTCGCCAAGCTTCGGCGCTTTGGGCATCGGCGGCGGGGTAGCCGTGATCCTGGGAGCAACCATTTTGTTTGATCCCGATATACCCGGCCTGGAAGTGTCACGCCCCCTACTGGGCGCAATTGCATTTGCGATTCTAGCCTTTAGCCTTGTCGTTGCTCGCCTGGCATTCACCTCGCGGTTGCGCGAGGTTGCCACCGGTGCAGAGGAGATGATCGGCATTTCCGGTAAAGTCGAGAGTTGGACGGGGCTCACGGGGTACGTCATTGCACATGGCGAACGCTGGAAGGCGGTTTCCGCCGAACCCCTTGTTGCTGGTGACCCTGTTCGCGTGACCGGCCGCAATGGGCTGGCGCTCGAGGTCGCCAGCCGTCCAAAGGACGCTTAACGGCGCTCAGGAAGCAGGAGGAGGAGTCATGGAAATGTTTGCAGATCTTGCCTTCTATTTGGTGGTCATTGTCATTTTGGTCGCCATCCTCGCATCCGCGGTTAAGATCCTGAGGGAATATGAGCGCGGCGTCGTGTTCACACTTGGCCGCTTTACCGGAGTCAAGGGACCCGGCTTGATTCTGCTAATCCCCTATGTCCAGCAGATGATCAGAGTCGACCTGCGCACGCGCGTACTCGACGTCCCTAGCCAGGACGTCATCTCACATGACAATGTCTCGGTTCGTGTCAGTGCGGTGATCTATTTCAGGGTTATTGACCCCGAGAGGTCGACAATACAGGTCGAGGATTTTATGATGGCAACAAGCCAGCTTGCCCAGACGACGTTGCGCTCCGTGCTCGGTAAGCACGACCTCGATGAAATGCTGGCAGAACGTGACAGGCTGAACTCGGATATTCAGGAAATCCTTGACACTCAGACGGATGCTTGGGGAATTAAAGTAGCCACTGTCGAGATCAAACATGTGGATATCAACGAGTCGATGATTCGTGCGATTGCCCGCCAAGCGGAAGCCGAACGGGAACGCCGCGCAAAGGTTATCAATGCCGAAGGCGAACAGCAAGCTGCAGCGAAGCTACTGGAAGCGGCCGAAATTCTGGCTAAGCAGCCGGAGGCGATGCAACTTCGTTACTTGAGCACTTTGAACGTCATCGCCAGCGAGAAGACTTCGACAATTTTATTTCCCTTCCCGATGGAGTTGGGCAATCTGATGGCCATTAAGCCCAAGTGACTGAACGGCACTGGCGTTGATTGATCCAGGCGTGGATTTCAACGTCGGAGCAAAAATCCGGCCACGCCCAAGGAGAAATAGGCGGCTACAGTTTGCTCCGAGGAGACTCCGGACGGCGTAGCCCGGGGGTCTGGGCGCGGCGATTTTCGAGTGGGTTTCAGCCGGTCTTTCGCGCGCGACTTTGCGGGAGACGATAGTTGTCGCCATTCATCTGGAGGGTATTGACCTGGTGGATATGAACGAACAGCGCACCGGTCGGACGCTCGGACGCCAGTGTTTTCGCGCCTCCTGGGGCTGAAAGCCCGCGGCCTCAAGGGTATCGAATTCGTCGTCTCCGACGATCATGCCGGCCTCGTCGCGGCGATCGGCGAAGTCATTCCGGAAGCCGCCTGGCAGCGCTGCTAAAATTCGTGCGCAATGCGCTCGACCACCTGCCGCGTAAGCACGGCGACGATTGCCTGCAGGAACTGCGATGGATCTACGACCGGCGTGACATCGTCATTCGAGAATATAACCTGCACCATATACGGTACGAATCCGCAGATTGCTGCGTCCTGTAAATGCTTTTCGCAGCCGACCAATGTGCACGTCGACCGTTCGAGTCTCCACTGCGTGCGGATCGAGCCAAGCGGCCTCGATGACTTGCATCCGCGTGCTGATCTCCCCATGTCGCTCTAGCAGGAACCTCAGGATTCGAATCTCCAAAGGCGTAAGGGCCACTCTCTTGCCTGAAACGACGACAGCGTGCGGCTCGAACACGAACTCAGCGAGAACAGCGGCGCTTGGCAGAGTCACGGCTTTCAGCCGCCGCTTTGCTGCGTGCAAAAAAACAAGAAGCTTTGACGGCGACAAAGGACGCATGATGCCTTCGTCGAGCCCCGCCTTGATTAACTGCAGGTGCTGTGCACGCATACCCTCGCTGATCAGCGCACCTACGGAAACTCCGGAGTTCTTCAACAGTGCACATAGCGGCGCAACATCACTCGGCCACCCTGCACAATCTAAGAGGACTGCGGCAATTTCTGCCGCCGTGCAGGCGCCAACGACATCGTCGTCACTTACAGCAAGACGGGCCTCGAAGCCTTCGCCGTGCAGAATATGCGCAAGCAAAAGATAAAGCTCGGCGTCCTGCGAGCAAACCAGAATCACAGGGGTCACGTCGATTGCCCCTTTGTCGTTCGAAAGAGCGCCGCCCTCAACTCGGCGCAAACTCGCCGCCGTTGACATCGATGATGGCTCCGTTGACGAACCCAGCATCTTCCGACGCCAGGAATGCGATCACGGCGGCGACATCATCCGGAGAGCCGAGCCGACCGGCCGGAATGCGAGCGAGCGCCTCGATGTTTGTCTTGTTTTCTGGGGATCCAGTCAGTGGTGTGAGGATACGCCCCGGCGCCACAACATTTGATGTTATGCCACAGGGGCCATATTGAGCGACCAGCACACGGGAGAAGCCTGAAAGTGCGGCTTTTGACGCCACATAGCTCGGGCCGGCGATCCGTGGTCTCGTCCGCCCAGCAAGAGATCCGACCAATATGATCCGTCCATAACCCTTTTCTTTCATGGCGAGCAGAACGGCTCGGCAACACAACATTGTCCCCGTCAGGTTGACCGTGAGCACGTCGTTCCATTCTTCAAGAGCAAGGTCGGAGACATATACGGGACCATCGGGGCCTTTCGGCGATATCCCCGCGTTGCAGACAAGGATCTCAGGTGGACCCCAGACATCGGCGACTTCGCCGAAAAACTGTTCGACGGCCACCGGCTCACGGAGATCGACCTGTCTCGCAATCGAGCGTTCTGGTCCAAAAGCCTCGGCAAGTGCTGCGCCGGCGGCCACGACGCTTTCCCGGCCATGGCTGAAAACGGCAACCCGATGGCCCGCTTTGAGCAGGCGAAACGCGGTGGCAAGACCGATCCCGGTCGTGCCGCCGCTGATGACTGCAACGTGTGGACTGCCGTCGGCGCTCATGCCGCTTGATCCATTGCAGCAAACAGCGATAGCGGTGGATGGGCGCCAGGGTCTGTCATGACCTCGATCAGCAGCGGCCCCTCTCCAGAGAGACCGCGCTCGAGGTATCTGGGAAGGTCGGCGGGATCGAAAATACGGACTGCCGGGCAGCCGCAGGCTTCGGCAATTTTCTGATGGTCGACATCCGCAAAGCTGCAGGCAGTCGTGAACCTGCCGAACTTGGCGCTTTCGGCGTCACGCTGAAAGCCAAGAATCCAGGCAATGCAGATGATGATCACCGCGATCACCGCCAGCAGGCGAGCGATGTTGCCGGTCAGCATGGTGACGATGTTCTGCAACACGGTTTCGACGCCGGCGGCTTGGGCGAAGGCCGGCTCGACCAGGCAAGCGACAATCGCGATCGCCATGAGAGCGGAGGCGGCCATCGGGCGCAATTGGGTTTTGGATATCATTCGTTAGGCTCCGATCGATCATTTTGAAAAACGAGAACCGAGGCGCGCCGGCCGGCGCTGAAAACGTCCCAAGACAAAGCTTCGGCGGTTGTGGAATTTTGCGTTTGAAGCGGGCGTGCGCCCTGCTCTTCCCGCTGTGCACCTGGGTCGGCCTGACCGGGTGCGACAGCGATGGTCAGCGAGGCAAGCCCGGGCAACAGCCGCTTTGCTTCCTCGCGCACCCGGGCGTCGTATCTGAACATCGCGCCGACGGAAGGATCGTCGCGACCGTAATAGGACTGCAGCATCACGTTTTCGGCCTGCACCGCACTCGCACCTTCGCGCAGCGCGAGGCGGTAGTAGCCGTCGAGAAGCTGTGCGGTGGCCTTGAGATTAAGGCAGGGATCGAAGGCATCCGATATCGACAGCTTCAGTTTTCGAAGCTCCTCGAGACCAAGCCCACCCAGGCCGAGCTGAATGTCTTGGCGGTCGGCAACGAGGGACGTAGCGACCTCGATCGCTTCCGCCTTGGTCGTTGGCTGTGTTGCAAAGGCGCCGCTATTGATGCGAACAGCGTAAGGTCGGAACCGGCTCTCGAGGCTGACGACGCCGGCGAGCATCTCCACCTGAACCATCGGCGCGCAGCTTTGCGCGATATCGACGAAGGCCGCCATCGGTCAGTACCAGACCCGCTGCGTGCCGGCGCCATCGATAGTCACGTCGACATAGTGCGGCTGCGACCGGACATTGGGACGGACGACCGGATAGCCGATGCAACGGAAGCGGCCGTCCTCACGCTGCCATCGCGGCGATTGAACCGAGCTCTCTTCGGCATAATGGCCGTCCCGCCCGCTGTGGCAGAAAGCCTCGCTGACCCGCTGCAACGATGTCGAGATGCAGGTCACTTGTTCTCCACGCGCGCCATAGCTGCCTTCCAGCATGTATCCTGCGTTGCAATAGTAGGGTTCGTAGCCGGGTCGCGAACTTTGAAAGCCGGCGCCGCTGCACGTCGGGAACGAATGGCCCTCTGCCATCTCCCGCCATAGTTTCTGGACCGGTGGCCGGCACTCGACATATTCGGTCGCCCCGCCGGGATTCGAAAGGCAGAGAAGAACTTGGCATCCCCAATCATCCGCTCGCGCGTTGCTGTCCGAAATGAGATAGGGTGGTAACATGCAGCAAATCGCAAGCAGACCATTCAGCAGAAGGTTTTTCATGGGACAGACCCTCGGACATCACAATGGACGAGCGCACACTGGACATTTTGCCCGGCAAGCGTGTGAACTTACTGACTTATATAACATAGTTAAATGACATGGCAAGAGCAATGAAGACGCAATGGCATAGCCTCGCCTTTTCAGGCCTCATTCTGCATGAGATCCTGGACCACCCGCTTGAAGATGAGACCCCACAGGCCCGGCTGAAGCAAGTCGGCATGATGACCATCATTTACAGCATGAACCAGGCTCACCAGAAGCTAACCCTTTCCAGCATAATGGAAGTTACGGCTTTGACACGCACAGGCGTCAAGGAGACGGTCGATCTTTTGGTGAAGCGAGGAATGCTGAACGAGACGATTGTGAAAAACTCGATGGGCCGTGGAACGGCACGCAAGTTCGAGATTTCGGAAGGGCTGTTGGAGAAGCTGAGCTCCTTTAATGAAAGCCGAGCGTCGGTCTAAAATAGCTATTTTTAGCGAGTAATCGTGCAGAAGCCTACTGACGAACAAGCAGATCCGTCCTGACCGGATCCGAAACCATTGCACCAGTCTATTCACCGGTGAAAACGGCTGAAATCATGCGTGCTTTTCAGTATCCACCTTGAGAAGGTCGACCACTTGCTCTATATGATGCGTGATGATTGATGCGCAATGAGGCGGATATGAGAACGACCTTGGCAATCGACGACGATGTCCTGATCGCCGCAAAAGCGATGGCAACCCAGCAGCACCGGAGCGTCGGCGAGGTCATTTCTGAGCTGGCGAGACGTTCTCTGCGCCGACCGCCCAGCAGCGGTGAGCGCAACGGCATTCCTCTCCTGTCAGCTCGGCCGGAAGCGCCGCCAGTGACGCTCGAAATCGTCAACGCCTTGCGTGACGAACGGCCGTGACTTTCCTGCTCGACGTCAATGTGCTGATTGCCTTAATCGATCCGGGCCATGTAGCTCATGATGATGCGCACGAATGGTTCGCTGCGATCGGTCAGACCGCGTGGGCTACCTGCCCCATTACCGAAAATGGTGTCCTCCGGATTGTCGGCAATCCCAAATATCCCAACTCTCCCGGTTCACCGGCACTCGTGATGGAGATCGTCCGCAAATTGCGGTCACTCCCCGGTCACAGTTTTTGGCCGGACGATGTCAGCCTTGTCGGGTCAGGCGATATCGCTCCCACGAAAATCCTAACACCGGGACAGGTAACTGACACCTACCTGCTTGCGCTAGCCAAGGCGCGTGGTGGCCAGCTGGCGACATTCGATCGCAAGCTGTCAGCGGCAGCGGTTACAAGGGGCAATTCTGCCTTGCACCCGATCGCCACGAGCAGATCGTGACTTCCCATCTGCCGTTCGGGTCATCTCGCGATGCGATGTCGGCGGTACGTGCTATGAAGTCGGGAGCTCGTGAGCCAGCCGGCGGCTGGAGACGACCAGTGGCGGAGATTTCTGGTGATGCCACAGGGTGGCCGGCGATCACGATCTGGCATGGTGACAAAGACCGGACGGTAAATCCGTTGAACGCACAGGCTTGCATAGATCAATGGCTGGCGGTGCTGCGCATTTCAAGAGACGGCGGTAAGAACGAACCAAGGGTGTGGGGAAGACTGCAGACATGGAAGGCGCCTAAAGGAGAAACGGTGTCGCTTTACTCCATCCAAGACCTTGGCCACGGACTTCCGGTCGGCAGGCGGCAACCGGCTGAGACGCGCGATTCGTTTGTCATCCCCTCCGGCATCTCCCTACCCCTGGAGCTGATGCGACTGTGGGGCTTGAGGAAAGTTTCTTGAAAAGCTGCGGTAGAGAGCCGTGTCGCACTGTTCGCTAATTCACGTTATTCCGCGACCTTCATGGAGAGCAGCTGCCTCCGTAACTCAGGGCGGGGATCAGGGACCGAGTTGATCATGGCTTCGAACAGGATTCTCCCTGGTTCAAAGCAGAGACAGTGCCCTTGGTGACGCCGCCCCTGTCGGCGACGTCCTCGATGCGTGTGCCCGCGAAGCCGTTTCTGACGATGCCTCGACGGCGGCACCCAGGATCTAAGTGGGCTTGGCTGGCCAAGCTTCTGCTCGAGATACTGCACACGGCGGCTCACCGTGCTCTGTGTCATGTCAAGTCGACGCGCCTCAGCCGCCGTTGAACCAGTGCGCAAGACGGTTTCGAATGCAGTTTAGAGGGCTAACGGAGGCCTACGCCACGCTGGCTACTGGATCGGCCACAGTGAGCCCGCCGGAGCGCTTTAGAGCCCAAGATGCCACGATCGGTGCCAAGATGGCGGTGACCAAAACCGCTGTCGCAGTCTGCGCTGTGGCCGATTCGACGAAGGGTAGGAAGCGGGGGTCGGCGACGGCGACCGCCATGGGGACCGCCACAGCGTTGCCGGCAGTTGTACCTGCAGCGAAACCAATGCCGCTTTTCGGACCGCGCCGCAACAAGAACCGATAGCCAAGGTAAGTAAGTCCGCCGGTGAAAACGACGACGCCGACACCAAGGAACAGTCCCTGCAGTCCACCAGTCAGCACAGTACCCAGACTAATGCCAGTGCCTACTGCGAAGGACATGAAGGGGATGGTAATGCTCGGCACGCTATCGAGAACACGGGTCCACTCACGATCAACGGCACCGACAAACAGACCCAGGGCGAATGGGACAATCGCTGCGACCAGCGCAACGAAAGGGATCTGCCCGAGGCCGGAAGCGCCCAGAAAGATCATGGCAAGGAAAGGGCCGTCATCGAAGGCGCTGGCGACATAGGCACCTGTGTCGCGTTCGTCTCCGTACTCGCCGGCGAAAGCCAACCACAAGGCTCCGTTGCTGTTGCCCATAATCGCGAGGAGCGCCAGGATCGATATCCCCCAGAAACCTTCGAGCCCAAATATAAGGCCCAGAATAACGGCAATTGTCGCAGGGATGAGGGTCTTACAAAGTAGCACCACAACAGTGGTAGCGGCCGCTGCCTTGCCGCTGTGGCTTCCAGTGATTTGCGCACCGGTCGCAAAGATCAGCAGCCCGATCAGAGCTAGAGCACCGTCTTTGAACAATGCTTGAGTAAAGCCGCCAATCCTCAGCGCATCCGGCGCAAACGAGTTGATGAGAACGCCAAGTACGAGTGGGATTAACATCATACCCGCCGGGACCTTTTGCATCGTCTTGAAGAACGGAATTGACGATGAACCTTGCCTGAATTGAATTTTTTCCATGAGGCACACCCCTGTTGCGCGCCATACCTCCCAGGTATTGACGACGTTTTGTCGAACCTTGAATTTCAACTAAAATCTTGCGTCGAGTGGATGTGCCAGCACCTGAGCTTGTTCCCCAAGCGGCCACGCCCTATCAACGCCCATTAAAGAGCCGCTGACTTACCGCAGCGATCCGGGCTTAAGCCGGGAGCGCCCCGGCTGCGAGAAAGCCGCCATCTACCGGAATGACTGCACCGTTCACATAACTCGCGCCCTCGGACGCCAGAAAAGATACGGTCGCTGCAATCTCACCTGGCTTGCCATAACGTCGCGCCGGAATTGCTGCCGTGTATGTCGCTCTGAACTCCGCACTATGCAGGGCTTCCGTTAGTGGCGTGTCTACTGGACCAGGAGCCACGGCATTGCTGGTGATGCCGTAGGCCGCCAGCTCCGCAGCCATTTGCCTGGTGAGCCCGATGACGGCTGCCTTTGACACACCGTAGGCGGTCCGGCCATGGCCCACGGCACGCTCGCCTGCGACAGACGCGATATTGATGATTCTGCCCCAACCAGACTGGCGCATGAGCCGCGCGGCGTGTTGGCTGCACAACATTGATCCCGTGACATTAATGTTGATCGTTGCAACCCAGTTGTCGTAGGGAAAGTCGATAAAGGGAAACGTCTTCGCGATGCCGGCATTGTTGACAAGCACGTCGCAGCGGCCGTGTTCTTTTTCAACCGTACTAAACGCCTCAGCGATAGAGTCGGGGCGTCCGACATCCATAGGCACGTACGCCGCTCTCAAACCTACGGCCTTGAGTTCGTCCGCAGCCTTCTCTGCTGCCTCCTTGTTTATATCAGCAACGATAACCGCGAAGCCGTCTGAAGCGAGATGATGCGCGATCGAAAAGCCGATCCCCATCGCAGCCCCAGTCACAAGCGCAATTCTCGTTCGATCCTCGTGTGGCATGTTGTTTCCTCCCTAACGCCATACTTTCCTGACACACTTCAGCCTTTACAAGGCAGAGTGTGCGAAGCTTCACTGTCCATCCCTAGCGGTGACGAAGTAATCGACAGCTCCCACCTGCCCGCCCTTCATTGCGATCTCGATCCCATTCCTAGATCGCTCTTGGGAGTGAGCGCGGCACAAAGGACCGCCTGGGGCCAGCTTTGCAACACTGGTCAGGGCGTCGATCTTCAGCCTCAGAGCAGCATGGCTCGAAGTGTCTCCTCCCGACAGCACTACCCGATTTAGGCTAGTTTCTGAGATCAACCTATCGAGTACCCCCCCAAGGCTGCTCCCCAGAAGATCGTTGACAACTTCAGCACTCTTGCTGTCATGGTGTCAATCGGCGTCCAAAGTTCACCCCTTATCGGCGTCCAATTTTGACCCCCCATATGCTGTAGATCAGCGCTTGGCCTGCCCGGCGCTGGCCGGGGTTGCAGAGGGTAGGCCAAGTGCGCGTGATGATCGTCTTCGGCTTTAGCTTTGAGAGCGGTTCTTGAAGCGCCAGGATTCGTTTCCGGTTTCGACGATCTCGCAGTGGTGGGTGAGACGGTCCAGAAGCGCGGTCGTCATCTTGGCGTCACCGAACACCGTCGGCCATTCTCCAAAGGCCAGGTTCGTGGTGACGATGATCGAAGTCCGCTCGTAGAGCCTGCTGATCAGATGGAACAGGAGTTGGCCGCCGGCCTGGGCGAACGGCAGGTAGCCGAGTTCGTCAAGGATGATGAAGTCGAGACGGTTGAGGTAGTCGGCCGTCCGCCCCTGCTTGCCGCTGCGCGTTTCCGTTTCCAAGCGATTGACCAGATCGACGACATTGAAGAAGCGCCCGCGTGTTCCGTTGCGGATCAGTGCGCGGGCAATCGCGATGGCCAGATGGCTCTTCCCGGTTCCCGTGCCGCCGACGAGGACAACATTGCGCTGATCGGCGACGAAGGTGCCGGTCGACAGCTCCCGCACCAGGGGTTCATTGACGGGCGTATCGGCGAAGTCGAAGTCGTCGATGTCCTTGGCGAGCGGCAGCTTGGCAATGCTGAGCTGGTAGCGAATGGAGCGGGCCTGCTTCTCGGCGATCTCCGACTGCAAGAGATCGCCGACGATGCGCGGCGGTTCGTGCTGCCGCTTGATGCCGTTGCCCATGACCTCGTCGTAAGCGCCGCGCATTCCATAGAGCTTCAGCGTGCTCATCAGTTCGAGAACCTGTGTGCGTTCCATCAGCTTGCCCTCCTGAGGCTGTCATACCGTGCGCAGTCGGCGACCGGTTCATGGGTAAGCCGCAGCGCATCCGGGGTTTGCAGGGTTGCGGCCGGGGCCGGATCACGGCTCCGGGCCAGAATGTTGATGATCACCGAGGCCGAGCAGACGCCGTGATCCAAAGCCTCCTGGCAGGCAGCATCGACGGCCGCCAGACCGTCGGCGGGAACGCATCCGAGAATGGTGACCATTTGCCGATCACCATCATGGACACTCTTCAGCCGCCGGCGCACTTTCTCCATCGCTGTGGGTAGGACCCATTCACGGAACGGCGCACCATTGCGCAAAGCACCGGGTTTGCGTGCCAGAACAGGGACATAATGCCAGGGATCGTAGATCGTCTCGCCACGGCCAAAGCAACGAGGATGCTCACCGACGTTCACACCGTCCTGCCTGATGACGATCTTCTCGGCATAGGCGTGAACCTCGACCGGCCGGCCGACCGCAGTTGAGAGGACGGAGTATTTGTTGTTGTCGAAGCGGACCGTGCAGGTCTTCGACACCGAGGTCGGGACGCAGTGGAATCCGTCGAACGGCCCGACGTAATGGACGAGGCTGCCGCGCTCCTCCTCGAACATTTGCCAGATCATCCGCTCGGTCTGCTCGGGATGGCGGTGCGCCTTGGCGTAGGCGATGCACTTGTCGAGCAGCCATACGTTCAGCTCTTCCAGGCTTTTGACGCGAAGGCGTGGAGTGAAGAAGCGTTCGCGCACGAGGCCAACCTGGTTCTCGACCTGCCCCTTCTCCCAGCCTGATGCGGGCGTGCAGGCCACGGGATGAACGAGATAATGGCTGCACATCTGCAGGAAACGGCGATTGTATTGCCGCTCCTTGCCGACGAATACGGCCTCGACCGCCGTCTTCATGTTGTCGTAGATGCCGCGCGTGCAGGTGCCACGGAAGAAGGCGAAGGCCTTGTCGTGCGCATCGAACACCATCTCCTGGCTTTCGCGCATATAGGCCCTGACGAACATCATCCGGCTGTGGCAGAGCCGGACGTGAGCAACCTTGACGGTCGTCGTCACGCCGTTGATCAGAATGATCTCGTGGCTCCAGTCGAACTGGTAGGCCTCACCCGGCGCGTAATAGAGCGGCACGTAGGCTTCCGCCGTCATGGCTCCCCGGTTCTTCGCCCAGGTCTTGGCGTATCGCCGGATCGCGTCATAACTGCCGTCGTAGCCGAGTGCCCGAACCTCCTCGTAAATCCGGATCAGCGTCAACCGTTCGCGCGATGGCTTGCCCTCGTTGGTCGTCAGGAACCGCTCGATCTCGGCCTTCCACGCTCCGATCCTCGGCAGCGGTTGTCGCTCTCGTTCATAGGTAAAATCGGTCTCGTCGGAACGCAAAATCTTGCGGACCGTGTTGCGCGAAACATGCAGTTCCCGGACGATCTTCTTCACCGACCAGCCCTGCACATGGAAGGCCCGTCGAACACGCGCAATAGTATCCACTCGCTTCAACTCCCACTCCATCCGCCGCCAAAAGCCGGATGGTCAGATGAAATCTGAGGGGGGTCAAAATTGGACGCCGATTACCCCGCCAAGGGGGTCAAATTTGCACGCCGAAACACACATTTCGAGTCGCGGCGCCATGAGCCTCGTTCCGAAACAATCGAACGCCATCGTGGTTTGCTTCCTCAACGAAGACTCGGCAAGGCACGCCAGCGTACTTATTCGTCGGTTCAAGCGCATATACCCGGCCATTCGCGTCGGCGCAGTTTTTTGGGTGGAAAGCGAGAAGGAAAGGCAAGAGCCCGCGCTTCGGGAGGCGGATTTCGTTGCCACCACCTTGACCTCAGCGGCCCGCGAGGCACTCGCCGATGCACCGGCATCATTGGTGACGCCCGCGCGCAAGATTCGTACCAGGCGGTCCTCGAACAAGACAGGCATAACCGCCGCGCGGTCCGAGCTTTAGCCCGAGCCTTGGAGGGATATGCATGGGGGATGTGGGACCCGGAACCAGATGTGATGAGATGAGAAGTTCTGGTTTACCACATCGTACTCGTCGACGCACCTATGCGATTCGGAGGCGGTCGAACGTCAGGATCGTCTCGTCGAGATTGGCCACTCGATGGACTTGCGTCACGTGCGGCCATGTCCCCGCGCAGTTCCAACGCCATTTCCAATCTGAGACAGGCATGAGGTTCCGCGCCTGGCGTCAGCAGGCGAAACTCCTCAAAGCGGTGGAGTGGCTCGCGGCCGGCCGAAGCGTCGGCGATATCGCCTTCTCGCTCGGCTACTCAGGCCCCAGCGCCTTCATTGCGGTGTTCAGGTCAGCCTTCGGTGTCTCTCCTGGGAAATATTTCCAGCTGGAAGCAAGGGAGCCTTTCTGATCAGCGCAGTTGGCTATGTACGTCCTGGCGGGTTAGTCTTTGGTGCACGCCGTCTCAGGCGTTGTCCGGACTGGCACCCTCAAGAAACTGCACGCACTCTTTGCCTCCATCAAACGGCATCGGGTAATCAGTGCGGTCGAAAAGTGTCGTTTTTCCTAGGAATGGTCCTCTTCACGCTGCGATCCGGCGCGTCGTTAGAACCGTTTGATACACTAACGACGCAGCCTCTTCGCGCTAGCGGCGGCCTGATGAGCTGTTCTCATCCACGAGCCGGTCCTGATGGACGACAACCGGCAAGTTGCCATCGTCCGCAACTCGGGCTTCGGTCTTTCGGGCAGCTGAGTGCAATCGGCGCTGTGCGCGGATTGCGTTCCATTGTTGGTCGATCAGCACGCCGATGAGGATCACGCCACCCATGACGGCGAAGTTCAACGAGGAGGGGATGCCAAGCAGGTTCACGAGGTTCTGCAACTCTTGAAGCAGGACGGTCCCGAGCACGACGCCGATGATCGATCCCTCCCCGCCGCGGAGCGAGAACCCGCCGAGTACGGCAGCTGCAATCGCGTAAAGTTCATAGAACTGGCCGTGGCTGGCCGGCGAGATCGAGCGCGTGTACATGGCGAAATAAATTGCCGCGAGGGCAGTAAGCAGTCCGCAGATGACATAGGCCGACATCACCATCCGGTCGGTCCGGATACCGGAATAGCGGGCTGCCTCCTCGTTCTTGCCAATCGCATAAAGATATCGCCCGAAGACAGAGCGATGCAGCACCACCCACATGACCACGGAAATGATGACGAGCGCTATGAAGGTGTTGGGAACGCCATACAACCGCCCGGCGGTCAAGAACTCGAGGTACTGGAAATTTTGGCCGAACGCAAAACCGGCCGTGCCGTCGGCCGTATAGAAGCGCGCCGCGCCTCGATAGATAAGGAGCCCGCAGAGGGTGACGACGAAGGGTTGCAGGTTCAGCCGAGTGATCAGCCAACCGTGAATGGCACCTATAACCGCGCCTAGCACTAGAATGACTGGCAGCGCCAGCATCCATGGCATTTCTTGGACGGCGACGAAATCGATAAACAGCACACCAAGAAGCGCTACGAGCGAACCAACGGAAAGTTCGATCCCACCTGTAATAATGACGTAGGCTTGGCCAATCGACAGGATGCCGAACAGGCCAATCAGGTTGGCGGTATTCGCCAGGTTGATCGGCAGCAGAAAGCGCGGATTGATGATCGCGACGACAATGCCCACGACGACAATCAAAAGCAGCAGTCCAAGATCTTTTTTGATCATTTGAGATCCATTCCCCCGATATCTAACATATCGCCGGCGGGGCCTGCTTTTCGGCCTTTGCCGACAGCGAGCAAAAGGACGCTTTCCTGGCTGAATTCGTCCTCATCGAGAATGCCCGCGATCTGGCCCCTATGCATGACCGCAATGCGGTCCGAAACGCCAATCACCTCTTCCATGTCGCTGGAGATCATCAGGATCGCGACACCGGCATCTGCAAGAGCGCGCATCAGGCCATAGATCTCGTTTTTAGCGCCGATATCGATGCCGCGTGTCGGCTCGTCGAAGATCATCACCTTCGGGCTCATCGACAACCATTTGGCAAGCACGACCTTCTGCTGATTGCCGCCGGACAGAGTGCCCGTTCGGCTTGAAACAGACGGCGCCTTGATGCCGAGGCGTACGCGCTGCTTTTCGGCGGCCGCCGTCTCCCGCTCGGCGGAAAGCATGAAGCGGCTGGCGAGCATGGTGAGATCGGCAAGGGTTATATTCTGGGCGATGGGGAAATCAAGAAGAATGCCGTTGCGCTTTCGATCCTCTGGCACCAGGAAAATTCCGCGAGCAACGGCTTCCCGCGCAGAACGGATTGCAATTTGCTGCCCGTCCTGCAGGATTACTCCGCCGTAACTGCGATCAATGCCGAAGATCACCCTGGCAAGCTCGGTGCGGCCGGACCCGACGAGGCCCGCAAGTCCGAGGATTTCTCCATACCTGATTTCCAAATCAACGGGTCGGCCGGGATAAGCCGCAGTGCGCACGGCACTTACCTTCAGCGCGACTGAGCCAGGTGAACGTTGCGGCTTTGCGGTACGGGCGGCAAGCACCCGGCCAATCATCAGCTTGACCATCTGGTCGTGGCCGATGTCTTTCTTGGCGAGAGTTCCCACAAGCGCGCCATCACGCAGTACGATGACCCGGTCGGCAACGCGCTCAACCTCGTGGAGCCGATGCGAGATGAAAATAACGCTGATGCCATCTGCCTTCAGCGATTTGATGATGCTTAGCAGCCGCTCCGTTTCAGCCATCGGCAGGCTGGAAGTGGGTTCGTCAAAGATGACGAGTCTCGCATTAATAGACAGCGCCTTGGCGATCTCGACCATTTGCTGCTCGGCCAGCGAAAGCGATGCCACCGGTGTGTCGGCGGAAAAATGCGCGCCCACGCGCCTCAAGAGCGGCTTCACCATGTCCCTTAGTCGATCGCGATCGACGAGCTTGAGAGGTCCTGCTTTCAGCGGTTCGCGCCCCAAGAAGATATTGGCAGCGACGTCGAGATTCTCAAAGAGATTGAGTTCCTGATGCACGAAGGCGATGCCGGCGGAGATGCTCGATTCCACGGTGAGGAAACGAAGCTCTGCGGCGTCGAGCAGGATCGTGCCGCGATCGGGTGCGATCACACCGCCGAGAATCTTCATCAGCGTCGATTTCCCGGCCCCGTTCTCGCCGACAAGTCCGATAACCTCGCCTGGCATGATGTCCATTGACAGGCCGTCGAGCGCAATGACGCCTGGATAGGTCTTGCCAACGCCGGAAAGCGAAAGGATTGGCTTTCCGGGCACACCCGGCGACGGCATGTTGGAACTATGATTCATCGGCTGTCCTTGGCTGTTGATCTGTCGGTATGAGACGCCTTTTGCGGCGGCGGTACGTGCCGCCGCCGCAAAGGAGGTCATTTTCCGGCCATGGCCTTCAGGCTGGCGGCATACTTGTCAACGTCATCCTTGCCGATGATCACCGTCGGGATGATGATCAACCCATCGGTGGGAATGCCTGATTTGTCGCCTTTGAGGTAGGCGGCCATCAATTTCATGCCCTGATAGGCCCATTCGAACGGCTGCTGTACGACGGTTGCCGCGATCGTGCCTTCTTTGACCCCACCGAGCGTGATCGGATCGTCATCAAAGCCGACGACGGTGATCTGGCCGAGTTTGCCTGCGTCGCGCAGCGCCTCATAGATGCGCGGCGTGTTGTAGGAGTAGAAGCCGACCATGCATGTCAGGTCGGGGCTGGCCACCAACGCATCCTCGACGTTCTTCTTGGCGCGCGTCTGATCGATGTCGTCACCGCGAACGTCGACAAGCTCGATTTTGGTACCTTTTAGCCCTTCTTTCATGCCTTCGATGCGTTCCCGGGCATTATCGGCCCCCAGCAGACCGACGAAGCCCATGCACTTGCCGCCGTCGGGCATCGCCTTCTTGGCGATCTCAGCGGCCTGCTTGCCGGCGTCGACGTTCGAAGAACCGATATAAGCAACCCGGTTGGTCTTCGGCGCGTCGCTATCGGTGGTGAACAGAGCCGTCTGCGAGCCGATCTTGTTAAGGCCCTCCGTCTGGGTCTTAGGATCGACGGCGGAGACCATGATCCCCTTGACGCCGGCGCTGACGAGATCTTCCATGAGACGCTGCTGAATGGCCACAGCCGCCTGCTCAGGATATTTCAGTTCCATGTTGTAGTCTGGCATTTCGGCCTGCGCCTTCTTCACGCCGGCCTCGGCGGCTTTCCAGAAGTCAGACGCTCCATTGACGACGAATGCGAGTGTCGGCTTGTCGGCGGCATGGGATGCAGCCGCCGATGCCCCACTCAACATCAACGCAGCGAAGAACAAGGCAGCATTTTTCCGTTTCAGCTGTTTCATAATCTCCTCCCAAGGGCCGCGTTTGCGAGGGCCCATTCGCGACTTGCGGCCGGCCGCATGCGCGCGCCCTCCAGGGCCGTCGCAAAGCGACGTGTGGCATAGGTGCCGATCGCACACCGACGGTATACCAGAATCTAAATTAGTAAATAGTCATATGAATGGAGATCAAAACATGGCGATGGCCTTGCCGCCAGAGATTGCTAAAGTCCTAGCGAACTAAGCCGTCAAGCAGCATAGCAACACAATGTTTGTGGCGACGGCACCCGTCAGAAAGATTCCGTTTAAGCGCGTTAGCGAAGACGTAGTTCTCTTTGCAGCCCGCCGCTGCCGAACCTTGGTCCGTCCGCTGGCGCGGACGATCAAAGGCTCGGTGAAGCCAATCGATGTGCCCGAACTGGAATACCCTGCGTCTGCCCTGGGTGACGGACGAGAGCCGGATTCCGGGTAGAAGCTGTTCGCCAGACGCGCCATGTCATGCAGCCATGGCCATTGATTGACCTCGTGTGCAGACTTCAAGAGCGGGTGGTTGCTGTGTTCATCTGTGCATCGCTCGGCGCGCAGCCAAATCCACTGGTCTGTTGTCTCGATCATCCCGCGGATGCCCACCTGCCCTGCGCGCGTCACTTTCAAGCTGAAACTGATTCACCAGTTCTCTCAATCGGCCGGCCTCGGAGGACAACGATGCGGCGGCGGCAGTGGACTGCTCGACCATCGCTGCGTTCTGTTGAGTTGCCTGATCCATCAGATTGACAGCGGTGTTAATTTCGGCGAGCCCTGTGGATTGTTCGCGCGCTGAGGTCGCGATTACTTGCATGCTCTGGTTGATCTGCGCGACATGCTCGCTGATCGACTTTAGTGAGATGGCGCAATTGCAAGCGCCAGGGCTTTTGGCGCGTCCCGTCCGACGAACGGTTTCAGGTAATGCGGGACGCTTTTGAACCGCGGCGGGATTATTTCTCGATCGTAGCCAGTCAAAGATGAATGGTATCCCGTCGCGACAAAGGCTTTCCGCAATGGGAAAAGATGTGACATCCGCGGCCGACGGTTGACCGGCTTTATCAATCGAGCTTCAGCCGTTTGCGCAGATCGGCATTTTCAGCGCGAAGTTTCTCGGCCAGAAGCTTGCGCAGCCGTTGATTCTCCTCTTCCAACTGCAGGAGATCCGCCATTTCATCGATCGCTGTCGTCGGCGCGGCCGAGGCTGTCTGCACGGCCTCGGAGCACGGCGCATAGGTGCGCGCCTGGCGCTCACCGCACCTTCGATCACCTTTGTCTTGCGCCCTCTCCTCTTCACGCCACCGGCGCCGGCCAGAGCAGCCGCTGGCTCTGCCGTAGCGTCAGCTGACGCGGTCTCGAGTGCCGCCGCTTTCTTGGCGCGGGGTTTGCGCTGTTTCTTCGGCACAATGGGCGTTTCGACAACGGTCGGCACATCGGCACTGGTTGCAGTATCAGTCTCGTCGGCAATGCTTATCTCCTGTGTATCTCATGCAGTTGTCGACGCCCCGAGACGCGGCGTCAACAACGACTCGGACGATGGAAGCGGATCTCGATGGTCCAAACGGCGCTAAGCGCGTCATGCTGTCGGTTCTGGCCGGGGTGCCATATAATTTTGGAGCCCCTTGGACCTTTTTCTGCCAGCACCCTGGTGCCCAGCAGGTATCGAAGGGAGTTGCGTGCGGGAGTGGCCAAGATGATCGTGAAGATGTCTTCAGCCAGATTGCTGGGTAGCAATGGCCGGCGCGGAACAGCTAGAGAGAGTGAGAGAGAGAACCGATCACGCTTGATAATAGTTGATAAACGGCATATCTTGTCTCCGTCAAAACCGATGGAGAGCAGAATGATTAGTGCCGATCTGGGAAAGCAGCTCGAAACCTATATCCAGCAACTTGTCGACACAGGTCGCTATGGCTCGAAAAGCGAAGTTCTCCGCGAAGGTGTTCGACTGGTTCAGGACAGGGAGACCCGGCTTGCCGCACTGGATGCTTCCATAATGCGCGGCATTGCCGATGCCGAGGCGGGCCGGACTAAGCCGGCGAGCGATGTCTTCGACCGGCTGGAGGCAAAGTACAGTGTGATGGTTGATCAGGCCGAAAAATCGGCATGATCCTTGAATTTTCCGACGAGGCGGAGAACGATCTTGAGCAGATCGCCGATTACATCGCGTGGGACAACCCACGCCGTGCCCTTTCATTCGTCCGGGAGCTCCGCAGCAAGTGCAAAGACCTCGCCGACAACCCCAACGGTTTCGCCCTCGTTCCCCGCTACGAGCACCATGGTATCCGTCGACGCGTTCATGGCAACTATCTGATCTTCTACCGCGTGGAGAACGCGAAGGTGATCATCATCCATGTCCTGCACGGCGCGACGGACTATGGCGCAATCCTGTTCGGCGAGTTTAATGGGTTGATCTGAGGCGACCTCGCGCACTAAAGCCGAGCTAAGCGGTTACCCTCGTCTCAGTGTCATCGCGCGGATCAGCCATTCCACAATCATGCAGTTGAAGGGATCTGAACCTGCGGTGCGTTAACTCAGATAAACTAGGCGCCTGATAAACCGAAATTCACGGCATAACGCCTATTTATGGAATTGCGCGGCGCACGTTCGGCGCCGAGGAAGCCGGATGGCGGCCGCCCCTTGGCGAATTGCGCTCACCGCCGCAATTACATAGCTGGCAGCAGCGTAACTTCATTTCGCCCAAGATCGACCTGAACAATAAATTCTGGTGGGTCGATCACGGTATTTGGATCAGATGCTCCCTCAACAGCGAACGTCACAAGATACTGGTCGACAGCAAGATGACGAGCGGAGATGGGTTCCTCGAAGCGAAGCCCTTTTTCGGTCGCGAAGGCCTTTGCCAAGGAGATTGCATGCTGCTCGGACGTGGCGTTCATTTTCCTATTGCCCCCTCAATCTGTTCACATAGTCAATCGAGAACTGGCGCTCTGCATTCCGGATCGAAGCGTTCGCCGATATAGCTCTTCTTGGTCTGGAAGCTGCTGTTGGTGGCTTCGCCATAGGCGGCATAACGGGTCTGCTCGACTTGGGTGCCGCTTTCGTTGGTCACCTGCCGCACCGAGGCCAGATGATCGCGGTGCAGGAAGAACTTGTCCTGTGTGGTGCTGCCCTTGGTGATGACGATCTTGGCGTCGGGATGCGGATAAAGCGTGTAGATATCCGTACCCGGCGTCGTCCGGCCGATCTCGATATTGGCGTCGGGATAGAGAATGGTGCCGAAGGCCCAACTCTTCTTCGCCCGTGATCCGTCCGGTCCGTAGATCAACGGATGCGACGATGAACCGACCGGCAGAATCTCCGACCGATAGTTCACAGTGTGATCATCGCGCTCGTTTCGCCATTTAGCAGGCGCTTCAGGTGAAAACTGGCGAGCCGGTCTTCCGCGTCACGGCCAACCAGGGCAGCAAATGAAGCAACCGCATGACTATCGCCGGCCTCCAACTGCTCGAAAGCCACCAAGTACGCGTGCGTTTCTGCGCTGCCACATCTTACGGCATCAAGCGGCTCGAAAGCGCGGACAGGCTCGGTCCGGCCCCGAAGGAGGAGATCACCTACAGGGCGGCCGCAGAAGCCTTGGGCGTTGGCGGCGATGGTGGCGCTCACGCAGATACGGGTCCCTAACGTCTTGTTGGCCGCTTGCAAGCGCGCGGCAACATTGATCGTGTCGCCGTAGGCGCTGTAGTCGAAAAACCTTCCTCCCCCGAAATTACCGACGACGGCGCTTCCGGCATGCGCGCCGATTCGGGTATGGCCGAGCGGTATTCCCTTCTTGCTCCAGTGTTCGCGGAAGGAGCACGCGAAGCCGTCGAGTTCCAGCGAACAGGCGATGGCGCGGTCCGCATGGTCTGGTTGATCCGCCGGAGCTCCAAAAAGAACGTGGAGTGCATCGCCGATTATCTTTGCTACGGTCCCCTCGTGGGCAAACACGATGTCAGTCATTCCTACGATGTAGTCGTTAAGGAGGGGTCCGAGCACGTTTGGTTCGATCGCCTCCACGAGCGAGGTGAAGCCTGTCAAGTCGGTAAAGAGCGAGACTACCTCTCTTCGCGCTCCACCGAGGTCAAGGGCATTGGCACTACTTGCAAGACGATCGGCGAGATTGGGTGAGAAGTAACGCGACAGCGACGCACGAGCTTGCTCCGCCAACGCCTGCCGGCGCTGCACCTCTCGCATGTTCTCGACGTGGCGAATTGTCTTGTCGATTGTTGCTTCGAGATCGCAGAAATCGATTGGCTTTGTCACGAAATCATAGGCGCCGCGGTTCATCGCAGTCCGGATGTTTGCCATGTCACTGTAGGCGGAGACGATGATCGTCGAGAGGGTCTCGCCTCTCTCCCGTAGCCTTGCCAGCAGCGACAGGCCGTCCATGCGCGGCATATTGATGTCGCTCAGCACGACGTCCACCTCTTCGTGGTCAGCAAGTATCGTCAACGCCTCCACGCCATCGCGGGCAAACAGAAAACGCAATGCGCCGTCGCGAATGCTTCGCCGAAACTTCTGGACGAGAAGGATCTCCAGGTCGGGCTCATCGTCCACAACGAGAATGCTGATGCTCATGTGAGCCGCCCAATGCGCATGTCGATTTCTTCTCTAAGTGCCGCGAAGTCGATCGGCTTGGTCAGCAATGCTTCGGCGCCGCCATCTAGGGCTTCTTGTCTCGTCTGTGGATCGCCATAGGCGGTGATCATGATCACCGGCACATCCGGCCGTATACTGCGCGCCATCGGCAGTAGCTCAAGACCACTCATGCCCGGCATGTTGATGTCAGACAGAACGAGAATGAGGGTGACGTCCTTCGCATCGGCGATCCGCTCGAGGGCAGCTCGCGCTGATTGCGCGAACTCCATCAGGAACCGCCTGCCGCGCAAATCACGGCGGAACTGTTGGCGAAAAAGATGCTCGATGTCCGGCTCGTCGTCGACCACCAGGATGAGAAGGCTCATGGTTCACCCTTCGAGGTTCCTGTCGCGGCGGCAATTCGGGGCAGTTGAATGCGGAACTCTGTGTGGTGCCCGATTTCTGTTTCCACCTCGATCGAACCGCCGTGCTGCTTGACTATGATATCGTGGCTGAGGGAAAGCCCGAGCCCCGTTCCCTCGCCAGCAGGCTTAGTTGTGAAGAACGGGTTGAACATTTTCGCTCTCACATCGGGGGGGATGCCGGGGCCATTGTCGCGGATAATAATCTCTACACTGTCGCCGAAGTTCCGGGTGATCACGGCCAGCATTGGCTCGTACACATCACCGTTCTCGCAAGCCGCGCGGCGTCCCGTTGCGTAAAAGCCGTTCGAGATGAAGTTGAGAAGAACGCGTGTGATCTCCTGTGGGTAAACGTCAACTTCGCCGGCCGCCGGATCGAACGATTTCTGCAGGGTTATGTTGAAACCCTGCTTTTCGGCGCGGGCGCCATGATAGGCAAGATTGAGGCTCTCCTCGACAAGAGCATTGATGTCGACCAGCCTGCGCTCGCCGACCCCTTGGCGTGAGTGCAGGAGCATGTTCTTGACGATCGAGTCGGCACGCTTGCCATGCTCGACAATCTTTTCGAGATTGCCTTTGAGCATCGCAGAGATCTCGTCGATTTCGGCCCGTCCTGCGCCCTCTGCGACTGCACCATCGAGTGCGTGTTGCAGGTCCTCGATCAATTCAACGGAGATCGCTGAAAAATTGTTGACGAAGTTCAGCGGGTTTTTAATTTCGTGGGCGATACCAGCGGTGAGCTGCCCGAGCGAAGCGAGTTTCTCCGTCTGGACTAATCGATCCTGAGCGGTTCTCAGTTCTCTGAGCGAGCGCGAAAGCTCCTCGGTTCTGTCTTGCACCTCCTGAAAAAGGCGGACGTTTTCAATTGCGATCACCGCCTGGTCGGCGAAGGTCGAAGCCAACTCGATCTGCTTATGGGTGAATGGCCGCACGGTCGATCGGGTCAATGCGAGGACGCCGATCGGGCTTCCCTCACGCAAGAGCGGCACCCCGAGTACGGTCCGAAAACCGCCAAGTCTTTGCCCCTCGATCAGCTCGTACTCCGGGTCGTCTAGAACATCGGCGACCTGAACCGGCCGGACTTCGAGCAGCGTTCGCCCAACGATGGTGCCGCGCCCTGGCTCCAGCGGGAGAGCCCGAAGATACTGGCCGAATTCCTGTGAGAGGCCGCAGCTGGCGACAGGATAGTGCGCGCCACCCATCGGCCGGGTCATCGTCGCCATATCCGCGTCGCAAAGACGGGCAGCTGACGATACAAGGGTATCCAAAACCCCCTGCAGGTCGAATGCGGAACGACTGATGACCTTCAGCACGTCGGCCGTCGCGGTCTGTTGCTCCAGCGCTTCGGCCAGCTCGGCAGTCCGCGCCTTCACCTCGTCGAACAGCCGCACATTCTCAATCGCGATGACCGCCTGGTCGGCAAAGGTCTGGAGAAGGCCAATCTGCTTTTCGGTGAACGGCTTGACCTCAGTACGGCGGATAACGAGGCCGCCAATTGCCTCGTGTTGCCGTAGCAGTGGCGCCGCAAGGATGGTGCGATGTCCCATCCGAACGGCCATGCGCTGGCCGTCCGGGAACTCGTCGGCTTCGGCGCTCAGGTCGGGGACGTGAATCGGCTTGCGGTCCAGGACCGCCCGCCCTGTAGCCCAGTCCCGTGACATTGGCCAGCCGAATAAATCCATTGGAATCGGCCCGTGATGCGCTCTCGCATGGAGCAAGTCGCCATCCTTCAGGAATATCACTGCATCATAAGCGTTGCAAAGTCGCACAGCCGATTCGACAAGCGTATCGAGCACTGCCTGCAGGTCGAATGCTGACCGGCTGATGACCTTGAGGACATCCGCTGTCGCAGTTTGCTGCTGGAGCGATTCTTTTAGCTCGAGATTGCGCTTCTCCAGATCGGTGAACAGCCGGACGTTCTCGATTGCGATCACCGCTTGATCGGCGAAGGTTCGCAGGAGCTCGACCTGGCGCTCCGGAAAACATCCGATCTCGCGGCGGTCGACGCCGATCGCTCCGATGGGACGGCCGTTCAGCGTGAGCGGCACACCGATGGCACTGCGGTAGGACACGATCTTCGCCAACGAGAGGAGTTGGTACTCGGGATCGGCAAACACGTCGGCAATCTGCTCTATGGCGCCGCTGAGAACGGCACGCCCCGTCACATTGGCCCTGCTTGGTTTCCGGGGAAAGATGGCTCGAACCGCTTCGATGCCTTCGCGAGAGACACCATGATAAGCGACCGGGTGCATGAGTTCCCCATCGAACCGGAAGACAAAGCAGAATTCCGCCGCGCAAAGTCTCGCCGCATTCTTCGCGATTGAGTCGAATACCGGCTGCACGTCGGTTGGCGAAGTCGAGATGACGCGCAGGATTTCGCTGGTTGCCGTCTGCTGCTCGAGCGCCTCGGTGAGCTCCCGGTTGCGCCCCTTCGCCTCATCGAAGAGCCGAACGTTCTCGATCGCAATCACCGCCTGATCGGCGAAGATACGGAGGAGTTCGACCTGGCGCTCAGGAAAGCATCCGACGGCCCGTCGAGTGACGGCTATCGCTCCGATCGGACGCCCCTTCCACAAGAGCGGCACGCCAATGGCGCTGCGGTATGCCACGATTTTGGCGAGAGGGAGCATCTGATAATCTGGGTCGGTAAAAACGTCGGGGATCTGTTCGACCATTCCGCTGATAAAGGCTCGGCCCGTCACATTGCCTCTATTCGGTTGGCGCGGAAACTTGGCACGTACGGCTTCGATGCCCTCGCGCGAAATGCCGTGATACGCGGCCGGATGCAGCAGCGCTCCGTCGAACCGAAATACGAAACAGAATTCTGCCCCGCAAAGCCTTGCTGCGCTCTCCGCTATCGCGTCGAATACCGGCTGCACGTCGTCGGGCGAGGTTGAGATCACACGCAGGATTTCGCTCGTCGCCGCCTGCCGTTCGATCGCGTCGGCAAGCTCGCGCTTCAGCAGATCTACTTGACGTCTGAAGCTGAGGCCTGAGACCTCCATGTCCGCCTCCTCGGCTCTCCAGCGACGAACTCAGCGAGGACCATCCCAACGGTCCGGCGATCGGCATGCAACAATCAGCAATCAACTTCCGCAGAACGAAGAATAGCCTATCTGACCGGCGGTGACGAGGATTAGGTAATGCTTGTACTTAGGGATGGCGAAGAACAGTCGCGTCGAACAGCCTTTAACGCCGACACAGTATTTCGCTGCACAGTGGCGCTTCGCTCTCACGAATGTCTAGTCTAGAGCGGGATGTTTTTAAGGCGTCGAGGATTGTCCGCAGTTCGTCCTGCACGGCCTGCCTTGATCTGGCTTGGGCCTGGCGCAGCCAGTGCTTGATCTTGGCGAAGAGCTTTTCGATCGGAATATTTTGGCAGGAAGAGTAGGTGGGCGCCGGCCTTGCGAATGGCGGCGCGGATCTCCTTGACCTTGTGGGAGCCGAGATTGTCGAGGATGACGATGTCGCCGGCTTTGAGTTCCGGCACCAGCACCTTCTCGACATAGACGCGGCAGCTTGGCGGCATGGACCAGATCCAGGATCGCGGCGAGCGGATTGCCAACAGCGCGGCGAACTCCTTGACGAATGGCGTACCCACTGAGCGGATCGGCGGGTCAGCAACCGTGTGGCCAGGAGTAGTTTTCCGGCCGGGCAGACCGTCGCCGACAACCGTCAGCAAAACCGCGTCGCGGAAGGCGATCTCTTCCTCGCTGCGGCCCAGCATTTTCGCCGCGACGACGGCGGACCTGAGAACAAAGCGATTTCGCCCCGCAGCCGAGCCACCCGGGTCGGCATGATCAGATTATCGAGCGATTTCAGGGTAATACTGGCGGCCAGGCCCGACGTCGGCCGCGGCAATAGCGCCTAGTCCGGCAGTCGCGTCGACCAGGTCGGGGTAGTGGAGGCAGAAGGCGAAAGCGAATCCATGTTTGGCGAAGGGCAAAAAGTGCGGATACTGCCTTAATATTACACACAACCGCACCGCTCGTCATCGCTTAATAACGACCGATAAGGTTGGCTTATCGTTCCTAAATTCATCGTCTTGGAAGTGTCCTGATAATCAACCAAAAGTGTGAAAACTTCGCTAGCGCGGGATGCTTTCAGCGACCCCTTCAGCCTCGATCGCCAGTTTCCGAGGGTTTTTTAATCGCATATATTGCACGCATGGTGGAGCCGCGACATACCTTCGGCCCGTTTGTCCTGGATGTCGGCTGCGGTCTGCTGCAGCGGAGCGGCAAGTCCGTGGCTATTGGCCACCGAGGCCTCGCCCTCCTCCAGGCACTCCTCGAGGCCGACGGAGGAATCGTTTCAAAGGCGGTCCTGATGGAAAGGGTATGGCCAGACGCGATCGTCGAAGAAGGAAATTTGACCGTGCAAATCGCGGCCCTGCGGAAATTGCTTGGCCCCACCCCCGATGGGCGTGAATGGATCGCAACGGTCCCTCGTGTCGGCTATCGCCTGGTTCGCTCAATCGACGGATTAGAAAAGACCAATGTTGCGCTTTCCGTCGCGCCGGCACTTGCAGTTTTGCCCTTTGCCAATCTCAGTGACGTCGCCGAGCAGGACTATTTCTCCGAGGGCGTGGTAGATGACATCATCACCGCACTCAGCCGGTTCAAGAGTTTTGCTGTGGTAGCCCGCAACTCCAGCTTTGTTTTTAAAGACCGCGCGATGGATGTAAGGTGGGTGGCGAAGGAGCTCGGCGTTCGCTATGTGCTCGAAGGCAGCGTCAGGCGACGCGGCAATATGCTGAGGATTACGGCACGGTTGGTCGAGGGTATCGGCGGCGCGCATCTCTGGGCCCAAAGCTTCGACGGCGAACTGGACAACGTATTCGAATTCCAAGACGACATCACCGAACGCGTCGCGACCATCGTCGGTCCACTGATCCAGAGGGCGGAGATCGACCGCTCGCGGCGCGAGCGGCCGGGTAGCATTGCTGCATACGACATCTACTTAAGGGCGCTGTCAAAAATTCTGACAGAATCTGCGAGCGACAATGCCGAGGCCTTTACGCTGCTCACTGAGGGGCTAACGCTCGAGCCCGACAACGCACTGCTCAACGCCCATGCAGCTTGGGCACTGGAGCACCGGATTACCATGGGCTGGCCACCGCTCGGGCCTGAAGACCGCGAAAAATGCTTCATGCTGGCGCGAAGGGGTCTGGAGAATTCTGCAGGCGACCCGGCGGTTACGGCGCATTGCGCCATGGCGCTGGTTCAGGTTGCACGGGAGTACGACTGGGGCATGGCGGTACTGAAGGAGGCCGTCGAGGCTAACCCTAACAATCTGATGGTCGTGACCGCGGCAGGCGTAGCCAACCTGCATTGTGGCAGCGTCGAAATGGCGCTCGCCTTGTTCCATCGGGCGAGTCGGCTCTCACCACGCGATCCCCTCGCCCACATTTCGCTATGCGGCACGGCCCATGCACAAATGATCTTGGGAAATTACAGCGAGGTCCTGGTTTCGGCTGCACGAGCGCTTGCGATTAATCCAAATTTCGATGCCAGTCTCTGGATGCTGATCGCCGCCAACGCGCATCTCGGCCGCCTCGATCAAGCCCGTCATTTCCTCGAGGAGCTCAGAAAAGCCTCTCCGGCTGTCACGATCGCACGGATCAGGGCAGGACAGCCGGCCAAGGACCCAAGCAGGATTGCTCCTATCCTCGAGGGTTTGCGGATTGCCGGGCTTGAAGAAGACTGATGGCGCCGCACCGCCCGCTCGTCCGAACATGGGGATGTGACTATCGCGCCTCGGCAGCCGAGCGGCACGCGAAGGGGCAACCGATCAGGGAGTTTCGGTTGTCGTGGCCTTTTGGAAATTTAGTACTTTTTAGCATCCGCTGAAGGACCCTAAACGGGCCTGTCATAGAGAATACTCCTCTCCGCGTCGACTGGCGCACGATTAGAGGAGACTCACAATGCTGACGACGTTGACGATCCTTTCCCTCGACCAGGGCAAAATCTATTCACCGCCTCCCGAACCGTTGGACGAAGTGGCGAAGGCGGAGATCAACTCATTTTCCTGCAGCAGGCAAATCTTGCCCACCCGAAAGACCGCTGGCATCGTGTTTGATTGGTTGACTCCGCCGATTATTGGTCTGCGCCGAACCATTGACCGACTGCTTTCGGTGCGCAGTTTGCGTTACTTGAAAAGGCACGCGCGCCGGCGCTTTCGGCATACTCCCCCACGCTTGTTTTCAGTCATCGGCAGGGATAATCAATGACGATACGCATCTGTTGGCCCGAAACATCTCACCGATGTTCGGGATTCAGACATTTCCGACGATGTGGTTGCAGCGGGGCGCCGGATCTGCTGCCATGACCGCATGAAAGAAGGAGTGGTCAAGAGCAAGCAGCAAGCGAAGAGTTTCGTCCTGGCGGAGCCCGTCGTGATCGATGATCAGGAGCCTTGCGAAAGGATCAATGGGTTACTGAGCGCTTCGGCAATGTCACTCACCTGAAGCAAGACATCATCGACCACCTTTATCCAGATGGGGCGGGTCTTTTGGCCCCAGGACCTTGCTTAGACAGGAGCAGAGTTGAGCTTTGACCATCTCGCGGAGCATCGTGAGCGTCTCGTGCATGGGCGTTCCGCGGCGTGCATCCGTTCTCGCTATTTTTTTCCCCGTTCTCCGATGCGCCCTCACTTCTGTGAAAGACCTTGATTGTCGAACCGAGTGATCTGCTCACAATACCCCCCACGCCCGAAACCTCCCCCTCCCCGTCATCTCGCGCAAGCCCAGTTCCAAAACAATCCGCCGCGCCGCCTGCGGCGTCACGTCCAGCGTCTTCGCCACCATCCCGGCCGACACCAGTGGTTTCGCCATCACCAGTTCGACCAGCTCCGGCAACTTTGACGACGTCCGTCGCCCCTCCAGCTTCCGGTCCATCAAGGTACGGGCCAACAACAGCCGGTCATGCTCTTTCATGCCGATTTCGGCAGCCGCCAAAAAACCATGGGCAATGGCCAGCAACCGCGTCTCCCGGTCGCGATGACAGCGCCGATCGACCGGAATGGTTTTGAGGCCGACATCGACGGCGGTGAGATGGGCGCTGGTGGTGATACCGGCCTCTCGCAGGATCGACGCGGCAAACAGCCGGCCGAGCCAGGGGGCGTGCTGCAGGACGGAAAGCTCGTTCCAGGCATCGAGGGCGATGATGGCCTGCAGCACCGCCGGCAGGTCTTCGACCTTGCGCAGTACGCCGCGCCATTCGTCGAGCCGGGCATCCTCGTCCCAGTCGAGGTCATAGACGAGAGGGTCTCGTTCGCGGTTATCGGCCGGAGCCCGGCCGGGCCGTGTCGCGTCCTCGATTACAGCCTCCGAGCGGGCCAGCACCGCATCGATGGCGGCATAGTCGACGCCGGGCAAATTTTGCGCGTCCTCATCATCTCCCTCCCCTTCCCGCTCGGCCATTTTTGCTGGCTCGACGCTGCTCTCGTCCGCGGTACCGGTAGGACCGTCTGATGGTCCAGGCCACGCCTGGGTCTGTCGCAGGGTTCGGACACCCCCGGCAGACAGCGCCCAGTTGGGCGACTGTGCGGTAATGCGCCGGCGCGTTCGCAACACGTCGCGAGCGATAGTCAGCTCATGAGTGGGCGTGCGGATATCGTGGGTGGCGTCGTGGAGGACGAGGTCCTCGAGATGCACGAGTTCGCCGTCGATCCACAGCGAGGCGCAGGCGTCGGCATAATTTTGGCGCTCGATCCAGCCGGCGCCGACGGGTGAGCGGGCAACGCGCTCGTCAAGACGGGATCATTGCGAGCTTCCATCGACCTCATCCGGACAAGGAAGCCAAGCGTTATCTGGTCCGCGATGCTCGCGAGTTCCTGATGCAGATTGGAGTAACGCCATGAACATCATGGCCTACAACGGATATCACGCTCGCATCGAATTCGATGCTGAGGGCGATGTGTTTTTCAGCAGGATTGCAGGTATCTCCGATGTAATCGGCTTTCACGGTGACAGTGTCGCTGAACTCAAGAAAGCCTTCCATGAGGCAGTCAATGACTACCTGGAGACCTGCAGGAAAATCGGCAATGAGCTCAGCGACCCTATTCCGGGAAGATGATGTTTCGTGTCGCTCCCGAAGTCCATCGCCGAGCAGCTCTTGCTGCTGAGCTTTCGGGAAAGAGTCTGAACCAGTGGGCAGAAGAGGTGCTGGAAAAGGCCGCCGACCATTATGCCGAGGCGCGCTTGCCGGCGTAGTTCCCTTCACCGTACCGCCCATCGGCGTGTCCGATGAATTGGTGTTCCCTTCGATCCATTATGCGATCTTTTTAGCCCAGAACGTGAACACCATGGCAACAGCCAAGCAGCGGCATCAAAAAAACTCGCGGTGCCACAAAGGAATCCAAGTTGCAAATTCCTACTTCATTACGCTTTTGATTTCCGCCAACCGGCCGCCCAAGCTTCAAACTCCGAGCAGAACCACGGTTCTCCATACCGGGGACTGATCTTCGTTGTGCGTAATATCGCTGCCCCGGCACATGGAAAATTCGTTCGCCGGTTTCGATGCTAATATTGCCCTTGATCTTGCATCCCGGTGCCGCCAGAAGCGTTCCATGAAGCAAGCAAGTCGCTGACGGTCATGCCGCCGGCTGCAACAAATGCGAGGGCGCCGATGAGCAACCCCGGCGCCCTGAACAGCACCGCGGACTGCCATAGCTCTGGCGCATGCTCCATCTCCCGCATTTCGCCCGGAGATTGTAACCCCCTTGAAGCACAGCAGTCACCTATCCAAAAGGCTTATCTCGACGGCTAAGATTACAGCTGCAACTCAGCTCGCAATAAAGCTTGACGCTTGGCCGCGCGAGTTCGAGGAACCGGCGTATCGCTGAACGTACCCGCGTCCGCTTGTAGCGATGCCATTGAGGAGTTTCGAGGGTCGCCTGCGGCTGTTTGCCGGTGAACCGAGAGCTTCGGCAGGCCAACGAGATACTGCGCAAGGCCTCGGCTTATTTCGCGATGGCGGAGCTCGACCCCCGTTGAGGTGATGATCTCGTTCATTGACGAACACCGTGGCGTGTTCGGGGTCGAGCACGATCGGGGGGATCATCTGAGGCGCCAGCGCATCGGCAGACCCCATGTCCCGCGCGATCGTCTCCAGATGGGTCATGACCTCGGCGAACTTCAGATAGCCACTCCCCTTCTTCCACCCCTGGCGCAGTGTTGTGAACGACGAGGAGGATGCCGAAGCGATTATCCTTATCGCGCAGATAACGGCGCGCAGCTGCACGGTCAGCGCATCCTCGAGAGCACCGTTAACCTCGTTGCTCGGGGCCGGATTACGCCTACTATGCGGACTTAAGTGCCCTGAGCGCCTTAGAAATGTCGTCGTGTGCCCGTTGCCAGGACGCGACGATCTTGTTCTGCTTATCCAGATCCGGAATACCAAAAATAGGCTTGAAAGCAGTTGAAAGTTCGTCGACCTTTTGCCTGCGCGCTTCGGTTGCCTGATCTCGAGTCGTCCCTTCAAGCTTAAAATCGGAACAGCAACCGTAGGTTTTTGTAAATTGCCCGCAGTTGAACGGTTCAGCCAACCCTGGTGGAAACCTTCCCTCATCTTTAATCATCCAGTGCCAGTATGAGGTCCCGTCCGGCTGGCTCGAATACACAAACGTCGGCTCAGCGTAGACGTCGGATATTTTGGCCAGGCGCTCCGCCAAAGCATCATTCGCTGATTTAATCGCGGCGTTTGTAGTTTTTATTAGTTCATCGATCCGCGATTGCCCGCGGTCCAAAGCTGCTCGAAAAACTGCATTTTTGTCCCGGTCCCTAGATTCTCCGAAGCCGCTTACTGCCCCCGCACATAGAACCATTAGCTGAAGTGCGAGCACTTCGATGCTGGCGGCCGCAAGAAAGTTTGGAAGATGGCGAAGGCCCGTCTGTGCACCATCGCTGTCCGTGTCTCCAAGGTGCAATGCAAGTTTGACATTGGCCTTCGTGACCGTGGCTCCACCATCTCGATTGGGCACGAGAGCTCCCGTGAGCCAATTAACAAAGTCGTTATAGGAAGTCGGATCAGGTGCAGCGGAAGGGTCGTCCCAGCCTTCATCATAACCACGTCTGATGAAGTGCCAGAGCGCAGCTGATTCGTCCGCGAGCTCGACCACATATTGATCCTCTAGCGCCCCTTTAACAGCCGCCCGTATCTGCTGCACGGTGGGAATGGAAGGCGAAGTGTGCTGCGAGCGTCCAATCTGTTGGAAGACAAAAGACAAGATCTGTCCGCCGATCATCATTGGTATGCCGATGGCAGGATTGGACGAGATAACAACCATCCCTATGAGCGACCCGATTGAGCCTACTTCGGCACCGATGTCCCATCCGGTGACCGTTGCCACCATCGGCCTGACCTTCGCCCCCCCGAACCGCTCCACCGATTTTCCTGCCCACCCGGACACTACGGTCGAAATCGTCTGACCATCAATTCTCAAACGCAAAAGCGGAAGCACAACGTGGATCTCGCCTTCTGACATCCGTCGACGGAAGGCGAATGCGTGTTGACCGAGATCGAGCCCGTCTTCTGCGAGGAACCCAACAGCCTCTTCTGTGATTGTGTCTGATGCGAGCGCAGCAATCTTAGAACGCCAGAAGGCCGTTGATTGCTCATATTGAATTGCAACGCGCCGACGCGCGCTGTCAGAAAACTGGGATGGCAAATCATCGCGTCCGAGCAGTTTCGGCCCAATATCCGATATGTTTACTGCCGCGTCTGCGAGTACCGGAGAATTCTGTCGTACGCGATCCCAGTAGGTCAACGCCGCGCGCTCGTTTTTCCAACCAGACAAAATGCAGACAACCTCAGTCATGATGCTTACCCGCGGCCTTAATCACTGAGTAAATCCGCGCAATCGCGAGCTCCAGAACTATCACGGCTTGCGGTACTGTGAGAGGCACCTCGGTGGCGTCACTTTGCTGTAGCTTCCAACGCTTGATTGTATCGTAAATCGTCTTGAATCGCGGCCGCTCTTCGGTTTCGACGTAGGCGTTCTCTACGGCCACCGCGATGCCTGGTGCTGTTTTCTGCGCAAAGGCGTCGAGTTCATCACGCTTCGCGGCATCAATAACTAGCAGTTTTAAGTCGCGAACCGCCACCAATTGCGCGAGCATCGACTGCGCATAAGCCAGAGCGAAGTCGCGCATTCTGTTACAAAGTTCCGCCAATGGAAGGTTTTTCCATTCCTCGGCGCGCTCCGTGAGGATCTGCTTCAGCTCCTCCGGGATTTCATCCGTATCTGTGGAGTCGGACTCTGGGTTCTTGGACTGGTTTGAAATAGCAAGAGCGATAATCGCCGTTATTGAGGATGCCGCAACTAAAACACTGGGAATCACGAAAGCCCAAAATTTTTGCCGGGTGTAAAGAGGCCCTTTGCCAGGCGACTTCGCTATCGAATTCACCGCATCCTGAAGGCTATCAAGGCCACTCCTCAGATCCTCAATCTGCTCCTTGGTCATCTGGCGGAACGTGGCATCGGGCACATCAGCCATACTCGGTACGCTTCGGCTCAGTGCGGCCACGGCCGTCCTGTTTGCGATCGCACTTGCTGCCTGTGTGATGGAGGGCGAAGCCGCCTCAGCCTGTTGCAGCTGCTGTTGCTGACCAGCTGTCAGCTCTCCGATAATTTGGTCGAGAATCGCGTCGAGATCTTCTGCTGCCTGATCCGCCGACGATTCGTCATCCGAAAGCTCTGAATCATCCAGATCCTTGAGTTCAATTGGTTCCACTGGATCAGGCATCCAAAACACCTCCCAAGAAGTTGCGCAGAAAAAAATCGCGCGGGCTCGAAAACCTCAGGCTGTCGAGCTTCTCTTAAACAAACACTGATTGAGATCTAAGGGGATATAGTCCAGCAAGCAATCAGCGATCGCATAACGAAATGTGGGGTAATTGAACAAGGGTAAAAAGAATTTTCGATCCGAACGCCGATGCATAGATTTCGTACGCTTTCGGTACATCTAGCTGCGGCTCACCGGGGATTACCATTCCCGGCTTGCCATGGTGGGGAAGGGCCTGGTAGGCCTCGTGAATCAGGTTTACTCCCCGACCGGCCCAGGCGTCAGAATGACGCGATCAGTCTGAATGCTCTTGTGCTCGCCGCGCTGCAGGACCGCTTTGATAGCACCCTGTTCATCAATGAGGGTACGTCGCAGGCCGAAGCCGGCAGGCCCGCCTTGGCGAAAACTCCTTTCGATCAACCGGCCCTGTCCCGCGAACAACTTCGTCGATAGCTAGCGGGTGCATTCGCGACAAAAATGCGCGATGAACTCCCACCGGACCTCAAAGATCTGAAGACGATCATCGGCCTATGACCGCTCCCAGTCCGTTTGGGCTCTAACACGACAATCCAAACGCCTTGAAGGGAACCAGAAGCACTCCGAGGCCAGAAAGTGCTAATAAGCAAATTGCATCAAATCCGTAGCACAACGCGCCGCCAACGAAGCATTGATTTCATTCCATAAATCAGAGCTACTGATCAGAGGCTCGGCTGCCACTCTGACATGTGCAGTATGTTTCCCCCGAGCTTCTGAAAAGCCCGTTGGCGACAGGAAAAAACAATGATCTGCTGATCTCTCGACTGTCGATGGAGTGCGTCAAACATCTTTTCAATGCGATCGTCATCCGAATAGACAAGTGCGTCGTCAAGGATGACTGGGGCCGGTCGACCGTCGCGCGCAAGCAGCCTCGCAAAGGCAAGCCGCGTCAGTACAGAGAGCTGCTCTCGCATACCTCCGCTCAGGCGATCGACCTCCTCTTCCTGTCCATTGCGCAGGATAGTCTGAGGCAACAGCGTCTTTTCGTCGAAGGTAATCGAAACATCGTCGAAGAGCAGTCTGAGAAGAGGCCCCAGCTCTGCCATGACGGGCTTGAGGTAAAGTTCGCGGGCTTCGGACCGGGCAGTCTCCAATGCTGCAGTCAACCGCTGCAGGACAGCTACTTCCTTCTCGAACGCCTCGGCACGCGCCTTCGCGGCAGAGTAAGCCTCGGCGGCCTCACGCCACTTCTCTTCCACCGCCTCGTCTGACTGTGCACGGATCTCAGCGTTCAGGCCGGCCATGAGCTCGCGTAGCGCGTTGATCTCCCTATCGGTTGCCTGTTCGATTGAAAGCGCGCGCTTCAGTGCAGCCTCGACCGATTCCAGATCGACCGCGGCAGAGCCGAGGTGCTCAATATGCGCTTCGGCCTTGGAGAGTGCCACGTCAAGGTCAGCCAATGTATTCGATAAGACCTGCGTGCGTTCAACCCGAGCTTCTTCTGGACCCAGGATCGCTTCGACCTGGGCTTGTTCGGCCATCAACTTGGCCAACGCCGTCTCCGCTGTGACGAAGGCTTCGTCGGCTCGTGCCTGGTGGGGCTCCACCTCCCGCAAGGCCTGTCGCGTCTTCTTCCGCCGCTCTTCTGCTTCGCGAAGAGCTGCCCGGACCAGCGTGGGATCCTCTTTCAATTCGACGGACTCGGCGCTAATCAACTCAGCCGAGGCAACATCCTCTCGAAGCTTCGACAGTCCCTCCGGCGCGAGAAGCGACAGCCGAGCCCGCAGCTCACGCAGGTCAGCGTCAAAGTGCTGCGCGCTGACCTGGCGCGCCCGTGCCGTAGCCAGGCTGTCGACACCCATTGATGCAAGTAGCGTGCGCCGCTTCGATTCGGCCTGCTCGAGGCGGTCGTCGCTCCCAGTGTGATGGTTTGAGCGTGCCGTAATCGTGCCAAATCCTGGCACTTCAAGATGCGCTTGACCATCGTAAGTGCGCTCTTCCCCCTCCGTCAGCGGCGTGCCGTTCATGGTCACTAGGCCTGCCGCATCCTTACTGTAGTTAATCGCAAGTGAAGGACGAGCAGCCTCATTGACAGCGCGGAGCTTCGCAATTTCGACTTCCAGGGTTTGAAGCTCATCGATGGCATTCGGAGGTATCTTCAAAAGTGAGAGTTGCGCTTCACCCTCTTCGAAAGCCTGGCGGACCGCCTCCGACTGGGCCAGTTGTTCCTTTAATTGAGTTAAACGTTCCGCTGCCTCACGCGCCCTCAATGCCGCATCCAGGCGGGAAAGCCGATCTCGTGCCTCCTGCTCCTCCGCCTCCGCAGCCTCGACGTCCTCACGAGTCTTTTCGATCGCCTCTGCGGCCTCGCGGCGTTTGCTTACGGCCTCGGCACGGCGCCCTTGAGCGGCAACTAGCTTCTCCTGCAGTGCCTTTGCCTTTTCAAAGGCTGCTAAGAACGCTTCAAGCTCCCGCTCCGCACTGTTCCGTCGTTCTCGAACGAGTTTTAGTTCCGCTTCAGCCGTCTTCAACTTCTCGCTGTGCGCCTTTGCGGCGTCAAAACCAGCCTGCGCCTTCTCGATTGCCTTTCGCCGCTCTGCCCTGTCCTCGGCACTGTCGAGCTCGGCAAGCCGCTTTGCTGCGTTCGCCCGCTTGTTCAGAGCCTCTCGTAGAACAGTGACTTCGTTTAAAAGCCTCTGCTCGTCCGTAGCGAGTTTTTCGCGCTCCTCGATCGCAGCGGCGTAGCGTCCTCCACTCTTCGGCCTCCCGGTGGAGGTGACCATCTCCGAAACTGCGTCTCTCGCGGCGGCCATGATTTCAGCCATCCGGCGCCCACCAGTAACGGCCTCAACCTCTCCCTGCACGGATTCTAGCAAGCTCTGTCGCACCTGCTTTTCACCATCTTCCTCGGAGCGGGATCGCTTTTCGATCCCGGTAATTCCCTGGCGCACCCAAAGGAGACCTGCTGGCCCTGCGGTACCCCCTCTGATCAAACCGGCAATGAAGTTTTCGGCCTCGTCTGCCTGGGCTAATAGCCGGCCGGTACCAAGATCGGAAACACGTGCCGATCGGCCGCCATAATATTGCTTGGTAATCCGAAAGCGGCCTTCGGCCGTAGAGATGTCGGCTTCGAGCAACGGATTGCCACCGCTGTAGGGCCGCAATCTTTGAACATCGGCTGGAGTACCAGAATGTGGTTGGAAAAAGAGTGCGTGCAGCGCTTCAAAGCTGGTCGACTTGCCAAACTCGTTGGCAGCGCAAAGGACGTTAACGCCATCGCCGATACCGTCAATGGCAACACCACGACCAGCGAACCGCTTCACGTTGAACAAGCGTAGTGCCGAGATTTTCATGGTGTGATCGCCTGTGCGTAAGAATAAAGGCGTACCAGCGCCGCCCGTGCGATATCACGTTCAGACGATGCCCGACCCTCGTCGTCGGCCTCGGCACGTAACGCATTCGCGGCCTCGCGAAGCGCGCCTCCGCGATCTATCTGGTCAAGGTCTTCGACCTCGCACTCCGTTACAATGCCGATGTCATCCAACTCGAGGAATGCGAAATCCGGCAACAGTCTTTCGGCCGCACCCGCCAACGCCGCCCACGCCGCCACACGACTGCGGCCTGTCGCCACCACGCGGGCGAGTGTCATCCTTCGATGCCTGGAATCCGGCAGGAGCGTTTCTAGGGCCAAGACGGGATCGTCGCCTTCGAGAAGGTGGAGATCCAGCCGGCGCCAGGCAAAGCTCTCCGTCGGCAACGGCATTACCTCGGGCTGGGCGGAGGGGCCGGCAATGCTAACAAGCAACGCGGTGCCTGGACGTTGGTGTTTGAAACGGTCGGGTTCAGGCGTACCACAGTAATGGGTTCGCTGATCGACCTCCACCGCGCCGTGCCAATCGCCAAGCGCCAGATAGTCAAGGCCGGCCCGCCGTGCCCGGTCCGCCGCAATAACGTCCGAGGCGATTGCCTCCTCTGAGAAACTCTGAATTGCGCCATGGGCAAGCCCGATGCGGAGCGCCCCGTCTGGCGTTGCTTCGCCATCCATCCATTCAGTCAAATCCCGGCCAGGGCGGCGTGTGGTGCAAGGCGCAGGCAATAGAATGACGTCCCTCGCCAACTCGAGCGGTCGGGACTCAACAGCGAGCACGACATTTTCCGGCGCTTCTGCATTCAGCGTCGTCCAAAGCTGCGTTGACTGCAGCGAATCGTGGTTGCCGGGCAAAATTATCCATTGGATCGGGGCGTGGTTCTGCATCTCTGCGAGAGCCTGTCTTCGCACATCCGGCGCAGGCGTTTCGGTGTCGAATGTGTCGCCCGCGAGCAGAATAGTGGTGGCGCCTTGTTCACGGGCGTGCTGAGCGAGCCTTGCGATGACTGCGTGTCTTGCCTCGCGCAATCGACTGGGCAAGTCGCCCGAGAAATTGCCGAAGCGCTTGCCAAGATGGAGGTCGCTTGAATGAATAAATCGGAACATGGCTACTCGAATGAATCGGTGGTTGAAATATGCCGCCGCGCTCTCGCAATGGCTTCGTCAAGCCGTGCACGGGAAACAGCGGCAAGACGCTCGACACCAAGCAGCCGAGCCAGATCTCGCGCCGGATCTAGCTGGTCCAGTAAGTCGGGATTGTCGAGTACCACAAAAGCAAGTTCCGCAAGCGGGATATCGGCGATTGATCTGCGTGCATCTTCACTGGCTGGTTGCCGGTATGGAATAATTTCGGAAACGGCTCCCGCCTTCCAGACAAATTCGCCGCTCGATTCCTTGGTGGTGTGGACAGCGCGGAGGTGAAGGTCGATCATCTCTCGGATTCGTCCACCGGTACGCAACCAGCCGTGTGCTCGAGAAATCCGCTGGGCTAGTATGTCTGTGCGTATCGGACTTTCGGTCTCGATGACCACTTCGATCATAGCTCGCAGGGTATCTCTATAGGCGAATTCGAAGAACTGATCGGGATCGGCTCGGAAGCTGGACAGATCTGTGACACGATAACGCAGTCCATTCGATGCTTCGTCGCCGACCGAAGCGGCGGGTGGCTGCATTTCCGCCGATTCAAACTTGATTGAAGAGGGCGGTGTCTCCACAGAGACGAGTTCAGTGTCGACGATTACTGGAGGCAAAATAGCAGCCTGCTCGACAGAAGGGGCGGCTTCGTCGTCCTGAATTTCGTCAATCCCCTCCACCTCGTGCCCCATGTTCCAGCGGGTCGCGGTGTCCTCCATTTCCGTCGCACGGCGCGCCCTGCTCTCCTCGAGGAGAGCTTCGAGGCTGGCATGAAGCCGCTCGGCGCAACCTGCTGCATCGAACCACCAATCGGTCGACCAGACGCGCAATATGTTCCAGCCAAGGCCTCTCAATACCTGTTCACGCACCTTGTCACGGTCTCTGGCGGTGGCCGATCCGTGATAGGTCGCGCCATCACATTCCACGCCCGCCAGATAGGTACCCGCCAGATCCGGATGGCGGATCCCGAAATCGATCCGAAATCCGGAAATCCCAACCTGCGGCACGACTCGCCAGCCGCGCCGCTCCAATTGCGCAGCGACGGCCTCCTCGAACGGGGAGTCGAAACCGCCGACAGAGCCGATATCCTGGGCCGGCAGGGCGATCGCGCCACGCTCAGCGTAGTCGAGGAATGTCTTCAGATGTTGTACGGCGAGTGCCTTTGTGCGGGTCGGGTCGATCTGGTCAGCCGTGAAACCCGAGAAGACGATGAGTTCCTGCCGCGCACGTGTCACAGCAACATTGAGGCGGCGCTCGCCACCTTCCCGGTTGAGCGCCCCGAAATCCATCGTCAGCTTGCCAGCGGCGTCCTTCCAGAACGTGATCGAAAACAGGATGACGTCTCGCTCGTCACCCTGGACGTTCTCCAGGTTCTTGACGATCGTGGGCTCGACCCGTTCCTCGACAAAGAACCACTCCAGCTCCGGATCATCTCGGCGCGCGGCATCGAGGAGATCGAGGATCAGCGACTGCTGCTGCGTGTTGAAGGTGATAACCCCAAGCGTCGGGCGATCTTTTTCAGGCAATTTCAACCCCGCCTTCATTCGGGAAACGGCTTCTTTTGCGACTGCCTCTGCTTCGATCCGGTTGGTTCTGCTCTTCCCACGGTCGTAAATGCCGTTGGGTACCTTGCGCAGATGCACGGCGCGGTCTTCCACGGCGGGCGACGGGAACGTTACCAGACGGTTCTGGTAGTAGTGATGGTTTGAGAAAGCGATCAGGGACTCGCTTCGGCTGCGATAATGCCATCGCAAATCACGGACTGGAATGCCAGCTGCCTTCACCTCGTCAAGAATGCTCTCCAGATCCTTCTCATGGTCGGCGACGTCCTCCTCGTCCTCGTTGCGTCCGAAGAAGTTCGTCGGCGGCAACTGCTTCGGATCCCCGACGATAATCGTCTGGCGCGCTCGCGCGATGGCGCCGACAGCATCCCAGGTTGTTATCTGCGACGCCTCATCGAAGATCACAACGTCAAACAACGCCTGGTTCGGTGGGAGATACTGAGCAATGGAGAGCGGCGACATAAGCATGCAGGGCGCAAGCTTTGAAAAGTTCTGCGGCATCTTGCCGATCATGTCTCGTATCGACTGGCTCGGCCGTTGCAACTCCATCTGGTAGCGCAATAGGCCGAGTTCCGAATTACGGGAAACGCTCTGAACGGGCGGCAATCCGTGGGCAATCACACTGACGACACGTGAGGTAGCGTGTGATCGGACGAGATCATCGATTTCACGAAATTCACGAATTGCGTTTTCGTGCTGGAAACGGCGGAAATTCCGCAGAACAGGGTCTGCGTCCAGAACCTTCGGAAGCCACCACCTCGCGTAACCGAGGCGAAACGCAGCTCGCGCTTCATCGGGCCGGATCACCCCAGTCTCAATCTGTTCGACCAGAGAGGACAGGTTCGCGTGCATTGCGCGGCTTCTGATCCGGCACCAGGCCGACCAATCGCGAAGCAGATGTCGTGCTCCGATGAGAGCATCAAGCTGAGCGTCGCAAGGTCGACCACGTCTTTCTCACCAGAGCGATCCCACCCCGCAATCGTGCTGAAGCGCTGTCGCGCTTCCTTAAAGCCTTCGACTGCGGCAAGAAGCCTGTCTCCCCCTTGCCGAACGCCATCGTTTTCAACCACTGCGTGGAGACATGGTGCGATGATGCGGAGCGCCGACCGTATCTCTTCCTGATCACGTCCCGGAAGCGGCATGGTGGCACGAAACTCTCGCGCTAGTTCCAAAGTTTGGGCAACCACTCCGACGTCTGTACCCAGGCCGTGTACCGGCAAGGGTTTTCCGTTCAACAGATTCTGGTCGATCGCCGCCAGGCAATCCTTCATGCGGCGCAATAGTGGAAGGTCCTGCTCCGGTTCCACGGTACCTTTATCGGCATAGCTTTGCAGCAGCTTTTGAAGCTTGCGCTTGCCGAGCATCGCGTTTGGCCAAAACGATGCGCTCGCCTCTCGCCATTGGCGATCCAGCACGTCCGGATCGAGATCGCGGACGGCGGAGGCTCCATAAGATGCTGCAAGTCCGCGCTCTGCTTCGCGATAGGCCTCGATAGAATTTCGAAGACTTTCCAGTGCCTCGGCACATCGCGCGAAGTCACGATCGAATGCGATCGTGATGTCGCGACCTCGGCATTTCTGCAGTGCTCGCGCTAGACCTTCCAGTGCTTGGAGTTCGGCTTGTGACGACCGTTCCCGCGGCTTCAGGCTCATGCTCGCGAGATACCCGTCGATTGAGCTGGCCAACAGATCGATCGCATTCTGCAACGATTGTGCGGACGCTAACAACCCATCCTGCCAGGCGGAAGTCCATTCGCCAACCCTGACAAGGTCCAGTGCTGGCTGCCGTTCGACCGATGCGAAGACCAAGCCGAGTTCGCCCGCAAGGTCTTCAAGCTCGCGTAACGTCTGCGCGTCATGAGCGTCTCGTTCCAACCATGACAAGGTTGGTGCCGGAGCGTCAACAGCCTTGAGCGCGACGCCCAATGCCAGATAAGTCGTCCATCCGTTTGGATAACGATTGTGCAAAGCTCCGACGTAGGCATTGAGCTCGTCGCGGCGCAATCGAAGTCGCTCGTTGATCGCGACCCACTCCGACGCATCTGTCCGACCGCCATGCTCCCAGGCTGCCTTGAGCTGTCCAAGGAAATGTCGGCGATCAGCCTTGTGCGAATGCAATTCGATGCAGTGATCTCCGAGGCCGTGCGCGCGTAATCGACGATAGACCACGTCGAGCGCGGCCGTCTTTTCAGCGACAAACAGGACCGTTTTCCCCACCGCAAGGCAGTTCGCAATCATGTTTGCTATGGTCTGGCTCTTGCCCGTACCGGGAGGACCGACAATGACGAAATCGCGCCCTTCGGCGGCCGCGAGACTTGCCGCTGTCTGGGAGGAATCTGAAGGAAGAAGGCAAATGATGTCCGCTGGCGCATAAGCATGATCGAGATCACGTTCATCGCGAAACGCCGATTGTCCGCCGCCCTCTTGGAAGGCTTCCTCCGGCGTATCGATCAGATGGCGGACTACCCGGTTCTCGCGAAGCGCCTCGGTGCGTTCGACCAGATCCTTCCACATGTGGAATTTCGCGAAGGAGAATGTGGACAATGCTGTCTCATCCACAACCTCCATACCCGGCACGTCACGGACCGCCTGCCGCATGATAGCGAGAAGACGTGGTACATCCACCCCATTGTCATCGAGCGGCAGGTCGCCGCCGAACTGGGGAAGTGTCAGGTCGAAATTCCGCTCCAGGAATTGCAAAAGGGTCGCATTGAAGCGCGGCTCGTCCTCATGAAAACGGATCGTGAAGCGCGAACTGGCACTGCGGCGCTCAAGCTTTATCGGAACCAACAAAAGCGGCGCTCGATAGCTGCGCTCATCCTCCGGTTTCTTCTTCCACCGCAGGAAGCCGACGGCAAGAAACAGGGTGTTCGCTCCGCCCTCAGCAAAATCATTACGGACCTGCCTGTACAGGTCGATCAACCGAGCCTCGAGCTGGTGAGTGTCCAGTGGCGACGGGAGCTCGTCCCTCAGTAGAGCCTCGGCAGCAAAATTGCGCTGAAGATCGCGGCCGTGCACGTCTCGATAGAGCGCCGCGTCCCGTTCGCCGAGTGGGTTCTGTTCGGGCAATGAAATGATCCGCACTGCAGCGCCATTCGCGAGTCGGTCTTCGAGATAGGCGACGTCAGTACAAAGAAACGGAATCATCTTCTTCGATTCCGGAAAGTTGAGGAGCCGGTTGCGAAGGGTCAGATCCAGCAGTTTCTTCTGCCATCGGTCGATGCGTCCGACGGCGGTGGTCGGTTTGACCTCGATGGTCTCAGCCGGTAACTCGGCAAAACTGGGAGCTGAGGGAAGTGGCAGGCCCGCAGCGGGTGTCATATCGTCATCGAGGACATTGCGCCGGACCGGCTCATGTGAGGCGAGTGGCATGACCCCGCCGCTTCTCGATCGCCTGACATCGATCGCCGCAACGAATGCGTGAGCTTCCCCCTCTCCGAGACGGCTGTCCAGGACCCGCTGTGCGCTTTCCAAGGTCATGGCGGGACGATGCGTCACGCCAGTCGTTTCAAAAACTATCAACTCGCGCGATGCCAGAGCCTTTCGGACCTCCATCTGATCCGTCTCGATCGCATGGGCGAAGGTTCTCTTGGCCAGCCATACACCAACTGCCGCATGTCCGTCGAACATCAAGACGACTGGGTGTAATCCGGCTGCTTCCAGCCCGGCGGCAAAAAGAAGGGTAGTATCGAGACAGGTCGCCAGCCGCTCCTCGGAAATCGTGCTGGGGCGCCGGATCTTCTGACCGCGGCTCTCGAAACTTGCCGGCGGTTCAGCGTAGTGCAATCCCATCCCCGCAACAGCTGAATAGATAGCCGCCGTCAGCATGTAAGCTCGCTGAGGATCCTGTGACTGGTAGCCGTCCAATCCGCGTGGATAGCCATGCGCAGCAAGCCTTTCTGCTGCCGTCCGCAGGATTTGGGCCACCCCAGGATCGTTCGGCATGACGAAGGCTGGCAGCAGTTGCACCATATCGGCAACGCCTCCCCATTCGTCCCGCGCAAGCAGTCTGACGGGAAGGCGTTGTTCGTCCAGAATCTCTCCGCCCCTTGATAGGCGTAACGTAATCTCGCCGCGCTCTGCCTCATTTAGGCCCGAGAGATAACCGGCGTCGAATTCGACTTTTCGATCGACCAGAGGAAGCCGATCGCCCGGCATCAGACGGTCAACTATCCATGATTTCGGCCTCAAGAAGGAAGGCGAAGACGTCAGATCGAGGCGGCAGTTTTCAATGTGCCTATCGGTATTATTCTCAATCAGAATCGATCGGATGACCGGGATGGCATTTTGGTAAGATGCGTAGGTGAAGCTGGCCGCAACATCGACAACAATGGCAAGATCGCCAGGTTTGTCGGCTTCTTGTTCCTCTGTACCACTTTCGAAAGTCTGCATTGATGTCTCCCCCCAGCGGGAAGACTAGCGGCGTTTCTCAACTTTAAGAAGACCAATATTGGAGACAAAATGAACTTTTAAGACATTTTCTTTGAAAGTCTGGGGCGAGTCATAGTCCGGCTCAGCGAACCACGAGCGGAACGCAGGAAGGGCATCAAGCCAGAAGCCCTCCGCCGGCATCGAACATAGCTGCCACTCTGCGATCCCGTAGTACGCGCAGAGTTTTCAGGAAACCACCGAATCGACTTGAATAATCGAATTCCGGGCGCAAAGCAGCCAACTCACAGAATGTCTGCCTGGCTAAGCGCGCTCTATTATGCGCTCAGCTCTTGATGAGAGCAGTGCCTCAGACGAGGTCATTCACGTCTAGCAGCAGTTGAACGGATTCGAACCGAAGACCTAGTTGCAATTGGTGCTTGATTATCTGTGATAATGTTCCTTATCATATATAGGAGATGCCACTTTGGAGCAGCTTGAAATCCTCGCTCGTCGGTTCCGGGATGCGATCGAGCAGGCCCCGGCTGATCAGCTGCCCGTCACCATGCAAAACTTCCCAACAGGGGCGTGTGGCGATGCGACCCTGTTGCTCGGGCATTATCTGAAAGCCCAGGGATTGGACGCCTTTGATTACGTCCTCGGCGAACGCGACGATCATTCGCACGCTTGGGTCCAGCAAGGCGACATCATCATCGATATTACTGCCGACCAGTTTGCGGAGATCGACCGGCCTATCATCGTTACCGCCAATCCGGATTGGCACAACGAATTCAAAGCCGAAGTGCTGCATGAAGCGGACTTCACCATTTATGATGCCTACACGGCCGCCACGTTAGCGGCTGCCTATCACACTATCCTCCAGCATATGGAGGTGCCGGCATGAGCGGCGAGCTTGTTCTTTTCTCGGCTGGCCTGCCAGCTGCCTTGACGGATGTTCCGGCCAATGTCCGGACGAAGTTCCTGGAATTCTTCACTGCCCAGATCCGGAACGTGAACACGCGACGCTCCTACACCAAGGCCACCGTTGAGTTTCTGAGCTGGTGCGAACTTCGCGCACGGTCCCTTGACGCCATTACGCCGATCCATGTGGCGGGCTGGATCGAGGAGCTGACGGGCACCCGCTCGGCGCCGACGGTAAAGCAAAGGCTGGCCGCCGTGCGGCACCTGTTCGACTGGCTGGTGACGGGGCACGTCATGCATCCAATCCTGCCCATTCGGTGCGGGGCCTGAAACATTCCCGCCGGCGAGGCAAGACGCCGGTCTTGTCTCCGGAAGAAGCGCGCAAGCTGCTCGACGGGATTCCGAGCGACACCCTAATCGGCAAGTGTGACAGCGCGTTGATCGGCCTCATGACCTATACTTTCGCGCGGATCGGAGCGACCACCGGCATGGAGGTGCGGAACGCTTACCTGCAGAGCCGGCGCCTGTGGGTTCGGCTTCACGAAAAGGGTGGCAGCAGGTGGAGCTTCCAAGCCACCATTCGCTCCAGGCTTATCTTGACGACTATATCGAAGCCGCCGACCTCAAGGACACGCCCCGGGCCACGTTTTCCAGACAATCAAGCGCGGGACCGAGCAGTTGTCCGGAACTGTCCTGCCCCAGGCCAATGCCTACGCCATGATCCAACGCCGTGCGGTCGCGGCCGGAATCAGCACCACCGTATTAATCACACGTTTCGAGCGACCGGTATAACGGCCTATCTCAAGAATGGAGGCACGCTCGAGAAGGCCGCCAACATCGCGAACCATTCGTCGACCCGGACGACCCAGCTTATGATCGCCGAAGCGACGACGTAAGTTTGGACGAGATCGAATGCATCCTGATTTGAGGCGATAAGGACAATGATCGGCTTTCGAAAAAGATCATTCTGGCGAGCGCATGCGCTCCTCCATGCCTTAAAGGAGAATGACGGAAATTTTGGTATTCTGTGCGATATCCAGGTCCTGCTGATCAAGGAAATCATGCGGGCCGAGGCGCAGATCAAAGCCCGCAATGCCGAGCTGAAGGCACTGCCGCCGGAGGCGGAGTCCCGCCGCAAGTTTCTCACGACACGCGTAGAGAGCCTGCGCAATGATGTCTTCATATGGAAGTGCTTCGGTGATGCGCTGGCCTTCCTTTATATGGACAAGTTCGCCCTGAAACACACCTTTTACAGCGCCCACGAATTCAAGATTAAGCAGGATGCCGGCTTCCTCTCTGGCAAGGACGGGTTGCCGACCGAATTCGGCCTGGTGCTCGACGCGCTACAAAACAACGTTCCGGCCATGCTTACCGACCTCACCACGACCATTCGGCATGGGGATGTCGCGCTTATGGGAGCAAGCGACCCCTATCTCGTGGAGGTGAAAGCCAAAAAGTCGAAAAACGAGCGAGCCAGGAAGCAGAAGAAGAACCTGGAGATCCTGCACGAGTTCTTTGAGAACGATCGTTCAGACCGTTTGCGGGGCATGACGGGTGTTACGCGGCAGGCCAATTCCACCCCAGAACGTGTCTATTCGGCGGAGATGAATGCCTGCATCGCCGACGCCCTTGAACATGGAGAAGAAATCCGGACGCCCGAAGCCGGGCTTACCTACGTGGTGCTGCGGACCAAGGATGCACAGATCAAAGGGGTTTTCGATCGCCTCAATCTGGAAGGCCCGTTTATGCATATGTGGAACGCGGAACGGCGGGATCGCACTTGGGCACCCTACTATCCGTTCACATTGACCATCGAGAACGTCGAACATCTTTGGGCGTTCGTCCGTGGTCACGTGTACATCCTGGTATTTGTGGGCATGCGGCAGCTCGAACAAATCGCTATCGATTGCGGCTGGGAAGCGGTCTTTGACCCGGAAGATGCAGAGTATCCGCTAAGGATAGACTTTGGCGTCGACCGCGGCGGTATGCGGATATCCTCGCATTTGCTTGGTCGTATCGGGATTGAGTGCGTGTCGCCCGCGTGGATCATCACGAATTCTGTCGACTCCTTCCAGGCCGTGGCCCTTCCCGACCTCGACCCGAACACTGTCGCCCTTACCGCGTCTCCGGAACTCAATGCCAAGGTGCGGAAATACATGCAGGAGGCGGGCATGGATCCAGACACGCCTCTCATTCGCTAGACGCACTCCCCTGCCCGCCGCCTCGCGTTCTCCTCCAAGAGGCAACGCGCCTCAAACCCAATCCACCGGCTTGGTAAGAGGCTTCATCTTGCTGCGCGGCAGAGGATCGGCGAACAGCGCGGCCGCGAGGTCAGCGTCGGTGATGTAGGCGACCTTGGAAGCCACCTTCGTCAACGAAGGCGCCGGCACGGGGCGGTTGGCCTGCTGCGGCAGTACGGGAGCGACGACCACCACCGTCTTGCCCAGATCTTCGGTCGCGATCCGGATCGGTTCGACCAGGTCTGTATCGTTGGTGAGCACATAAGCCACATCAAAGGCGTTCTGGAACGCGTCCCGTACCAGGTGGACACCCAGCTTTACGTCCGTTCCCTTCTCCTGCGGCGTGGCGACATACACGAATTCCGGATAGGGTTGAGGCCAGACATAGCCGTCAGGCTTTGCCATCGGCGGGTGGACGAGCTTGACCCACCTGTTGCTGATGGTGAAGTTCCCCGAATGGATCGCAATGGCGCCCGTCGACTTCAGCGCAGCCAGATATGCTTGCTGCTTGCCCACGGCAGCCGGATCGATCTTGCCCGACACGTAAGCGGTATAGAAGTTGACCACGTCAATGGTGGTGTTCGGATCGTCGGCCGTGGCAAGTGCCTGTGCCAACGCATGAACGTTCAGCCAACGGAACTGCCGGTTCTTGCGGAGGCGCGCGTGGTAGAAGTTGAATCCGTCGATATAGAAGATGGCGCGCATAGTCAGATCTCCAGATCCGTTGCGCCGATCTCCAACATTCGCTCGTAGAGGGCGTGAAAACGGTCTGCCGGAAAACCTTCCGTGCCATTGGTCTTGTGCTGGCTGACAACGAGATAGGGGTTCCAGATCTGCACATAGTGAAGGCTTCCCGACACGCCGGGCTTGGTCGCGATGAATCCAAGCTCCTCGAGCTTGCGCACGCGTTCCTTCCAGGTCGAGACGCCGCGCAGCCCCGAGAACCCCGAGGCAAACGCGATTTCCTGCTGCTTGCTGAGCGTTACGAAGCCGTCGTCGTTGCTCCGGCACCACAGCTCGAGGTACGTCGACGAAACAGGCTTGCCCTTCCCCGAGAGGGCATCCATGATGGATCCGAGGAGCGGCATGGTGCGGGGGATGGTCGTGAAGCCCTTGGCGGTCTTCCGGTTCCAGACATCGGTCGGGTCGACCGTACCGAACACCTGCTGGCGCAGCTCGGCCTGCTTCTCTTCGATCTTCTTCTTAACGGCGGGAGCCATATGATATTCCTTTCAATAAATTTCGTAGCCTAGATATAATTATTTTATGTAGTTATTTCAAGTATTTAGTAATCGTCTCAGCGTTTTTGATTCCGCATGTATCGCCCATTCATGGATAATTCTTTGCCCATGTATCGTCAAGTCAGAGGTTTTGAGGCGTTGAGATAAGAAGGGAAAGCAAGGTTTTCCAGTCGGTTACAGGAAATTTCCTGTGCTCCCGTGTTATCCTGTTATCCCTGAGTGCTAATACGTGCTCCCCTGTGCTCGAATGGAGAGGGTCCGGGAGAGGGTCAACCTTTGACAGGATTGGTGTTCTGTCCCATATAGTGACTGAGACCACTAGCAGCTATGCTGTTAGTCCAAGAGCCGCCGAGGAGCAATCCGAAGCGGCTTTTGGCTTTTTAAAAGAGTATGTCATCCACGATGTCAGTCGGCCGGCGCACCAGATGGCTTGCCGTGGTGTCGCCGATGACCACCAGGACAATTTCAGCAGGTTCGAACGGCGTCCGGTTGGTCACATACTTGTAGCCTTCATCCATATCATAGCGCGGATGCTGGCGTGAGGCGGTGTAGGCTCCCAGGAATACGTTGATACTGATCGCGGCGAGCGCGGGAAGGATCTCGTTGACGTCCGCTTGCTTCTGAATGACTTCCGCGTAGGTCGGGTTATATTAGTGGGGCAAACATCATGAAGGTGTGAAGGCTTCCAACCGTCCCCATTTCGCCAGAGGATCGTCTCTGAAGACCGTGTCCATTGTCCATTCTCCGCAAGAACGAGGCTGGCAAGCAGCGGTAAAATGTCGGTGCTTGGAAACCTTCCCAGCGTCTAAGACCGCACGACGCCAGCCAAAGAGCTGCGACGGGTGAATCCCGAGCTGATGCGCAATCGCCGAGACGCTCTCGCCTGGCTCTAACGCCTCCGCCACCGCCCGTGCCTTGAACTAATCCGCCCAGCGTCGGCGAAGCTGCCGCGGCGCACCCTCAAGGCGCTCGGCAACAGCTTTGATCATATGGGAGGTTCTAGTTCCAGAACCAGGCGCCGACATAGGAGCTCACAGCAGCTCATCGTCTCCGCTACCAATATCCGACCGCTCACCCCCTCCGCCCGACGGGGTCTGCTTGCCGCTTCCCCGAGAACCCCGCACGCTTCGTTCTTGGCAAAAAGCGTATTTGCAAAGATAGCGCTCGTCTCGTATTGCAGAGAATCATTTTTATTGTTACGTGTTTGGAAACAATTACTGGGACTCTCTTGAAAATCCGGTTCCCTGACAAGGCTTGCCAAGAGCTATGCAACCACCATCGCAATCTCGTCCATGCCTTTGGCGAGGAAATTGCCCGGCGGATCTGCTGCATGCTCTCGCTTCTTCAAGCTGCCCCCAATATGGCAGAAATCCCGGCCAAACCGCCTGTAAGCTGCACGGTTTCTCCGGCATCAGGGAAATTTACGCTCAACGTTGGAAAAACTCATCAGTTGGAGTTCCGGGCCGCAAATAGCCCAGTAGCCCCAATTGATGATTTGTCCGCCGTCAAAGAGATCGAAATCCTAGGTATCATCCCAACGCCCGCCGCCCGAGGGAAACAACGATGACCGATCGTAGCCATAACTACCATCCTGACCATTGTGCGCCACCAGGCGACCTCATTCAGATGTATCTGGACGATCTCGATATATCCGCTCGTGAGCTTGCTCGCCGTTGTGGTAGATCAGGGAAGCTCCTGTCGGAGATCATCGCCGGCAAAGCCCCGATAGAACCGGAAACCGCACTGCAGCTCGAGAAGGTTCTTGATGTCTCGGCCTCCATTTGGATCAATATGGAGGCCAACTATCGGCTTCACAGCGCCAGACTCTCAGAGGAAGAGTCTCTGGTGGATTCCTACGAATGGGCAAAGCTGTTTCCTATCAAAGAGCTGGCCGAACGGGGGTACTTACGGAAAGTCGCCGACAGGGCCGCGCAGGTCAAAGAGGTGCTTGTTTTCTTCGGAGTCGGCACCGTCAAAGCTTGCGAGGAAAAGATCGACGAACTTCTTCAGGTCGATTTTAGGACCACGCAAAAATTCACCGCGAACAGACCCGCTTTGGCTGCTTGGCTCCGCATTGGTGAGCGGAGTGCTCAAGCAATCGAATCCCGGGAGTATGATCGCGACGCATTTCTTAGCGCGCTCGGACAGCTGCGACCACTTTCGAGAACGTCGTTGACGGAAGCGCTTCCAAAAATTCGAGACCTTTGTGCGCATGCCGGCGTCGCATTCGTTCTTGAAAAGCCGCTTCCAAAAACCAGAGCAAGCGGGGCGTCGAGGTGGCTCTCGCCGCGGAAAGCATTGATCCAGCAAAGTGCGCGATATTTAACCGGCGACCATTTCTGGTTCACCTTCTTCCATGAGTGCGCGCACTTACTGCTTCATAGCCGAAAAGAGATTTTTATCGACATCGACCGAGGGCCAGGGAGCGCGACCCCCGTCCAGGAAGAAGAAGCGAATCTTTGGGCTTCAGACTTTTTGATTCCAGCTTCGGAGATGCGAGAATTTCAGAAAACCTTCTCCGGAGATGAGAAGGAAATCACAGCCTTCGCATCGCGCATCAAAATCGCGCCTGGAATCGTCGTGGGACAGCTGCAGCACAATGGCGTTCTTTCACATAACAAATTCAATAGCTTAAAAGAACGCCTAACCTGGGAATCCGAAACATGAAACGCATTGAGCGCGACGTTTTTAAATAAATTTGCCACCAAATGCGTAACATATAATTGACTCTGGGCTGCCCCAGATTTATGTCTTCGGTATCGGCGGGAACGCCAACCGGAGAACCTGAACATGACCACGCATGCAGATGACGTTTCTGGAAACCACGGCCGTTCCGGCAGCGGCCGTTTCATCTTCATTTCCAACGAGAACTTCGTTTTCTCGAAAGTGCATATCGGCGACCATCAGGTAACGGGGAGTCAGATCGTTGAAGCCGCTGGCAAGCATCCTGTCGAAGACTACGTAGTCCTTCACCACCTGCCGGCCGGTGAGCTTGAAACCAAGCGTCCCAACGAGTTGGCGAAGCTCGACAACGACGACCATCATTTCTTTGTCATCAAGAGTGCGGGTGTCGACTATTCGTTTTCCGTCGACGGGCTCGCGATGGTCTGGCCCCGTCCTCACATCAGCGCGGACAATCTCGTGTACCTCGCTCGCGCCGAAACCGATAGCGAGGTCATCATCCACCGTGGTGATGGTGCTGCCGACATTTATGAGGGCGACGATCAGATCGCGCTTGTTCCGACTGGTGTTGAGAGGTTCACGACCCGGCCGGCACGCAAAGACATCACGATCACTGTAGACGGGGAGCCCTACCATCCGCCTCGCCGCAAGATGACGCCCAATGAGATAATAAGGCAGGCAACGGGGCAGGATCCGTCTCAGATCTATCTCGTCCGCATCAACCGCGGTGACGAACGGGAGAGCTATCAGGGAAAGGGCGACGAAGTCATCCGGCTCCGTGACGGCATGGTCTTCGTCACCATTTCGGTAGGACCTACTCCCGTTTCCGACCCCGCGTTTGAACAGGGAGCTGGCCTCATGATAATGGGGCTGACTGCTCTTGGCTATCAGGTGGTACCCGTACCGGATACGTCCGATAAGCTGGTCTTTGACTACACGGTGCAGTCCGGCCCTTACGCGGGGAAGACTTTCAAGATCGGCTTTGTGGTGCCGCCGGACTTTCCGCTCACATGGCCGAGTGGCATCCATTTGTCGCCTGAGGTCCACCCCTTGAATCCCGGCGGCGTGCATCCGACTGGTGGCGTGCACAAGGAACATGCTGCGCCGTTTCAGACCGGGCTTGGTGGCGAGTGGCAATACTGGTCTCGGCCATATAACCATCGCGGAAGGCTTGATGAGCCAGTTCGCTCCTACATGAACCATGTCTGGAACTTGTGGGACAGCCAATGACCACAGACAGCTACAGCGTAGCAATGACCAAGGAGTGCGATCGCGTGCTCCGCGGTCATCTTCTCAGGCGGGACCGCCAGGAGGACCTTTGTTTCGCACTCTGGAACCTAAGTCGGGGTTCGTCCCGGACGACGGCTTTGATCAGCAAAGTCATTTTCCCCCGTGAAGGCGAAAGGTCGGTTCACGGCAACGTTAGCTTCAATCCCGGCTATTTCGAACGAGCTTTGTCGGAAGCAAACGCAGCTGACGCGGGCCTCGCGCTCCTCCATAGCCATCCGGACGGTCGAGGTTGGCAAAACATGAGCCGCGACGACATCAACGCCGAATGCGGCAATGCTGGACGAGTGTTTGGTGCTACGAAACTGCCGTTCGTCGGCCTCACGATGGCTGGCGACGGCTCTTGGAGCGGTCGCTTTTGGATGCGCACTGCTCCGCGAACCTATGAACGGATGGACTGCGGTCTCGTCAGGGTCGTAGGCGACGTCTTCGGTCTCCACTACTACGACGGCTTGCTGCCGGCTCCGAAATCGACGAAGGCGCAGATTCGAACCGTTGCCTCCTGGGGAAAGAAAAGGCAGGCCGATCTGGCGCGACTACGAGTAGGAATCGTGGGCGCGGGGAGCGTCGGCGGCCTGATTGGCGAGGCCCTTGCTCGTACAGGATTTGAAGACGTCAAGGTCATAGATTTCGACCACATTGAAGAGCATAACCTTGACAGGCTTGTCTATGCTGAACGGTCGAACGTAGGGAATTTGAAAGCAACTACTTTGGCCGACCGCCTGCAATCTGTCGCAACGGGATCGAACTTCCATTGCGAGCCGGTGTCTGTTGCGGTCTACGAGGAGGAAGGATTCAGGAAAGCGCTCGATTGCGACATTCTCCTTTCCTGCGTTGATCGGCCTTGGGGTCGGCATGTCCTGAATCTGATCGCCTACGCCCACCTGATACCGGTCATTGACGGCGGCATTGCCGTGCAGACGAAGTCCAATGGCGAGCTTAGGCGCGCCGATTGGCGTGCCCACACCTGCGCTCCCGGGCAAGCCTGTATGGCTTGCCTCGGACAGTATTCAACCGGCCTAGTTCAAACCGAGCGCGAAGGCTTGCTTGACGACCCGAAATACATCGAAGGCTTACCTGCTGGTCATCCCCTCAAGGCGCGCGAGAACGTCTTCGCGTTCTCCATGTCCTGCGCCAGTTTCCAGATGATGCAATTGCTCAACTATGCTCTCGCGCCTCTTGGCCTGGCTGGACCACGACCGCAGATGTACCATTTTGTAGGTGGATTTCTGGAGAAGGCTGAACAGATCGAGTGCGAACCCGATTGCGCATTCAGGGAAATCGTCGCCAAGGGTGATAACTGCCGCTACTATGTCGTGGGCACGCGACCCTCGACCAAATTCGAGATCAAAGAGAACGACCGATTAGCCGATCATAATCCCTCGCCGTTCCGGCGATTTATCAAGTGGCTATCACGCCTGCTGACATGAGTAACGCGCGCCTCCGCGGCGGGAAGGAAGCATTCGGTTCATGCTCGCTCGACTAGCAAGCGCCTTGATCCCGGCACCCAATGACCAAGAGGAGGCAATCACAACCACGCGTATTCGCCGAAAGGTGATATGGACCTGCCTACATTGCATCGTTCGCCCGTTCTCGTTGCCCGCAATTGGTGGCAGCCGAGATCGTGGAGACTCTCGGCGTCAAAGTTGATTGACGGCCGAGCTTCCGATGCGCTGGCGGTCCAACGCCTAATCGCGGAATCGATTGCCAAGAAGGGTGGTAACACTCTCCTGTCCTGCGCCGGCTATTTGTCGCCGGACATTATCGCCGGTTTCCGAGAGCAAGCTAGCAGGTAGGTTCGGGTCAGCCGGCACATCGACTATGAAGCCCAAGTCGAAGCTGGTGGGCGGACTCTCTCGGGTAGCCACGCGGATTGCAAACGCCACGGGTCTCGCCGATCGCGGGCGCCAACAGGTCATGTTCTTTCATCCCAATCTCGGTTCCCCACCAAAAGACCGTGGGCGATGGCGAGCAGCCGAGTTTCCCGGTCGCGATGCCGGCGCCGATCGACGGGAGGCCAAGATTGACCACCTTCAGATGCGCCTCCGTGGTGAGGTCGGTCTGGCGCTGGATCGAGGCGGCCAGCAGCCGGCCGAGCCACGGGGCATGCTGCAGGCACGGCCAGCTCGTTCCAAGCATCGAGGGCGACGACCGCCTGCTGCACGGCGGCAGGTCTTGCGCCTGCCCCAACACGCAGCGCCATTCCTCGAACCGCTCGTTCTCCCAGTCGAGATCATAGACCATCGGAACCTTGTCCCGAGCGCTTTTGGCGCGGCCGAGCCATTTACCTGTTCGGTCGCGGCCTCCGATCGGGCCAGCACCGGCGCTATGGCGGCGAACTCAGCGTCGAGCCCGTCAGTCCCGTCATCGCCATCGTCCCGCTTCCCTCCCCGACCGGACCAATATCCGGTTCGACCTCGCTGCTCGTTGAGGTGCCGTCTAACCCACCCCCGAAGGCTGGCCCCTCTCCGCAGGCCGTTGGAGCTGAGGGCCCAGGCCAGCGGCTGGCTGGCAATGCGGCGGCGACTGCGCAGCACGTCGCGGGCGATGGTCAGTTCGTAGGTTGGAGTGCAGTTGTCTCGGGTGGCGTCGTGGAGGACGAGGTCTTCGAGATGAACCAGTTCGCCGTCGATCCAGAGGGAGGCGCAGGCATCAGCAAAATGGGCGCGTTCGAGGAAGCCGTTACCGACCGGCGAACGGGCGATGCGCTCATCGAGCCGCACCAAAATCGCGGTCGCGTCGGCAACCGGCTTTTGCAGTAACTGGAGCAGATCTGGTGGCACGGGGGGATTCCGATTTTTTGTGAATCATGATTCACTTCCTTTATGTCGAAGCGCCGCCTCCCCATGGTCGAGCATGCTGATACGTTGTCGCTGAAGGCGCTGCGGGAATTGGTGACGGGACTTGTGGCGCGGGCCGATCGGGCAGAAATCCGGATTGGAGCGCTTGAGGCTGACAACCGAAAGCTTCGAGAAGAAAACGACCTGCTCCGGGTAGAGAACACGCGGCTGAAGGTCGACAACCAGCTTCTGCGCGATGAGATTGCGAGGCTTAAAAACCTGCCGCCGCGCCCATCCTTCAGGCCGTCGGGCATGGAACAGGCAACGAGTGGCAAAACGGTTGCCGGCAGCCGAAAGCCTGCGCGGCGTCGCGGGCCGAAAGACGACAAGGGCAGCGTCACGCGCGAAGAGGTGCTGCCTGCCAAGGCGCCACCCGGATCGCGCTTCAAGGGCTACAAGGAGTGCGTGGTCCGGGATCTGATCGTGCGGGCCGAAGTGGTGCGCTATCGCCGCGAATGCTGGGTGACACCGGAAGGACGCACGATCATTGCGCCGCTGCCAGCAGGAATTAAGGGCGGCTACGGCGCCAGTCTGCGTCGTTTCTGCCTGATGCTTCATAGCCATGGGCAAGTCACAACGCAGCGATTGACGACCTTGCTGAACGATGTCGGTGTCGAGATTTCCAAACGCCAGGTCATCCGGTTTTTGACAGAGCGGCTGGATGGCTTTCATGCCGAGGATGCCGCCGTGCTGCATGCGGGCTTGGTCTCGGCTCCCTTTGTCACGGTCGACGACACAGGTGCGCGTCATGCCAACCGCAATTTCCATACGACACAGATCGGCGGCGAACATTTCACCGCCTTTCGCACTGCGCCATCGAAGTCGCGGCTGAACTTTCTGGCCCTGTTGCGCGCAACTATCAGGACTATGTTCTCAACGATGCCGCCTTCACCTTTCTGGAAGACCGTCAGGTGGACCCCGCCCTTCTGGCGCGGTTGAAGACATGTGAACCGCGGCGGTTGCCAATCAGGTTCCGTTTCTCGAGTACCTGGCCTCCAATGGCATCGACATCTTCGACAAGGAAATAATCCGCCCGTTTGCCGAGGCAGGCATCTGGGGCGCCATCCGCCATCATGGCCTGGTCGGCAATGCGGTGATTGTGTCCGACGATGCCGGACAGTTCCGCGTCGGCACCCATGCGCTGTGCTGCGTCCACGCCGAGCGGTTGCTGCACAAGCTGATGCCGGCGACACCCGGCCAAGTACGGCATGTCGAAACTCTGCGGGATCTCATCTGGCGCTATTACACGGCCCTGAAAGCCTTTCAGCGAGGACCTGATCCCCGTGCAGCTTGGGGCATTCAGGCCCGGTTCGATCGGATTTTCTCGCTGCGCACCGGTTATGGCGACCTCGACAAACTGCTGTTTCGGCTGAGCCGCCGCAAGGCCGAACTGCTGCGGGTTGTGGAGCGGCCTGAAACCCCGCTCCATACCAATGCGTCGGAAAGAGATCTGCGCGGCTTTGTCATCAAGCGAGAAATTTCCGGCGGCACGGTCAGTCGCAACGGCCGGCAGGCGCGTGACAGCATGCTCGGGCTGATGAAGACCTCCCAAAAGCTCGGCCTGTCGTTCTGGCACTATCTCGGCGATCGGCGGCTGGGGATCAATGACGAAGATCATTTGTTGCACCCCTCGCCTCCCTGGTTGCAGCACGCGCCTGAACGCTCTCGGCCCTTCGAGCACCCTGCTCTGCGTCAAACATGCTGAATGCATCGTCATGGCCACCAAATCAGCCCCGCTTACCTTTTGCAGGCTAGTCATGGGAATTTTTTGGACAAGTCGTAACCCATTGAATTCATGGTAAATGAATTGTTAAACGGACGCTATCTGTTAGTTATCATCCGTCATCGGATAGATTGCATCAGGCCACGCCTGACTTCCGATAAGTAATGCTTATCGGAAGTGAGTTATTGCAGGCCGAAAACAATGTTTCTATATTGTATTATTTCTCAACATAGCGATTGCGATACTTTACACAAATCTCATACCGTCTGACATTTTGCCCAGCATAACTTCACTGCTCGTCGTTGACCCTGAGCATTATTCTGCCCGGCGAACCAAAGGTGAACCCTATCAAAACTGCCGGTGGACGCTGCAGAAACTTTCCCCTATCGATGGTGCCATGAAGTCGTCTCTCGATCACATTCCGCTTCGCAAGCAGCGCGAGATTGTCAGCGTTCTGGAAATCCTCCATGAGGAGTTCGAGGATGCGCTGAAGGACGGCACTGCGGAGTTCAAGAAGCGCGGACGCATTTTGAAGATCATCCTGTTCGGCTCCTACGCCAAGGGTGGATGGGTCGATGAGCCCTTCACGATGAAGGGATATCGCTCCGATTTCGATCTCCTGATCATCGTCAATAACCGCAAGCTCTGCGAGTTCGCTGAGTACTGGCACAAGGCCGCCGACCGACTGATCCATGAAAAGTCGATCGAGACGCCGGTGAGCTTCATCGTCCACTCCAGGCGCGAGGTAAACTCCTACCTCAAGGAGGGACAGTACTTCTTCTCCGACATCCGCAAGGAAGGCATTGTTCTCTACGAACTCGACGACGAACCTCTTGCGGAGCCGCGGCCGCTCTCACCAGCGGATCGCCTGCGGGTTGCGAAGGAGCACTTTGAAGACAGATCCGTTGCCGCAAAGGAATTTGCTGAGTGGGCGGATTACGCTCGCACGAAGCAACAGCGAAAACGCGCCGCATTCGCGTTCCATCAGTCTCTAGAACAGGCTTATTCGTGCGTACTCCTGACGCTGACGAACTACGGCCCACCTTCCCACAACATCAAATTCCTGCGCTCGCTTGCAGAGGAACAGGACCGGCGTCTCGCGGAGGCATTCCCGCGCGATCAGCATCGAGAACGCGCGTGGTTCAACACGCTGAACGAGGCTTATGTGAAAGCGCGCTACTCCAAGCACTTCGAGATCAGTGAGGAGGCTCTTGGTTGGCTCTCAGAGCAGACTGCTTCTTTGCTTGGGCTGGTCGAAACGGTGTGCTCCGAGCATCTGACGATGCTGGAGCGCAACAGCAGGTAGCGGCGATTCGGCGGCTCTGGTACGGCCGAGGTCGCGAGCCACACAGTTAGCGCTCCGTTGAGCGCCGCCACGCTCTTGGCCAGATCGGCTCAGATATGCAATGCGCTTCCCAGCGCTTTCAGCGCCGCTTCCATGACCGCTTCGCTGCGGGTCGGATGGGCGTGGATCGTGCCGCCAATATCTTCCAGCCGCGCGCCCATTTCGATCGCCAGGGCAAAAGCCGCCGACAGTTCGGAAACGCCTGCCCCCACCGCCTGCAGGCCGAGCACGAGGTTGGTGTCGGCACGAGCGACGACGCGTACGAAGCCCTCTTCCGACAGCATCGTCATCGCGCGCCCATTGGCGCTATAGGGAAACTGGCCGGTGCGGATTTCATAACCTTGCGCCTGCGCCTCCGCCGGGGAGAGGCCGGCGCTGACGATCTCCGGATCGGTAAAGCAGATGGCGGGGATGCAGCGCTTGTCCCACGCACGCTTCTTGCCGGCGATGATCTCCGCCACCATCTCCCCTTGTGCCATGGCCCGATGGGCGAGCATCGGTTCGCCGGTCACGTCGCCGATCGCATAGATGCCGCGCATCGAGGTGCGGCAGCGATCATCGATCCTGAGATAAGGGCCCGCGCGATCGAGATCGAGTTCCTCAAGACCCGAACCCGCCGTTCTCGGGCGGCGACCGACGGTGACGAGAATGCGGTCCGCCGGCAGGCTCTCTCGCCGGCCATCGGAGGTTTCGACGAGCAATGCCTCACCATTGTCGGCAAGGCCCGTCGCCTTTGCGCCGGTCAGCACACGGATGCCGCTTTCAGTGAGCTTGCGCATGACGGGACGCACGAGTTCGGCATCATAGAGCGGCAGCACCTGCGCCGTCGCCTCGACCACCGTCACATCAGATCCCATCTTGGAGAAGGCCATTCCGAGCTCCAGCCCAATGTAACCGCCGCCGACCACGACCAGCTTCTTCGGCAGCTCGGTCAGCGACAGCGCCTCGGTCGAGGAAATGACTCGACCCCCGAATGGCAGGTTGGCAAGCTCAACCGGATCGGAGCCGGTGGCGATCACCACGGTCTCGGCGCGGATGATCTGCTGGCCGGTTTCCGTCTCGACCTCCACCGTCTTGCCGTCGCGAAAGTGAGCGCGGCCATGAACGATCTTGACCCGCGCCTTCTGCAACAGCCCGGAAACGCCGCCCGTAAGCCGGCCGACGATGCCGTCCTTCCAGGCGATCGTCCTGCCAAGATCAATCGAGGCGCCTTCAACGCGGATACCCATTGGATTCTTGCCGGAGAGCATCTTTTGCGTGGCGGCGAATTCCTCGGCCGCATGGATCAGCGCCTTTGAGGGAATGCAGCCGACCGTCAGGCAGGTGCCGCCCGGCTTGCCGGCCTCGACGATGACGGTATCGATGCCAAGCTGCCCGGCGCGGATGGCGCAGACATAACCGCCCGGGCCGGCGCCGATGACGAGGAGCTTGCAGACAATCTCTTTCATGGATCAGCCTTCGATGAAAATGAGCGCCGGCGTTTCGAGGAGCGTACGGACGCGCTGCACAAAGGTCGCCGCATCCCAGCCGTCGATGATGCGGTGATCGAAGCTGGAGGAGAGGTTCATCATCTTGCGCGGCACGAATTGCGCGCCGTCCCAGACCGGACTCGTGGCAATCTTGTTGACGCCGATGATCGCCACCTCGGGATGGTTGATAACAGGCGTCGAGACGATGCCGCCGAGCGCGCCCAGCGAACTGATGGTGATGGTGGAGCCTGAAAGCTCTTCACGCGTCGCGGTCCCAGAGCGCGCCGCTTCGGCCAGCCGGACCATCTCCGCCGCGCAATCCCAAATGCCGCGGGCTTCCGCATGCCGCACCACCGGCACCGTCAGACCGGCGGGCGTCTGCGTGGCGATGCCGATATGCACGGCACTGTGGCGTGTGATGATGCCGGCATCGTCGTCGAAGGTGGCGTTGACGTTGGGCTGCTCGGAAATCGCCTTGACCAGCGCCCGCATCAGGAAGGGCAGAACCGTCAGCTTCGAATGATCCGGCCGGCGGTCACCATTCATGGTGGCGCGCAACTCCTCGAGCGCCGTCATATCCACTTCCTCCACATAGGTGATGTGGGGAATGCGCGAGGTGGACAGCACCATCTTCTCGGCAATGCGGCGGCGCAGGCCGGTCAGCTTGATTTCTTCAGTCGCCGTCTTCCTGGCAAATCCGTTCCGGGTCGCCGCGGGAGCTGTTCCCTGAGACAGAAACTGCTCCACATCTTCGCGCAGGATCCGACCGGCCGGTCCGCTTCCCTGCACCTGTCTGAGATCGACGCCGCTTTCCCTGGCGAGCAGCCGCACGGAGGGCGCGGCGATCGGCTTTTCGACCGGCACAGGCGCGGGAGCAGGCACAGGTGCAGGTGCAGGTGCAGGTGCAGGTGCAGGTGCAGGTGCAGGAGTTGTCGCCGCCGGGACGGGCTTGGCAATCTCGGCCTTAGGCGTTTCGGCGACCGGCGCCTGCGAGATCCGTATGTGCTGAGCCTCGTCGGATTCCCCTGCCGTTTCGATCCGCACCAGCGGCGCCTTGACCGCGATACGGTCTCCGATCTCGCCGGCAAGCCAGATGACGGTGCCATTGACGGGTGAGGGAATTTCCACCGTCGCCTTGTCGGTCATGACGGCGGCAATCACCATATCCTCGCGCACCGGATCGCCTGTCTTCACGTGCCATTCCACGAGCTCGGCCTCGGCGACCCCTTCCCCGACATCCGGCATCTTGATGATGAATTCGCCCACGGCTCAGGCCTCCATGACTTCGGCAAGCGCCCGCCCGACACGGCCGGGACCGGGAAAATAGTCCCACTCCTGCGCATGCGGATAGGGCGTGTCCCAGCCGGCGACGCGCACAACCGGCGCTTCGAGATGATAGAAGCAATGTTCCTGCACCAGAGACACGACCTCGGCGCCGAAACCCGACGTCAGGGTCGCCTCATGGACGACGACGCAGCGCCCGGTCTTGGTGACAGATTTGACGATCGTATCGAGGTCGAGCGGCAGCAGGCTTCTGAGATCGATCACCTCGGCATCGATGCCGGCATCTTCGGCCGCGGCAAGCGCCACATGCACCATCGTGCCATAAGCAATCACAGTTACCGCCGACCCGGCGCGCCGGATCTCGGCCTTGCCGATCGGGATGGTGTAATGGCCGTCGGGAACCTCACCGAGATCATGTTTCGACCAGGGTGTGACCGGCCGCTCGTGATGACCGTCAAAGGGGCCGTTATAAAGCCGCTTCGGCTCCAGGAACATGACCGGATCCGGATCCTCGATCGCCGCGATGAGCAGGCCTTTAGCGTCGTAGGGATTGGAAGGAACGATCACCTTCAGGCCGCAGACATGAGTGAACAGCGCTTCCGGGCTCTGGCTGTGCGTCTGGCCGCCGAAGATGCCGCCGCCGGTCGGCATACGCACGACGATCGGGCAGGTGAAATCACCGTTGGAGCGGTAGCGGATGCGTGCGGCCTCCTGCGTCAGCTGGTCATAGGCCGGATACATGTAATCGGCGAACTGGATTTCGACGCAGGGCTTCAGCCCGTAGGCGGCCATGCCGATTGCCGTGCCGACGATGCCGGATTCGCTGATCGGCGTGTCGAAGCAGCGCGTCCTACCGTATTTTGCCTGCAGCCCCTGGGTGCAGCGGAAGACGCCGCCGAAATAGCCGACATCCTCGCCGAAGACCACGACATTGTCGTCCTTCGCCATCGAGACATCCATGGCGCTGCGCACGGCCTCGATCATCGTCATCCTGGCCATGTCAGTACCCCGCCTTCTGCCGCTGCCGGCGGATATGCGCCGGCATCTCGGCATAGACGCCCTCGAAAATGTCGCGCACCGAAGGACGGCCGCCGGCATGCAGCGTGCCGTGCGCCTCCGCCTGGCGCTGCGCCTCGATCACCTCGTCCATGATTTCGGCTTCCGCCTGGACGTGGCGCTCCTCCGACCAGACGCCCTTGACGATCAGATGTTTCTTCAGGCGCAGCACGGGGTCGCCGAGCGGCCAGGCTTCGGATTCCGTCTTCGGCCGATAGGCGCTCGGATCATCCGAGGTGGAATGGGCGCCGACACGGTAGGTCACATGTTCGATCAGCGTCGGGCCGAGATTGCGCCTAGCCCGCTCCGCCGCCCAGCGGGAGACGGCATGGACGGCGAGGTAATCGTTTCCGTCGACCCTGAGCGCCGGAATGCCGAAGCCGAGGCCGCGAGCGGCAAAGGTGCCGGAGCCTCCGCGGGCAATGCCCTGGAAAGTGGAGATTGCCCATTGATTGTTGACGATGTTGAGGATCACAGGCGCCTTGTAGGTCGAGGCGAAAACGAGCGCCGAATGGAAATCCGATTCCGCCGTCGATCCATCGCCAATCCAGGCAGCGGCAATGCGGCTGTCATTCTTGATCGCCGAGGCCATCGCCCAGCCCACCGCCTGCACATATTGGGTGGCGAGATTTCCGGAGATGGTGAAGAAGCCGTGTTCCTTGGAGGAATACATGATCGGCAGCTGCCGGCCGTGCAGAGGATCGCTCTCGTTCGAATAGATCTGGTTCATCATCTCGACCATCGGGTAGTCGTCGGCGATCAGCAGCCCCGCCTGGCGATAGGTCGGGAAATTCATGTCTCCCTTGTTGAGCGCCTTGCGGAAGGCACAGCTGACGGCCTCTTCGCCGAGATGCTGCATGTAGAAGGAAGTCTTGCCCTGACGCTGCGCCATCAACATGCGGGCGTCGAAGGCGCGCAGCTTCATCATGTTGCGAAGCCCGGTCAGCAATTCCTCATCGGAGAGCGACCCCGCCCATGGACCGACCGCCTCGCCATCACGGTTCAAGACGCGGATGATCGAATAGGCAAGCTCGCGGATTTCTTCCGAGGCGACATCGACCTCGGGACGCGGCACGGAACCGGCTTTGGCGATCTTGACGTTGGAAAAGTCGGGCTGGCCGCCGGGGCGGACGGCAGGTTCGGGGACGTGCAGGCTCAAACGAGCGGAATCCACCATATTTCTTCTTTCCTCCCTTTGCCGGCCATGCGTCCCTCCCCGGAAGCAGGCCGGTATGGTTCTTATAGATTGCGGGCGATCACCATGCGCTGCACGTCGCTCGTTCCCTCATAGATCTGGCAGATGCGCACATCGCGATAGATGCGCTCGACCGGATAATCGGCCATATAGCCGTAGCCGCCATGGATCTGGATCGCGTCGGAACAGACGCGCTCGGCCATCTCCGAGGCAAAGAGTTTTGCCATCGAGGCTTCCGAAAGGCAGGGCAGCTCCGCCTCTCTCAAGGCGGCGGCATGAAAGACCAGCTGACGCGCCGCCTCGATCCGAACCGCCATATCGGCAAGGCGGAAGGCGACGGCCTGATGCTCGAAAATCGGCTTGCCGAAGGCCGTACGTTCCTTGGCATAATCACGCGCCGCCTCGAAGGCCGCGCGCGCCATACCGACGGCCTGCGCGGCAATACCGATCCGCCCGCCCTCGAGATTGGCAAGCGCGATGCGATAGCCTTCGCCTTCCGCACCGAGCCTCAAATCGACAGGAATGCGCATGGCGTTGAAGGCGATCTGGCAGGTATCGGTGGAATGCAGACCGAGCTTTTCCTCCACGCGGATAACCTCGTAGCCCGGCGTCTCCGTTGGCACGATAAAGGCAGTGATGCCCTTCTTGCCGGCATCCGGATCGGTGACGGCAAAGACGATGATGACATTGCCGTTCTTTCCCGACGTGATGAACTGCTTGGAGCCGTCGATCACATAGTGGTCGCCGTCAAGCCGCGCCCGGGTCTTCAGGTTGGAGGCATCCGAACCCGCCTGCGGCTCGGTCAGCGCAAAACCGCCGATCCATTCGCCGCTTGCCAGTTTCGGCAGAAAGCGCTGGCGCTGCTCCTCGGTGCCGAATTTCAGGATCGGCACGCAGCCGACGGAGGAGTGCACGCTCATGATCGTCGAACAAGGCCCGTCGCCGGCGGCAATCTCCTCCAGTGCCGCGGCATAGGCAACCACGCCGGTATCCGAGCCGCCATAGGCCTCCGGCACCAGCATGCCGAGCAGCCCGAGTTCGCCCATCTCCTTCAATTCGTCGCGCGGGAAAAGATGCTCGCGGTCGCGTTTGGCCGCTCCCGGGGCCAGCCGGTCGCGGGCAAAGTCGCGGGCGACATCTGATATCTGCTGCTGGAGTTCGGAAAGGATCATATGGCTCCTCCTCTTCCCGCTAGTGCCGCTCGATGGCGACAGCCGTCGCCTCGCCGCCGCCAATGCAGAGCGCCGCCATGCCTCGTTTCAGGTCGTAGCGCTGCAGCGCTGCAAGCAGCGTCACCAGAATCCGGGCGCCGGACGCGCCGATCGGATGGCCGAGCGCGCAGGCGCCACCATGCACGTTGACCCTCTCATGCGGCAGGTCGAGGTCGCGCATCGCCGCCATTGCGACGACGGCGAATGCCTCGTTGATTTCGAACAGGTCGACCTCCGAAAGCGCCAGGCCGGTGCGATCGGAGAGCTTCTGCAGCGCGCCGATCGGCGCGGTGGCGAAAAGATTGGGCGCCTGCGAATGCGTGGCATGACCGAGGATCGTGGCAAGCGGCTTGAGCCCGCGCAGTTCCGCCTGCGAGCGGTGCATCAGCACCAGGGCTGCCGCGCCATCGGAGATCGAGCTGGAATTGGCCGCCGTCACCGTGCCGCCCTCGCGGAAGGCGGGCTTCAATGTCGGAATCTTGTCGAGCTTGGCCTTGCCCGGCTGTTCGTCGCGGCTTGCCACCTGCTCGGCTTTGCCCGATTTGACCGTGACCGGCACGATCTCCCTTTCAAAACAGCCGTCCGCAATCGCCTTCTGCGCCCGCGTCAGGGATGCGATCGCATAGTTGTCCTGCGCCTCACGCGTGAACTGATAGGCCTCGGCGCAATCCTCCGCGAAGCTGCCCATCAAGCGCCCCTTGTCATAAGCATCCTCCAGCCCGTCGAGGAACATGTGATCCACGACACGCCCATGGCCAAGCCTGTAGCCGCCACGAGCCCTGTCGAGGAGATAGGGCGCGTTGGTCATGCTTTCCATGCCGCCGGCAACCGCCACCGAGGCACTGCCGGCGGCGATCAGGTCATGCGCCATCATGACAGCCTTCATGCCCGAGCCGCACATTTTGTTGACGGTGCTGGCGCCTGTCGAAAACGGCAGGCCGGCATGGATGGCCGCTTGGCGTGCCGGCGCCTGCCCCTGCCCTGCCGGCAGCACGCAGCCGAAGACGACTTCCTCGATCGCTTCGGCCTCGACGCCGCTGCGCTCAAGTGCGGCGCGGATCGCAGTTGCGCCAAGCTCGGGTGCCGCCGCATCCTTCAGCTCTCCCTGAAAGCTGCCGATCGGCGTACGTGCCGCACCGACGATGACGATAGGGTCCTGCAATGCCATTTTTCCTCCTCGGGCGACGCTTAACGCGCGCCCATCCGCAATGCGCCGTCAAGGCGGATGACCTCGCCGTTCAGCATGTTGTTTTCAAAGATATGGCGCACCAGTCCGGCAAATTCCGCCGGCCGGCCGAGTCGCGGCGGAAAGGGCACGCTCTTGCCGAGCGCTTCCTGCACTTCCGCCGGCATATCAGCCATCATCGGCGTCTCGAATATGCCGGGCGCGATCGACACGACACGGATGCCGTGCCGCGCAAATTCACGGGCGATCGGCAAGGTCATCGCCGCCACCCCGCCCTTGGAGGCAGCATAGGCCGCCTGACCGATCTGTCCGTCGAAAGCGGCAACCGAAGCCGTGTTGACGATGACGCCGCGTTCGCCTTCCGCATCCGGCTCCATGATCCGGATCGCGGCCGCGGCAAGCCGGATCATGTTGAACGTGCCGATGAGATTGATGCCGATGGTGCGGGCAAAACTCTCCAGCCGGTGCGGTCCGTCGCGGCCGATCACCTTTTCGGCCGGCGCGACACCGGCGCAATTGACCAGTCCGCGCAAACCGCCGAAAGCTTCGACCGCAGCGGCCACCACAGCCGCACCGTCCTCGCCATCGCTGACATCGGCCTTGACGAAGCGAGCCTCGCTGCCGAACTCCCGGGCAATCGCTTCACCTGCTTCCGCATTGAGATCGGCGATCGTCACGCGCCCGCCGGCTTCGACGAGCATGCGCGCTGTTGCGGCGCCGAGACCGGAGCCGCCGCCGGTGACGATGAAATTTGCTCCTGCGATCAGCATGGATCCAGTCCTCCCTGCCAGCACGCGCCCTCCTCCAGGCGCAACCGACAGCAGCGATTCTATTCGCTCTACCTATTGCAAGCGATGACAAAACTGCTCCATAGTTTCGGACAGTTTTGCCATAGTGAGGATTGGCATGGCCGAGATCGAGCGACGCATGATCGCGCCGGGTTTCGTCGAGGAGGCGCTCGACAGCCTGCGGCGGCTCGGCAAGCCGACGGCACCGATCCTCGCCCGCGTCGGCCTGCCTGCTGTCATCGACCAGTCGGTTTCGGCGGAGACCTATGGCGCGCTGTGGCTTGCAATTGCTGGCGAACTCGACGACGAATTCTTCGGCATGGGCGCGCGCCCGATGCGCAGCGGCAGCTTCACGCTGCTTTGCCATTGCGTGCTGCATGCGCCGACGCTCGGCCACGCGCTGCGCCGGGCCTTGCGCTTCCTCGATGTCGTGCTCGACGATCCCAGGGGGCAGCTCATCATCCGCGATGGCCTCGCCGAAGTCGAGCTCAGGGATGCCGGCGGCCCACGTTCGGCCTTCGCCTATCGAACCTACTGGATCATCCTGCACGGCATCATCTGCTGGCTGGTCGGGCGGCGCATTCCGATCCGCCTCGTCGATTTCCGCTGCGCCGAACCCAAGCAAGGCGCCGACTACCGGCTGTTCTTCGGCGCGCCCGTACGCTTCTCCCAGGCCATCAGCCGGCTCGGCTTCGACAGCGCCATGCTCAACCTGCCGATCTCCCGCAGCGAACAGGCTCTGAAACAGTTCCTGCGCGGTGCGCCGGCCAATATTCTGGTGCGCTACCGTTACGACGCCGGCATCGCCGCCGCCGTCCGCCGCCGCTTGAACCAAGCCACGCCCAATGCCTGGACGAGTTTTGCAGCACTTGCCGCCGACATGCGCATGCCCTCCTCTACACTCCGCCACCGCCTGCACGACGAGGGACAAAGCTATGCCGCCATCAAGGACGATATCCGCCGTGACCTTGCCATCGAACTGCTGCTGAACACCTCGAAGACCATTGGCGAGATCGCTGTACAACTCGGCTATTCCGAGCCCAGTGCCTTCTTCCGGGCCTTTCGGAAATGGATGGGCAAGAGCCCGGAGGCTTTCCGGCGGGAAGAAGCGGAAAATCGAGGCTAAGTCAAACCGCTCAACTTGACCCGATTGGCTTCGCGTACCGGCACCAGTGTAGAATAGTGATATCCACTAATTTTCACTATATGCTATAAGAAAAGTAAAGGAGACCGTAGCCATGAAACCATCCGGACAGATGACCGTGAGCCTCACCGGCGAACTGGAGCAATTCGTCCGCGATCAGGTGCGCACCGGCGCCTTCGCATCGAGCAGTGAATATATCCGCGACCTGGTACGCGAGCGCTATAACCAGCAACGCGATCGCGCCGAAAAGCTGAAGGCGTTGGATGAGGCACTGGCACGCGGCATCGCCGACGCTGAAGCGGGGCGCACCATGCCCTTGGATGCGGCATTCAAGCGGCTTCGCGAGGAACTCGGCCTTGTGGATCAAAGCGCTGGGAAATGAAGGTCAGAATTACCGATGCGGCTTGGGAAAACATGCTGCATACTGGCCGCTGGATCAAGGACGGCAATCCGGCTCGCGCCGAGACCTTCGTGAGGGAGCTTTACGAGCGGTGCGAATCACTGGGGCATAGGCCCCGCTCCTTTCCCCTGCTGCCCGGCCGGGAAGACTCCGGCATCCGCCGGCGCCCCTACGGCGACTATCTGATTTTTTACCGGATTGCCGACGCGGTCGAAGTGCTGCATGTCCTCCACGGCGCGGTAGACTATGAACGATTGCTATTCCCGGACGAATAGGGCAGCCGCCCCGTAATTCTCGGCCGGCACGCATTGCAAGGATCGGGCAGCGCGAAGCTCATGGCTCGTCGTCGTAGCCTTCGCTCTTCGACAGCCGATCGATCGCCTCTGCGAACAACTCGGAATGTTCGTCCGGCATCTCCGAGATGTGATGGGCACGACGCGGGTCCATGCCGCTGCGCATCCGCTCGAAGCGCTCATAGCTAATCAGCACGAAACGCGGCTTGTTATGCCAGGTGAGAACGACTGGCTCGCGGCTCGCAGCATCGATGACATCGCCGACCTGCTTGTTGAGGTCTCCTGTCGTGAACTGTCGCATGGTAAACCTCCCGGCTTTCGAAGGGGATGGCCCTTACCCGCATCAAAATCAAGGGCACTTTGAACCTTTCGCAACCCGCGCTACATATTTTAGCGGGAGGAGTGCCATGTTTGATTTTTCGCTTGGCGAAACCGCGGATGCGATCCGCGACACGACGGCGCGGTTTGCCGCCGATCATATTGCTCCGCTGGCAGCGGAGATCGACGAAAGCAACACGTTTCCACGCCAGCTCTGGCCTCAGATGGGGGCACTCGGCCTGCATGGGATCACCGTCGAGGAGGAATTCGGTGGCGCCGGTCTCGGCTATCTCGAGCATGTCGTCGCGATGGAGGAAGTGTCGCGCGCCTCGGCCTCGGTGGGCTTAAGTTACGGCGCTCATTCCAATCTCTGCGTCAATCAGGTCCGCCGCTGGGCCTCGCCGGAGCAGAAGCAGCGCCATCTGCCGAAGTTGATCTCCGGCGAGCATGTCGGCTCACTTGCGATGTCCGAAGCCGGCGCCGGCTCCGATGTCGTGTCCATGCGGTTACGGGCCGAGCGCAAGGGCGCCCGCTACATTCTGAACGGCACCAAATTCTGGATCACCAATGCGCCGCATGCCGACGTCCTCGTCGTCTATGCCAAGACCGATCCCGCCGCCGGTCCGAAAGGCATTTCCGCTTTCATCATCGAGAAGGGCATGCCCGGCTTCAGCGTCTCCAAGAAGCTCTCCAAGCTTGGCATGCGCGGCAGCGATACGGCCGAGTTGGTCTTTGAGGATTGCGAGGTGCCGGCCGAGGCGCTGATGGGCCGGGAAGGCGAAGGCGTGAAGATCCTGATGTCCGGTCTCGATTACGAGCGCGCCGTGCTTGCCGGCGGTCCGCTGGGCATCATGCAGGCCTGCCTCGATGTCGTGCTGCCTTATGTGCGCGATCGCAAGCAGTTCGGCAAACCGATCGGCGATTTCCAGCTGATGCAGGCCAAGATCGCAGATATGTATGTGGCGCTGAACTCGTCGCGCGCCTATGTCTATTCCGTCGCCCGCGCCTGCGACGCTGGCCGTGCCACGCGCACCGACGCGGCGGCCGCGATCCTCTTTGCCAGCGAGAATGCCGTGAAGGTGTCGCTGGAGGCGATCCAGGCGCTCGGCGGCGCCGGCTATACCAAGGAATGGCCGGTCGAGCGTTTCCTGCGCGACGCCAAGCTCTACGATATCGGGGCCGGTACCAACGAAATCCGCCGCTACCTGATCGGCCGGGAGCTCATCGCATCATGACGGAGATTTCGACCGCGATCGATCGCGACAGCGAGACCTTCAAAGCCAATGCCATCAAGAACAAGGCGCTTATCGACGAGCTCTACGAGCGCTCGGCAAAGGCGCGCGAGGGCGGCGCGCAATCGGCACGTGAACGTCACACGGCCAAGGGCAAGCTTCTGCCGCGCGACCGCATTCAGCTGCTGATCGATGCCGGCAGCCCCTTCCTGGAGGTCGGCGCGCTGGCGGCCAACGGAATGTATGGCGACGAGGCGCCGGGCGCCGGCATCATATCGGGCATCGGCCGCGTATCCGGCCGTGAGGTCATGATCGTCGCCAATGACGCGACGGTAAAGGGCGGCGCCTATTTTCCGATGACGGTGAAGAAACATCTCAGGGCGCAGGAAATCGCCATGCAGAACCGGCTGCCCTGCCTTTATCTGGTCGATAGCGGCGGCGCCAATCTGCCGCATCAGGCCGAGGTCTTTCCCGACCGCGATCATTTCGGCGCGATCTTCTACAACCAGGCGCAGATGTCGGCCGAAGGCATTGCCCAGATTGCCTGCGTCATGGGAAGCTGCACCGCCGGCGGTGCCTATGTTCCCGCGATGTCCGACGAAACGGTGATCGTGCGCAATCAGGGCACGATCTTCCTTGCCGGCCCGCCGCTGGTCAAAGCCGCGACCGGCGAAATCATCTCGGCCGAAGAGCTCGGCGGCGCCGAAACCCATGGCCGCCGCTCCGGCGTCGTCGATCATGTCGCCGAGAACGACGAACATGCGCTGCTTCTGGTGCGCGATATCGTCGCCAGCCTCAACAGCGTGAAGTCGGTCGATATAGACATTCAATCCCCCCGGCCGCCGAAGCTCCACCTCGAGGACCTTCACGGCATCATTCCGGAGGACGTGCGCTCGCCGTATGACGTGCGCGAGGTGATCGGCCGAATCGTCGACGGCTCGGAACTGCATGAGTTCAAGCCACTCTACGGCACCACGCTCGTCTGCGGCTTCGCCCGCATCTGGGGCATGCCTGTCGCCGTCATCGCCAATAACGGCGTGCTCTTTTCCGAAAGTGCGCTGAAGGGCGCACATTTCATTGAGCTCGCCTGCCAGCGCCGCGTGCCGCTGCTCTTCCTGCAGAATATTTCCGGGTTCATGGTCGGCGGCCGCTACGAGGCCGGCGGCATCGCCAAGGATGGGGCGAAGCTGGTGACGGCGGTGGCGACCGCCACCGTGCCGAAAGTCACCGTCATCATCGGCGGCAGCTTCGGCGCCGGCAATTACGGCATGTGCGGCCGCGCCTATCGCCCGCGCTTCCTCTTCACCTGGCCGAACAGCCGCATCAGCGTCATGGGCGGCGAACAGGCGGCCTCGGTGCTTGCCACCATCCGCCGCGACGCGATGGAAGCGCGCGGCGAGGATTGGCCGGCCGCCGAGGAAGAGGCGTTCAAGGCGCCGATCCGTGCGGGCTACGAGGCCGAGGGCAATCCCTATTTTGCCACAGCCCGCCTCTGGGACGACGGCATCATCGACCCACGCCAGACACGAGATGTGCTCGGCCTCGCCTTTTCCGCCTGCCTAAATGCGCCGATCCCGAAAGGGCCGCGCTTCGGCCTATTCAGGATGTGAGGCGGCGATGATGGAAAGTCTTCTCATTGCCAACCGGGGCGAGATCGCCCGCCGCATCATCCGCACCGCGAAGATACTCGGCATCCGCACCATTGCCATCTATTCCGAGGCCGATGCCGGCCTGCCTTTCGTGAGAGAAGCGGACGAGGCAGTCGCCATCGGCCCGCCGCCCGCCCGAGAGAGTTATCTCTCCGAGGCACGCATCCTCGAGGCCGCCCGGAAAAGCGGCGCTGCGGCCATCCATCCCGGTTACGGTTTCCTGTCGGAAAATGCGGATTTTGCCGAAGCGGTCGAAAAGGCGGGCATGAGCTGGGTCGGCGCGCCGCCGGCTGCCATCCGCGCCATGGGGCTGAAGGATGCCGCCAAACAATTGATGCAGGCGGCAGGGGTACCGGTGACGCCCGGCTATCTGGGGCCAGACCAGAGCGAAGCAAGGCTCTCGGCCGAAGCCGATATCGTCGGCTACCCCGTGCTGATCAAGGCCGTCGCTGGCGGCGGCGGCAAGGGCATGCGGCGCGTCGACCGGCCGCAGGATTTTGCCGAAGGTCTCGCCTCCTGCCGCCGCGAGGCAGCCGCCTCTTTCGGCGACGACCGTGTTCTGATCGAGCGCTATATCGCCAATCCGCGCCATATCGAGGTGCAGGTCTTTGCCGACACGCACGGAAACTGCGTTCATCTCTTCGAACGCGATTGTTCGCTGCAGCGCCGGCACCAGAAAGTCATCGAAGAGGCCCCTGCCCCCGGCCTTGATGCCGCCACCCGCGCGGCGATCTGCGATGCGGCGGTCAAGGCCGCAAGAGCGGTGAATTATGTCGGCGCCGGCACGATCGAATTCATCGCCGACGCCTCCTCGGGCCTCAATGCCGACCGCATCTGGTTCATGGAGATGAACACGCGCCTGCAAGTCGAGCATCCGGTTACCGAGGCCATAACAGGCGAAGATCTGGTGCTTTGGCAGCTGAAGGTCGCGAGCGGCGAGCCGCTGCCGAAAAGCCAGGACGAGATCACCATGAACGGCTGGGCCTTCGAAGCCCGGCTCTATGCCGAAAACCCCGCCGCCGGCTACCTGCCCTCGACCGGCCGGCTCGACCATCTTGAAATGCCGCAGGCGGTTCGTGTCGACAGCGGCGTCGAGCGGGGAGACGAGATCACCGCCTTCTACGACCCGATGATCGCCAAGATCATTGCGCATGGACCGAACCGCGGGGCCGCCCTGTCTAAGCTCGCCGCCGCCTGTGCCGGCATCGAGGTCTGGCCGGTCCGATCCAATGCCGGTCTTCTCGCACGCGTCACCAATCATCCGGATTTTCGCGCCGCAAGGATCGATACCGGCTTCCTCGACCGCCATGGCGAAAGCCTCGTGGCCAACGATCCTGATGAAACCGTCATCGACAAAGCAGCCACGGCACTTTCGAAGGGCATGGTTGGCGATCCCTGGTCTGCGCTGACCGGCTTCCGCATCGCCGGGCCAAGCGACAGCCGCGTACGTGTGCGCATCGACGGTCATCTCCATTGGGGACGGGCACGCGCTGACCTCGAAACAAATGCCGTCGAGATGGACCAAGTGACGGTGCTTTTCGATGCGGGCAATGCCTGGTCGATCGGCCTGCCCCATGCGGGTGAGGTCGAGGCGAACCACGGCGTGGGCGACGGCGCCATCCTGTCACCCATGCCGGGCCTCGTCATTTCGGTTGACGTCATTGAGGGCGACGCGGTCGCCAAAGGGGACCGTCTGCTGACCGTCGAAGCCATGAAGATGGAGCATACGCTGCGGGCGCCATTCGACGGCGTCGTCGGAAAATTGCAGGTCTCCCCCGGAACCAGAGTCTCGGAAAACCAGCTGGTCGTCACCGTCATGAAGGGAGAGGAGTGATGGCCGGCCGCTATTTCGACGAATGGACGGTTGGCGACCGGATCGCCCACGACATTCGCCGCACGGTCACCGAGACCGACAATCTGCTGTTTACGACACTCTCCCACAATCCGCAGCCGCTGCATCTCGATGCGGAATATGCGGCCGGAACCGAGTTCGGCCGGATCGTCGTCAACGGCACCTTCACCTTCGCGCTGACCGTCGGTCTTTCGGTCAGTGACACCACGCTCGGCACGCTTGTCGCCAATCTCGGCTATGACAAGGTGACAATGCCGAAACCGGTCTTCATCGGCGATACGCTGCGGGTAGAAACCGAAGTGACGGAGCTGCGCCGCTCGAACTCCCGCCCCGATGCCGGCATCGTCACCTTCCGACACATCACCTTGAACCAGCGTAACGAGATCGTCTGCCAGTGCCTGCGTACCGCCATGCTGAAGGGGAAGTCATCATGAGGCTGCGTTCGCTGCTCTTCGTGCCCGGCGATCGACCGGAACGTTTTGAAAAAGCGCTCGCATCGGGCGCCGATGCCGTCATTCTCGATCTGGAAGATTCCGTCGCACCAGCCAATAAACCAAAGGCCCGCGACAGCGTGCACGAATTCGTGCAGCGCCATGCCGGCGAGACCAAGCTCCTTATCCGCATCAATCCCCTCGCCTCGCCGGAATTCGAAGACGACCTCGCCGCCTTAAGCGGCCTTCAGCCTTTCGCGCTCATGCTGCCGAAGGCCGAGGGCGCTGCTTCCGTGCTGAAGCTTGCAAGCGCCCTCGCCGCTACTATTCCCATCCTGCCGATCGCGACGGAAACGCCATCGGCGATCTTCGAGATCGGCAGCTATCGCGAGGTCTCGGACAAGCTCTGCGGCCTGACCTGGGGCGCTGAGGATCTGCCGGCCGCGATCGGGGCTACGACCGCGCGCAGGACAGATGGCCGCTATACGCCGCCTTACGAGCTTGCCCGCTCGCTCACGCTATTTGCAGCCCATGCAGCGACCGTTCCGGCGATCGATACCGTCTATCCCGATTTTCGCGATCTCAATGGCCTGCGGGCCTATGTCGGCCGCGCCCGGCGCGACGGTTTCTCCGGCATGATGGCCATCCATCCGGGTCAGGTCGAAACGATCAATCACGCCTTCACGCCGGATGCCTTCGAAATCGCCTGGGCGGAGAAGGTCACCGCCGCCTTTGCCGCGAACCCTGATGCAGGCGCCATTCAACTTGACGGGCGCATGCTTGATATGCCGCATCTGAAGCTTGCGCTCCGCATCCTGGAGCGCGCCGGACGAGTAACATAAACATTTGAAAGCTTTTCTGACCTCATGATAATCGAACGAAACCGCTCGCGCTTTTCGTCATCATGACAATGGCTTCATCGATCCGAAATCGGGTAAAGCGCCGCTCGCGTAGCCGACGGCCCCGAGCGAAGCGATGGCGATCCGGCCGTCGCGGATCGACAGCAGCGGCCCGTCCCGCCCCTGCTCGTAGAGATCGGGGTGGGCAGCGGCAAAACGCACCTTCTCCACCTGCGGCGCGCCCTGCATGCCGGCCACATAATGATGGCCATTGCGCTCGACATGGGAGAGGCCGAGCAGCGAAACCAGCGCCAAGTCCTGCTGCACGGCAAGCCCGGCCTGGCAGGTCAGATCCTCGCCGGAGAGAAACAACCCCGGCACGCCCGCGGTTCTGATGCGGATCGCCTTCATGAGCGAGCGGTAAATGCCCTTGCAGGTCTTCGAGGAGACGCCGGTATAACCAAGCCGCCGGGCGCGGGCGAAGGCGCCGTCGCCATCGTCGCTCTCATCGATCAGGAAGGGCAATTGCGCTGCCAGATCCCCGAGCGGCGTTTCCATGGTGATCGCGCGCGAGAACGGCTGTTCGACAAAGGCAATGGCCGCACGTAACCTGGCCAGCCGGGGCACGGTCTCGATCCGCGCCAGCAATGCGCTCAGCTGTTCGGCGGCGCCGAATTGTTCGTTGCCGTCGACCGTCACCCGATAATCGTGCAAGCGGTCCAACACGGCGGCGATGCGCGCCAGCCGGTCGATATCGGCATCGACCGCGCCCGAAAGCTTGATCTTGAACCAGTGATTGCCATAGCGCGCGATCACCGCCTCGAGGCTCTGCGGCAGGCCGTCATCGACGGGATCGACGATCTCGCTCTCGGTGATCGGGTCGAGAAGCCCGATCGTATGCCGGGCCGAGATGGAACCGGCGGGACGAAAGCCGGCCAGCACAGCCGACACTGCATCCGCGTCGATATCGCCTGATAGCATCGGGCCGCCGATGCCGATGATATTGCGACGCACCGCATCGAAGAAGGAAATGCCGGCAAGGCGGCAATAGGCGTCGAGTGCTGCGCGGGCGACAAGCGAAGGACCGAAACCGGCGGCCAGCGGATTTCCCGGCAGGCGGCGGGCGGTTTCCATCTCGTTCAGACGGGCGGCGGCGAACAATGTTATCGGGGCGGACGGTTCCCGCGACGCAGCCGTGGCTACGCGGATAGAGCCGCGCAATTGATCGACATTCTGCGCCGGCGTCAGCGCCGGGTTTTTGTCGAACCATTTCGGCACCATCATTTCGGCGGCGGCGCCGATGGCGGTTTTCCCTTCCTCATCCTCGACGCGCACCCTGAGAAAGGCCTGCGGCGCCTTTTCGAGGGTTGCCGCACCGAAGCGAAACGGCAGGCGCAGCCTGATATCGCGCTCGAAGGCATCGATCTCGACAATTCTGATGCGCGGCGCCGTCACGGAACCTCCGATGCTTCGGTCCATGGTCACGCCATCCGCTCGAGCATGGCGCGCGACACTTCGTGCTGAAGCGGTTCACGGCGCAGCAGCCGGCCGATCTCGTCGACCATGGCCTGCCCTTGGGCGAAATGTGCCTCTTCGGTGTGGCCGGCGGCATGCGGCGAAATCGTGACATTGGTCAGCTGAGGGTCGCGGAACGGACTGTCCTGAGGCAGCGGCTCATTGTCGAAGACATCGAGCGCCGCCTCGATGCGGCCGGACCTGATTTCGGCGAGCAGTGCGGCCTCGTCGACCAGCTCGGCCCGCGCCGTGTTGATGAACAGCGCGCCGGGGCGCAGCAGCGCCAGTTCGCGGGCGCCGATCATCCCACGCGTCTCGGGCAGGACGGGCGCATGCAGGGAAATCACATCGCTCTGGGCAAGCGCGTCGTCCAATCCTGTTCTGACGACGCCGAGCGCTGCGGCCTCGCCGTCGTCGAGATAGGGATCGACGACCAGCACGCGGCAGCCGAATGGAACGAGCAGACGCATGACTGCCCGCCCGACATATCCGGCCCCGACAATACCGACCGTTCTGGCGCCGAGCAATCTTTGCGGCACGGCGGCGCGGACATCGAGCCATTCACCGCCTCTGCGCAATCGATGATGCAGCCGGTGAATGCCGCGCATGGCAAGCAGCGCTTCGGCGACGACGAATTCGGCAACCGAAGCGGCAATCTTCGAAGCGGCATGGGTGACGCGCAGGCCGTCATCGAACAGGCGCGCCGGAACGAGCGTGCGGATGCTGCCTGCCGAATGGGCCACCAGAGAAAGTCGCGGATGGCGCTGGCGCGCCGCCGGATTGAAGGGCGGCGTGCCCCAACCGGTGAGGCAGGCCGTGGCATTCTGCAGCAACTGGTCGACATCGGCAGCGTCGATCGTGGCGCCGGCCGGCCAGCGCACCTCGCCGAGGCCGTTCAACCGGGCGGTCGCCGCATCGTCCAGCATCATACGGCGGGTCTTTTCGGTCAAAAGGACGGCGATGATGGGAGCCTGTTTGCTCATGGTTCTACTCTTTCGCTGCGGCGACGAGGCGCCTGAGATGGGCAAGATCGACGCGGGCCTTGTCTAGCGCCTGGTCGCGGGGGAGCCGGTATTGCGAATGCATTGAGAGCACGCCGGCAAATCCGGTGGTGATGAGATGCGGGACGATGTCGTTCCAGGGCACCATGCCTTCGTCGAGCCCGTACCAGTCCGAATGCCATGCACGCTGGCCGCGGGCGCCGTAAGCGCCGGGAAACCAGCCGCAATTCTTGACACCCATGCAGCAGAACCAGGGATCGAGAAGATCCAGCGTCAGACGCCAGTCCTCGCTGCCCTCGCGAATGAGCTGGTTGGCGGGATCGGGATAGGCGCCGATCCTCCTTGGATCGCGCCCGGCCAGCAGTTGCGCTGCCAGCGCACCCGAGGCGTGCAGCGTCCCGCCGTGAAGCTGGACGGTGAGCTTGATCGCGAATTTGTCGGCGAGGCGTTCGAAGCCATCGAGGTCGCGCCGCGCTTCGTCGAGCTGCACCTGCCAGCGCCGCAACGGATCATAACGCCAGAAGCCGAGCCGAACCTGCCCGATGCTGGCCTCGCCGCAATGATGGAGCAGCCGGGACGCGGCATCGTCAGGCTGCGTGGCGTCGATGGTCGCCATCGGGATGCGCAGGCCGGCCGTAGCAAAAAGCTTGACCGCCTTGACGACCTCGTCCGGCCTGTCCGGCGAAACGGCGTGGCCCTCGCGAATAAGAAGATCGGCGCAGTCGAAGCCCAGCCCCGCCGTGATCTCTGCCGCTGTCTCCAGCGGCAGGCCTTCCAGGGTCTTGGTGAAATAGGCGATATCCATGATTTCCTTGCTCACCGACGGGAAATGCAGAGCTCGCTGTGGCGGCCGAATGCATCCCGGGCGCGCACCGCGTATTGCGCGCCTTCCGGCGGCGACATGTGCAGGAATGCCGTCGAGATCAGCGGCGCGGGGCTGACCTTTTCAAAGGTCTCACCATCCCTGCTGGTGAGGACATCGTAGAAGATGGCCGGACTGCTATCGCCGGCCGCCCAGAACAGCATGCGCTCCTCCCGGCCGCCGAGACCACGGTAGCGTTCGACGATAAGGCCGGTGGGTGCGGCAGGCTGCGCGCCGGTGTCGGGGACGACGAGCACCTGCGTCAGCGACGGCAAGGGTACATCGAGATCGACGCTGATCCGCCCCTCGTCGCATTCGACGACACTGATCGGGTGCAGCAAAGCCGGCTCCTGGGCGCGACGCAGTTCGGCAAACTGCGCTTCGTCAGGTTCGGGCGGGGTGCCCACCGGCTCGAAGGGTCCGCGCGGATTGCTTTCGTCGCGCTGGGCCTCCCACACTTCCATCGGATTGGTGAATTCCTCGTCGATGCGCAGCAGGCACAATGCATGGCGACCGAGAGCGAGGCCGCCGACCTCCAGGCGCACGGCGGTCCGGCCCGAACGGTTGATGGCATCGACGCTGTGGATGAGGCTGATCGAAACACCCCCGCCCGGCAGCCGCGTCGGCAGGATCGCCAATCCATCCTGGTCGGGGGCCAGCGGCGGCTCGGCCGTTACCTTGCAGACAGTGTCGCCGAGCGTCGCCAGCAGCTCCATCGACGTGAGACCGGGCTTTTTGATGATGTCGAAGGGCGGCGCCGTGTCGATGTCAGTCACCAGCCGATCCAGATCGGTCTTGTGCTCCCACTGCGCCTTGGTGAAATTGCGCGATCCGAAATAGGCAAAGATCGTGCGCTGGCTCCAGCCGCCGATAAAAGCGTGGTCATTGCTGAGGAAGGTGAAATTCGCCGCTTTCGGGGCGATGATGCGCCGGTCGTGCTGTTCGATGATGCGGGCAATGATGCCGGCATAATAGGTCTTGCCGTGCCAGCTGTGATGATCGCTCCAGCCGAGCTGCGGGTCGCATTCGTCATTGATGATCGGCAGGCCGGCAAGGCGCGGATGGTGCTCCTTGAGATAATCGACGACGAGCAGCGTGCGGTCGACAATGGCATGGGTTTTCGGGGTCAGGTCGTCCTTGCTGCCGTTGACGCCCTTCTCGTGGATCGAGATGTAGTCGAGGCGCGGCGGGCCGCCGCCGGTCAGGCAGCTGGTGCCGCTGTCGCAATGAGCCATCAGGGCGCGAAAGATCGGCGAGAGCGTGCGGGCGGTACCTGGGCCACCCATCGGCAGGCCGGGATCGACCGCATCGAGCCCTGCCACGCAGGCGTCGTAATAGTTGGTGTAGCCCTTGATCCCATAGGTCCACCAGCCGGAATCGGCCTCGTTCGTCGTTTCGAAGTACCAGGTGCGCAATTCGTCCATGCCGTAGCGCGCGCCGTAGCGATCCGCCGATCACCGTCACCAGATCCCGCCAGCGCCTGACCTGATCCATGTCCTCATAGTCGGTGAAGAGGCCCGAGGGATTGCCCATCAGCTCGAAGAACGGCTTCAGGCGGTGTTCGATCATCACGTCGAGCGCCCGGTCGAGCAGGGACCAGTCATAACCCGCGCCGCCGGTCGAGCGCAGCAGATTGTAGAGATAATGGACGCGCAGATATCGGATGCCCTCGTTGGGCAGGCCGCCCATATAGGCGAGCATCTGGCGCATTTCGGGTTCGAGCAGCAGCTCGGCCGGCGAAAAGCCAGTGCCGCGCCAGAACCGGTTGAACGGGCGCACGGCCTGGCCGGCATCAACATTTATTCGCGTACGCTCGCGCATGGATCGTCTCTCTCCTAGGACGGAAATCTGGCGGTGCCGACCGAGCCGGCACAGGCGGCCGATTGCCTGACTATTTGAACTTTTCGCGCATCGCATCGATGCCGGGGATGGTTTTGGTCAGATGCTGATGGGCAGGATCGAAGCGCTGGATCAGCCCGCGGCGGTGTTTGCCGACGAGGATGGTGAAGATGTAGCCCCGGTGGCCGGGTGAGGTGACGGTCGGGTGGTAACCGCGATCGACCAGGACGGTATCGCCATCACGGGTCATCAGGATCTTGACCGGACCGTCGTCGTCATAGGTGATCTGGCTGCCGAAGCCGGTCTCCGGCAGGAACCGATAATGATAAAGTTCCTCGTGCAGGGTCTCGGCGTCGCCGTCTTCCGTATCGTGCTTGTGGGGAGGATAGCCCGACCAGCAGCCCTCGCCGGCATAGAGCTCGCTCACCAGAAGATTGCCGCAGCGCCCGTTCTGGCGCTGACCGAGCAGGTGGACGATCCGCCGCTGGCTGTGCGTATCGGGCGAGCCGACATTGACCCCGTCGACCTCCTCAGGCGTGACGCGGAACGGGGTGTGGCGCGTCTCGCAGATGCCGCCGGCAATCGCGACTTCGGCCGGGCCGCCACGAGCCGATACCCGGACGTTGGCGTTGACGGGCGCGTAAACCGAGTCCGCATCGCCTTCCCAGATATCGGCTCGCCGGCCCACCGCCCCGAAGCTGACGTCATCCACCTCGATATCCACCTGCCCCGACAGCACGACGTAGAGGCTTTCGTGCAAGGGCAGCCGCCGCGTCTCCCGGCCATCCAACGGAAGCGCGAGGAGATCGAAGTAGATGAGATCGAGCGTCCTGGAGGAGGTATCCACAATGGGACGCTGCGCGGAGCGTGGAATGAATTCAGGCATCAATTGAACTCCGGAACGGTACGGTCGGCAAAGGGATTGAGCGACAGGGTTTCGGCGTAGTGACAGGCGGCCGCGTGCCCATCGGCCGTCACGGCGCGCAGGTCCGGCACCTCCTGCCTGCAAAGCTCGGTGGCGTAGCGGCAGCGCGGATGAAATGCGCAGCCGGGAGGCGGATGCGCGGGGTCGGCGACCTCGCCCGCCAGCCGGATGCGCTTGCCGTGGCGGCGCATCCTCGGATCGGCGATGGGCACCGCCGAAAGCAGCGCTTCGGTATAGGGATGGCGCGGGCGCGAAAAGATCTGCTCCGTCGGCGCCTTTTCGACCACCCGGCCGACATACATGACGGCAATATTGTCCGAGATGTGCCGGACGACCGAGAGATCGTGAGCGACGAAAAGATAGGTCAGGCCGAACTGCTCCTGCAGATCCTGCAGGAGATTGATGGTCTGAGCCTGCACGCTGACATCGAGCGCCGAGACCGCCTCATCCGCGATGACAAGGCGCGGGTTGGACGCCAGCGCCCGGGCAATTCCGATGCGCTGGCGTTCGCCGCCCGAAAAGGCATGCGGGTAGCGGCGCATATATTCGGGCCGCAGGCCTACACTCTGCATCAGCTCGGCGACCCGGTGCTCGAGTTCCCGGCCCTTGGCGATGCCGTTGACGCTCAATACCTCACCGATAATGTCGATGACGGGAAGACGCGGATTGAGCGAGGATTGCGGATCCTGGAACACGATGCGCAGGTCACGGTGGACTTCATCGAGGGCGGGACCGGAGAGGGCCGCCAGATCCACCGTGCCGCCGCTGCGATCGCGATAGCGGATCTCGCCGCTGGTCGGCTGGTAGATGCGCAGCACTGTGCGGGCAAGTGTGGACTTGCCGCAGCCGGATTCACCGACAATGCCAAGCGTCTCGCCGTCATCGACGCGAAGCGAAACGCCGTCGACCGCCTTGACGTGGCCGACGACCCGTCGGAACGCGCCCTTGCGGATGGGGAAATGCATCCTGAGATCGTTCAGTTCGAGCAGCGGGCTTGGCTGCGTCATGGGATCGGCCATCATTGTCTTCCCTCGTAAAGCAGGCAGCTGGCGACGTGCCCGACACCGATGACGACGGACTCGGGGTCTTTCTGATCGCACAGCCCCGCCCTCGCCTGCCTGCATCGGGGATGAAAGCTGCAGCCTTCGGGCCGGTCGAAACGTGAGGGCACCATGCCCTCGATGGTCGCGAGCCGTTCGGTCGGCTGCCCGTGCATGCGCGGCGCCGATTGCAGCAGGGCCTTGGTGTAGGGATGAACGGGCGCATGGAAGATCGTGTCGACGTCACCCGCCTCCACCACTCGGCCGACATACATGACGACGACCTCGTCGGCGATCTCGGCCACCACGCCGAGATCATGGGTGACGAACAGTACCGAGAGCCCGAATTCGGCCTGCAGCGAGGCGAGGAGATCGAGGATATTGGCCTGGGTGGTCACATCAAGCGCCGTGGTCGGCTCGTCGGCGATCAGCAGTTTAGGACGACAGGCGAGCGCCAGCGCGATGCAGACGCGCTGGCGCATGCCGCCGGAAAACTGGAAGGCATAGCTTTCCATGCGCTCGGCCGGCCGGGGAATGCCGACGAGAGCCAGCGTTTCGATCGCATGCTCGCGCGCTTCCTTCTTTCCCATTTTCAGATGCAGGCGGATCACCTCCATCATCTGGTTGCCGATCGTATGGACGGGTGAAAGTGCTGCCATCGGCTCCTGGCTGATCAGGCCGATCTGGGCACCGCGGATCGTCCGCATATCGCGGCCGCGCGGGTCGAGCGCCGCGAGATCGATCGCGGGGGCTGCCGGATCGGGCCGGTAGCGGATCGCGCCCGAGACGATCCGCCCGCCGCGCGGGACCTGGTTGAGGATCGAGCGGCCGGTGATGCTCTTGCCCGACCCGGATTCGCCGACGACGCAGACCGTCCTGCCGCGCGGGATGGAGAAGGAGACGCCGTCGACCGCCCTCACCGTGCCCGCGCCGCCGAAGAAATGAGTCCTGAGCTCGTCGACCTCGATCAGTGGATCGCGATCCCCCTGCCGGCCGCCGGCGGCGAAATTGGCGTCAGTATTCATAGGGATCTGCAGCATCGCGTAATCCATCACCAAGGAAATTGAGGGCAAGTACGGTGACGATCACCGCCAGGCCCGGAAGAAACAGCCAGGGTGCGCTCGTGACCGCGAGAATGTTCTGCGCCTCCTGCAGCAGCACACCCCAGCTGACGACCGGCGGCCGCAGGCCGATTCCGAGGAAAGAAAGTGCGGTTTCGGCAAGGATCATCGTCGGGATGGCGAGCGTGACCGAGGCAATGATGTGGCTCATGAAGGACGGGACCATGTGCCGCCAGATGATGCGCATCCTGGAGCAGCCATCGAGATGGGCGGCGATGACGAAGTCTTCGGTCTTCAGCGACAGGAAACGGCCGCGCACCACACGTGCCAAGTCGGTCCAGCCGATCAGCGACAGGATGACGGTGATCCAGAGATAGACCAGGATCGGGTCGGCGCTGATCGGCACGGCAGCCGCAAGCCCCATCCACAGCGGAATGGTCGGGATCGAGTTGATGAGCTCGATGGAACGCTGGATGACATCGTCCACCCAACCGCCGTAAAGACCGGAGATGCCCCCGAGGATGATGCCGAGGACGAGGCTGATCGCGACACCGATCAGACCCACGGACATGGAAACGCGCGTGCCATGCACCGTTCGGCTGAAGACGTCGCGCCCCAGCCGGTCGGCGCCGAACAGGTAGAAGGGCTTGCCCGCCTCGATCGGGCCGATCAGGTGACGGTCGAGATCGAACAATCCCCAGAGCCGGTAAGGTTCGCCTTTGACGAAGAAGCCCACGGGAATGACGACGGCCGGATCAGGCACATAGGTTCGGCTGAGTGCGATCGGGTCGACCTTCATCGAATAGCCGTTGACATAGAGCGGATGAAATCTCCCCGCCGCATCATAGCCGGCGAACCTCAGCTGCTGAGGTGGCGCATAGGTATAGCGGGAATCATAGGTCTGCGAGGAAACCGGAGCGAGAACCTCGGCAAACAGGGCGACTAGGTAAATCAGCAGGATGACGACGCCGGCCCCAAGCGCCAGCCGGTGGCGGCGGAAGCGGTGCCAGATGAGTTTCCACTGGCCGGCGACCGCATCGGAATTGCGAACACGTTCAGGTATCAGTGCGATGGCTTGATCGGTCATTGGTATCATTCCTCAGCCATTGCGAATGCGTGGATCGAGCCAGGCAAGCAGCAGGTCTGAGATCAGCGTGCCGATCAGCGTCAGCATGCTCATCAGCAGGATGAAGGTGCCGGCCAGATACATGTCCTGGGCAAACAGGGCGTTGAGAAGTAGCGGTCCCGTGATCGGCAGGCTAAGGACGATGGAGACCACCACCGAACCCGAGACGAGGTGCGGCAGCACCCAGCCGACCGTCGAGACGAAGGGGTTGAGCGCCACCCGCACCGGATATTTCAGCAGCAGCCGGATTTCGCTCAGGCCCCGGGCGCGCGCCATGTCGACATAGGGCTTGTTGAGCTCGTCGAGCAGGTTGGCGCGCATGATGCGGATCAGCGCCGCCGTCGCACCGGTGCCGAGCACGACGACCGGGATCCACATATGCGAGATGAGATCGCCGAACTTGGCCCAGCTCCAGGCAGCGTTGATATAGAGGGGCGAAAACAGCCCGCCGACGCTTTGGCCGAAATACTGGGCCGAGACGAACATCAGCACCAGCGCCAGCAGGAAATTCGGGATGGCAAGGCCAAGAAAGCCGAAGAAGGTGGCGAAATAATCGCCGAGCGAATATTGCCGCACGGCCGAATAGATGCCGATCGGAAAGGCCACCGCCCAGACGAAGAGCAGCGTGGTGACCGAGACCACCATGGTCAGGCCCATGCGTGCCCAGATCAATTCGCTGACCGGCTTGTTCCAATCGAGGGACTGGCCGAAATCGCCATGCAGCAGGATGCCGCTGATCCATTTCCAATATTGCACCGTCCAAGGCTGATCGAGGCCATAGCGCTCGCGCAGGCCGGCGATGACGCTGGGATCGATGGTTTCGTTCTGCGAGGCGAGACGCGCGGTCATCGCAGTCAGGAAGTCGCCCGGTGGCAGCTGAATGATGATGAAGGTCACGACCGAGATCGCGAACATCATCGGGATCATGTAAAGCAGACGTCTGATGATGAAGCCGGCCATGTTCAAGCTCCTTCAACCGGCGATCGCCGGTCGCAATGGGTGATTGGGCGGGGCTGTGCCTTGCTTTGGGAATGGCGCCCACGGACGCCATTCCACCGATCACGTGGCTTTACTGCTGGTAGTAGAAAGTCTCGGGCTTCGCCGGTCCCGGCGTCATGTAGAATGACGTGCTGGGGATGACCTTCGGAACGTTGTGCATGTTGGTCTTGACGATGCCGACACGATCCGGCTCCAGGTTCGTGCCGATCACGTAGAACTCGTCACGGGTGATCGCCAGCAGTTCTTTCATGGCGGCGAGCTGCTTGTCGAGCGTCGGGGCTTCCTGCACCTGCCGGTAAAGATCCATCTGCTTCTTGGCGGCAGCGCTTGGTTCCTGCGCGTTCGGATCCTTGGGGTTCTGGTAATAAAGGCCCCAAGCGGTGGCGAAGCTCGATTCAAATTCGTGCGGAAAATACCATTTGGGATCGAGCAGGCCGAGGAAGTCGTAACCGCCGCCGCCGACCCATCCGAGGCCGTCATTGTCGTTGTTCTGCAGGCGGGAGAAGATCAACGAGCGTTCGGCCGGGCGCGGCTGCATGTCGATGCCGACGGCCCGCCAGTAGCGCTGGATCATCTCGAGGGCGTCGACCTGGATCGGGCTTCCGGTCAAGGCGTCGATGGCAAAAGTGATCCGCTTGCCGTCCTGGCCGAGACGAAAACCTTCGGCGTCGCGTTTGGTCAGGCCCGCCTTGTCGAGATATTGATTGGCGAGATCGACGTTATATTCCAGATATTGCGTCGCCATCTTCTCGTCGTAGAGCGCTGATCCTTCCCGGGGTGCGGCCTGATAGGGCTTGGCCTGCCCGGCATAGATCAGCTGGTTGAGCTCCTCGCGGTTGATGGCGTGGCTGAGGCCGATGCGGAAATCCTTGTTGGAGAAGGCTGCGCGCAAGGCCGGGTTCTTGTGGGTCTGGTTGAGCGTGATCAGCAGCGCGTTCGACCAGGCCGGCCGGGCGATGAACAGGCCGTAGCCGCCCTTCTGCTGGTTCTGCACGATCACCGTGCGGGCGTCCGTCGTCTCGATGAAGCGGTTCTGCATGTCGATTTCGCCGCTGATCGCCTTCAGGATGATCGCCTGGGTATCCTGCATCACGTCGATGGTGATGCGGTCGAAGTAGGGCAGCTGGTTTCCTGATGTATCCACCTTGGCATAGTAGGGATTGCGTTCGGCGACGACCTGGGTCGTGCCGTTATAGGGCGCCGTCAATACCCAGGCATCAAGCGTCGGGCGGCCGAGATCGCGCCAGCGACCGGGAAATCCGATCTTGTTGTTGAAGAGCTGGACCCAGTCTGTTGCGCCTGCCGCCTTCACCAGGGCGTCGATGCCGTCGGGATTGAAATCCTTGTGGAACTGCTTGAGGTAGTGCGCGGGTGCCGCAGCCAAAATATCGGAGCCGCGCACAGTCGCCATATTCATCAGGAACAGGCCGTTCGGCGCGGCGAATTTGAAGACCACCTTGTCGTCGCCGATCTTCTCGACCCTGACGGTCTGACCACCCGCGGTCAGCCAGTTCGGCGCAGCGGGTGTGATCTTGGTGTTGCGCAGCACGTTCTCGTTCCACCAGACCAGATCGTCGGCAGTAAAGGGTTTGCCGTCCGACCAGCGCGTGCCTTGCCGCAGGGTGAACGTATATTCGGTGGCATTCGCATTGACTTCGACGCTCTTGGCAATGTCTGGGATCACCTCGGTCCATTCCGGGTTCCAGCGGACAAGCCTGGTATAACCGATCGAACGTTCGATCTCGCTGTCCCCACCGCCGAAGGTGGCCGTGCGCCAGGTGCCGCCATAGGCGCCGACCGATTCAAGCGGCGTGAGCACCAGCGGCTCCTTGGGCAGCCGCTGGTCAACCGGCGGCAACTTGCCGGCATCGACGAGCGCCTTGAGTTCCGGCGCCTCCTGAAAACCGAGCGCGGCGCCGGCCCAACCCGCACCGATGAGGATGGCAGCGGCGACGGTCGAGACGACCTGCCGTCGTAGAGTTCTTGCGTATTGCATTTTCTCCTCCCAAGGATCTCGCCGTAGGTTATCGTTAACGTAATCTCCTCTTCTGGTTACGTTAACGTTACCGCTCAATCTTGTCAAAAAGATTCTCGGTATCGGATAATCAGCTGGAGGATCCTTGGATTTTCCCGAGGTTATGATAGTTATCGTTATCGCAAATTATCGCCCCCACTTATGAGACCACCCCTGTGAGCCGCCCCAAAGAGCCAGAATTCAAGATAACCATTGCCGATGTCGCGCGCGCCGCAGGCGTCTCGCCGATGACCGTGTCGCGCGTGCTCAACGACCAGGGTGGAGCCAGCGCGGAAACCACCCAGCGAATTCTTTCGGCGGCGAGCCAGCTCAACTACCGACCTAATCCTTTCGCGCGCGGATTGCGGTCCGATCGCTCGAAGACCATTGGCCTTCTCGTTCCTGACATCACCAATCCGTTTTTTCCCGAAGTCATACGGGGGGCGGAGGATGCGGCGAGCGCGGCCGGCTACAATTTGCTTCTGTCCAATGTCGTCGAGAACAGCAAGCGGGAGGAAGAACTCATCGAAGCATTGCTCAGGCATCGGGTCGACGGGATCATCGTCTGCAGCCCGCGGCTGCCAGACGCCGCACTGCACAAGGCGCTGGCGCCGCACCGCGCCGTCGTGCTCATCAACCGCGAGGCTCCAAACGAGATCGCGGGAACCATCGTTACGGACTATGAGATCGGCGCATCGCGCGCCATCGACCATCTGGTAGAGCGCGGACGGCGCAAGATCGCGATCATCGCCGGGCCGCGCAGCTCGTTCGGCGGCAAGAGCCGTCTTATCGGTTTCCGCAAGACACTGGCCGCCCACGGAATTGAGGCGCAGGCGATCGTCCATTGCGACCCGACCGCGGCCGGCGGGCAGACGGCCGCCGCGCAATTGCTGGCAGAAATCCCCGGCATCGATGCCCTGATCTGCTACAACGACCTCAACGCTATCGGCGCCATGAAGGCCTGCCGGGCTGCCGGCATTTCCATTCCCGAACAAATCGCGCTGATCGGCTTCGACGACATCCCGGCGGCCGAATTGCTGTCTCCGGCGCTGACGACGCTGCGGGTGCATAAGCGGGAAATGGGCGAGGAAGCCGTGCGCCTGCTGCTCAGCCGCATCGCCACCAAGAACCGTCAGCACGGCATCGTCATCGTGCCCGAACTCATCATCCGCGAAACGACCTGAAGAACAGGAGGAGTATCCGATGGATGCCGACAATCTGCAGGCACTGGCCCTGCCCGAGGAGAAGAAGGCCTGGTTCGTTCATGACCGTTTCGGCATGTTCGTGCATTGGGGGCTCTATGCCCTGCCGGCGCGCCATGAATGGGTCAAAAGCCGCGAAGAGCTTGATGACGCCGACTATCGGAGATATTTCGATCATTTCGACCCCGATCTCTACGACCCGCGCGAATGGGCAAGACGCGCCAAAGCCGCGGGCATGAAATATGTCGTGCTGACGACCAAGCACCATGAAGGCTTCTGCCTCTGGGACACCAAGGCCACTGACTTCAAGGTGACCAACACGCCTTATGGAAAGGATCTGCTGCACCCCTTCGTCGACGCCTTCCGCGCCGAAGGCCTGAGGATCGGCTTCTACTACTCACTGATCGACTGGCATCATCCCGATTTCACCGTCGATCCGCGCCACCCGCAGCGCAATCATCCCGATGCGGCGAAAATCAACGAAGGCCGGGACATGCAGCGTTATGCCGCCTTCATGCGCGAGCAGGTGCGCGAACTGCTGACCGAGTTCGGACGCATCGACATCATGTGGTTCGACTTCAGCTACCCGCAGTGGAAGCTCGGCGAACTTGTGGGAAAGGGCCATCGGGACTGGGAAAGCGAGAAGCTCGTGCGCCTGGTGCGCGAGCTTGCCCCCGATATCATCATCAACAACCGGCTCGATCTTGCCGGCCTGCAGCCCGACATCGTCACGCCGGAGCAATATATGCCACGCGCCTGGCCGAAACGCGACGGCCGGCGCGTCGTCTGGGAAGCCTGCCAGACGCTCAGCGGTTCCTGGGGCTATCATCGCGACGAGGACACCTGGAAAAGCACGGAGCAGCTGGTGCAGATGCTGATCGGCACTGTTGCGATCGGCGGCAATCTGCTGATGAATGTCGGGCCGACGGCACGCGGCACGCTCGACCACCGTGCGATATCAGCCCTTGCCGCTTATGAGGAATGGATGGCGCTGCACGAACGCAGCATCGTCGGCTGCACCCAGTCCGACTTCCCCGCTCCGCCCGACTGCCGGCTGACGCAGAACGGCGACCGGCTCTATATTCACCTGTTCAACTGGCCCTATAAGCACCTGCATTTCGATGCGCTGGCGGGCAAGATCGAATATGCGCAATTCCTGCATGACGCCAGCGAGGTCACCTGGCTGCGCCCCTCCGCCAATACCCTATGGGCAAACACTCAGTTCCCCGTGGCCGAAAATGAACTGACATTCGTCCTGCCGGTGCGCCGCCCCAAGGTCGTGGTCCCGGTCATCGAGGTCAAGCTCAAGGCTGGAAACGCGCCTGGCGTTCAGGATTGACGCATTCGCTGTGCCCTGATCCGGTGCTTCAGGACAAGCTGATCGCCATCGGCCGGTCGAGGTTGCGGGCGAGATAATCCTGGATCTGGCGGACGATCTGGCCGGCGTGGGCGATTGCCAGCTGGTCGGCCCGCTCGGCATCGCCAGCCTCGATCGCGGCGATGATTTCCTCATGTTCATCGACATACTGACGCGGCAGGCGGTCGTCGAAGGTTGAATAATAAAGGCGAAGGATGCGCCGGCCTTCATCAAGGAGCCTCGCGAAGAAGGCCGTGTAATAGGAATTGCCGGCAAGCTCGGCGATCGCCACGTGAAATTCGCGGTTCGCCACGATCATCGCATAGGCGTCGCGCGCCGCGACGGCATCAGCAAAATCCTTCTGATGCTGGCGGATCATCTTCATGATTTCGCCGTTCCGCCTCGCAGCCGCCCCGCGCGTCGTGACCCGGTACATCAGCGTTAGCGCTTCGAAATAGGTGGGCAGGCTGGGAAAATCGATCGGCGCGACGATCGTGTTCCGGTTCGGCAGGGTCGTAACCAGTCCGTCTGCGGCAAGCCGCAGCAGCGCCTCGCGGATGGGGGTGCGCGACATGCCGAAACGCTCCGACAGCCGCACCTCATCGAGCGGACTGCCGGGTTCCAATGCCATCGACAGGATCTCGCGGCGCAGCGTCACATAGACGCTCTGCGTGCCGGAGCCGCGCACCCGTACATTTTCAGCCTCGTTCTGCATCCGTCCCTCCCCTTCATGAGAGCCTTGTATTGCGTTTCGATCGGTTTCTGCAACGGTGCTCATAAAGCCGATTGAGTCCTGTCGACAGTTTGTATATAACGCTCGTGACTTCAACGGGGTTCAAGCGATGACGACAGGATGGAAGGGCGTATTTCCCGCCGTAACGACACAGTTCAACGAAGATCTTTCCGTGGATCTGCCTGCGACCCAGCGCGTTCAGGACGCACTCGTCAATGACGGCGTCAACGGCCTGATTGTCATGGGCACATGCGGCGAAAACAATTCGCTCGATCCCGATGAAAAGCGCACGATCCTGAAAGCCGCCGTCGAGGTCGTCAACGGCCGCGTTCCCGTCGTGACAGGCGTCTCCGAATTCGACACGCGCCGCGCCGTCGCCTATGCTCGCGACGCCGAAAAGCTCGGCGCCGATGGGCTGATGCTGCTGCCGGCCATGGTCTATGTGCCGAAGCCGGAGGAGCTGATCGCGCATTTCCGCACCGTCGCCGAAGCCACGTCGCTGCCGATCATGCTCTACAACAACCCGCCGGCCTATCGGGTCAACATCGGCGCCGATGTGCTGCAGGTGCTGGCCGACGTACCGAATATCAAGGCTGTCAAGGAAAGTGCGCCCGATCCGCGCCGCTTCACCGACCTCATCAACGCCTTCGGCGATCGCTTCGATATCTTCGCCGGCCTCGACGACGTCGCTCTCGAGGGTCTGATGCTCGGCGCCAAGGGCTGGGTCTCGGGCCTCACCAGCGCCTTCCCGGAGGAATCCGTGCAACTCGTTGCCGCCGCCGAACGCGGCGACTGGGAGAAGGCCCGCGAGATCTACCGCTGGTTCATGCCGCTTCTGCATCTCGATGCCGAGCATGACCTCGTGCAGTCGATCAAGCTCGCCGAACAGATCATGGGCCGCGGCTCCGAACGCGTCCGCATGCCCCGACTGCCGCTTTCAGGCGCACGCCGCGCCGAGGTTACCGCCATGGTCGAGAAGGCAGCGGCCACACGTCCCTCGAAACTCGGCAAGGCCGCCTGAGATTACGAGGCCGGCAAGCGCACAGCGGTTGCCGGCCTCCCATATCTTCTAAGTGACCGGAGCGTTGGAGAGGGTCAGGCTGTTGCGGCTGACCAGCGACGGTATCTGAAAAATATGCTCGGCGCCGATGCGACCCTCTATTCTCGAAATCAATGTCCGGGTGGCGACCTGACCGAGTTCCCTGCCCGACTGATCGATGCTTGCGAGATTAACGAGGCCAAGCGCTGCGGTCGACGAATTGTCATAGCCGATGACGGCAAGATCCTCGGGCACACGCACACCCATTTCCATCGCCAGGCTCAGAAGGGTGATGGCGTCGAGATCGCTCCAGCAGAACACGGCGCGCGGCCTGTTCTTCCTTGACAGGAACTTTCGCATCGTTTCCTCCCGTTTGGGCGGCGCTATCGGAATTTTAGTGATCGGCGCAGACGATCCGAATCCGGCGCGCTGCATTGCTCGGCGGAATCCGATCTCACGTTGGCGAACGACGGAGACCTGATGTCCCTCGCGCTCGCCGAGGCTCAGCATTTCGATATCGCGATAGCCGCAGGCAAGCAGCGCCTCCACCGCGATCTCCGCGCCCCGCTGGTCGTCCGCATTCACCGTATCGAAGGCCGTGGCGCCGGCATCGTGATAGCCGACCGCGACGATCGGTATCTGAGCTGCGAATTTTGCTATGATTTCCGAGGGCAGGCGCGGCGCAACCAGGATCAGCCCGTCCATCTTGTAGTCGATCATCGACTCGATCAGCGACGTCTCCAGCTGCACGCGCGCATCGCTGACGCCAATCATCGCCTGATAATGCGAAGGCGCCAGCACACCGTTCACGCCGGCGATCACTTCCGGCAGAAAGGGATTGCGGATGTCGATCAAAAGCACGCCGATGGTGAAACTGCGGCCGCGAAGGCCCCGCGCCGCCCGTGAGGGGCGATAGCCAAGCGCTTCAATAGCTTCGGTCACCCTCGCCCGCAGCGCCTCACTGACACCGTAAGCGTTTCGCATCACTTTGGAGACCGCAGCCACCGATACGCCTGCGTGCTTTGCCACCGTCCGGATCGTCACGCGATCGTTTCGTTGCGGTTTTTGTTTCTCTTCGATCGACATGAAATCTCTGGGATTACTCTGCAGGCCGTCACAATCGCCCGCAAAACACCATGGCAGACTGGCGACGAAATTTCTATTGCGCTTCCTAAAAAAATGTAGAACGTTATATGGAGAACGTTCTACATTATCGAGGAGGTGTTGATGAACTTTCAGCCGGCAGCCATCAGCGGCGATCGCGTTTCGCGCGCTTGGTCTGGAGACATGATCGCACCACTGTCGGACCGCGGCCAGGGAACGGCCGCAAGCTTCGTCTCCAAGACCTTCGATCACGAAGGTGCCGGCCTTCCGATCGAACTCTTCATCTCGGCGCTCGGCCTTTATCGCTGCTTCATCAACGGCACCCGCGTCGGGAACGACGTGCTGACGCCCGGCTGGACGAATTACGACGACCGCATTGCCTATCAGCGCTATGACATCTCGAAACTGTTGAAACCCGGCCCCAACCGGATAGAAATCTGGCTTGCGGACGGATGGTACCGCTCGCCCATCATGTGGGGCGCCAAGGCTATTCCCAACTGCTGGGGCGACAGGATCGGCGCCATTGCGGATTTGGTCGGCCCTAGCGGTCCCCTACTTTCCACCGATACGACCTGGCAAAGCGGTCCTCTGCCGATACTGAAGTCGGGGATTTATTTCGGCGAGATTTTCGACGCACGTCTCGAAAACGCCGCGGAAACGCATGGGGTCGAGCGATTGCCGTTCGACAAAGGACTGCTCGTCGCGCATGAGACGGCAGCGGTGCGGGAGTTACAGCCGCTCGCCCCGATCGACAGCTGGAGCGATGATGAAGGCAGGACGATCTATGACTTCGGCCAGAATGCCGGCGGCTATGTCAGGTACAGGGTCCGCGGCGCAGGCGGCGCCGAAGTGCGGGTGGAGCATGCGGAAGTCCTCGGCCCCGATCGCCATTTCGACAATCGCAACTATCGTGCGGCCGCAGCGCACACCCTCTATACGCTGCGCGGAGACGGCGACGAGACCTATGCGCCGCATTTCACCTTCCACGGCTTCCGTTATGCGCGGGTCACGATCAACGGCAATGCAAAAATCGTCGAAATCGCGTCGATCCCGATCTCGTCGGTGCCGGAACCCGCCGGTGGCTTCACTTCAGGCAATTCTCTCGTCAATCGCCTGGTGCAGAACACCATCTGGTCGCAGCGCGCCAATTTCGTCGAGGTACCCACAGATTGCCCGCAGCGCGACGAACGCCTGGGCTGGACGGGCGACGCGCAGGTCTTTGCCGCAACCGCGTGCTGGCTGAGCGACAGCCAGTCCTTCCTCAGCAAATATCTGCGCGACGTAATGGCCGATCAGCGCGAGGACGGGGCCGTATCACATTTCTCGCCGGATCCCACTCGCCTGCATCCCGCCGACTTCCCGGGCTATGCCGGCTCGACCGGCTGGGGCGACGCGATCGTCGTCATCCCCTGGGTGCTCTACACCCACTACGGCAATCGGGCCGTTCTTTCGGAATGCCTGGATCCCATGGTGCGCTGGGTCGATTTCGTCTGGTCCATTTCGGATGGTCCGATCGTGCGTCCGCCGTCGCACTGGGGTGCGCGCGGCTTCACTTTCGGCGACTGGCTGCAACCGGTCGGCGACAACAGAAAGCCGCGCCCGACGATCGCCGACGATTGTGCGGCCACCATCTACCACTTCATCTCGACAGATCTTCTGGCAAGGATCGCCGCCGTTCTCGGCGAAGAGGCGCTTGAAGAGCAGATGAAGCGGCGCGCCGGAGAAATCAGGCTGGCCTTTGCCAACGAGTTCATCACGCCGGCGGGACGGCTCGCTCACAACGACCAGACCTCCTATGCGCTCGCTTTCCTCTACGATCTGATACCGGCTGAGCACAGGCAAGCCGCACAGCAACATTTCCGCAAGGTCATCATCGATGCCGACTACAAGATCGGCACCGGCTTCATCGGCACCCCTGCCCTTTTGCCGGCGCTGACGAAGCTCGGAATGGACGATCTGGCCGAAAAGGTCTTCCTGCAGGAAGACGTGCCGGGCTGGCTCTATCAGGTCTCGAAGGGAGCGACGACGATCTGGGAGCGCTGGGATTCGATGGCGCCCGACGGTACCATCTACGAGCCAGACATGAACAGCTACAATCATTACGCCTATGGGGCGGTCTGCCAATGGCTGTTCGAATGCGTCGCCGGCATTTCGCCGAGCCCGGAAGCGCCAGGATTTGCAGAAGTGATTGTCGATCCCGCGCCGATCCCGTCGCTTTCCCCGGTTTCAGCCTATCACGATATCAGCCAGGGGCGCATAAAGGCCGGTTGGCACTGCACCGGCAGCGAGATCACCTATGTGCTGACGCTGCCGGAGGGTTGCGTCGGCCGCTTCCGGCCCGGCCGGCGGCACCAGAACCCGACGCTCAATGGGGAGCCTGTCTTCGAGGATGCGGTTCTTTCCCCGGGCACGCACCGGCTGGTCTTTTCCCTACCCGATTCCTGAGGAGCATACAGGTCACATCGTTCAGAGGAGGAACGTCATGACACATCGGATAAGGCTCATTCTCGCCGGCGCATCCACGCTTCTGGCGCTGGCAGCGGCCAACCCGTCGCATGCGGAAGTCACCCTGTCATTCCTGATCGACAACAGTCCCGATACGGTTGCAGCCGCCGAAGCACTGGTTGCCGCCTACCAGGCCAAGGCGCCTGATGTAACAATCGAAATCGAACAAAGGCCGGGCGGCGGCGAAGGTGACAACATCGTCAAGACGCGTCTAGCGACAGGCGAGATGCCAGACGTGTTCCTCTATAATTCCGGCTCGCTGCTGCAGGCGCTGAAGCCTGCTCAGACGCTTGTCGATCTCAGCGGCCTTCCCTCGCAGGCAAAGGTGGATGACGGTTTCAAATCCGTCGTCCGCGCCGGTGACAAGCTTTACGGCGTTCCCTTCGGCACAGCGATGGCGGGCGGGATTCTCTATAACAGAAAGATCTATCAGGATCTCGGCCTCTCCGTTCCGAAGACATGGGCGGACTTCATGGCGAACAACGAAAAGGTCAAGGCTGCGGGCAAGGTCGCCGTCGCGCAGACCTATCGTGACACCTGGACCTCGCAGCTCTTCGTTCTGGCCGATTATTACAATCTGCATGCCGCCGTGCCGCATTTCGCCGCCGACTATACCGCCAACAAGGCGAAATATGCCGAGACGCCGGCGGCCACAAAAGGCTTCGAGCGATTGAAGGATGTTCACGACGCCGGCCTGATGAACGAGGACTTTGGCGCGGCAAGCTATGACGACGGCCTGAGAATGGTCGCGACCGGCGAGGCGGCGCATTACCCAATGCTGAGCTTCGCAGTCGGCGTGCTTAAGCAGAACTATCCGGAAAACCTCGGCGATGTCGGCTTCTTTGCGCAGCCGAGCGACGACACCGCTGTTAATGGCCTGACGGTGTGGATGCCGCCTGCCCTCTACATTCCCGCCGCCAGCCCGCATATCGAAGAAGCGAAGAAGTTCGTCGACTTCGCCGGAGGTGTCCAGGGCTGCAAGATCATGGTCGAGACCAACACGGTTCAGGGGCCCTCGCTGGTCGATGGTTGCGATCTGCCTGCCGATGTGCCCCCTGTCGTCAAGGACATGCTCCCTTACTTCGAGACCGCGGGCAAAACGACGCCGGCGCTGGAATTCGTATCACCGGTCAAGGGACCGTCACTGGAGCAGATCACCGTCGAAGTCGGCTCCGGCATTCGCCTGCCCGCCGATGCGGCGAAACTCTATGACGACGATGTGCGCAAACAGGCCAAGCAGCTCGGTCTGCCCAACTGGTAGCGGTCTTTCGGGCCATATAACCTCGCTTCCGATGGGGCGAGGTTCCACCCGATCGAAGAGGTAGTCATGACCGAGACACGCCCCCGCTCGCGCAAATCGCCCTACCCGCTGTGGTTTTTCATTCCGGCTGCCATCATATACGGCGTGCTGTTTCTGGTTCCCACGGTTTCGTCTCTCTGGTTCAGCCTGACGCGCTGGGATCTTTCGACGGCCGAATTCATCGGGTTCGAAAATTTTCAGCAGTTCTTCTCCGAGCCGTTCCTGATCAAGGGACTGATCAACACCCTGATCTATGCCGTGACGACATCCGGGCTGAAGACGGTCTGCGGGTTGCTGCTGGCCGTGCTCCTGACCGGCAATATCTTCGCCCGCGGCTTTTTGAGAACGCTGGTCTTCTTTCCTGTCCTGGTCTCGACGATCGGAATCGGCATTACCTTCGCGGTGATGATGCATCCAACGAAGGGCATCATCAACGTCACGCTCGAGACGCTCGGCATTCCTGGGCCGGGATGGCTGACCAATCCAGCGCTCGCGCTCTTCTCCGTGGCCTTGGTCGACGTCTGGAAGGGTGTCGGTCTTGCCACGCTGATCTTCATCGCCGGTCTTGCTGCGATCAGCCCTGACTATTATGAGGCCGCCAGGATCGATGGCGCCACGCGGCTCCAGCAATTTCTCCGGATCACCCTGCCGCTCGTGCGCCCGGCCACCGTCATCGTCGTGACATTGTCGCTGATTGGCGGGCTCCGTTCATTCGACCTCATATGGGCCATGACCCGCGGGGGGCCGGGTTTCTCCTCCGATGTGATCGCCTCGGTCATCTACAAACAGTACCAAGCTGGTTTCTATGGTCTGTCGACGGCCGGAAACGTCATTCTGTTCGCGCTGATTGCCGTGATCATCCTGCCAATCACCCTGTGGTTTAACCGGCGCGAGGTCGAGGAATGAGAAGCGTCCGCCCCTATGTAACGGGCGCCATAGCCCTTGCCTTTGCGGCAGTCATCTTCGTCATGCCTTTCGTTTTTGTCGCTCTCCAGGCGGTCAAATCCAAATCCGAAGCGTCCCGCCTCGATTTCGAACTCCCTGAGCATTGGCTGTTCTGGGATAATCTCGTCGCGGTCTTCAAGGCGCGCGACTATCAGCTCGTGCTCGCCTATTTCAATTCGACGCTGATTACGGTCGTTTCCGTTACCATCCTCATCCTGCTTTCGGCGATGGTCGGTTACGTCATGCAGCGCCGCAATACCGCCTGGAACCGTGTGGCCTTCGCTGCGCTTTTCATGGGCCTGATGATGCCGCCGGCCGTTGTCCCCACAATAGGCCTCTTGCAGGATATCGGTCTCTTCAAGACCATGACAGGGATGGTCCTGATCCAGGTCGCCTATAACCTCTCCTTTTCGATATTGCTCTACCGCTCGTTCATCTCGACTATCCCGCGCGATCTCGACGAGGCGGCGCTGATCGACGGCGCCAAGCCCCGGCAGATCTTCTTCCGGGTGGTCCTGCCGCTTCTGAAGCCGGTAACGGTGACCAATATCGTCGTGCAATCGATCGCGATCTTCAACGATTTCACTAACCCTCTCTACTACTTGCCGGGCAAGGAGAATGTGACGGTGCAGCTGACGCTCTATAATTTCCAGAGCATGTATTCGAGCCAGTACAATCTCCTCTTCATGAACATTCTCCTCGTGACGATCCCGCCGCTGATCGTCTTCATCTTCTTCAACCGCCAGATCGTCGCCGGCATGACGTCAGGCGGAGTAAAAGGGTAGCAGAATGGCTGAGCTCACTCTCAAACAGGTTCGCAAGAGCTTCGGCGCCCTTGAGGTCATCAAGGGGGTCGATCTGGAGGTTGCCTCCGGCGAGTTCGTCGTTTTCGTCGGCCCGTCGGGATGCGGAAAGTCGACGCTGCTACGCATCATCGCCGGCCTGGAGGAGACGACGTCAGGCATGCTGACCATCGGCGGCAAGGACGTAACCCATGCCGAACCCTCCGAGCGCGGCATTGCCATGGTGTTCCAGAGCTATGCGCTCTACCCGCATATGACAGTCGCCGAGAATATCGGCTTCGGCCTTTCGCTCGCCCGCCGGTCGAAGGTGGAAATCGCCGCCAAAGTCGCGGCGACAGCGGAAACGCTGCAGCTCACGCATCTGCTGCAGAGAAAGCCGAAAGCGCTCTCCGGCGGCCAGCGGCAGCGCGTTGCCATCGGCCGGGCGATCATCCGCAATCCCAGGGTGTTCCTGTTCGACGAGCCGCTTTCCAATCTGGACGCGTCGCTCAGAGCCCAGATGCGCCTGGAGATCTCCGACCTCCACGCCCGGCTGAAATCGACGATGATCTATGTCACCCACGACCAGGTCGAAGCGATGACGATGGCCGACAAGATCGTCGTGCTGAACGGCGGAGCGGTCGAGCAGATCGGCAGCCCGATGGAGCTCTATCGCAATCCCGCCACCCCCTTCGTCGCCGGCTTCATCGGCAGCCCGAAGATGAACCTCTATGGTGGTGAGACGGCGCGGCGAATGAATTGCACGATCTACGGCATCCGTCCGGAACATATCCGCCTTTCGGCAGATGCCGGGCAATGGCAGGGCAGAGTCCGCCACATCGAAAGGCTCGGCGCCGATGCAATCCTCTATCTCGATGCCGCCGATCTCGGCGAAATGGTCGTGCGCACCAATGGCGAGACACCGTTTGCGCCTGGGATGACGGTCTGGGCAGATCCGATTGAGGGTGCAGAACACAGGTTCTGAAAATGGAGAAGCGAGCCATCGTCCCGCGCTGCCTTTTGGCGGCGCGCATGTTGCCCAGCGCTTTACGCCGGAATTATCTTGAATCACTGTAATCCAATTAATATGCAATCAGATCAATGGAGATGGATATGGCAAGCATGACCATCCATGGTCTGGACGATGGGCTGATACAGAGGTTGCGCATGCGCGCCGCAGCACACGGCCACTCCATGGAGGATGAAGCGAGGCATATTTTGCGCACCGCGCTTGCGTCCAGCGAGCCAGTGGCCCGCAATCTCGCAGATGCCATTCGCACCCGCTTGCTCTCGGTCGGCGTCGTCGAACTCGACATCCCGTCCCGAGAGCCAATCCGTGAGCTTCGGGACTTCACCCCGTGATCGTTCTCGATAGGAATGTTATTTCGGAGCTGCTCACCCCCGCTTCGAATGCGTCATCATCGACTGGCTCGCAACAGCATCCTTCTTTGAGGGTCGTGCCGACGCGATCTGGAGGCAGCAAATTTCCGATTCAGCGAGGACGGGGGCGCCTGCCATTCACGGCTGCTTGCGTGAGAGAGCCGCCAAGTCCTCTTTCAGCCGGAGAGACAGATTCATCCGTTCGTAAAGAATGCTGATGATGCCGAGATCACCATTCTCGAACTCCCGCCAGACGTTGTGGAAGTTGTCGCCAGTCGATCCCCTTAGGCGCTGCAAATAAGCATGCAACCCGAGAATGTAAGCGTCCGCCTGCTTTTGTCCCCATGCTTCGAAGGTATCGCGCCAAATCTTGTCTTGCGCGGCTTCGGCGCGCGGATAAAATCGATAAGCCCGCATGACTATCGGCGCTTGTTGCGGCGGATGACGTCTTCAGCCGAAACGGCGACAAACTCGCTGCCGTCGGCCCGCATCGCGGGCGCAAGCTCTTTCTGCAGCATATCCCACGCCTGCAAGTCGCGCCGGATCAGAGCACGAATGTATTCGCTGGCATTTTCATAGAGGCCATCGTCGCCGATCTGCTGCTGGATATGATCCTGCAACTGCCCACTGACGTTCACATGAATGCTACCCGAGGCCATCGGCAATGCCTTTTCGTTCCCCTCATGGCTAGCGTAGCAAATATTGTCAATATTCATCACATTCTGCCCTCGGACAACGGAGCTGCCAGAGGCCGGGTAACAGCGTTTCAGGCACCCCGTGAGGCCGGCGTCCAGAAGGTAATGCCGGGGAAATGACCAGAGTTCGACCGTCCGTCCGGGAGCGGCGGGGATGTCAGAAAGATAGCAATACTCACGAGAGGCATGCCGATCTTTCATTGCCCCTGCGCGAGCGCTACAGCCTCCCGTCTGAAAGACCGGCGGCGCTGGAACGCAAAGGTTGAAGGTCAGGCTATACCGCCCAAGCATACATATTTGAGCTCGGTATATTCGTCCAACCCGTGCCTGGATCCTTCGCGGCCGAGGCCGGACATCTTGACGCCGCCAAACGGCGCCTCCGCGGTGGAGACGAGACCGGTGTTGACCCCGACCATTCCATATTCAAGCGCTTCGGCCACGCGGAAGACCCGCGACAGATCGCGCGCATAAAAATAGGAAGCAAGGCCGAACTCGGTGTCATTTGCCTGCTCGATGACGTCCTGCTCGTCCCGGAACCGGAAAAGCGGTGCAAGGGGGCCAAAGGTTTCTTCACGCGCGACCTGCATACCGGCAGCAACGTCACGCAGAATGGTCGGCTCGAAGAAATGGCCGCCGAGCGCGTGGCGCTTGCCTCCCGTTACGATCCCGGCGCCCTTTGCCAGAGCGTCCTGAATATGGCTTTCGACCTTGGCTACCGCGTTGTCGTCAATAAGCGGGCCAAGCACGACGTCACGCTCCAGACCGTTGCCGACCTTCAACTTCGAAACCGCCTGGGCGAGCTTGCCTGCAAATGCCTCGTAGACGCCGTCCTGGACGTAAAGCCGGTTGGCGCAGACGCAGGTCTGACCGTTGTTGCGGAACTTGGCGATGATGGCGCCTTCGACCGCCGCGTCGAGATCGGCATCGTCGAACACGATAAACGGCGCATTGCCGCCGAGCTCGAGACCGAGCTTCTTGATCGTCGGCGCGCATTGCCGGTAAAGCAGCTCACCCGTCCGGGTGGAGCCGGTGAAGGTCAGGACCCGGACGTCGCGGCTGGCAGTCAGCGCCCCGCCGATTGCAGCTGCATCACCTGTGACAATGTTGAGGAGGCCTGGCGGCAGGCCGGCGCGCTCAGCGAGGACGGCGATCGCGATTGCGGAAAACGGCGTCTGCAGCGCCGGCTTGAGAACGACGGCACAGCCGGCAGCAAGCGCGGGGCCAATCTTGCGCGTGATCATCGCGTTCGGAAAATTCCAGGGCGTGATCGCCGCCACGACGCCGGCCGGCTGGCGCAGCACGAGGATACGTTTGTCCGGTTGATGTCCCGGTACGATCTCGCCGTTGATGCGTCTTGCCTCCTCGGCGAACCATTCGATGAAGCTCGCACCATAGGTGATTTCCCCCTTGGCTTCAGCAAGCGGTTTTCCCTGTTCCAGCGTCAGGATCATCGCCAGATCGTCGCGGTTTTCGATCATCAGGCGGTGCCATGTCTTGAGCACGGTTGCGCGCTCACCGGCGGTCTTCTTCGCCCAAAGCTTCTGGGCGACGACGGCGGCCCGGATGGCATCTTCCGTTTCCGCCGCGCTGAGGTCAGGGACCGCACCCAGCACTTCACCTGTCGCCGGATTGCGGACCATGGCCGATGCGCGACCTTCCGCTTCGATCCAGCGATCGGCGATGGGACATGCCTGACGGAACAGCGAGGGATCATTGAGTTTCATGGGACAACTTTCAACAGAATACGTGAGCGGCGCCGGGATCGAAATCGAGATGGACTATATCTCCACGATTGAGCCCGGCAATAGCCTCATGACCGAACGGCAAGCGAACCGAAAGCGCCTCGCCTGTCGCCGTCTCCGTGGAGACGTGGATGTTGTTGCCGAGAAAGGTAATGTCGCTGACAGTCGCGGCAAGACCTGCGCCCGCGGCTCTTGCTCGCGACAGCCGAATGCGCTCCGGCCTCAGCATCAGCGCCGCCCTTGCGCCGGAGGTCCCTTTTCCATGCACCGGAATCTGGTTGAAGATGGTTCCGCCTCCGAGCGCGATGGTGGCCTGTCCGCCGGAGGACGACACCAGGTCGCATGAAATGAAGTCGCTGTCGCCGACGAATTCGGCAACGAAACGCGTCTTGGGATTTGCGTAGAGCTCCGGGCCCGTACCGATCTGATCGATGACGCCCTTGGAAAAGACGGCAATGCGGTCGGAGAGCCGCAGCGCCTCCTCCTGGTCGTGCGTGACGTAAAGGATCGTCACTTCGGTCTGCTGATGGATGCGGCGGATCTCGTGCTGGATTTCCTCGCGCAGCTTCTTGTCGAGCGCCGACAGCGGTTCGTCCATCAAAAGCACCGGCGGATCATAGGCTAGGGCCCTGGCAAGAGCGACACGCTGCTGCTGGCCGCCGGACATCTGCGCCGGTTTGCGATCCTCGAAGCCTTCAAGCCGGACGAGGCGGAGCATCTCCTTCACCTTGCTGTCAATCTCGGCCTTCGATTTACGCCGCACTTTCAGCGGAAAGGCGATGTTTTCACCGACGGTCAGATGCGGAAAGAGGGTGTATCGCTGGAACACCATGCCGATGTTGCGCTTGTGCGACGGCGTGGCGAGCAGCGTCTTGCCCTCGAGCGTGATGTCGCCTTTCGTCGGGTTTTCAAAGCCGGCCAGGATGTAGAGCGTCGTGCTCTTGCCGGATCCGGAGGGGCCGAGGAAAGTCAGGAATTCACCGCGCCGGACATCGAGATTGACGTCGTGCACGGCGACGACAGGGCCGTATTCCTTGCGTATTCCGCGGATCTGAAGGAATGCATCGTTCATTGTTTCAGTACCTTACGCACGACGGCAACCAGCGCCATCAAGATGATCGTCAAAATGATGAGAAGGGTCGATGCGGCAGCGACAACAGGCGTCAGGTCTTGCCGCAGCGTCGCCCATACCTTTACCGGCAGCGTCTGCAGGGTCGGGCTGGACATGAAGATCGCCACCACGACCTCATCCCAGGATGTCAGGAACGAAAAGACGGCGGCCGAAAACAGCCCATGGCCGATCGCCGGAAGAGTGACCCTGATCTTCGCTTCTAAAGGCGAGGCGCCGCAGAGCACGGCCGCGTCCTCGATCGACTTGTCGAAGCCTTCCAGCGCGCTTGATATGGATAGGATCGAGAAGGGCAGCGCCAGCACGAGGTGCGAAATGACGAAGCCCGTCAGGGTGCCGCCAAGGCCGATCCGGAGGAAGAAGGCGTAGAGGGCAACGGCGAGAACGACGACCGGCAGGATCATCGGCGTCAGAAACAGCGCCTTCAGCGCATCGCGGAACATGAACGAACCGCGCACCAGCCCGAAGGACGTCACCAGCCCTAGCAGCACCGACAGAACAGTCACGATGACCGCGATCTTCAAGCTCGTCAAAGCCGATTCCAGCCAGCGCGGGTCGGCGAAGAGTTCATTGTACCATTGGAAGGTCCAGCCCGGCGGCGGAAAGATCAGCCATTGCGAGGAGCCGAAGGACAGGGCCGCGATGAAGACGATCGGCAGCAGCAGAAAGGCCGCGGTCAGAAGCGTGATCGCGAGCAGGACGTATTTCCACCAGCCGAGACGATCGAAATTGAGCAGCATAATCAACGTCCTCCCGGGTTCGGGTTGCCGAAGAAACGCAGCTGCACGGCATAAAGCGACAGCGTCACCACCAGGAGCACCAACGCCGCTGCACCGCCCATTCCCCAATTGACCAGCGACTGCACGAATTGCGCGATCAGCTCCGCGAGCATCATGTTGGCGGTACCGCCGAGAAGCGAGGGCGTGACGAAGTAGCCGAGCGACATGACGAAGACCATGAGTGCGCCGGCCGCCATGCCGGGCATGGCGAGCGGCAGGAGAACACGCGTCAGGCACTGCCAGCGGTTGGCGCCGCAAAGGGCTGCCGCCTGCAGCGTCGACGGGTCGATCTTCTTGATCACGCCGTAGAGCGGCAGGATGATGAAAGGCAGCATGATATAGGTCATGCCGATCGTCACGCCGGTCAGATTGTTGACGAGCGCCAGTGGCTGGTCGATCAGCCCCATGCCCATCAGCATCTTGTTGATGAGGCCGGTGCGTTGCAGAAGCACCATCCAGGCATAGGTGCGGGCCAAAAGGTTGGTCCACATCGAGAGCAGCAGGATCGCAAAGATCACCGTGCTCAGCCGACCGGGCATGATCGCCAGCGCCCAGGCGACGGGAAATCCGATCGCAAGCGAAATCACGGTGACGAGGCCTGAGACGATGAAGGTATTGGCGAAAATCTTGAGATAGGTGGCAGAGCCGATCAGCTGCGCGTAGTTTCCGAGCCCCGGCACGGGTTCCAGCACGCTGCGCAGCAAGAGTATCGCCACCGGCACGATAAAAAAGATGCCGACAAAGGCGAGAGCCGGAACGACCCCACCAAAACCTGTTGCCCTGCGTATCTTTGACAGAGGCTCAATTGCGCCGGAGGCTTCGCTATACGTCGACATGACAGTCCTTCCCACCCGTCAATTTCCGCAGCGGCGAGGTCCAATGGACGGGTACCGCCGCTGCAGGAGACACGGCGAATTTTCGCCGTGCCCGTTCATCTCCAGTTTCGGACTATTTCGCCTGCCAAGCGTACCACTTCTCGCCGATGGCATCGCGATTATCAGCCCAGTAGTTCATGTCGGCATTGACCTGGCTTGCGGTCTGCTGATCCGGCAGGGTCTTGGCGGTTTCCGGGTCCATCAGCTTGGCCGAGTCAAGATTGATCGGCGCGTACCCCGTAGCCTTTGCAAGGGCAGCCTGCGGTTCGGCCGAGGTTGCCAGCGCGATGAACTTCATCGCCGCCTCGGCATTCGGCGCGCCCTTCGGCACGACGAGCGCATCGGCAGCCGTGATGTTCTGCTCCCAGGAGGTTTCAACCTTGATGCCGGTCGCCGCAAGCGCCGTTATGCGGCCGTTCCAGACGCTGCCGAAGGGCGCTTCGGCGGAGGCCAGCAGCTGCTGCGACTGGGCGCCGCCCGACCACCAGATGATATCCGACTTGATCGTATCGAGCTTCTTGAAGGCGCGGTCGAGATCGAGCGGATAAAGCTTGTCGGCAGGCACGCCGTCGGCAAGCAGTGCGGCTTCGATCACGCCGGGAGCCGACCACTTGTAGAATGTGCGCTTGCCGGGAAACTTCGTCGTGTCGAACAGGTCGGCCCATGTCTTCGGGCAGGCTTTGACGGCATCGGCATTGCAGCCGATGACGAAGGAATAATAGAAGCTGCCGACCGAATAGTCGGTGACGAAGCGCGGATCGAGCTTGGATTTGTCGATGATGGAAAAGTCGAGTTTCTCGAGCTGGCCGTTCTTGCCGGCCTGGGCGGCATAGTCGCCTTCGACGTCGACGACATCCCAGTTGACTTCGCCGGCCTCGACCATGGCCTTGAGCTTGCCGTAGTCGGTCGGGCCGTCCTGGACGACGGTGATGCCGGTTTTCTCGGTGAACGGGCTTGCCCATGCCGCCTTCTGCGCATCCTGGGTCGTTCCGCCCCAGCTCGAGAAGACCATGCTGTCGGCGTGCGCCGGCGCGGAGACCGCCACGAATGCGGCAACCGCCGCGAAAGCAAATGTCGTTTTCATGTTCCCTTATCCCTGTTCTGGTTTGTCCTACGGGTTACGCCTTATGCCGTCAGCGCGCCTCGCTCGGGGAGAGAAGCTTGCCGGCTTCATAATCTTGTTTTCCGCCACCTCGATGAGGTCGCGGATCTTGGGCAGGAAGGCCTGCCACCGGGGATCGGCCAGAAGCCGCTGGCGTCTCGCCTCCCGGTCGTCCAGGCTCGTAAAGGCCCAGATGTGGACGATTTCGTTGATCGTGCCGATCTCCGAGAAGAAGTAGCCGACCAGCGCGCCGAGATGGCTCTTCTGGATTTCGATCCCTTCTTCCTCGACGACCTTGAGATATTGCGGGATTGTTCCGTTCTTCAGCCGATAGGTGCGGACCTCGTAAAACATCTCGTCACCTCATCACGAAAGGATCGGGGATCGGATCGTCCGAGGTCCGAAGCCAGATCGTCTTGGTGCGGGTATAATCGAGCGCCGCGGCCATGCCGCCTTCCCTGCCGTGGCCCGACAGGCCGAAGCCGCCGAAGGGCGCGATCGGCGAGACGGCGCGGTAAGTGTTGACCCAGACGATGCCGGCGCGGATGCCCTTCATCAGCCGGTGCGCCCGGGTGAGGTTCTGGGTGAAGATGCCGGAGGCCAGGCCGTAGCGGGTGTCGTTGGCAAGCCGCAGCGCCTCGGCTTCGGTCTCGAAGGAGACGACGGATAGGACCGGCCCGAAGAATTCCTCGATCAGCGACGGCGAAGCGACATCGTCGCAATCGAGGATCGTCGGCGGGAAATAATAGCCTTCGCCATCGATCTTGCGCCCGCCGGTGACCAGCCGGGCGCCGCTTGCGATCGATCTCTCGACGAGGGCGCCAATATTGTCCTGCTGGCGTTTGGTGGCAAGCGGCCCGACTTCAGTCGCCATGTCGAGCGGTGCGCCGATGCGGATCGCTTCCGCCTTCTGCCGCAGCAGCGCGACGAACCTTTCCTTGATGCTGCGCTCGACGATCAGGCGCGAGCCGGCAACGCAGCTCTGTCCGGTCGCCGCGAAGATGCCCGCGACCTGGGCGTTGGCGGCACTTTCGAGGTCGGCGTCGGCAAAGACGATGAAGGGCGACTTGCCGCCGAGTTCGAGCGAGGTGGAAGCGAGGTTTTCGGCCGAGTTGCGCACGACGTGCCGGGCGGTTTCGGGTCCGCCGGTAAAGGCGACATGCGCGACCTTCGGGTGGCGGCCGAGGGCCGCGCCGCAGGAGGCGCCGAAACCGGTGATGATGTTGACGACACCGGCGGGAAAGCCCGCCTCATGCACCAGGCGGGCGAATTCGAGCAAGGGCGCCGGCCCGTCTTCCGAGGCCTTGACCACCATCGTGCAGCCGGCTGCGAGCGCCGGGCCGATCTTGACAGCCGACAGGAAGAGCTGGCTGTTCCACGGCACGACCATGGCGACGACGCCGATCGGCTCGCGGCGAAGCCAGACATCCATGTCAGGCTTGTCGATCGGCAGGTAAGAGCCTTCGATCTTGTCTGATATCCCGGCATAATAGCGATAATATTCGGCGACATAGGCGATCTGCGCTGACGTTTCGCGGATGATCTTGCCGGTGTCGCGCGTCTCCAATTCAGCGAGGACCTGGGCGTTGGCGGCAACCAGGTCGGCGAGCTTGTAGAGCAGCTTGCTGCGTTGAGTGGCCGTCATCTTTGCCCAGGGGCCTTCGTAGAGCGCCCTTTCGGCAGCGTTGACAGCTCGATCGACATCATTCTCGCGCGCCTCGGGCATTTCCGCCCAGACCGTGCCGGAAGCCGGATCGATGCTCGGATAGGAAGCCTCGCCATCCGAGAATTCGCCGTCGATATAATGCTGGAAACGCCGCATGGTCCTACTCCTGAAATGCCGGCATGACTTCGGCGATGAAACGCTCGAGCGACGCCTTCTTGCGCTCGAAACTCATGCCGGTGTCGATCCAGAAGGAATATTCGTCATAGCCGAGGGCTTCATAGGCCTTGAGCCGGTCGATGACGGTCTGCACGTTACCAACGACGTTGTTGGTGCGCATGACCTCGTCCGAAAGCATCGCGTTTGCGCAGATCTGCTCCTCCGGGATCCGCTCGATCAGGCCTTGCCTGATCGGTTTCTCGTTCTTGAACCAGGTGAAGAAGTAGTTGTAGTAGACGCTGAGTTCATGGGCGGCCTGGGCGACGTCTTCTTCCGACGAGCCGACATAGGTGTGGCGCAGGAGCATGATCTTCGGCCGCTCGACATCGGGGTTCTTGGCGCAGGCATCGTTGAAGCGGTCCATCAGCGACTGGACCTCGTCATCACCCTGCCAGAGCGGCGTGACCTGAACGTTGCAGCCGTTGGCGACGGCAAATTCATGCGAGTTCGGATCGCGCGCGGCAACCCAGATCGGCGGGTTCGGCTGCTGCAGCGGCTTCGGCGCCGAGGTGGTCGCGGGGAATTTGAAGAACTCCCCATCATGGGCGTAGTCGCCGTTCCAGATTCCTTTGACCGCCGGGATGAGCTCGCGCATGCGCTGGCCGGCGCCCCAGGCATCGAGCCCGGGCAGCAGACGCTCATATTCGAAGGAGTAGGCGCCGCGGGCAATGCCGATATCGAGCCTTCCATCGCAGATGATGTCGGTCATCGCCGCTTCGCCGGCAAGCTTGATCGGATGCCAGAAGGGGGCGATCACCGTTCCCGTCCCGAGCCTTGCCCGCGACGTGCGGCGGGCGAGATCGGCAATGGTCACGAACGGATTGGGGGCAATGGTGAAATCCATGCCATGATGCTCGCCCGTCCAGATCGCATGCATGCCGCCCTTATCGGCGAGCTCGCAGAGCGCGACGAATTCCTCATAGAGGCTCTTGTGGCTCTGGCTGGCGTCGAGCCGTTCCATATGGACGAAGAGGGAGAATTTCATGCTTTTGCGCCCTTGGCTGGAATGGGATGAATTTTGCCGCCGGTCTCGTCGCCGAAATAGACACCGAAATTGCCGATCGAGCTTTCCATCGCGAAGCGGTTGACGATGTCGGCGGTCGAGCTGGTCTTGAACTTTGCTGCAGCCAAGGCGTCAGGTTTTACGAACCTGCCGCCGGCTGGCTCGCCGTCGCCGGCAACGGCGTGATAGACGATGTGCTGTTTGCCGTCGCTCTTGCCCTCATAGACCGAATAGAGAAAGCCGATGCTGACCTTCAGCCCGGTGAGCGTCTCCAGATATTCTTGCAAAGCATCGGTCGGGTTGCCGTCATGGGCGTCGACGCTTGGCAGGGAGAGTACATCGTCGCCCAGCAGCAGAACTTCTCCGCGGCGCTCGACGACGGCCGCAAGTTCGATATTGCCCTCAGCTGCCGCGGAAACCGCCTTGCTTGCGAGCGTCGGCGTGAAATAGCCGCCGCGCGCATAGCCGAGACCGTTGCGGCCGCTATTATCGAAAGCCTCGATGCGCCCCATCAGGATGACATGGTCGCCGGCCTCGATGACCTGTTCCATGGCGCATTCGAACCAGGCCGCGACGTTCGAGAATATCGGGCAGCCGGCCGATCCCTTGGCCCATTCGACCGCCGCGAACCTGTCTTCGACCGGCCGCGCAAAGGTGTTCGACACGTCCTTTTGCGTTTCCGAGAGCACATTGATGGCGAAATGCGGCGCGCCGGTCATGATGGCGAAATTGCGCGAGGTCTTGGCAAGGCAGACGAGCAGCAGCGGCGGATTGAGCGAGACCGAGGTGAAGGAGTTCGCGGTGAAACCGATCGGATTCCCCTCCCCGTCGCAGGCGGTGACGACGGTCACGCCGGTCGGAAAAGCTCCGAACGCATCGCGCAATGCTCTTGGATCGACAGTCTGGATTGTCATCGTTCATCCTCCCCGAACGACAGCCACTCGGCGAGCAGCGAATTGACGATATCAGGCGCGGTCAGGTTCACCATGTGACGATGGCCTTCGACGATGCGGACCCAGCCCTTGGGCGCAAGCGCCGCCATCTGCTCCGCCATCAGAGGCGTCGAGTTTGGATCGTCGGACCCCGTCAGGAACAAGGCCGGACCCGCCACGTCTTTCCAGCAATCGGCATAGGTCTCGTCTCCGCCGGCAAAAGCGGCGTAAGCGACCGCGTAGCCTTCCGGATCGACGAGGCTCAGCCATTTCCGCGTCAGTTCGCGGGCAACGACGCTGTCTGCATCATCGCCGAACCAGCGAGCCAGGGGACCTTCCTTGTCCACGCCCGTCACCGGGATGGCCGCGGCCCGTGCGAGCACGGCAGCCTTTGCTTGCTGGTCGCGCCTGTAGACGCCGTTGAGGTAAGCGACACGGCTGATCCGTTCGCCGAACGTCGCCGCCGCCCCTCCCGATACCAGCGCACCCATGGAATGGCCGGCAACATTCACCCTACCGATCGCCATTTCGTCGAGAAACCGCCCGAACCAGGCGACGAACTCCTCAAGACGGCTGCCCGCCGGCAGCTTTGCGCTCTCACCATGTCCCGGCATGTCGACGGCGATGACGCGATGGCCGGCCGACAAAAAGGCGATCTGCGGCGCCCAGGCCTCGAGCCGCATGCCGACACCATGAATGAGGACCAGCGGCTCACCGCTGCCGGCCTCGTGATAGGCCGTTCCGCTTACCGTCTTCTTTCGGGGCAAGTCACCGGCGCCGCCCTTTGCTGCAGCGGCGCCTGAGATCGATCCGGCTGTCAGCATCTCAGCGCCCACCCTTTCAAACGCCCGCAGGGTTGGCGACGTCCTGCCCGAGATCTTTCAGATCCTGGTAGCGGTCGCCGATGCGGTGATGAGGACGCCCGCCCACCGAAGCGCCAAGCGCCACGACGATCTCATCGGCGGCAGGTGCATCGGGGATCGAGGTCTGGATTGTGAGATAGTGCGAGCGGCGGCCTTCATCGTTCTTGTCCATCAGCGGGATCATGATCGGCGCATTGGCGCCGCCGCGGGTGTTGCAGAAGGCGAGATAGGATTTGGCGCCGACGGCGTGGCGATAAAAATTGCCGAAGCGCAGTGTGTGGATGAGCGCGGAGGCATGTTCGATCTCACCGTCCAGGCCGACCACGGCGGCCTTGCCGTAACCTTCAACCGCATCGCCGGACCCGACCGCATCGATGATCATCTTGGTCAGCAATTCGCCGAGAACCGGAGCACCCGCATGGATTTCGGGCTTGAGATCTTCGACAAAGCCGCGGCCCGCCCAAGGGTTCTTCACCACCGCGAAGGCAGTAATCAGCTTCAGCGGCACCGCTGCGGCCTTGCCGCCTTCGATCAGCGTCGTTTCGATCTGCAGTCCCGTCTTGCGAATTTGGATGGCCATGGAACACCTCATTTCTCTATTTTGTATTATGGTATACCATAATATCTCGGTGTCAAGTTTGTTTCTGCGTTGGCGCAGTTGAGTTCGATCCTCGAAAACTCCCAATTGGCAGGGCTCCTGAACGCTCGGAAGCGCGTTCATTTGTCGTGTCGCTTGGAGCCAGTCGGCAACCGCCTCCCCAGCAATGCGGCACCCGGTCCATATTCGCCTATATTACTGATTATGGCATACCATCACATCGAGCGAAGACGGATGTCAAGCTAGAGCGGGCGCTGGTCGTGGAACGGGCGAAAGTCGGGCTCAAGCGGCTCGTGCGACCCTTTAAGATGACACCGCCTGCGCCTTGGCCCCGCTGCAATAGGCCTGCCGGCGACGAGGGTCGTCAATCGTTACGAAGACCTCGGCGTGACCAGGCAAACGCTGTCTAGATTGGCCCAAAAACGCGAATTTCGAGCCTGTTAAAAAATGCTCGCCCGTCACTAGCGTGGAGTTTGAGTCATGCGGGACAGAGAACTTCGCGCCTTCTCCGGCCGCTCCCGACCCGGGGCGAACTGAAGTCGTCAGTGTCAACGGCAGGTTTGCGCCCTCTCGGGCCGTTATCTACGCTGCGGAAGTTCTTGAGCGCGCGATCTGCTCAGTCGCCGTAAGGTCGGCATTGAGGCAACGATCCAGCACATTGCCACAGCTTCCTCATTCAAATAGCGGCTTCTCGCGATGGCCATGCTCCGCCTACAAACTCGGCATGGATTACGAGAGATCGCGCCTAGCATCAACGCGTGCTCCGACGAAACGCCGCTTGTTCCTATGACGGCCGAAGGCGACATCGATTGGCCATTCGGCCCAGACTTCGTATCACGTAGCTAAGCGCTGCGGGGTTGCCAGCCCTTCCACCAGAGTGGCAAGGGCTGCCTCCAGCGGTGCAGATCCGACCTTTTCCGGCACCAGAAGTCCATCGATTGCGAGCATGGTGATGCCGTGAATGAGCGCCCATGCGGCCGCGGCCTGTCCCCTGACTGGCCGCTTGCGAATGCTCCCTGTAGCCTGACCGCGCCCGAGCATTTCAAGCACTACGTCGAATACCGCGAGTGCCCTTTCGTCGAGATGCATCCCTACGGCCTGTCCCTCCTCCGCGCTGAACATCAAACGATATAAGGCCGGGTTATCGGTTCCGAACGCGACATATGCACGAGATATCGGAGTAATTTCCTCGATCAGAGATGGTGGTGCTTCGGGTTTCGCCTGCGCCAGTGCCTCGCGCAGACGGTCAAAACCTATCAAGGCGAGTTCGACAAGCAGAGCAGTTTTATCCGAGAAGTGCTTGTAGGGCGCGGCGTGGCTGACGCCAGCCCGGCGAGCGACTTCGCGCAACGTAAACTGCCAGTTCTTGTCATCTCGGAGCATGTTCAGCGCAGTTTCAATAATCGTGCGGCGGAGATCACCGTGATGATAGGGGCGGTTTTGGACGTCTGTCATGGCGATAAAGTTTCTCGTGGATACATTGTTGACAGTGGCTACATTGCCGCCTATATAGACCTCAATGTTTCTTTTGTCTACATCGGAGTTTGTCATGAACGCTATAGCGAAAATTCCCGGCGAGCAGGCACGGTGGAAGATCGTGAAACACTCACCGGACGCATCTTGAGCGTCCTGCTCCGGTGAAGGATCGATTCTGCACGGGCGAAAAAGGCCGACATCTGTCAGCTCCGCCGAAACAGCCACGCAATTGAAAGGAAATCAGATGCAACACGTTGCCAACGCGGAAACGCAAACCTTCATAGGAAAATTGAACGGTGCCGCAGCGAAGCGGGCCCTGATCACCGGTGCCTCCAGTGGCATGGGTCTCGAATATGCGGAACTCTTGGCAGCGCAGAAGGTAAATCTCGTGCTCGCCGCCCGGCGGAGGGAGCCGATGGAGAAGCTCGCCATAGAGCTTCGACAGAAATATGGTGTCGAGATCGTTGTTGAACCGATCGATCTTGCAGTCCCTGGTGCTGCCGCTCGCTTGAAAAGCAGTCTGGACGATAAGTCGCTGCAGATCGATATTCTGGTGAACAATGCCGGGTATGGGTTGCATGGGGACTTTCTGGACACCCCGCTGGAGCGCACGACCGATATGATACAGCTCAACATCACGGCGGTAACGGAACTGAGCTTTATCTTCGGACAGGATATGGCAACCCGCGGGTCAGGACAGATACTTCTCATAGCGAGCATCCTGGCATTCCAACCCGTCCCTGGTTTTTCTGCCTATGCAGCAACGAAGTCTTACGTGCTGTCTTTTGGAGAAGCTTTGTACGACGAACTCAGCCCTCGAGGCGTGACCGTCACCTGCCTTTGCCCAGGACACACCGAAACCGGATTCGATTCAGCCGCCAGCGCCCCTGTCTCGCGCATGCTGCGTATTCTGACGATGAAGCCCCGTCCGGTCGCCGAAAGCGGTCTCCGCGCGCTGTCACAGGGCAAGGCCTCCGTAGTTGCCGGGTTCATGAACAAGATAATTATATTTTCAAATCGCCTGACCCCGCGTTCGATGCAGCGAGCCGTCATGAAAAGCGTTACGGGGGGATAGAGTTGCAGTCGACCGGCGACGGAAACGTCCGTTGCCGGCCGATCTAGCTTGCCGGCGGTCGCCCAGCGGTCGTTAGCGAATTGAATGAGACGCGTTTAAGGAATTATTCAGCAGGTTTCTGGGCGGACAGTACCGCTTCGGCAATTGCGCTGGCGGCTGCGACATGATCCATCGCCGCCTGCTGGGCTCCCTCACCGTCGCCGCGGCGGATAGCGTCGACGATCTTCGACATCTGTGCCGGCCCTTCGATGCCGCGCCGTTCCGTCTTGATCGTCATCGAGCGCAGATGGTTGATGCGTACGGTAAGCAGGTTGACGACACCCCAGGCGACATGCCGGTCGACCATGGTGAACAGCGTTTGATAGAAGGAAGAAGTATTGGTCAGCACGCCCGCCATATCGTTGTCGCGATAGCTGTTGCGGATTGCGCTCAGGGATTCCTCGAGCGCGGCGACGATCTCGGGGCTGCCGCGTTCTGCGCAGAGCCGCGCCGCCATGCCTTCGAGCGCACCGCGGATTTCATAGATCTGTTTGGCTTCCTCGATATCCAGCTGGGCGACGATCGGTCCCTTGTTCGGCAGATTGGCGACCAGCCCTTCCGATTCCAGATGTCTGAGAACCTCGCGCACGACCGTCCGGCTGACGCCGAGCTGGGCGCAGAGGTCGCGCTCAACAAGCCGGTCTCCCGGACGGAAATATCCGTTGACGATGGCCTCGCGGACCTTGTCGAGCGCCAGTTCTCGCAGGGTCTTCGCAGGACGCTCGACCCTGATTGCTGCGTCCTTCAGAGCACCGCTCATGCTGTACCTCAGTGTTGGATGACTTCGCCGGCTCAAGCTTTGCTGCGGCAGCCGAATTCAGGAATCGTATTATGGCCTACCAAATACTGTAGCTGTCGGAGGCCAGCAATTCAACAGCACCGTGCCGGTCCCAAGTTTGTCAGCCTAAGCGCCGGAGGCGGGCCTCGCTTTGACGATCTCTTCGGCTACAGCCTTCGCCTGCACCCGGATGTCCGGGACGGCGGTGATCTCCCAGAATTGTCCCGCCGTCAAGGCGCCGACGGCAAAGAGCCGCGCGGGCGAGATCCGGGACGGAGCCGTCACTTCTGAAGCCGCATCCACCTGGATGCCGAGGCCGAGAGGATCGGGGACGATCAGCTGAAAGCGGCTCATTTCCTTCAGAAGCGGCGAATGGCTGATCCCGGCGCGCTCCATTCCCGTGCAGTTGACCAGCCAGTCCGCCTTGATCTCGGCGATCTCACGCTTGGCCCTGACCCTGTAGCCGGCAATGAGCCTGCCTTCCCTGGCCTCGAGCGATTTCAGGAAGCCCGCGTGGAAGCGAACGATTCCGTCCGAGACCAATTTCTCAAAGCCGGCGAACACGTCGGGCGCGACCCGGTGCCGGTGGATATTCCACCAGGGAAGCGCATGCCTGAGGAATCGTGCCCGCTCCTCGTGCGAAAGCCGCTGCCAGAGAGCCTGCGTGACCGGCCTCAGGCCGTCCATCACGCTCCGCCAGTCGGCGACCTCCCTGCTCTTTTCCCGCAGGCTCTTCAACAGACCGCTGATCGTGCCGGGAAGCGTGTGAGCGTCGATCGGCAGGGGCGCCGGCGGCGTCCTTGCATGGCCGAGCGGTGCCAGGCCGCGCCGCGAAAGCACGTCGATCCTGCCTCTGTGGCCATGGGCGCGAAGTGCCAGAACCTGATCGATCATCGTCAGGCCGGAACCGAGAATACAGACCGCATCGGATGGTGCGACACGCCTCAGCCATGAAAGCCGCCACGGGTTCTCGACGATCCGCGATCGCAAAAATGGCGGGATGCCTGACGGATCGACCGGAAGGTTCGCGTTTCCGACGCCAAGACAGAGCACCACATTCTTTCCGGCAATCTCGTCGCCATTGCCGAGATGGAAGGCGAGCGTGCTGGTGTAGCGCTCCACGCATCCGGCCGCCTTGGCCCTGATGAAGTCGACCCGGCATCGGCCATCCCGCTTTCGAAGCAGCCGCGCAAGCGTATCCCTGACATAAAGGCCGTAATCGCTGCGCGAGGCGAAATCGCCGGCCTGCATAGGGCGTCCATGGGCTTTCAGCCAGTCAACGAAATCATCAGGGTGATGGGGCAGCAGGCTCATGCGGCCGGCGGGAACGTTGAGGCGATGGAGGTAGAGCTCTGTCCTATATGCCGTCCCGCGTCCGAATCCGGCATCGTCGCCGACGACCGCAATCTTCGCTGAAGCGGGAAGCAGCTCGACGAGATTGCAGGTCACAGCGATCGCTGAAAAGCCGGAACCGACGACGATCACATCGTATGTCAACGCATTCTCCCTGAGGCTCGGTAACGCCGCTTCTTGTCACTCGCCGCCACGGAGATGGCACAAGCGGCAGAATCACGGAAACAAATATCTCCATAGTCTATAAATATAGTTTGTTATTCCTCCCGCCAGCCCCTTCTCGGCGATTACCCTTTTGCAGGTGAGATCAAGGGGCCGGGTGGCCCTCGAACAAAGGGGCTCAAGATGAATTTCAGAAATTTGCTTGCCGCAATCGCCGTCGGCGTCGGCACTCTCGCAACGGCGATCGCCGCTGAGGCGGCGGACAAGAAGGTCGTCGTCGGCTATCAAACCGACGCCCTGCCGTCTTCGGTGGCGATCGCCAACGGCGAATTCGCCAGGGATACCGGATACGACATCGATTTCCGCAGGTTCAATTCAGGCGCCGAAATCTTTGCCGCCATCGCCTCCGGCGACGTCCAGGTCGGCTATGTCGGCTCCAGCCCGTTTGCGGCTGCGGTATCGCGCGGGCTCGAGGTCAAGGCCTTCTACCTCGCCTCCATCTCGGGCATCGACGAGGCTCTCGTCGTCCGCAACGGCTCGGGCATCGAAAGCCTGAACGATCTGAAAGGCAAGAAGCTTGCCGCCGCGCCCGTCTCCACGGACCACTATCAGCTTCTGGCGCTGATCAAATCGCTTGGCCTGACCGAGAAGGACGTCCAGGTCTTCGCAATCCCCCAGCCTGAGATCGTGGCGAGCTATAACCGCGGCGATATTGACGGCGGTTTCGTCTGGGATCCGGCGCTGACCGAACTCAAGAAGAACGGCAAGGTTCTGGTGACCTCCAAGGATGTGGCGGACAAGGGTGCGCCGACATTCTCCGCCTGGGTCGCCACCTCGAAGTTCGCGACCGAGAACCCGGAATTCCTGAAGGGCTTCGCCTCGGTCGTCACCAAATACTATGCGTCCTTCGCCTCGGACAAGGCCGCCTGGGGGCCTGACAGCGACAATGCCAAGTCGCTTGCCAAGCTGCTCGGCGGCACCGCCGAGCAGCAGGCCTCGGCGCTGAAAAACCTGACGCTGCTTACCCCCGAAGTGCAGGCATCGGACGCCTGGCTCGGCGGCGGCGAAAAGGCCGGCGCCGGCAAGATCCTCAAGGACACGGCATCGTTCCTGAAGGAACAGGGCAAGGTGTCCGACGTGCTGGCAAATTACGGCGCCTTCGTCACCGCAGACGCGCTTACCAGCGTCAGCAACTGATCCTCCCCGATGCCGGCGCTACACTTTCGCGCCGGCATCGAACCTGCGAGCGGCACTATGCTTAAAGTCGATCATGCCAGCGTTTTCTTTGCAGCCCGCGACGGGCGGACCGTCCACGCGCTCGATCGCGTTTCCTTCGATATCCCCGAGCGGGGTTTCGTCGTCGCGCTCGGCGCCTCGGGATGCGGCAAATCAACCCTTCTCAATGCGATTGCCGGTTTTCTTCCGTTGTCGGATGGCCGGATCACGCTCGATGGCCGCGCCGTCGAACGGCCGGGTGCTGATCGCGGCGTCGTCTTTCAGAAAGATTCGCTGCTACCCTGGAAATCGGTGACTGACAATGTCGCGCTCGGCCTGAAATTTGCCGGCGTCAACCGCAAGGAGCGGCAATCGCGCGCGCTCGAGCTGCTGCGGCTCGTCGGTCTCGACGAATTCGCCAATGCGTTTCCCTATGAGCTGTCGGGCGGCATGCGCCAGCGGGTCGGTATCGCCCGGGCGCTTGCGACCAATCCGGCTATTCTGCTGATGGACGAGCCTTTCGGCGCGCTCGACAGCCTGACCCGCGAACAGATGCAGGAACTGCTGGTTTCCGTCTGGAACAAGACGGCGAAGAAGGTTTTCTTCATCACCCATTCGATCGAAGAGGCGCTGTTTCTCGGCACGCAGGTGCTCGTCATGTCGCCTCGGCCGGGGCGCGTCGTTGCCCGCTTCGATCTCGATTTTATCAGACGCTTCGCCGAAACCGGCGACGCACGATCGATCAAGGCCTCGCCGCAATTTGCCGAGCTGCGTGAGGAGATCCGCGCCATTCTCCACAGCAGCGAAGATTTGAGGAGCGCCGCATGAGCGATGTAATGCAGTCCTCGCCGGCTGCGGCGCAGAGAGAGAACCGCCAGGTCAAGCTGGTGAAGATGGCCGGCTTCGGCGCCGGCGAGAGATCAACGGTGGCCATCAGTGTTGCCACTGCCCTGGCAATTCTGCTGCTGTGGTGGCTCGTCGCGGCCCTTGGCATAGTCCCTCACCTTTTCCTGCCGCGGCCCGATGAGGTGCTGACGCAGATCGGCGTCATCTATCGCGATGGTTACGCCGGTGCGTCGCTTTCTGAACACGTCGCTGCAAGTCTGTTCCGCATCGTCGTCGCAGCGCTGATCGCCATCTCTGCCGGCATTCCGCTCGGATTGCTCATGGGCCTGAACCGCTGGGCCAAAGGGGTGCTCGATGCGCCGATCGAGTTCTACTGGCCGCTTCCGCCGCTCTCCTACCTGCCGCTGATGATCATCTGGCTCGGGATCGGCGAAACCTCGAAGATCACGCTGCTGGTGCTGGCGATGTTTGCGCCGATCTGCCTTTCGGCCCAGGCCGGCGTTCGTTCGCTGCCGATCGAGCGCGTCAATGCCGCCCGTTCGCTGGGTGCCAACCGGCTACAGCTCTTCATCGACATCGTCCTGCCGTCGGCCCTGCCCGAAATCCTCACCGGCATCCGCATTGCCCTCGGCGTCGGCTGGAGCACGCTAGTTGCGGCCGAATTGATCGCCTCTACGCGCGGGATCGGTTTCATGATCATGTCGGCGTCGCAGTTCCTGGCAACCGACGTTGTCTTTGTCGGCATCGCCATCATCGCGGTCTGCGCCTTCACCTTCTCGGCCGCCATCCGTTTCCTGGAGACCTACCTTGTACCCTGGAAAGGCAAGCTCTGAGGGAATGCAAGCAATTCCAAACGTCAAAGCGCCGCGGGTCAGAAGAGACGCAACGGCGCTTAACGGCTTTGCGTGATGTCGTTAAGGCCATGGATCGACAGGAGTTCGGCTGCGACGAGCTTCTGGAGGCGCCATAAATTGCGATCACGAATGCCGCGTTCTTCCAGATGCTTCACCGTCAGATAGAGATATTCGGCGCAGGAGCCCACGTGTCCGCAGGCCCTGGCAAGCACGCGCGCCACCGTCTCCAAGGGCAATTTCCGCGAAACGCGCTCCCCCTTCGGGCCGGCCCAGAAAACCAGCGCGCGCACGAAGCCATGTGCGGTCTCGACAAGAATCCAGCGAACCGTCGCCGCATCTTCGATCGTGCCGACCTCACGGCGGATCAAGCGTCGAATCTGGCCAAGGCGATCATCATCGGCAAGTCTGAACAGAATGCCGTTGCATCGTCCGCCCCGATCAAGAGCCATCATGAGGCCAGGCTGAGCCTGGGTTCCCCGCCAACGTGTCATCTTCAGGCAAAAAGACCGATGCCAACCCCTGGCTGCGCCGCGCTGCCACTCGACCGCATCGAAATCCGGCTTCCATATCAATGATCCATAGGCGAAAACCCAGAGCGGCGCGCCGGCGGATTCCTGCAGCAGCCGCCTGGCGAACGTCTCCACCTCCATCTCGGTCAGCGGTGTCCGGTGCGGCTCGGGACCGGGATCAAGCTCGGGGCGAAGGCTGAGCGACACGAGCTCGTTCGTGAGAGCCATGCCGGTTGCGCCGAACATCCGGACCTCGCTTCGCCGCATCAAAGCCTGCCTATGCTCGGTGAAATCCCTCACCTTTCAATGCACCGTAAATCTGGCCGCATCGGCCTGGCGCCGCTGCAGGCTGCGGATCAACATCGCGGCCTCCCTGACGATTGCCGCAAATGTCGTATCGTCAGCCTCGGCGATCCTGCCAGTCATGTCGTGGATGATCGTCGTCAAATGAATGATCGAATGGCGATGTTGCGCCTCGTCAGGCCCAATTTCAGCATCGGCCATGGCAAGCAGCGTCTGCACCAGGCGCTCCATGGTTTGCCGGCGCCTGCTCCTCGGGTCGGCATTCGGATCTTCGCTGAGGCGCAGGAGATCGTCGATGATATCGGACATTCCGCTTCCATTCACATCGCAAAAGCCGGCCGCGCGAAAACGTTGCGCCTTCGATCGCCAGCGCGCATCTTCAAGGCATCCAGCAGCCGGTAACCGGTTCGCCAGCGGCCAAAACCGCTGGCGATATTGATGTGGCCGGCAAGGCCGATATTCCTGGTCTCGGCTTTCCACAGGCGGCCAAACAAGGTCAGCCGATCGACTGTCATGTAGGCGTCGTTCATGCTGCCGACGACGATGCTCGGAAATGGCAGAGGCGCCGTCGGCATGCCGCCGAAGGCGATATGCCCGGGATGCAGATTTTCCGTGGCCGGGAGATCGCAGGGCGCAACGAGCAATGCTCCCTTCACGCGGCGGGCAGCGCTTCGTCCGGCCAGCCTGGCGGCGAGCAGGCACCCGAGACTATGGGCAACCAGATAGGCTTCGCCAGCCTCTTCAAGCGCTTCTTCCAATCGCGGCAGCCAGCTGTCGAGGGTGGGATGATCCCAATCCTCCTGAGCGACAAAATGGCTGCCCGGCTGATCCTGCAGCCAGTGCTGTTGCCAATGCCCCTCTCCCGAGCCGAACAATCCGGGAAGAATGAGGACTTCGCTCATTGGATCAGCCCGATTACCAGCGCGAAGAGGAAGGTGAAGGAACCGACGATCGTGCATATTCCGGCCGCATGCCTGAGCTGCGATATGAGGTTTCCTGTTGCTCTTCTGGTGTCGTGCCGACTGACGCCGGTCTCAACAGCAATCGCCATCCCGCCACCCTCCTCAATACCAAAGTCCAGGCATCGAGCCCCAATAGTGAAGCTCGTATTCGCGCGCCGACCGGTCCTGCTGCTCGTCGCGGGTGACCATTGCGTCGGCAGGCTTTCGCAGCTGGCGCTGGAAGCGGGCGATCGCAGCCTTCAGCCAGAGATGGAAATCAAGCTTCATGCGAACCTCCTGTCAGGAACTGGTAGGTTGGACAATCAACGAATGACGTTGCGCATTGGCGAGAAGATCGCGCAGCGATGCAGTCGGCCCGTAGAGCATAAGCAGGCGGTTCTCCTCGCGCTTGGCCAGCCGATATCGGCGGGCAAAGTCAAAGACACTCCAGATTTGCTCGCTTGATCCCGGCGGGCCTGCATCATCCATCGCTGCCTCCTGAGAACGAATTTCGTGACGCGCCTTATTCGGCCGCCGCAACTGCCGGTCTTGTCTCTGGAAAGAAGGCCGACAATTCGCCGACCACTTCGCCGATGCGGTTCGAAAGCGCATCGGATGAAACCGCGTAATCCGCAAAATCACGGTCGGACGCATAGACGGCAGTCGGCAGCGTATGGGCCATGAAGAAACCGAACAGCGGCCGAAGCTGATGCTCGACCATCAAGGCATGCCGGTCGCCGCCGCCGGTTGCCGTAATGATGATCGGCTTCGCGCGAAGCTCCTGTGGATCGATGAGATCGATGAGGTGTTTGAAAAGGCCGGGGTAGGAGCCCTTGTAAGTCGGCGAACCAATAATCAACACGTCGGCCCTTACGATCTCGTCGACGACTCGCCTGGCCTGCTCGTCGAGGTCCTTGCGCCACAAGGCGCCGCCCAGCGACGGACCGACATCGTGCAGATCATAGGTTTTGCTCGAAAAGCCGTATCTGATGCTGGCGCGTTCGGCGACATGCCGGACGAGCGCCAATGTCTTCGATGGGCGGTTGAAGCTGCCGGCAATGCCGACGAGTTTGAAACCTGACATGGTTTTTCCTCTCTGTGGTTGCTTCAAATATTGTCTATAAAATTACTCGATTAAAGGAATGTGCATCTCTCCTTCGGGGTCCGATTGAAAAAAGATTCGCCTTTAAGTCTACGGTCTGTCGCCTCGCAGATGACGCTCGAGGAAGGGCAGGTTGTCCTGGCCCCAATAGAGCTCCCCGTCATAGATATAACTGGGAAAACCGAAGACGCCGCTGTCGCGCGCATGCACCCGGTCTGCCGACCACTTGTTCTGAACGTCGTCGTGGGCTTGGCGCCTGAGAAGCGCTGCGCCGTCGAAACCTGCTGATGTAACGATCGCCTCGCGTATATCAGCCTTGCCGATATCCCTGGCCTCGCTCCAAAAAGCATGCTGCAGGGCGCGGGCAATGCCAATCCAATCCTGCCCGTCGAGATAGGCGGCGATCACGAAGAGGGAGGCCGGCGTCGGATCGCTGAGCTCCGGCCGATGTTCGAGCAGCAGTTCCTTGCCACGCACGCGCGCCCAGCGTTTGAGGTCCCGCGTCCAATAGGCGCGGCGGATCTCCGGCCGGTTGCGCGAGAAGATGCCACCATTCTCCTCGACCACCGTCGTCAGATAAGGCGTGACGACGACGTCATTCTTCGCTGCCAGTTCGGTAAAGGCATCGAAGCCGATGTGGGACCAGGGCGAGCCGATCGAAAAGAAATATTCCACCGATTTGGTCACTGACGAATGCTCCTGCTAGGATGATTGTTTGATGGCGAATGGGTGACGTCGTCTGCCGACGGCCCCTCAGGAAGCGGCCCGAATTTCCGGCTGCGCTTTCCATCCGAGCTCCGGGGCGATTCTTGTGACGAAGTCGTGGAGGATCTGGCGGTATTCCTCGTGCTCGAACTCGTAAGGGAGCTCCAGCCGCAACTCGCTGACCTCGGGCAGGATCGGATCGGCGAAAAGCCGCTCCAAGATTTCTTCCGATGTGCCGACGATATCGCGGGCGAACAAGGTACGCCGCTCGCCCTGCGGCGAAAGCGTTCGCTGATGGCGGCCGTCGGCATAATCGCGGTAGCGGCGCCGCGTTGCCGCATCGGCGCTGTCGAAAGGCACGATGACGCGGCCGAGCGCGACGCGGCGCGGCGTTCCAGAGTCGCGATAGGTTTTAATCAGCCTGGATTGGGCAACGAAGAAATCGTCGGTCCCCTCCCCCGTTATCACATTCCCGGTCAACAGGTTGAAGCCGTTGCGGCCGGCCCAGCCGGCCGAACGCTGCGACCCGCCGCCATACCAGATTCGGTCAATCAGTCCTTTGGCATAGGGCTGCAGGCGCGGCCGCTGCGGGCCAAGGGGCGTCTTGATAAGGGTCTCGTCGTCGCCGAGATAGGTGCCGCGCAGATTGTCGGCAAAACGCAGCACGCGGTCATGCGAGAAATCGTAGCTCGTCCAGTCACCGTCGAAGGCGAGCGGGCCGATCAGCTCGGCATGCAGCGGCCGGCCGGCGCTGACGCCGATATTCAGCCGTCCGCGTGAGAGGACATCAACCGTGGCAAGGTCCTCGGCCAACCGGTAGGGGCTCTCATAGCCGATCGGAATGACCGCCGTTCCGAGCTCGATCCGGCTGGTGCGCTGGGTGGCCGCCGCAAGAAAGGCGCTGGCGGAGGAGATCCCCGGCTCCAGGTGCCGCTGGCGGACCCAGGCGCTGTCGAAGCCGAGTTTCTCGCCATAATGCAGTTCCTGGAGCGCCTGCTCCAGTCCCGACAAGGGATCATCGCCGGAATAGTTGCCGGGGGTGAGGAAGCCGATATGGCTGATCGATATATCGCCGCCGCTCATGTCATGTCTTCCGCTGATCAATATTTCGGCAGGCCGGGCGGATTGGTCTCGGATGCCGGCAAGGCTTCTTCGGAAAGATGCCAATGGTCGAGAATTCTTGCATAGGTGCCGTCCTTAATGAGGCCATTGGTGGCGATGGTCAGCGCATCGGCGAGCCCGCTTCCCTTGCGGGTGGCGATGGCGACATCCGATCGATCCGGCCAGCCGGCGCTCAGCGTGCCCACCCGCTTGATGTTCTTGTCGCGCGCCGCGATGAAAACGAGTTGGGCATGCGGCTGGACGATGACATCGGCGCGACCCGAACGCAGCGCAAGAAGGCTCGCCGCCTCGTCGTCGTAATATTGCAGTTCGATTGGCTTCAGGCCTGCGGCGACGTCCTCTTCGCTCCACTTAACCAGGATACGCTCCTGGTTGGTGCCGGCGCCGACGATGATCCTCAGACCCGCCGCATCCTTCGGTTCCTTGATCGAGGTGATGGGATTGTCAGATTTCACGAAGAAACCATGCAGGCCCTGGCGGTAGGTGGAGAAATCGAACTTCTCCTTGCGCTGCTCGGTTACGCCGACATTGGAGATGACGGCATCATATTTGCCCGATGTAAGGCCGAGCGGCCAGTCGATCCAGGCGACCGGGACGATCTCCAGCGTCAGGCCGAGGCTGTCGGCGATGGCATAGGCGTAATCGGGATCGGCGCCGACCACGGTTTTGGCGTCGGTGGCATAGGTCGCAAGCGGCGGGCCGCCGGGGCTGACGGCGATGGTGAACTTGCCTGGTGTGACAAACTTGAATTCCCTAGGGATCGCAGCGATCGCCGCATCGTTCCTGGCTGCAGGAAGCCTGCCCGGCTGTTGCGGGCTCAGGTCAAAATCATCGGCCGCATGGGCGGCACTGAGGCCAGTCAAGGCTGACGTCAGCGCCGCGAAGAAAAAGCTGCGGATATCAAGAAAATTCGCCACGTTCGATATGTCTCCGTTTGCAGTGGAAGGCAGGGACGGACCAGCTCAAACGGCCGTCCGTCCCGTAAACATTACGAACCGCTCTTCGGCAGGCCGGGCGGGTTGGTCTGGGCCTTGTCGATCGCCTCCGGACCGAGATTCCAGGTGTCGAGGATCTTCTTGTAAGCGCCGCTGGCGATCAGATCGTTGACGACATTGGTGACGGGCGCCGCCAGACCGCTGCCCTTGTGCGTGGTGACGGCGATTTCGGCGGTGATCGGCCAGCCGCCGCTGACGGTGCCGACAAGTTTGGTCTTGCCGTTGATTCCCGCCGCATAGGCCTGGGTGGCGTTGACGCTGAAGACGGCATCGGCCCTGCCGGACTGAACGGCGAGGTCCTTCACCGCATCGTCGTCGTAATATTGGACCTCGATCGGCTTCAGGCCGGCCGCGACGTTCTGGCGGTCCCATTCGAGCAGGATCTTCTCCTGGTTGGTTCCGGCATCGGTAATGACCTTCAGGCCAGCAATATCCTTCGGCGCCTTGATCGATGTGATCGGGTTCTCGGCCCTGACGTAGAAACCGAGCTCATCCTTGCGGTAGGTCGAGAAATCGAACTTTTGCTTGCGCTCTTCCGTCACCGTGACGTTCGAGATCACAGCATCGAACTTGCCGGAGGTGAGCCCCAGCGGCCAATCGGCCCAAGCGACGGAAACGAGATTGAGCTTCAGGCCCAGGCTGTCGGCAATCGCCTGCGCAAGATCGACGTCATAACCGATGACGGTCTTGGAATCGGAGGCATAGTCGTGCAGGGGCAGATTGCCGCTCGAGCTGATGCCGACGGTGAAGACTCCGTTTTCAACAAACTTGAAGTCCTTGATTTCAGCGATGCGCTTCTCGTTCTTCTCCACCCGCAGCCGGTTCGGCTGTTCGGGGCCGAGATCGAACTTCTGCTGCGCCTGAGCGGAACCGAAACCGATCGCTCCAATGGCGACGGCTCCCGCTATGAGAAGCCTAACTCTATCTGTAAATGCCATGCCCCTTCTCCATTTCATCTTACGGTTGTGGTTATTGTCATTCGACCAAGCCGCCCGTCGCGGCCCGGCATTTCGCAAGCGCTGTCAGGCGCTAGAGAACCTTGGCGAGGAATTCGCGTGTCCGCGGGTGCTCCGCTTGCGTGAAAACACGTGCCGGCGGACCGGCCTCCAGAATGCGGCCGCTGTCCATGAAGACAACGGTATCGGCGACTTCGCGGGCAAAGCCGATTTCATGGGTGACGATGACGAGCGTCGTTCCGGTGCGGGCGAGCTCCTTGATGACGTCGAGCACCTCGCCGACGAGTTCCGGATCGAGTGCGGACGTCGGCTCATCGAAGAGCAGCACCTTTGGGCGGAGCGCCAGCGCCCGGGCGATCGCGACACGCTGCTGCTGGCCGCCGGAGAGCTGACGCGGATAGGCATTGATCTTGTCGCTGAGACCGACGCGTGCCAGCAGCTCCTGCGCCAGCTGCACGGCTTCCTTACGGCCGACGCCGCGAACTTCGATCGGCGCCTCGACCAAGTTTTCGAGTACGGTCAGGTGCGGGAAGAGATTGAAGCTCTGGAAGACCATGCCGATATCGGCGCGGCGTTTGAGGATCTCTTTTTCCTTGAGCTCGTAGAGTGTGTCGCCCTTCCTGCTGTAGCCGACGAAATCGCCGTCGACGGAGATGAAGCCCTCGTCGACACGCTCCAGGTGATTGATCGACCGCAGCAGCGTCGACTTACCCGAACCGGAGGGGCCGAGAATGGCGGTCACGCTGCCGGCCGGCAGGTTGAGCTCGACATAGTCGAGCACCTTCAGCGAGCCGAAGCTTTTCGAGATGCCGTGGATGCGCACCGCACCGCCTGCGCGCAGAGCACCCGCATCATGGAAACCGGGATTACGCGCCTTGTCGGCCACACTCTCGAGAACCGGCAGCGGGCGGCGGAAGCGTCCGAAAAATGCTTGAAAAGGCAGCGGTGTCGGATTGCGAACGGCGCCCTTGGAGAAGTAGCGCTCGATATAGTGCTGGGCGACCGACAGCACGGTCATAATGATCAGATACCAGACGGTCGCGACCATCAGCAGCGGAATGACTTCGAGATTGCGGCGGTAGATCACTTGGACGGTGTAGAACAGCTCCGGCAGCGCCAGCACGTAGACGACGGACGTGCTTTTCGCCAATCCGATGAGCTCGTTGAACCCGGTCGGCAGGATGGAGCGCATCGCCTGCGGCAGCACGATGCGGAAGGCTTGGCGGCGGCGTGGCAGGCCAAGTGCGGCTGCGGCCTCCAGCTGCCCATGATCGACAGAGAGAATGCCGCCGCGGACAATCTCGGCGAAGAAGGCCGACTGGTTGAGCGTGAGGCCGAGGTAGGCAGCGGCGAACGGCGTCAGCAACTGCACGGTAGGATAGTCGAACAAGACCGTGTCGGTGAACGGGATGCCGATCCTGATCGTTTCATAGAGATAGCCGAGATTGTTCAATATCAGCAGCAGCACGATCATCGGGATCGAGCGCAGCAGCCAGATATAGCCCCAGGAAAGGCCCGATAGCAGCGGCGACCTGGAGACGCGGGCGAGCGCCAGAGCTGTACCGAGGATGGAGCCCGATATGGCGGCAAGCGCGGTCAGCAGCAATGTCCTGCCAAGGCCGACGAGCACCGGCTCGGCGAAGAACCATTCGGCAAAGACACCCCAACCCCAGCGCGGATTGGTGAAGGTGGAATAGAGCACGGCGACGATGACGACAGCGGCGAAGATCGTGCCCGCCAGGCGCTCCGGATGACGCGCCGGCACGATGCGGAAACGGGAATAATCCTGCTTGGGCTCTGCCGTGCTGCTCCTGCTGCCGGGCTCAATGCCGGCGAAATCCGTTGTCAGTGCCATTCTTGCTTCCCTTTTATGATTATCGTCTTGTCGCGTTCAGAGATTGGCGCCGGCCACGCGCAGGCGAGGTTCGGCCCCCTCGGTTCCGAAGACCGGCGAAACGAGATGGGTGATGTCCTTCTCGAAGGGCAGGCTCTTGTAGATCTCGGGATCGGCTGACGTGTCGAAGAGAGCGGTGTAGCCATCATTCAGGTAGAGGCCGACGGCCTCGGGCTGGCGGAAGCCGGTCGTCAGATAGATCCTCGTATATCCCTGGCGGGCCGCCTGAGCTTCCAGCTCCACCAGCACTTTGCGGGCAAGGCCCTGGCGGCGCAGGTCCGAGCGTGTCCAGATGCGTTTGAACTCGGCGGTGCGATCGTCGTAATGCTTGAAGGCGCCGCCGCCGATGGTTTCGCCATTGCGGATCAGCAGGAGAAAATTGCCGTGAGGCGGCGCGAAGGCTTCGGGGGGGTAGCGGTTCAATTCAGCTGCAGCGCCTTCGGCATTGAAATAGGTGCCGTAGCGGCTGTCATATTCGTGGATCAATTCATCGATCAGCGGCTTGGCGCGGGGATCGAGGGGGCTCGTATAGAGAAACGTATCGCTCATATCGTTCGTCACCCGTTGTCTTCAGTGAGGAATGTTTCGGCGAGCCGGACCCAGTAGCGGGCGGCCGGCGCGATGATCGCGTCGTTGAAATCGTAGTGGGCGCTGTGGAGAGGCGCACTGTCGCCGTTGCCGACGAAGAGGTAGCTGCCTGGATTGGCCTGCAGCATGAAGGCGAAATCTTCGCTCGCGGTTCGCGGTCGGAAATCCTTCTCGATCGCCGCAAGGCCGAGCGTGTCATAGGCGACATCGCGGGCAAAGGCCGTCTCCTTGGGATGATTGACCAGCGCCGGAAAACCGAGCCGGTAGTTGACATCCGCCGCCGCGCCGAAGCTTTCGGCCTGGGCACGCGCAAGGGCTGGAATGCGCTCCTGCAGCAGCTGGCGAACCTCCTCGCTGAAGGCCCGCATGGTCAGTTTCATCTCCACGCTCTCGGGGATGACATTCGAGGCGGAGCCGGCATGGATCGAGCCGACAGTGGCGACCGCCATATCCTGCGGATCGACATTGCGCGAGACGACGCTCTGCAGGGCCGTGATGAAAGAGGCCGAAGCCAGCACCGGATCGACGGCGCGGTGCGGCTCGGCGCCGTGGCCGCCTTTTCCGACGATCCTGATGACCGCCTGGTCTACAGACGCCATGGCCGGGCCGGTGACGAAGCCGAACTGGCCCGCCGGCACGCCCGGCCAGTTGTGCAGTCCGAAGACCGCATCGACAGGAAAGCGCTCGAACAGGCCCTCGGCGATCATCTTGCGGGCGCCGGCGCCGATTTCCTCGGCGGGCTGGAAGATCAGCCTGAGCGTGCCGCTGAAATTGCCGCTTTCGGCGAGATAGCGGGCGGCGGCGAGCAGGATCGACGTATGCCCGTCATGGCCGCAGGCATGCATGACGCCGGGATTGCTGCTGGCATAGGCAAGGTCGCTCGCCTCCTCGATCGGCAGCGCGTCCATGTCGGCGCGGATGCCGATCCGCTTCCGGCCTTCGCCGCGTCTGAGGGTGGCGACGATGCCGGTGCCGGCAATGCCCGTCGCCACCTCATAGCCCCAGGAGGAAAGGCGGGACGCCACAATCTTGCTGGTCCTGAGCTCCTGGAAGGCAAGCTCCGGATATTGGTGCAGATCGTGGCGAAGCGCGATGATCTCATCGAGATAAGCGGCGATGCCCTTCTCGATCGGATCGTTGCTGCGCGTGTTCAGAGCGATGGTGTCCATGGCGGTTCGCTCGGCGCCTCAGGCGCCGATAGCCTTTCCGGGCTCGAGCTGATCGGCGCCGGCCGCATACCGGCTTTCCCGGAAGGGCAGGCCCAGATGATCGCGCAGCGTCTCGCCCTTCAGAACCGGATCGAAATAGCCGCGCGCAGTCAGGATCGGCAGGACGTGCTCGGCGAAGTCGTCGAAGCCTTCGGCGATGACGGGGAAGCCGAGAATGAAGCCGTCGGCGGCGCCATAATCCACCCAACGGATGATCTCATCGGCGATATGCTCCCCCGTGCCGATGAAGGCGGTGCGCGGTGTCGCCGAATCCAGCGCGACCTGGCGGAGCGTCAGGCCCTTCTCCCGCGCTGTTCGTTTGATCCGGTCGGTGGTGGCGCGGAAATTGTTCCTGCCGATATCACCGAGCTCGGGGAACGCTTCATCGAGCGGGTAGACGCTGAAATCGTGATGATCGAAGAACCGGCCGAGATAGAGAAGCGCCTCCTCGATCGTGACGAGATCGCGGATCGCCTGATACTTGGCTTCCGCCTCCTCGGCTGTCCTGCCGACGATGGGGCCAATGCCGGGATAGACGCCGACTTCGGCCGCGGGCCGTCCATGCGCGATGACGCTATCCTTGAGCTGACGATAGAAGCCTCGCGCCTCTTCGAACGGCCCGCCATTGGTGAAGACGGCATCGGCATGCTTGCCGGCAAGCCTGATGCCGGAATCCGAAGCGCCCGCCTGGAAGACGACGGGCTGGCCCTGCTTCGAGCGGCCAATATTGAGCGGTCCTTCGATGCGGAAGAACCGGCCCTTATGGTTGAGGCGATGCATCTTCGCCTTGTCGACAAAGACGCCGGTCTCGCGATTGCGCACGAAAGCATCATCGTCCCAGGAATCCCATAGACCCTTTAGCGCGTCGATATAATCCTCGGCGATCTCGTAGCGGAGCTCGTGCTCGGGATGTTCACGGCTGTAATTCCTGCCAGAACCCTCGAGCGGCGAGGTCACCGCATTCCACCCTGCCCTGCCGCCGCTGATGAGATCGATCGAGGCAAACTGGCGGGCAATGGTGAAGGGATCGCTGTAGGAAGTCGAGACCGTGCCAACGAGGCCGATCTTCGAGGTGGAAGCGGCCAGCGCCGAGAGAATGGCGATCGGCTCGAACCGGTTGAGGAAATGCGGGATCGACTGCTCGTTGATGTAAAGCCCGTCGGCGACGAAGGCGAAAGCGATGCCGGCCGCCTCAGCCTTGCGTGCCTTCCTCACGAAGAAGTCGAAATTGACGCTGGCATCGGCCGGTCCGCTTGGATGTTTCCAGGCATTCATATGGCCGCCGGGACCCTGCAGCATGATGCCGAACGTGACGTGTTTCTGAGCCATGGGATCGATCCTCCTTGGAAAGGGTCAGGCGACGAGGGAAAGCCGCTCGGCGGCGAGCAGCTCGATGGAGGCAAGGCGGTCGGCGGTTGAAAGCGCCGGCGTGTCGAGCACGAATTCCTTGACGCCGTAGCGGCGATGCAGCTCGTCCAGTTCCTTGCGGATCTGCTGTGCCGTGCCGTGCAGGACGCTCGGCACCTTCTCCTCGATGCGGTAATCGGTGACGCCGGCCTGGCGGGCAAATTCGGCAGCCTGCTCCGCGCTGCCGACATTGACGGTCTGACCGTTCGGCAGGAACACTTTGACGATGCCCAGCTTGCCGACACGCTCGCGGGCATAATCCGCGCTTTCGGCGGCAAAGGCTGCGAGCGCCAGGATGGGTCGTTTGCCGCCGGATGCCCGCTCGTAGGCCTCGAAGGTACTGCGCAGATTGTCAGGATCACCGTTCAGGTGACCGGCAAAGACCAGTTCCCAGCCCTTCTCGGCCGCGAGTTTGGCGCTCTCGACGCTGGCCCCGAGCAGGAAACGCTCCGGAGCCGTCGGCGGGAAAGGAGTAGCCTGCGCGCCTTGGTAACTGGGGTCGGCCGCGAGATAGGTGTTGAGATCGGAAAGCTGGCTCGCAAAATCCGGCTTCCTGGACGGATCGACGGCAAGCTGCAAGGCGCGCGTCGACAGCGGAAAGCCGCCGGGTGCCTTGCCGACGCCGAGATCGACGCGGCCAGGCGCAAGCGATGCCAGGAGATTGAAGGTCTCAGCAACCTTATAGGCGCTGTAGTGCTGCAGCATCACGCCGCCGGAGCCAACCCGGATCCTCGATGTTTTCGCGAGAAGATAGGCTATCAGCGCTTCCGGCGCGGAACTCGCCAGGTTGGACATGTTGTGATGTTCGGCGACCCAGAAACGGTGATATCCGAGTTCCTCGGCCCGGGCGGCAATCTTGACCGTCGCCCGCAGCGCATCCGCTCCGGTGAGGCCCTGTTCGATCGGGCTTTTGTCGAGAAGGCTGAGGAGGTAGGTCATAACGCCACGATCCACTCACTAGTTGCAATATGTATTCTATAAAATCAGTAGACAATTATGATTATAAGAAATCACATTCTCTTTCGAGGACATTGGGAGGAAAAAAGCAGCCGTAGCCGAGACGGAAATTCGAATTCGGGAATGCGCTCCGCCATTCTCGTGATCTTCCAATCGACCGTTCAATGACCTAAATCCTGGTCAAAATGGAGTAGTCGCAATGAAGCTGTCAGGACAGGTCAAACTGATCAGCTATCTCAAGGCGCATGCGTCAGAGATTATCCGAACGCCGAAGGACAATCCGCAGCCCGTCGTCATTACCTTTCACGGCGAGGCCAAAGCGATCCCTCAGGATGTCGCCCAATATGAAGAAACGCAGGAGACGCTGGCGCTGCTGAAGGTGCTGGCGCTCACCAATCGACAGGTCGAGGAAGGCAAGCTGCGCCCTGCATCGGAATCCTTCGCCCGCATCCGCAAACGTCTGGCCGCCAACCAGTCCTGATGCGTTATCGAGTTCTCTCGCCGAGGACGCGGAACGCGCCGTCGAGGATCTTTATCGCCTCATGCAGCCCGCGACGGCGCCGAGACGGCAGAGCGCATCCTGAGCGAAATCGAAAGCGCCTGCCGACGTCGATGAATCAAGAAATATTCCGAAAGAGCTCACCACTATCTGCCCCACCGAATACCGCGAACTGCACCACAAGCCCTGGCGTATGATCTACCGTATCATCGGCACCGAGGTCGTCGTCTACTGCGTGGCGGACGGACGTCGCGACATGCAGACCTTCCTGGAACGAAGGCTCATCCTAACATTCGGCATATCCCCCTCTCCTTCGGCATCGCCGCCGACGCTTATCCGAGCATGGATGACCCGGACGAACGCCGAAAACTATCCCGCCTTCGGCCGGCCACCGCATTTGCCCGCAGGAGCGCCATGAGCATCGGGCCGATCGCGAACTCTCCCTTTTCACTTCGCCGCGTCAGGTCGCGGAGGTAGCCACCGGCCGAATTGATATGGCCGCCGCGCTCCAGGATGCATGCCATCACCGTCGCGGCATTTTCCGGTCCCATTGCGTTAGCAGCCTCCTCGTAGGCTGACGGACTGACCCCGAGCATCGATCGCACGGTCACAGCCGCGGTCATCAAGTCACGCCAGTTGCGGACTTCGCCGTCCGGACCGTAAGCAAGGATTTCAGGGCAGGCCTGCAGAACCAGGCCGAGCGGGAAGGATTTCAGCCCGCCGGCATCATCGCGCGTCCCCGGTCGTCGACCTTGCCTCTCCTCCTGCCTGCCCGGATGTGCAATCGCAGCCCTCCCCTCTTCCAGCGTCACGGCCCCTCGCCCATTGTCTTGCTCCGGCATCGCGCCCTGCTTCGTGTCGAAGCTTGGTTCAAGTTCAGAGATGGATTCGGGGTTTGAATTATGTATGTGACGCTCGATATAATCGGCATTGCCGCGCTGTTTTGTCGATTTAACTCGATTTTCCAGCCGGTTAAGAATATCCGCCCTGATCGCCGTCAATGCATCCAGTAATTGTTCGAGCTGTGCCGTCGTCGGCGATCGCGGCAGGCCTTCGATCAGAGCCCGAAACTCCTGATGAAGGACCTGCCAATCTCCCTGAACCTCCTCTTCGACGGCGGCTTCAATCAGCTTGGCGATATCGCGGCGGCAAAGCGTGATGCATTCGCGCAGGCGCTGGACGTGCAGTCTCTCGGCCATCACCTCGGCGGCCAGCTGTTCGATCTCCTCGGCGCGGGCAAGCAGCGGCGCCAGCGAGAAGCCGAAGGCGTCGTTGACCTCCCCCGCCCTGTCCCGGCGGGAATAACGCTTGCCGTTGGGACTGTCCTTGCGCAGCAGAAGGCCCGCCTCGACGAGTGCGGCAAGATGGCGCCGCACGGTCTGCTCGGCCATGCCGTGCGTTCTGAGCGAAAGCTGAACATTCGATGGGAATACGACCAACCCGTTTTCCTGGGTCAGCTCGTTCTTGGGATAAAAGCTTAAGAGCGCATTGAGCACGGCCAGTGCGCGATCGCTGATGCCAAGCAGCGGCTTTGCTTCGCACAGCGCACGAAAAAGCTTCCATTTGTCGACCGATTGATCCGGCCTGATTTCACCTGCCATCACCTGGCTGGCGAGCATGCCAAGCGTCATCGACCGCCGCCCGAACGGCGTCGTTATACTTCCGGTTTCCATCTCTTCCACCTCGACGAGGCAAAAGAAATCCGCTCACCAAAACGGCGCCAAAAACTCTTGACAGCGATTCTCGGAAGTGCGATTCTCGGAGGTGTTCAGGACTACGAGGAAAGCTTCCGTGACGGTGACGTTCGGGGGCTTTTTTCTTTTGCGCGTTATCTCCTAATCCGAATTGTCAGCTGACAATCGGCTTAACTGCCTCATTTTCCCTCATTTTCCTCTTCGAACTCGGTGGCGAGGCCTGCCAACCGCCGAGCGAGGAATTCTGAAAACGCCGCCGATTTGGCGGTGATGCGAAAGGTTTTTCCGGAGCGGGTTACTGAAGCCAGCTGCGCGCCGCCTTGGGTACGAAGCGTCTGCTCGCTCCGCTGTGGCGCGCTTTTTTCCTCAAGTGCCTTCCAGATGATGTCGAAACGGCTGTTGGTCTCCCGTGCATCGAATCCAGCGGTATGGATCGCGGCCTGTGCCTTTTTCTGTCCGCCGGCTTCCCTGTATTTCTCAGCAAAGGCCAACCAGCGCGGACGCCCGACCTTGGGAGCCGGGCCGATGGCCAGAATGATCTCGGGGTCAATCGTCTGCGCTACTTGCAGGAGCCTCGACGTTTCAGGCTTGTCCGTCGCCAGTGCCTTAGCAATCATATCGCGGTTGAAGCCGTGTTCGTCCATACGGCGCGCAAACAGCGCCCGTTCGATGAAGCTCAGATCGACACGGGGACCGTTTTCCTGGCCCTGTGCGAGGATCAGTTCTTCATCCGTGAGCTTGCGCACCACGGCCTTAACAGGAATTCCGATCTCCGCGGCTGCGCGCAGGCGCCTATGACCATAGGCTGCCTGGTAATGCCCAGCCTTGACTGGATCCGGGCGCACCAGAATCGGAACCTGCTGCCCGCTTCCCTGGATCGATTGCTTCAACCGCTCGAATTCGGGATCTTCATCGACCGGAATGCGGTCGCGAATAAAGGACATCTCGACGGCAGCCGGATCGATCTCCAGCACCTTGTCGCCGGAGGCCAGCGATTCCCGCAGCGCCTTGGCAGCCGCCGCTTCCTCACCTAGCCTCCCGAGCGACAGGTTCATCGCCTTGACCGCGCCGGAGGGCCGATGCGGCGGCGGCGCGCTTGGCGCCTCCGGGCGCGCCGGCTCCACGGCGCCAACCATGCTTTTCAGGATATCGCGACCTTTTGGGCTCATGTCCTGCTCCATGCACTTCGAATGAGTTGCTCGACCTCGGCATTGACATTGTCGACAGACTCGACGCCGCGGTCATAGGTCTGGCGATGCATCGTCTCGCGTCCCGCCTCGTAGATCGTCTGCTTGGACAGGCCCGCATCTGAAACCGCCGTTGACTTGACCATCATCGAGGTAAGTACACGCTCGCCGAACAGGCTGCGCAGGAAGGCGACGATCTGCGCCTGCGGTCCATCATTGGCCTCATAACGGGTGACCAGATAGCGCATCCAGTCATAATCGAGATTGCCGCCAGCCTGCTTGACCACGGACAGAAGGTCGGAGGTCATCGTCAGGAACTGGTTCATCGAGGCTACGTCGAGCATCTGCGGATGAACGGTGATGAGCACGGAGGTGGCGGCGCAGAGAGCCGACAGCGTCAGGAAGCCGAGGGTAGGTGGGCAATCGATGATGACGACGTCGTAGCTCTGCTCCAACGAATGCAGCGCATTGCCGACCCGCATGAAGAACATGTCCTTGTCGTCGCGGTTGGTATCGGCCAGCGCCCTTGGAGTATCGTGTTCGAACTCGTGCAGTTCTAGATTGCCAGGGATCAGGTCGAGACCGGGGAAATAGGTTTGGCGGACAATGTCAGCGACGTCGCGGCGTGTCTCGTCATACTTGATGGCGCCGTAAAGCGTCTCGTTTTCGCCGACATCGAACTCCGGCTGATATCCGAGCATGGCAGACATCGATGCCTGCGGGTCGAGGTCGACGGCCAGGACGCGGTAGCCGCGAAGCGCCAGGAACTGCGCCAGATGGATGGATGTCGTCGTCTTGCCGGAGCCACCCTTGAAATTGGTAACTGCGATCACCTGCAGATGATCGCCCGGTCGGCGCATCGGCAGGTAGGATGGTTTGGTGCGCCCGAGATGCTGGCGCATCGCATGGATTTCCTCGAGCGAGAACACCCGGCGGCCGGTCGCTGTTTTTTCGGGATTGATGCTCTCCACCTGGGCGGCGAGGTGGCGAACATAGCTGTCGGTGACGCCGAGCAGTTTGGCTGCCTCGGTGCTGCTGAACCGCCGCAGCGACTTTCGGGCATGGGGCGAAAACAGCCGCTCGAACAGCACTTGCAGCTGGCTGCTGAGCATCATCGAGTCTTGTGCAATGGTCTCATCGATCGAGACCTGACTCGCTCTTTTGGCTTTTTCAACAATCGCGGCCTTGGTCGGCATTCACGCAAATCCTGATAAATCGGGTAATTTTGCGCAAATGATCGTGAGTCTGGCGGTTCCGTCAAGCGATTTCTTGGTTGGCGAAGAGAGAACAAACCGGAATTACAGAAGAAATCATGTGGAATTCCGGAATCTTAGCTTTGTTGTCAGCTGACAATAGCGGTCAGGTCTACATCCGCCGAAGCGAGCCTAAAAGGCCGATGGATTTTCATGCGAGTCGGCGTCCCCGCCCTACAACGACCGAATCTCGTAACGGAGCGCAGACCGGATCAGGTAATCCGTATTATTTATAGGCAGACGAACGATAGAGGTTTTCGGCCTCCAGCTGGCGAATGGCTTCATTGCCGGAAGACTTGTTATTTGCGTCCTGGCTTTCAGGATCGCGGCGTGACGGGGCAAGCCCGAGCATCTGCTCGAGACGACCAGCGTTGAGCGGAGCGCTTATTCCCTTGAAGTTCATTATCCAATCTTTCGTCTGCACAAGGCTTGAAGCCGCAAAGATAAGCGCATTTTCAAACCGCCGGAAATAACCCGTCGGCGTTATCACCATCTTTTCCTACGCTAAGCAGGAGAGGGGAGGGGCCTCCATCTTTCCATCCCCCAAATGCGGCATACGATCCGATTCCGGGCCTCGGATCGTTTCTGTTTACCGAGATCAAAGCCTCGCAGCGCTGGCCCCATATGCAAAGCGTCGCATCGCTCCAGACGCTGCTATCAACAAACTCCGGAGATTTCGGCCGAAGGTCCACAAGAGCGTGCTGCTGCATACCACGGCGAGGAGGCGCTCCGCCATTTCTCCCAGATCTAAACGGAGGAATGCGAGGGCATGGTGCTGAAGAATTGTGAGCAGTTTTGGGCTACGCCCTGCTTTAAGCGCACCTGGCCTTCAGAGGTCGGCGTTCGCCGCCCAGAGATCCGGTCGATGGCCGTCCAGGGAACATGCCCAGCAATTGCACTCAAGCCGACCTTCCAGCGGTCACGATCAAATCAGCGGCGACGAATAAAATTGCCGTGCTAGGCGAATCACGGTTCGGCGGGTATGATATGACTCTGGTCTCGCAGAGCCGCCACTAGCCTTATTGATCCGGTCTCCTCACTCCAAGTTCCGCAAAATGGCCAATCACTCCTAGCGGAATTCACCGCCCAGTTCGCTTCCGTTTGTGGAATTCCTTCTTGTTTACCGGCTATTTACCATAATGCTCCGCGGCCGGCCTTTACCTCAGATCGGGGTCGCTCCCGCGTCCCCGGGCGGAGCAGCATCGTCAGGCTCCGGGTTTACAGCTATCGCGTCTTCATTCCTTCGCGGTTGGTGAAATGAGCGTTGCCCAAACCCGTGCCAATTGTCAGCACCGCCCACTTCGACACATCGTTCATGAAGGCTATCTGCGACAAGCCCTGCACGACGGCGTCGTTGTGCATCATCACGAATGTGCTGTGATCGCCGATCTCCGGAATGGCCTTCATCAGCGCGGCGGGGAGGTTGAAGCTGTCGCTTTCCCAATTGCCGCCTGGCAGATTCTGCCCGCCGCGTTCGATGGAACCATCGATCTTGATAATGCCAGGACAGGCGATCCCTATAATCGGAGCAAGTTTTAGATCGCTCTTTCGAGCTTTTTCGATCAAGTCCTCCAACATCGCCGCCAGCTTCTCCATTGTTGCGCTACGGCTCGGCTCGTCATCGGCATGACGCCAGATCGTCGATTCCCAAACGCTTGCGTCAGCGAAATCCTGTGTCTTTTCCTTTCCGAACTTGACGATCCCGGCGCGGACGTTTGTGCCGCCAATATCGACGGCCAAAATTGCCTCATATCCCTTGAACATCCAGGGCGGCATGAGATGGACGGAGCCGATCAACCCTGCTTCATCGGGATGATGGACAATCGGTACGACCTCGATATTTATGCCGGCTGCCTTGAGGATAACCATGGTCCTGGCGATCGTCAGCTCCCCGAAGCGGCTTTGCCGGAAACCGCCGCCGACGACGATGCGTTCGGTCTTGGACCAACGCTCGTCCTTTAGGAACTTCCTGATCACCTCGGCAAAGTCCTGCGCGAAATCTTCCATGGCGCCCATGATCAGTGCGGCGGCCTCCATGTCGTCTCCCTTCAGCAGAGCCTCGATCTTTTTCTTGGAGAGCTTCGCTGTTGCAACCTCGCCGATCGGGTCGTCTCCGAATTTGCGGACATGTTTTCTCCAATCGTCGAGCTTCTGCTGAAAGGTCTTCTTGTTGGCGTTGTCGCCAACGAAGCCGTTCCTGTCACGCAGTTCGTTGTTGTAGTCGTCGATAGTCACCAGCGGCAGAACGGTCGCACCATGCGCCAACGGAGCATTGACCTCCTCGCTATGCTTGGAACTGCTTTTGGCCATCAAACTACCTTTTACGACGAGAGTGCTTCGAACGGGCGGCCAGATAAAACGCTGACTTGCCTTGGGATGTTCCCGACTGCCAAGTCATCTTGTCGCGGCCGGTCGGCGACCTAGCTTCAATGATTGCAGAGTTAGGAGAAGACCGTGCAGGACGACGACGCCACACAGGAAATGCTTTCATTGGTTTTGGATGAGCCGGAGCACTGGGCAATGTTTCTCGATATCGACGGGACGCTGCTCAACCTTGCGCCCACGCCGGACGCGATCGAGGTCCCGGAGGCCCTTCCCGGGCAACTTCATCGTCTGTCGAACAAGCTCGGCGGCGCCCTGGCGCTGGTGACCGGACGATCGCTTGCCTATGCGGATGCCCTGTTTAAACCCTTTGCATTTCCGACTGCGGGCCTGCACGGCGCCGAGATCAGGAGTGCCGCCGGGATGCATACGCTCGAGGCGTCACCCGAGTTTCAGGCGCTGAAGCATGCGCTGACCGCGGAAGCCGAGCACTATCCGGGTGTGCTGATCGAGGACAAGGGCGCGGCTGTTGCCGCCCATTACCGCCTCGCGCCCGAATATGAAAAAGTGCTCGAAGAGCGCATGCATCATTATGCCGAGCTCGCAGGGCCGAACTGGGCGCTGCAGCTCGGCAAGATGGTGTTCGAACTGCGACCGGCACGCTCGAGCAAGGGTGATGCGTTGGAGCGGTTTTTCCAGTCCGACCCGTTCAGGAACCGCTGCCCGATCACCATCGGCGATGATCTGACCGATGAGTCGATGTTTGCGATCGCCAATGCGCGTGGCGGCGTTTCCATACGCGTCGGGGCGATCGGCGCTCCGAGCTGCGCCACAAGCCGGCTGTCTTCGGCTGCGCTGGTCAGGAACGTCATCGCCGCGCTGGCCGCCTGAGTTAGGTCTGGGCGATCTTCGATGCGGATTGCCGCCATCTTTTGCACCGCCTGCGCGGCGTCGATCGTCAAAAAAGTATCGGTTTTGACCGCGAATCGTGGTGGCAAGGGCGAAACGAGACCACTACACTCCGCTCAATAATGATAAAGCCAAAAAGGGAATTTGGCGGGTGGGCTTGGAACCCGTCCTCGGAGGAGGAACCGATGGAACCTGACTTGGAAGTCGTTCAGATCAGGCCGGGCGAATCTTTCGCTACGAAGGCTCACGGCTATCCCTATCATACGGTTCGCTGGCATTTCCATCCGGAATATGAGCTGCATCTCGTCGTGGCGACAACCGGGCGCTATTTCGTGGGCGATTTCATCGGAGAGTTCGAACCGGGCAATCTCGTGCTTGCCGGCCCCAATCTTCCCCATAACTGGATCAGCGACGTCCCCAAGGGATCGAGCATTCCGCTCCGATGCCAGCTCATCCAGTTCAGCGAAAATTTCATCAGCGACACGATGAAGGTGCTGGCCGAGCTCGGCCCCTTCGAGCCGGTGCTGGAAGCCTCCCGCCGTGGGGTGCTCTTCGGCGCCGAGACCAGCCGGCAGGTCGCGCCGCTGATGAACGAGGTGCAGCAGGCCCACGGCGTGCGCCGCATCGAGCTTTTCATGATGATCGTCGGCCTGCTCAGCCGGGCGCAGGATGCCCAGCTTCTCGCCAGCCCAAGCTATCTGCCCGATCCGTCCGGTTACATGTCGGCCGGCATCAACAAGGCACTCGCCTATATCAGGGAGAACCTGACGAAATCCTTCGACGAAGCCGATCTTGCCGGCATTGCCGAACAATCCACCGGCGCCTTTTCGCGCGCCTTCCGCCGCCACACCGGCATGTCGCTGGTGCAATATGTGAAACGCCTGCGCATCAATCTCGCCTGTCAGATCCTGATGAGCGACGATCACGCATCGATCACCGATATCTGCTTCGAGGTCGGATTCAACAATCTATCCAATTTCAACCGCCAGTTCCTCGCGGAAAAGGGCATGACGCCCTCCCGCTTCCGACGATTGCTGGGCGACAATATCAACGTGGTCAAGGCGGCATAAGGGCGCCGGACGAGCACGGTTCCAGGTAATAGAAGCAACCATCCGCTGAAAGGGCGACAGGGAGGACGAGGAGGAGAGACAAAAACTAACACTGGTTTGAACGCGAACACGCAATGAGCGGTTCGCGACAGCAGATGCTTGTCCTTAGAAAACTGCATACCGCCGGGACAGGCGAGGCGGCTCGTTCAGTAGAACATCGCAACAACGAAACGACACAATTTTTCCAATGGGAGGAGATGGAAATGATGAAATTCTCGACAAAAGCGGCAGGCGCCGCGGCACTTGCCCTATCCCTGCTCGGCGGTACTTCCGCCTTCGCGCAAAGCGCCGTTGCGGATGCGACGGTAGCATTCCTCATGCCGGACCAGGGCTCGACTCGTTATGAAGAGCATGATCATCCAGGCTTCGTCGCGGAGATGAAAAAGCTCTGCGCCTCATGCAAGGTCATCTATCAGAATGCCGATGCCGATATCGCCAAACAGCAGCAGCAATTCAATTCGGCCATCACCCAGGGAGCCAAGGTCATCGTGCTCGATCCGGTGGATTCGGCAGCCGCCGCATCTCTCGTCCAACTCGCCCAGAGCCAGGGTGTCAAGGTCATCGCCTATGACCGTCCGATCCCGACGGGCAAGGCCGATTTCTACGTCTCCTTTGACAACAAGGCGATCGGCAAGGCAATCGCGGAATCGCTCGTCCAGCATCTGAAGGCTAAGAACGTGCCGACCGACGGCGGCGGCATCCTGCAGATCAACGGTTCGCCGACGGATGCGGCCGCCGGGCTGATCAAGGACGGCATTCACGAGGGTCTCGCCAGCGGCGGCTACAAGACGCTTGCCGAATTCGACACGCCGAACTGGCAGCCGGCGAATGCGCAGCAATGGGCGGCCGGCCAGATCACCCGCTTCGGCAAACAGATCGTCGGCGTCGTCGCCGCCAATGACGGGACCGGCGGCGGCGCCATCGCCGCCTTCAAGGCAGCCGGTGTCGACCCCGTACCGCCGGTGACCGGCAATGATGCGACGATCGCCGCACTGCAGCTGATCATATCGGGGGATCAGTACAACACGATCTCCAAGCCGAGCGAAATCGTCGCCGCGGCCGCGGCCAACGTCGCGGTGAAGCTCTTGGCAGGAGAGACTATCAAGGCGGAAATGACGCTTTATGACACGCCGGCACAGCTCTTCGTGCCAGCTGTCGTCACCGCCGAAAACCTCAAGGCCGAGATCATCGACAAGAAGATCAACACCGCCGAGGAACTGTGCACCGGCCGTTATGCCGAGGGCTGCAAGAAGCTCGGCATCACCAAGTAATCAAGCCAAGGCAAGCGCGGCCGGATCGCCGGTTGCGCTTGCCTTATTTCGCTTCGGAAAGGCCAGGCGATGTCCGACACCTCTCATATACTCGACGGCGCCCGCCAGCCCGTTCTCAGCCTGCGCGGAATATCGAAAAACTTCGGCGCGGTCTCAGCGCTCACCGATATCGAACTCGACGTGCATGCCGGCGAAGTCGTGGCGCTCGTCGGCGATAATGGCGCCGGCAAATCGACTCTCATCAAGATCCTGGCCGGCGTGCACCAGCCGAGCTCGGGCACGATCCTGTTCGAGGGCAAAAAGGCAGACCTGTCGAGCCCGAGTGCTGCCCTCGATCTCGGCATCGCTACCGTGTTTCAGGATCTGGCGCTTTGCGAAAATCTCGACGTGGTCGCCAATATCTTTCTCGGCAAGGAGCTAAACCCCTTCCAACTGGATGAGGTCGCCATGGAAATCCGCGCCTGGAAGCTGTTGAACGAGCTTTCGGCCCGAATCCCAAGCGTGCGCGAGCCGGTGGCGTCGCTTTCCGGCGGGCAGCGCCAGACCGTAGCGATCGCCCGGTCGCTTTTGCTCGAGCCGAAACTGATCATGCTCGATGAGCCTACCGCGGCACTTGGCGTCGCCCAGACGGCCGAAGTGCTCGATCTGATCGAACGCGTGCGCGAGCGCGGCCTTGGCGTCATCATGATCAGCCACAACATGGAGGATGTGCGTGCCGTCGCCGACCGCATCGTCGTCCTTCGGCTCGGGCGCAACAACGGCACCTTCATGCCTGATGCCTCCAACGAAGCGCTGGTCAGCGCGATCACCGGCGCGTCCAACAATTCCGTCTCCCGCCGCGCCATGCGCCGCAAGGCGCAAGGCCAAGAGAACGAGGAGGGCAGGCCATGATGAAGACCTTTCAGAACGAACCGGCAGCACCTCCGCTTCTCGACCGGCGCGATGAACGAGTACGCCATGACGATAGCCTCACCGGATGGGTCCGCGGCTTTATCGACCGCATCCGCTCCGGCGACCTCGGCTCGCTGCCGGTCATCGTCGGCCTGGCGATCATCTGGACGGTATTCCAGGCGCTCAATCCGGTGTTTCTCTCCAGCGCCAATCTCGTCAACATGCTGTTCGACTGCTCGACGGTCGGTGTCATCTCGCTCGGCATCGTCTGCATTCTGATGGTTGGAGAAATTGATCTGTCCGTCGGCTCCGTCAGCGGCTTCGCCTCGGCGCTCACCGGTGTCTTCTGGATTAACCAGGGCTGGCCGGTGGTGCTCGCCATCCTCGCCGCCATGGCTGTCGGCGCCTTAATCGGCTCGCTCTACGCCTTCCTCTTCAATCGCTTCGGCATGCCGAGCTTCGTCTCCACCCTGTCTGGACTGCTCGCGGTTCTCGGGCTGCAGCTCTACGTTCTCGGATCGACCGGCTCGATCAATCTGACCTATGGCTCGTGGCTGGTGAATTTCGGGCAGATCATGGTCATGCCGGATCCTGTCGCCTATGCGCTCGTAGCCTTTGCAGGCATTGCATTCTTTTTCTCCAGTTACCGCACCGCGGCGCGGCGGCGGGCGGCCGGCCTGTCGTCAAAATCGACCGGCGGACTTGTTCTGCGCGCCGTCATCATCACCGTTGCTCTGGAGGCGGTGGCCTTCTATCTCAACCAGTCGCGTGGTGTCCCCTGGATGTTCGGCCTCTTCGTCGGCCTCGTCATCGCGATGAATTATGCGCTGACGCGCACGAAATGGGGACGATCCATGCAGGCCGTCGGCGGCAACAGGGAGGCTGCCCGCCGCTCGGGCATCAATGTGTCGCGTATCTATGCCAGCGCCTTCGTCGCCTGTGCCCTGCTTGCCGCAACCGGCGGCGTGCTCTCGGCGGCACGGCTGGCAACCGCAAGCCAGCAGGCCGGCACCGGCGACGTCAATCTCAACGCCATCGCTGCGGCGGTGATCGGTGGCACCAGCCTGTTCGGCGGGCGCGGCAGCGCCTATTCGGCCCTTCTCGGCATCATCGTCATCCAGTCGATCGCCAGCGGGCTGACGCTCCTCGATCTGTCGTCATCGCTTCGCTACATGATCACCGGCGCCGTTCTTGCCGTCGCCGTCATCGTCGACTCTCTGGCACGCCGATCGCGCATTTCGCACGGTCGAGCCTAAACAACCAGGAAAGCAGAGGAAGCAAATGGGACAGGATCTGTCTGGAAAAGTCGCGGCCGTCACCGGGGCAGCGTCAGGTATCGGCCTGGAATGCGCCAAAGCGATGCTTGGCTCCGGCGCCCGGGTCGTGCTGATCGATCGCAACGAGGAAGGCTTGCGGGAAATCTGCTCGACACTCGGTGCAGATGCCATTCCGCTGGTGGTCGACCTCTTGAACCCCGAAAGCGTGGCGCAGATGATGCCTGCAATCCTGCAGAAGGCTGGCCAGTTGGACATCTTCCACGCCAATGCCGGCTCTTATATCGGCGGCGAGGTGCTGGGCGGCGATCCCGATGCCTGGGACCGAATGCTCAACCTGAATATCAACGCCGCCTTCCGCTCCGTGCATGCCGTTCTGCCGCACATGGTCGAGCGAAAGACCGGAGACATCATCCTGACAAGTTCCGTCGCCGGCCTGGTCCCCGTCGTCTGGGAGCCGATCTACACGGCTTCCAAACACGCGGTTCAGGCCTTCGTCCACACGCTCAGAAGGCAGGTGGCCAAGCATGGCCTGCGCGTCGGCGCCGTTGCGCCCGGTCCGGTCGTCACTGCGCTTCTCAGTGACTGGCCGCAGGAAAAGCTGGATGAGGCGCTCGCCGCCGGCGGCCTGATGGAGCCGAAGGAAGTAGCCGAGGCCGTGCTCTTCATGCTGACACGCCCGCGCAACGTCACGATCCGCGATCTCGTCATCCTGCCGCAGAGCACGGACATCTGATGAAGATGTAGCCCTCCGGCAAGCGCAGAAAGGAAACGGATATGATCTTCGACAGATTTCGCCTGAATGGACAGGTGGCGCTGGTGACCGGCGGCACGCGCGGCATCGGGCTGGCAATCGCCGAAGCGCTCGGCGAGGCGGGCGCCAAGATCGTCGTCGCGGGACGAACGCGCAACGAAGCCGCTGAGGAACGGCTTTCCAGGGCCGGTGTCGAGTTCGAGTTCATCGCCGCAGATCTGGTGAAGGAGCCTGCTGCCGATGAGCTCGTGACGGAAACCCTTTCGCGGACCGGCCGGCTCGACGTCCTCGTCAACAATGCCGGCATCGCCATTCACGGCAACAGCGGCGAGTTTTCCGATGCCATCTGGCGCGAGATCATGACCGTCAACGTCGATGCCGTCTTCCGCGCCTGCCGCGCCGCGCTCGCGCCTATGCGCCGCCAGGGCGGCGGCGTCATTCTGAATATCGGCTCGATCTCAGGCATCGTTTCCAACATCCCGCAGAACCAGGTCGCCTACAATACGTCCAAGGCGGCGGTTCATATGATGACCAAGAGCCTCGCCAGCGAAGTTGCCGCCGAGAACATCCGCGTCAACGCCATTGCGCCGGGCTATATCGAAACCGATATGTCGCGGGGCGGCATCGACAATCCCGACTGGTTCCCGACCTGGTGCAGCATGACGCCGATGGGGCGCGTCGGGCAGCCGGAGGAGGTCGCCGGCGCTGCCCTGTTTCTGTGCTCGCCGGCGGCAAGCTATGTCACCGGCGAAGTGCTTGTGATCGACGGCGGTTATACGACGCGGTAAAGCTCGGAGAGGGCAGGGCAGGTTCCCGCCCGGCTGCTAAGCCATTTTTCCTTGCGTGCAGAAGTTCATGGGTGTCGTGCCGCCGGCGCTCTGGTAGTCGGCAAGCACGCGGTCGACCGCGGCAATCAATATCGCCTCGGGATCGCCAGCTTCGGCCGGCGAGAGCTGCGGCAGGAACTGGTGCAGCAGCGTCTCCGGAATTGTCTTGCCGCGCAGAGCGGCGAGCAGTGTCTCGAAGGCATTATCCGCCTCAGGGCGGTTCCAGTAATAGCGGATACGATCGCTGTAGCTATAGTGCCGCTGCAGACGCAAGGCCGTGTCATCACCGTGATAGTGAGCCTGCCAGTCGCCGGGCGCCGACAGCATCACCGCCTCCATCGCGGCGGCCAGCGGCCTGTCGCCGTAGCCGGGAACCATCTCGGTCGCGATCACGTCCAGCGCATAGGCGGCCTCGCGCAGCGCGAAGGTCAGGCCGGGGCCGACTTTCAGGATGGGGAAGCCATCCCGCACCAGCCGCGTCAGCGCCTCCCGCGTCTGATAATCAGTGGAATGGGCCTCGAAGACGAATTGCGGCTCCTCGTCGAGAAGCGCGGTCAGTTCAGTCGCAAACTCGGGCCTGTAACCGATGACGTTCTCGCTGCCGAATTCGACGCCCGGCTGGACAACGAAGGCGATGACGCGGGAAAAGGCGTCCTCCAACCCAGCTCGCGAAAAGATTTCGCGATGGATGGCAATCGTTGCACGAGCGGCCTCCGGCGCGGTCGGCCGGAGTTCTTCGAGCGCATGATCAGCGCCACCAGGCACCGGAACCTCGGTGCCGAGAATATAGAGCGGCGGCGGCGCGCCGATCGCTTTCGCCGTCCTTTCGCTGATCTCTGCCAATCCTGCGGCCCGCTCGGCGATCGTCCGGTCGTCGAGTGCCGCCGGCTCGCCGGCACAGCCCATCGAGGCGTCGAGGTGGATCTTGCCGAACCCGGCTCTGACATAGGCTTCAACCATAAGCGATGCCTGCTCAAGCGCTGCTTCCGGCGTCTTCTTGCGCCACGGATTGGGGCCGAGATGATCGCCGCCGAAGATCATCCCCGCGCGGTCGAGGCCTTCCTCAGCGGCAATGCGCTCGGCAAAGCGGATGAAGTCTTCCGGCGTCATGCCGGTGTAACCGCCGAGATGGTTGACCTGGTTGCAGGTCGCCTCGATCAGGACCGGCCTGCCTTCGCGCACCGCCCGCCGGATGGCAGCCCTGAGGACGAGGGGATGGGCGGAGCAGACTGAGGTAATGCCGAAGGGTCTGCCTTCGCGCCGGGCAGCGGCAAGACGGGTCAATATCCGGTCCATCGTCTATCTCCTCGGGGTTGCGGCAATAAAGGCTGTGAGTTCGGCAAGGGTGGAGACGCCTTCCATCGGACCGAGGCGGGTCACGTTGCGAGCGCCGGCCGCATTGGCGTGGAGCAGGGCGGCATCCGGCGCCATGCCCTTGCGGCGGCAGGTGAGATAGGCCGCGCCGAAACAGTCTCCGGCGCCGGTCGGATCGACCTCGTCAACCGCGAAGGCGGCGCAATCGATGCGCGGGAGGCCGAGGCCGAAGAAGGAAGCACCCTGTTCGCCGCGCTTCAGCACGATCTCGCCGATGCCGCTCTCCAAAAGCTTGGCGACAGCCGCAGTTTCGTCAGTGCTGCCGGCGGCGGTGAAAAGCTCCTCGCCGGAAGGCAGCAGCAGGTCGGCTGTGGCAAGCACCTGGTTGAAGCTTTCCAGCGCGCCGTCATCGGTCAGCAATTCCTTACGGAGATTAGGATCCAACGACACCGAACCGCCGCGCGCGCGCACCGTCTCAACGGCGTACAGGATCACCTGGCGGGCACCGGGAATGGTAAGGGCCGTCCCCATGACATGCACATGGCCGGCGCGCCGGACGAGAGCCTCAGCGGCGGAAGTCAAGCCGACCTGGCCGGCCGCGGATCTGGCGATGTTGAAGACGAAATCACGGGCGCCATTCGGCCGGTATCGAACGAAAGCACTGCCTGTCGGCCAGTCTTCATGGATTGCGATGGCGGATACGTCGACGCCGTCCTGGCGCAGGCGATCGACGTTCAAACGGCCGAAATCGTCATTGCCGACGGCGGCGATGATGCCTGCTGCTCCGCCCATACGCGCAACCTGGTCGATGAAGATGGCCGGCGCACCGCTCGGATAAGGCCCCGTCAGGGATTGCGGCTCGAAGAAACCCGCGCCGACCGTCGTCGCCATGATCTCCACGAGGATTTCGCCGACGGTGATCGTCGGCCCAAGCGCTTCGGGCGCAATCGCCCTTTGCGGTGACGGCATCTGCAATCTCCTTCATGCGGGAAGCGGCGGCATCTGCGCTCCGCGCACTCGTCAAAAAACCTCGATCCGCCCGTAACTTGGTTAAGAGAACCAGTCAAGAATAATTTTACGCGCGATAATTTAAATATTGCGGCGCAATAGAAAGAGGCTGGGTTTATTTTGCGTTGCGAAACTCACTTTTGACCCGTACCAAACCAAATCTCCGCGCGAAACGCTCGAATCCCGGCCAATTTCCCCTCCAAAACCTCCTTGACAAGGTTGACCAAGATGACGGATAAAACTTTACGCATGTAATTTTATGCGTGAACATCCGTAAAGGAGGAGCGGAGACCATGAGCAAGATCATTTGCGTTTTATCTGCATCCGTCGCCTGCCTCGCGCTCACCGCCGGACTGGCGGGCGCCGAGGAACTGACGATCGCCACCGTCAATAATGGCGACATGATCATCATGCAGAAACTGTCGCCGGAATGGGAGAAGGAGACCGGCAACAAGGTGAATTGGGTGGTGCTCGAAGAAAACGTCCTGCGCCAGAAGGTGACGACCGACATCGCTACGAAGAGCGGCCAGTACGACATCATCACCATCGGCGGCTATGAAGCGCCGATCTGGGGCAAGCAAGGCTGGCTGGCGCCCGTTGACGATCTCGGCGCCGACTACGACTATGACGACCTGCTCGCTCCGATCAAGACGGGCCTGACCGTCGACGGCAAGCTCTATGCAGTGCCTTTCTATACAGAAAGCTCGTTCACGCTGTACCGCAAGGATCTCTTCGATGCCGCCGGCATCAAGATGCCTGATGAACCGACCTACGACCAGATCAAGGAATATGCGGCCAAGCTGACCGACAAATCGAAGGAACAATACGGCCTGTGCCTGCGCGGCAAGCCCGGCTGGGGCGAGAACATGGCGTTTCTCGGAACCATGATCAACGCCTATGGCGGGCGCTGGTTCGACATGGAGTGGAAGCCGCAAATCAATTCCGAGCCTTGGAAGAAGGCAATTACGGATTACGTCGAGCTGATGACCAAATACGGCCCTCCCGGCGTGACTGCGAACGGCTTCAACGAAAACCAGGCGCTGTTTTCGACCGGCCACTGCGCAATGTGGATCGATGCCACGTCGGCTGCCGGCCGCGTCTACGACCCGAAGCAGAGCAAGGTCGCCGACAAGATCGCATTCACACGTGCGCCTATCGCCGTCACCGCGAACGGATCGAGCTGGTCATGGTCGTGGAACCTGGCGATCCCGGCTACCTCGACCAAGCTCGATGCGGCCAAATCGTTCCTGAGATGGGCGACGTCCAAGGACTACGTCAAGAAGGTTGGTGAGACGGAGGGCTGGGTCGCGGTGCCGCCCGGCACCAGAAAATCGACCTACGCCCTGCCGGAATATCAGAAGGCGGCTCCCTTTGCCGACACCGTGCTGAAGGCCATCCTCTCGGCCGATCCGTCCAAGCCGACCAAGGATCCCGTTCCCTATACCGGTGTTCAGTTCGTCGCCATTCCCGAGTTCCAGGGCATCGGCACACTGGTCGGCCAGCAGATCGCCGCCGCGCTGTCCGGGCAGCAATCGGTCGATGCCGCTCTCGACAATGCCCAGAAACAGGTCGAACGCGACATGAAGAAGGCGGGCTACCCTAAGTGAACCTTCCATCCTCGCGGTTTGCCGCGAGTTCCTCCCGGAAAGGTCCCGACAGTACGGCTGCCGGGACCTTCTGGTCAGGCGGGTTAGCCATCACATGGGATTACCGGCGTCTGCGCCGGCTGAACTGGAGAACCACATGAGACTGAAAGACAAGGTCGCCCTCATCACCGGCGGCGCGCGCGGCATCGGCCTCGGCTTTGCCGAAGCATTCGTCAAGGAAGGCGCCAAGGTTGTCATCGCCGATATCGACATCGAACGGGCAACGAAATCCGCCGCCGCGATCGGCCCTGCGGCCAAGGCGATGAAGCTCGACGTCACGGATCTGCCGGCCATCGACACTCTCGTTGCAGAGATCGACAAGGAGTTCGGCGGCATCGACATCCTCGTCAACAACGCCGCCATTTTCGACATGGCTCCGGTCAACGAAATAACCGAGGCCAGCTACGACAAGGTCTTCTCGATCAACCTGAAGGGGCCGCTCTTCATGATGAAGGCAGTCTCGAACGTCATGATCAAGCGGCGCAGGGGCGGCAAGATTATCAATATGGCCAGCCAGGCCGGGCGGCGCGGCGAGGCGCTTGTGCTTTTATACTGCGCTTCCAAGGCGGCGATCATCTCGGCGACACAGTCGGCAGCACTGGCCCTCGTCAAACACGGCATCAACGTCAATGCCATCGCGCCGGGCGTCGTCGACGGCGAGCATTGGGATGTCGTCGATGCGCATTTTGCCAAATGGGAGGGGCTGAAGCCCGGCGAGAAGAAGGCCGCCGTCGCCAAATCCGTTCCGATCGGCCGCTTCGCCACACCCGATGACATCAAGGGCCTCGCTGTCTTCCTCGCCTCATCGGACAGCGACTATATCCTTGCCCAGACCTACAATGTCGATGGCGGCAACTGGATGAGCTGATCGCCCTTGCGCAAGAAGTCCGGAGTCTGAAATGGAAGCCATCTGCTATACCGAAAAGGGCATCGCGGTCACAAAGGCGCTGCCGCTGCCGGAAATGCGGCCCGGCCATGCGCTGGTGCGCGTGCGCGCCGCCGGTCTTTGCCACACCGATATCGACGTCCTCCACGGCCGTTACGGCGAGGGCCGCTTTCCGCTGGTCCCCTGTCATGAATATGCCGGTGTGATCGAGGCCGTGGCCGGCGATGTCTCCAGCCTTGCCGTCGGCGCCCGCGTCGTCGTCGATCCCAATCTTCCCTGCGGAACGTGCCGGGCCTGCCGCAAGGGAATGACCAACCTCTGCCGCGATCTGAAGGCCTATGGTGTGACGGAGGACGGCGGTTTTGCTGAATACAGCCTGGTGAGAACCGACCACTTGCATGAGATCGGCAATCTCGACTTCTATCTCGCCGCGCTCGCCGAGCCGCTCGCCTGCGTTTTGAACGGCCTTGGCAGCTCCGGCCTGCGGGCCGGTGCGGCGGGAACCGAAACGGCGCTGGTCTTCGGCGCCGGACCGATCGGGCTGCTGCTAGCGCTTTCCCTGAAGGCCGAAGGCGTTTCGTCGGTGACGGTTGCCGATATCAACGAAGGCCGCCTGGCCTTTGCCGAACGGCTGGGACTGGAGACGGCCGTCTCCGGCTCCGAAGCACTCGCCGGCCGCCGCCGCAGCTTTGATTTCGTTGCCGATGCAACCGGCGTTGCCCGCGTCGTCGAAGGCATGATCGACTTCGCCACCGATGGCGGCACGGTTCTCGTCTTCGGCGTCTGCTCCCCCGATCAGCGCATTTCCATTGCGCCGTTCGAAATCTTCCGGCGGCAGATCCGCTTCGCCGGCTCTCATTCGCTGAACCGCAACATTCCCCAGGCGCTCGACCTTCTCAGGAGGGATACTGGCGCCATGGCGCAGCTGGTGTCCCACCGGCTGCCGCTTGGCGAAGTGCTTCCCTTCATCACCAAAAAGTCCGCCGATCCGGCAACGATGAAGGTGCAGTTCTCCATAGACTAGGTTCGGGTGATCGACAGCGCCGCTTTTCGTCCGGCGATGAGTCATCTAGAAACCGTCGGAGACGCCGCGTCAGGAGATCAGATGGTGGGAAAGACGATCAAAACCATGGAGGACTTTTCGGAGTTCGTCGGCCTGTCGCGTCCCACCGTCTCGAAATATTTCAGCGATCCGATGTCGGTGCGCCAGAAGACGCGGGAGACGATCGAGCAGGCGCTGAAGAAATCGGGTTTCCGGCCGAATATCTTCGCCGTCAACCTCAACCGGCGGCGCAGCAACATTCTCGGCGTCATCATCCCCAATTCCACCGATCCTTTCTATATGGCGCTCACCCGCCGCATCGAGATGATCGCCAACGAGACCGGCTTCCTGGCCTTCGTACTGTCGTCAGACGGCAAGGCCGAAATGGAGGACCGGGCGATCAAGACGCTGAAATCGATGAATGTCGCCGGGGCGATCATCGCACCGCTTGGCGTGGAATCTCACCACGCCACGCTCGACGAGCTCGGCCGCAGCGTTCCACTTATCTATGTCGACTCGCCGCTCGACGAGACATCCTCCTTCGTCGGCACCAACAACCGCCAGAGCTTCAACCTGATCGTCGACTATCTTTGCCGGTCGGGCGAACCGCCCTGCTATTTCGGCATGCCGCATGTCAACACCAATGCGCTGACGCGGCAGACGGCCTATCTGGAGGCGATGGAACAGTTCAAGATGGCGCCGAGCATCGTCGAGCTTACAGACAGCAAGAGCTGGGACTTCGAGCGCTTCGGCTTCGAGGAAGCGACCCGCATCCTGACGTCGGGCCAGGGCTTTCCGACGCGCACCGTGCTCTGCGCTAACGACCGCGTCGCCTTCGGCGTTATCGCCGCCGCATTCCAGCTCGGCCTCAAGGTCGGCCATGGCGCCAATTACGACTTGCGGGTCGCCGGACATGACGATCACCCGCTGTCGCGATACGCCTGCCCGCCGATCACGACGGTGGCGCAGAATTATAACGAGATCGGGCGGCTTGCGATCGAAATGCTGCTCGGCAGGCTCGACGAGGGCGAGGGTCTTGCCACCACGCCGGCGGCCCGCATTCTTCTCAATGCCGAGCTCATGCTGCGGACCTCGGCGTGACGTGGCGCCTCAGGCGCGAGGCAGTCCCGGCGGCCTTAAATGTTTCCTCAGCGCGGCAATCCTGAAGATGGCGTTGGCGGCGCCATAGCCGCGGTAGCCGCGCCGCTCGACGATCTCGAAGAACAGTCCCTCGCCATAGGTCGCGCTGTAGAGTTGGAAGTATTCGCCGGCCTCGTCGCGGTCATAGAGGATGTTGTTGGCCTTGAGCCGATCGGCGAATTCGGCCTCGAGGCCGAAGCGGGCTTCGAGATCGTCATAATAGTTCGGCGAGATCGAAAGCGACACGAAGCCGTTCGCGGCAAGGGCAGCGGCGGTCGCGAAGATGTCGTCGGTCCTGAAGGCGAGATGTTGGATGCCGGAGCCGAAGGTCTCGGCGATGAAGCGGCCGGCGAGCGTGTTGCGGTTTTCCGCGCCGTTCATGGTGATGCGCAGCGAGCCTTCTACATTCTCCACCACCTGGCTGCGGACGATGCCGGAGGGATCGACGATATCGACCATCGGCGTCTTCTCGGCCTCGACGAGCGAGGTGTAGAAGAGCAGCCAGGTCAAAAGCTCCTCGTATTTCATCGTCTGCGCCATATGGTCGATCGATTGCAGCCCGGTCGACTGCAGCGCGGCATCGTCGTCGATCGCATCGAATTCGATCTCCCAGATGCGGGCAAGCTCGCTCTGTCGGTCGAGGAAATAGAGGATGCCGCCGCCGACGCCGCGCACCGCCGGCATCTCGATCTCGCCGGCATCGAGCGATTGCTCGAAGCGTTCGGCCCCGAGTGCGACGGCGCGCTGCAGCGCCGCCTTGGCATCGTCGACCATCAGCCCGGCGGCATAGGCCGAGGTGCCGTGCACGGCATAGGAGGCGCTGGCAAAACCCTTGCGTTCGGTGTTGACGACGAGATTGATCGCGCCCTGGCGAAAGACCGTCACCTGCTTGCTCTTATGTCTCGCCGCCTTGCGGAAGCCGAGGCTTGCAAACAGCGCCTCGAGCGCCGCCGCCTCGTCCTCGTCGGCGGTGAACTCGATGAAGGCGATGCCTTCGACCTTGGCGCGCGGCGGCATCACCGGCACCGGCAGCGCGCTCTCCGGCTGCTGGCGCTTGACCTGATCGCCGAGATAGATCAGCGAGCGGCGGCCATCGACGGCAATGGCACTGGCGGATCCGCCGCGGAACTGGTCGTTGAAGATCTCCAGTGACAGATAACCGTCATAACCCGTGGCGGCGACCGCCTTCATGAAGTCGAGCACCGGCAGGTCGCCTTCACCCGGCATGTTGCGGAAGTGCCGGCTCCAGTAGAGCAGATCCATGTCGATCAGCGGCGCATCGGCGAGCTGGATGATGAAGATCTTCTCCTTCGGGATCGAGCGGATCGAGTTGACGTCGATCTTGCGCGACAGCGTATGAAAGCTGTCGAGGATCAGGCCGATATTCGGATGATCGGCCCGCCGGACGATCTCCCAGGCATCGCGGTGATCGTTGATGTGGCGGCCCCAGGCAAGTGCCTCGTAGCCGACGCGCAGGCCGCGCCTGGCGGCGCGCTCGCCGAGTTCATGAAAATCGGCCGCCGCCCGGTCGAGGCCACCGAGTGCGGCCGGCGAGACGTTCGAACAGACCAGCACGAGGTCGGTGCCCATCTCCTGCATCAGGTCGAACTTGCGCTCCGCCCGGTCGAAGGTACGGCTGCGCAGCGGCTCCGGCATGCCTTCGAAATCGCGGAACGGCTGAAACAGCGTGATCTCCATGCCGAGATCGCGCACCATGCGGCCGACCTCCTTCGGACTCTCGTCGAAGATCAGCAGATCATTCTCGAAAATCTCCACCCCGTCGAAACCGGCCTTGGCGATCGCCTCCAGCTTGTCGCTGAGGTCGCCGCTCAGCGAGACGGTCGCTATCGATGTCTTCATCGCAGGGTCCTTCCGATACGCGTTAAGTCGTCATCGTCTTGAAATGCGCGAGCATGCGGCCGGCATCGGGGTCCCTGCCGGTGATCAGGCGAAAGGCGCCGACAGCCTGAAAGACCGCCATGCCGCCGCCGTCGAGCGTTCTGCAGCCCCGCTGCCTTGCCTGCCGCAGAAGCTCGGTCTCAAGGGGGAAGTAGACGATCTCTGCAACCCAGTGCCCTGGTTCGAGGAGTTCGGGCGGAAGCGGCACGCCGGGATATTTGGCCATGCCGGTCGGTGTCGCATGGATCAGGCCGGATGCGCCATTCATCGCTGCTTCCAGATCATTTCCCGCGGCGACCGAGGCGCCGGGAAAGAGCGCGGACATCGTTTTGGCCAGATCGACGGCGCGTTCGTGCTCGCGATCGAAGACAGTCAGCCGCTTAAGGCCGAGCGTCAGGATCGCATAGGCGGTCGCCACGCCGGCCCCGCCGGCGCCAAGCTGTACAGCGGCGGAAAGGTCTGCCTGCGGCAGCCCCCGCCGAAAACTCTCGGCAAAGCCCCACCAATCGGTGTTATGGCCAAAGCGTTGGCCGTCCTTCAGGACGACGGTGTTGACGGCGCCAAGCGCCCGGGCCTCAGGCGACAACTCGCCGAGCAGGGGAATGACGAGCTGCTTGCAGGGATGAGTGATATTGAGACCGGCAAGTCCACGCGCTTCGGCATCGCCGATCAAACGCGCAAGATCGGCCGGCGACGCATTCAGTTTGACGAGATCGATCAGCTCATAATCGTAGTCCAGCCCCTGCGCCGCACCTTCCTTCATATGCATGGCAGGCGTCAGCGAGGCCTGGATGCCGGAGCCTATCAGCCCGGCCTTCAACGGTTTCAGGAGTGTCTCGGCCATGCGCCAGTTCCTGTCTTGCTCGTGATGGGGAAGGCCCGCGGGGTCGCCCGCGGGCCCGATCTGCTTACTTGCCGCGAACCGTGTCGAGCTCCTTGAAGAGCTGCGTGACGGTATCGGCGCCGATCTGAGCGGCGAACTTGTCGACCAATGGCTTGACGGCGTCGCGCAGCTTCTGCGTTTCTTCGGGGCTGAGTTCGGCGACTTCCATTCCGGTCTTCTTGATTTCCTCGATCGCCTTGGCGTCGAGCTCCCTCGAAACCTTGCGCTGATAGTCGCGGGCTTCGGTCGCAGCCGCCTCGAAGACCGCCTTTTCCTCGTCGTTCAGGCCGTCCCAGAACTTTTTGCTGATGAGCACGATCTGCGGATTGTACTGGTGACGGGTCACCGTCATGTACTTCTGCACTTCGAAGAACTTGGCGTTGATGATGTTGGCAGCCGGATTCTCCTGGCCGTCGACGGTGCCTGTTTCGAGCGCGGTATAGAGTTCCGTATAGGGCAGCGGCACCGCATTGGCGCCCAGGCTATTGAAGAGCTCGATCGGGATCGGTGACTGGATGGTGCGGATCTTCAGACCTTTGATGTCCTCGAGCTTGGTGACCGCATGACGGTTGTTGGTGAGGTTGCGGAAGCCGAGCTCCCAATAGGCGAGGCCGACGAGGCCGGTGTCGGGCAGGAGTTTCATCAGGCTGGTGCCGAACGCGCCGTCCATCACCTTGTCCGCCTCTTCGCCGCTGTTGAAGAGGAAGGGCAGGTCGACGGCGCCGAACTGCTTGACGTTGCTTGCGAGAATGCCGGCGTTGAGCACCGTCATCTCGATGACGCCGCCCTGCAGGGCAGACACCGTCTGGACGTCGCCGCCGAGCACACCGCCCGGAAACAGCTTGACCTCGATCTTGCCGCCGCTCTTTTCCTTCACCAGCTCGGCGAACTTCTCCATGCCCATGACCTGGGGATGGCCCTTATTGTTGGCGGCAGCGAATTTGAGGCTGTGTTCGCGGATTTCAGCCATTGCTGGGCCGCTTGCCAAGAGGGCAATTGGTAGGGCCAGTCCCAGCGCCAGTTTCGTCAATCTATTCAGCATGTTTTCCTCCCAGGATAGAGCCGGCATCTCCCTCCGGCTGCGTTGAAATTCCATCGCCTCATCGGCGACATCAGTGTCCGAACCAGGCGACCGGAGCGGTCACCAGCGCAGGGAAAAGGACGAGCAGAAGCAGAACGATCAGCTCGGCGATCATGAAGGGAATGACGCCCTTCATCAGATCCTCCATCGACAGCTTCGAAACGCCGCAAATGACGTTGAGCACCGTGCCGACCGGCGGCGTTATCAGACCGATCGAATTGTTGATGATGAACAGCACGCCGAAATAGACCGGGTCGATGCCCGCCTGCTTGATGATCGGCATCAGCACCGGCGTCATCACCAGGATCGTCGGTGTCATGTCCATGGCCGTACCGACGACGACGATGAGCACCATGATGGCAAGCAGCAGCAGCGTCTGATTGTCCATCAGCGGCTCGACGAGGCTTGCAAGCTCGCCCGGCACATCGGCGACGGTGATCAGCCAGGCCGAGACAGCGGCGCAGGCCACCAGGAACATCACCACCGAGGTGATCTTCGCGGCCGCGACAAAGACCTCGAACAGCCGAGACGGCGGCAGCTCGCGATAGACGACCATCGACACGAACAGAGAATAGACCGCCGCGACGACACCGGCTTCGGTCGGGGTGAACACGCCGAATTTCAGGCCGACGATGATGATGACGGGAAGCATCAGCGCCCAGATACTTTCGACGAAGGCCTTGATCCGCACGGCGCCACTCTGTTTCGGTGGCAGGGCGAATTGTTCCTTGCGGGCCACGATCAGCCAGGTGACGCAGAGGGCAGCCGCGATCAGCAGGCCGGGAACAATGCCGGCCAGGAACAGCTTTGTGATCGAAACTCCGCCTATGACGCCATACAGGATGAAGCCGATCGAAGGCGGGATGATCGGGCCGATGATCGAGGCCGAGGCGAGCAGGCCGCCGGCGCGAGCCGGATCATGACCGGATTTCAGCATCATCGGGAAGAGCAGGGCGCCAAGGGCAGCGGCATCGGCGACGGCAGATCCCGAAAGGCTGGATAACACGCAGGCCGCAAAGATCGCGACGAAGCCGAGGCCGCCCCTGATATGGCCGACCATGGCCATGGCGAGATTGACGATACGGCGCGAAAGGCCGCCGGTGTTCATCACCTCCCCGGCGAGAAGGAAGAAGGGCACGGCCATCAGCGGGAAGCTGTCGGCGCCGTTCAGCACGTTCTGCGCGACGATCTGCGCATCGAACATGCCCAGATACATCATCAGCGCCACGCCTGTTATGATGAGGGCAAAGGCAATCGGCACGCCGAGCGCCATCGGACCGAGAAGTGCGCCGAGGAAAATGGTGACGGTCATGGCGGCCTCCTCAGTGCTTCGGCTTCAGCACGGGAAAAGCCGTGTGGGCGGGATCTTCGAGCGCAGCCTCTTCCTCGCTGTCGCGCACGAGCGCCGCCGTCGTCACATCGATGCGGTCGGTGACGATCGCGAAGGCGTCCCACAGAAGGATGAAAAAGGCCGGCACACCGAAGGCAAGTCCGGCGCCGTAAAAGACACCCATCGAAATTCCGGTTGCCGGAGCCGACACATGAAGGTTGATCAGCGTCTGGGTCCAGCTGCCGCTGATCATCAGCCACGTGGCGGCGAGCATCATGCCATAACCGAGAAGCACGGCGAGTTTGGCGACAGGCTTCGGTAGGCGCGTGATCAGGGAATCGACGCCGAGATGGGCGTGCTCGCGCATTGCGACGACGGCGCCGAGGAAGGTCAGCCACACGAAAAAGATGCGCGAAAGTTCCTCCGAAGAGGTGATGCCCTGGTTGAAGGCATAACGGAGGACGACATTGCCGAAAACCAGCACGACCATAGCTGCCAGCAGGAGCGCGATCGCCACCTTCAGCGCGAAGAAATAGAAATCGATGATACGGATCATTCGCTCCTCCCAAGCGTGGCCTTGCCCTGCTGGCCGACCGTCGTCAGACCCGCATGGCGCGTCGTGACCAAGATATCGCCGTCGCGATCAATTCCTCCACTGGTCGCCTCTTCAAAATGTACTAACTAGTTCGTATGTCAAGCGGCATCTATTGAAACATGTCGTCAACGTGAATAAGACTGATGGGCATCGGAAACAGAAAACGCATGCTTAACCGAAGCCGAAGACCGAATTTCGAGTGCTAAAACAATAGATTAGAAAGTGCGGTAGCGAGGTCCATGGCGGAACGGGGCGAAAACGGCCGGAAGAATGATCCGGAGCAGACGAAGGAAGACATCCTCCTCGTCGCGACCGAAGAATTTTCGACCCATGGCCTCGCCGGCGCCCGCGTCGACTCGATTGCCGAGAAGACGCGCACCTCGAAACGGATGATTTATTATTATTTCGGCAGCAAGGAGGGGCTCTATCTTGCCGTCCTGGAGCAGTCCTATCGCAAGATCCGCTCGCTGGAATCCGATCTGCATCTCTCCGACCTCGAGCCGGAAGAGGCGTTGCGGACGCTGATCTCGACGACCTTCGACCACGACGAGGCCAATCCGGATTTCGTCCGCCTGGTCAGCATCGAGAATATTCATCATGCCGCCCATATGCTTCGCTCGGAGGCGATCCGCGATCTCAACGTTTCGGTTATCGAAACCATCGCAGGCATATTGGAGCGCGGCTTCGACCAGGGCATCTTCCGGCGTAAGGCCGACCCGATCGACATCCATATGATGATCAGCGCCTTCTGCTTCTTCCGCGTTTCCAACCGTTATACGTTCGGCACGATCTTCAGGCGCAATCTCTCGGACGGCGACACCATCGAACGCCATCGCGGCATGATTGCCGACGCTGTCGTCAGCTATCTGAAAAGCTGAGGGCAGGAAGTTCACCTCAACTGCGCGGCGATGGCACGGGCAGCGTGATTTCGAACTCGGCGCCGGCGCCAACCGTCGGCCGAAGGTAGATCGTGCCACCATGGGAACTCAGCATGGCGCGGATGATGCCGAGGCCCAAGCCTGTGCCGCCCTGTTCCCGGCGGGTCGAGAAGAACGGTTGAAAGATGCGTTCGCGATTTGCCTCGGAAATACCGCTGCCGTCGTCACGGACGAGAAAGACGACTTTGCGGTCGTCGGCCGATATGACGAATTCCAACAGCGTGGCGCCGTGCTGCAAAGCGTTTTCGGCAAGGTTGGCAAAGACGATGACGGCTGCTTCGTGCGGGAGCGCGATCGATGTTTCCGCATCTCCGACAGCCGAAACATCAAGGGCGGGGAAACGCGCGCGCAGTGAAGTTATGATGCTGGCGACACTGCTTCGGCCCTCGCTCACAGGCGTTTCCGCCTGCGCCAGCTCCCGCAGCCGCTGCAGTAACGCGTCGAGCCGGACCGCGTCCGCGACGATATTGTCGAGAAAATGCAAGCGCTGTGCTTTCGTCATCGGCTTCTCGGCATCGTCATCGCGCAGAAGTTCCGCCGCGCCCCGGATAGCCGTCAGCGGCGATTTCAGCTCGTGGGAGACATGCGCGGCAAAGGAGCGGACATAGTCCGTGCGGTCGACCAGTTTCCCGGCAAGATCGAGGAAGCTTTGCGAAAGCACCGCGATTTCCCGCGTTCCATAGCTGTCGAGCGGACGGATTGCCGCCTTGCCGCCGCGAGCGATCTCTTCCGTGCGGGCGATCAGGGCGTCGATAGGCCCGGTGATGGTGCGCGTCAGCACATAGGCAATGGCGAGCGTCAGTATCGCGACAATGGCAAGCGCCCCGATTTCCGCCGGCGCCATGCGGTTGGAACTCGCCTCCAAGGCGCGAAACCAGACGACGATCAGGATCGGCAGTGCCATGACGGCGAGCAGCACGGCATAGACGATCAGCGCCAGCCCCGGCCGCCATTTCACCGCTACTTTCAGCGCCGGCATCAGGCCTTCCTCCCGATTTCACCGCCAAGCTTGAAGCCGATGCCGTGAACCGTCGCGATGATCCCGGCGCCGCCGACCGCGGTGAATTTGGCTCTGATGTTGCGGATATGGCTGTCGATCGTCCGGTCGGCGACGTAGGTGCCAGCGCCATAGGCCGCTTCCATCAATTGTTCGCGGCTGAAGACCATACCGGGACGCGACAGCAATGCTTCCAGGATTGCGAATTCCAGCGCCGTCATCCCGAGGACGCTGTCGCCGAACATGACCGTCCGGCCGTGGCGATCCAGGCTGATCTCGCCGGCGACAAGGGCGGCATGGCGTCTGTCGGGCGCCGCCCCGTTGCCGCTTCGCTTCAATATCGCCTTGACCCTCGCGATGAGTTCGCGGGGGCTGAAAGGCTTGGTGACGTAGTCGTCGCCACCGATTTCGAGCCCCAAGATCCTGTCGATCTCCTCGTCGCGGGCAGACAGAAACAGGATCGGCAATCCCGATGTCTTGCGGATTTGGCGGCAGACCTCCAGACCATCCATATCCGGCATGCCGATATCAAGAATGATCAGATCGATATTGCCGCGGCGGAAGGCCGCCATCGCCTCGGTACCGGTGCGAACGGCCGTCGATGTCAGACCAGCGCGCTCGAGAGCAAAACAGATCACATCACGAATGTGCGGTTCATCATCGACGACGAGAATGCGGGGTGCCATTACCGATCCTGTGTTGGTTTGTCGTGCCTGTTGTCGTCGTTCTCGCCCTATCTTGCAATGGTCGTAGAAGACAGGAGATAGCTCTCCAGCCGTGCGGATCGGAAGGTCCAGTTCCGCCAGCCACGCCGGCGCATCTGAAAATTCTTGGAGAGATAGTAGCGAAGCGTCACCGCTTCGCTCCTCTTGTCGATCAGGTGGTCCGGCAGCATCTGGATATAGCGATCGAGCGCCGGAATGACGGATGGGCCGAGCGAGGAGAGATAGTCGAGATCGAGCGGCGGGCCTTCCTGGCTGATCTCTTGGCTGTGGGCGACATTGAAGCGGGCGATAAAAGCCGGAAAATCGATGAAGGAACTGATGTAGAGAACCAGAAGGAGGGAGGCGAGGTTCGCGGCGATCAGCCATGCGTTGGAACGGTTGAACAAAATGCGCAGCAGGATCAGGACAAGACCGATGGCGACGATGCCCATCCAGAGACCGGCGGCGACACGCAGCTCCGTTAGCGAGTAGACCTCGACGTAAAGCCCGAGCCGCAGCATCGAGGACAGGCAGAGCAGGACATTCTGACCGATCCAGGCATGGACGAGGCCGCGGATCAGCGCGCTATGATCGCCGGGGCCGCCGCGCCGCATCGCGATGAGAACGAAACCGGCGGCGAGAAGCGCCGTGGCAATCAGCGGATAGGCGCCGCGATGCGCATATTCGGCGTGGCTCATGTGCTCGGGCAGATCTGCGCCGCCCCAGAGATAGACGAGATCGAGAAGCGTCGGCACGGCAAAAATCGCGTTGAACAAGACGAGCGATCGCAACAGCGAAGCATGGCCAAGAAGCGCATTCCTGGCGGGCACGATCATGAACGATCTGCCGGCTTGCGATCTTGCAGCGCGACGCTTCAGGCGCGGCCGCAACATCGCCCAGACCACGATAGCGGTCATGATCCAGAAGCCGATCCGCCAAAGATCGAGGAACTGCAGCAAAACGGCAAAATCGATGCTGCGCAGGGCGATCTCGATCAGCGGATTGGCCGCAGCAAAGAGCGATATGAAGATCGCTGCGAAAATGACCGGCATTACCCAGAGGCCGACGCCCTGTCGGACCACAGCAAAAGAAAATCGTTTGGCCGGAGTCGCAAAATATTTCCGGACACTCTCGCCAAGCCGCAAGGGAATAACGACGGCGAAGCGGAAAAACACCAGGGGCAGGTCGGTGAGCCGGCGAGGCATCAGCCTGGCGCAGACGAGAGCAACCGACATCAGTGCGCCCAAACAATGGACAAGGCCGGTGAACGAGGGCGCCTCCACAAGCGGCGCCGAAGCCAGGACCAAAGAACCGAGCAGGGAAGCCGCCATCGAAAACTGCGGTCTCCTCCTGGCCGAAAACAGAATGCCGGCGCAGACGGCGAGCGCAAAAAGAAAGAGGTTTATCCCGAGTTCCTGGGCAAAGATCAGAAAATCCGCAAGTGCCACCAGCGCAAGCAGCGCCAAGGTCCGGCGGCTGCCGCGTTTGATCGTCATCGGCTCTGTCAAAATATCGGTTGTATCCATTGCTGCTCCTCTTGCAAATGCCGCGTTGCGATCACGATAGCCTGGTGTCCGAACCCGTCGCGGCAGGGGTGTCTTGAGACGCTTCCCTCAGCCACCATCCGTCATTGCGGAGGCGATCAGGCAAAGCGGAGGGGGCGGGGCGGGGCGGGCTAACGTTCTTGCTCATGGCGGGAAGATGCCGCGCCGGATTGCAGATTTTGTGCAGAAAGCGAGGAGCAATTCAGGAAATCGCCCCAGCGCGTCGCGCGTCTGTTCAGACGCGCAGGCGACACTGCAACATCAGGCAGTCGCCGGCGAAGGCAGGGTCAGATCCTAACTCGGGCATATGTTGGAGCCGTTCTTCTTCCGCAAAGAAGAGCGAGGGAAGAATAAAGGACTTTATCTGAATCGCTGTGCACGTCTGGCATTGTGCAGCAGTTCGCAGGCCGTCGCGAACGGCCCGAAAAGCTTCAGCAGCGACGCTTGTTCCTCGGCATCGATATGGTGACGAGCGCAAAATTCCGTGACGGACCAGACTTTCGTCAGATCGTCCGTTTCGATTTGCCTGGGTTCGATGTGTTCGGTCAACGGCGTGTCCTCCGAACAACAAGACTACGCGCCTGAGGATTTTATAAGAACTAGCTAAAAAGGATTACGAGCAACTATATCCAGAAAGTATCTATCAAGAAAGCAGATGCGAAAACGCCCGCCGATCGCGCGGCGGGCGTCTTGTCTCACTGATCTATTGCTTCGGATCAAACACCGACGCCATCCGGATGAGCGTCCGTGCCGACGATGTTGAGCGTTACCTTGGCAGTGTCCGTATTGCCTTCGCCGTCGGAGATCTTGTAATAGCGGAGAACTTCCGTGTAGGTCACGCCTGCATCCAGATCGGCGTTCAGGTCGTAGGTGAACGTGCCATCCGACTTGACATGGAACGTGCCATACGTGCCGGCAACGTCGGTTACGGCGTCGGCAGCGGCGTCAACCTTGGTGCTCAGGAACTGGCGCAGGAACATCTTGCCGTTGTCGCCGGCAATGTCGTTGTCCAGAACGTTGCCGCCAATGGGCTGGCCTTCGGTGAAGTTGTAGGTGTCATCGACAGCGACCGGCTTGATCTGGGTCACGCCCTGGATGTTCAGGGTGAACAGGCCCATATCGGTGTGACCGGCGCCGTCGGAGATCTTGTAGGAAACCTTTTCTACCAGCGTCTCACCGTTGGCGAAACCGATCTTGGCAGCATCGCTCAGCACATAGGTGTAGCTGCCGTCGGCCTTGACGAAGAACGTGCCGTAGTCGCCCTGGATTTCGGTGATCTGACCGGCCCGCTTGGCGCCGACCGTCTGCTGGTCGAAGGCGCGCAGGAACAGGTTGCCGTTGTCGGAGGAATCGTTGGACAGAAGATTTCCGGAAATTACGTCGGTTTCTGCAAAAGTTGCACTATCATCAGTTGCGTGAATCAGGGAAGCCATTAGTTTCTCCTAAAATTGTTTTTCAGTGGGTCATTTTGACCTTTGCGAGCGGCTTCTTTAACAACTTATTAATCATGCAAGTCAATGGGGTATTTAACGCAAGGTTAACATTCATCCATAACGTGCATGGACGCTTAAGAAGCGACCAATACGTTACCTCCTTCAATCAAATTTGAAGCAATTTGGACCAATTTACACCCGGTAAACTTGAAAGAACCTCCCTCGTGACTATGCTGCGGCGGCGCTCTTCTGTCGCTGCTTGTATGCCGGCTGCACACCATTGCAATCCGTGACGCCGGCACCTACCTTGTGGCCGCAGTCGATCTGACCGGACACCCAAGCGGTGCCGACACGTGAATGAACGCAATAGGATCGGCGGCATGCGCCATCCGGGCGGGCCATGGGCAATCCCAGCAGCAAGCTGATTTAGCCGGCAGCCGTCAGAGGATTTCTTTGAACCACGACATGGCGACTGCGGTTGCGGTCGTTGATCGGCCGGCGCAGGGGTCGCGATCCTGTCCCAAACTGCTGGAGCGTGAAGGGATTTCCCTTCTTAGCCGCCATGAATGCAGGCCTGATTGCCTGATAAACGCGGCTGACGGAGGAGCGGCCTGCCATCCAGACAGGGGGCCAGACAAGGAGAATGCGAATGCAGGTACTCGTCAGAGACAACAACATCGATCAAGCCCTGAGGGCGTTGAAAAAGAAAATGCAGCGCGAAGGGCTGTTCCGCGAAATGAAGGAACGGCGCGCCTATGAGAAGCCGTCCGAACGCCGCGTCAGAGAAAAAGCCCAGGCGATCAGCCGGCAGCGCAAGGCCGCACGCAAGAAGATGCAGCGGGAAGGACTGCTGGCCGGGCGTAAGCAGACGGCAGCGCGTTGATAGCTTTCCCGAAAGGATAGACAATGGACGAAGCGAATAGTTTTGTCGTTTCAGAAGAACGCCTCGAGGATTGCCGTGATGTGGTCGAGCCGGATCTGCAGGACCTGATCCAGCGTGCGCTGACAACGGGCTTTTCACGGGAGGAAATCCTGATAGCCGTTAGTGAACTGGTCGCAGAAGACTTCGCAACGGTCACGGAAACTCCAAGCGTGCATTGAGGAACGAATGGTGACGGGGCAGGAGGATCTCTTTGGGCAGGCCGGCGACCGCTTTCCGGAGGGATTCCGATATTCGCCGGATGTCGTTCCCCCGGATCTGCAGCGCTCCGTTCTCGAAGCGGTACCCGCCCTGCCGTTCAAAGCCTTCGACTTCCATGGGTTCGAAGGCAAGCGCAGGACGGTTTCCTTCGGCTGGAAATATGACTTCGACAGTCAGAGCATCAGGAAAATAGAGCCGATACCGTCATTGCTGCTACCCATTCGTGAGATCGCGGCAGGTTTCGCAGGAATAGAGGCGGAGGCGCTCGAGCATGCTCTCGTGACCGAATACGCACCCGGGGCTCCGATCGGCTGGCACAGGGACAAATTGGTGTTCGGCCGTGTCATTGGCATTTCCCTGCTTTCGTCCTGCACCTTCAGGCTGAGACGTCGGAATGGCGACAAATGGCAAAGGCAATCGCTGGTGCTTGATCCCGGCTCAGCCTATCTTCTGGCCGGCGCGTCAAGAAAGCTCTGGGAACATTCCATCCCGCCCGTCGACCGTCTGCGCTATTCGGTTACCTTCCGGGAGTTGGCTCGGTAAGTCGCGGGAACATCGACGTCAGCAGATGGTTACTCCGTCTTTTGCACAGATGGAGATAATAATGGTCGAGCATGACGATGTGACGCGCGTGTGGGAGTTGATCGACAGGATCGGCTTCTGCATGCTGACGACCCGCAACGGCGACGACCTGCGCGCCCGACCGATGTCAGCCTATAGCGCACAGCTTGAGAATGCGGTCTATTTTCTAACCGATCTCGCCAGCCACAAGGACGATGAGATCGCCCGCTGGCCCAACGTGTGCCTCGCCTTCGCCGACAGCAAGGGACAGAAATATGTCTCCGTATCGGGAACGGCCGAGGTGCAGAACGATCGCGAGAAGATCCGGGAATTATGGGCGACGCCGGCAAAGGCATGGTGGGACAACCCTGACGACCCTTCCATCCGTATTCTGAAGATTACCCCGTCTTCGGCCGAATATTGGGACAGCCCGGGCACAATTATCAGCTACATCAAAATGGCGGCCGCAGCGGTCTCCAACAGCAAACCGGACATGGGCGACAATGCCGAGGTCAAGTTCTAACGCCGGCAACTTCGTTCAAGCCGGGTTAGCTGACGCCTTGACGAAATCGATGAAGGCGCGGAGCGGTGCAGGCACCAGGCGCCGTCCGGGATAATAGAGAAACGGCCCCGAAAAGCGCTGCCACCAGGGTTCGAGAATGGGCTCGAGAACACCACTGTCAAAATACGGGCGCAGCCAGTCTTCGAAAATGCTGATCACGCCCGTGCCCGCTATGGCGGCGTCGACAGACAGATCGGTCGCCCCGCCGACTTTGACGATCAGTGGTCCTGATGGTTCGACCCGCACCACTTCGCCGTCCCGCTCATATTCCCAGGGCGTCGTCAGCGCACCGCTGTCAAAACGGCCCAGCAGGCAGGCATGATCGAGAAGTTCGCTCGGATGTTGCGGCCGGCCATGACGGTCGAGATAGTCGGGGGATGCGGCAGTGGCAAAGCGCTGCTGGCGCGGCCCGATCGGAATCGCGATCATATCCTGCTCCAGCCGCTCGTCATAGCGGATGCCGGCATCGCATCCGGCAGCAAGCACGTCGACGAAGCTCTCCTCGGCGACGATCTCGAGGCGAATATCGGGATAGGCGGCGAGGAATGGCGGAACGATGGCTGGCAGCACCAGCCGCGCCGCACTGACCGGCACATTGAGCCGCAGCGAACCGGCTGGCCTATCGCGAAATCGGTTGACTACATCGAGCGCGGCCTCCACCTCCGTCAAAGCAGGGCCAAGCCGTTCCAGCAGGCCTTTGCCCGCTTCGGTTGGAACGACGCTTCGCGTGGTGCGGTTGAGCAGTCTGACCCCGAGCTCAGCTTCGAGGCGACGCACCGCCTCGCTCAAGAAGGAGGCGCTGCTGCCGCTGGCCCGCGCCGCCTCGCGAAAACCTCCGGCTCGCGCCACGGCGACAAAGGCATTGAGATCGTTTAAATCTGCTTTCACTGTTCGCCACTCCGCACGGCTCGTACGGATTGTACCCGGTTTTCACACGATCCGCCAAGGCGTAGTCTTGGCGGCATCTCTTGAAAGGAGTGAGATCATGTCCATTATCGATCAGGCCGGCAGCGTCAATCTCGGCGACCGCAACGTCAAGCGACTTGGCTATGGCGCCATGCAGCTCGCCGGGCCAGGCGTGTTCGGCCCGCCCAGGGATCATGGCGCTGCGCTTGCGGTGCTGCGCGAGGCGGTCGCCAGCGGTGTGAACCACATCGACACCAGCGATTTCTACGGTCCGCACGTCACCAACCAGATCATCCGCGAAGCCCTCCACCCCTATTGCGATGATCTCGTCATCGTCACCAAGGTCGGCGCCAGGCGCGGCACGGACGGATCCTGGATTCCGGCTTTCTCGCGCCATGAGCTGACGCAGGCAGTGCACGACAATCTTCGCAACCTCGGTCTTGACGTGCTTGACGTCGTCAACCTCAGGATCATGTTCGACGTGCATGGCCCGGCCGAAGGGTCGATCGAAGCGCCGCTGACGGTGCTTGCCGATCTCCAACGACAAGGCTTGGTTCGCCACGTGGGCTTAAGCAATGCCACATCGAAGCAGATCGCCGAAGGGCGCGGAATCACCGAGATCGTCTGCGTGCAGAATCAGTACAATCTGGCACATCGGGCAGACGATCGCCTGATCGACGAACTCGCCCGCGAGGGCACCGCCTATGTGCCCTTCTTCCCGCTCGGGGGCTTTACGCCGCTGCAGTCCTCGACGCTCTCCAATGTCGCCGCACGCCTCGATGCGACACCCATGCAGGTGGCACTCGCCTGGCTGCTGCGTCGCGCGCCCAACATCCTGCTGATCCCCGGCACCTCCTCCGTCGGTCATCTCAGGGAGAACCTCGCCGCTGCCGGGCTCATGCTGCCGGATGAAGCTATCGAGGAATTGAACCAGATGGCCGATATCGCCGCCTGACGGCATGTGAAGCGTGCCGGCGGCCGGCACACGTGCTGCGCTTAGCGGATTATACAGGAAATCCAGGGCCATCCGGTCCCTGGATTTTCTGCTGCGTCAGCCGACCTGTCGCGCCACGCCTTCAATAGCGCTCCGGCACTTGCATTTCAGGCGGAACCGGCGCCCTGTTGTAATCGGCATGGCGGATGCGATCCGGCAACTCGATTTCCGGTTTCGGCACATCCTCGTAAGGGATCTGGTCGAGAAGATGGGCGATGCAGTTCAGTCGGGCCCGTTTTTTGTCTACGGCCTGCACCACCCACCAAGGCGCTTCCTTGGTGTGCGTGCGCGCCAACATTTCTTCCTTGGCCTTGGTATATTCCTCCCAATGGACACGGCTTTCCATGTCCATCGGTGAAAGCTTCCACTGCTTCAGCGGATCGTGGATGCGCATCTTGAAGCGGAATTCCTGCTCCTCGTCGGTGATCGAGAACCAGTATTTGATCAACACGATACCGGAGCGGACCAGCATTCGTTCGAATTCCGGCACCGAGCGGAAGAACTCCTCGAGTTCATCGGGGGTGCAGAACCCCATCACCCGCTCGACGCCGGCGCGGTTGTACCAGCTGCGGTCGAAGAGCACGATCTCGCCGGCTGTGGGAAGGTGCGGAACGTAACGCTGGAAATACCATTGATGGCGCTCCCGCTCGGTCGGGGCGGGCAGTGCGACGGTGCGGCAGACGCGCGGATTGAGCCTCTGGGTGACGCGCTTGATCGCGCCGCCCTTGCCGGCTGAATCCCTGCCCTCGAAAAGCACCACCACTTTCAGTTTCTTGTGCTGGACCCAATCCTGGAGCCGCACCAGCTCGTGCTGCAGCCGGAAGAGTTCGCGGAAATAGATCTTTCGCTCGAGCGTCTGCTCGGCCGGTTCCGACATTCCCTCGGCAACCAGATCGTCCAGCCGGTCCTCCTCCATCTGCATTTCCAGCTCCTCATCGAAGCTGTCGGCGATTTCGGCCTTTATCCGGTTGAGCTGGTCCTGATGTGATTGAGACATGGGTTTTCCTTCCTGCTTTTGTTGACAGGAGCATGTCAGTGCGAAGCTTATATGACGACCACTGATCGAACTGAAACGGTTACCCGCGTCTGTCGTTCCAAGCGCCCCTTACAACTGCCCCGCCCGGTACCGGTCGACAAGGTTGCGGCAGGCACGGAGTGTCAGGGCCATGACGGTGAGCGTCGTGCCGGCGATACCGCTGCCGGGGAAGGCGCTGGCGTCGGTAACAATGAGGTTCGGCGTATCCCAGACCTGGTTGTAGGGGTTAAGCACCGACGCCTCCGGGTTTTCGCCCATGCGCGCACCACCGGTTTCATGGATCGCCGCGCCCATGCACATCGTCTTGCGGAACCATGTGCGGAACATGAAGCGGCTGAAAGCATCGGCATCAGGGAAGGCGCCCTTGCCCATCTCCTTGAGGCCGGTGGGCGAGCCGATGAATTCGAGCTCGCCGCCGACTTCGCTCACCATGGCGATCAGCGTCTCCTCCTGCCGGCGGAGCAGCGCCTGCTCCTCCGCCTGCATGACGCAGCGGATATGCGGCACGGGAATGTTCCAGGCGTCCCTGCGCTTGGCGTCGAGGGTGATGCGGTTGTCGGCATAGGGCAGCATGCGGCCGAAACCGAAGAAGGCGAGACGCGCATCGGTCTCCCCGGAAACAGGTGCCCGGCCGACGCTGCCCTGGTAATCGAAATCGCCGCGAGCGGCATCGCCCTCGCCGAAGCGGGGAATGAAGATCCCGCCCGACGGGTTGTAGAACGGGTCGGCCGGAGCGGATTCGTCGGGCGCCCAGCCCTTCGCCTTCGAAAAGGACCCGAAGGCGAGGCAGGGCAGTTGATCCATAAAATAGCGGCCGAGCGCGCCAGAGCTGTTGCCGAGCCCGTCAGGATGGCGTGCCGACGCCGAATTCAAGAGCAGCCGCACGCTCTCGATCGGCGAGGCCGACAGCACGACCGTCGCGGCACGAGCCGTCGATATCTCACCCGTATTGCGGTCGATGAATTCCGCGCCGGCGGCGCGGCCGGTTTTCTCATCCGTCGTGATGCGGCGAACGACGGCGTCGTAGCGGACCGTCAGCCGGCCAGTGGCCTTGGCGTCCCTGAGCGGCCGCGGCATGCGTTCGGCATCCGGCGCAATGTAGCGCCAGGAGACGACTCGCCTCTCCGGCCAACGGCTTTCAACTGCTTGCTTGAAGATCTGTTCGGCGGGCGTCAGGCTTGCCGGTTTTGCGTAGATGCCGTCCGGCAGGGTCGGCACATCGTCCTTGTTGCCGTAGAGCCCGAGATAGGTCTCCACTTCGTCGTAGAAAGGCATGAGCTCGTCATAGGAGACCGGCCAGTCGACGCCCTTTCCCGTGCGCGACCGGATCTTGAAATCGTCATCCGTCCAGCGCAGCAGCACACGGCCGAAACTGTGCAGACGCCCGCCGCCCTGGCGGCCGCGGATCCAGAGAAAGGGCTCGCCCTTCGGCGTCGTATAGGGGTTCTTGCGGTCGTTGACGAAGAAGTGGCTGAAGCGCTCGGTGAAAAAGGCCGCGCGCGCCTGGATCGGCTGGCCCTTGATCGTGGCGCGGGCGCGCTCCCAGATATTGATGCTGCTCGCCGGCGCCTTCTTGCGCGCCGGGTCGAAATCCGCAGGCCCGACGGCGGGGCCGGCTTCGAGCAACAGCACCGACAGTCCTTGCGCCGTCAGTTCTTTGACCGCGACGGAACCCGCCGCGCCGGAGCCGATCACCAGCGCATCATAGACGATCTCAGACATGTCTTTCCAATTCCTGTCCTGAAGCGATTGCTCAAAACGGCGCAGAGCGCTTCGGCAATTGCGAGAAAACAAAGGGACGGCCCATCAGAGCCGCGATCCGTCGGCGCCAAAGAGCGACGCCTTGGCGATATCGAGCCCGGGAGCCACGGCGTCGCCTGGCTGCAGGGTGACGTCACCCATCAGCCTCAGCGAGAGGCTTTGATCGGCCCAATCGAACCAGACGACCGCATCGGATCCCATCGGCTCGACGACGGAAACGCGGCCGGGAATGGTGGGCAGGCCGGCTGCCGCCCCGTCGAGCACGAGATGCTCAGGGCGAAAGCCGAGCGTTGCCGGTCCTTCCGCCACAGCTGCTTGAAAGGAATAACCGGAGAGATCGACGGCGAGCCCCTTGCTCCGAAAGACCGGCGCGCTGTCGCCGCGCTCGATCCGGCCCTCGACGAAGTTCATAGCCGGCGCGCCGATGAAGCCGGCGACGAAGAGGTTGGCCGGGCGGCGATAGATATCAGCCGGCGAGGCAAGCTGCTGGATGACGCCGTCGCGCATGATGGCGATGCGGTCGGCAAGGGTCAGGGCCTCGACCTGATCATGGGTCACATAGATCATGGTGTTGCCGAGGCGCTGATGCAGCTTCTTGATCTCGACGCGCAATTCGTTGCGCAGCTTGGCGTCGAGGTTCGACAGCGGTTCATCGAAGAGGAAGACATCGACTTCGCGCACCAGCGCCCGGCCGATGGCGACGCGCTGGCGCTGGCCGCCGGAAAGCTCGGCCGGCCGCCGGTCGAGCAACGTGTCGAGGTGAAGGAGAGCGGCGGTGCGGGCGACACGGGCCTCGATCTCGGCCTTCGGCAGACCGGCGACGCGAAGGCCGAAAGAGAGGTTCTTGCGAACCGACATGCGCGGGTAGAGCGCGTAGGACTGGAAGACCATGCCGATGCCGCGGTCTTTCGGCTCCTCCCAGCTGACGTTCTTGCCTGAGATCCAGATCTCGCCGGCAACAATGTCCTGCAGCCCGGCAATGGCGTTCAAAAGCGTGGACTTGCCGCAGCCGGAAGGGCCGAGCAGCACCAGGAACTCCTGCGGGGCAATATCGATCGACATTTTTTCGATCACCGTATGGTGGCCATAGGCGATCTTCAGATCCTTAACGGAGACGGCGGATTGCATGGAAGCGTTACCCCTTGACGGCGCCGGCGGCGATGCCGCGCACGAACCAGCGGCCGGACAGGAAATAGATGGCAAGCGGAACGATGGCGGTCAGGATCGTTGCCGCCATGTTCACATTGTAGGTGCGCTCGCCCATCGTGGTGTTGACGATATTGTTGAGCTGGACGGTCATCGGCAGATTGTCGCGCCCGGCAAAGACGAGCCCGAGCAGGAAGTCGTTCCAGATGCCGGTGAACTGCAGCATGGAAACGACGACGACCATCGGCACGGCGATCGGCAGCATGATCTCGAAAAAGATGCGCCAGAAACCCGCGCCATCGACGCGTGCCGCCTTGCAGAGCTCCTCCGGCACGCTGACGAAATAGTTGCGGAAGAGCAGCGTCACTAGCGGCAGACCGAAAATGACATGGACGAGAATGATGCCGGCAAGCGAATTGTAGAGGCCGATATTCGCCATCGCCCGGACCATCGGATAGAGGAAGATCTGGTAGGGGATGAGGCCGCCGGCCATCAGCAGGCCAAAGAGCGCATTTGCCCCGCGCGGCCGCCAGAGCGACAGCGCATAGCCGTTGACGGCGCCGATGAAAACCGAGAGTGCCACCGCGGGAAGGGTGATTGCCACCGAATTCCAGAAGCCGCTGCGAATGCCGACACAGACGGTTCCCATGCAGGCGCCCGACCAGGCGGTCGCCCAGGCGGAGACATCGATCCTGGCCGGCAGCGCGAAGATCTGCCCGAGCCGGATCTCGTCCATGGATTTCAGCGAGGTGACGACCATTGTGTAGAGCGGCAGAAGGAAGAAAAGTGCTGCCACGACCAGGAAGGCATAAAGGCCGATGCGCCCGGCGGTGAGCCGTGCCGGCTTCGGGCCGTTCGGATGAGGACCGGCCATCAGGCGGCTCCCTTCACTCTTGCGCGCATGTGCATCACATAGCGGAAAGGGGCGACCGCGATGATGACGCCGAGCACAAGCACCGTCGCGCCGGCTGTGGCAAGCCCGAGATTCTGGCGCCCGAACAGATTGTCCATGATGAATTTCGCCGGCACCTCAGTCGCATTGCCGGGGCCGCCATTGGTCATGGCGACGACGATGTCGTAGGTCTTGATCACGCCCATGGCGAGCAGCATGCCGGCCGCCGCCAGCGCCGGCCCGAGCTGCGGCAGGATGATCGAGACGTAAATCCGCCAGACCGGAATGCCGTCGATCCGTGCCGCCTTCCATTGCTCGGCCTCGATGCCGCGCATGCCGGCAAGCGCAATGACCATGACCAGTCCCGCACCCTGCCAGATGCCGGCGAGTACCAGCGCGTAGATCGCCATGTCGCGATTGACCACCCAGTCGAGAACGAAGCTTTCCCAGCCGAGCGACCGCACGCTCGCCTGGATGCCGAGCGTCGGATTGAGCATCCATTGCCAGATCAGCCCGGTCACCACGAAGGACATGGCGTAGGGATAGAGGAAGATGGTCCTGAAGGCGCTTTCGAAGCGGATCTTGCGGTCCAGCGCCGCAGCCAGCAGAAAGCCGAGCAGCAGGCAGCCGGCGACGTAGAGGACGCCGAAGATCAGCACGTTATGCAGCGAAGCGAGCCATTTGGCGGAAGAGAAGAGCTTCGAATATTGTGCGAAGCCGACATAGGTCGAGGACGGAAACAGCGTCGAATTGGTGAAGGATAGCCTGATCGACCAGGCCATGGTGCCGATGAAGACCACGATTGCGACGAACCATGTCGGCAGCAGCGCGATGGTCGCGGAAAGATTGGGCTTGCGTTTGATGGACATCGGCCAGCTCGTTGACGGATGAAAAGCAGGGCTCGCGCCGCTGCGCGAAGGCAGCGGCCGGGCAGCCGCGGCGTCGGGATCGGGCCGACGCCACGCGCGCTATCCTACTCGAAGATGGCGAAGAAGTTTTCAGCCGCAGCGGCTGCGTCATCCGAGCCGCCGCTCCAGTATTCGTCGACGTAGTCGTCGAGCGCGCCGACCTGCTGGGGCGTCAGCACAATTGCCTGGTCGGGCACGATTGCGCCCGAAGCCATCAGCTCCGCACCCTTCTGGGCACAGACATCGAGCTTCGACTTGTCGACGTCGGTGCGCATCGGCACGGAGCCTTTTTTCAGCGCGAACTCGACCTGCACGGCCGGGTCCATGACGACATCGGCGAGCAGTTTCTGCGCCTTGTCGGTGCCCGCATTGCCGGTCTTCGGGAACCACAGCGAGTCGGCGATGTAGACCATGCCCTTCGATTCCGGCGCGATCATGCAGCCATAATCCTTGCCAGGCTCCTTGCCGGCGACGGTGAATTCGCCCTTGGCCCAGTCGCCCATGAACTGCACGCCGGCCTTGGCGGTGATCAGCATGGCTGTCGCATCGTTCCAATTGCGACCGGCAGCACCGGCATCGACATATGCGCGCAGCTTGCCGAGGATTTCGAGGGTCTTCTTCACGCCCTCGACCGATGCCTCGCTTTTGTCCTTGTCGACATAAATCTTCAGGAAGCCGTCGATCCCGACCTGCGAAAGCAGGATCATGTTGAAGACCTTGGTCTGCTGCCACGGCTGCCCGCCCCAGGCGACCGGAATAATGCCGGCAGCCTTCAGCTTGTCGAGGTCAGTGAAGAATTCTTCCCAGCTCTTGGGCTCCTCGGCGATGCCGGCCTTGTCGAAGGCTTCCTTGGAATAGAAGACCCAGCTTTCGCCATGGGCGCCGGTCGGCGCGAGATAGACCTTGCCGTCATAGGAAATGAGATCGGTGATCGATTTCGGCAGGGCGTCGGCCCATTTGCCGGCGGCGGCGACATCGTCGATCGAGTTGAACAGGCCCTGGCCGACGAAATCCGCAGCCGCAAGGCCGATGACGCCTTGCTTGGCGCCGGGCGCATCGCCGGCGACGATCCGGTTCTGGAAGGCGGCATCGGCCGCGCCGAAGCCGGCGATGGACGAATCCTTCCAGACGCCTCCGCGCTTTTCGAATTCGCTTCTGATGACGTTCAAGGCCGCTGCTTCGCCGCCCGACGTCCAGGACGACATGATCTCGATCGTCGGCTTGTCCTCGGCCTGTGCCGAAGCGCAGAGGCCGGCAACTGCCACGCCGGCAAGAAAAAGCTTCATCATGGTCTTCATAGTTCCACCTCTTGAAAATGCCCTCTTTGCGGGGCGTTCGTCGTCTTCGGAATGATTGTCAGCGATAGATCGGCAGGAGCGCCTGCCGGACGAGCGTCAGCCCATTGGCGATGTCGCGGACGGGATCCGGCGCGGCATCGAGTTCGAGGATCGCCCAGCCTTCATAGGCGCGGTCGCGCAACAGCCGGATCCAGGCTGGCCAGTCAACCCGCCCGAGGCCGAAACCGCAGAAATAGGGGCGGTGGCGATCGTGAATGTGCTTGTCGATCAGGGTGTCGGCGGGCATTGGGCCGATCGCATCCTTCCAATGAGCAATGATCATCCGCTCATGATGACGATCGACGAGCTGGACGGGATCGGAGCCTGCGACGATGATATGGGCCGTGTCCGGGCACATATGCACATAAGCGGGGTCGGTCAGAAGCATCATCAGATCGACGTCGCGCGCGCCGGCAAAAATCGAATGGGCCTCGGTATGCAGCGCCAGCCGCACGCCCCTGGCATAGAGGGTCGCGCCGAGACTGTTCAGAAAGTCGGCAATCGCCTTTGCGCGGTCGAAATTATAAAACTGCACCGGCTGGGCGCCAAGCGTCTGGCGAAGCGGGGCGCCGATCACCATGATCTCGCTGCCGCAGGCTTTGAGGAAGTCGGCATAGCGCTCCGCCTTGTCGATCAGCGCACGCTGGGCCTCGGGGTCGGTGAAATCGCCCGCCGCCTCCAGTTCCGCGAAGAAGCCGCTGCAGAGCGTCAGGCCGCGCTTCGCCAGTTCGGTCGCGAAGGCGTCGACGGAGCCATAGGTCTTGATCGCATCCTGCCAGTTGAAGGGCGAGAAGGTCAGCTCGACGCCGGTGACGCCGGAGGCCTGGACGCTGTCGAGGATCTTGTCCCAGAAGGCGCGCGGTTCGGCGCGCGCATAGGCGACGATCGCATCATCGCTATCGACGCCCCAGAAGCCAGGATGAAAGAACGTCACGAGATCGACGCCGAAGCGCAGCTGGTCGGCAGTAGCCATATCTATCCCATTTCTCGAGGCACGACTTTCCGGAGTGCGGAACAGCAGTTCCGCATCTCATAAGCCATGGTTTTTCAACGCATTAAGGAATGGCAATCGTTTGCCATTGGGAGATGATAGCCAAGCTGGTTTTTTTGGCAAGCGATTTTTGGCAAACGTTTGCTATAAGCCACCGCCTATCTTAGAGTTGCAGATCGAAGCATCCCGGAGAGAGAAATAAACGTGAATAAAAACAAGGATGTAGTTGGAGAGGAGCAGTCAACGGCATTGATGGCCGATGTGGCGCGACTCGCCGGTGTTGCGATATCGACGGTCAGCCGCGCGCTCGCCAACCCCGGACGGGTCAACGAGAAGACACGTGTCAGGATCAATGCGGCGGCCAAACAACTCGGCTATACGCCCAATGCGATGGCGCGTGGTCTCAGGGTCGGCAGATCCAATACGATCATGATCATCCTGCCCGGATCACCCTATTATGGCGCTTCGCAGATTATTCCGCAGGTCCTGCAGAGCATCAACAAATCCCTGATCCAGCGGGGGTATAATTTGATGATCGCCAATCTTGACCGCGAGGCGATCTCCGAACGGCACATCCTCGATCTTGCCTTCGGCGGAACGGTTCGGGGAGCCATCATCTTCTCATCGAAACTTCCGGAAGTCGACGGGCGTTCGCCCGCGGATTCGGGGCTGCCGATCGTCTCGATGCTGTTCGACATGAGCGATGCAGGATTGCCGAGCGTCGTGACCAATGACCGGGAGGCGATACGGGACGCGACGACGGAATTGCTCCGTTCCGGTCATCGGCGCTTCCTCTATATCGCCGGCCCCGCAGGCAACTATCACGACGTCGAGCGTTACGGTGGCGTGCTCGAGGCGCTGCGGGCAGGGGGGCTTTCCGAGGAAGCCGTGTCGAGATCCGGCGGCGATCTGGAATATCAGCATGGCTTCGAGATCGGTATCCGCGCGGTCGATGATTTCATGAAGCTCGCGGCAAGGCCGACAGCCGTCATCGCGACGAGCGACGACATGGCGATCTCATTCATGAGCCGCATTCAGCGCGCCGGCTTGAGCGTTCCCGACGACCTCTCCATCGTCTCCTTCGACGGCTCTCCCGTCTGCGAATTCTGCTCGCCGCCGCTCTCGACGATCGAGCAGCCGGTGGAGGAAATGGGGCGCGCTGCCGTAGAACTTCTGCTTAACGCCCTCGGGCAGACGCAAAATGCGGTGGCGATGCGTACCGTCATCCGCAGCAAACTTATCCTGCGGGAGAGCATCGCCGCTCCGAAGGCTTGACGATGCCGGAACTGCTTTATTGAATTCATTCACGACAAATACAGCGAGGACGCCTAAATTAGCGTCAGCTATTACCTCTGCTAAGGAGAGCTGATGGCATCGCCATTCAAACTCGATGATGAGCTGAAGGGCCGCGCCCAACAACTGGCCGAGGTCCGCCGCCGTTCGTCCCACTGGATCATGCGTGAAGCCATCGCGCAATATGTCGAGCGCGAGGAGAAGCGCGAGGCGCGGCGGCAGGAGACGCTTGACGCCTGGAATGAATTTGAAGCGACGGGGTTGCACGTCACCGGCGTCGAGGTCGGAAAGTGGCTTTCGACCTGGGGAACTGACGACGAGTTGTCCGCCCCGGAATGCCACAAGTAATCTTCTCCCCGGCCGCAATCCGCGGCCTCGAGTGCTCTGGGAGTTCCTACGCCTAGGCGGACAGGCGAAACCTTTCTAGGCGTGCGCCGATTGCACTCCATCAAAACTTCGTCTGACCCCATCAGTCGGCGCATCGTGCTACGAAATCACAACACCGGGCGACATGCAGTTCAGGCTTGCGCGCGGTGGAATTTGAAATTCCGAGCACGCACATGGACCTCTCGAAGATCAAGACGCTGATCGACTTTGTCGGACGATCGAACATTACCGAGCTGACCGTGACGGAAAAGGACGTGACGGTGCGGATTTTCCGCTCGTCGCCGGCAGAGGTCGCTGTTGCCGAACCTTCGCAAGACACTGGATCGAAAATAAGCCTTGTCTCCGATGCGCCTTCGAGCGCCGAGAAAACCTCCCATGCGGTCAAGGCGCCCGTCTTTGGCGTCCTGCACCGGGCGCCGGCGCCCGGCGAGCCGCCATTCGTCGCGATCGGCGACGCGGTGGAGGAGGGGCAGACCCTGTTCATCATCGAGGCGATGAAGGTCTTCAATACGATCGCCGCGCCGCGATTCGGGCGCATCACGCACCTGACTGATATCGACAATGGCGAGGTCGAGACCGGCGACCTGCTGGCGGAGATCGCCTGATGCCGGAAACATCGGAACAATCCGCTGCTTCAGGACGCCGTTTCGACACGGTCCTCATCGCCAATCGCGGCGAGATCGCCGCCCGGATAGAGCGCGCCTGCCGCGAACTCGGCCTGAAGACCGTCGCCATCTGCTCCGAGGCGGACCGGCAAGCGCCCTACATCAAGACCGCGGACCATTTTCTCTGCATCGGCCCGTCGACCGCGGGCAAGAGCTATCTCAATCAGGACGCCATTCTTCTCGCCGCACGCCTGACCGGCGCCGGCGCCATCCATCCCGGTTATGGTTTTCTGTCGGAAAACGCCGCCTTCGCCGACGCCGTCGAAAAGGCCGGGCTGACGTTCATCGGTCCGACTGCTTCATCGATCGCGACCATGGGCGACAAGATCGCGGCGAAGCGGGCGATGATGGCGGCCGGCGTCCCCTGCGTTCCCGGTCCCGACAGCGCGCTGCCCGACGACCCGGCCGCAATCGAGCGCATCGCGCTGGAGATCGGCTATCCCGTCATCGTCAAGGCGTCAGGGGGCGGTGGCGGACGCGGCATGCGCGTCGTGCCCAGGGCCGATCAGCTGCATGAAGCGATCGCGCTGACCCGGGAAGAGGCGCGCAAGGCCTTCGGCTCGCCCTCCCTCTATATGGAAAAGTTCCTGCAGCATCCGCGCCATATCGAGATCCAGGTTCTTTGCGACGATCACGGCAATGCCTTGTGGCTGGGCCATCGCGACTGCTCGATGCAGCGCCGCCATCAGAAGGTGGTGGAGGAAGCACCGGCGCCGGGAATCGCGCCCGACATCATCCAGCCGGTCGGCATGGCCTGCGTAGAGGCTTGCCGCCAGATCGGCTATCGCGGCGTCGGCACCTTCGAATTCCTCTATGAGGACGGCGCTTTCTATTTCATCGAAATGAACACGCGGCTTCAGGTCGAACATCCCGTCACCGAGGTGACGAGCGGGGTCGATATTGTCCAGGTGCAGATAAGAGCGGCCCAGGGTGACGTTCTGGATCTCGCCCAGAGCGATGTCACCTGCGAGGGTCACTCTTTCGAATGCCGCATCAACGCCGAGGATCCCGACACTTTCCTGCCCTCGGCAGGCGTCATCACCCGTCTGGCTTTGCCGCAGGGGCCGGGCATCCGCGTCGATACGCATATTCATCCCGGCTACAGGGTCTCGCCCTATTACGACTCGCTGATCGCCAAGCTGATCGTCCACGCACCGACGCGGGCAAAAGCAATGGCCAGAATGTGCGAGGCGCTTGCCGGCACCGAGATCGAGGGCATCGCCACCAATATCCCTTTCCTGCGCGCGCTCTTCGAGGACCACGCATTCGCGCGCGGTGAGACCGATATCCACTATCTCGAGCACTGGCTGAAGCTGCGGAGGACGGCGGCATGAGCGCCATCGACTTCAGCGATCCCGTAACCATTGCATTTCTCACCGATGCTCTGACGGCCGCCGGCGTGGAGGGGTTGGAAATCTCCGGACCGGATAGACAGCTCCGCATCGTCATCTCAGGGGAGGGCGGCGCCCGGATCAACTCGCAGGCAGCAACACCCCGCGCTCCGGGCTCCCCACCTGTTGTCGTGAAGGCGCCGCTGGCGGGGCATTTCTGCGCCGAACATCCGGCCGCCGCCGTCACGCCGCAAACTCTGCCGCGCTCGGTATCCGATGCCGATCTCCTCGGCTTCATCAGGGTAAGGCATGTGCTGCTTCCCCTTCGCGCCAGCCGTTCCGGTGTCTTGACCAGGCTGCTCGCCGAGCCCGGCGCCCTGGTCGGCTTCGGTGACCCTCTGTTCGAAATCGAGCTGCCATCATGATCGCCACGACGAACAGACATGCATCGCAACGCGAAATCGTTCCGGCCATCCAAAGCCGGGCGCGGGTTTCCTCGATCGGGGCCAGATCCTTCCTGCTCGAGGCGCCGGGCGATTTCGATCTTGCCGCGCAGCGACGGATCTGGGCCCTGTCCCGGACCGTCAAAGGCTGGGCGGATCTTGCCGAGGATATTCCCGGAATGACCAACCTGCTGGTGATCTTCAAGGAGACGCCCGAGGATCCCGAGGCGGTGGTCGCCCGGCTGCTGGAGGCATGGGAGAATGCGCAGAGCATCGATCTCAACGGCAAGACCATCGAAATTCCCGTCCAGTACGGCGGCGAACATGCGAGTGATCTTCCCGCTCTTTGCGATCTCTCGGGCTTAAGCGACCGCGAGGTCGTCCGCATCCATCATGAAGCGACCTACCGTGTCTTCGCCTTGGGCAGCGCGCCCGGCTTCGGCTATCTGCATGGCCTCGATCCGCGTATCTACATGCCGCGAAAGACCGTGCCGTCGCTGAAGATGTCGAAAGGCTGCGTGACGATCGGCGGCATGCAGACCGGCGTCGCCATGCTGACCGGCCCCAATGGCTGGAATTCTATCGGCTTTGCGACGCTTGAGATGTTCGACCCGACCGCGCCGACCCCTGCCATGATGGCGCCCGGAGATACGGTGCGGTTCCTGCCGGCAAGGATCGAGCTATGATCGAGATCTTGGAAACCGGGCCCTTCAATACGGTGCAGGATCTGGGACGCCCCGGCTATCGCGACATCGGCGTGTCGGCGAGCGGCGCGATGGATCCGCTTGCGGTCAGGATCGGCAATATTCTCGTCGGCAATGACGAGAATGCGGCGGTGATCGAGGTCCAGACCTTCCCGTTCAGCCTGCGTTTCGAGCGGCGCACCGTCTTTGCCGTGACCGGAGCCGACGGCCATCCTCACCTCGCCGGATCGGAACTCATTCCCTGGTGCGCCTATTCCGCAGAACCCGGACAGGTTCTCGAACTGAAGCAACCCCCGCGGCTGGCGCGCGCCTATATTTCGGTCGGCGGCGGGCTGGATATTCCAGTTGTCATGGGGTCGCGCAGCACGTCGCTGCGCGGCGGCTTCGGCGGCAATGCCGGCCGGCCGCTGGCGAAGGGCGATCGGATCGCGGTCGGTGAGGACGCGGAGATTGCCATGCTGCCGACCACTGGCCTCGCCGTCGTCGAGCCGGCCGTGGCACTGCGCGACGTCTTCCCGGCGCCCGTCGACAACACCTTGCCGATCCGTGCCCTGCCTGCTGGCGAGCACGATCTTTTCGCCGGCGACGGCGAAGCCTTCTGGGGCCAGACCTGGCGGATTTCCTCGCGCAGCGACCGCACGGGCTACCGTCTGTCCGGCGAGCCGATCACGCCGACCGCCTCCATCGAGATGCGCTCCCACGGCGTCGTGCCCGGCGTCATCCAAGTTCCGCCCGGCGGCGAACCCATCGTGCAGATGAGCGATGCGAATACCGCCGGCGGCTATCCGAAGGTCGCCGGCGTGATCGAATGCGACCTCTGGCGGCTCGGGCAGGCCCGCATCGGCGCCCGCCTGAAATTCATCCGGTCGACGCATGCGGAGACGCGCGCAGTCGAACAGGCCGTCGCCCGCTATGTCGAGGATGTCAGGCTGACATCCGGGATGGTCAAGCGCGCCCTGAAGGCGATGGCCTAAGGGAAGCGAAAGGAGGAACTGATGAAGATCGATCTGAATTCCGACATGGGCGAGGGATTTGGTCCCTACCGGCTGTGCGACGACGAAGCGATGATGAAAATCGTCTCCTCGGCCAACATCGCCTGCGGTTTCCACGGCGGCGACCCCGATACGATGGGGCGGATGGTGCGGCTGGCAAAACAGAATGGCGTCGGCATCGGCGCCCATCCCGGCCTGCCCGACCGGCTGGGCTTCGGCCGGCGCGAAATACCCTTTCAGGCGGACGAGCTTCGCCAGCAGATGCTCTATCAACTCGGGGCCTTGATGGCGATCGCCAGAGCCGAGCGGGTCGCGGTCTCCCATATCAGCTTTCATGCGGCCATGGGCAATATGGTCAACCGCGACCCTGTCCTTGCCGACCTCATGATGGATGCGATCGCAACCGTCGACGCCAATCTCGTCGTCTTCGTCACGTCAGGCAGCGAGATCGAGCAGGCGGCGAAACGCGCGCGCCTGAAGACACTGGCGCTTTTCCTTGCGGACCGTGCCTATGACGCCGGAGGCAGGCTTGTCACGCGCGGGCTTCCGGGCGCCGTTATCAAGGACGAAACCGCCGTGCGTGCGCGCGTGCGAAAATTCCTCCTCGACGGCAGCGTCGAGACCATCGAAGGCGCCGTGATCGCCATGCCGGCGCGCTCCATCCTCGTTCACAGCGACACGCCGGGCGCCCTCGAGCTTGCCGGCATCGTCCGCGGTGAAATCGAAGCCACCGGTGCCACCCTCGCACCTGCCGCCGAACTCGCCGACTGACGCAATTCCGATCGCCTGCGGGCGGTCTCTCGTTTCAATCCCTCATCGAAGGACCATGCCGATGTCCGTGATCGCCGACCGTCTGAAAAACGTCTCCATTTCAGCATCCGCCGCCATGACCCAGCGCGCCCGGGAATTGGCCGCCAAAGGAATCAAGGTCGTCAGCCTCTCCTCCGGCGAGCCGGATTTCCCCACCCCGGCGCATGCGATCGAAGCGGCCCATGCGGCTGCACTTGCCGGCGATACGAAATATCCGCCGATGGACGGCACGCCGGCGCTGAAGGCCGCCATCATCAGGAAGTTCAAGCGCGACAACAATCTCGACTACGATGCCAGCCAGATCGTCGTCTCCGGCGGCGGCAAGCAGGTGATCTTCAACGCCATGCTGGCGACCTGCAACCCCGGCGACGAGGTCGTCATTCCCACACCCTCCTGGGTCAGCTATGCCGACATCGTCAAATTCGCCGGCGGCGTGCCGGTTGCCGTCCCCTGCCACGAGCACGCCGGCTTCAAGCTGCGCCCGGAGGATCTGGAGGCGGCGATCACGCCGCGCACCAAATGGCTCTTCCTGAATTTCCCGAACAATCCGACCGGCGCGGCCTGCTCCCGGGCGGAGATGGCCGCCATTGCCGAGGTCATGCTGCGCCATCCCAATGTCTGGATCATGACCGACGACATCTATGAGCACCTGGTTTATGACGACTTCCAGTTCTGCACGATCGCGGAGGTCGAGCCGAGATTGTACGACCGCGTCCTGACGATGAACGGCGTCTCCAAGGCTTATGCAATGACCGGCTGGCGGCTCGGATTCTGCGCCGGATCGAAAGAGCTGATCTCGGCGATCAGCAACGTCAACGGCCAGAATGGCGGCGGCATCGCCACACTGACCCAGGCGGCCGCAACCGCAGCGCTGGACGGGCCGCAGGATCTGCTGAAGGAGCGGGCTGCGATCTACAAGACGCGACGCGACTTCGTTCTCGACAAATTATCCGAGGTAGAAGGCTTGCGCTGCCACCGGCCCGAAGGCGCCTTCTACATCTATCCCAACATATCAGGGCTGATCGGCAAGACCAGCAAGGGCGGGCGCAAGATCGAGACCGACGTCGATTTCGTCATGGCGCTCATCGAGGAGCATCATGTCGCAACTGTGCAAGGTGCTGCTTACGGAATGAGCCCCTTCTTTCGCATTTCCTACGCGACAAGCATGGAAAAACTCGGTGAGGGCTGCGCACGGATCGCCCAGTTCTGCAAGGACATGCGCTGACCGGCGCCCCCTCTCAGGCTTTCAGCCGCGCCGTCAGCTCAAGAAGGATATCCCGGACGGCAAGGGCCGGTTCCGACAGGGGATTCTGGTCGGAAACGCAAAGCGACAGGGTTTCTTCGATCCGCGGCGAGACGAGCCGGCAGATCAGCGGCTCGCTCGATTCCGAGACGATGCGGTCGGCAATCGCCTTCGGCATGATCGTCGCGCCGAGACCGCTGCCGACCGCGCGGGCGAGCGTGCGGACGATCTCGACTTCCGCCACGACCTTCAAATTGGTGCGCGTGCGGGTGAAGGCGGTATCGACCGCGCGACGGACGAAATTATAGGCCGGTGGCAGGAGCAGCGGTATGCCGTCGAGAGCGTTAACCGCAACGGGTTTCGTATCCGCTTCGATGGCAAAGTCGCGATGGGCGACCAGGAAAAACTCTTCGCTGAGGATCGGTTCGAACCGCACGCCCTTGATCGGCCCGGTTCCATGCAGAAGCGCCATTTCCAGCCGGCCGTTCATGATCATCTGGCTATAGGTCTGGCCGACGCTTTCGGTCAGGTGCAGCAGAATACCGGGATGCCGCTTCCGGGTCTCCGCCAAAAGGTCCACCGAGAGCGTCGCCGCGCTGCTGAACGGCACGAGGCCGACCGAGACGCGCCCGGCAAGCGAATTGCCGGCGGCGGAAGCATCGGCCTGCGCCTGCTCCATCTGCCGAAGGATGATCTGGGCATGGCGATATACCGCGTGTCCGGCATCGGTCATGCTGACACCCTGCTGGCTGCGGATCAAGAGCTTGTGGCCGAAATGCTCTTCAAGTGCTGCAAGCTGCTGGCTGAGCGCCGGCTGGGCGATGTGCAAAAGATCCGCCGCTCGTGTGATGCTGCCGCTGTCGACGATCACGATGAAGGATTTGAGGCGTCTGATGTCCATGGGGATCGGGGTACCATTCTGATCTGCGGATGGCATGTTTGCAGAGGCGCATTGCTTTTGCAACGCGATGCCGTCCGAGGCAAGGCCGAGAGAGAGTACCGGCATCACCGCATTCTCTTCTTCGGGAGACCGCACCTGCTCCATAACCGTTGCTTATTGCTCCAGAGATAATCGGTCTTAGGCAAGGGGTTAAAGCTTCGCTACTGTCTTCATCAATCACAAGGGAACTACAATGCCATTCTCCGACTACAAGACCGCACTGGTGACCGGCGCATCCTCCGGAATCGGCGCAGCCGTGGTTGAGCGGCTTCGCCGGGAGAACATCGAAGTCCATGCCGTTGCCCGCAGTGCCCAGGCGCTGCAGCAGCTGTCCGAGCGTACGGGCTGTATCGCTCATGCCATCGATGTGACCGATCGGCCGGCAATCGCCGAGCTCGCGGGCCGGGTGGAATTCGACATTCTCGTCAACAATGCCGGCGTCGACCGGCCGAAGAAGTTCCTGGAAGCCGACGAGGGGGATATCGATCTCATCGTCGATGTCAATCTGCGGGCGGTTCTGCATATCTGCCGCCTCGTCGTGCCGGGCATGGTGGCGCGAGACCGCGGCCACGTCATCAACATCTCGTCGATCGCCGGCGCCTATAATTTCGGCGGCAACTCGTCCTATCACGCCACCAAGGCGGGAGTGAGCATGCTGTCCAACCAGCTGCGCATCGACGCTTTCGGCAAGCGGGTGCGGGTCACGGAAATCTGCCCCGGCCGGGTCGCCACCGATATTTTCAATCACGTCCACGGCGATGACCCCAGCATCCGGGAGCGGTTCATCGATGGTTTCGAACTGCCGCAGGCGGCCGATATCGCCGACGCGATCGCCTTCGCCATAGCGGCTCCCGTCGCCGTCAACATCGGACATATGGAGATCACGCCGACGCTGCAGGTCATGGGCGGCCTGCAGACGGCGAAGCCGAAGCCGAAGACGGATCCATCCGGGGAGCCAACCCCGTGAGCGGTTTCGACCTTTCGGCAATCCTCGGAAATCCTGAATATTCGGCGATGCTGCTGCATGGCATCCAGATGACCTTCATCATCTATGCCGGGTCCTGGACGCTGGCGATGGCGCTCGCACTGCTGCTGCTCGGTATACGCCTGTCGCCCTTTCGCTTCGGCGATCCGTTGGTCGCCGCTTACGTTTCCTACCACAGAAACGTCCCGACGCTGGTGCAGCTGATGCTGTGGTATTTCGGGATCTTCACCCTGATGCCGAACGGGGTCGCGACATGGCTCGCCAGCCATAATGCCGAGGCGATTTTCGCGGTGATCGGGCTCGGGCTCTGCCAGGCGGCCTATTTCAGCGAAGATCTTCGTTCGGGCGTGCGCTCGGTCAGCGACGGCCAGATGCAGGCCGCCCGTGCGCTCGGCCACGGTTACGTCTCGGCTATGCGCTTCGTCATTATGCCGCAGGGCGTGCGCAACGCGCTGCCGCCGCTTATCAATCACAGCGTCTCCCTGTTCAAGAACAGCAGTCTCGCCGTCGTCATCGGCGCCTCGGAGCTGACGCATGCCGTCAAGGAAGTCGAAAACCTGAGCTTCCGCACCTTCGAAATCTACCTGATCGGCACGGTTCTCTACCTCTTCTTCTCGCTCGTGATCATGAGCATCGGCGCCTATCTGTCGATGCGCGCAGATCCCGCCTGGAGGGCGCGCGCATGATCCAGGACATGATCGCCATCGTCCGCGACTACTGGCTGCTGCTCCTGATCGGCCAATATCCGAACGGACCGCTCGGCGGGCTCGCCAATACGCTGATCCTGTCGGCGCTCAGCATCGCTTTCGCCTTTCCTATTAGCATCCTGTTTGCAATGGCGCGGCTTTCCAAGTCGCCGCTGCTGCGCTGGCCGGTCACGGCACTTGTCTATTTCACCCGTGGCGTGCCGCTCTTGATGCTCATTTTGTGGAGCTATTTCCTGGTTCCGCTGCTGACCGGCGCAGACGTGCCGAGCTTCGTCACCATGCTGACGACGCTGGTGGTCTATCAGAGCGCCTTCCTCAGCGAAGTCGTCCGAGCGGGCATCGTCGCCCTCGGACCCGGCCAGATGGATGCGGCGAGGGCGCTCGGCCACGGCTACATGGGCGCGATGCGCTACATCATCCTGCCGCAGGCGCTCTACAACATGATCCCGAGCATCATCTCCACCTTCGTCTCGACGATCAAGGACACGACACTCGGCTATGTGATCAACGTGCCTGATCTGACCTTTGCGGCAAGCCAGGTCAACAACCAGCTGCTGACGCAACCCTTCCAGGTCTTCCTCATTCTGGCAATCGTCTACTTCATCATCTGCTGGACGCTGACCTACTTCGCCAATCGCCTCGAGCGGCGCATCACCCGGCGGCGTGCGGGACTTCTCGTGCCCGCCGCTGCCGTGGTCACGCCGTCGAAAATCGTATCGGAGCAGCTATGACCATGTCCGTTTCAACGCAGGAATCGCAGACGATCCGGCTTTCTCAGGTCTGCAAGAGCTACGGCGACTACCCGGTCCTGAAGGATATCGACGCGCAGGTCGCACGTGGCGAGGTCGTGGTCATCTGCGGACCCTCCGGATCGGGAAAATCGACGCTGATCCGCACGATCAATCGCCTCGAGGAGATCAACAGCGGATCGATCACGCTCGAAGGGCAGAACATTCATGCCTCGATGCGGGCAAGGGAACTCAATGCAATGCGCAGCCGGATCGGCTTCGTGTTCCAGAACTTCAACCTGTTTCCGCATCTTTCGGTCGCCGAAAACGTCTCGATGTCGCCGATCCGGGTGAAGGGTGTGGCGCCCGAGATCGCGCATGAAAAGGCCCTCAAGCTGCTCGATCGGGTCGGCCTTGCCGACAAGGCCCGCGCCTATCCCGGTCAGCTGTCGGGCGGCCAGCAGCAGCGGGTGGCGATCGCTCGTGCGCTTGCCATGGAACCGCCGGTGATGCTGTTCGACGAACCGACGAGCGCGCTCGATCCCGAGATGGTCGGCGAAGTGCTCGCCGTCATGAAGAGCCTGGCCGCCGAAGGCATGACCATGCTCTGCGTTACCCACGAAATGGGTTTTGCACGCGAGGTCGCGGACCGGATCTGGTTCATCGATGCCGGCCAGATCATCGAAACGGCGACCCCAAAGGAATTCTTCAGCAATCCGCGCCATCCCCGGGCTCAGCGTTTCCTCGCTGATCTCAGGCACTGATACCAACGATCAAAAACAAAGGAGAACAGCAATGAACTGGAAATACCTAAGCCTCACCGTCGCATTTGCCGGCATCGCGGCCGCCATGCCGGCAAAGGCCGATCAGCTCGACACCATTATGTCGGCCAAGACCTTGCGCTGCGCGACGTTCGCCGACGTTCCGCCATTTGCCTCGCCGGATCCGAAGACCCGTGAGATGGCCGGTTTCGACGTCGACCTCTGCGGCGCCATCGCCAAGGAATTGGGCGTCAAGGCTGAAATCAAGCCGGTCTCGGTCGAGGCGCGCGTGCCCGAGGTCAAGCTCGGCCGCGTCGATATTACCGTCGCAAACCTTGCCTATACACTGAGCCGCGCCGAACAGATCCAGTTCAGCGATCCCTATTATCTCGCCAAGGAAATGCTGATCGTGCCGGCCGACGATGCCGGCAAGACAAAGGCCGATTACGCCGGCCAGCGCATCGCCTCGACCAAGGGCTCGACATCGGAAATGTCGATCAAGCTCAACAAATCCGACCCGCTGACCTTCCAGGATACCGCATCGGCCTATCTCGCCGTCCAGCAGGGGAAGGCGCGCGGCATGGTCGCCAACACCATGACGACGACCAAGTTCGTCAATGAATCGAAGAGCAAGGGCAAGGAAATGCGGATGATCGAGGAGCCGATGCTCTACCAGCCGATCGGCATCGGCATGGCCAAGGATCAGCCGAAGCTGACGGCCAAGATCAACGAAATCCTGCGCAAGCTCGACACATCGGGCGAGATCAACAAGATCTGGGACAAGTGGCTCGGCCCGAATACCGAATACAAGATGACCCGCACCGATAAGGTCGTGCCGCTCTCCGAGCTGAAATTCGACCCGATCCCGTAGACCGACCGGTCTCGGAACCTCCCGAAGACATTCAACCGAGATAAGACGGCGGGATTTGCCCGCCGTCTACCAACGACGTGAGGCACCCATGATTCATATAAAAGACATCGCTGAACGGCCCAGCAAAGCTGACATCGAGGCCGTTTCGAAATTTTCGCCGGCGACCATCCACGAAGCCCAGGGGCGCCGCGGCGCGCTCTCCTCCCGCCTCAAGCCGGTCGACTACCGCATGAAACTCTGCGGCCCGGCCTTCACGGTCAAATGCGCGCCGCGCGACAACATCATGCTGCAGCTCGCCATCAACTATGCAAAGCCCGGCGATATCATCGTCGTCTCGGCGGGCGAATATGAGGAAGCCGGATCCTTCGGCGATGTGCTCGCCAATGCCTGCCTTGCCAAGGGCATCGGCGGTCTCGTGACCGATACCGGCGTGCGCGACACGCTGCAGTTGCGGGAACTCGGCTTCCCGGTCTTCTCGCTTAGCGTCTGCATCAAGGGCACGGTGAAGGAAACCATTGCGGCGGTGAACGACCCGATCATCGTCGGCGGCGAAACCATCAATCCCGGCGACATCATCGTCGGAGATGCCGACGGCCTGGTGGTCGTGCGCAGGCAGGAAGCGCAGGAAGCAGCGAGGCTTTCGCAGGCCCGCGAAGATGCCGAAGCCGGCTATATCGCCGCCTATAAGGCGGGCAAATCGGTCATCGAGGTCAGCAATCTGGCGCCGGTGCTGAAAGCCAAGGGCCTTGTCGTCAATATCTGAGACGACACACGGATAACCTCTTTCCAAGCCCGCGCCGGCTTCCGGTCGCGGGCTTTAGTCGCGGCGAACGCCGCGATGGGGCATCTCAGATATTCTCTGGCGTCACGATTTCAAAGGTAATGGTCCGCTGAATCGTGGCACCCGACGCACCCTGCGTGATCGTTTCAATCATCGTCTCGACCAGCGCCGTGGACGTCTGTTCCAGCGGATGACAGAGAGCCGCGGTAATCATCCCCTCTGACAGGCCCTTTCGCGTCTCCGGGCCAATGTCCCGGCAGACGAGGCGAATGCTCCGGCGCCGCTCCTGCGGCACTTCCCTCAGCGCCCGCAAGACCCCGGAAATGCCGCCGCCGACAATCAGAATGCCGGTGAGATCATCCGTCGTCGCCAAGAGTTCCTTGACCATCCGATAAGCCTCGTTCGGCTCTTCATGCGTGGGGCGGCTGTCCTCGATGGTCAGATGCGGCGCGTGTTCGCGCATATAGGAGCGGAAGCTTGCATCGGAGACGTCCTGACACTGGTAACGATGGTTGCCGATGAAGACGGCAATGCGCCCCGGCCCATGGCTCATGTTCGAGATCAGCCATGCCGCCGTCCGCCCCATTTTCCAATTGTCGGCTCCGACATAAGCGGCCCGTTCCCGGGCGGATTGGTCGGTAATATAGGCGATGACCGGCTTACCCTTCTCGTGCAGCTCGCGGATGGCCTGGGCGATCACCGGGTGATCGGCGGCGACGACGGCAACGGCGTCGCAATTTGCACCGAGCGCCTTGAGCCGGCCGGCAATATTTTCCGGGGTCAGGAGATCGACAAAGTCGACCAGGGGATCGATGACCTCATCGCGCCTGGCGCGGCATGCCTCGACGATCTTCTTGCCGAAGAGTTGGTAGAGCTCGCGGCTGGATTGCTGCAGCAGAAAGCCAAGCCGGTATTTCGGCGCCGACTTACGCAGCCGGTCCTCGATTGCGCCTGCGCCGTAAAAGCCGATCCGCTCCGCGGCGGCCTGGACGCGCTGCACGGTCGTGCCTTTGACGGAGGCGGTGCCGGCCAGAATCCGATTGACGGTCGCAATGGAGACATCGGCCTCCTTGGCAAGATCGGAGATGGTCGGCCGCCGCATGATTATTGCTCTCCATCGTCGGAGTGTTCATATCATTATGATTGATACTCTATGACACTTTATGCATGTTTAGTATGATTTCACATTTCGAGAATTTCAAGCGGTGATATCTTTCTCCTCACGGTCACGCCAGGAAGGCGGGCCATGGGAGGAGATTGAGATGAGTAAATTCCGCCGCCTTGCGGCAAGCGTATCGGCTGCCGCGATCATCACCTGCACTGCCACGGCCGTTATGGCCGCCAACATCTTCGTTGTCGGCGGCAAGCCCGACGATCCGTTCTGGTCGATCGTCAAGCGCGGCGCCGAGGATGCCGGCAAGGTCGTTGAGGCACAGGGCGGCAAGGTCGTCTGGCTCGGCCCGCAGAATTACGACAATCTCGGCGTCGATGCGGCCGAGCTGATCCGCCAGGCCATCGACCAGGGCGCCGATGCGATCGTCGGTCCGGACTGGGTGCCGGAGGCGATGGACCCTGCCTTCAAAGCGGTCGTCGACAAGAAGATTCCGCTGGTTATCTATAATGCCGGCGGCATCGAAGCCGCCGATCGCCTCGGCGCGATGAACTATGTCGGCTCCAACGACTATCTCTCCGGCAAGGCCGCGGGCAGCTACTTCGCCAAGCACGACCTGAAAAACGCCGTCTGCCTCAACACGCTGCCGGGTGCGGCAAACATCGAGGCGTTCTGCAAAGGCATGACCGATGGCGTGACGGAAGGTGGCGGCGTCGGTTCGGCGCTGCCGCTGCCGGCGACGTCATTCGGTTCAGCCACCGCCGTGGCGCAGGCGCTCAAGGCGCATCTGCTGCAGCATCCGGAGATCAAGGCCGTCTTCGCGATCGGCAACGTCGATACGAACTCCGCAGTCAACGGCGTGACACAGGCCGGCAAAGCGGGACAGGTGAAGGTCTGCGGCATGAACATGGATGAAACCGTTCTGAACAACATCAAGAGCGGCAGCCAGCTTTGCGCGATCGACCAGCAGGGTTACCTGCAGGGCTATCTGGCCGTCTCGATCCTGAACGGCAACGTCAATTACGGGCTCACCGTGCCGACCCGGGAGATCCTGACCGGCCCCGGCGTCATCGACGCTTCCAACGTCGACGCCACCTTGGCAGGCGTGAAGGCCGGCGCTCGGTAAGGGGATCGGCCGGACGTGGTGAAGCTGCCTGCCCCTCACGCGGGCGGCTTCCATTCTTTCAGAAGCGCCGACCGTTATCGGTCATGCGGCTTTATTGGTGGTGTCAAATGAACGCGAGAAACGATGTCCTCGCCCCGTCGATTCCTTCGGGCGGCCATGCCAAAGCGACCATCGGTCAGCTTTCCCGACGCCCTGAAGCGGGCTCGTTGCTGGGCCTGATTGCGGTTTTCGTCTTCTTCGCCCTGCTGGGCGGCAAGGTCTTCCTGTCCGCTGCGGGCTATGCGAGCTGGCTCAACGTCGCCGCCGAGATCGGCATCGTCGCGCTGCCGATCGGGCTCCTGATGATCGCAGGCGAAATGGACCTCTCGATCGGCGCGGTGATCCCGGCATCCTCCCTGACGGTGGCAATCGTTTCCGGCCATTACGGCCTGCCTGAAATCGTCGGGATTTCCGCCGGCCTCAGCGTCGGGCTCCTCGTCGGACTTTTCAACGGTTATCTCGTCAACCGCACCCGTGTCCCGTCCTTGATCGTCACCATCGGCTCGATGTTCGCCGTCATGGGCCTGACGCTGGGCTTTACCGTGCTGATCGCCGGCAGCACCGGCGTGTCGCTGGTGCCAAGCCCGGCGGTCAAAGCGATCCTCGGCGATTTCATCGGTGGCATGTTCCAGGTGACGATCTTCTGGTGGGTGCTGTTTGCGGCAGCGTTTTTCTGCCTGCTGCACATCTCGCCCGTCGGCAACTGGATCTTTGCCCTCGGCGGCGACAAGGTCTCGGCCCGGAACGCCGGCATTCCGACGGAACGACTGACCATCGCCCTCTATATGCTGTCGGGCTTTTCCGCCGCTTTCGTCGGCGTCAGCCAGGTGCTCGTCTACCAGAGCGCTCAGGTGCTCGGCGGGCAATCCTTCATCTTCAATTCGATCATGTGCGTGGTCATCGGCGGCGTGCTTCTGACCGGAGGCGCCGGATCGGTGGTGGGCATCGTCTTCGGCACGCTCACCTTCGCGATCGTCAATCAGGGCATCTATTTCACCGGCATAGACCCGAATCTCGGCAGCGTCATCATCGGCGCGCTCCTGCTGCTCGCCGTGATGATGAACGACAAGTTCCGGCTGATGGCGATGTCCTATGCAGCGAAAAAGAAGAAGTGAGAGCGAAGAGATGAACGGCTTTTCTATGGGACAGTTTGTACGCCGCCCGGAATTCGGCGCCGTCTTGAGCTTCGTCGCGGTGATTGTCTTCTATGTCGCCTTCGGTGGAGTCAGCCTCGGCGCGCTCTTCGGTGCGGCAAGCTGGGTCAATTTCGCCGCCAATCTCGGTATCGTCGCCCTGCCTGTCGGCCTTCTGATGATATCAGGCGAACTCGATATCTCGATCGGCGCGATGATCCCGGCAGGCTCGATGACGATCGCCATTCTCTCGGGCTATTACGAGCTGCCGATCGTCATCGGCATGCTCGGCGTGCTCGCCATCGGTGTCCTCGTGGGCCTGGTCAACGGTCTCCTGGCGGTGCGCACCAGCGTGCCTTCGCTGATCATCACACTCGGCACGCTGGTTGCGGTGCAGGGGCTCGTGCTTGCGGGTTCCGTCATCCTGACCGGGGCCGCTTCGGTTCCGCTCAACGCGCCGGCCTGGGCCAAGACGGTGTTCGGCGATCTCATCCAAGGCAAATTCCAGGTGATCATCCTGTGGTGGCTGGCGCTGACCCTGATCTTTGGTTTTGTGCTGCACGCGACGCGCTACGGCAACTGGATCGTCGCCATGGGCGGAGACGAAGTCAGCGCGCGCAATGCCGGCATCCCGACCGACCGGCTGCGGATCGTTCTCTTCATTCTCTCGAGCACGGCCGCCTCTTTCGTCGGAATGTGCGGCGCCATCCTGTTCAATTCCGCGCAGGTCTCAGGCGGCATGAACTACATCTTCAATACGATCGTCTCGATCGTGGTGGGCGGCGTGCTGCTCACCGGCGACTTCGGTTCGGTCGCCGGGATCTTTCTCGGCGCGCTGACCTTCGCCGTCGTCAGCCAGGGCATCTACTTCACCGACATCGACCGTAATTGGTCCAACCTGATTATCGGCGTGATGCTGATGGCCGCCGTTCTGATGAACAACACGTTCCGGCAGATGGCCTTGAGCTTCGTGCCGAAGAAAAGGAAGTGAGCGTCAAACCATGTCCGACCATATTCCGATCCTTGAACTCCAGAATGTCGACAAGAGCTTCGGCCCGATCGACGTGCTGCACGACATCTCGCTCAAGGTCCGTGCAGGCGAGGTGCTCTGCCTGCTCGGCGATAACGGCGCCGGCAAATCGACGCTGATCAAGACGCTTGCGGGTGTCCACAAGCCGACGCGCGGCGCCATTCTGATGGATGGCAATCCGGTCGAATTCAGCGGGCCGCGCGATGCGCAGGAAAAGGGCATCTCGGCAGTGCATCAATTCGGCGGCACATTTCCGCTGATGTCGATCGGCCGATCCTTCTTCGTCGGCGTCGAGCCGACCAAGGGCTGGGGTCCGTTCAAGGTCTATGACCGCAGGAAAGCCAATGAGATTGCCGTCAAGGCCGTGCAGGATTTCGGCATCACCCGGATCGACGATGGCGACCGCCTTGTCGGCGGCCTTTCCGGCGGCGAACGCCAGTCGCTCGCCATTGCCCGGGCCGTGCATTTCGGCGCGCGCGTGCTGATCCTTGACGAACCGACGGCCGCTCTCGGCGTGAAGCAGGCAGCGCATGTGCTCCGGATCGTCAATGAAGCAAAGCGGCGGGGTCTGGCGGTGATCTTCATCACCCACCAGGTCATGCATGCCATGGCGGTGGGCGATCACTTCGCCGTTCTCATCCGCGGCGCAATCGCCGCCGATTTCCGCCGGGGCGAGAAGACCCGCGAGGAGATTACTGACCTGATGGCCGGCGGCGAGACCATGGCAGGCCTCGAAGCTCAAATCGATACTTACATGGCAAGCCATGAGGGACACCCGCCGCCAGCCGAGTAACTGCCGACGGCACCACAAACGACACAGCGCAAAACACACAGCGTCCGGCAGCGTCAGAAAGACCGCCGCCGGGAAAGGAAAATCATGTCTGGAATTCGGAGGTCAAAATGAAGATCGCAATCGACCCCTTCATGCATCGGCATCTCTCGCTCGAGGAATTGCCGGGAAAGGTCAAGGAACTCGGCTACGACTGGATCGAACTCTCGCCGCGCGGCGATTTCCTCGAATGGTTCAAGGCGCCGCGCGTCTTTCCCGAGCGGATCAAGTCGTTAAAGCGCTCGCTGAAGGAGGCGGATGTCGGCATCGCCTCGCTGCTGCCGATGTACCGCTGGGCCTCCAACGACGAGACCGAACGCAAGGCCGCCGTCAAGCACTGGAAGCGCGCCATCGAGATCGCCGTCGAGCTGGAAGTCGACACGATGAATTCCGAGTTCGGCCGCGGCCCGCATCCGGACAGGGGATCCTGCTACTGCTGCCATACAGGCTCGATGATCGAGGCTTGCGAGGACGCCTGGTGGCGCTCAATGGAGGAACTGGTGCCGCTCTTCGAGCGCGAGGGCATCCAGCTCAATGTCGAACCGCATCCGGAAGACTGGTGCGAAACGCTGCAGCCGGCGCTCGACATCATCCGCACTGTCAATTCGAAGAGCGTCAAGTTCCTCTATTGCGCCCCGCATACCTTCTATTTCGGCGACGACACCAAGGCGATGCTGCGTGAGGCGAAGGACGTGCTGGCACATGTCCATGTCGGCGACACCTTCAACCACAAGGCCTCATCCGGCCTTCGTTATATCCTCAACCCGCCCGGCACCAATGCCCGGGTGCACCAGCACCTCAATATCGGCCAGGGCGAGGTTCCCTGGGAGGAGTTCTTCGGCACGCTCGCCGAGATCGGTTTCGACGGCATCATGACCGCCTGCGTCTTTGCCTGGGAGGACAAGGCCGATCAGAGCGGCACCTTCATGCGCGCGGAAATGCAGCGTTACATCGATAAGCACTGGGGGGCGAAATGACCCTTCAGGTTGGCGTCATCGGCACCGGCATGATCGGTCAGGATCATATCCGCCGCCTGACGAACGTCGTTTCCGGTGTCGAAATCGTCGGTGTCACCGACATCGACCAGATCCGCGCCGCCGCTGCCGCCCCTGCGGGGGCGGAGGTGTTCGCCACCCCTTCGGCACTGATCTCTTCGGAAAAAGTCCAGGCCGTGATCATCTCTTCCTGGGGGCCGGCGCATGAGGAGCAGCTGCTTGCCTGCATTGCCACCGGCAAGCCGGTGTTCTGCGAAAAGCCGCTGGTGACCTCCGAGGCGGCAGCGCTCCGCGTGATGGAGGCGGAAATGGCCTTCGGCAGGCGGCTCGTCCAGGTGGGTTTCATGCGCCGTTTCGATGCCGATTATCGCCGCCTGAAGGCGGTCATCGACGGCGGGAGACTCGGCGCGCCGCTCATGTTTCATTCCGTGCATCGCAATGCCTCGGTTCCCGAAGGGCTCTACACCTCCGAGATGCCGCTGAACGACACGCTGGTCCACGATGCCGATATTTCCCGCTGGCTCCTGTCGGATGAAGTCACCGGCGTGGAGGTGCGTGTGCCGCGCCGCTCCTCGCGCGGCGGGGAATTGCGCGACCCGGTTTTCGTCCTCCTGCACATGGCCTCGGGTGCGCTTGTTGACGTCGAGATTTCGGTGAACATCGCCTATGGTTATGACATCCGCGGCGAGATCAGCTGCGAGGCGGGCGTCGCCGCGCTGCCGAACCGCCCGGCAACCGTGATCTCGGATTCGCACGGTATTCGCCAGGCGATCCCCGAGGATTGGCGCGAGCGCTTCGTTGAAGCTTACGACCAGGAATTCCGCGAATGGATCGCCGCCGCCTCTGAGGGAACGGCCGGGGGTCCTTCCACCTGGGATGGGTACGCGGCCACGCTGGTGGCCGATGCCGCTCTGAGAGCCGTGACCAGCGGCGGCCTCGAACCCGTCAACATGATACCGAAACCCACGCTTTACGCCCCACCGACCGCCATGGCGGCGGAATGATGCGGCAGGCCATTTCAGGAGCAATGATCGGATGATCAACGGAGAAAGATCCATCGAGCGCCCCTTGCGCTGGGGCATGGTCGGCGGCGGCCGCACCGGGCAGGTGGGCTATAAGCATAGAACCGGCGCCCAGCGGGACGGCACCTACCGGCTCGTCTGCGGCGCCTTCGACCTGGACGCCGAGCGCGGGCGCGATTTCGGCACGAAGATCGGCGTCTCAGCCGACAGATGCTATGGCGACTACAAGGAGCTGATCGCCGGGGAGGCGGGGCGCGAGGACGGCGTCGAGGTCGTCTCGATCGCCACGCCGAACTTCACCCATTACGAGATCACCAAAGCGTGCCTGGAAGCCGGGCTGCACGCGATCTGCGAAAAGCCGCTGTTCTTCACCGTCGCCGAATGCGAGGAAATCGCCAAGCTCGCCGAAGAGCAAGGCCTGATCGTCGGCGTCACCTATGGTTTCACCGGCCATCCCCTGGTTCATCAGATGGCGGCGATGGTCAAGAAGGACATGCTCGGCGAAATCCGCATCGTCGACATGCAATATACCCACGGCTTCAATTCGGGCGACGACGCCGGCGCCGGCGAGGCGGTGAAATGGCGCACCAATCCGAAGACCGCCGGCCCGACCTTCGTTCTCGGCGATATCGGCACCCACCTCTATTATCTCTCCGAAGTGGTGCTGCCGCATCTGAAGATCGAAAAACTGCTCTGCGACCGCAAAGCCTTTATTCCGACCCGCGCGCCGCTCGAAGACCACGCAACCGTTCTCATGCATTACGACAACGGCGCCCGCGGCCGTCTCTGGGTGTCGTCGGTCAATGCCGGCAACATGGGTTCGCAGCGCTACCGTTTCGTCGGCTCCAAGGCTTCGATCGAATGGTCGGATGCCCAGCCCGACCAGCTGATTTACGAAGTCCAGGGCGAGCCGAACCGCACCCTGCACCACGGCATGCCCTATCTCGAAGAGGAAAGCCTCGCGGCCGACCGCATGGGCGCACTGCACACCGAAGGCCTCGGCGACAGCTGGGCGAACATCTACCTCTGGATCGCCCAGGCGATCGACGCAAAGCGCCGCGGCGACGAAGCTTTCCTCAGGAGCCACCATTATCCCGGCATCGAAGCCGGCACCGAAGGCGTGCGCTGGCTGGAAAACTGCGTCCGCTCGGCTGATGCGGGTGCCGCCTGGGTCGACTTCAAATAGTTCCCTCCGGAGGCGCGCCGGGATCTCCTCCACCCCCTCACAGGGCGCGCCCTCATTTTTCATAAGGAAAGATCGAGACGATGAAACTCTCCATTTGCACCGACGTGATGGGCAACCTGTCATTTACTGATATGCTCGACAAATGCGTTGAACTCGGCGTCGAGGGCATCGAAATGACCGGCGGCGGCTGGTCGCGTGCCCCGCATTTCCGCGCTGACGAGCTGCTTGAAGACAAAGGGCTTTTGAAAACCAGGCTCAGGGAAATCGAAGCCCGCGGCCTTGAAATTGCGGCGCTGAACTGCTCGGCAAACCCGCTCGATCCTGGCGACATGGGCAAGCGCCACCGCAAGGAAATGGAACAGACGATCCGTCTTGCCGGCGAGATCGGCGTCAAAACCATCGTGACGATGTCCGGACTTCCGGAAGCCGCGCCCGGTGACATGGTGCCGAACTGGCTGGTCTACACCAAGAGCTGGCCGGACGAGATGCCGGAACGCGACCGCTACCAGTGGGAAGACCGCGCCTTCCCGCTCTGGCACGATCTGGTCAAGCTCGCCAAGGAAGTCGGCGTCGAGAGATACGCTCTCGAAAACTTCTCAGCCATGCTGGTCTGGAACCCGGAAACCCTGTTCCGTCTGCGCAATGAGGTCGGGCCGTCCGTCGGCATGAACCTCGATCCGAGCCATCTGTTCTGGAAGGGCGCCGACCCGATTGCTTCGGCCCGGGCGCTGGGTAACGCAATCCATCATTGCCACGGCAAGGACACCCGCATCGAGCGTGGTCTCGCCGACGTCAATGGTCTTCTGGAACTGAAGGACGTCACCGACGTCGCCAACCGCACCTGGAACTATGTCGCCGTCGGCGCAGGGCATGATCTGCAATGGTGGAAGGAGTTCTTCTCGGTGGTGCGGATGATCGGCTACAACGGCTGGGTCAGCCTCGAAATGGAAGACTTCACCATGTCGACCGAGGCCGGCATCCAATCCTCCATCGATGCGCTGCAAGCAACGATCAGCCGCTGACGGGGCAGGGGCGGGCGACTTTCGCCCGCCCTCCGCGTTCAAAGATCAGCCTGGACACTATTATGGACGCATGTTCTATAAAGCGGACAGATCTGAGCGGAGCGCGCCATGCACCTTTCCATGTGGACCTACCCCTGGGATATCCAGGACCAGGGGCTTGATGCGATTGCCGCCGAGTTTCGCAACCGGGCCGGCCTCAATACGATCAGCATGGCGGCCTCCTATCATGCCGGCCGCTTTCTCCAGCCGCGCAGCCCGCAGCAGAAGGCCTATTTTCCGGAGGACGGGACGGTTTACTTTCGGCCGGATGAAAGCCTGTGGCAGGACAAGCTGATCCAGCCGCTGATGGCGCGAAATGTCACCGAGCGCGGCGACGTGCTGGAGGCGCTGACCAGGGAGCGGGAAGCGACCGGTCTCGCTGTCTCCTGCTGGACGGTCTGCCTTCACAACAGCCGCCTCGGCATGCTGCATCCCGATCACGTGACGCGCAACGCCTTCGGCAATCCCAACTATTATAATCTCTGCCCCTCCAGCCCGGCGGCGCGCGCCTATGCCGTCACCCTTGTCCGCGACATCACCACCAACTATCGGCCGGATATGGTCGAGCTCGAAAGCCCGAACTTCATGGGCTTCGCGCATGAATACCATCACGAGAAAGACGGCGTCGGCCTCAATGCCGAAGACGATTTCCTGCTGTCGCTCTGCTTCTGCGACCATTGCACGGCGCGCGCGGCAAAGGCCGGTGTACCGGTCGAAAGCGCACGCCGATCGGTGGCGCGCTTCATCGCCGAATTCTGCGAACGTGATATCCCGGAACGCCAGTTCCCGGATTTTCCGGCGGCCGGCATCAATGCCTTCCTCGATCATCCGGATCTGCACGCCTATCTCGCCTGGCGTAGCGAGCCGGTGACCAGCCTCATCGGCGAGATCAAGGCGGCGGCCGATCCGGCGAGCCGGATCGTGCTGATCGACCTCAAGCACGGCTGGCTCGGCGGCGTCGATCTCACCGCCGTCGGCAGGCTCTGCGACGGGGCGATCCTCTGCTGCTACGACATGGAGCCGGATGCCGTCGGTGATGTCATCCGCACCGGCCGGGCGGCGATCGGCCCGGAAAAATTCCTCGGCGTCGGCTTGCGTGTCTTCTATCCCGAGGTCGGTGAAGCCGCGATACTGGCGGCCCGCGCCAAGGCCGCCGCCGATGCCGGGGCCGACGGCGTGAACTTCTACAATTACGGCCTCATCCCGGCAAAACGTCTCGACTGGGTCAGGGCGGCGGTCGACGGGATCAGCTAAGCGGCAATCGGTTCGGCGACCTGGATCAGGCAATCGCCGGCCTGACTGTCGCAATGCAGCCGGTGGGAAATGACGATGCCGCCTTCGGCAAAGCGCAGCTCTTCCTCCGGCTGCTCCGGGCGTTCCAGATCATGATACCATCCGGCCAGATCACCGGCCGAAACGGTGGCGCCAAGCGGGGCGGCCGGCTCGAACCAGCCTCTGCGATCGGCATAGATGCCCTGGCTGTGCCGCGACAGCGAAAGGAGCTGCAGCGGCCCCGGCTCGGCGAGCGGTGCGCGGGAGAGGACCGGACGCCCGATAATACCGAGTGTCACCAGCAGCCGGTCGATCGCTGCCGCCGTGAAGGCCATCGTCGCGGGCGTCACGGTTCCGCCGCCGCCGAACTCGCCGGAAAGACCAATGATGCCGGCCCTTGCCGCAGCTCCCATCGATGTCGGCGCCGCCCGCCCATTATCGGCGATGAAGGCATGCGATGCGCCCATCGCCCGCATAAGCGCGACGGACCGCTGGAAGCGGGTGGCGTCGGCCTGCCGCTCGATCAACGTGCAGGGCAGGTGTGCCATCGACGTGCCGCCCGAATGCAGGTCGAAGACGACGTCATGGCGCGGGAAGAGTTCGTGTTCTAGGAAATGCGCCAGGCGCGCTGTCGGGACCCCCGTGGGATCGCCGGGAAAGGCCCGGTTGAGGTTGCCGCCGTCGAAGGGCGAGCAGCGTTTGGCCGCCATCACCGCCGGCAGGTTCGCCATCGGCAGGATGGTGACGGCGCCACTTATGTCAGCGACGTGAAGCAGGCGCATCAACCGTCCGAGCTGCAGTTCGCCCTCGTATTCGTCGCCGTGGTTGCCGGCCATCAGCAGCAAAGACGGCCCTTCGCCATTTCTGAGGCGAAGGATCGGAATGCGGATCTGATAATAGGGCGAACGGTCGATCGAATAGGGAATAGCGAGTTGGCCGGCTTGGCGGCCCTCACGCAAAAAGTCGATCGGATTGACGAGGCCGCTATGCATGGTCCCTCCAGTGCGGGCGGTCGCCGCGCAGTTACAGCGCCGCCACCGCGGTCATTTCGACGCGCAGGTCCGGGTCGGCCAGGCGGGCTTCGGTGCAGGCACGGGCCGGCGGGTTTTCGATGTCGATCCAGCCGTCATAAACGCCGTTCATCGCCTCGAAATCGGTAATCGCCGGCAGGAAGATATTGACGGCGAGGAGACGCGAGCGATCGGTCCCGGCTTCCTTCAAAAGGGCGTCGATCTTGCCGAGCACATCGCGGGTCTGCTCCTCGATATCGGCCTTGCGGTTTTCCGCAACCTGACCGGCGATATAGACGAGACCTCCGTAGCTGACGGCCTGGCTCATACGCGAGCCCTTCTGATAACGCTGGATCATGCAGCTTTTCCTTTTCTTGGTTTAACGAGGGAGAATTCAGCCGAAGCTGGTCAGATAGGCTGCCGTCACCGAGTGATCCGGATCGAGGCCATAAAGGATCGCATGCCGGTCAAGGCACGTGCAGGGATGCGAGATGCCGAACTCGATGACGTCGCCCACGGCGACGTCGCTGTCATCGGCAAGCGCCATGAAGGCGTGCTGATCATTGAGGCGGAAAACCCTGGCGCCTTCGAGGTCGGCGAAGCACGTGCCATTGCGATAAAGCGCCAAGGGCCGCGGCAGGCCCTGGTCCATCGCCACATCGCGCATGCCCATACCTGAGATCGCAAGCCCTGGCTCCGGCCGCGACAGGACCTCGGCCCAGATCCTGAGCGCCGGACGGAAACCTGCCGCCGCGGAAACGATTTCGCCGCCGATGCGAAAGCCGCCGCGCGCATCGAGACCGGCAAGGCCACGTTCATAGACGCCATGATCGTGAAAGAAGATTGCGCCGCTGCGCAGCACCAGTCGGCAGGCGGGATCGGCTGCGACAACCGCTGAAAGCCGCGCAACCACGATATCGAAAAACGCCGAACCGCCTGCTGTAACGAGAAGCGGCCGCTCTCTTCCGATGCCAGCGCGGATCTTCGGCAGGAAATCTGATGTCATCGCCATCAGCGCGTCGATGCGAAGCATCGTCTCTTCCGGATCGGCGGTCGCCGCCGCGCCCTCATAGGCGGCGATGCCGCTCAGCCGGAAGGCCGGCGTCTCCACGGCAAGGATCGCATCGAGAATCGCCGCGCCAGCATCAGCGCTGCGAAGGCCGGCGCGGCCGGCGCCGAATTCCACCATCAGGCCGAGCGGTGGCAGATCTCCGCGTTCCAGCCAGGCGGAGGCAAGCGCCTCGACCAGCGCTGTCGAATCGACGAAGACGTGAACTTCCGCATCGGAATAGTCCGAAAGCAGCGCCGCCAGCCGGCGGGCGGCGGCGGCCCCGCCGATCTCATTGGCAAGGATCAGGCGGCGCTGCCCCGCCCTAAGCAGCACGGCGGCCTGGCGAATGTCGGCGACGGTCGTACCCCACGCGCCGGCCGAAAGAAGCATGTCCGCCAGCGCTGTCGACATCGGCGTTTTGGCATGCGGAGCAATGTCGGCGCTATTGCTCTTCACATAGGCCATCATCAGCTCGACATTCCCGGCGAAGGCCCGCCGGTCGAGCGAGAGCAGCGGCAGCGCCATCCTGCCGTCATATGGCTTCCACCCCTGCTGTCCGATCGCAACAGGCGAAAGAGGCGGATGGCCCGGGGGAAAGCCGCGCGTCCGCTCGTCGATCAGGATGTTTTCGTTCGCGGCATGAAGGTCAGACATGGGAGCCTCTCCCGATCTCGGCCGGATCGGCCAAACCAAAGCGATAGGTGTCGTTGGCGGTGGCAAAGAACAAAGCGCGCTGCTCGTCGAGGGAGAGCTCGGCGGCGACCGTGCGGAACACCTGATAGACCTCGTCGAAAGAAGCATGCAGGCCGGCGACCGGAAAATCGCTCGCAAACATCGCACGTTCAGGGCCGAAACAATCGAGGCAATGTGCAATCACCGGCCGCAGGCTTTCAAGCGTCCACGCATGGTCATAGGCGACGAGGTCGGAGATCTTCAGGCGCAAATTCGGCTCGCCGCCGAGCGCCCGCAGGCCGCGGCGCCAGAGCGCCATGCCGTCCTCCGTCCGGTCGATGGGGCTGCCGCCGTGGTTGAGGACGAAAAGCGTTTGCGGAAAGGCCCGCACCAGGTCGAGCGCCTCAGCCATCTGCCAGGGATAAAGCATCAGGTCGAAGACCAGCCCGAGCCGGGTGGCCGCGGCCAGTCCCGCGCGCCAGGCGGGATCGCCCATTCGATCCGGACGCGGCGCAAAACGCTTCGCCGCATCGGGATGCCAGCTCAGAATATCGCGGATGCCGACGACGTTTGGGTTTTCCGCTTCCGCTTCGAGCAGGCGCGGGGCATCCGGGCCGTCGAGAGGAACGCCGGCGATATAACGGTGCGCCACGCCGGAGCTGCGGTCGAGACCCTCCAGCCAGCGGCTCTCTTCCAGCGGGTAGGCAGCCGACCAGCCGGCCTCCACATGCACCGTCGCAACGACGTTCTGTTGCGCGGCATCGGCGCGATAATCGTCGATGCCGTAATCACGCAGGATCGGTCCGAGGTTTCCGACCACCATCTCCTCGCCGGAAGCCCGCGCCTTCTCAAGCCAGGGGTGGCGCTGCAGGCTGAGGTCCCAGAGGTGGTGGTGCGGGTCGATCACCGGCCCGTCATAGCGCTTCGTCATCGGCGCGCCTCGCGGCCGGACACCAGCAGCAGGGCGAGGATCAGCGTGCCGAACATGATCGAGCGCCAGCCGGGCGAGGCGTTGACGACGGTGATCAGCGCCGTTGTGGTGACGAGCAGGATCGCCCCCGGAATGGTGCCGGCATAGGTGCCGCGGCCGCCGAGGATGGAGGTGCCGCCGAGCACGACGGCGGCAATCGAGGTCAGCAGATAGGGGTCGCCGATGCCGACATAACCTTGCCGGTTCATGCCGAGCACCAGAATGCCCGCAAGCCCGGCGAAGAAGCCGGACAGGGTATGGACGATCAGCGTGTTGCGGGTGATGCTGACGCCGGAAAGCCGGGCGGCGAGCGGGTTTGCCCCGAGCGCCAGGAACCGGGCGCCGATCGGCATGCGGTGGACGAGCAGCAGGACGACGATCGCGACGGCGAGCCACAGCAGAATGCCCGAGGGAATGCCGAACGGCCGCGCCTGGCCGAGCAGAATGACGGCCGGATTGCTGACGGTGACGGCGCTGCCGCCGGCGACGATGACGAGCAGGCCCTGCAGGAAGGTCGCCATGGCAAGCGTCATGATGATCGGCGGCACGCGAAGATAGGCAGCACCCGCTCCATTCATCAGGCCGATTACCGTGGCGATGGCAAGGGCTACGGCGATACCGGCAAGGCCGGTCGGATCCCAGGCCGGAGAGATCAGGGGCAACAGGATAGCTGTGACGGTGATAACAGCGCCGACCGAAAGGTCGATGCCGCCCATCAGGATGACGAGCGTCTGACCGGCCGCGACGATGCCGATCACCGCAGCGAGTTCAAGCAGGTAGCGCAGATGGCCATAGGCGCCGAAACCGCGCAATGTGAAGCTTGCAACGATCCAGACGAGCGCGACCAGAAGGAAGGTCAGCAGCGGCGGATTGCGAAACGCGGATCTGACGATGTTCATCGCCTTGCCCTCCAACCGTTAAGAAGTTCCGGCACGGCGACCGCGCCGACGATGATCAAGCCTTGCGCGACATATTGGGCGACCGGCGGAAAGCCCATGAAGAACATCACGTTGATCATCACCGAGAGCAGCAGGCTGCCGCAGATCGCGCCGCGCATCGTGCCCTTGCCGCCGAGGAAGCCGACGCCGCCGAGCACGGCGGCGGCGATCGAGTTCAGCGTGAAGGGTGTGCCGATGACAGGATCGCCCGAGCCGGTCTGTGCGGCGACAAAGAGGCCGGTCAGCGCCGCAAGCAGACCGGAGAGTGCGAAGGCTGCGACCTTCACCCGTTCGACCGGCACGCCGGAGCGAAATGCGCCGACCGGGTTGTCGCCGGCGGCATAGATTCCGAGGCCGAGCGGCGTTGCAAGAAAGGCTTTCCAGAGCGCCAGGATCACGATGAGCAGCAGGAAGGCGACGGGCGTGTGGCCGGCAAGCACCGTCGACAGCCAGTCGGGAATGAAGCCGCCCGGCCGCGGCAGCAGGATGAGCGCGACGCCGCTGATGATGAAGGAGCCGGCCAGCGTGACGATGATCGCCGGCAGCCTCAGATACGTGACGATGGCGCCGATGACGGCGCCGATCGAAAGGCCGGCGAGCGCGACCGCGACAATGCCGCCCGGTACGCCGAGCACCCCTTGCATCGTCGTCGCCGCGATCACCGCGCCGAGGCTGACGAGCGGGCCGATCGCCAGCGTGATGCCGCCGTTCAGCATGAGCAGCGCCTGTGCCATGGTGACGAGGGCGAGCGGGAACCAGTTTTGCGTGAACTTGGAAAATCCGCCGATGGTCAGGATGCCGGGAAAGAGCACCGCGTAGAGGATGAGAAAGCCGGCGACGACCAGATAGAGGCCGGCAAGGCCGCGGTTGCGGCGGAGCTGGATCGAACCGTAGAGCCGGGATGACGAAATCGTGCTCATGCCGCCTCTCCCCGCGGCGTAGCCGCAATACCCATGGCCGCCCCGACGATCGCGCCTTCGCTGATCGCATCCTGCGATAGTGTTGCCGCGACGCGGCCCTCGCGCAGAACCACGACGCGGTCGCAGAGATGGACGAGTTCCGGCGTATCCGCACTGACGAGAATGACGAGCCGCCCCTCGGCGGCGAAGGCGCGCAGCATCAGGTAGATTTCCCGCTTGGTCTCGATGTCGACACCGCGGGTCGGATCGTTGAGAAGCAGAATGGAGGGATCGAGCGGCAGCCACTTGGCAAGCGCCACCTTCTGCTGGTTGCCGCCGGAAAGCGCCTGCACCGGGCGGGCCGTATCGCCCTTGATGGTTAGCCGGCGGGCGAGGTCGGCGACCAGGCCGCTTTCCGCCGGCCGGTCGCGCAGTCCCTTGCGGGCGAGCCGTCCGAGCGAGGGTAGGATGAGATTGGCGGCGATGGAGTGGGGCAGCACCAGTCCCTCATGTTTGCGGTCGGCCGGCACATAGACGATGCCCGCCGCATTCGCCGCACCGACATTTGCGGGCAGGCCCGGTTTGCCTGATACTTCCGCCCGGGCGGCAGACGCGGGAATCGCGCCATAGAGGCCGAGCAGCAGGTCTTCCTGCCCCTGTCCCACCAGCCCGCCGATGCCGACGATCTCGCCAGCGCGGCCGAAGAAGCCGATATGGCGGACCATGCCGGCAGAAAAATCCTCGACACTGATGCGCATCACGCCGGGCTTGGCGACTGGGCGCGGCGGAAACAGGTCGCCGGTCTCGCGGCCGACCATCAGCCGAACCAGCCCCTCGCCATCTATGCCGGAGAGCGACTGGTCGGCCGTGACGCCGCCGTCCTTCAGCACCGTGACATGCGAGCAGAGCGCCTGCACCTCGTTGAGGCGGTGGGAAATATAGAGGAGTGCGGTACCGCGACCCTTGAGCGTTTCGATGAGGCGGGCAAGGATGCCGGCTTCATGGGCGGAGAGCGATGAGGTCGGCTCGTCCAGGATGAGCACGCGCGGCTTGCGAAACAGCGCCTTGGCGATCTCCACCATCTGACGACGACCAAGCGAGAGATCGGCGACCGGCATGTCGAGCGGTTCGGCGAGCCCGACCATGTCGCAGACCTCTCGTACGCCGCGATGCAGCGCTCGATAGTCGATGAGACCGAACCGGCGCGGAAAGGCGCCGGTCCCGATGTTTTCGGCAATCGACAGGCTGGCCGTCAGGCTCAGCTCCTGCTGAACCACGGCGATGCCTGCCGCGCGCGCCGCCGCCGGGCTGAAACGCCCGACAGGCTTGCCGTCGACAAGAATGGACCCACTGTCAGGCGAGAGGGCGCCGGACAGGAGATTGATCAGCGTCGACTTCCCGGCGCCATTCTCGCCGAGCAGGGCGTGAACCCTGCCCGGCAGAAGAGCGATATCAACGCCCTTCAGGACCGGATTGCCGAAAAATCCCTTGAACACCTGCCGGGCTTCCAGCAGGGGTCTTTCTTCCGTCATGACGGCATCCCTCAATCCGGATTATTTGGTGGCAAGCAGCTTGTCGAAGAGCGCCTTGTCATAATCCGAGTAGATATAGCCGTCAGCCGGGAACTTGTCGGCCCGGGCGAGGTAGCTGCCGATGGTGCTGTCGTCGATGACGGGCAGCGGCACCTTGACGAAGGAGGGCACGTCCTTGCCTTGCAGCGCCTGCACGGCGGTATAGACGGAAAGTGCACCGAGCCAGTTCGGCTGCATCGTCGCCCAGCCCTTCAGGCCCTTCTCCTTCCACAGTTCCAGGAACTGCCGGGCATTTTCGCCCGTTGTCGGCACCTGGTCGCGGCCCTGGCGCTCGAAGGCGAGGACGGAACCGGCCGACAGCGCGCCGCCGAGCGACAGCACGCCGTCGATCTCAGGATTGGCAAACAGCAGACTGGTCATCGCTTCCTGTGCCGGCGCGACGTTATATTCGGTGTTGGTCTCGGTGATCACCTGCAGACCCGGATTGGCGTCGAGCACCGGCTGGGCACCCTTGCGACGGTCGTCGCTGACCGAAATGCCGGCCGGGCCGTTCATGATGATGATCTTGCCCTTGCCGCCGAGCTGGTCGACCATCCACTTGGCGGCGGTCGCGCCCCATTCGTTGGAATCGGTGTTGATCTTCGCCGTCACCTTGTCGGTATTAACAAGGCTGTCGAAATTGACGACGGCAATGCCCTTGTCGCAGGCATCAGAAATGACGCGGTCGAGCGCGTTGGAGGATCCGGCGATGACGACGATGGCGTCGACATTGGCGTCGATCATCGACTGAATATGCTGGATCTGCGTCTGGGCGTTGCCCTGCGCGTCCGTGATCATCAGGTCCTTCACGAGACCCGCCTTTTTCAGCTCCTCCACCTCGGCGGTGATGGTGCCTTCGGTCTGCTTCATCCAGGTCGGCACCGAATAGATGTTCGCCCAGCCGATCGTATAAGGCGCTTTCCTGTCGCCCTTGATGCAATTGGCGGCGGCCGAGGCCGTTCCCGTGGAAAAGACGAGGAGGGCCGCGGCAGCAGCAGCGCCCGCGAGAAGGCGGCGGCGCAGTGAAACGGAAATGCTTTCTTCAAAATTCTTCATGTCGATCCCCTTTTTGCGGCAGCGCTGGCGGCTTGCCATTTATATCTGTCCGCTATATTGTACATATGATCTTTATACCGGACGAGTTGATCTTATGCCGATTTTTTTACCCCGCAAGAGGGGGTGCGAAGATTCATTTGCGAAGCATGACGCGATCGATTGACAGTCGCGGCAGACGGCTTGAAAAGCTTGGCCGGACAAGAACAGAGCCCGACAAGCACGGGGCCCAAGAAGAACGGATTGACAGTGATGGATGCAGTTCAGGACGAAGCAGCCGGCAAGCGCGCCCGAGGGCTCGACCGCGCCTTCGAGATCCTCGATTTCCTGCGCCAGAAGCGGCAGGCCTTGAAGCCGAATGAAATCGCCGCGCAGATCGGTGCGCCGCGCTCATCGGTGTACGAACTCGTCAACCTGCTGCTGAGCAATGGCATTCTCGAATTCACCGGCGGCGAGGGGCGCGTCTATCTCGGCCGCAAGCTTTATTTCCTCGGCGCCGCCTATGAGAACCATTTCGATTTCACCCGCGAATGCGAGGCGACGCTGGAACGGCTTGCCGGCGAGACACGGGAGACGGCGCAGTTCTGCATGCTGGATGGCAACAGATACACAGTGGTGCGCATGCGCGAAGGCGCGCGGCCGTTCCGCATTTCGACCGATGTTGGCCAATCGGTGCCGATCCCGTGGACGGCGTCGGGCCGCCTGCTGGTTGCGCATCTGTCGGATCAGGACATCCTGAATTTCATTCCGCCGCAGGATTTCCGGCTGCCGGGCGGCGAATGGCTCGAGCCTCAGACCTTCATCGCCGAGGTGCGCCAGGCCGAGCGTGAAGGTCTCTTTACCTTCAACAGCATCGTTGACAGTTTCACCCATTGTTTTGCCGTGCCGGTGCGCGGCGAGGAAGGCCATGCCGCAGCTACACTCTGCCTCGTCACGCCCCGCGACGACGGCATCGCCAACCGGGACCGCTATCTCGACTGCCTGAAGAGGGCCGCCGCCGGCCTGGAGCATGCCCCGGCCCGGCCAAGACGGGGCTGACGCCTTGCATATCAAGGCATATCTGCCGGCACGGACATTCGTCGACAAGCCGGTGCGTCCGCAGGCGTTCAGCGACAGCCGCTAAAACGCCGCCCACCCGCCTGACATAGCCACGCAGCGACCGAGCGCAAGACGCCATCTTGCGGGCGCGCCGATCTCCGATTTCCAGATTCAGACCGATCCCGCAAAACTATTCACTCTTCTCCCGCAATTTGGAAATTAAGTTTCTCTATAAAATCTATGGAGAACGTACTCTAACGTCCTGACAAGCCAAACTGGCCTCGGCCCGAAACGACGGAGCCGTTGGCGGCAAACGGAGAGGACGCGAAATGACACGGAAAATCAGGCTTGGGGCATTTCTTCCTGGTGGCGGACAGCATGTAGCATCCTGGCGCCACCCCGACCAGCCGGCCGATGGCGCCACCAGTTTCGAATTTCACAAAAAGCTCGCTTTGACAGCCGAGCGCGGCCTCTTCGATGCCTATTTCCTGGCAGACGGACTGGCGGTCGGTTTCGGCGGCGCGCGTGAGGGCGGCAACGCCCGCGTGGCCGGCTTTGAACCTGTAACATTGTTCTCGGCGCTCGCGCCCCTGACCACACATCTCGGCTTCATCGCGACGTCGTCGACCACCTACGAGGAGCCTTATACCACTGCCCGGAAATTTGCTTCGCTCGACCTGATCTCGGACGGCCGCGCCGGCTGGAACGTCGTCACCACGACAGGCGACCTCACGGCGCAGAACTTCAACCGCGACACCCAGCTTCCGCATGCCGAGCGCTATCGCCGCGCCGCCGAGCACGTCGACGTCGTCCGCAAACTCTGGGAAAGCTTCGAGGACGACGCCTTCATCCGCGACAAGGAGACCGGCGTGTTCTACGACCCGGCGAAGCTGCACGACACCGATCATCGCGGCGAGCACTTCAGCGTGCGCGGCCCGCTCAACGTATCGCGCTCGCCGCAGGGCCATCCCGTGATCGTGCAGGCCGGGCAGTCCGAAGACGGACGCGGTCTTGCCGCGGCTACGGCCGAGGTGATCTTCACCGCCCATCAGCACATCGAAACCGCCCAGGAATTCTACCGGGATATCAAGGCACGCGCCCGCGGCCTCGGCCGTAACCCCGATCACATCCTGGTCATGCCCGGCGTTTCCGCCTTCGTCGGCAGAACCGAAGCGGAGGCGCGGGAGAAATACGACCGTCTGACGTCGCTCATCGTCGAAGAGGACGGGATCGGCCTCCTCAACGGCCTAACCGGCGGCACGCTCGACCTGCACGGCTATGATCTCGACGGACCGCTGCCGCCGGCGCCGCCGACCGAGGGCATGAAGAGCCGCCAAGCCCTCATCCGCCAGATCGCCGACGAAAACAACTTCACCATCCGCCAGCTCTATCAGTGGATCGCATCGGCCCGCGGTCACTACACCATCGTCGGCACTGCCGAACAGATCGCCGACACGCTGCAGACATGGTTCGAGAACGAAGCGGCCGACGGCTTTAACATTCTGCCGCCCTGGCTGCCGACCGCGCTCGACGACTTCGTCGATCTGGTCATCCCGGAACTGCAGCGCCGCGGCCTGTTCCGCACAGCTTATGAAGGCAAGACGCTGCGGGAAAACCTCGGCCTGCCTTTCCCGGCCAATCGATGGGCTGCGGGCCGTGCAGCTCTCCAGGCAGCAGAGTGAGGAGCGGTCCATGGCTTATGAAATCAATCAGGCTCTCCCAAGAAGCTTCGGCCGCCTGAAGAGCGGCGAAAGCATTACGCCGACTTTCGCGTCGCATGTGCGCGGTCTGCTCGCATCGCTTCTGCCGCGCTACGGTCTGCTCATCGCCTTCCTCGTGCTCTGGCAGGTGTCGAGCACCAGGGGCTGGATCAATCCCGCCATCTTCCCGCCGTTGAACGTGATCCTGTCGGCGCTCTGGACCAACCTTGCCAATGGCGCACTGCTCGATGACATCGCCATCAGCCTGCAGCGATCCGGCACCGCCTTTGCTTTCGCCGTCGTGGTCGGCATTCCGCTCGGCCTGTTCATGGGCCAGTTTCGGGCGGTCGAACAGGCGCTCGATCCGATCCTGCAGCTCTTCCGCCAGACCTCGGCGCTGGCGCTCTATCCGGTCTTCATCCTGCTGCTTGGCCTCGGCGAAACGTCGAAGATCTTCGTGATCTTCTGGGCGACGCTGTTCCCGGTGCTGCTCGCCACGATCGGCGGCGTCAAGGAGGTGGACAAGAAGCTCATCGAGATGGCGCGGACCTATGGCGCCGGATCGCTGACCGTCTTCCGCCGCGTCATCCTGCCGGCCTCCGTTCCTGCGATCTTCGTCGGCCTGCGTCTCTCGGCGACGACCGCACTTCTGCTGCTGATCGCCGCCGAGATGATCGGCGCCAACAAGGGCATCGGATTCCAGGTCATGAACGCCCAGTACAATTTCCAGATCCCGCTGATGTTTGCGGCGATCCTGCTGCTCGCCTTCCTCGGGCTTGCCGCCAATGCCCTGCTCGTTCTCCTGCAGCGCCGCCTCTGCCGCTGGTCGCAGCCGAACGCCTGATCTTTTCCTCCGATTTTCCTCTTCCGAAAGGACTTTCCATGACCTTCCATCCCCGCAACCTTCTCCTGCCGGCCGTGATCGCGCTCGGTCTTGCCACGCCGGCCGCCGCCACCGACACGGTGAAACTGCGCTACCTCGCGAGCCAAGGCGGCCTTGCCGCCCATGAACTCGCCGAAGAGCTCGGCTATTTCAAAGACACCGGCATCACCTTTGAGAATGTCGGCTATGCCCAGGGCGGCCCGGCCTCTCTCATCGCTCTCGCATCCGGGGACGTGGAGATCGGCAGCGCCGCCACCTCCGCCGTGCTGAATTCGATCATCGGCGGCAATGATTTCGTCGCCGCTTATCCATCGAACGGCATCAATGACGAAGTGCAGTCGACCTTCTACGTGCTGGAAGACAGCCCGATCAAAAGCATCAAGGACATTGCCGGCAAGAGCATCGCCGTCAACACGCTCGGCGCCCATCTCGATTACACCATCCGCGAAGCCCTGCATTCCGTTGGCCTGCCGAGTGATTCCGCCAACCAGGTCGTCGTTCCTGGGCCGCAGCTCGAGCAGGTGCTGCGCTCCAAGCAGGTCGATATCGCCGCTTTCGGCTACTGGCAGACGACCTTCGAGGGTGCGGCGCTGAAGAACGGCGGCCTGCGCGCGGTCTTCGACGATACCGACGTGCTCGGCGACATCGCCGGCGGCTTCGTGGTCCTGCGCCGTGATTTCATTCAGCAGCATCCCGAGGCTGCAAAGATCTTCGTCGAGCAATCGGCCCGTGCCCTCGATTATGCCAGCGAACATCCCGAGGAGACCAAGAAGATCCTGGCCAAGGCACTCAGCGAGCGGGGCGAGAACCCTGATATCGCGCAGTATTTCCGGGGCTACGGCGTGCGCGCCGGCGGCCTGCCAGTCGAGCGCGACATCCAGTTCTGGATCGACGTCCTGGTTCGCGAAGGCAAGCTGAAGCAGGGCCAGCTGGCGGCCAAGGACATCATCTTCACCGCCGACGCCAAGCCGGCAAGCAACTGAGGAACTGCAATGAGCCTCGCCCAGGACATTCGCCGCGGAGAGGTGACGATCCGTCACCTCTCAAAATCCTACAAGCTAAACGGCAGCCATCTGCAGGTTTTGAAAGATATCAACCTCCACATCCGCTCCGGTGAAAGCCTCGCCATCGTCGGCGCCAGCGGATCGGGCAAGACGACCTTGCTCCGGGTACTGGCCGGTCTCGAAGAGTCCGATACCGGTGAGGTAATCGTCGACGGCAAGGCAATCCGCGGCGTCGGCGCGGAACGCGCCGTCATCTTCCAGGAGCCGCGCCTTCTTCCCTGGCTCGACGTCCTCGGCAACGTCGCCTTCGGGCTGGAAACGAGAGGTCTCACCCGCGAGCAGGCGAGGGCGCGTGCGCGCCATTACGTCAAGCTCGTCGGCCTGCAGCAATTCGAGGCGGCCTATCCAAGGCAACTGTCCGGCGGCATGGCGCAGCGCGTCGGCATCGCCCGGGCGCTTGCCGTCCAGCCGGAAATCCTGCTGATCGACGAACCGCTCGGCGCGCTCGATGCGATGACCAAGATCGGCATGCAGCAGGAGCTCGCCCGCATCTGGCGCGACGAGGATGTGACGACCATTCTCGTCACGCACGATCTCGAGGAGGCGATCTATCTCGCCGACCGGATTCTGATCCTGCCGCGGGAAAAGGGAGGCGAGCCGCGCCTGATCGACATCGATCTGCCGCGCCCGCGCGACCGCAGCGCCCCGGAATTCGTCCGGCACCGCGAGGAGTTGCTCAACCTGTTCGGGCTGCATTGAAGGCTGCGCCGCAGCCTTCGCGGGGCTATGCGATCCAGGGATCGATGAGTTCGATCCCGAACCCCTCGAAATCCCTGGTGTTGCGCGTGGCGAGAGTGAGATCGTGAGCAACCGCGGTTGCAGCGATCAGTCCATCCATCGACGACAGGCCGCGGCCGCTCCGCTTCGCGCGGCCCATAAGGTCCCCCCAGGCTAAGGCAACCCGCTCATCCACCGGGATAATACGGCGCTCGAAGCGTAGCGGCAGGTCCCGGGCAAGCCATTCGGCCAGCGCGTCGCGTTTCCGTCCGTTGTCCATCAAGGCAACACCGCGCCGGATCTCCGCGACCGACACGATGCTGATGAAGGAGCGATCCTCATCCAGCTTATCCAGCCAAGCCAAGACGCGCATGTCGGGGTTCGGCTTCGTCACCTCCGACAGCACGTTGGTGTCCAGCAGAAGCCTCACAGTTCGGGATCACGCGGTTCGTCGCGTTGACGCTCGATATCCAGATCGGCGCCACGCAGCGGCGAACTCATCAGGAATTCGGCAAGCGTACCCTTGCGCGCAGTCTTGCGCTGCCACTCCTCGGCGGAGACGACGACGACGCTCGGCTTGCCGTTCCGGGTAATCGTTTGCGGCGCGGATTGCGCGCGTTCGATAACCTCGGAAAGCTTTGCCTTTGCGCTGGCGACGGTCCAGCTTTCATCGCCTTGCCGTGATGGCTCCATTGCGCAACTCCATGACCAGAATGACCATGATGACTATATAAGCCGAAGCTACAAACCTGGCAAGCGGCGCGGCTATTACGGTTTGCTTCTCGCTCCTGCGGTCAGATAGGGCCGCCGGTCCAGTTCCGCGGACCTCGAGGAACTGCGCAGCCGCAGCAGATCTTTTCGGGCGATCAGGCCGCGCAGTCTGCCCGATGCCGGATCGACGATCGGAATACGGCCGTTATCCGTCGACAGCATCAGATCGGCAATGAATGCGACCGTATCGTCAGGATGCCCGACGGGAACGGAATCATCCGTTACGGTTTCGCCAAGCGTCTGGGCCGCGAGGTCGGGCTTGCCCTGCCAGAGCAGGGCATCGGCTCGCGAGACGATGCCGGCGAGCTTGCCCGCAGCATCGACCAGCGGATAGATCCGGTGCGTCTTCTGCTGCGAGGCGAAGAAATCGCAGGCTTCTCCGACCGTCATGGTAACGGGAAGCGTATCGACCTCGCTGATCATGATTTCCCTTGCCCGGGAAAGCTCGAACGGATCGACGCCGTATTCGCGGGTGATGTGCTGCCCGCGGCGCGCGATCTTCTCGGTGAGGATCGAGCGGCGCAGCAGCAGCACCGTGACGGCATAGGCGACCACGGTTGCGGCGAGCAGGGGAACGAGCGTGCTGACGTCGCCGGTGATCTCCATCGCGAAGAAGGTTCCCGTCAGCGGCGCGCGCATTGTTCCGCCCATCATCGCCGCCATGCCGAGCAGTGCAAAGAAGCCGGGATCATTGCCAGGCATAATCAGCCCGACCAGCCATCCGAGCGCGCCGCCGAAGATGAGAAGGGGGGCGAGCACGCCGCCTGAGGTTCCCGACGAGAGGGCAAACAGCCAGATGACGGTTTTCACCAAGAGGATCGACATGACTGCCGGCGCGAGCAGCCGGTTGTTGAGCAGGCCATCGATAATGTCGTAACCGACGCCCATGGCCCGCGGCTCGATCAGGCCGCCGAGACCGATGACGAGACCGCCGAGCATCGGCCACCACATCCAGTGGATCGGCAGCGCCTCGAACAGATCCTCGATCTTATAGAGCAGCGTCGTCAACAATCCCGATTGCAGCCCCGATATGATGCCCAGCGCCGCACAGGCGAAAATCCCCCACCACGGCAAATCAACCTGAAAATGGATCGGGAACAGCGGGCCGGTGCCGAAAAGCAGGGGACGCCAGCAGATCGACACACAAGCGGCGACAGCGACGGGAATGAAGCTGCGCGGCTTCCATTCGAACAGCAGCAGTTCGACCGCCAGCATGACCGCGGCGATCGGCGAGCCGAAGATCGCCGTCATGCCGGCGGCGGCACCCGCGACGAGCAGCGTCTTGCGCTCGGCCGCGCTCATGTGAAAGAACTGAGCAAAGAGCGAGCCGATCGCCCCACCGGTCATGATGATCGGCCCCTCGGCGCCGAACGGGCCGCCCGTTCCGATCGAGATCGCCGATGACAGCGGCTTGAGGACTGCGACCTTCGGCGACATCCGGCTGCCGCCGATCAGGATGGCTTCGATCGCCTCGGGAATGCCGTGGCCGCGGATTTTTTCCGACCCGTAGCGGGCGATCAGGCCGATGACCAGCCCGCCGAGCGGCGGCACCAGCACCATCCACAGCGACCGCGGCACTGATGCCAGAGAGTTAGGCTGAATGCCGATCTGCCCGAACCAGATGACATTGGTCACCAGCGCGATCAGGCTGACGAGACACCAGGCCGCAAACGCACCTGATGTGCCGATAATGATGGACATTCCGATCAGCAGGAGCACCCGCCTGTCGGTGGTGAAATCGCCGGCCTCGCGCCGGGAAAGACCGCCGGTGAAATCATGCGGGCGGTTGCTTGGTTGCTGCTGCGCCATGGAAGCCTCTGGTATGCGGAAATGGGTCTGCTCGTGTGGCGTCATTATATCGTGATACGATATAAATCAATGGACGAAAGCGAGAAGACGAAAATCTGTCGGAAGATGCCTCACTTGACCGGCTGGCGGCCGTGCATCTATTCGAGATCGGCAATAGCGCACGCATGGATCGCCTCCTGCGAACCAAGCGGCAGAGGAGAATGACTGTGAAGAAAATCCCGCCGCCGCTGAGACAGGAGGATTACGAGGCGCTCGCCGACCTCAGGTTCGCGCTTCGCCAGTTCATGGACTTCAGCGCCTCAGCCGCCCAGTCGGAAGGACTGCCCGTGCAGCAGCATCAGGCGCTGCTGGCGATCAAGGGACAACGCGGCGGCGAAGCCATGACCATCGGGATGCTGGCCGAGCGGCTGATCATCGCGCCGCACACGGCGACCGAACTCGTCGGACGGCTGTCGGACGCAGGGCTGGTCGAGCGCCATGCCGATCCTACTGACAGGCGTCGCCAGACGATCCTCCTGACAGAGAAGGCGGATAAGCTTCTGATGAGGCTGAGCGCCGTCCATCTTTCAGAAATCAGGGTGATGGCGCCGAAGTTGATCGAGCTTCTGCTCGAACTTCAAAAAACGGCAAAATGAACTGCCGCGTTGGTCGTCAGCATCACTCTCACGCGTTTTCGGCGACCAGCGGCTGAATGACGGGCTGGCCGCGCCGATCGCGCAGAACTTCGACATTCACGCTGTAAGTCTGTGCGATCAGTGACGGTGTGACGATCGATTGCGGGTGACCGCTTGCCTTCATCGTTCCCTCAGCGATCACCAGCAGATTGTCGGCATACTGGCAGGCCAGGTTGAGATCGTGCAGCACCACCATGGTGATCCAGCCATTGGCGCGCGTTTCCCGGCGCACCAGGTCGAGCAGGGCAAGCTGATGCTTCAAATCAAGCGCGCTGACTGGCTCGTCCAGCAGCATGACTTTCGGCGCGCGCATCAGCACCTGGGCAAACAGCGCCATCTGCCTTTGTCCGCCGCTCAGCGACGCGATGTTGCGGCCGGCGAGATGGTCGATGCCGGTCTGTGAAAGCCGCGTCATCGCCATTTCGAGCGTTTCGTCATCAATGTGCAGCGACAGCCGGCCAAGGCGGCCTAGAACTACGACCTCGAGAACGGTGAGCGCAATATCCGTGGCGGTGTCCTGCGGCATATAGGCAAAGCTCTCACGCCACGATTTCAGCGCCCGCGCGCCTGTGCGTCCGGCGGAAAGACTGTGCCCGCCGAGCGTGAGCCTGCCTTCGGCAAGCGGCAGATCGCCGAAGAGGGCGCGCAGAAGCGTGGTCTTACCCGTGCCATTGGGACCGATGACGGCATGGATCTTTCCAGCTTCCAGGCAGGCGTCGATACCGGAGACAATTCTCTGCCCGCCGCGTTCGATGGCGATGTTTTCGAGGCGGATCATACGCCGGACCTCTTCGGCGCGAAGATCAACCACAGCAGGAACGGCACGCCGACAATGGCGGTGACGATGCCGACGGGAAACAGCGCGCCGGGGATGATCGACTTCGACACGACGGAGGCGGCCGACAGCATCAGCGCGCCGCTGACGACGGACATCGGCAGGAAGAAGCGCTGATCCTCGCCGACCGTCATGCGGGCGATGTGCGGGGCAACGAGGCCGATGAAGCCGATCACGCCGACGAAACTCGTGGCGGTCGCCGTCATCACCGCGATGATGACGAGGACTTTCATGCGCAAGAGCCGCACGTTGACGCCGAGGCTTGCGGCCCGCATCTCCCCCATGCGCAAGGCCGCGATTTTCCAGGAATCCGCCATCAGCATGGCGCAACAGACGAGGGTGACAGCCGCGGTCAGGCCAAGCGTCGGCCAGGTCGCTTTCGTCAGGCTGCCGAACAGCCAGAACAATATCTGCTGCGACAGCTCCGGCGAGGACAGAAATTGGATGAGCGACAGCAGCGACTGGAACAAGAATAGCAGAGCGATGCCGCCGAGAATGATGGTTTCCGCCGTCATGCGGCGCATCGATGCCAGCGTGAAGAGAAAGAGCGCCGCCAACATGGAAAAGACGAAAGCGCCGAGCGGCACGGCGATCATCGCATCGAGGCCGAAACCGCCGAGCGCCAGCACCAGCGCCGCCCCGAACCCCGCCGCAGCCGCCATGCCGAGGGTATAGGGGCTTGCCATCGGATTGTTGAGAAGCGTCTGCATCTGCGCGCCTCCGGCCCCGAGTGCTGCGCCGACGGCAAGCGCCATCAGCGCCATGGGCAGGCGCAGGCCGCGAACGATGGCGTCAGTCATGGCCGCGCGCTCGCCGAGACCTGTGAGCGAACGCACCACTTCCACTGGCGACAGCAGCGACGGGCCTGTCGCGATATCGAGAACGAGGCAAACCACCATCAGAGCCACGAAAATCAGAAGACTGCGCCAGCGCCTGCGTTCGCGCAGGCGGTGCGCGCCGATCGCTTCGGCATTGCGGGCGGTCACTGTCATCCAAACACCCATTTCAACGGAAAACGAGCGCCATGGAACATGGCGCTCGCAAAGAAGGACCGACCAGGATCAACCCTTGACGGCGATGGCGAAAGTGCCTTCGGGAACCACCGGCAGATACTTCTTGTAATAGCCGAGGTAGTTGGCAACCGGGTCGACGTCTTTGAACTGCTCGGGATAGAGCTGCTTGGCGATATACTGCACCATTGCAAAATCCGAGAGCGTGCGGGAGGCGCCCTGATAAACGCCGAAGAGCTGGCCGTGCTTGACGGCCGGCAGTTCGCTCCAGCCCTGGCGGGTTTCGAAAGCCTTGAGCTTTTCGCGGGCTTCGTCGGCCTTCACACCCTGTCCCATCGGGAGAGCGGTCTCGCTCTTGTTGTTCTCGCGGCCGGAAATGAAGATGGCATCCGGCTTGGACGCCAGCACCTGCTCCGGATTGATCGGCCCCCACCACTCCACGAAGGGCGCTGCGATATTGTCGCCGCCGGCCGCCGTGGACATGGCGCCCCACATGTTCTTGCCGTAGGTGAAGGAATATTCCGCTGGCCCCTTATTGCCGAATTCGACATAGACCTTTGGCTTCGGCTTGCCCGATGCGGCCACACGGACGGCGATGTCCTTCAGCGCGCCGGCGTAGCAATCGGCGATCTCCTTGCCGCGCGTATCCTGGCCGGTCAGCTGCCCGAACAGCACGGTCGAGGCGACATGGCGCTCGACGGTTTGGGCGTTGTAGTCGACGACAACGACAGGAATTCCCTGCTCTTCGAGACGATGGGCGTCCTGGCCGAGCGCCTGGTACTGCCAGTCGGCCAGGATGACCAGGTCGGGATTAAGGCTCAGCACCTTTTCGATGGAAAAAGTCTGGGCTTCTACTTCGCCGACATCGGCAATGTCGCCAAGCGAGGGGTGGTGGGCAAGATGCATCTTCCAGTTCGCGGGAACCCAGCCCTCCCATGCCTCGCGTGAAATCCCGACGACGGAATCATAGGCCTTCTCGCCGCCAACGGCCATGTAATCCTCGAAATAGAAGCCGAGGACGACGCGCTCGGCCGGAAGGTCGACCTTCACCTGGCGGCCGATCACATCGGTGATCGTTTTCTGCTCTGCGATGGCAGAGGACGCGGAGAAAACAGCGGAAATAGAAATAAACGAGGCAGCCAGCCAGCTGGCCACGGATCTGAAATTCATGACAACCTTCCAACAGTTAAATACGAGGTCGGGTTATAAAAGATGATCAATCAAATCAAGTTATTTATCGACAGGCTCTCTCACCGGCAAAGCCTAAGTTTCGGCGGTAGAAATAACGGCGCACCGCATCCCGATCGATCGGAGAGAGCGGCGGCATGAACGACCGCCGCCACTCTCCGCGGCTTCAGCGCAAAAGCGTCTTGCCCAAGCGATGGATATGGGCGGCACCGATGCCGCAGCAGCCGCCGATAATCGTCGCGCCAGCCTCGGCCCAGGAGCAGGCAAAACGCGAATAGACGTCGTCGTTCAGGTCGCCGCGGGTCTCGTGCAGGCCTTCATTGGCGGCCGACTCGCCCTGTTCCCCTTCGAAGGCATTGGCATAGACGCCGATTTCGATCGGGGCGTCCGTCTTGCGGAACACCCGCGCTGCCGTCTCCACAGCTGTCCGCATGACCTCGGGCTTGCTGCAGTTGAACAGGAGGGCCTCCGTACCCGATGACACCGCCCAGGCCGCCGCCGCCTCGACGCTTTCGCCGGAACGAAGCTTCGGCTCGCCGCTTTTGATATCCGCTTCGTCATCGGCCAGCGTGAAGGAAATCCAGAAGGGTTTGCCCGATGCCGCCACCGCCTCGCGCACGGCGTCGCCCTCGGCGATCAGGCTCAACGTCTCGCCGAGCCATATGTCGACGAAGGGGGCGAGGTTTTCGACAAGCACCCTGAGATAATGCTGCACCCGCGCAGGCTGAAAATTCTGCGGCTCGTAGGAGCCGAAGATCGGCGGCAGCGAACCGGCGACCAGCACCTTGCGATCAGTAACGGAATCGGCCGTCTCGCGCGCCAGGCGGCCGGCAAGACGGATCAGCGCTGCACCCTCCTTCTGAAACCGGTCCTCGCCGATATGGAAGGGCACCAGCGCATAGCTATTGGCCGTGATGACCTCAGAGCCGGCATCGATGAACTCCTTATGCACCTCGCGGACGATATCCGGCGAATCGATCAGCGCCAGCGCCGACCATTCCGGCTGCTTCAATTCGGCGCCGAGCCGCAACAGCTCGCGGCTCATGCCGCCATCGAGGATTCGTATCGTGCTCATGAAGAGATCTCCATTCAGGCTGTCGCGCCGTTGCCGGCGGCGGGCTTTAAAAACAAAGTGAGAAACGTCCGTCCGCCTAACGCCGCACCGGCACCTGCGCTTCGAGACCTCGAAAGACGCGGGCGATGACTGCGGTCAGGGCCAGATAGAAGAGGGTGACGACAAGCAGCGGCTCATAGACCAGCAGCGTGTCCTGGCGAACCTTGTTGGCTACGGCATAGAGATCCATCACCGTCACCGTGAAGGCAAGCGGCGTCGCCTTCAGCTGCATGACGATCTCTCCGGCGATCGTCGGCAGCGCAATGCGGATGGCGCGCGGCAGCCAGATCCGATGGGTCAGCTTCCACGGCGACAGGCCGAAGGCTCGCCCGGCTTCGAGCTCACCCTTGGGAACGGCAAGCAGCGCGCCGCGCAGGACCTCTGCCTCGTAAGCCGCATAATTCAGCGTGAAGCTGACCGCGGCGAAGAAGAAGCCTTCGCGCAGGATCGGCCAGAACAGGGTCTGGCGGATGCCGGGGACCATCGGCAGCAGCGAGCCGACGCCGTAATAGAGAAGCCACAGCTGAATCAACAGCGGCGTGCCACGGAAAAAGGTGCAGTAGCCGCGGGCAAGCAGCCGCGTCAGCCTGCCACCGCTGACCTGTGCGAAGGCCAGACCGATGGCGATGAGAAAACCAAATATGACGGAAATGACAAGCAGCGACACGGTCTGCCAGGCGCCGGTCAGAAGCAGCGGCCAATAGGAAGAGATCCAGGTGAAACTCATAGGGCGCGGCTTTCTCAGGCGAGACGCGGCTGTCCGCGCCGCACCCGTCCTTCGATCAGCTTGAAAGCGACGTTGGAGACGAGCGTGATGGCGAGGTAGAGAAGGGCGGAAGCGAGGAAAAACACGAAGTAGTGTTTGGTGCTCGCCCCGGCGAGGCGGGTGGCGAGCGCCAGTTCCTGGTAGCCGACGACCGCCACCAGCGCGCTGTCCTTGGTGACCGACATCCACAGATTGGCCATCCCCGGCAGCGCGTTCGGCAACAGCGCCGGCAGCAAGACGCGGCGAAATCGCAGCGCCGGCCCCATGCCGAAAGCTTTGGCGGCTTCGATCTGACCGGTGGGAATGGCAAGGATCGCGCCGCGCAGCACTTCCGTCATATAGGCGCCCTGCACGAAGCCGAGCACGGCGACGGCCGCGACGAAGCCGTTCACTTCGATCGGCGGCAGCTCCATCGCCGCCAGCAGCCGGTTGAGGCCGTCGGTGCCGGCATAATAGAGGCCGACGATTAGGATCAGCTCGGGAACTGCGCGAATGACAGTGGTGTAGAGATCGAGCATCAGGCGGAGCGCGCGATTGGCCGAGAGCTTTCCAAGCGCGCCGCCGGTGCCGAGCAAAATTCCGACAGCGAAGGCGCAAGCCGAGATGGCGACCGTGGAGACCGCGCCTGCCAAAAGAACGCCGCCCCATCCCGGAGGATAGGGAGACAGCAGATCCAGAATGCCTTGTTGCGCGGTTGCCATCGCCGAGACTGCTTACTTCGCGCCGTAGATGTCGAAGTCGAAATATTTCTTGGTGATCGCGCCATACTGGCCGTTGGCGCGAACCGCAGCGATCGCCGCATTCAGCTTGGCTTTCAGCTCCGTGTCTTCCTTGCGCAGACCGCCCGAAACGCCGGCGCCGAGAATTTCCTTGTCGTCGGCGACATCTCCCATCTTGGCGCAGCAATCCTTGCCGCCATCGCTCTTCAGGAAGGCGTCGAGCGCCAGGGAATCGCCGAAGACGTAGTCGATACGGCCGGAGGCCAGATCCTGGAAGGCCTCGTCGAGCGTCTGGTAGGTCTTTTCGTCGGCCGCCTCGGCAAAGTATTTCTTGTAATATTCGGACTGGATCGTCGACACCTGGATGCCGATGGTCTTGCCCTTCACATCCTCGGCAGTGGCGCCCGGCTTCTGGTCCTTGGGACCGATCAGCGTGCTCGGGGTGTTGTAGTACTTGTCGGTGAAGTCGATCACCTTCGAGCGTTCCGCCGTGTTCGACATCGACGACCAGATCACGTCGAATTTCTTGCTCTCAAGAGCCGGAATGAGACCATCCCAGGAAATGTCGACGATTGAGCATTTCTCCTTCATCTCCGCACAAACGGCGTTCATCAGGTCGATTTCCCAGCCGTGCCACTCACCCGAGGCGTCCTTGGCGAAGAACGGCGGATAGGATTCATTCATGACGCCAAAGCGGACTTCGGCCTGTGCGGCAACCGCAGAAAGCGCAAGTGCCGCGCCGGCAAAAAGCGTGGGGAGCAGTTTCATTCGCAGGTATCTCCTGGTTCGAGTGTTGTCGATGATGGCTGATGTGGATCAATGGGCGCTGAGACGGGTGAATTCCCGGCAGCGGGCGCTGACCGGCGCCCCGAAAACCTGTTCCGGCGGCCCTTCCTCCTCGATCCGTCCTTGATGCAGGAAGAGGACGCGGCTCGAAACATCCCGGGCGAAACGCATTTCATGCGTGACGATCAGCATGGTCCGGCCTTCTTCGGCGAGATCGCGGATGACCTTGAGGACCTCACCGACCAGCTCCGGATCGAGCGCCGATGTCGGCTCGTCGAAAAGCATGACGGCGGGATCGACGCAAAGTGCCCTCGCAATTGCCGCGCGCTGCTGCTGACCGCCGGAGAGGAAGGCGGGATAGGCGTCGCGCTTGTCGAAGAGCCCGACCTTGTGGAGCAGAGATTCCGCCTTTTCGATCGCCTCGCGCTTTGAAATGCCCATGACATGCACCGGCGCCTCGATGACGTTTTCCAGCACGGTGCGATGCGCCCAGAGATTGAAACTCTGAAACACCATCCCCAGTCCGGTCCGCAGCCGTTCGATCTGCCGCCAGCTGTGCGGCTGCAGCCGCCCGCCGCGGCCGGCCTTCAGCGCGACTTCCTCGCCGTTCACGGCAATGCGGCCGCGATCCGGCGTTTCCAGGAAATTGATGCATCGGAGGAACGTGCTCTTGCCGGAGCCCGACGAACCGATGATCGAAATCACGTCCGACTTGTGGGCCTCCGTCGAGATACCTTTCAGAACCTGTTGCGAGCCGAAGCTTTTATAGAGATCTTCGACGCGAAGAGCAGGAGAGGGCTGATCCGACATGCATAGTTCCGGCTGAATTCAATCTGCGAAGGATAATGATAAAAGAACGCGGTTTTTTCGCGCAATTTCCATCTCTTTTGCATATTATGAGCAAAATAATGTTTTCAACGCTGCGAATGTGGCGCAACGCTTGCTGTGGCAAGGATCGGACTGGACCATGGAGCAACTGGATCGTTTTGACCGCGACATTCTCGATATCGTTCAGCGCGATTGCCAGTTGAAAGCTGAAACGATCGCCGAACGGGTCGGACTGTCGGTCTCCGCCGTGCAGCGGCGGTTGAAGCGGCTGCGCGAGGAGGGGATCATCAAGGCGGAGGTGGCCGTACTGGATCGCAAGGCGACGCCGACATCGATGGTCTTCATCGTCGGCATGGAGATCGAGCGCGACAATTACGACGCGCTGGCGAAATTCCGCCTTTGGGCGGAGAAGCAGGATCATATTCAGCAAGTCTATTACGTCACAGGCGCCGTCGATCTGATCGCGATCGTCACCGCCCGCGACGTCGAGCATTATGACGACATCGCCGCCCTGATCATGGCCGACAATCCGCAGATCCGCCGCATGCATACCAATGTCGTGCTGCGTGACGTCAAGCTCGGCCTGTTCGTGCCAGTGGAATAGCGCTTGCCGGCCAACACCGACAAGCCGCTGGACACGCATTCGGCAAAGCGCATAATTCCGGCGCGCATCCCGGGGAGGACCGATCGTTGACGTTACGACACCAGATCATCGCATTGGCGATCGTCCCCCTCGTCATCTCGATCCTCGCGATCACCACCTTCATCACCTGGCAATCGGCAAATCTCGCCAAGAACAGCATCGAGACGTTCGAGCAGAACATGCTGAAGACGAGGGAAGCCGAGATCCTCAATCTGACCAATCTTGCCCTATCGGCCATCCAGACGATCTACGACAAGGCCGGCCCCGACGACGAAGCCGCCAAACAGCAGGTGGCTAGTATTCTGACCTCGCTCGACTACGGCAAGGACGGCTATTTCTTCGTCTACGATTATGACGGAAACAATATCGTTCATCCGCGCCAGAGCTTCCGGCATGGACAAAACTGGCTCGACCTGACGGATCCCGATGGCGACAAGGTGATTGCCGAGCTGATCGCCACCGCAAAGGCGGGCGGCGGCCTGCACCAGTACAAATGGCAGAAACCTTCCACCGGACAGATCGCCGACAAGCTCTCCTTCGTCGTCAGTCTCGACAAATGGCACTGGGTGGTGGGAACCGGCGTTTATCTGGACGACGTCTTCGCCCAAAGTGCGGCCGCCAACAAGGTGATGCGCGCCAATATCAGACGGACCTTCGTCATCGTCGCGCTGATCGCCGTGCCCGCAGTGCTCGTCGTTTTCACCACCTGCATGCTGCTGACATTCCACGAACGCCGCATGGCCGACAGCCGGCTCAAGGAGCTGACGCAGCGGGTCATCGACACCCAGGAAGAGGAGCGCACCCGGCTGGCGCGCGAGCTGCATGACGGCATCTCCCAGACCCTTCTCGGCGTGCGCTATGCGATGGATCTCGCCGGCCGCAAGGTCAGGACCAATGTCGACGAGGCGGCACTGACCATCGAGCGCGGCGTCGAGGCGCTGAACGGCGCCATCAAGGAAATCCGGCTGCTCTCGCATGATCTGCGCCCGCGCGTGCTCGACGATCTCGGCCTGACGGCGGCGCTGGAGGCACTGTGCCATCACTTTGCCGAACGGACGGGGATCGAGACGACGATCGACGCCTCGGGCTTTGCCGGCATGCTGAAGGCGGAAGCCAGCACCGCCCTTTATCGCGTCGCCCAGGAGGCCTTCAACAATGTCGAACGGCATTCGGGCGCCTCGAAGCTTTCGGTCAAGCTCTGGAATGACGGCGGCCGCGCCCGAATGACCATCTCCGACAACGGCACCGGCTTCGATGGCGCTAGGGATGGCGCGTCCGGCGGCTCGGGCCTCGGCCTGCGCAACATGCAGGAGCGGATGGCGCACTTCCGGGGCCTGCTTCTCATCAACAGCAGCGAGGCGGGCACGACGCTGACGGCGATGATGCCGAGATCGGCCAATCTTGCCCCTGGCAAGCAGGCGCAAGCCGCATGACGGAACGCCCGAAAATCAAGGTACTCCTGATCGACAACCATCCGCTGGTGCTGGACGGATTGAAAGCCGTGCTCGAAACATTCGATCATATCGAGGTCGCCGGCACCGCGGGCTTGGCGCAAACCGGGCTCGATATCGCCCGGCAGATCCAGCCGCAGGTGGTGCTGATGGACATCAACATGCCCAAGCTCAGCGGCATCGATGCGATCGAACTGTTCAGGAGCGAACTTCCTGAGACCCGCGTCGTGATGCTTTCCATGCATGACAGCCGGGAATATATCTCCTCCTCGGTCATGCGCGGCGCCGCCGGTTATGTTCTGAAAGACGTCTCCACAGAGGAGATCGTCGCGGCGATCGAAACCGTCGCGGATGGCGGCACCTATTTCTCCTCGGGCGTCTTCGACGCGCTGATGGGGGAACGGGGGGAGGAGGGGAGCAACCCCTTGACGCCGCGCGAACGCGATATCCTCGGGCTGATCGTTGCCGGGCGGAGCAACCGCGAGATCGCCGAAGTGCTCGGGATAAGCTCTGCCACGGCGGAAACCCATCGCAAGAACCTCAAGAAGAAACTTGGCATCCCCACCACCGCAGGCCTCATTCGCTACGCGCTCGATCACGGCATCGCCTCGAAAATCGACGCAAATTCGCGCCTACCCACTTCTGGGTAGAGCCCGGCATTTCAGCTCTGCGCCCATCTTGTGAGGATAAAACCGACGCCCTAGGACTCCATTCGCGGCTTGCCAAGTGCCAGCCGTTGGGAGGAATTCACATGCGTTACATCAGCTTCCGATCCGCCGGAAAAGCTCGAGCGACCCGAACCGGGCCTGCTGCCGCCGCCGGCTGACAGACCTGCCTTCCACGCCGACAACTGGAACATGGCGACCGCTATTGCGGCGCCTGAAAGGTACTCCGACATGGAAAAACCACGTAGCAAGGCAGCGCTATGGCTGCTGATCATTCCGTACATAGGTCTGCTCTGGCCGCCATTCTACAATCTCCGCGAGCCGTCGCTTTTCGGCTTCCCCTTCTTCTACTGGTATCAGCTTCTCTGGGTGCCGATCACGGCGACGCTGACCTGGATTGCCTATCGGAGCGTTCGCCATGACGACTGACATCAACGGCACGGCGCTCGCCGTCTTCATCTTCTTCTTCGCCCTCGTCACCGTCATGGGTTTCGTCGCCAGCCGCTGGCGCAAGCCCGAGACGCTCGCCCATATCGATGAATGGGGTCTCGGCGGGCGAAACTTCGGCACCTGGATCACCTGGTTCCTCGTCGGCGGCGACTTCTATACCGCCTATACAGTCATCGCCGTTCCGGCGCTGGTCTATACCGTCGGCGCCTACGGTTTCTTCGCGCTGCCCTATACGATTGTCGTCTATCCCTTCGTCTTCATGGTCATGCCGATCCTGTGGAAACGCGCCAAGGATTTCGGCTATGTCACAGCCGCCGACGTCGTTCACGGCCAATACGGATCGCGCGGTCTCGAGCTCGCCGTCGCGGCGACGGGCGTCATCGCCACCATGCCTTACATTGCCCTCCAGCTCGTCGGCATGACGGCGGTCTTGAAGGCACTCGGATTGCACGGCGAGCTGCCGCTGGCGATCGCCTTCATCGTGCTGGCGCTCTACACCTATTCGGCGGGCCTGCGCGCCCCGGCTCTGATCGCCTTTGTCAAGGACATCATGATTTATATTGTGGTGATCGCAGCGGTCGCGCTTATCCCGTCGAAGCTCGGCGGCTACGCCAATGTCTTCGCATCGGCTGACGCGGCCTTCCAGGCCAAGGGTTCCGGCAACCTGCTGCTCGGCGGCAATCAGTATGTCGCCTATGCCACGCTCGCTTTCGGTTCGGCGCTCGCGGCCTTCATGTATCCGCATACGCTGACCGGCATCTTTGCCTCCAACAGCGGCAAGACGATCCGCAAGAATGCGATCATGCTGCCCGCCTATACGCTGCTGCTCGGCCTTCTGGCGCTGCTCGGCTATATGGGCCATGCCGCCAACCTGAAGCTCGACAGTGCCAATGACGTCGTTCCGACCCTGTTCAAGACGCTGTTTTCGGGCTGGTTCTCGGGCTTCGCCTTTGCGGCGATCGCGATCGGCGCACTGGTGCCGGCGGCGGTGATGAGCATCGGCGCGGCCAACCTCTTCACCCGCAATTTCTGGAAGGCCTATGTCGACCCCAAGGTCAGCGATGCGGGCGAAGCCAAGGTCGCGAAGGTGACGTCGCTGGTGGTGAAGGTCGGCGCGTTGCTCGTCATCATCTTCCTGCCGACGCAGTTCGCACTCGACCTGCAGCTGCTCGGCGGCATCTGGATCCTGCAGACGCTGCCGGCTCTGGTCTTCGGTCTCTATACCAACTGGTTCCGCGCACCCGGTCTGCTTGCCGGCTGGTTCGTCGGCTTCTGCGGCGGCACCTACCTCGTCTGGGATGCCGGCTGGAAGCCGCTGCATCTGATCAGCCTCGGCGGTGAACCCTTCACCGTCTATACCGGGCTGCTGGCGCTTGCGGCAAACATCGCCGTTGCGGTCGTGGTCAACGCCCTGCTTCCGGCCAAGGTCCCGGCTCGGGCGTAAGATAAGAACAGGAAGGGCAGCAAACGCTGCCCTTCGCTACTTTATTTTTTCAGCAGAACCCTCTGTGGTTTAAAACTCTTCCCAATCGCCGGCCAATGCCGCGTTCCCCTGGGTCGCATTCCCCTGGAACGACCTACCGACCTTGGCGATCATCTGGCGCGCCGGCGAAGCCACGGGCTGAGCATGCTGCGCGGGAGCAGGCTGCGATATGCGCCTCGATGCCACCGCCCCGCCAATGTTGAACTGGCCCAGGAGCTGGAACAGCGCGTCGGCTTCCTTGGCGAGCTTGTGAGCGGCGGCTGTGGCTTCTTCGACCATGGCGGCGTTCTGCTGGGTGCCCTGGTCCATCCTGTTGACGGCGGTATTGATTTCCTTCAGCCCCGTCGCCTGCTCCTGCGAGGCGCCGACAATGGCGCCGACGTTGCCGTCGACCTGCTGCACCTGTACCGCAATCTCCTGCAGGGCCTTTCCGGTTTCGCCAACCAGCGCGACGCCGTTTTTGACATGGCCGTTCGAAGCGTTGATCAGCTCCTTGATTTCCTTTGCCGCCTTAGCGGAACGCTGCGCCAGTTCGCGCACTTCCTGGGCAACAACGGCAAAGCCCTTTCCGGCTTCACCGGCGCGGGCAGCCTCGACGCCGGCGTTCAGCGCCAGCAGGTTGGTCTGGAAGGCGATCTCGTCGATGACGCCGATGATGCTGCCGATCTCGGTGGCGGAGGATTCGATCTTGCCCATGGCATCGACTGCGTCACGGACAACGCCGCCCGAGCGTTCCGCATTGTCTTTCGTCTTGCGGACGAGCTGGCCTGCCTCCTGAGCCCTGTTGCTGGAGTCGGCGACGGTGGTGGTGATCTCTTCCAGGGCAGCGGCGGTCTCCTCGACGGAGGCGGCCTGCTGCTCGGTCCGCTTGGCGAGATCGTCCGAAGCGGAGCGGATCTCCTGTGCGCCGGCCGCAATCGCGCTGGCGTTCTCGGCAACCTTCTGCATGGCGGCACGGAGCTTTTCGACCGCGGAATTGAAGTCGGCTCTGAGTTTTTCCAGGGACGGGATGAACGGCGTGCCGATCTGCTGCGTGAGGTCGCCATCGGCCAACGCCTGCAGTGCACTGCCCAACTGGCCGACCGCCCGGTCCGTCTGCTCGGCAAGGGAGCGGCGTTCGTCGGCATCCTGTTCGAGCCGGTGACGTTCCGCCACCGCCCGCTTGCTTTCCGCATCGGCCTCCCGTTCGGCCTTTGCTGAAATCGCGTCGCGCAAGCCGGCTACGGCGCGGGCGAGCCTGCCGATCTCGTCGCCGCGGGCTTCGAGACGACCGTCGCCGTGGAGAGTGCCTTCCGCCATCGCCTTCAGCGAAAGCTGGAGCTTTGCCAGCGGGCCGACGATCGTACGGGATGTTACGGCGGCAGCGACGACCGAAAGAAGAGCCGCAATGCCGAGCGCGGTCAGCACTATCGGCTTGAAGCCGCTCGCCGAGCTACGAACCTCGCCGCCGATCGATTTGTCCAGTGCTTCCTGGTAGTCGATGAATTTATTGATGGCACCGAGCCACTCCACGAAGGCAGGCCGGGCCTGTTCGAGCAGGATCTTGCGGGCCGCTTCGGTATCGCCCTTCACCTGCAGCGCGATGATTTCCGCAACCAGAGGATTGGTTTTCGCCTGGATGTTGGCGATCTGGTTCAAAATGGCCTTTTCCTGATCCGTCGCACCGGCCGGAGATGCAACCATGTCGGCCATGCGCTTTTCATTCTCGGCATAAGTGGCCGCCAGCTTTTCGATCAGTGTCTCGGCCGCCTTGCGTTCGTCCGCCGAGTTCACCAGGGTCACGTCGCGGATGGCGATCGCCCGATCGTGCACGCTGCCGCGATAGTTGATGGCAAACCGCTGCTTGACGCTGTTGACGTCGTTGATCGTTTCAAGATTGCTGTTGATCAACCCAACCTCTAGAACCGAATAGATGGTCAGACCGGCCATCAGCAGAATCAGGAAGCTAAAGCCGAGGGTGAGACGCACCGCGATCCCAAAACTCTTAATGCTGTTCATTGGCACTCTCCATCGTTGGCGAGGTTTGTCAAAAGTGGCTGGGGCACCAGGATCGATCGACACATCTCATTATGTGTGCGGTCTCGATCCGTTCCCCGAATGCGCGCGGCCGCGGCTCGTCGCGCCGGACATGCCGCGTCGCATGCACGCTGCTTACCCGGAGCGGCCGAAGCCAGTGCTCCGAGACGCGGAAGCGCACGTGAAGAAACAACCTTGATTTCATGCAAGATTTCGGATGCCGGCCCGCCATCATGGCGTAGGTGACGATCCTGAGAACGTCGTTCCGATATCCCAAAAATCTAGGGGTATATATTTTAGAGAGTGTAAACGGAGCCCACGGAGAGCCAGTATGTTGCTCTTTTCGTAAATTTGTGAGCATTTTTTGCACGGACGCCACGCGGGAAGAGTATGCTAAGTTGTTTTGCAGAAACCGCCGATATCTGCTGTTGTAAATCCGGCGCTCATCTCTTTCGGCGCCTTGCACTCGGACAATGATCTGAGGAACGCCGAACGGAAATTTCGAATCACTTCGGATTCACTGCAGGAGCACGGACGATGCTTGGCGGCGGCACTACGGCGCCAAGAATTCCGGCCAGAGCCAATGCGCGGCAGGGACCTGACATCCTTTGCACTTGGCATTGCGGCCCGCTGCAACGACCAACACCGCGTCATCGAGCTCTGACCTCCGGATCGGAAATCTTATGAAAAAGCACCTGAGACGATGTGTCCAAGGCGCTGAAGGTGTTTGGTTCAGCCGGTTGAGCCGCGGGGATCAGCTACATCAGGCGATCTGCGGCGGGTATTCGCTGGCCGAAAATACGTGATGGTGCACCTTGCCCGTGAAGAGCTTCAGCAGCTCCCCCGTCACCTCGCGGCTCTCCGAGCGCACATTGGAGCGCAGCGCCATATCGACCGCCTCCATGTCGGGATAACGAATGGCGAGCGCCATGGCATAGACCGGAGCACCCTCGTCGCGCTCCACCCCGTCCAGCACCCGTATTTCCTCCGCACCCGGAAATTGCGTCCAGAGAGGAACGAGCTGCTGTCTCACAAAGTCGCGGAATTCCTCTTCCCGACCGGGATGGATTTCGCCCTCAAACAAAGCGTAACGAATGATCATAGGTTCTCTCTTCCAAAACTCGCAGGAGCTGGATCGTTAGTGATGTGATGTCAGGGATCAGGGCGTACCGGTTGATACGCCCTGCTTGAAAGGCCTATTTGCCCCAGATCTTCTTGTATTGATCGCGATAGCCATTATCGGGATCGAAGCTGTTCTTCGGTCCGCCGTCGAACTCGACATTCTCACTGGTCACCACGTGCAACGGCGAGACATAGCCCGACCACGGAGCACCGGCAAAGGCGCGGTTCAATTCATCGACGAGCTGCCAGCCCTGCAAATTGAGCGGCTCGGCCACCGTGACGGCCTGGTACTGCTTGGCACGGATACGCTGATAGGCGCTCTCCGAGCCGTCACCGGCCGCGACATTCACCGGCTTGCCGTCGCCGGCAATGCCGGCCGAGGCAAGCGACGGGCCCATGAAGTCGTAGTAGAGGTCGTTGATCGCCAGCGAATGCGTCCACTTGGCGCCGTACTTCTGCAGCAGCGAGGTGGTCAGCTGCGGCATGCGCTGGGAGGTTTCGGCGATCGGCGTGTCGACATATTCGAGCACGGTGCCGCCGAGATCTTCGATCTCCTTCTTCATGCGGTCGGCCTTGGCGATCGCGATCGCATAGGTGGAGTCGGTGAAGATGATGACGCCCGGCTTGCCGCCGGCATCGGCGAAGGCCCAATCGGCCGCAGACTTCGAGACTTCCATCGCGTCGGTGGTCACATTGGCGAATACGCCGACCTCAGGAACCGGGCCGACCGCCGAAGCGGCGTGCCAGGAAACCATCGGAATGCCGGCGGCCTTCGCCGCTTCCATCGCAGGCTTCTGCTCGACGGCGTCGAAGCCGTTGATGATGATGCCATCGGGCTTCAGCGCCATGGCCTGGCCGAAAGCCGCTGTGCGTCCGCCGATCGAACCGGCGCCGTCCAGCGCCTTCACCGTCCAGCCCAATGCGCCTGCCGCTTCCTGAACGCCGTTGACGACGCCGAGGATGCCGCCGTTCTTCATATCGGCAGCAAGAATGACGATGTTCTTGCCGGTGGCGCCCTTCGGGCCGCTCGTCGGGCCATCCCAGGCGCTCACCTTGGACGCATATTTCTCGACCACGGCCTTGGCGTCAGCCATCGAATCCGCCATCGCCGGCATGCTCAGCATGAGGGCGACGGTTGCGACCGTTGCCTGCATCAAAGTCCTGCGCTTCATGTTCACTCCTCCATTTTGTTTGTTCTGGAATGCCGGATGAGCCGGCATCCTCATTTGGATGCGGGTGTGATCCTCCTCACAGCTCCGCGCTTGCGCTGGGCATAACCTGCTATGCCGATGGCAATCAGCAGTGTCACGCCGTTGAACAGCGGTTCGACGAAGAACGACCCGCCGAATTGCTGAATTCCCGATATGCCGACCGCCAGGATGATGACGCCGATCAGGGTCCCCCAGACGTTCACCCGTCCCGGCTTGATCGTCGTTGACCCGAGGAAGGCGCCGACAAGTGCCGGCAGCAGATATTCGAGGCCGACGCTCGCCTGGCCGATGCGCAGCTTCGAGGCGAGAAGGACGCCGGTCAACGCTGCCAGCAGGCCCGAGGTGACGAAGGCGCCGATCACGAATTTGCGGACGGGAATGCCATTGAGGGCCGCAGCCTTGGGATTGGCGCCGATGGCATAGAGATAACGGCCGATCGGCAGGTATTCGAGGACGATCCACATGCAGATCGCGATCAGCAGCACATAGAAGCCGGTGATTGGCAGGCCGAAGAGCATGGTGCCGTTCAGCGCATAAAAACCGTCCGGCAGGACACCGACCACCTGCCGGCCGCCGGTGTGCCAGAGGGCAAGCGCGTAAAGAACCGTTCCGGTGCCGAGCGTGGCGATGAAGCTGTCGATCTTGGCGACTTCGACGAGCAGGCCGTTGATGAAGCCTGTGAGGACGCCGAGCGCGAGAACGATGACGACCGCGACCGGCCAGGGCAGGCTGTAGGCCGTCTGCAGGCTGATGGCGAGAATATGCCAGAGCACGATGCCGTAGCCGACGGTCAGATCGATGCGGCCCGATGCCATCGGGATCATTGCGGCCAGCGACAGAAGCGCGATGATCGCCTTGTCGGAGACGATCGAGCGGACGTTCAGCACGGTCGGGAACGTATCGGGCAGGAGGATCGAGAAGAGCACGATCAGGCCGGCGGTCAGGATGACCAGACCGTAAACCGGGATCAGGCGTCCGATCTTCTGGCCGGTGGACAGGCCGGCCATTTCGCTCTTGGTCGGCTCCAGCGCGGTGGATTCTATGGATTGCATGGCTGTTCTCCCGATGGCTCAAGCCGCTTCCGACGCGGAGGCGGCGGTGATGACCGCCTCCGTCGTCAGGGCGCTTCCGCTCAGTTCGCTGACAATTTTGCCGCGCGAGAAAACCAGCGCGCGGTGGCAGATATGGGCGATTTCCTCGAAATCCGTCGAGACCACGACGACCGCGAGACCGGCTTCCAGCGCCTGGGTGATCAGGCGGTAGATTTCGGCGCGCGCGCCGATGTCGACGCCGGCGGTCGGGTCTTCGGCGACCAGCAGCTTGCGGCCGGTGGCCAGCCAGCGGCCGACGACCACCTTCTGCTGGTTGCCGCCGGACAGCGCCTCCACCGGCAGATCCGGATCGTTCGGCCTGAGGCCGACGGAATGGCCGATCGCATGGGCAAGATCGGCTTCGCCACGCGGCGACAGGAAGGAGAAAATCCCGCGGCCGACGGCGCCCGGATTGAGATAGGTATTTTCCCGAATTGACAGCGACAGTGCGACGGATTCCTCCGTCCGGTCGCGGGCAATCAGACCGATGCCCGAGGCCATGGCCTGCCGCGGGCTGGAAAGATCCGGCGCCTCGCCATGCAGCAGAACCGAGCCGTTGAAGGGCTCGCAGCCGAACAGCGCCCGGCCGATCCGTTCCTGGCCGGCGCCGCGCAATCCGACCAGTCCAAGCAGCTCACCCTCGCGGATATCGAAGGATATCGGGCTCGTGCCGGCACAGACGACGTCGCGAACCTCGACGATCGCCTTGCCGGGCTTGATCTCGGCCTTGGAAAAGAGGCTGTCGCCGCTGCGGCCGATGATCATCGTCACCAGTTCGTCCGGGGTGGTCTCGCTGACCGGCTTCTGCCCGACCATGCATCCGTCGCGCAGCACGGCAACGCGATCGGCGATGCGGAAGATCTCGTCGAGCCTGTGGGAGACATAGATCATGCCGACGCCGCGCTCTTTCAGGGGGCGGATGGCGTTGAACAGCCGATCGACTTCATCGGCCGGAAGGCTCGCCGTCGGCTCGTCGAGCACCAGAACGTCGGCTTCGACGGCAAGCGCGCGGGCAATGGCGACGAGCGATTTTTCGGTGCGCGACAGGGCCGAGACCCGCGTCGTCGGATCGAAGTCGCAGCCGACGAGCTTCAGCGCTTCCTTGGACCGCGCCTGCGTCCTGTTCCAATCGATGAGACCGCTTCGCATCGAGAAGCCTTGCGACAGACCCATATTCTCGCCGACCGTCATCCACTCGATCAGACCGAGATCCTGATGGATGAAGGCGACCGGCTGCCGCTCGTTCGGCTTCGGCGGGCGATGATGGTAGCTCTGGCCGCGAAAAAGGATGTCGCCATGATCGGGCTTGTAGATGCCGGCAAGCGTCTTGATCAGCGTCGATTTGCCGGCGCCGTTTTCGCCCAGCAGTGCAAGGATCTCGCCCTCGCGCAGATCGATCGACACGTCACGCAGCGCCTGCGTGCCGCCGAAGCTCTTGGTGATCGATTGGAACTCCAGCAGTCTCTTGGCTTCCACTGTGGCTCCTCCCAAAGCTGCAGCTCTTATAAACATATGTTATCGATAACATTCATCGGTAGTCAAGCGGAAAGTGGCAATTCCCACTCCGCAAGATGAGGTCAGCCGGCGCGAAATCCGTCGAGGAGATGCATCATCTCGGCGGAGTCCTTCGGCCCAAGGCCGGCGGCGCACAGCAGGCGGTGAATCTCCACCACCACACCCGTCATCGGCAGCGGCGTGTTGGTCTTCAGCGCAAAGGCCTGAAGCGAGTCCAGGTCCTTCAGCATGTTGTCGATCCGGCCCGTCGGCGAGAAATCCCGGGCGGCGAATTTTGCCATGAATTCCTGCAATATCCGGCTGTCCGCTCGGCCGCCGGCAAGGGCTGCCGGAATTGCGGCGGGATCGACGCCGCCAGCTTCGGCGAGTTTGACGGCTTCGGCGACCGCCTGAAACAGCACGGCGCAGAATAGCTGATTAATCAGCTTGGTGGTCTGCCCGGCGCCGGAGGCGCCCATCAGCGTATAATTGGCGGCAAGATGCCGCATCACCACGCGCGCCCGCTCGAAATCCTCGGGGCTGCCACCGGCCATGATCGTCAATTTGCCGCCGAGCGCGCCGGGCACGCCGCCCGAAAGCGGGCAATCCACCCATGCCATGCCCGTTTCCGAACGCAGCCGCTTCGCCATATCTGCCGTTTCGGAGGGGTCGATGGAGGACATGTCGATCAGCAGCTTGTCGGCGCTGGCCGCCGCCGCAACGCCCTTCTCGCCGAAAACGACAGCGCGGACGATGCTGGCGTGATTGAGACTGAGCACGCAGAATTGCGAGGCGGAGACCGCCTCCTCCACGGAAGCAGCTGCGCGAGCCCCCTTGGCTTCCAGCGCCGCAACCTTTTCGGCATCAAGATCGAAGACCGTTACTTTGTGCCCGGTCTCAATCAATCGCGTGATAATCGCCGTGCCCATGATGCCGGCACCGATGACGGCGACGTCTGCTCTATAATCATCCTGCATGAAACCCTCCGTTGACGGCCGCGCCTCTCAGCTCCTCACAAGCCAGCGCCACCATATCATCCAAAGCCATATCGATCGTCACAGTGACCACACCGGCTTCACCGGTGGGCGGTTCCAGCGTCTGCAGCTGGCTATCGAGCAGCGACGCCGGCATGAAATGGCCCTGACGGGCCTGCATCCGCGACAGCAGCAGATCGCGCGACCCCTCCAGGAAAACAAAGGCGAGGCGCCCGCCTGCCGCCTGCCTCAACCTCTCCCGATAGATTCTCTTCAGCGCCGAACACGAGATCACCAATCCTTGCGACGCGTCTTGCGCGGCCTTTATTTCCACGCCGATCCGGTCGAGCCACGGCAGGCGGTCATCATCGGTGAGCGGTATGCCCTTCGCCATCTTCTCGACATTTGCCGCAGGGTGGAGTTGGTCGCCCTCCACAAACCGCATGCCGTTTCGAGCGGCGATGCCCTCGCCGACCGAGGACTTGCCGCAACCGCTGACACCCATGACCAGGACGGCCAGAGACGGCGCTTCTTTCTCGAGCTCCATCGTCGCGTCTCTGTCAGAGGCAGGTGGTGATGCCGCCATCGACATAAAGCGTGTGGCCGTTGATGAAAGACGAGCCTCGGCCTGAGAGGAAAACGGCGGCACCGACCAGTTCCTCGACATTGCCCCAGCGACCGGCCGGCGTCCGCTTCTCGAGCCAGGACGAGAATTCGGGATTGTCGACAAGCGCCTGGTTGAGCGGCGTCTTGAAGTAACCCGGCGCAATCGCATTGATCTGCAGGCCGTGCTTGGCCCAGTCGGCGCACATGCCGCGCGTCAGGTTGCGCACGGCGCCCTTGGTCGCCGTATAAGGGGCGATGCCGGGACGGGCCAGTTCGCTCTGAACCGAGGCGATGTTGATGATCTTGCCCTGACCACGAGCGATCATGGCTTTGGCGGCCGCCTGGCCGACGTAAAATACGCTCGAAATATTAGTGGTCAGCAAAAGCTCCCATTTGTCCGCCGGAAAATCCTCCAGAGGTGTGCGAAACTGCATGCCGGCATTGTTGATCAGGATGTCGAGCGGCCCGATATCGGCCTCAATCGCATCGATGCCCGCTTTGGCGGCGTCCTTGCTGGTCACATCGAAGATGGCCGCATGGGCCGACAGGCCTTGAGCCTTGAGGGTCTCGACGGCGCGTTTGACGCTTTCGGGCGTGCGGCCGTTGATGACGACCTCAGCGCCATGCTGCGCCAGGCCCTCGGCCAGCGCATAACCGATCCCCTGGCTGGAGCCGGTGATCAGGGCAAGCCGTCCGGTCAGATCAAACAAGTTCTTCATGCAAATAACTCCTCCGGTGTCGCTGCGAATGACGGCTTATACCGCCACTTCAGGTGAAACTCACTTGACATCGCTTGTCCGGATTATATGTTATCGATAACATAATCAACTGTCAAAATGCGGCGGAGACGGAATGCCTGAAGTAGAGATCTTGATGACCGGAGCCTATCCGGAATGGGATATGGTCGATCTGGAGGCGAAGTATCGCGTTCACCGCCTGTGGGAAGCGACAAACCGGCAAGAACTGATCACAAGGGTCGGCAAGGATATTCGCGCCATCGCGACGCGCGGTGAAATCGGCGCCTCCGCCGAGCTGATGAAGCAATTGCCGAAGCTGGAGATCGTCTCTTGCTATGGCGTCGGCACCGATGCCATCGACCTCTCCCATGCCCGGGTCAACGGCATTCGCGTCACCAATACCCCCGATGTGCTGACCCAGGACGTCGCCGACATCGCCATCGGCCTGCTGCTTGCCACGGCGCGGCAGATTCCGGAGGCCGATGGTTTCGTCCGCGCCGGCCGGTGGGGCAATGTCGCCATGCCGCTGGTGACCCGGGTCTCCGGCAAGAAGGTTGGGCTCGCCGGCATGGGGCGGATCGGCAAGGCAATCGCCAGGCGGGCCGCCGCTTTCGGCTGCGACATCGCTTATTTCGCCCGCAATGAACACGCGGATGTCGCCTATGCCTACCAGCCGGACCTGGTCGCACTTGCCGATTGGGCCGATTTCCTGATCGTCATCGTCCCGGGCGGGCAGGCGACGATGAAGATCATCAATGCCGAAGTGCTGAAAGCGCTCGGTCCCAACGGCATGTTGATCAATGTTTCTCGCGGGACCACGGTCGATGAAGAGGCGCTGATCGCGGCCCTGCAGAACGGCACCATTCAGGCTGCCGGCCTCGACGTCTTCCTCAACGAACCGAAGATCGATGCGCGTTTCCTGACGCTTCAAAACGTGGTGTTGCAGCCCCATCACGGCTCCGGTACCGTCGAAACCCGCAAGGCCATGGGTCAGCTGGTCAGAGACAATCTCGCGGCGCATTTTGCCGGCAACCCGCTTCCAACTCCCGTCGTGTGAGGGTTTCGCTATGAAAGCCATCGTCATTCATGCCGCCAAGGATCTCAGGATCGAGGAGCGCCAGCCGGAGGTTGCCGGAGAGGGGCAGGTTGAGATTGCCATCGAAGCCGGCGGCATCTGCGGCTCCGACCTGCATTATTACAATCATGGCGGCTTCGGCACTGTGCGCCTGCGCGAGCCGATGATCCTCGGCCATGAGATCGCCGGCACGGTCAAGGCGCTGGGCGCCGGTGTGAGCGATCTTGCCGTCGGAGACCGGGTAGCGGTGTCTCCGAGCCGGCCGTGCAATCATTGCCAATATTGCCTGAAGGGACAGCAGAACCACTGCCTGAACATGCGGTTTTACGGCAGCGCCATGCCAATGCCGCATATTCAGGGCGGTTTTCGCCAGCGGCTGGTGGCGGAGCGCTGGCAGTGCCACAAGGTTGCCGACGGCATTTCCATTCACGAAGCGGCCTTCGCCGAACCCTTTGCCGTGACGCTGCATGCCGCCAGCCGCGCCGGATCACTGCTGGGCAAACGGGTGCTCGTCACCGGCTGCGGCCCGATCGGCATGCTGGCGATCGTTGCTGCGCGCGTTCTCGGCGCCCGCGAAATCGTCGCGACCGATGTGACCGACAGCGTTCTGGCGATCGCCCGCACCAGCGGTGCGGATCGAACGATCAATGTCGCGACGCATGCCGCCGACCTCGCCGCCTACGGCGCCGACAAGGGATATTTCGACCTCATGTTCGAAGCATCGGGCAATGAGCGGGCGGTGCGCGCCGGTCTGGAAGTGCTGAAGCCCCGTGCCGTTCTCGTGCAGCTCGGCCTTGGCGGCGATGTCTCCATCCCGCAGAACATGATCGTCGCCAAGGAAATCGAGATGCGCGGAACATTCCGCTTTCACGAGGAATTTGCGCTTGCCGTCGAGCTGATCAACGCGCGACGCGTCGATCTGAAGCCGCTGCTGACAGGTGTCTTTAAGATCGATGAGGCCGTCACCGCCTTTGAATTGGCAAGCGACCGCAGCAAGTCGATGAAAGTCCAGATCGCCTTCTGACAAGGCACGGATTACCGGGCGCTTCGATCCGTGCTCTCGCGCAACACGACCCTATAGCCGGTCAGTATGATCTCGTCGCCGGTCGCCTCGCCGCCCGCCTGCAGGGCATCGAGCAGGCGGACGGCGGCCTGACGGCCGATGCCGTAACAGTCGACATTGATCGTGGTGATGCTAGGATGACAGATCGACGAGATCTCGTAGTCGCCGAAACCGGCAATGGCGATATCTTCAGGCACGCGCATTCCCCTGCGCTTGCATTCCATGATCGCACCGAAGGCCGAAAGGTCGGAGACGCAGAGAACGACTTCCGTGTCCGGCCAGCGCTCCAGGAGGCTCATCACCGCCTGGCCGCCCTGTTCCATGGTGATCGGCGGCACACCGAAGGAAATCGCCCGGCCCGGTCCGAATCCCAGTTCGTCGACGGTCTTTAAAAACCCGCTTCGTCGCTGGCTGCCGCGCGTATCGCGCGCCGTCGTTCCGCCGATATAGCCGAACCGCCGATAGCCCTGACTTGCAAGCGTCCGCACCAGCAGCGACATCGCCTCGCTGTTGGAAAAGCCGACGACGTGATTGATCGGCTCTTCCGGAATTTCCCAGGTTTCAACCACCGGAATGCCGGCCTTATCAAGCATCCGCCGCGCCCGGTCGGTATGCGAACCGCCTGTCAGAATGATGCCCTCGGGGCGCCGGCGCAGCATCGCCTCGATCAGCTTTTCCTCTTTCTCGGCGGCATAGTCGGTATAGCCGAGAAGAAGCTGAAGGCCGGTATTCTCCAACGCATCGGTGATCCCGCGGGCGGTGTCGGAGAAGTTCGAATTGTTGATGGAAGGCACGAGCGCCGCGATGAAGCCGCTGCGCCGCGAGGAAAGGCTGCCGGCCGAGAGATCGATGACGTAACCGAGCGCATCGACCGCTTCCATGATGCGCTTGCGCGTCTCTTCGGAAACGCTCGCATCCTGGCGAAAGGCGCGCGAAACGGTCATGGCGGAGACGCCGACATATTTGGCGACTTCAGCCATTGTCAGCTTCTGGGCGTCTCCTCCCTTGGGACGTTTGTCTTTTGGCTCATCCTCGTTTTTCACTGGTCCCGCCCTTAAACAGCTACCGAGTTGGCAATTGAGGATACGATAAAGTTATCGCTATCATCGCACAATGGATATTATTGCTGGAGTGCCGCGTTCCACAGTCCATTGCTCTGTACGTAGGACACAAAACAGGACAAAATGGTATCGATAACAATCTGACGCGAGGAGGCATCATGTTCGGGGAAATCGAGGGTACGGGGTTCGAGGTTCTCGACCCGCGCTTTGAACACTGCTTCGTCGGCCATGCCCGCGTCGAGCGGCTTTGGACGGGCGGCCGCTGGCTGGAGGGGCCGGCCTGGTTTGCCGCTGGGCGCTACCTGATCTTCTCCGATATCCCCAACAACCGCATCATGCGCTACGACGATACCAGCGGGGAAACATCTGTCTTCCGCTCGCCCAGCAACAACTCCAACGGCAACACGGTCGACAATCGGGGCCGGCTGATCACCTGCGAACATCTGACGCGCCGCGTCACGCGAACGGATTTCGACGGCGGGATTACCGTGCTGGCCGATCGGATTGCCGGCAAACGGCTCAATTCGCCCAACGACGTCACAGTCAAATCCGATGGCACCGTCTGGTTCACCGACCCGAGCTACGGCATCCTCCACGATTATGAGGGAGACTACGGCGAAGAGGAAATCGGCGGATGCCACGTCTACCGGCATGATCCGGCAACAGGCGCAACCGATCGGATGACTTCGGATTTCATCAAGCCGAACGGGCTGGCTTTTTGTCCCGACGAAACAGTGCTTTATGTCGCCGACACCGGCGGGACGCACCTATCCGGCGGTCCGCGCCATATCAGGAAGCTCGCCGTGTCCGATGATGGCAAGCTGAGCGACCTCGGCATTTTTGCCGAATGCACCGCGGGGCTTTTCGATGGTTTCCGCGTCGACCGGAAGGGAAGGATATGGACGAGCGCCGGCGACGGTGTGCACTGCTATGATCCAGATGGCACGCTGATCGGCAAGATCCATATTCCCGAGATCGTCTCCAATGTCGCTTTCGGCGGCGAGAAACGAAACCGCCTCTTCATCACCGCAACCACGTCGCTCTACGCCGTGTATCTCACGGCCAACGGGTCAAGACTGGGATAGCGCGCGCATCGTCCCGTTCTTGAGTGGGGCTTGACAACGGAATCAGCCCACGACTCTGATAAATGCACATCTTACTCATGCTATAAGCTGATTCCTATGCATTGCTTATCAGCCTATAAACTGATATTTACCTGCGTTAAATCAGCCTGTGATATGATTTTGTTGTCAGGGCAAGAGGTGTGAGTGATGAAGGGCGAGGTGCGAAAACGAGCGCGAAAACGGCTTGATGAACGCCTTAGAGCGCTACAGCCTGCGGAAAACTTCAGAGCGCCCCCCAAAGGTTGGGTTCGCGCATTGCGCGACGCACTCGGCATGACCGGAGCCCAACTCGGCTCCCGGATGGGGATCCGGCCGCAGACAGTGGAAACGATCGAGAAGTCGGAGGCATCAGGAACGATCCAGCTTGGCACCTTGCGCCGCGCAGCCGAGGCGCTCGACTGCACCCTCGTTTACGCACTGGTCCCGAATACGTCACTCGAGATTTCGCTCAATGAACGGGCGAGAAAGATCGCGTTGCGCGAACTTCAGCGGGTCGCGCATACGATGCGCCTGGAGGCGCAGGGAACCAATGACGCCGATCTTGAGTCCCGTATCCAGGCCTACATCCGTGACCAGCTTTCCGAGCGCGATCTCTGGTCAGAGAAATGACCGACCTCTTCCAGGAACCCGAGGACGCAACACCGCTTGAACCGCAGGAACGCGAGGGCCTGCTTCAGAGCTGGATCACGCATCGAAACGACCTCAACGAGGCCGAACAGGAAAACATCGTCAAGGGCGCAGCCTGGGTCCGCGGACGACGTCACATGTCGGTCGACAGGATGCTGACGGAAGACTTCATGCGCACATTGCACCGACGCATGTTCGGCGAGGTTTGGCAATGGGCAGGTCGCTTCCGGGCGACGGAGCGTAACATTGGTATTCAGGCTTACCGCATCCCGGTCGAGCTCGCGGCTTTGCTTGCCGACGTGCGATACTGGATCGAGCATGAGACCTTCGCGACGGACGAGATCGCAATCCGTTTCCACCATCGTCTGGTCGCCATCCACCCGTTCCCAAACGGCAACGGGCGTCATGCGCGGCTGGCAGCCGATCTTCTCGTGGAAAGACTGGACGAAGAGCCCTTCAGTTGGGGGAGCGGGCGCCTCGGCGACATGGGCGAGCTGCGCAGGCGCTATGTCGCGGCGCTTCAGGCCGCCGACAATCACGACATCGGTCCCCTTCTCGAATTTGCCCGCAGCTGAACGCAAAGCTCCTCGTCCCACTGAAAATCCGCCTTAATCTTCAAACGCCCAGCAGCAGAGTCCGCCTTACCAGGCGGCCTCCGCTTGCGGTACTTTTCTCCTCATCGCTGGCTGAGCCCGTCAGCCAACCGGATGAGCCCGAGGAAATCGGTTCTGTAGCCGAAGGCATCCGTTCCCCGTGATGCCGCAGCGAGATCGGCAATCGCCTGATAGGAATAAGCATCGAGGGCGCTGGTGCGGCTCAATTTCTGGCCGAAGGCGGCGACGGCCACCGAGAAGCGAACGTCCTGCGGCGCGGCGTCGATGGTGGCGACCGTGTTGCCGTCACCGACCGGCGTGGTGATCAGGGCGCTCTTGTCCTCGCCCGGCCGCTTGTAGCGCATCTTGAGGAAGGCAAGCTCGCCCTGATGCGCGCTGCTTGGCGTCTCGGCCGATGCCTTATCGGCGGCGCCGTAACGCAGGTCGTCATTCATGACCGCGGGACTTCCCTTGGGCGTAATCTCATAGATCGCCGTGACGCTGTGGCCGGAGCCGATATCGCCGGCATCGACGCGGTCATTGTTGAAATCCTCGCGTTTGAGGGCGCGTGTCTCGTAGCCGATCAGCCGGTATTCGGCGATCCGTTCCGGGTTGAACTCGACCTGGAACTTGACGTCCTTGGCGATCGGAAACAGCGTCGATCCGGCCTCGTCGACCAGCGTCTTCTGCGCTTCCGCGAGCGTGTCGATATAGGCGGCGCTGCCATTGCCGTTCTGGACCAGCGTCTGCATCAGGGAATCGTTGAGATTGCCGCGACCGAAGCCGAGAACGGTGAGGAAGATGCCCTCCTTGCGCTTCTCCTCGATGATGCGTTTCAGATCCTCGTCGCTCGACGGGCCGACATTAAAATCGCCGTCCGTCGCGAGCATCACCCGATTGACGCCGTCCTTGACGAAAGCCTTTTGGGCAAGATCGTAGGCCGCCTCGATGCCCTCGGCACCGCCAGTCGAGCCTCCAGCCTCCAGCCTGTCGATCGCCGAGAGAATCTTCGACTTCTCGGACACCCGCGTCGGCTCGAGCACCGTGCCGGCATTGCCGGCATAGGTGACGATGGCGACGGTATCGTCGGCCTTCAGCCTGTTGACCAGCAGGCGGAAGGAACTTTTCAGCAGCGGCAGCTTGTCAGGCTCGTCCATCGAACCAGAAACATCGATCAGGAAGACCAGATTGGCATGCGGTGCAGTCGCCGGCGCGATGTCGTAGCCCTTAATCGCCACATGCATCAGTTCCGTGTCGTGGTTCCACGGTGTCGGCATCACGGTCACGGTCGCCTTGAATGGCTGCTCGGCATTTTCAGGCCTCGGCCAGTCATAGGGGAAATAATTGATCATCTCCTCGACGCGAACGGATTGCGGATCGGGCATTGCCCCGCCGGTGAGCGACCGGCGGACGAAGGAATAGGAGGCGCTGTCGACATCGGCGGAGAAGGTCGAGACCGGATCGGTCGCGACACTCTTGATCGGATTTGCCGCAGCATTGGCAAAGCGCTCGCGACTGGAATCGGCTTGAACCTGCATACGGCTTTCCGTCGGCGGAGCAGGCGAGGGGGCGACGGCCATCGGCTCCGCCAGCTGCTGCTGGGGAGCAGCGGCAGTTGGTGCAACAGAGCGTTTGGCCCCTTCGGACATTGTACCACCCGGCCTATTTAAGAGGGCGGAGATGTCGTCGGAATTGAGATCAGATTTCCGCGCCGCGACCGCCTGCTCCTTGTCCTGCAAGGCTTGAGCGCTGTCGGCCGCCGCGGATTGAGGCAGCCGGTTCTCTTCGGTCACCGCTTCGGAAAGCGCGGGCGCGGCCGGCCGGCCAGTCGGTATCGGCATTTCCTTTTTCGAAACAGTGCCGGCGATCCTTTCCTGGTCGATAATCGGTTGGTTGCGGGTCAGCTCGAGGGTGAGATAGCCGGCGGCGGGAATGACGAGCAGCGTCGCAAGGGCTGAACCGGCGAGGAATTTCTTGTTCACGGCAGGGCTCCATATCAGGTTGATGATGGAGCTTGGACGCCAACCTTTCGCGTTTCCTTGGGCTGCCGCTGCATTATTTTCTGCGCTGTCGAAGGCCTGCATCGCCGCCGCAAGGGCGCGTGCACGCGCCTGCGGATCGGCTGCCGGCGGTGTCAGGCGGGAGAGCTTTTCGAGTTCCTTGTCCATCATACCTCTTCCTTGCCGAGCATGGCCTTCAGCCTCTTGCGCGCCTCGTGCACCTGCCAGGACACGGTCGTTTCCGAGCAGCCCATGACATCGGCGGCCGCCGAATGGCTGAGGCCTTCGCCATAGACGAGCAGCACGGCGTCGCATTGCCGTTCCGGCAAAGCGCGCACGGCCGCCCATAATGCGCTCGACAGCTCGTCGTCGTTTCCGCCCGGCGCATCCTGCTGCGGTTCGGCAGCGTAAGCGCGGAATGTCTGCTCTTCCCGCGCAAGTCTGCGTCTATGGTCGCGGGCGGCGTTGAGCGTCAGCGTGTAGAGCCATGTCCTGAAGCGGCTGGCGCCGCGAAAGCCGCGGATGGCCGCGCCGAGCTTGACGCAGACCTCCTGGGCGATATCGTCAGCGTCGGTGGAACTGCCCGACCATCGCCATGCCGTCGCGTGAACGAAATCATAATGGCGCGAGACCAGTTGCCCGAAGGCCTCCCGGTCACCTCCCTGCGCTCGTTCTATGAGCTCCGCATCCAATGCGCACCTACCCCCAAGCTATCAAGCAAGATGCTATTTCGGGATTGAGACGTTTCTCCGATAGCTTTCCTTGGGTCCACGCCAAAAAAATTTTGCGAATTTTGAATGGGCTCGAAATAATCGAGCGCCGCGACATAAACGGGTCGCTGCCGGACAGATCGGTTCCATCGCAAAGGCGCAAGATGACGGCAGAGTCGGCCAGAGACATGGATCTGCATGTTCCAAATCGAAAGGACCCTCAATGTCCGCTCCAACGCCTGTCCCCACCGAAAAGGGCATCCTGCAATTTCTCGCAATTTGCGATGCTTTTTATCCGCCGGATGCGATCGAGGCGTCGATCGAACAGCAGCGGCATTGGTACGATGCTCTTTGCGCGCGCTTCGACCGACCGCTCCCCCCGGATATGATCTTTGCGGACGGTATGGTTCAGCGCATCCCGATCCGGCGCTACCGACCGCGCAAAATCGTCACGCGCACCATTCTGCTCTATCTTCATGGCGGCGGTTTTGTGGTCGGTTCGCTTGAGAGCCATCATGCCATTTGCGCCGAGATCGCCGATTTCGCCGGCGCGGAACTCGTCTCGGTCGATTATCGGCTCGCGCCCGAATATCGCTGGCCGGCGCAGACGGATGACGGTTTTGCCGTGCTGAAACATCTGCTTTCCGCCGGGAGCAAGGTCGTGCTGATCGGCGACAGCGCCGGCGGCAATCTTGCGGCCGGCCTTGCCTTGCGCGCACGCAATGAGGAGCTATCAGGCGTCGTCGGCCAGGTGCTGATCTACCCGGCGCTCGGCGGCGATCTTGCCGCGGGTTCCTATGTCGAAATGGCTGCGGCGCCCGGCCTGACCACGGCGGATGTCACCTATTATCGCACGATCCTGCAGGCGCCTGGCAACAACGAGATCGCCGAGCCGCTGCAGGCGCCGTCGCTTGCCGGGCTGCCGCCGGCCTTCATCACGGTCGCGCATTTCGATCCGCTGCGCGACGACGGCCGGCAATATGCCGCCCGGCTGGCTGCTGAGGGCATCGTGGTCTCATTCCGGGAGGAGCCGCAGATGGTGCATGCCTGGCTGCGCGCCCGCCACATGAGCGATGGCGCCAAGGACGGCTTTCGCGCGATCTGCGAGGCCGTCCGGCATTTTGCGACCGCCTGACGATCACATCAGGTCGCGGGCGATCTTCTTTTCCGCGAAGACCTTTTCGAAGATCTGCACGTCATCCTCGAATGCCGTGACGATGGCGCTTATGATCCAATCGGTCGCCGTGCAGGCAATCCGCGCAGTTGCGACGGTGCGGACGAACCAGCCGGCGCGCCGCATGTCGCAGGTCCAGGTCGAAATCCCTGTCATCGACAGCGGATCATTGGGTGAGATCGACCAGACTTCCTCCCGCAACTGCCGGGTCGACAGGCCGGTCTCAGGATGTTCGTAGAGCCCCGTATCCTCATGAATGCGATATTTCGTGCGGTTGGACGAAAGGTCACGGACGACCTGTCGTTTGGTCGCGGCGGCGGCATGCTCGATATATTTCGGTAAAGGATCGGGATTGGCCGGTTCGTCGATTTCAATGCTCCTGTGTTCGCCAAGCATCGGCAGCCCAAGACCAAGCGAGGCAATATCGATATCGAACCCTTCGTGTTCCGGCGGCGGCAGGATCATCGGCCAATAGGCGGTGGAAAGCGAAAGGCGGATGCGATGGCCCTTGCGGAAGCGATAACCGCAGGCATCGAGCACAAGCCGGAGCGACACCGTCTCGCCCGCGGACAGTGGTTTCGGATCAGCGTTGCCGTCGCGATGGGTGAGGTTGACGACGCCGAAGGCGACCCGCGTCGCCGTGCCGTCAGGATGAACATCGACGAGCCGGGCGCAGAGATTTCCGCTCGTTGCCCGGGATCGCAGCGCAAGCGTCAGCACCGGCCGGCCGAGATAGTCGTGATCCCGCGCCAGCGGCGTCGTATCGAAGACCAGCGAGCCGGCGTCGTCAGTGCGTTGATCGATCGCCATTTCGGCGTCGGGCTTGAGGGTGAAATATTCACCGGATGCCGTGCCGGTATCGAGGGGAGAACTCAGATAGACCGGATGCTCCGGCGCATGCGGGATCGGCATGTCCTCCGTCAGCCTGCCGAATTGCTCGACATAGAAGCATTGCATCTTCGGCGGCGACCAGCTGTCCTTAGCCACCCAGAAACCAGGATCGCTGTCACGCCGCGGCGCCGGGCGGACGGCATCGAGAATATAGGCGCGGGCCGGCGGCAGCCTGTCGATGCCGTTATCTTCGCCACGCAGCCATCTGTTCCACCAGGCGATCGCTTCGGCATGGAAATTGGCGCGCGGCTTCGGCCAGGCGAAATGCGGATATTTGTGCACCCAGGGGCCGATCAGCGCCTTCGCCTTCTCGCCCAGACCCTCGACCGCCATCAGCGGGGTATTGCGATAGCCGTCGGCCCAGCCGGCAATCACGAGCGCCGGGATTTCGACGCTCGAAAAGTCCTCTGAGATCGAGCCGTGACGCCAGAAATCATCGCGCCGCTGATGGGTCAGCCACTCCTCCATGAAAAAGGGTTCGCCTGCCAGGCGCTCAAGCCACATCTCCTTCCAGCGCTCGCCGACAAGTGCCGGATCGGGAGGACGTGACTGGTAGCCAAGCATCGTCGCCGCCCATGAGAGCTGGGCGGAGAGATGGCAGCCGTTCTTATAGTGGATATCGTCATTGTAGCGGTCGACGGTCGAGGCGATCGAGATGACGGCTTTGAGCGCCGGTGGGCGCAGGGCTGCGACCTGCAGGCTGTTGAAGCCGCCCCAGGAGATACCCATCATGCCGACCGCGCCGTTCGACCACGGCTGCGCCGCAATCCAGGCGATCAGCTCGCAGGCATCGGCAAGCTCACGCTCGGTATATTCGCCGTCGATGACGCCGTCGGATTCCCCCGAACCGCGGATATCGACGCGCACCCCGGCAATGCCCGCAGCAGCAAACACCGGATAGGTCGACTCGTCGCGAGGACTGGTGCCGTCGCGTTTGCGATAGGGCAGGAATTCGAAGACGGCGGGAACGAGATCCTGCTCGGCGCCGTCAGGCATCCAGATGCGTGCGGCGAGCCGCGTTCCGTCCTTCAGCGTGATCCATTCATTCTCGATGGTGGTGAAGCCGCGCGAGCCCATACCCATTCCTTTCCGTTCAGTGGCCGGCGCTTTCCATGCGCCGCGTCGCAAGCACGCGCTCCAGCCAGCCGATCTCCATCTCGGGTACGGATTTCAGCAACAGGTCGGTGTAGTCGTCGAAGGGCGGCGACAGCGCCGTCGATTTCGGCCCGAACCGCACCAGCCTGCCGCGATGCATCACCGCCACGCTGTCGGCGATCGCCCGGACGATCGCAATGTCATGGGTGATGAAGACATAGGATAGTTGTTCTTCCTGCTGCAGGCGCAGCAGCAGCTTGAGGATGCCCTCCGCCACCAGCGGATCGAGCGCCGAAGTCGGCTCGTCGCAAAGGATGAGTTCCGGCTTGGCGGCGAGTGCCCTCGCAATCGCCACACGCTGCTTCTGGCCGCCGGACAGTTCGGCCGGGTAACGATCGATGAAGCCGTTGCCCATTTCGATCTGGTCGAGCAGTTCCTTCACCCGTGCGGTTTTCGCGCCACCCCTCAGGCCGTAATAGAAGGTCAGCGGCCGGCCGATGATGTCGCGCACCGTCTGCCGCGGGTTCATCGCCGTATCGGCCATCTGATAGATCAGCTGGATGCGTCTGAGGTCGTCGTTCGGCCGGCTCTTGAGACCGGGCATCAGCGGCTTGCCGACAAAGACGACGCGCCCGCTGCTCGGCGGCAAGAGACCGGTAATGACGCGTGCCAAGGTCGACTTACCGGAACCGGATTCGCCGACGACGGCAAGCGTCTGCCCCTTCGGCACATGCAGCGAGACATCGTGCAGCACCTTGAAGCCGTTCGAATATTCGGCGCTGACATTCTCCACTTTGAGAAGCGCGGCGGACTGATCGGCGGCTTCCTCGCGATAGGCCTGCCTGACATTGACCAGCGCCCGGGTATAGTCCTGTCGCGGCGCTTCGATGATCTGCTGAACGCTGCCATACTCCACCTGCTTGCCATGGCGCAGCACCATTATGTCGTCGGAAATCTGGGCAACGACGGCAAGATCGTGGGTAATGTAGAGGGCGGCCGTATGGGTCTCCTCGATCGCATGCTTGATCGCTGCCAGCACGTCGATTTGCGTGGTCACGTCAAGCGCCGTGGTCGGCTCGTCGAAGACGATGAGTTCAGGATTCGAGCAGAGCGCCATTGCCGTCATCGCGCGCTGCAACTGACCGCCGGAGACCTGGTGGGCGAAGCGCTCGCCGAAAGTCTCAGGATTGGGCAGGCCGAGGACACGGAAGAGATAAAGCGCACGTTTGCGCGCCTCCTCCCTGCTCATCAATCCATGCTTGACGGATGCTTCGATCACCTGATCGCCAAGCCTATGCGCCGGATTGAAGGCGGCGGCAGCCGATTGCGCGACGTAGCAGACCCGTGCGCCGCGGATTTTCCGGATGCCGTTTTTGCCGAGCGCCAGAATATCGGTGCCGGTGAGCCGCACCTCGCCGCCGGTGATTTCGGCGCCGCCGCGGCCGTAGGCAAGCGCCGAGAGGCCGATCGTCGACTTGCCCGCGCCCGACTCTCCGATCAGGCCGAGAACCTTGCCCTTCTGCAGGTCGAAAGAAACGCCGTCGACGATCGTTACCCGCTTGGGCGCTTCACCGGGCGGGTAGCTCGTCGCTTCGATTTTGAGATTGCGAACGGAAAGAAGCTCAGGCATCGCCTCGCCCTCCCTTGAGGCTGGATGTGCGTTTCAGGAGCCAGTCGACGACGAGGTTGACGCAGATGGCAAGCGTCGCGATCGCCGTGCCCGGCACCAGTGCTGCCGAGATACCGAAGATGATGCCGTCCTTATTGTCCTTGACCATGCCGCCCCAGTCGGCCGCCGGTGGCTGAATGCCGAGGCCGAGGAAGGACAGCGTCGAGAGGAAGAGGATCGAGAAGGCGAAGCGCAGTCCGAACTCGGCCAGCAGCGGCGACAGCGTGTTCGGCAGGATCTCGCGAAAGATGATCCAGAGCTTGCCTTCGCCGCGCAGCTTGGCCGCCTCGACGAATTCCATCACTGCAACATCGAGCGCTACAGCGCGGCCGAGGCGGTAGACACGGGTGGAATCGAGGATCGCCATGACGAGGATCAGTACGACGAGGTTTTGCGGCAGCACCGCCAGCACCACCAGCGCGAAGATCAGCGTCGGGATCGACATCATCAAATCATTGAAACGCGAAAATACCGTGTCGATGATGCCGCGGGAGACGGCCGCGGTGAAGCTCAGAATGACGCCGAGCGAGAAGGAGATGATGGTGGCGGCGGAGGCGACCAGGAGCGTCGTGCGCGCTCCATAGATCAGCCGCGAGAGGATGTCGCGGCCGAGATTATCGAGTCCGAAGATGTATTTATCGTCAGGCAGCTGCCAGACGTCACCGACGACCTGGGTCTCCCCGTAAGGCGCGATCCAGGGCGCGAAGACAGCGAAGATGAAGGCGATGGCGATGCCTGCCATGCCGATCCAGGCGGTGATGGGAATGTCTCTTGCTCTCATCGCGGATGCCTCAGCCGGGGATTGGCAATGATCGCAAGAATGTCGGCGATCATATTGAGGAAAATGTAGACGGCCGCGAAGATCAGGCCGCAGGCCTGCACCACGGGCATGTCGCGCACCGTGACCGCGTCGACCATATATTGCCCCATGCCGGGATAGACGAAGACCACTTCGACGACGACGACGCCGACCACGAGATAGGCGAGATTCAATGCGACGACATTGATGATCGGCGCCAGCGCGTTGGGGGCGGCGTGCTTGACGATCGCGCGGAAGGCGCTGAGACCTTTAAGCTCGGCGGTCTCCATATAGGCCGACGACATCACCGAGAGGATCGCAGCCCGCGTCATGCGCATCATATGAGCCAGTACGACAAGCACCAGGGTAGCGGTCGGCAGCGCGATCGCCTTCAGCCGCTCGGCGAAGCCCATGCTGTCATAGACGGTCGCCGGAAAGGTCGCCATGCCGAACTTCACGGCGAAGAAGAGGATCAGCAGGTAGCCGATGAAGAATTCCGGCAGCGAGATCGCCGCAAGCGAGATCACGTTGATGATCTTATCCGGCATGCGGTTGCGGAAATGCACCGAGAACATGCCGAGACCGACAGCGAGCGGCACCGAAATCACCGCCGCAAACCCCGCCAGGAAGAGCGAATTGCCGAGACGTTTGCCGATCTGTTCGCTCACCGAATTTTTGCTGGCCCAGGAGGTGCCGAAGTCACCCTGGACGGCATTGCCGAGCCATTCGACGTAACGGGTCGTCACCGGGCGGTCCAGTCCGAGATCCTGGCGGATATTGGCAACCGCCTGCGGCGTTGCCGACTGACCGAGATAGGTGGTGGCAAAATCGCCAGGCAGGGCTTCGAGCCCGCCGAAGATCAGGATGGAGACGGCAAAAAGTAGAATAATGCTGAGCACGAAGCGCTCGAGGATGAGGGCAAGCAACGGAAAACGCTGCCGGAGCCTCAGGCCCGGCAAGATATTGCTTGGGGCAGGGTTGGTCATGGCAAATGCCTTTGGCTAAAACGTCGGGAGGACCGAGGGTTTTCTTCCCACGGTCCCAGCTTCGTCGGAGATCGGAGGGGCGCTGCGCCCCCTGCCATCAGGCGTCCAGCCAGACGCGGGTTGCGACGTAACCGTTCGACATGTCGTTGCCGATATCGTGGACATAGCCCTTCACCTGCTTGGTCGAGGCGTTCACGAAGTCGTTGAACATCGGCAGGATCACGCCGCCTTCATCGCGGACCATCATTGCCATCGTACGATACATGTCCTTGCGCTTGGCTTCATCAAGCTCGGAGCGGGCCTGCAACAGCATCTTGTCGAAGTCAGGACGCTTGAACTTGGTGTCGTTCCAGTCCGCCGTTGAGAGATAGGCGGTGGAATACATCTGGTCCTGCGTCGGACGGCCACCCCAATAGGAGGTCGAGAAGGGCTGGACGTTCCAGACATTGGTCCAGTAGCCGTCGCCCGGTTCGCGCTTGACCTCGATCTCGATGCCGGCCTTCTTGCAGCTTTCCTGATAGAGGACGGCCGCATCGACGCCGCCGGGGAAGGCGACTTCGGAGGTGCGCAGCAGCACCGAGCCGCTATGGCCCGACTTCTTGTAGTGGAAGGCTGCCTTGTCGGGATCGTAGACGCGTTGCTCGATGCCCTCGGGGAACAGCGCATAGGTGGAGTTGATCGGGAAGTCGTTGCCGACCTTGCCGTAGCCGCCGAGGATCTTCTCCACCATGGTCTCGCGGTCCATGGCGTATTTGAGCGCGAGGCGCAGATCGTTGTTGTCGAACGGCGCCTTGTCGCAATGCATGATGAAGACGTAATGGCCGCGGCCGGCAGTCGAGAGGATCTCGACGTTGGGGGCGCGTTTCAGGAGGTTGACGGTCTTCGGATCGACGCGGTTGATGTAGTGCACCTGGCCGGACGACAGTGCGGCGATACGGGCGGTGGCGTCGTTCATGCCGATGATCTCGATCGAGTCGACGTAGCCCCGGTCGCTGCGCCAGTCGTCCTTGTTCTTTTCGAATGTCGCCCGGACGCCGGGCTCGAAGCTCGTCATCTTGTAGGGGCCGGTGCCGATCGAGGCCAGCGGATCGTCGACGCCGCCATTCGGCTGGATGACCAGATGGTAGTCCGACAGCAGCAGCGGCATGTCGGCATTACCTTCGCTGAGCGTCAGCACAAGGTTGCCGCCGTGTGCCTTGATCTCTTTGATCGAACCGAGCACGCCGAGCGCGCCGGATTCCGACTTCGCATCGGTGTGACGCTTCAGCGTCGCAACGACGTCGTCGATCGTCAGTTCCTTGCCATCGTGGAACTTGACGCCCTTGCGGATCTTGAAGGTCCAGGTCACGGCATCCTTCGAGGGCTCCCAGGATTCGGCAAGTGCGGGCACGGCGGCACCCGTCAGCGGATCGGATTCGACCAGCATGTCGCCCCAGCAGCGGCCGATGCAGAACATGACCTGCGACAAGAACTTCGCCGGATCCTTGGAATCGGTGGCGGCACCGCCTTCTAGGCCGAGCTTCAGGTGGCCACCGCGCTTCGGTTCGGCGGCTTCGGCACTTTCGGTGAAGAGCTTGTCGGCGACGGCAAGTGTGATGCCGGCCGCCATGGCACGTCCCATGAATTCGCGGCGGCTCAATCCGCCGGCGGTGACGCGGCTTGTGAGATATTTGCTATAGTCGTTCATTCCCCTGTTCCTTCTTTGTGGTGCGTTGACAGAACTTCCGGGCAGGTCCGCAGGCGGTTTCCTCTCCACCTCCGGTGCCCGCATCATGCGGGAAAATGCTGCGGTTGCCGCCGCCTCTTACTTTCCTTTCCAAATAGGGCTTCGCTTCTCGGCAAAGGCCCGCGCGCCTTCCAATTGATCTTCGCTCGAATAGAGCCTGTCGACCGTCGCAAACTGCCGCTTGGTGATCTTGTTCATGGCAGTCTGGAACGTCGAACCCTCCGCTTCGCGCACAATCTCCTTGATGGCCGCATAGACGAGCGGCGGCCCGCTTTCGAGCAGGCGGGCGAGCTCCCAGGCTCTCTCCATCAGCCGTTCGGCCGGCACAACCTCATTGACGAAACCCCAGCGATGCGCCTCGTGCACGTCGAGCCAACGCCCGGTCAAAAGCATGTCCATGGCGATATGGTAGGGGATGCGCTTCGGCAGCTTGATCGAAGCCGCATCGGCAACGGTGCCCGAACGGATTTCCGGCAGGGCAAAACTCGCATGTTCGGCGGCGATGATCAGATCGGCCGAAAGCGCTATCTCCAGTCCGCCGCCGCAACAGATACCGTTGACAGCTGCGATGACGGGCTTGTTCAAGTCGCGCAGCTCCTGCAATCCGCCGAAGCCGCCCACACCGTAATCGCCGTCGACCGCATCGCCTGATGCAGCAGCCTTCAGATCCCATCCGGCGCAGAAGAATTTTTCGCCGGCGCCCGTGACGATGGCGACGCGCAACTCAGGATCGTCGCGAAAATCCCGGAAGATCAATCCCATGGCACGGCTGGTCGCAAGGTCGATGGCGTTCGCCTTCGGCCGGTCGATGACGACTTCCAACACGCCGCCGTCACGTCGTGTGCCAATATGGTCGCTCAAACCGTGCTACCTCCTTCGCCGTATGAGAGCATCAACAGCAGCAACACCCAGCCCTTCGGGAAGAACCATCAAGGGATTAAGGTCCAGTTCCTCCAGGCGCACCGCATTCGTTACGACATATTCTGCCGTAGCTGCGACAGCAGCGACGGTGGCTTCGAGATCGCCCCTTGGCCGGCCGCGATAGCCATGAATCAATCTCGCAATCTTGAGACGCGAAATCGCAGCATAGATCTCGGTTTTCGTCGTCGGAAGCGGCAGTATGACGGAATCTTCGAGCAATTCGACGAAAATTCCGCCCGCTCCCAATGTCAGCGACAATCCGAAGACGGGATCGCGGGTGGCGCCGACGATGAGTTCCGCGACCGGAGGATCGACCATCTTCTCGACGAGATAACCGGCATCGCAGGCAATGGCCGCTGCCGCATCCGACACCGCCTGCGAATTCCTGAGGTTGAGCGCGACAGCCCCTGCCTCGGTCTTGTGCGCTATGCCGAGCCCCTTCAGAACGACGGGGAAGCCGAGCCGTTCGGCCTGCTCGGCGGCTTCGCGGGGAGAAAAAGCCTGCAGCCCCCAGGGAACGGGGAGGCCGCAGGCGGCAAGCTCGGCCTTCGCCTCGCTCTCCGTCAGCGTCTCGATTTCGCCGGCTGTGGGGGCGACGTCGAGCAGCGGCAGGGGAGGCGGGCTATTCCAAGCTTGGCCAATGCCGGCGGCGACTTCCGCCGCAGCGATGGTTTCATCGATACCGGAGAAAGCGACGATGCCATTGGTCATCAGTCGATCGGCGATCGGCTCCGGCATATTCTCGGGCAGGGTCGCGAGAAGACCGGCCAGCGCGCCGGTGGCGAAAGCCGCCGCGATGACCGCATCCGCCGTCGTCGCCCATTCGGACGCATCGCAGCGGTCGCCCCGCGGGAAATCGAGGACGACGAGATTGAGGGCATAACCGCCTGCGAACATGGCGCTGAAGGCTTCTGTCTGGCGGCTGAAATCGCCCCACACGAAGGTGTGGTAGTCGAGCGGATTGGAGAGCGTCACCATCTCGCCGAGAACCCGCCGCAGACGCGGCAATTGCTGCGGCTGCAGGGCCGGGAATTCGACATCGCGGCCGACGGCGGCATCCGCCATCAGCGAAGCCTCGCCGCCGGAGCAACTCATGGACGAGATCGAATGGCCGGGGAGAGGACCGGCGACATGCAGCAGCTTCAGGGTTTCGAGCAGCGCCGGCAGGCTGTGGACACGACCGATACCGAGACGGGCGAGCACGGCGTCGGCTACCGCATCGCTGCCGGCAAGCGAGGCGGTGTGCGATACCGCCGCATGTCTTGCCTGCTCGGACCTGCCGACCTTGAGCACGACGACCGGCTTCTTCAACCGGCGGGCAATGGTGGCCAGGCGTTCGAGGCCGGAGAGATCGCCGAAACCTTCGACGTGCAGGCCGACCGCCGTAACCCGCGGATCGTCCATGAGCGCGCAGGCGACATCCGCAAGCGATGTCTGTGCCTGGTTGCCTGCCGTGACCACATAGGCGATCGGCAGCCCGCGTGTCTGCATGGTCAGGTTGATCGCGATATTGGAAGACTGGGTGAGGATCGCCACACCGCATTCGATACGCTTCATGCCGTGCTGGTCGGGCCAGAGAAGCGCACCATCGAGGCCGTTGATCAGCCCGTAGCAGTTCGGCCCGAGGATCGGCATGTCGCCGGCCGCCGCTACAAGAGCCTGCTGCAGTTCGGCGCCATCGGCAAGCTCCGCCGTCGCCTCGCTGAAGCCCGATGCGTAACAAACCGCGCCGCCTGCGCCGGCGCGTGAAAGGCCGCGAACGATGTCGACGGTAAGGGTTCGGTTGACGCCGACGAAGGCCGCGTCCGGTGCGCCGGGCAGATCGGAGAGCGAGCGATAGCAGGGCCGCCCGAGCACCTCGTCCAATTTGGGATGAACAGGCCAGATCTCGCCGGCAAAACCCATGCGGTCGCACTGCTCGATCACCCGGCGCGCCTCACGGCCGCCGAAGACGGCGATCGTTTGCGGTCTGACCAGGCGGTCGAGCGGGCTGGATGTCATCGGCTCATGCTCCCAAGGGCCGGAGCAGGTCGCGGCTGATGATATGCCGCTGGATTTCCGAGGTGCCGTCCCAGATGCGCTCGACGCGCGCATCGCGCCAGAAGCGGCCAAGCGGCAGGTCATCCATCAGGCCCATGCCGCCATAGATCTGGATTGCCTCATCGGTCACGCGCGCCAGCATTTCGGAGGCATAGAGCTTGGCCGAGGCAATTTGCCGATCTGCGGAAAGGCCGGCATCGAGCCGCCAGGCGGCTGCAAGCGTCAGCCAGTCGGCTGCGTCGATCTCGGTGATCATGTCGGCGAGCTTGAAAGAGACGCCCTGATTGGCGCCGATCGGCCGGCCGAACTGCTTGCGTTCGGCGGCATAGGGCAGGGCCATCTCGAAGACACGGCGTGCCCGGCCGACGCAGGTAGCGGCAACCGTCAATCGCGTGCCGTAGAGCCACTGATTGGCGATATCGAAGCCGCGATGCACCTCGCCCAGCACCTGGGCTTCGGGAATCCGGCAATCGGTAAAGCTGAGGGTACTATTGTGGTAGCCGCGATGCGAAACGGAATGGTAGCCTTTCAGGATCTCGAACCCCGGCGTGCCGCGATCGACGAGAAAGGCCGTGATCTTCTTCTTGATGCCTTTCGGCGTTTCCTCCTCGCCGGTGGCAGCAAAGACGATGACGAAATCGGCGACATCCGCGTGCGAGATGAAATGTTTCGTGCCGTTGAGGACGAAATCGGCGCCGTCGCGGCGGGCGGCGCATTTCATGCCGCGCATATCGGAACCGGCATCCGGCTCGGTAATGGCAAGCGCGTCGATCTTCTCGCCGCGCACCGCCGGCAGGAGATAGCGTTCGCGCTGCTCGCCCTCGCAGGCCATCAGGATGCCAGAGGGACGGCCGAAGAAGACCGTCAGACCCAGCGAGCCGCGCCCGAGCTCGCGCTCGACCAGCGTGAAGGTGACATGGTCGAGGCCGGCGCCGCCGACCTCCTCGGGAAAATTGCAGGCATAGAAGCCGAGAGCGATGCATTTGCGCTGGATCTCGCGCCCGAGTTCCGGCGGGACGAAGCCGGTCCGCTCGACCTCGTTCTCATGCGGATAGATCTCGGTTTCGACGAAAGCGCGGACCGTCTCCACGATCATTTCCTGTTCTGCACTGAGACCGAAATCCATGCCGATCCTCCTACCGCCTCTGGCCGACGTGACGCCCGGCGCCTTCGGGCAGCGCCAGTTCCGCATGGGCCGCGGCAATCGCCTTCACCCTGTCGAGCACGGCGGCGGGCGCCGCCACTGCCTTGCCCTCCTTGCTGTCGACATGCAGCAGCATCTGCTCGGCGGTTGCGATGAGCTCGCCCGTCGCCGTGTCGTGCAATGTGTGGAAGACATGCAGCCGCTTCTCGTCGGCGGTCAGGATCTGGCAGGCCGAATGGATCGCCTGGCCGAGCTTCGCCTCGCCGAGATGGCGGATATGGCTTTCCACCGTGTAATAGCTGTGCCCCGCCTCGACATAGGCAAGGTCGACCCCAACGAGACGCAGCAGCGCATCGGACGTATCGCCGAAGACCTGGAGATAGCGGTGCTCGGTCATATGGCCGTTATAGTCGACCCAGGCAGGGCTCACCTTGGCTTCGATAAGCCGCAGCGGCTTCGAAGGATCGGCGGGCATGGTCTCGCCTCCCCCTCGCGCCCACAGCGACTGCTCGAAACCCTTCAACAGCTTGCCGGCGCCCCAGCCCTTGCCGCCGTCGCCGCCCTTCAGCGCCTGCAGGATGCCGACGAGATTTTCGTCGCGGATTCGCTCAAGCTGGCGGATGGAAAGGCCGGACGCCTGTTCGTCGGATTGTCGGCCGATCTTTTCGATAAGCGCATCGTCAAGATCGACGACGTCGGTGAGCTTGGTCCAGGGCCAGGCGAGGCAGGGGCCGAACTGGGCGAGGAAATGGCGCATGCCGGCCTCGCCGCCGGCGATGCGGTAGGTCTGGAACAGGCCCATCTGCGCCCAACGCAAGCCGAAGGAATAGCGGATGACGTCGTCGAGCGTCTCGACGGTGCAGATGTCGTCGTGGATGAGCCATAAGGCCTCGCGCCAGAGCGCTTCGAGCAGCCGGTCACCGACGAAGGCCTCGATCTCCTTGGCGATGTGGACGCCCTTCATGCCGATCGGCGGCAGTCTTTCCATCGCCGCCCGGATGGTCGCTGCCGAGGTCTTCTCGCCGCCGACAATTTCGACGAGCGGCAGCAGATAGACCGGATTATAGGGGTGGGCGACGAAGAGGCGTTCGGGATGCGTCATGTCGCGCTGCAGATCGGTCGGCAGCAGGCCCGAGGTAGAAGAGCCGATCAGGGCATCCGGGCGCGCGGCCGCATCGATCTCGATCAGCACGCCACGCTTGAGGTCGAGCCTTTCCGGCACGCTTTCCTGGATCCAGTCGGCGTCGGCAACGGCTTCCGCCAGCGTCTGGCAGAAGCGGAGCCTGCCGCGCGGCGGCAGTGGCGCGCCGGTCAGCATGGCATAGGCTTTTTCGGCATTGGCGATGACTTCGCCGACAATGCGGCCTGCTTCCGGATGCGGGTCGAACACATCGACGTCGATGCCGGCGAGCAGGAAACGGGCGATCCATCCGCCGCCGATGACGCCGCCGCCGATACAAGCCGCCTTGCTGATCTTGGTCATGATATCCTCAGCGCTTCGTCAGCTTCAGCTTCTTGCGCACATCTTCCGGTCCGATGATCCGGGCTCCCATGCCTTCCACCACCTGCACCGCCTTTTCGACGAGCTGCGCATTGGTGGCGAGCTGGCCCTTGCCGACGAAGAGGTTGTCTTCAAGTCCGACGCGCACATTGCCGCCGGCGAGAACCGCTGCCGCCGGGTAGGCCATGGCGTTGCGGCCAATCGAAAAGGCCGAGAAGGTCCAACTCTGCGGCACGTTATTGACCATCGCCATGAAAGTGTTGAGATCGTCGGGCGCGCCCCAGGGAATGCCCATGCAGAGCTGGATCAGCACCGGGTCTTCGATCAGGCCTTCCTCGGCAAGCTGCTTGGCGAACCAGAGATGGCCGGTGTCGAAAGCCTCGATCTCAGGCCGCACGCCGAGATCCGTCATCTTCCTCGCCATCGCCCGCAGCATGGCCGGCGTGTTCGTCATGACATAGTCGCCAAGGTTGAAGTTCATCGTGCCGCAGTCGAGCGTGCAAATCTCCGGCAGGCATTCGGCGACATGGCTGACGCGCTCACTGGCGCCGGCCATGTCGGTGCCGTTCTGATTGAGGGGGAGGGGGCTTTCGACATCGCCGAAGATCAGGTCCCCGCCCATGCCGGCGGTGAGATTGAGGACAACGTCGATGTCAGCCGAGCGGATGCGCTCGGTCACCTCCCTGTAGAGATCGTTGCGGCGGCTGGCGGCCCCCGTTTCCGGATCACGGACATGGCAGTGAACGACAGCCGCCCCAGCCTTGGCGGCGTCGATCGCGGAATCCGCGATCTGCTTGGGAGTGATGGGAACAAGGCTGGATTTGGAAACCGTATCGCCGGCACCGGTGACAGCGCAGGTGATGAAAACATCGCGGTTCATCGCTAATGGCATATTCTTGTTCTCCCCGTCTTGACTGGCATTACGCGGCAGGTTGGCCGAGGATGCTTTGCATTTTCGGTACTATCCGATACATTATCGGAAAGAGGAGATGGCTTTGCTGCAGCGATCGAAGCAACGGCTCGATATCGACCTTCTCGTCCTCCCGGATACGAACCTGATCTTGATTGCATCCGTCATCGAGCCGCTGCGCGGTGCCAACCGCATCGCCGGCAGCGAGCTCTATCGCTGGCGGCTTCTGACGCCGGACGGAGCACCGGTGCCGACCACCAGCAATATCGCCGTGCCTGCCCAGGGAAGCTTCCGGGCGTCGACTGAGGACGCACCGCTTTTCGTGCTGGCCAGCTACGACTGGCGCCGCAGCGCGACGCCGGCGCTGAAAATGCAGCTGTCGCGGGCCGCCCGCTACCGCACGGTGATTGCCGGCGTCGAGTCCGGCACATGGCTGCTGGCCGAAGCAAGCCTGCTCGACGGCCTGTCGGCGACCGTGCACTGGGAGGACTACGAAGATTTCGCGCTGGCCTATCCCGAGGTCAGGGCCGTCAAGGATCGTTTCGTGATAGACGGCAAGCGGCTGACGACCTCAGGGTCGCTGCCGACCGTCGACCTGATGCTCGAAGTGATCCGGCAGCGGCAGGGTTATTCGCTGGCGCTCGAAGTCAGCCGGCTGTTCCGTTACGAGCAGCCTTCCTTCCATATCGACGAACCGCTTTCCGCAGCCTCGGCGGGACTGCGCCTGCATGACCCCCGGGTGACGCAGGCGGTGCATCTGATGGAAGAGCATATCGAGCAGCCGCTGGTTTTGGCCCGGCTCGCCCGCAGGGTGGGCGTCAGCGCCCGGCATCTGCAGGATCTTTTCCAGCAGAGCATCGGCGCACCGCCGCATGTGCATTATCTCGCGCTGCGTCTGAACACGGCGCGCCGCAAGGTGATCGAGACGACGGCCTCCTTCGCCGACATTGCGGCGGCGACCGGCTTCAATTCGGCCTCGGCCTTTGCGAGGAGCTACCGGGCAAGTTTTTCCGAGAGCCCGTCGGAGACGCGGCGCCGCTTGCGCCGTCGCATCACGCCATCGCAGGCGTCGCCATAGGCTGGAAAGCGTCCCGCACCATCTCGGCGAGTTCCCGAACGGCTTCGCTGGAACGATAGGTGCTCCGGCGCAGCACCACTTTTGAGGAATCGACCGGCGGAAAACCGTCTTCGGCGGTCAGTTCCCGGCAGCCGGACGGGATGCTGCTGCGGGAAAGCGTCGTGACGGCAAGGCCGGCGGTCAGGGCATTCTTCAGCCCCGAGCCCGTATCGGCGATGAAGGCAATGCGGTAATTGCGGCCGATCTGCTCCAGCGACCGAAGCGCAAAATCGCGTGACCAGGTGGAGTTGCGATAAGTCGCAATGGGAAGGGGATCGAGATCGTGCAGCCGATGGACCATCGATGTGACCCAGACGGTCGGATCGACGCAGAGGACCTCGCCCTTGTTCTGATCGCTCCAGTCAAAAACGACGGCAAGATCGAGTTCGTCCCGTTCCAGGGCGGCAAGGTTGCGGACCGTGTAATCGCAGGAGACGGTTACTTCGACCGCTGGGTGGCGCACCGCAAAAGCCGCGAGCGCCGCCGGCAGCACCGTCTGGCTGTATTCCTCGGGAATTCCAATGCGCACCGGCCCGTCCAGAGGCTTGCTGCGGATCGTCGCTGCGGCCTCGTTCAGGAGATCGATGACCCTGCGGGCATAGGGCACGAGCTGAATGCCCTGGCGCGTGAGCAGCACGCCGCGGGCGCCGCGCTCAAAAAGGTTTTCGCCAATCGCCGCCTCGAGCCTCTTGATCTGGGCGCTGACGGCAGATTGCGTCCGCCCGATGCGCTGGGCGGCCGCCGAAAAGTTCGACGTCTCCGCGACAACCAGGAAGGTTCTGAGAAGGTCGCTTTCGATCGGCTCTTGCATCGGTAGCCATAGAAAAAACTGATGATAGCTATCACTACTATCCGTTTGTCTAATGTCAATTCCTGGCGCAGAAATGAGCGGCGTTCGACTTCCTTCTTTGAGAATCTCTGCGTGACTATTGAAAATCCGACCACGCGCCTCGCAGGCAGCGAGCACGAGAAGGGTGTGCTTCTCATCGTTGCCGCGACGCTTGCCTGGAGCGCGAGCGGCGTTTACTCGCGACTCCTCACGACCGACGTATGGACGGCGATCGCCTGGCGGTCGCTGTTCGGAGGCCTGTTCCTGCTGATCCCCTGCCTTTTCCTCGAAGGGGGCATCTCGCGGCGGCAATGGCGTTCCGTCTTCCATCCGTCCGGTCTTGCGATGATCGCATGCCAGACCTTCAGTCAGGGATGTTTCATCGGGGCGCTCTACATGACCACCGTCGCCAATGTGACGATGATCTATGCGACGACGCCCTTCATCGCGGCTCTGTTCGGCTGGCTCATCCTCAAGGAGAGGGTCGCCAGGCGGACGCTGATCGCCGGCGCCGTGTCCCTCTTCGGCGTCGGCGTCATCGTCGCCTCGTCGATTGGCGGCGGCACCGGCTGGGGCGACCTCTTGGCGCTCGGCATGACCGCCTCCTTCGCGCTCGTTATCATCATTCCGCGAATCGATCCCGGCGTCCCGAGCCTGCCGCCGACCGTCGTCAGCGCTTTCCTGACCCTCGTCATCTTCGCGCCGTTCGGCTCGGTCGGCTCGCTCGACTTGCACAACTGGATCGTCCTTGCCGCCTTCGGCGCCACCAATTTCTCCCTCGCCCTGGTGCTCTTCCTCGCCGGGGCAAAGCGGATGCCGCCGGCGGAAGCCGCGCTGATCGGCACGATGGAAATCGTGCTGACGCCCTTCTGGGTCTGGCTGCTGTTTTCAGAACAGCCGCCCGTCGCCACATATTTCGGCGGCGCGATCATCCTCGGCGCCGTGTTCTGGCATACCGCGGTCGACTTCAACCGAGGCCGGCGGTCTTACGCCGGCTAGGGCAACCCCGCAAAAGCGCGTAGCGGTTTTGCCGGGAAAAGCGCGAAGCCTATCCTCCGGTTACCGGACAACCGTTTTGCGCGGATCCTGTTCGCCTTGCCGTGGCGCGTGACCTGCCGGCAGCCGTGACGGGCCGCGAACGCCAGCCTTACAGCGTCACGGCTTTTTTAGCCGAAGAACGCACGAAGCTGAGCGAAAAACCCGCTTGGTCTCGGATCTGCGATCCTGCGCACGCGGCGAGCGACTGCTGCCGCGCTGACACTTTCGCCAAAATGACAGAAGCAGACAAGCTCGTGCAACTGTTCGTCGCCGAGTTCGAAGAACCGTTTGGCTTCTCCATAGCTGTCATTTTCCATTCCGGCCGCCCGCAGAATGGGATCAGCGAACGCAACGGAGATCGGGGTGTCGTCACCCCGCAGGGCAAGCCGATCTGCGATCGGCTGATACTCTGTCTCGTGAAGCGTCCTCAAAAACGGTTTGGGGCTGCGTTCGAGACATTCGGCCCAGCGTTCAATGCGTTCGCGCCGCGTCAGTTCAAGGGGCTTTATGCTCGTGCTGATTTTCGCAACTGTTTTCAGCTGCTCCAGTGCATGCTGTTCCATTCCGGCCTCCTATCTTCGGAAAAATAGACGGTCCGCTCCCAAAAACAGCGTGGCTCAGGACGCAGCCGATGTCCAATCACGATTGGAAACGGCATCTGCCGCTGGCCGAACAGATATGATCATCGGAGACTGAAGACGACGACTTTGCCGATTGTCGTCTTGAGGGGCACCCGTGTCGTTTTTCCGGGCTCTGTTTTTCGTCAGGCATGGTTTTCTTGTCACGTTCACGGCGCTGCCGCGCAAGCGAGCGACATGAAGTATGGCAGACAGGCCGCCGGCGCGCTGCCACGGTGGTAGAAGGACTGAAATCCTCTGGGATCACCGGATCGTTATCCGGAAGATATCCAGATGGATCGAAAGGAGGTTCTGTAGCCTAAACCAGCTCTTTTCGCAGCAGATCTACGGATTGCGGCGGGCGATGACGAGAGCGGCACGACAAGGCAAGCCCTATCGTACTCACTCTCTCCTCGATCCAGTCTGTCCCCGCCTATCTGCGAAATTCGAACACCGCCGGTTGCGGCGTGTGAATGCCGGACTGCAGAGGAGGCAGGCCGGAGGAAAGCATCGCCATCGGCTGCATCGGCTGCAGATCGAGGCATTCAACAAATGGGAGGAATCCATGAGCAAGAATAGAGGCGTCGTTTATTTGAGGCCGGGCAAGGTCGAAGTTCGCGACATCGACGACCCGAAGCTGGAAGCGCCCGACGGCCGCCGCATCGAACACGGCGTCATTCTGAAAGTGATCTCGACCAACATCTGCGGCTCCGACCAGCACATGGTCCGCGGCCGCACGACGGCGATGCCTGGCCTGGTCCTCGGTCACGAAATCACCGGCGAGATCATCGAGAAGGGGATCGACGTCGAGATGCTCGACATCGGCGATATCGTCTCGGTGCCGTTCAATGTCGCCTGCGGCCGTTGCCGCTGCTGCAAGTCCCAGGATACCGGCGTCTGCCTGACGGTCAACCCGGCCCGCGCCGGTGGTGCTTACGGCTATGTCGACATGGGTGGCTGGATCGGTGGACAGGCACGCTATGTCACTATCCCCTACGCCGATTTCAACCTGCTGAAAATACCGGATCGCGACAAGGCAATGGCGAAGATCCGCGATCTCACCATGCTCTCCGATATTCTGCCGACCGGCTTCCATGGCGCCGTGCGCGCCGGCGTCGGCGTCGGCTCGACGGTCTACATCGCCGGCGCCGGCCCTGTCGGCCTTGCAGCGGCTGCTTCCGCCCGTATCCTCGGCGCTGCGGTCGTCATGATCGGTGATTTCAACAAGGACCGCCTGGCACATGCGGCCAAGGTTGGCTTCGAACCGATCGACCTTTCCAAGAGCGACCGTCTAGGCGACATGATCGCTGAGGTCGTCGGCAGCAACGAGGTGGACAGCGCCATCGACGCCGTCGGCTTCGAGGCCCGCGGCCATTCGGGCGGCGAACAGCCGGCGATCGTGCTCAACCAGATGATGGAGATCACCCGCGCCGCAGGCTCGATCGGCATTCCCGGCCTCTACGTCACCGAGGATCCTGGCGCCGTCGACAATGCCGCCAAACACGGCAACCTTTCGCTTCGCTTCGGCCTCGGCTGGGCCAAGGCGCAGTCCTTCCACACCGGCCAGACGCCGGTGCTCAAATACAATCGCCAGCTCATGCAAGCGATCCTCCACGACCGCCTGCCGATCGCCGACATCGTCAACGCCAAGGTCATCCCGCTCGACGAAGCCGTCCAGGGATATGAGAGCTTCGACCACGGCGCGGCGACGAAGTTTGTTCTCGACCCGCACGGAGAGGTCGCGAAAGCCGCCTGACGATAAAGCATATCGCGCAAAAGCGTGCAGCGGGCGCGCTTTTGCTCCTTGTTCTTATGTATGTCGTTGTCCCGGAACCGCTGCACACTTCCGGGCGACATGCATCAGGCACCAAAACGGAGATGGCCGGGAAGAACCGGCCATCTCGCATCAATCACGTAAATTCTGTAGCCTTCTACTCGATGCTGAACGGGAAATATTTGGCATTGATCATGTCATAAGTCCCGTCTTCCTTGATCGCCTTCAACGCCTCGTTCAGGCGTGCAAGACGCTCCTTGTCGTCCAGACGCACCGCAATCCCGGCACCTTCACCAAAATAAGTGACGTCGACCAGATCCGGCCCCTTGAATGCGCAGCAGGTTCCCGCCTTCGTATTGGCGATCCAGTCGTAAATGGCGAGCTTATCCTCAAGGATAATGTCGACGCGCCCGTCCGACAGGCCTTTGTACAATTCTGGAGACGACCGGAATACCGTCTTCTTCATGTCGGGATAGAAATGGTTGGCGTAAGATTCCTGCGCCGTCGAAGAGGTCACCCCGAGTTTTTTACCACTGAGGGCGGCGGGGCTGACGTCGCTGATCGGCGAATCCTTCCGAGCGATGAACACTGACGGACTGTTGTAGTATTTCTCGGTGAAAGCGACTTTCTGGCGCCGCTCCAGGCTCATCGACATCGATGAGATGATCGCGTCGTATTTTCCGGCAATAAGATCGGGGATCATGTCGTCCCACTTCTCGATGATGAATTGGCATTCGAATTTGCCGGTCTCGCAGAGGGCATTGGCAATATCGATGTCGAAACCCTGAAGTTTGTTGTTCGCGTCGAGATAGTTGAAGGGCGGAAACGCACCTTCGACGGCGACTCTCATCGGCATTGGCTCTTGCGCGGCCACCGGCAGCGGCGAGACCGCAGCCAAAACGACAGCCACCCCGCCCACCATCAGCGCTCCGCGCAATAAAGTCTGTATGGATATTCGCAACATCGCCGGAACCCCCTGGGCGTGATCGATCTCGCCCCATAGTGCGCCGCAGCCTTTAATTCTACGTGAACGCTTATTTGTTAGCGTTGACGAATGCGCCCGTATCGTGGTGTCCAGGGGTCCAGGCTTGCACATCGTTGTTCCTTCCAGCTCCAACACGTTTCAGAAGTCCTGGATCGCCTCGGGAAGAATTCTCTTTCTGATCGCCATCAGCGGGCTCGGAGCGATTGGACTCGTCGTGCTATCGGCGCTCTGGGCGGGAACCGAAAGCGACGCTGCGGCCCTTGATCGCCAGCGTCAGCTGGTGAATGCCCGCCTGCGCGAACAGGTCGATCAGGTCGCCCATGTCATCGGTCAGTTCGGCAACGGCTATCTCGCCCGCGTTTATCCCGCGTCCCGGTCGGCAGGGGTTTCCTCCAGCCTCGATACGGTTCTGACCGGGGCGGCCGGCAGCGCAATCAGCGAAACCGCAATGTCCGCCTTCGGATACGATCAGGCCTTTGTCGTCGACGAGAAGGCTCAGCTCAGCATGCTGACCGACGCGAAAACCGAAAAACGCTATCGGTGGATGAAACCTCTCTTTTTGCCGCTCCTTAAAGACAGCCGTCTTACGGCAAGCCAAAGCCCGACTTTCAGCGACCGAATGCCATCCTCGCTGGAAAGCCGTCGGGCGAGCGCGCTTCGCCCCAACCATGCGCTCGCCAATCTGATGCGGCTGGAGGGCCGGCCGACGATCGTTGGCATCGTCGCCATCAACGAAGCGCCCCAGGGCCAGCCGCAGCCGATGCGGCAATTCCTGATCGTCGTGCGGTTTCTCGATGGTGCGGCCCTCGACGAACTGAGCCGGCAACAGGGCCTCAACGGAGCCCGCTTTGCCCGCACGGCCGATCCCGACGAAAATGAGGTCGCGTTCCAAATCGACGCGACGGCAAATGGTGAACCGATCGGCTTCATCGTGTGGCGACCCGATCTTCCAGGTTCACGGGTGATAGGCCGATTGATGCCGGCGCTTTCGATTGCCGCCCTGGTGATCGCCGTGCTGCTTTCGGTGCTGCTGGTACGGCTGCGGAGCAGTCTCGGCGAATTGAAGAGAAGCGAGCTGCATGCAAGGCAGCTTGCCTTGCATGACGTGCTGACCGACCTTCCAAACCGCGCTTTGTTCGCTATGCGGTTCGAGGAATGTCTGACCGACACGCGGCATTCGACCGAGCGCTCAGCCGTAGCACTTCTCGACCTCGACCGCTTCAAAGCCGTGAACGACACGTTCGGCCATGCCGCCGGAGATGAACTCATCAGGATGGCCGCGGAGCGGATCCGGTCCGTCCTTCGCCCTGATGACACGCTCGCCCGGCTCGGGGGCGACGAATTTGCCCTGCTTCTGCGGGACATCAAAAATGACGATCAAATCCTGCTGTCCATATGCGACGCGATCGTCGCCGAACTTGGCAGGCCCTTCCCGCTTCTGAGGGGCGAAGCGGTCGCCCGGGTTGGCGGCTCGATCGGCATCACCATCGTGCCGGACGCCGGACGAAATGCCGATGACCTCATGCGTTATGCCGACGTCGCGCTTTACGAGGCAAAGATGGGCGGGAGAGGCCAGTGGCGCGTCTATTCCCCGTCCATGGACGGCGGCAGAAACGCGCGCGACATTCTCAAGAACGAATTGCGCGAAGTCCTGGCCCAAGGCACGGCCGCTGACGGTTCGAAACCCGGCCTCGGTAGCGGCAAGCCTGACTTCGGATCGCTTGAGGTCTATTACCAGACGGTGCATCGCGCCGAGGGCGGATATACAGCCTCGGGCGCTGAGGCTCTCGTGCGCTGGCGCCACAGTCAGCGCGGACTGCTGACGCCTGCGAGCTTTATCCCAGTGGCCGAAGAGGGCGGCCTCATCGACGCTCTCGGTTTCTGGGTCTTGCGGGAAGCCTGCAAAGCCGCCTGCAAATGGCCCAAAGACACCTTCGTGGCGGTCAACGTGTCGCCGGCTCAGCTGAGAAGACCAAACTTCGCCGAGGAAGTCTTTGCCGTGCTTGAAGAGACCGGCCTACCGCCATCCCGCCTCGAGCTCGAGCTCACCGAGTCCTCGCTGATCGAGGATAATTCGGATGTCTATACGGTCCTGAAATCGCTGCGCAGCCGGGGCATTCAAATTTCTCTCGATGATTTCGGCACCGGCTTTTCGTGCCTCAGCCACCTGGTGCGTTTCGACATCGACCGCATCAAGATCGATCGTTCCTTCGTCTCGCAGCTCGGCGCAAAAGCCAACGGTGCGGCGATCATCGGCGCGATCGTCACCCTCAGCCGCAACCTCGGCATCTCGACGACAGCGGAAGGGGTCGAAACCGAATATCAGCGCGACTTTCTAACCGCCCTCGGCTGCACCGATCTCCAAGGCTATTTCTTCTCCAAACCGGTTCCTCTTCGCGAACTCGACTGCTTCGCCAAGTTGGAAAACAGCGCCGGGTCACGGACGATCGCCTCAGGAGCCATCGCCTAGAGAGCCGCTGATCTTCATCTGTCGGGAACTTTCGTTCCGGGCAGCGGTTGACGCCCGAAACGAACGGAGAATGTGATGGGCGGGATCGGCGAGTGGCGGCATCTTTGCGTCGACATGCAGCGCATGTTTGCCGAAGAGACCCCGTGGCACGTGCCCTGGATGGTTCGGATCTCTCCACAGATCGAGGAACTTGCCGGCCGGCATCCTTCCCGGACGATATTTACCCGCTTCGTGCCGCCGCAGCATCCGGACGCGATGCCGGGAAAATGGCGCGACTATTACCAGAAATGGTGGATGATGACGGGCGAGCATCTCCCGCGCGAGTTCGTCGAACTGGCCTCCTCGCTAGCCTCGCTTGTTCCGCCGGCGCGAACCTTCGACAAGTGCACCTATTCGCCCTGGATCGACGGCCGCTTTCATACACTCCTTCAGTCGGAGCGGGTCGACACCCTTGTGATCACCGGCGGGGAGACGGATGTCTGCGTGCTTGCGACGACGCTCGGTGCCATCGATCTCGCCTATCGTGTCATCGTGCTGAAGGACGCCGTCTGCAGCAGCGCCGACGACACGTATGACGCGTCGCTGGAACTGCTACACGATCGGTTTTCCGTCCAGCTGGAACTCATGGAGACCGAGGAATTTCTGAGTGGCATCGGCTGAGGAGCGTGTATTTCGATCTCCTTGCTCTTGGAACCCGCTCACGGCCCATCCGAGCATTGACCGATCAAACTCAGCCGAACCTCTCGAAGGCTCACTGCGGATCTTGGCTAGCGGCTCGCTTCTCGTCTTCAGCTTCTTCCAGCGCTGCGCTCAAGAGTTGAAGCGCGAACTCCTTTGCGGCCTTTTCGTCCTCCGTACATAGCTTCAACGGGGCGCACCTTTCCTTCAGATTGCGAATGAGCTTTCGGCGAAGCCTGGAAACCAGATGCGAATCTGTTTTTGCAATAAGCTCCTGCAGGCAGGTGACGGCAACCACTTCGAACATCAAAAGCCTGCCCTCGACTTCGCCTTGCGAAGGAATGGGGAACCGCTCACCGCCCCGCTTTAGATCTCGCTCCGTCGAAAGCATCTACAGCCTCCAAACCGATGATAAGCCTGATCGATGAAATCACATATCGAAAGTTCTCGGCCGCTCCTCCCGCCGTCGCTTGAGGAACTGTAGGCGATGTTCAAGGACGGCTTAGGAGCAATGTGCTCTCGGATCATTGCCGACGCCGCGCAGCCCACGCGCTTATCGGGCGACCTGACGTCGACAAGAAGCGGCTGCTCAATCTCGCCGCAGCGTCTTGCCGGACTCCGCGTCAAACAGATGAAGCTTACCCGGCCGAGCGGCTATCGTCACGACCTGACCCGGCTCGAAATCGTGCCGTTCGGACAGCACGGCGACAAGCTCCCCGGAGCCGTAGCGCAGAAACACCATCGTCTCGTGGCCGGTGGGTTCGGTGACGGTGACGGTCGCGCTCAAGCCGCTTGGGCCGAGCGACAGATGTTCCGGGCGCACACCGAGCAGCACAGTCTGCCCGTCGGTCGCTTCCGGCGTGAAACCAAGCGCAATTTCGTCTCCCGTCTCGGTGACGAAGGACGCACCATCGGCCTTGTAGCGGCCTTTCAGCAGATTCATCGACGGCGAGCCGATGAAGGTCGCCACGAATGTATTGCGGGGTCGATCGTAGAGCTGCAGGGGCGTTCCGGTCTGTTCGACCTTGCCGCCCTGCATGACAACGATCTTGTCGGCCATGGTCATCGCTTCGACCTGATCATGGGTGACATAGATCGTCGTGGTTCTCAGCCGTTGGTGGAGCTCCTTGATCTCCTTGCGCATCTGCACGCGCAGCTTGGCGTCGAGGTTCGACAGGGGTTCGTCGAAGAGGAAGACTTGGGGCGACCTGACGATGGCGCGCCCCATCGCGACGCGCTGCCGCTGGCCGCCGGAAAGCTGGCGCGGATAGCGGTCGAGATAGGGCACGAGGTCGAGCGTTTCGGCCGCCGCCTGCAGGCGCTGTTTGATAACGTCGGCCGGCTGCTTCTGCAGGCGCAGTGCAAAGACCATGTTTTCGGCAACGGTCTTGTGCGGGTAGAGCGCGTAGCTCTGGAAGACCATCGCAATGTCGCGGTCCTTCGGCGGCAGATTGTTGACGATCTTTCCGCCGATCGAAATGGTGCCGCCGGTGATGCTTTCGAGACCGGCGACCATGCGCAGCAACGTCGACTTGCCGCAACCGGACGGACCGACCAGCACCACAAACTCGCCGTCGCGAATTTCGATATCGACGCCGTGCAGGATATTTAGGGCGCCGTACGCCTTGCGCGCCTCCGAAATATTGACCTCAGCCATATGCCTCCCAATCGCTTTCCGGCCACCCACGGGCCGATCCCGAGGGATAAAAATCTCTCGACAATATCCGCGGCATCAAGCTTGAGAAACCCGCCTCCTGCCGCTGCTCGAGATACCGCCGAACCTCCTCCATGAAACGTTTCATTTTATGTTGACTTTTCCCGCTTGCCGTCTAATGCTCGATGACGAGACCGAGAGGAGCGGTTTCAAACAGGAATATGAAACGTTTCATTTTCCTGTTTACCAGATAGTTCTGCACGAGACCAGTCCCAAAATCGGACCGGGTCCAGTTCGGCAAGACCGACTGGCGGCAGCGCACAACGTGGAGGAGGAAGACATGAAAGTCGAAATTTACGATGCATTGATGCGCCGTCAGGCAAGCCGCCGTGACGTCCTGCGCGGAACGGCAAGTGCAGCGGCTCTGCTCGGCCTATCAGGCGCAATGGGCGGAATTGCCGGCACCGCCTTCGCCGCCGATGATCTGCGCGCCCAGATCCTGCAGATCCCCGGCGTCGGCAAGGGCTCGCCGACGGATGCAGACTGGCAGAAGGTCGGCGAGCTCTGCCTCGGTCCGACCAAGGCCAACGTCAAGCAGGGCGAATTCGCCGGTGTCGAGCTGACCTTCATGGGGCTCAACAACCAGAACCTTCACAACTTCCTGTTCCGCGGTTTCCTGAAGCCGTGGGAAGCCTATACCGGCGCCAAGATCAACTGGATCGACCTTGCGCAAGCGGACTACAATGCCCGCCTTCAACAGTCGATCGCCACCGGCACAGTTGATTACGATATTCTGGAAATGGGCGCGCCCTTCGAAGGCGACACCGCCGGGCGAGGGCTTTTGGACGAGATGCCGGACTGGGCTGCAAAGCAGATCGAAGCCGACGACCTGGTGAACTACCTAAAGCCCCCGGTCGGCACCTGGGACGGCAAGACCTACCGCGTCACAATAGACGGCGATTGCCACACCTTCGCCTATCGTAAGGATTACTTCGGCGAAGGCTCGATCAGCGGCATGGCCGAGCCGCCGAAGACCTGGCAGGACGTCAACGCGGCGTCCAAGGCGCTGATCGGCAAAACCGATCCGCTGACCGGCCAGCCGGCCTACGGTTATCTCGACCCGCTCAAGGGCTGGGCGGTTTCGGCTTTTATTTCATCGAGAACCGCGCGACCGCCTATGCCAAATATCCGGGCGACCCGGCGTGGTTGTTCGACCCCGAAAACATGAAGCCGCTGGTCAACAACCCCGCCTGGGTCCAGGCGATCCAGGATGTGCTGGATCTGATCGCCGCCAAGGCCTATCCGGCCGATCAGATCAATGCGGATCCCAACACAACGGCCTTCTCGCAGTTCCTGGCGGGCACCGGCGCGATGCTGATGTGGTGGGGCGACGTCGGCTCCAGCGCGCGCACTTCGGACTCCTCAGTTGTCGGCGATGTGGTCGGCTTCGGCATCAACCGCGGCTCCAACCGGGTCTACAACCGCAAGACCGGACAATGGGAAGAGAAGTATAACGAAGCGCCCAACATGGCCTATCTCGGCTGGGGCATCTACGTCACCAAGCGGGTCTCCAGTGACGAGAAGAAGCGCAAGGCGGCCTGGTCTGCGGCAGCCCATCTCGGCGGCAAGGATCTGTCGCTTTGGACCTCGGCCTATCCCTCGGGATTCCAGCCCTATCGTCAGTCCAACTTCAACTACGACGAATGGGAAAAGGCTGGTTACGACCGCGCCTTTGTCGAGGACTATCTAGGTTCGAACGCCGACAGCTATAACCACCCAAATGCTGCGATCGAACCGCGCATACCCGGCATCTTCCAATATTACTCCGTTGCCGAGGACGAATTGGCAAAGGGTTTTGCCGGACAGTACAAGTCGGCACAGGAGACCGCGGATGCGATTGCGGCCGCCTGGGAAAAGATCACCGACCAGATCGGCCGCGACAGCCAGCTGAAACTCTATCGGGCGAGCCTCGGGCTCTGACCCTCTGACCAAACGCGCCGGCGGACCGAAAGCGATCCGCCGGCGCCTTTTCTATCCGGGCGAGGAATATCATGTCGACAGTCGAAGGCGACCTGCTGCACACGGTCGAAGCCGGCTCCATTTCCGCGAGCCGCCGTTTCTGGGGTCGCGCGGCTCTGTGGCTCAGCGCCGCATGGTTCATAACATCCTTTGTCTTGCAGGGTGCCCATGAGCTGGGCTGGCCCGAATGGGGTTTTGCGAACTGGCGACCCGTCCTCTATGCGTACTTCCTCTGGGCCGCGGTTCTTTGCGTCACGCGCGTGGTCATTTACGGCGAGGCCGGCAAGAAGGCGCTTTTTGTGCTGCCGGCCGCGCTTTTCGTCGTGTCGATGGTGGTGTTTCCACTACTCTTTGCGCTCTGGATCGGCTTTTCCGATTGGAACCTCGCATCTTCTGCCGGGAGGCGTTTTAACGGGCTCGACAATGTGCGAGGGATGATCGCCGATCCGTTCTATGCCAACGCCTTGCTCAACATGATCCTTTATTCCCTAGCGATTGCAGTCGAATACGCGATCGCCTTCGGCCTGGCGCTGCTCCTCAATCAGGAAATTCTTGCCCGGAAGTTCTGGCGGGTCACCTTCCTCGTACCCTTGATGCTGTCGCCGGTCGCGGTGAGCTGGATGGTCGGCAAATCGATGCTGGAGACCCGTTTCGGCCCGATCGCGCGCCTGGCCCGCTGGCTCGGCTGGGAAAACCCTTCCTTTTTCGGCGATCCGCTGACGGCGCGGCTTTCGGTCATGATCATGGATGCCTGGACCTTCATTCCGTTCATGATGATCATGCTGCTTGCCGGACTGCAGGCTCTGTCACGCGAGGTGCTGGAAGCGGCCGAAGTCGACGGCGCCACCAAGTGGCAGCGCTTCTGGCAAGTCATTTTCCCGCTCATGCTGCCGGTGTCGGTCACGGCGGTGATGATCCGCATTATCTTCAAGCTCAAGCTCGCCGACATCATCATCACGGTGACATCGGGAGGCCCGGGCGGGGCGACCGATTCCGTCACCAGTTTCATCTATCGCGAATACCGCGACCGTTCGAATGTCGGCTATGGGACGCTGCTCGCGCTCGTCTATCTGGTGATCATCGTCGTCGGGATGACGGGGCTGATGAAGATTTCCGACCGTATCGTCAAGCGGATGACAGGAAGGCTCTGATGGTTCGCATCGATCTCGAAAAATACGGGCGGGGCCAGCGCATTCGCTGGTGGGCCATGCGTTTTGCCGTCTACGGCCTGCTCATCATCTGGGCATGTGTCTGCATCTTCCCGCTGTTCTGGACGGTTTCGACCTCGTTCAAGACGGCGGCGGATGTCATGCGCGGCAATCTGATCCCCTGGTTCAATTTTACGCCCAGCTGGCTCGGCTGGCGTTCGCTCGGGCTCTCTCCCGATACCATCTCGCAGATATCGACGGTGCGCGACGAATTCATGCGCCGGCTCTGGAATAGCGTCATCATCTCGGTCACGGCATCGGCCCTTGCGGTCGTGCTCGGATCGCTGGCCGCCTATGGGCTCAGCCGCTTTTCCTACAAGTTCGGCCATATGCGCAATTCCGACATCTCCTTTTTCTTCCTGTCGCAGCTCATCATGCCGCCGGTCGTCCTCGCCCTGCCATTCCTGGTTCTCTACAAGGAACTGGCGCTGCTCGACACTTATGCCGGCATGATCGCCGTCTATACGCTGATGGTTCTGCCGATCGTCGTCTGGATCATGCGCGACCAGTTCGCCACGATACCGGTAGAGCTCGAAGAGGCAGCTCTGGTCGATGGCCTGTCGGTCTGGGGCGCGTTTGCCCGCATCATCGTGCCGCTGGTTCTGCCGGGCATGGTCGCCGCCTTCCTGCTGGCGCTGATCCTGTGCTGGAACGAATATTTCTTCGCCGCGCTGCTGACCTCCACCAACACCAACACGCTGCCGGTGATGATCGCCAGCCAGACAGGCAGCCAGGGCATCAACTGGTGGTCGATGGCTGCCCTTTCCACCGCCGGGATCCTGCCGCTGGTCGTCGTCGGCGTTGTGCTGGAAAAGCATATCATCGCTGGGATGACCGCAGGCGCCGTAAAATAGCTGCGGGATGTTGGAAATGGCGAAGATGCCGACAGTCAAGGACGTTGCCGAACATGCGGGCGTATCCGTGGGCACCGTTTCGCGCGTGTTGTCGGGCGAAGCCGCGGTCAAACCGATGCTGCGCGAAAAGGTCAACGATGCCATTTCGGCGCTTGGTTACCGGCCGAACGTCACCGCAAGAGCGCTGCGCACCAGCAGAACCGACGTCATCGGCCTCGTCGTTCCCGACATCACCAATCCCTTCTTTGCGCAGCTTGCGGCAAGCGTCGAGCGTGCGGCGCTCGAATGCGGTCACAGCCTGATGCTGGCAAGCTCGCATGACGACAGCGAGGCGGAGCAGAGCCACGTTTCGGCCTTTCTCGACCGGTCGGTGCGCGGCATCATCGTCGTGGCTTCGAGCGACGGTTCGGGTCTTGATCTGCCGGCTTCGGTCCCGGTCATATCGCTCGACCGGCGCTTCGGCACCTTTCCCCTGGTGTCGACCAACCATGCGCAAGCGGCCACCCTGATTGCCGATCATCTTTATGGGCTGGGGCACCGGCGCATTGCCTATATTGCCGGGCCGACCGACACCGAAGCCGGGCGCATGCGCAAGGAGGCCTTCGTCAGCCGCATGGACGGGTTCGCCAAGACCGGCGAGGCCGTTGACCTGGAAATCGTCTACGGCAGATTCGACTACGAGTCCGGCGAAAGAATTGCCCGTAACCTGCTTTCGCGCCGGGCGCAGGACCGGCCGACGGCGATCGCGGCCGCCAGCGACCAGCAGGCTATCGGCGCACTACGCGCGGCGCGCGACCTCAAGATCGACGTGCCGCGAAAACTGTCGGTCACAGGTTTCGATGACATTTCGCTCGCCAATCTCGTGGTGCCGCGACTGACCACCATACGCCAGCCGGCCGACATGCTGGCACGGCGCGCGGTCAGCCTTCTGCTGGAGGAGCCGCCGGGCACGGCAGACGAAATGGTCGACGGATCGCTGATCGTGCGCGGTTCCAGCGGCCCATGCCCCCAACCGAAGCCGGATATCACAGGGCATACCAATTGAAGCACGGCCGGTGCTCCGGCCACGAGAAAAGGATGGAAGATCAATGCTCAAGGGAATCAGGGCCGAACTCAACGGCGACATTCTTCAAGCACTTTGCAATATGGGGCACGGCGACTATCTCGTCATCTCCGACATGAATTTTCCATCGGATTCGATCGCCCGCCAGACGCGTCTCGGTAAATTGCTGACCATGGAGAACATTCCTGCGCCGCAGGCAATCGAGGCGATCTTGTCGGTCTTGCCCCTGGACACACCGATCCAGCCGTCGGTGGGCCGTATGGAAGTGATCGGCAAGCCGGATGAAATTCCGCCGATTCAGCAGGAAGTTCAGGCGATTGTCGACCGCGCCGAAGGCAAGCCCTCGCCGATGTATCCCGTCGAACGCATGGCCTTCTACGACATCGCCAAGAAGGCCTATTGCGTGATCGCAACGGGGGAATTGCGGTTTTACGGCTGCTTCCTTCTGACCAAGGGCGTCATTCCAGCGGAGGAAGCTCGGAGATGAGCGAGAAAAGCGGGATCGTCATTCTCGGCATTTTTGCCGCCGACACCGCCTATAAGGCGAAGCGTCTGCCCCATATCGGTGAGACGCTGATGGGTTCCGGTTTCACGCTCGGGCCGGGAGGCAAAGGGTCCAATCAGGCAATTGCGGCGGCAAAGGCCGGCGGCAAGGTGACCTTCATTTCAAGGGTCGGCAACGACCCGTTCGGCGAGATGGCGCTTTCAGCCTATGCGGAGGCGGGCGTCAAAGCCAATGTCATGAAGATGGACGGCGTTTCGTCAGGCGCCGCCTTCATCTTCGTCGACGAGGTGAGCGGCGACAATGCCATCATCGTCGCGCCGGGTGCGGCGGGCCTCATCGGCATCGAGGATGTCGATGCGAACCGGGCCGAGATCAAAAGCGCCGCCATCTTCATGACTCAGCTCGAACAGCCGCTCGAGGCGGCCATCCATGGACTGTCGATCGCCAAAAGGGCAGGGGCCACGACGATCTTCAACCCTGCGCCCGCACGCACGATCCCAGACAGCATCTACGCTCTGTGTGATTTCATCGTCCCCAATGAAGTCGAAGCAGCGGAATTGGTGGGCCATGCTATCGAAACCGATGAGCAGGCAGGTGCAGCGGCTCGCACACTGGTCGATCGGGGGGCGCGAGCAGTGATCATCACTCTCGGCGCGCGCGGGGCCTACTATCACGCCGCCGGGCAGAGCGAATTCGTCCCTGCATTTCGGGCGGGAAATGTCGTCGACACGACGGGAGCCGGGGACGCTTTCCTCGGCGGCTTCGCAACGGCGATTTCCGAAGGATACGCACCGATCGAGGCCATCCGCTTCGGCTGTGCGACCGCAGCGATCGCCGTGACACGGCCGGGCACTGCGCCCGCCATGCCTTCCCGGTCCGAGATCGACGCCTTGCTGCGTTCCTCCTAATTCAGGACCGCGCGCTGGAACCGGCGAGGGTGACTTCGCCGTTGTCTTCACCGTCCCAGTATTGGATAGAGGACGCCGACACCTTGATCAGCACGATGCCAGGCGTGTCGATCCCTTCCGGGAACCAGCGCTTGAGATCGGCAACCCAGTGTTCTTCGAAGGCGGCCCTTTCTCGCACCAGCGATGCAACGCCTTCAATCGCAATGAAGATTCCAGGCTTGCCAAGCAGGCTGGGGGGAGCCGTGAACGTCAGCGACACGTCCTTGTTGCTTTCGATCTCTGCAATCTTCCGGGTTTCCTCGTAGGAGAAGAACCAGGAGTCGCCATCATACTCGACGTCGCCGTTATTGCTCATCGGCCGGCTTGAGATACGGCCGGATCCGGCATTCGTCGAGAACATGCAGAAGTCGATCTTCTTCAGGTGCGAAGAGAGGTCTTCGAGTGTCATGGACGCCATTGTCATCTCCCATGTTTGAATGTGGGGAAGTAGCGTGCAAGCTCACTGATTGTTCCGGCAAGGCGTGATCGGCGGGGCATCTGACGTCCAGTTCTACGTCGAATGCGAAAGCTCGCTGCCGTCTTCGCCGATCTGATGCGCCATGTTACGACAGAACGGAGCACACAAGCTCACGGCATCTGAGCGCCTCTCGTAGCCAGGTATATCGAATAAACCGAGCAGGTGGCCGCGATGAACAGACGGTTACGCCTGGGCCCCCCGAAGGTGAGGTTCGCGACAGCCTGAGGCACGCGTATTTTGCCGATCAGATTTCCCGTCGTGTCGAAGCAATGCACGCCATCGGCCGCACTCGACCAGAGGTTACCCTCCACGTCAGTGCGGATTCCGTCCGGAATGCCATTGTCGATCTGACAAAAAACGCGGCCGTTGGCCAGCCTGCTGCCGCCGACGACGTCGAAGGCGCGAATGTGACGCGGCAGGTGTTCATCGTGGCTTGCTGCCGAATCCGCGACATAGAGAACCGTCTCATCCGGCGAAAAGGCGAGGCCATTCGGCTGAGTGAAATCCTTAGCGACGGCAGCAAGCTCGCCGGTCGCCGAATCGAGCCGGTAAACGTTGCGGGTCGCCTGCTCCGGCTCGGCCTGAAACCCCTCATAGTCGGACATGATACCGTAGGTCGGATCGGTAAACCAGATCGTGCCGTCTGACTTCACCACCACATCATTCGGCGAATTGAGCGGCGCGCCTTCAAAACGGTCGGCAAGCACGGTGATCGAGCCGTCGATCTCGGTGCGCGTTACCCGGCGCGCGCCATGTTCGCAGGAGATCAGCCGCCCCTGCCGGTCGCGCGTATGGCCATTGGCGAAGTTGGACGGCTGACGATAGACAGAGACGCCGCCCTCGGGCGTCCACCGCAGCATGCGCTGGTTGGGAATATCGCTCCACAGAAGCTGATTCGCATCGTTGAACCAGACGGGACCCTCCGCCCAGCGGCAGCCGGAATAGAGTTCGTCGAGGCCGGCGCTCGTCACAATCATCTGCCGGAACCGCGGGTCGTGAATTTCGTAGATGCTGGCCTCTGCCATGATGGTCTTTCCGTTTATCGCATGCCGACCCGCCGGCCGCCGGCGAGCATGATGACGCTGATGATGATGAGGCCGGTCATGATGAGGCGGATGCCGGCGCCGAGCCCGTAAGTGTTGAGCATGGAAACAACAAGGAACATGAAGAGCGATGCGCCCCAGATGCCAGGCACGTTGGAATCGCCGCCGGCGACCGCCGTGCCGCCGATCACCACGACGGCGATAGAGGTCAGGAGATATTCGGAGCCCATGTTGAGGGCCGCGCCGCCGGAGAAGCAGGCAAGCAGGTAGCCCGCAATGGAAGCGAGCACGGCACAGAAGAGGTATGTGACGAAGCGCGTGCCGTCGACTGGTATTCCGGCCATGCGCGCGGCCGGCATGCTCTGGCCGATCGCTGAGATCCAGCGACCGTAGACCGTCTTCTCGAGCAGGAACCAGGCAATCAGCGAGATGAAGAGTGCGACGATCGCCACGTTCGGCACGCCGAGCGTGGTCGAAGTGGTAAATTCCGCGAGCATGCTCGGGGGCTTGATCCGCAATCCGCGGTTCGTCCAGATCGCTGCGGATTGCACGATGAAGCTCACGGATAGCGTAGCGATGATCGGTGGAATCCGGAGCGCCTTGATGAGCACATAGTTGCCGAGGCCGATGACAAGGCCGATGACGATGGCGACGAGGAGTCCCGGCAGGATCATTCCGTTTTCGACATTCATCAGTTTCAGCGCCACCGTACCGGCAAGCGTCATGGTGGCGGGAACCGAGAGATCGATGTTGCCGGGACCAAGCGTGATGACGAACATCTGGCCGATGCCGACGATGACCGAGAAGGCCGCGAAGGTGAATGCTGCCTGCGACAGGCCGAGCGTGCTGGCGCCGAACGTCACCATGATGGTCAGGAACCAGACGACGAAGGCGGCAAGCCACGACCAGATCCAGGGCTTACCGAAGAGGCTGAAGAGCGAGGTCATCGGCGTTTCTCCCGCTTCTCCAGGCGGTTCAGCATCAAGCGCAACGCGAGCACGATGATCAGGATCGCGCCCTGCGCTCCGATCTGCCAGTCGGGCGAGATGCGCAGGAAGGATAGGAAAGAGCCGGCGAGCGTCAGTGTCAGCGCGCCGATGACGGCGCCGATCGGAGAAACGCGGCCGCCGATGAACTCGCCGCCGCCGAGGATGACGCCGGCAATCGACAGCAGCGTGTAGCGCAGCGCAATGTTGGCGTCGGCCGAGGTCGTGAGACCAACAAGGGCGATACCGGCAAGCACAGCGAAGAGACCGGCAAGCCCATAGGCTGCGGCGCGCGCTGCGACGATCGACCAGCCGGCGCGCTCCACCGAACGCTGATTGCCGCCGATGCCGCGGATCAGCACGCCAAGCGAGGAGCGCATGACGAGAAGATGGGCGACGGCGGCGATGACGATGCTGGCGACGATCGCCATGGGCGCCAGCGGCGGCTTGACGGTCATCAGCGAGCGCACCCAGTCCGGCGCCTGCCCGCCCGGCGCCGGCAGCAGCAGCACGGCAAGGCCGCCCCAGACGAAGCTCATGCCGAGAGTCACTACGATCGATGGCAGGTTGCGCAAATGGATCACCACGCCGAGCGCCGCATAGGCTGCGACCGCGCCGGAAAGGATCAGGATGCCGATAACGGGCGCATCACGCAGAAAAGTGGCACTGACGCAGGCGACGAAGCTAACAAAGGTGCCCATGGAGAGATCGAGATCATTGACCGCCATGACAAGCATCTGGGCGATCGTCGCAAGCGCGATCGGCACAGCCAGGTTGAACAGCAGGTTGAGCCCGACATAGCTCATGGCGCGCGGCTGCAGCCAGAATACGGAAGCGAGCAGCAGGGTCAGCGACAGGGCGGGGATGGCAAGACGCATCGCGTCCGCGGAGAACCGGAATGTCATGCGGCGACCCCTTCGAAGGAGGCGGCGATGATGTTCGTCTCGCTGACGGCGTCGCCAGCGAGTTCGGCGGTGATGCGGCCCTCGCGGAAGACATAGACGCGGTCGCAGAGGCGGACTTCGTCCATCTCGGTCGAATACCAGATGAAGGTGCGCCCGCGTGATGCTTCCTCGCGGATGATAGCATAGACCTCCTGCTTGGTCCCGACGTCGACGCCGCGCATAGGATCGTCCATCAGAACGACGGGCGCGTGTGTCGCAAGCGCGCGCGCAAACAGCACCTTCTGCTGGTTGCCGCCCGAAAGCGACAGGATAGGACTCGCCATATCGGGTGTGCGGATTTCGATCCGCCGCTTCCAGTCGTTGCCCTTCGTCTGTTCTTCGTCCGGGACGATGACACCCCGTCGCGACAAATCGCCGAGCGAGGCAATCGAGAAATTGCGCAGGATGCTCCACAGTTCGAAGACGCCATTGAGGCGGCGGTCGCCGGCAACGAAGGTGACGAGCGGATCGCGTTCGGGCAGCCAGTTGCCGGACTGAGCGGCATGCAGCGCGAGCAGCAGTTCGGTCTGCCCGTGGCCGGCAAGGCCTGCCAGTCCGATGATTTCACCCTTGCGGGCCGTGAAAGGCCGGCCAGCCGTCTGATGCGACAGAACGAGGGCAGCCTCGGACTGCGCGCGCGCGGGGCGGTCGCCGGTTTCTTCCTTTACAACCGTTCCCATGGCCTTCACAAGCCCATGATGGTCAAACTCCCGCGCCGGACGTTCGGCAACAACGCGGCCATCCTTCATGACGATGATGCGGTCGGCGGTTTCGAGGATCTCGTGCAGGATATGCGAAATCAAGATGACCGAGCCGCCGGCCGCGACGAAGCGGCGGACATGGTCGAGCATCTGGCGGGCGAGGCTTGCGTCGAGCGACGAGGTCGGTTCGTCGAGGATCACCAGCCGCGGCGCTATGCCGGCATCGGAAAAAGCCATTGATATCTCGACCATCTGCCGTTCGGCGATCGAAAGATCCCCGACGACACGGCCGCTATCGATGCCATGGCCGGGAAAGACGGCATCGAGACTTCTCTCGATGATTTTTGCGGCACGCCTGCGCCAGCCGAAGCCACCGAGATGGCGATGCATGATGCGCGTGTTTTCGACGATGGAGAGGTTGGGGCAGAGGGACAGTTCCTGAAAGACGCAGCGCACGCCGCGCCCTCGCGCGGCATTGATGCCATAGCGCTCCAGCCGCTCGCCATCACTCGCCACGCTTCCCTCATGCGGCGTCAGGCCGCCATTGATAACGCTGACGATCGTCGATTTTCCTGCGCCGTTGTGACCGACCAGGCCGACGCATTCGCCAGGCATGACGCGGAGCGTGACGCCGTCGAGCGCCCTGACGGCGCCGAAGCTCACCTTGGCGTCTTCGACGGCGATCATCGCCTTCAAAACGTCATCCATGCTAGCCCGCCACACCTGATCGCAAGGAATGCCGCGCAGCCATTTGCGGCCGAGCGGCATTCGCCGGGAGATTACTTTGCCGACTCGATGACTTTGATCGCGTCTGCCTGCGTGTACTCGACGTTGGCGACACCGCCGGCCTGGGTATTGGCGAGGTTGGTTTCGAGGTTGTCCTGGTCAATCCGCAGGAAGGGTACCACGAGATCTTTCTTGACCTCTTTGCCGTCAAGGATCTGCTGGGCGACCCAGAAAGCAAGCGTGGAGACGCCGGGCGCGATGGATACGGACATGGTCTCGTAGCCTTTGGCGTCCTTCTGCTCCTTCCACCACTTCAATTCATCTTCGCGGTTGCCCATGATGATGATCGGCATCTTCCTGTCGGTCGCGGCGATCGCCTGCGCGGCGCCATATCCGTCGCCACCCTGCGTCACCACGCCAACGATTTCGGGCAGGCTCGGCAGGATGCCCGCAACAGCCTTCTGCGCCACGTCCTGCGCCCAATCGCCATGCACGGAGCCGACAATCTTGAACTGCGGGAACTGCTTGACGCCCTCGTGAATGCCGGCCGAGATCTCATCATCGACGAAGACGCCCGCAAGGCCACGGATCTCGAGAAGATTGCCGCCCTCTGGGAGTTTCTTCGACAGATACTCCACCTCGCTACGGCCCATTTCCTTGAAATTGACCGCGATGCGCCAGGCGCAGGGTTCGGTGACGATGCCATCGAAGGAAACGACGGTGATGCCGGCGTCGCAGGCTTCCTTGACCGCACCGTTCAGTGCCGTCGGCGAGGCGGCGTTCAGCACGATCGCGTCATAGCCCTGCAGGATCATGTTCTGGATCTGCGCCGCCTGTTCCGTCGCCTGGTTTTCGGCCGTCGTGAAGGGATCGGCCGCGGCAACGACGCCTGATTTCACGGCTTCGCCCGTCACCTTGCTCCAGCTTGTCAGCATGGCCTGACGCCACGAGTTGCCGGCATAGTTGTTGGAAAGGGCGATCTTCTTGCTCGAGGTGTCGGCAAAGGCAGAAATGGGCATCGCGGCGCAAGCAATAGCGGCCGATGCCAGAAGCATCTTACGAATTGTCATGTCTTCCTCCCTCATGATCGCGCCGGTCGGCCGATCGCTTCACTCCCGTGGGCCCAGGGCCCGAGTGAAAATTGTTCTTGCACTGAGCTTCCTCCTCTCAGTAAGGGCAGGATGGGGGAGATCGGCAGACCTGTACAGGGGCAAGGCGGCAAGTTGTTTGCGGGTTTTGCGCAACAAGCTGCGGGTTTACGCAAGACGGCGGCGTTTCCGCGGCGCTTACTGGGAGAGGATCATGGCAGGTTGAGAAGCCTGTCGTGACGGGGAGGAACTAACAATGCTGCAACCAGCACCGGCAGCCCTGTTCGACCATTATCTCGGAATTTCCCGGCTGCTCGCCGGCCAACTCGATTTTCGCTCAGCCATCCGCTCCGTGGCGGCCGAGGTCGCGCATATCATCCCGCACGACCATCTTGACGTCTGCGTGCTGCTAGAAGGCGGCAACTATCACACGGCCTATGAGACCGGGATCGAGACCGCCTGGGGCGAGATTGCCGGTGCGCCGGTGGTCAACAGTCCCATTCGTTCGCTGCTGCGCGGCGAGGTCGACTTTCTGCTCTCCGACGATGCCATGACGGACCAGCGCTTCCATTTTGAGGGCGCCTTCAAGCGGCCGATCGTCGAACAGTCTCTAAGAAGCCGCCTGCATGTCCCGATGAAGGTGCAGGGCACGATTATCGCAGCGCTTTCCTGTTCGTCTCACAACGCCGGCGTCTATACGATGGAGGATATCGAACGCGCCCGCATTATCGCCGATCTGCTGACGCCCTATTTCTTCGCGCTGCAGGCCGCCGAGCAGGCGCAGCGCTCCGCGATCGTGGAGGCGGAGGCGCGCGCTCGCGAGGAGGGGTTGCGGCAAGGCGCCCTGAAGCTGACGGAAGCACTGGAGCAGGAGCGCCAGCGGATCGGCATGGATCTTCACGACCAGACGCTTGCCGACCTGACGCGGCTGGCGCGCCGGATCGATCGGCTGTCGCGCAATGGCGAAGTGACGGCCGAGGCGCTGGAACCGGTTTCGCGATCCCTGCAGCATTGCATGCAGGATCTGCGGCAGATCATCGAGCAGGCAAAACCCTCCGTGCTGCAGCTCTTCGGCCTTGCCCAGGCAATCGAGCATCATCTCGACCGCTCGACGCGCGATACCGGATCGGCGATCGAATGGGGCTTGGTCGACGAGACGAATGGCGCGCTGGAGCAACTGGAACCGACCGTCAGCGTCGCCTTGTTCCGGATCGCCCAGGAGGCGATTAACAATGCCGTGCGTCATGCCGCGCCCCTGGCAATCATGGTGCGGCTTGAGGCCGACAAGGAACAGCTGTCGATCGAAATCTCCGACGACGGTACGGGGCTCTCCAAAGTCCGGGGGCGGATCGGTGGCGGCATCGACAACATGAAGACCCGCGCGCGGCTGATCTCGGCGCGTTTCACGACGGGGCCTGGCCATAACAACCGCGGAACCGCCGTCCGCGTCGTGCTGCCGCTTGCGCCGAATAGGCCGGCGGACGAACCAAACTGAGGAGCGAGGCCAAATGAAGGTTCTGATCGTCGAGGACGACCCGTTGCACCGGTCCTACCTGCACGAGGCGGTCAATGCCGCCCTGCCGGAATGCGATACGATCATCGAGGCGGAGAATGGGACCGCCGGCGAGAAGCTTGCCCGCGACCATAAGTCGGCGCATATCGTCATGGATCTGCAGATGGCCAATAGGAATGGCATAGAGGCGGCGCGCACGATCTGGAAGGAGCGGCCGGAGACACGCATCCTGTTCTGGTCGAACTATTCGGACGAGGCCTATGTGCGCGGCGTCTCGCGCATCGTGCCGGATGGCGCGGCCTATGGCTATGTGCTGAAATCAGCTTCCGACGAGCGGCTGAAGCTTGCCCTGCGATCGATCTTCATCGAGAGCCAATGCGTCATCGACCGCGAAGTGCGGGGCCTGCAGCAGAAGAGCCTCGGCCAGACAAACGGCTTCACCGATTCCGAATACGAGATCCTCGTCGATATCGCGCTCGGCCTGACGGACCGTGCTATCGCCAAACGCCGTGGCCTGTCGCTGCGCAGCGTGCAGAACCGGCTGCAGCAGCTCTATGACAAGCTCGACGTGTATCAGGCGGCCGGCGACGATCACGAAGACGGCCGCTTCAACCTGCGCGCCCGTGCCGTGACCGTTGCGTTGTTACGCAAGCTACTGAATTACAGCGCATTGGAACGGGCCGAGGCGGAGCTGCAAGAGTGGCTTGACGGAAAATAGCCGGGGGCGGGGCCTCGGTTCGAAACACGGGCTCCTTCGGGCAAACTCAGCGGCCGTTTTCTTTTTGCCAGGCCTGATATTTCTGCCGATGTTCCTCCTTGGTGCAGGGGTAGAGGCCGATGATAGTCTCGCCCGCCTTGACCTGCTCGAGGACGAAGTCCTCGTAGCTTTCCATATTCGCGCATTCATCCGCGAGTTCTTCAGCCAGATGGGCCGGGATGACCATGACGCCGTCGCGGTCGCCGACCAGGACGTCGCCCGGAAACACGGCGACATCACCGCAGGAAATCGGCACATTGATATCGAGCGCCTCGTGCAAAGTCAGATTGGTCGGCGCCGACGGCTTGGCGTAATAGGCCGGCATATCAAGCGCGCCGATCCCTTCGGCATCGCGAAAGCCGCCGTCGGAGACGACGCCCGCCGCGCCGCGGAGCGCCAGCCGGGTGATCAGGATGGAACCCGCCGTCGCAGCTCGCGCATCCTTACGCGCATCCATCACCAGCACCTGCCCGGGGGGGCAGGTCTCCATCGCCACTCTTTGCGGGTGATTTGGGTTCTGAAAAACCGTAATCGGATTGCGGTCCTCGCGAGCGGGAATATAGCGCAGCGTGAATGCCTGTCCCACCATCACCTCCGCCTTAGGGGCCACGGGCACGACACCCTGGATGAACTGGTTTCGAAGGCCGCGTTTGAAGAGGGCGGTGGCGATCGAAGCGGTCGAAATCTTCTTGAATTTCGCGCGTGTCGCCTCGCTCAGTACGTAGTCGGTCATTCCCATCCCTCCTCAATAAATATCCGGTTCGCCGGCGGCTCTGCCGAAGCTTGTTTCTAGAAAATCGAAGTCGCAGCCCTGGTCGGCCTGCGTCACATGGCGTGAGAACATCCAGCCATAGCCTCGCTGAAAATGCGGCTCCGGCGCCTTCCACGCATCTCGGCGTCGGACGAGCTCGGCCTCGTCCACCAGCATGTCGAGCCGGCGGCTGGGCAGATCGAGGCGCACCATGTCACCGGTCCGCAGCAGCGCCAGCGGGCCACCGATATAGCTCTCCGGCGACACATGCAGAATGCAGGCGCCGTAGGACGTGCCGGACATGCGGGCGTCGGAAATGCGCAGCATGTCGCGATGACCTTGCTTGATCAGAGCCTTCGGGATCGGCAGCATGCCCCATTCCGGAAAACCGGGACCGCCGAGCGGCCCGGCATTGCGCAGCACAAGGACGTGGTCGGGCGTGACGTCGAGGTACTCGTCATCGATCGCCTTCTTCATCTCAGGATAGCTGTCGAAAACCAGCGCCGGCCCCTGATGCACATGGAACCTCGGATCGCAGGCCGCCGGCTTCATGACGGCGCCGTTGGGGCAGAGGTTGCCGCGCAGAACGGCAAGCGATCCCTGGTGATAGACCGGGTTCGAAAGCGGCCGGATGACATCGTCGTTATAGACCTCCGCGCCCATCAGGTTTTCGCCCATGGTCTTTCCGGTGACGGTCAGGGCTGTCAGGTCGAGCCGGTCCTCGAGCTGTTTCATCAGCGCCCGCAGGCCGCCCGCATAAAAGAAGTCCTCCATCAGATAGTCTTTCCCCGATGGGCGGACATTGGCGATCAGCGGCGTCACCCGCCCAAGCAGGTCGAGATCGTCGAGCGTCAGGTTGATGCCGGCGCGCCTGGCCATCGCGATTAGGTGGACGACGGCGTTGGTGGAACAGCCGGTGGCCATGGCGACTATCGCGGCATTGCGGCATGCCGCTTCCGTGACGATCCGGTCGGGCGTCAGATCCTCCCAGACCATCTCGACGGCGCGGCGCCCGCAAGCTGCCGACATCCGCTGGTGATTGGCGTCGACGGCAGGAATGGACGATGCGCCCGGCAGCGTCAGGCCCATCGCATCGGCAATCGCCGTCATGGTGCTGGCAGTGCCCATCGTCATGCATGTGCCGGCCGAGCGGGCGATGCCGCCTTGAACGCCGAGCCACTCGGCATCGGTGATGTTGCCGGCGCGGCGCTCGTCCCAATATTTCCAGGCGTCCGAGCCGGAGCCCAGGATTTTGCCCGCATAATTGCCGCGCAGCATCGGCCCGGCGGGCAGGTAGATCATCGGCACGCCGGCCGACAGCGCCCCCATGACGAGACCCGGCGTGGTCTTGTCGCAGCCGCCCATCAGCACGACGCCGTCGAGCGGATGCGAGCGGATCGTCTCCTCCGTCTCCATCGCCAGCATGTTGCGATAGAGCATGGAGGTGGGCTTCGTGAAGCTTTCGTCGACCGACAGCGACGGCATTTCGACGGGGAAGCCGCCGGCCTGCGAGACGCCGCGCTTCACGTCCTGTACGCGCTCCTTGAAGTGGGAGTGGCATGTATTGAGCTCGGACCAGGTGTTGAGGATGCCGATGATCGGCCTGTCGCGAAAATCCTCTTCGGCATAGCCGAGCTGCATCATGCGTGAGCGGTGGCCGAAGCTGCGCAGATCATCAGGCGCGAACCACCGCGCGCTTCGCAGCATGTCCGGCGTTTTTCTGTGTGTCATGAGGATACCTTCTCGGGATGGGAAAACCGTATTCGCGGCTATTCCTTCATTCCCCATTTCTGGATGGTGTGGCGCTCGATTGTCTGGAAGACCAGGTTTTCGACGATCAAGCCGATGATGATCACGGTCAAGAGGCCGGCGAAGACTGCCGGAATATCGAGAAGGTTGCGGTTCTCGAAGATGAACCAGCCAAGGCCTCCCTGGCCCGAGGACACGCCGAAGACGAGCTCGGCGGCAATCAGCGTGCGCCAGGCGAAGGCCCAGCCGATCTTCAGGCCGGTGAGGATGGAGGGGAACGCGGCCGGCACAAGGATCCGCAGCACATAGGCAATGCCCGTCAGCCCATAGTTTGCACCGACCATGCGCAAGGTGCGCGAGACCCCGAGGAAGCCGGAATGGGTATTCAGCGCCACTGCCCAGAGAACCGAATGCACCAGCACGAAGACGAGGCTGGAGGCACCGAGGCCGAACCAGATCAGCGCCAGCGGCAGCAGCGATATCGCCGGTAGCGGGTTGAACATCGCCGTCATCGTCTCGAGAAAATCCGTGCCGATGCGCGTGTTGATGGCAAGCACGGTCAGGAGTGCGGCGAGCACCGTGCCGAGCGCATATCCGGTGAATAGGATCTGCAGCGTCGTCCAGATGCGGGCCGGCAGCGTGCCGTCGGCGAAGCGGTCGATCAGCGTGATGATCGTGTCGCTGAGCGTCGGGAATAGAAGGGGATTATCGAGATAGGAGGCGTAGAGCTGCCAGACGATCGCCAGCGTGACGATCAGCAATGTCTTGCGCAGTGCGCCGATGCCCCAGAGCGTTTCGAATGCACTGAGCCTCTGTTCGACCGGTTTGACGTTGTCGTAGGGCTTGGCGGCCTCGACATCGGGCGCAAGAATGATGTTTGCGGACAACATGGCTTTATTCCTTGTGGCCGGGTTCCGAGGAGAACAGCAGGTTATGGATGTCACGCTCGAGCGCTGCGGCGCTGCCGTCCTGGTGGCTGACCTTGTCGACATCCACCACTTCCGCCTTGACCCTGCCCGGATGCGGCGACAGGAGCAGGATCCGGTTCGAGATCTTGATTGCTTCGGCAATCGAATGGGTGACGAAGATGACGGTGAACTTGGTATCCTCCCAAAGCTGGAGCAGTTCGTCCTGCATCTGCCGGCGGGTGAGCGCGTCGAGCGCTGCGAAAGGCTCGTCCATAAGGAGGATATCCGGCTGCATCGCCATGCCGCGGGCGATGGCGACGCGCTGCTTCATGCCGCCGGACAGGGTGTGGGGATAGCTGTCGACGGCGCGGGTCAGCTTTACCTTGTCGATATATTCGCGCGCCAATGCCTCGGCTTCGCCCTTCGGCAGCTTGCGGGCGACCAGCAGCGGGAACATGACGTTCTCCAGCACTGTCTTCCAGGGCATCAGCTGGTCGAACTCCTGGAAGACCATCATGCGGTCGGGTCCCGGACATTTCACCTGGCGCCCGTTGATATGGATGGAACCTGCCGATGGAGTCATGTAGCCGCCGACCGCTTTCAGAAGCGTTGACTTGCCGCAGCCGGACGGTCCGAGCAGCACGAACCTGTCGGATTGGCTGACGGAGAAACTGACGCCCTCGGTGGCCGTGACCAGCAGGTTCGGGGTCTTGTAGCGCAGCGTGACGTTGTCGACCTTGAGGAGGGGCTCTCTCTCGGCCGCCGGTGCGGTCTCGTTGCCCGTGCGGGCAATGGCCTGAAGCATTGGAATTACTCCTTGAAGGGGGGGCGGCGGCTCTGAAGCGCCGCGGCTCTGAAGCGCCGCCGCCCTGGTGCCGTCAGTTGCCGTTGAGATAGGCGGAGTCGGGCAGGTAATAGTCGGTCCAGGCCTTCGGCATGGTCTTCAGCGTACCGATCTTGTGCAGGTGCTCGGCAAATTTCATCGTGCCCTGCGGGTCGGTGCGCCATTCATCCATGCCCGGCTCTTTCAGCATGGCGAGCAGATCATCGAGGCTGGTTTTGTCGCCCGACACTGTCTTGTAGGCTTCGAGGGCGGCCTTGGGATCCTTCTTGATGAAGGCGACCGCTTCTTCCGTCGCCTCGCGCAGCGCCTTGACGATCTTCGGGTTGGCGTCGGCGAATGTCGTGGTGGTGAAGAAGGTCGCCTGGGTCAGCGCACCGCCCAGGATCTCCTTGGAATCGGTGACCCTGTGCACACCCTGCTGCTTCAGCTCGATATATTGGAAAGGCGGCGCTGCGAAATGGTTCTTCACCTCGTGGTTCGGATTGGCAATTGCCGCAACCGCGTCCGGATGTCCGAGCTGAACGGTGTTCGGATCGAATGTCTTGACCTTGTCCTCACCGAACATCTTCGCCGCCGCCATCTGCAGCAGGATCGCCTGCGTGGACACGCCGACCGTCGGCACGGCGATCTTGTCGGACGGCGTAATGTCCTTCAGCGACTTGATGCGCGGATCATTGCTGACCATGATCACCGGCTGCGCGGAGCTGGTGATGATCCCCTTCACCTTTCCCCTGGTGCGATCCCAAAGCAGAAGCAGGTTGCCGGTGCCGGTATTGACGATGTCGACATTGCCGGCAAGCAAGGCATCGGTCTGAGCCCCGCCGCCGCTGAAGGTCCGCCATTCGACAGTCACATCGGCCACGCCATCGGCCGCCGCATGCTTTTCGATCAGCTTCTGGGTCTCCATGACATGGCTGGCGAGATAGAGAATGCCCGGCTGGCGGGTAATCGAAATAGCGGTCTTCTCCTGCGCCTGGCCGGCCGAGCAAAGGCCGAGTGTCAGCGCCGCGGCCACAAGACAATGTTTTAGAATTTGCATCTGGTCCTCCCAAAGGATGCGGGCCTCAGCCCTCTGCCGCCTTTCCCGAGGCGGATTTGGTCATTGAAGCACTAATGCATCAGTGCATCAAGCCAAAAAATGTGGTTTAGTCGATTTGACGACGCGGAAACAGGGCAGAGACATGAGCGGAATGGTTCGGGAAAGCCAGTTGGATCGGTCACGACAGGTGGCGCTGCAGATCCACGAGATATTGCGGGCAAGGATATTGACGGTGGAGCTTGCGCCGGGGACAGTCTTGTCGCGCGCCTCGCTGCAACTGGAATTCGGGGTGAGCCAGACGCCTGTGCGCGATGCCCTGATGCGGCTTCAGGAAGAAGGACTTGTCGAAGTCTATCCGCAATATGCGACTGTTGTCGCCAAGATCGACACCGACCATGCGCGGCAGGCGCAGTTTCTGCGACTATCGATCGAACTTGAGGCGGTGCGGCGGCTGACCGAGGAGTCGCCGGCCGAGACGGCGGCGGACCTGCGCGAGATTTTGACGCGGCAGAAGGCAGTTGGGTCCCCGGAGACCTATGACATCTTCGACGAAATCGACCGCGATTTTCACCGGAAGATCTACGAGAAAGCAGGCATATTGCAGCTTTGGGCCAATGTCAGGCGCCAGAGCGTGCATCTCGACCGGTTGCGGCGCCTCAACCTCCCGATGCCGGGCAAGATGCAGACGGTCCTCGCCGACCACGAAGCAATCGTCGACGCCATCGCGTCGGGTAAGCCCGAAGCAGCGACGGCGGCGCTCCGAAAACATCTGTCCGGCACGCTGTCGATCATCGATGTGATCCGGGCCCAATACCCGAATTATATTCGCGGCTGACGTTCGAACGATCAGCCTCGCTATCGCAAGCTTTCAAGAGGAAATGCTCCCGCATCTGCCGAAGACGGACCTGGCGGCATGAGGAACGAAGCCCGTCCTCCGGCTTTCGCTGACGTGGAAAGCATATCGATCATTGCTTCGCCACAGCAAAGAATCATTCCGAATGCCTTTCAAATACCTGCGCTAATGCAGAGGATGAGATTTCCAGTCGATCGGGTTCTATATTTACGTAGCCGCGGCGGGTTCCACAAACCGCTCCGCCATCGGCGAATATCTCGACGATTCCGCGGTCATGAAACAGACGAAGATCCCTCCCGCTGCCAAGCTCCGCCACGTATTGAATCGCGCCATCATCCTGGGCGAGCCGGATCGAAAGGATGCCGTCGGCGACGCCCACCTCGAAAGCAAGTTCGCCGCCCGCCGTCGCGACAAGTTTGCTGCCCTGCAGCGATCCGGAAAGCCGGATCTCGATCGGACCGCCGGGCAGTGCGTAACCGCCGCTCTGGTTCGGGGCGAGAGGGATGGCGACATAGCGCTCGTCGACCTCGTGCGCCGGCAGCATGCATATCTTCTTCTTGTCTTCACTGAGAGTTAGAACACGGGGCAAGGACATTTCGCCGGAATAGGCTGAACCCTCTGGCTTGCGGTATTCCCAGTTGAAAAGCCATGCAAAGGCAATTTGCCGCCCTTCGGCTTCAAAACTCTGCATCGCGTAATAGTCAGTGCCGAAATCCAGCAGTTGCAGCTCGGGCGTATCAGGCACGAAGCGATCGTCGATAAACTCGCCGATCAGGGCGTAGAGGAGATTGTGGCGCCGTGTCGTTGGTTCGATATGGCCCACAAAGCCCATCACAAAAACCCACTTGTCCTCCAGCCGAAAGAAGTCGGGACATTCCACGGCGCGGGCGCCTTCTTCGCGGAAATTGACGGGCGCGCGGTAAAGTGGCCCCAGATACTGCCATTCCAGTCCATCCTCGGAGCCATAAAGCAGCACCGCCGGATCGCCATATATCGATGCACCCAGGATCATCCGATAGGCATTGGCTGCGTCGTCCCACCAGACTTTAGGATCTCGGAAATCATGCTTCACGCCTTCCGGACGGATCTCCAGCACGGTCGCGATCCGCTCGGCGTTGATGAGGTTGCGGCCTGGTTCGGCGATCTTCTGGACTTCGCGGTAATCTGCGAAGAGATCGTAGGCGGGCAGGCGCTCCGTATAATAGAACTTTATCTTTCCGTCCCGATCCTTAAACGCGCTCCCCGAGAACGCACCACCGGTCGCACCGAGGCGGGCGAGATTCTGTTCCGGTCGCAAGAAGACCGGCATGTGAAGCCACGCACATAGGTCGTGGCTGGTCGCATGCCCCCAATGCATCGGGCCCCAATCCGTGCTGCCCGGATGGAACTGGTAAAACAGATGCCAGACATCGCCAACCTTGCACAACCCGTTGGGATCATTCATCCAGTTTTTGACTGGCGAGAAGTGCAGGCGTGGCCGTTGCGGGTCGGCTGTACACCAGCCGTCGATTTCGGGTCCGGTGCGCTCCACCAAGTGTTCACCGAATTCCAAAACAGTGATTCCGGTCTTTGAGACTGTCCGTGGATTGTAAGCATAGGCCCAGGTGAAGTCTGTTCTGCCTTCATCCCATTCGAACTCCACCTCACCCGCTTCACGATGATGGTAGCTGTAAAATTCCGAAAACTCCGAGAAGCGTTTCACCCCCCACAAGAGCTGGTCCCCCTGCAGAATGCGAAATTGGAATTCGTCTGAGCTCGGTTCCTTCGATGTCGCCCAGCATTCAACGCGCGTCCCAAGCGCCAATCGCATTTTCTGCCTTCGCATGCTGTTCCTCCACAAAGTGAATGGTCACCGCCCCCGCGCACGGTCGCTATCTGGCCGCGACCGCGGCCAGTGACTGAGGTGGCATTTCAGTTTTCTCTTTTCGCTTGGTGTCCGATCAAGGATCAGGAACGGTTGCGCTCAAGGTCCGAGGCCGACGATCTGAGCACGGGAGCCGCTATGGCTATCCTATGGCTGGAGTGGCCCGAAACGCGTTCATTGTCCTATCCAACTGAACCTGTTCGTCACTGCCTGAATCGAGCACTGTGTTCCGTACGGAGCCCTCTTGGACCTTCACTGCCGTGACTTCGAGCGTCTCTAAATTGCTCGTTGAAAGCAAGGCGCCCACTTGTGTTGAAAAGCAGGCACTTTCGGGTGCATCGCTGCTTTGCGACTTTTCGGTCGTGGCCACGATGTGATTATTGGCGATGTAATTTCCGCTCCCGGAGGCCAGGTTGATAATCACAGGCTTTGCGGCGATCGGCTTGATATACTGAGTATCAATCGTTTCCGAGATGTGGTTTGCGATGACCGAGTTGTTGCTCCCGTCGATTCGTAGAAGTCCGAACAGATCATCCAGCCCGTTGTCGTACTTCTGCATGGGCGCCCATGGTTCGCGATCTCGCAAAAGGTGATTGGAGGAGACCAAATTCTCGCAGCAGTTATCGGCAAGAACCAACATTCCGGGATAAAAGGAGTGGAATCTATTTCCTGTGACCGAGGAACGGACGACGCCGGAAAAATAGATGCTGCTGGCTCCCCTGGGGAATACATTGTTTGAGGATATCAGAATACCCCCATAGTTTTCGGCGAAGATGGAATGGCCCCTGTAGCCGGCTCCAACGAAATTATTCGCTATTCTTGACGCCTGCCCCATACCTTTCAATTCGATACAGTTGCCGCACTCGGCAATGAAATTGTTATCTATCGCGAGCGCATCTGCATGATGAACAGTAACTCCATGCTCCAGATAGATAAGACCCATCCCGGTTATTCGGAATGAGTCATTGGCGCTGCCTACATAGATTCCGGTTTTGCCGTTCTTGTATGTATTTTCTGCGTCATCTCGCCCCGAACCATCGTCAATGAAGTGCAGGCCGTCGATGCAGAAGTCGGCAAACTCCACCGAACTTATGCGAGGATTTCCGGTGCGCTTAACATAAAACGCGGCTCCTGCGGCCTCACCGTCGGCGGCCACTGGAGATGTGTCGACGAGGACCCGACTTCCGCCCGGCCACACTTCATGCCAGAGTCTCAGCTCGTTTGCGGGTACGTTGAAACGAATGCTCGAAGACGTAAAACCATGGCCGGAGCCCACGATCTTCAGATAGCTCACGTCGATAACGACTTGAGTGACAAGCCGGTAATCGCCTGGCGGTATATAGATAACCGCTCCGGGTTTTCCGCCGTCATTCAGATCGGATACCGGTTGCCGTCTTTTGATATCGGCAATGATGCTGTTGATGACCGCTCCAATATCCTCATAGGGGTTCCCTGCGGGATATTTCGTGACATCGAAGCAGTTTTCGCTAGCCATTGTTAATGTCTCCTCGGACATTTCTTACTCCACAGCGAGAGTAGACTGATGGTTGCTCGCAAGACGCCTGGGAAAATGCGTTCAAGCAGCTCTCTGTTTTTGATCACCAGATGCTGGTGCGGGTGTCAGGCCTAAAGAAGTGAAGTTCTTCCGCATCGATAGCGATGCGCGCAACGTCACCGGCGCGGACTGTGCTCTTCGGAGAAAAACGGGCGACAGCAGTTTTATCGTTGCCGATGTCGGCAATGGCGTCCGGGTCGCCGGCATCCACCCAAGGCGCGTCGATATTCAGGTGCACCATGGATTCAGAACCCAGCGCCTCGACTAGAGTGACCGGGGCCGCGATCTCGGCCGAAGAAGGCCGGATTGCAGCGTCGTTCATGTGCTCGGGCCGGATACCGACAATGACCCGACGGTTGGATGCAGCGTTGAGCGAGGGGCGATATTCGAAAACCCGGTCAGGGATTTCGAAACTGTTGTTGCCCAGGGTCAGCGTCCTGCCATTCAAAACGGCCTCGTACAAGTTCATCGAGGGTGATCCGATGAAGGCGGCGACAAAGACGTTGTCAGGGCGATTGTAGAGGTTTTGCGGTGTGTCGACTTGCTGCAGCACGCCGCCTTTCATGACGGCGACGCGGTCACCCATCGTCATCGCCTCGACCTGGTCGTGGGTCACATAAATGGTGGTGACATTCAGTTTTCTTTGCAGGCTGGCGATCTCGGCCCGCATCTGCACGCGCAGCTTGGCATCGAGGTTCGACAATGGTTCATCCATCAGGAAGGCTGCCGGCTTGCGGACGATCGCCCGCCCCATCGCGACGCGCTGGCGCTGCCCACCAGAGAGAAGCGCCGGTTTCCGGTCGAGCAATGCCGTCAGCTCGAGAACGCGCGCGGCCTCGTTCACCCGGCTGTCGATCTCGGCCTTGGGCAGTCTGGCCATCAGCAAGGGAAAGGCGACGTTTTCGCGCACCGTCTTATGCGGATAGAGCGCGTAGGATTGGAAGACCATGGCAATGTCACGGTCCTTGGGATCGACATTGTTTACGACCCGGTCACCGATCTTAAGTTCACCGCTGGAAATGTTCTCCAGGCCTGCAATCATTCTGAGCGCTGTCGACTTCCCACAACCCGACGGACCGACAAACACCATGAACTCGCCGTCCCTGATGTCGAAGCTGAGATCATGCAGAGCGTGAAAGCTGTTTCCGTAGATCTTGTTGATATTGCGCAGTTTTATACCGGCCATGCTGGTCTCCTCATCCCTTCACAGCGCCGAACGTCAGCCCGCCGACGATCTGCTTTTGAAGTGCGAGCGTTACGATGATGACGGGCAGTGAATAGAGCACCGCGGCGGCCGTCATCGCGCCCCAGGCAAGTCCATAGACGGAATTGTATTCGGCAATGACAATCGGGGCCGTCTTGGTCGATTCAGACGTCAGCAGCAGTGCGTAGAGGAACTCGTTCCAGCTGGTGATGAACGTAAAGAGCGCGGTCACCGCGATCCCGCCGGTCATGATCGGAAGGATGATCTTGCGAAAGGCCTGGAACCTTGTGCAGCCATCCATGCGCGCGGCTTCTTCTAGTTCCCTGGGCACGCCTTCGAAAAATGCGGACATCAGCAACAGCGCCAGTGGCACAGCGGCCGAAGTATGCGCGAGAACCAGCCCTGGAATGGTGTCGAGCAGACCCATGGACTTCAAAAGCTGAAATAGCGGCACGCCCAGCGAGACCGACGGCACCATGCGCGTGACCAGGGCAAAGAGCAGGAAAAGTGTCGTGATCCGGCGACGATACTGGGTGGCAACGTAGGCGGCCGGCACCGCCACCAGCAGCGAAAGCGCGGTCGTTAGTACCGCCACCGTGAGGGAGTTGGCGAACGCCCTCGGAAGTGTCGACGATTGCAAGACTTCCCGAAAATTCTCGAACGATATGGCGGCGGGAAAGAAGCTCGGCGGGATCTGCTGGACATCGGCCGCCGGCTTGATCGAGGTCATCAGCAAATAGATGTAAGGCAGCGCGTAGGACAGCACGAGCACCAAGGCTGCGGCGTTGATCAGGACTCCGCTGACATTGGGGCGAGACGCTCTATGCATGGGCCGGCCTCCAGATCTTCCAATAGGCAATGCCGGCCAGAACCATCATGACGAGGAGGAACAGCGTACCGGATGCGGAGGCCTCGCCGAGATCACCAAACCGAACCATGCGCTGATAGATGTTCATCGAAAACACTTCCGAGGCATGGCGGGGACCGCCCTGCGTCTGGATCCAGATCAGATCGAACGTCTTGGCGGCATCCACGCCCCGCACGATGACCACGACGGCAATGACCGGCCGCATCAGCGGCAGGGTGACATGCCAGAACCGCTTGAGCGCGTTCGCTCCGTCGATCCGCGCCGCCTCGAGCAGATCCTTGGGGATGTTCGTCAACCCTGCATAGGACACGAGTGCGACAAAGGAGGTCGTCAGCCATATGTCGGCGAAGGATACGGAATAGATGACGATATCCTCGCTGGAGAGCCAAGCAATCTCGTTGGGGTCGCTGATCAACCCCAGGCGAACCAGCCCGTAGTTCAGGATGCCGATATTGCCGACCAGCAGGAACCGCCACAGTAGGCCGGCGACGATCGGCGGCACCATCAGCGGCAGAGCAAAGATCGTGCGGTGCCAACGCGACTGGCCCACCATGGCCGAGAACAACAATGCGGCGCAGAAGCCGAAGGTGAACTCGAAGAAGAGTGCGAAGACCGAATACCGAAGCGTCCGCAGAGCGCTTTCGGCGACGCGCTTCGAGGTCAAGGCATCGACATAGTTCTGCAGCCCAACCCATTCGCGGATGTGAGGCGTGATCGTTTCGACCTTGAAGAAGGAATCGAAGATCAGCAGCCCCACGGGGTAGGCGACCAACAAGCCGAGGATCGCAACCGCGGGCGCGAGCATGCAGAGCACAAATCGGTTTTCATCCGACATGTTCGTCTCCGAAAGCTGATGGCGCGGGACGTGAAATGAACCTCCCGCGATGTTGAGGAAAAGTCGGACTAGTTGAGGATATCCTCGATCGTTTCCTTGGCTTCCGTCAGCACGTCTCCGACGTCCGCCTTGCATGTCAGCGCCTGCTGCACGGCCGGCAAGACAGCCTCGTCGACGATTTCCTGATATTTTTCGTTCATCGGCCGGCCTTGTGTTGCCGGCGCGCCCAACGTTTCAAGCAGCGGCTTGAAATGCTCATAGCCGGGCTTGCCGGCGTAGCTGTTATAGGCCGAGTTTGTCGCGGCAAGGCCGAGCTTGGCTTCGATGCCCAATCCGTTGTTGGCGATTGCGAAAGCGATGAACTTTTTCGCCGCATCCTTATGCTGGGATGCCGAAGGAATGACATTGTACCACGGACCCGGAATAGCGGCGATGCCTGCATCACCGGCCAACATCGGAGCGACGCCGACTTTGCCGCTGACCTTGGAATCCTCAGGCGTCATCTTGTAGGCGTGCGCCCAGAATTTCATCATCGCTGTCTTGCCCTGATAGAACAGATTTTGGGCCTCGCCCCAGCCGATTTCGTTGACGTTATCAGGAACCGAATGATCGGTGCAGTGCGGCGCTATATAGAACTCGAGGGCCTTCTTGTGCGCCTCGTTGTCGATGATGACATTGCCAGCCTTGTCAAGGATCACACCGGGCGAGCCCGCCTGCAGCACATGCGCCATCCATTCTTCCGAGAAGGTGCCGATGGTGTCGGTGCCCCAGAAGTCGACCTTGCCGTCGCCGTCAGTGTCGCGCGTGAAATATTTCGCCATGTCACGCCATTGCTGCCAGGTCTTGGGCGGCGCAAGGGGATACCCAAACTTTGCCTGGAACGCTTCCTTTTCCTCAGGCTTATCGAAGAGGTCCTTGCGATAGAAGACGATCTCGGCATTCGCCCACGCGGGCATTCCGATCATTTTGTCGCCAACCTTTGCGTCGGCAAGCAAAGCCGGCGGCAAATCCTTGCGCACTGCGTCGGTGAAGAGGGGAGAAAGATCCTCGACGTGGCTCGCGAACTTTGCGTTCCAGACGACGTCGATGGCCACGATATCGAATGCCGACGAGCCGGAGGCGATCTCGGCAGAGAACTTGTCGAACACGCCCTGATAGGGAACGATGGTGAATTTGACCTCAATGCCGGTTTCTTTGGTGAATTTCTCGGCCGCGGCCTTCTGCAGCATCTCGCCGCCGCCTTCGACAAGGATGTTGATGGTTTCGGCCTTCGCTGCGGCCGCCATGAAGATGAGCGCAAGCGCGCTGGCACCAAGCAATTTCTTCATTGATTCCTCCCTTGCTCGCCCGGGCGCTGACGTCAGCACCCTTGCATTCCTGGAACATAATCTCGGTATGACGACGTTGTCAACACGCGATGTCGACGTTGTCATAAAAATATGTCGACGTTGTCAGCCATCTGGTTTAGAACGGTTGCCTACAAGGAGATGGCGGGACATGGTCAGCATTATCAGTGTCGCGAAGGCGGCCGGGGTTTCGAATAAGACAGTCTCCCGAGTCATTAACGGCGAGCCTTACGTGACGGAGGAAACACGGGAGCGTGTGGAAAAGGCTATTCGGGATCTCGGCTACATCCCGAACATGGCCGCGCGCCTCATAAGGTCGAGCCGCTCCAACACTTTCGGCATCATCACAGATTATGTGTCTACCACGCCCTATTCGGTCGACATTGTGCGGGGAATACAGGATTGGGCAAATGCGAATGGTAAGACCATTCTCATGGCCAATACAGGTGCCTCGTCCAAGAGAGAGGCTGAAATCTGGAAAATGTTCCAGTCCCACCGGATTGACGGGGTTCTTTATGTGACAATGTATCGTCGCACCGTGGATCCTGAGGCAGGCGACGTGCGAATTCCGACGGTCATGATCAACTGCAGGCCTCAAACGCAGGAACTGTTGCCGTCGATCGAGCCGGATGACTACCAAGGCGCGCAAGATCTTACCCGCTATCTGCTTGACCGGGGTCATCGAAAGATCGGCTACATCCGGCTCAATCCCATCTTGCTGGGTGCGCAGCTGCGCCTCGATGCCTTCCGGAAAACCGCTGCAGACTTTGGCCTTGCTGAGACCGACCTGAGTGTCCGTCTGGGCATGGAAGGACCGGTTGGAGCGGAGAAGAATTACGTTTTTGCCGTCGCCACAGAAATGCTGCAACAAAAGGATCGGCCGACCGCAATCATGAGCGGCAACGACGAAATGACGATCCAGATCTACATAGCAGCAATGGCATTGGGTCTGCGCATTCCCGAGGACGTCAGTATTGTCGGCTTTGACGATTTCCGGACTGTTTCCCTGGCGCTGAAGCCGGAACTGACCACTGCGGCCTTGCCATATTACGATTTAGGTCTGGAAGGGGCGGAATTGTTGAATAGCGTGGTCGCGGGAAACAAGGCTCGTCCGAGCAGTCGCGTTGTGCCTTGCAAGCTCGTAGAGCGAACGTCGGTACAATCCGTTAGTTTGATCCCAAGCGGCAGGAACGCTTAGATCAGCGATCAATTCGGGCGTTTTTCCAGCGCGTAAGTGGCAAGGCAAAGCGATGAGAATTCGGCAGCATATGGCACGTCTTCAGGCAGATAGAAACTGAACCACCAGGCTGCTTGGCGAGAATGTTCCAAAACGTGCATTACGCAGATTCGCTTGGGGTTAGATTCTCCACGAATAAGTTGGAAGGTCCGGATCTCTGCAAAGGAAATGTCACGTAGCCTCCATCCCGGCAGGCCGTCCAGGCGGAATCTGAGTGGCTGGTCCGGATTGCAAGATCAGATCAGGGCACGCTTGGGATTTAGCTTTGAGACGATGATTAACGCCTCACTCGGTAGCGTTAAGCTTTGCCAGCCCAGCCTTATGGCATTCGATCACCGCTGGATCGTTCGTAAATCCTTCCGTGAGCCAGTCGCACGTAGCCGTCTTCTCGCTATTGGTCTTCACACCAGGCTTCGGCAGCTGGTCCTGGCATATCCTAGATATCGTCGAGCATCGCCGAGCCGCTTGTTCTCGACGATGGTCGCATGCGCCACCCGCTGGTCTTTGTCGAACACTTTGTAGGGCAGGGAGCGTCCCTTCCATCGCGCATCGAGCCGGCTGCTTGCGTTACAGCCACAGGCCGGCCTCCGAAATCTAGCGACGCAGCCTCTCGCGCGACACCCGCAATCCGCCGCGCTCGGCAAGCTTCTGGGCCGCGAGCGTCGGACCGAAATCCGTATAACGTTCACGAACCAGCGTCACCGCAAAATCCCGACACCGTCCCTGATCCGGTTGTTCGACGCCGACCAATCGCCTTATGTCGGATCGACACGGCGCCGTCGGTGCTCATGCGATCCAACAGCCGCTGCACCTGGCGCCAGCTCAGATCAAGCACATGCGCCCCTGCGACCATCGCTATCCGGCCGGCGATCACTTCGACAAAATCTCGACCCGCTGCAGATCGCGCTCGCTCATCGCAATCAATCCCATCCGCAATCTCCCATGTCAGCAAAACGGGGAGTATGACATTCCAACTTTGCAAAAACAGGACAACATTCTAACTTTGCGGCTACAACGCTTGTAGCCGTCGACCATAAGCTTGCGGGCAAAGACCAATCATCCTGTCTTGTTTCTCATCGGCAAACTGGTGCGGGCAAGGGCCATCAACATCGGGCCAATGGCAAACTCTCCTCTTTCGGCACGACGCGTCAAGTCGCGCAGGTAGCCGCCGGCTGAGTTGATGTGTCCTGCCCTTTCGAGGACGCAAGCCATGACGGTGGCCGCATTTTCAGGCCCCATGACCTCACAGGCCTCTTCGTAGGCCGACGGGCTGACACCGAGCATCGAACGAACGACCACAGCCGCTGCCATCAGATCGCGCCAGGAGCCAATCGAGCCCTCCGGTCCGTAGGCCGCGATCTCGGGGCAGGCCTGCAGCACCAGGCCCAGCGGAAAGGATTTGAGCGCGCCGCTGCCAGCGGAGGCATATGTGGCGGCCTGGACATGGCTGTTCGTGTCTTCCCTTTTCTGCACTGGGGCGGCCGGTTCGGCCTGACCTACCGGTCGATCGTCCGCCATTGCGCCCTGCTTCGTTTCGAAGCTTGGTTCAAATTCAGTAATGGATTGTGGGTTTGAATTCTGTATGTGCCGCTCATAATGTGGGGCATTGCCGCTACGATTGTGTGTTTCTTCCTGCATTTCCAACTGATTGGTTATTTCGTTGCGCAGCAGTTCCAATTCGTCGAGCGCATCTGCGATCTGGGCAGCGGATGGCGAGCGTGGCAGTCGCTCGACGATATTGCGGAAATGCAGATGGATTCCCCCCCAATCGCCGGCGACCCCCTCTTCCAGCGCCATTTCGATGAGCTTGGCAACGTCGCGCCTACATAGCGTCAAGCGCTCTTTGAGCCGCTGCAGATGCAATCGTTCGGCCGCCACCTCCGCCGCCAGCCGCTCGATCTCGTCCGCGCGCGCGAGCAGCGGCGCCAATGAGAAACCAAATGCCTCGCGGATGTCCCCGCCCTGTTCCTTGCGGGCATAACGCTTGCCGTTCGGGCTGTCCTTGCGGATCAGCAGCCCAGCCTCGACAAGGCTTGCCAGGTGGCGGCGGATCGTCTGCTCCGCCATGCCGTGCGCGCGCAGGGAGAGCTGGGCATTGGACGGGAACACGACCAGCCCATTTTCCTCGGAGAGCTCTCCCTTGGGATAAAAGCTCAGCAGGGCGTTGAGGATGGCGAGTGCCCGGTCGGTGATGCCGAGCATCGGCTTGGCCTCACACAGGGCGCGGTAGATTTTCCACTTGTCGATCGATCGACCGGGCTCGATTTTTCCGGCCGCAGTCTGGCTTGCCAACATGCCAAACGTCATCGGCCGCCGCCCGAAGGGCGTCGTCACATTTCCGCTTTCCATTTTCTTCGCCTTCCTCAAGGCAAAAGATCGCAGCTCACCAAATTCGGTGCCAAAGACTCTTGACTATGATTCGCGGAAATGTGATTCTCTGGGTGTCTAGATCAGAGAGGGCTTCCGCGACGGCAACGTTCGGGGGCCTTTTCTTTTGCTTATTGATCTCCGTTCTTCGTCGAATCCAATGTCTTCTCGAACGCCTCGTAGAGGCGATCCAGATTGCTGGCGATGTAGGCTCCAAAGGCAGATGCCTTTTCCGCCTTCAGCGCTATGGTGAACTGCCTTCCATCATCCTTGATCTTCGCCTTGACGGCTCCGTCCTGGCGCTGCCAGGCGCGGGCCACGGGTTCAAGCGCGGCGGTGGGCAAGGCTCGATGCTTCCTGCTGATGAATGCAACGAGCATGTCGAAGCGGGTGTCCGGCTCGGCGGTCTCGAACGCCGCCGACCTGGTAAACTCGATTGCCCTGGCGGCGATGTTTTCAGTCTCGAATTTCACCGAAAGATCATGCCAGCGGTCGCGGCCAGTGGTCTTGGCCGCGCCGATCGCAGCCAGGACTTCGGCTGGAATCCGTTTGGTGACGGACAGCATCTTGGAAACCGTGGTCTTGTCGGCGCTGAGGGCGGACATGATCGTCTGCCGGTCGAAGCCCAGCGCATCGAGCCTGTCGGCAAACATCGTCCTCTCGATGAAGGACAAATCGGCGCGCGCCGAATTCTCCTGTCCCTGAGCAATGACGTGGTCGCGATCGTCGAGCTTCTTGACCACCGCGCGGACGGGCCGGCCGAGCTCTTTAGCAGCGCGGGCGCGGCGATGCCCGAAGGCGATCTGATATCGGCCGTCGTTCTGGGGATGCGGGCGCACGAGGATCGGCGAATCCTGCCCGCGCAGGCGGATCGCTTCGACCAACTCGCGGAACTGCTCGTCGGTATGGACCAACCGATCCGTCACGAAGGAATCTTCGATCAGCGCGGGATCGAGATCGACTACCGTCTCGCCGCTCGCCAATTGCTCTTCGATCGCCCTGGCTGCATCAGCCTTCGCAGCCAGCGCGTCAATGCTGCGCGTGACGGCCCCGAGAGCGCCGATCCCTTTATAGGTGATGTGCTGTTTCTCATCGCCATGGGTCGGCTCATCCTCATTGTTTACCGCAGTAAACTTCTTGGCGTCGTCCATCAGGCTGGAGAGCAGATTTTTACGCGCCATCAGCCGTCTCCCCGCCACGGTTTACTGCAGTAAACTTCCTGGTCATTACCGCCCCCACGCCTTGTGGATCACATTGACAATTTCGGTGTTGACCGCATCCATTGCCTCCATGGCGCGGTCGTAGGTCGCCCGGGTAAACTGACTTCGCTCGACCTCATAAAGCGTCTGGTTGGTCATCGCCGCATCTGAAATCGCCACGCTGCGCAGCATCGGATTGGTGAGCACGTGGTTTTTGAACATCGACCGCATGAAGGCGACCATCTGTGTCTGCGGCCCGTCCTGCGGATCGTAGCGGGTCACGAGATAACGCAGCCAGTCGAGATTCATGTTGCCGCCGGCGCCCTTCAGCGTGTTCAGCACTTCACCGAGCATCTGCAAGAACTGGCACATCGACATGACATCGAGCATCTGCGGATGAACGGTGATCAGGACCGCCGTCGCGCCGCAAATGGCGCTCATGGTCAAAAAGCCGAGCTGGGGAGGGCAGTCGATGATGACGACGTCGTAATCGTCGGCGACCGAAGAAAGCGCCTCGTCCAGCCGGGCGAAGAAGACGCGTCCATAGTCGCCTGACTTGCCCTGGGCGAGGACCCGCGGCGTGTCATGCTCGAATTCCATTAGTTCCAGGTTGCCCGGCACCAGATCAAGGTTCGGGAAATTGGTCGGCCGGATCACCTCCCGCAGCGGCCTACGCCGGTTGTCGTAGCGAATGGCGGCGTAGAGCGTCTCGTTTTCGTTGACGTCGAACTCGGGCTGAAAACCGTGGATGGCCGAGAGAGACGCCTGCGGGTCGAGATCGACGGCAAGCACGCGGTGACCAGTCAGGGAAAGGTGCTGGGCAAGATGGGCCGCACTTGTCGTCTTGCCGCTGCCGCCCTTGAAGTTGACCACGGCGACGACCTGCAGATGTTCGTGGCCGCGGCGATGGCGGACATAATGTGTACCGGCGCGTGCATTGTGCTCGAGGAAGGCGCGCATCTCTTCCATCTGTTCCGCCGTGTAGGACCGACGGCCCGACGGGGTCACCTGGGGGAGGACACCCTTGCCCTCCAGCGACAGATTGCGAAGATAGCCGCTGGTTACGCCGAGAAACCGCGCCACTTCGGCAAGCTGAAATTCCCTGAGCCCCTTCAGCGCGCGCGGTGGAAACATTTCGAGCCGATGCTGCTTCAGCTTGTCGGATAGTTCCTGCGCCTGACCGATGATCAGCTGATCGACATCGGAAATTGCTTTCTCTATCTGCGGTGCCATATTCATAGAAATCTCGAAAATGCGATTTAAAAGCTCTGCGCGCTTTGAAACCGCATTTATCGCCGATTCTGGAAGAGTGGCAAGGCAAATAGGGTTAACAAGACCCAATCAAGAAGTTGTCCAATCTTTTTCGAGCACTTGCCCAAGCGAGCGTGCCCTGGACCCGTGCGGCAATCGCGCATTCAGGCCGAATCGGACGAGACCAAGCAGAAACAACGGCATTGTACTGAAATCGCAATGTCGAGCATGCAAACCCTTTGACACTGGCCGGTCCGCCGCAGCTTGGCAAATGACTTGGATCTGAACACGCGAATTGCCATTCCGTCCGGTTAGTCTCCGGGCGGGCGGGTGATATCCCCGATGGAGGCCGCCAGTGTCGGACCGCGGCTTTCCGCCTGCCCCATCGCCGTTACCAGTGCAATGATCGTCGCACGGATCTGGGGATCGGCGATCTTCAGAAAGGCACGATTGAGCACCAGCCCCTCTTTGGTTCGCAGGAATTCTGCAACCGGATCGGCGTGGTCCGGTGCATCCAGCTCTCGCACCGCCAACCGCTCGGAGTCGCCCTGCTCGAAAAAGAAGCTCGGTGAGGTGTGAAGCACTTCGGCGATCCGCTGCAAACGACTCGCGCCGATGCGGTTGATGCCCTTTTCGTATTTCTGAACCTGCTGAAAGGTCACGCCGATCTGATCGGCAAGCCGTTCCTGGCTCATTCCGAGCAGTTGCCGGCGCGTTCTGATGCGCGCTCCGACATAGCTGTCTATGGCATTCGGTGTCTTGACATTCATCGCGTATTGTCAGCCTCGATCGCATTTCAATCGCCGCAGCTGTAGTGCCCCCCTGAGCGGTTTTCCATGGTTGTTTTCATATAGCATACCACATATGCGACGATCCCGGCTGACTGTGGTATGAAAACCCCCATCGGAAAGAGGGGATGACTGCGCAAGAACCCGCTCCACTGAAGGAAAATCGAACAAAAGCCGTACCGATCCTGGAGAAACCGGGCTGGCGATTGCTGCCAGGCGTGGGTTAAATGCTTCTCAGCGACCGTCGCGCGACAGTCTTGCCAGCCCCGATCGCCGAAAATCCATCGAAAAAGACGCAGCACGGCACCGACCGTACCTGTTCAGGAGAGATATTGATGGCAACCGTTGCTGAAGGCGCGCCCCGTTTCGAAAAAACGACGATGTCTATTCTGATGGCGGTCAGCTTCTGCCATATGCTGAACGACATCATGCAGTCGCTGCTCGCCTCACTCTATCCGCTGTTCAAGGCGAATTACGACCTGGACTTCGTGCAGATCGGCCTTCTTACCATGACATTTCAGGTCACCGCGTCTCTGCTGCAGCCGGCGGTCGGCATCGTCACCGATCGCTGGCCGATGCCCTATTCCCTGCCGGTCGGCATGGCGAGCACCTTTTGTGGCCTTATTCTGCTCGGCAACGCCGGCAGTTTCACACTGCTGCTGGTGGCAGCAAGCCTGATCGGCTTCGGTTCGGCGGTCTTCCATCCGGAATCCTCGCGTGTCGCCCGTCTTGCCTCCGGCGGTCGCCACGGTTTTGCGCAGTCCTTTTTCCAGGTCGGTGGCAATGCCGGCCAGGCCATCGGTCCGCTGCTCGCCGCCTTCATCGTGCTGCCCCTCGGCCAGCACAGTGTCTCCTGGTTTGCCGTCATCGCCATGGTCGGCATGATCGTGCTGAGCTGGGTGGGCAACTGGTACATGAGCCATCGGCGCCAGAACGCCAGCAGACCTGCCGTCAGTCGAACCCTGCCGCTGCCGCAGAACAGGGTCGTCTGGGCGCTGCTGATCCTCGTGCTGCTGACGGCAACGAAGAATGTCTATATGGCAAGCGTCTCCAGCTACTTCACCTTCTATGTCATCGACAAGTTCGAACTCAGCGTGCAGCAGGCGCAGTTGATGCTCTTCCTGTTCCTCGGCTCGGTTGCCGTCGGCACTTTCCTCGGTGGACCGATCGGCGATCGCTTCGGTGCCCGTTTCGTCATCTGGTTTTCGATCCTCGGCGTCATTCCCTTCGCATTGCTGCTGCCCTATGCGAACCTTCTCTGGACGGGGGTGCTCAGCGTCGTCATCGGCCTGATCTTCGCTTCGGCGTTTTCGGCAATCGTCGTCTTTGCTCAGGAGCTCGTGCCCGGCCGCGTCGGCCTGATCGCCGGCGTCTTCTTCGGCTTCGCGTTCGGGGCAGGGGGGCTAGGTGCGGCGCTGCTCGGTGATTTTGCCGATACGCACGGCATCGACTTCGTCTACCGCGTCTGCTCCTACCTGCCGTTGCTCGGCCTGCTGACGATCCTCCTGCCGCGCATCCCAAAGCAGAAGCCGGCCTGAGGCCATATGGTCCGCAACCAAAGATTTCCTCCGCATCTGGATGGGGAGGATTGGCATGGCTTTACCCTGATGTCGCCCACACTTGGACAGGCGCTACGCCATCACGATCTCGGCGAGCGCGCCTCTCAAGCGCCACCTTCATTCTTCAGGACATGCTTAAGGGCCGCAATTAATCCATAAATTTGATAGAAATTTATCCTGCCGATATCGAAGGCGGGGCAAGAGTTTTTCAGGCTCTTCCTTCACATCAGACGTTCGTGCTTCGCCCCCGATCCGCGCATTTGCCATGCTCAGCCTAATCGGGGCGTTCGGCCTCATTCATTCAGACGGGATATACTATGACCAAGAACAAAAACCTTCACGGCTTACAGTTTTCGCGCCGGGCGGCTCTTGCTGCCGTCGCCGTCTCTGCTGCCGCACTTTTTGCCTTTGCAGTTCCCACTCCCTCCTTTGCCGAGGACAAGTTGATCAAAGTCGGCATCATGGCCGGCGAAGAGGAGGACATCTGGCGTGTCGTCACGAGTGAGGCGGCCAAGAAAGGCCTGAAGATCGAGACCGTCGTCTTCAACGACTACACGCAGCCGAACGAAGCTCTGGAGCAGGGCGAGATCGACGCCAACGCCTTCCAGCATCAGCCCTATCTCGATAACCAGATCCAGCAGCACGGATATCATATCGTCCGCGCCGGCTATACCGGGGTCTGGCCGATCGGCCTCTACAGCAAGAAATACAAGTCCGTCGCCGACATCCCGGAAGGGGCCGTCATCGGCGTCCCGAACGATCCCTCGAATGAAGGCCGGGCGTTGCGCGTTCTTCAGAGCGAAGGCCTGATCAAGCTGAAGGACGGCACGGGCATTCTTGCAACGGTCGCCGACGTCAGCGACAATCCGAAGAAGATCGAGATCAAAGAACTCGATGCCGGCATCGTCGGCCGTTCGATCGATGATCTCGATGCCGGTGTGGTCAACACCGATTGGGCTTTGAAGAGCGGCCTTTCTCCGGCCGAACGCATCGCGCAGGAGCCGGTCGCCGATAATCCGTACCGCAATTTCATCGCCGTCAAGGCCGAGAACAAGGATGCGGACTGGGTCAAGACGCTTGTGTCGTCTTATCAGAACGACACCGTCAAGGCCGAATTCGACAAGGTCTATAAGGGGACGGGTCTCAGCGCCTATTGATCCGAAACTCGGCCGGGGTTAAGGCCTGCCGAAAGGCGGTCCGGGCGTTTCATGCCAGGACCGCCTTTGGTGTTTCTAAGGAAAAGCAGATGAATTCCTTTGTTTCCGCCACGACAATCGAGCCGCAGCCGCAAGCAGCAACGGCCGAAGAAGTGGTGAGACTTGTCGACGTGAAGCGTCGGTTCGGAGCCACGGCCGCGCTCGACGGCATTTCGCTGCAGGTGAAGAAGGGCGAAGTCCTCGGCATCATCGGCCGCAGCGGCGCTGGCAAATCGACCTTGATCCGCTGCCTGAACGGCCTGGAGCGCGTCGACAGCGGCGAGATCCGTATCGAAGGCCGCGATATCACCGGACTTCAAGAACGGGAACTGCAGCCGCTGCGCCGCCGCATCGGCATGATCTTCCAGCACTTCAACCTGCTTTCGGCCAAGACGGTCGAAGACAATGTCGCGCTGCCGCTGAAGATCGAGGGCGTTGCCAGGGCCGAGCGCCTGAATCGGGCGCGTGAGCTGCTTGAGCTCGTCGGGCTTGCCGACAAAGCGAAGGCCTATCCCGCCTCGCTCTCCGGCGGCCAGAAACAACGCGTCGGCATCGCCCGCGCGCTCGCGGCGCGTCCGGCGCTGCTGTTGTCCGACGAGGCAACGTCGGCGCTTGATCCCGAGACGACCCGGTCGATCCTGTCCTTACTCAAAGATATCAACCGCAAACTCGGCCTGACCATTCTGCTGATCACGCATGAGATGGAAGTGGTGCGCGGCATTGCCGATCGGGTCGCGGTCATCGATACCGGGCGGATCGTCGAGGAGGGCCAGGTCTGGTCGGTCTTCGCCAATCCGCAAGAAAGGATCACAAGGAGCCTGCTCGGCGGCATCCGCCCGCAGCTTCCCGATCATATAGCCGGCCGGCTATCGGCGACATCCGGCAGTGAGGCGATCCTCAGTGTCGATCTGGCCGGGCCCGAAGCGCAAGGCGCGCTGTTTGCCGAGCTTTCGGCGGCGCTGCCGCATTCCTTCCGTCTGGTCCATGGCGGCATCGACCATATTCAGAACCAGCCGGTTGCGCGGTTCTTCATCGCCGTTCCCATGCGCGACCCCGCGCTTGCCGGGAAGGTCGAACAATTTCTGACGGCCCGGTCCGCCCGGGTGGAGGTGCTTGGTTATGACGCCGATCATGTTTGAACTGCTGATCCGCTCGCTTTGGGAGACCGTCCTGATGACCGTCGCCTCCGGCGTGATCTCCCTCGTCGCCGGTCTGCCGCTCGGCCTTGCCCTTGTCGTCACCGCACGCGGCGGCATCGCTGAAAATCTCTGGATCAATCGCGTGCTCGGCGCTGTTATCAACGGTTTCCGCTCGGTGCCCTTCATCATTCTGCTGGTGGCCCTGATTCCGCTGACGCGGCTGATCGTCGGCACCGCGCTTGGCACATGGGCGGCCATCGTGCCGCTCGCCATCGCCGCGACGCCCTATTACGCCCGTATCGCCGAAGTGTCGCTGCGCGAGGTCGACCGCGGGCTGATCGATGCCGTGCGCGCCATGGGCGGCAATCGCTGGACCATCGTGCGCGAAGTGCTGGTGCCCGAAGCGCTGCCCGGCATCGTCGCCGGCTTCACCGTGACGCTGGTGACGCTGATCGGCGCCTCGGCCATGGCAGGCGCAATCGGCGCCGGCGGACTCGGCGATCTCGCCATTCGCTACGGCTACCAGCGCTTCGAAACCAATGTGATGATCGCGGTGGTGGCCGTCCTTGTCATCCTCGTCTGCGGCATTCAGTGGCTCGGTGACCGGCTGGTCGCCAGGCTGGACCACAAATAGGTCGGCCCAGCAAACTCGTGGCGGATGAGGCAGGCGATCGATGCTTTGCTGCGTTCAACGTCCTAAGGCTTTATCGCATTGTGCGCCTATGAAATGATAAGGTGCGATGAAAGAGCCGGAGGAAGGCATGACGAAGAAGACGCTGTCGGATTGGGCGGAGCTTGCGCAGAAGGAACTGCGTGCCTCGCCCGAAACGCTGATTTGGCAGACGCCGGAAGGCATTGCCGTCAAGCCGCTCTATACGGCCGAGGATCTCGAAGGCGCCGCGCATCTCGGCTCGCTTCCCGGCTTTGCGCCGTTTACCCGCGGCCCGCGCGCCACCATGTATGCCGGCCGGCCGTGGACAATCCGTCAATATGCCGGCTTCTCGACGGCAGAGGAATCGAACGCCTTCTACCGCCGCAATCTGGCCGCCGGCCAGAAGGGCCTGTCGGTCGCCTTCGATCTCGCCACCCATCGCGGTTATGACAGCGATCATCCGCGCGTCGAAGGTGATGTCGGCAAGGCGGGTGTCGCGATCGACAGCGTCGAGGATATGAAGATCCTGTTCGACGGCATTCCGCTCGGGGAAATGTCTGTGTCGATGACGATGAACGGCGCCGTCATCCCGATCCTCGCCTCCTTTATCGTCGCAGGCGAGGAGCAGGGGGTGCCGAGGGCCGACCTTTCAGGCACCATCCAGAATGATATCCTCAAGGAGTTCATGGTCCGCAACACCTATATCTATCCGCCGGAACCCTCGATGCGGATCGTTGCCGACATCATCGAATATACGGCAAGGGAGATGCCGAAATTCAACTCGATCTCGATCTCCGGCTATCACATGCAGGAGGCCGGTGCGACGCTGGTGCAGGAGCTGGCCTTCACGCTGGCCGACGGTCGCGAATATGTCAGGGCGGCGATTGCCAAGGGCCTCAACGTCGATGATTTCGCCGGAAGGCTCTCCTTCTTCTTTGCGATCGGCATGAACTTCTTCATGGAGGCGGCGAAACTGCGCGCCGCCCGGCTGCTCTGGAGCCGGATCATGGAGGAGTTCCAGCCGAACAAGGCGGCCTCGCTGATGCTGCGCACCCATTGCCAGACCTCCGGCGTGTCGCTGCAGGAGCAGGATCCCTATAACAACATTATCCGCACCGCCTTCGAGGCGATGTCGGCCGTGCTCGGCGGCACGCAATCGCTGCACACCAATTCTTTCGACGAGGCGATCGCGCTGCCGACGGAATTTTCCGCCCGCATCGCTCGCAACACCCAGCTCATCCTGAGCCACGAAACCGGCGTCACCAAGGTGGTCGACCCGCTGGCCGGCTCCTATTACGTCGAGAGCCTGACGCAGGAGCTTGCCGATAGGGCCTGGGCGCTGATCGAGGAGGTCGAAGCGCTCGGCGGCATGACGAAAGCCGTCAATGACGGCCTGCCGAAGCGGATGATCGAGGAGGCGGCCGCGCGCCGCCAGGCTGCCGTCGACAAGGGCGAAGAGGTCATCGTCGGCGTCAATCGTTACAGGCTCGACAACGAACGGCCGATCGACATTCTGGAGATCGACAACAGCGCCGTGCGCGCCGCCCAGATCAAACGGATCGAGGAAACCAGGCGGCGGCGCGACGGCAATGCCGTGCGCGAGACATTGGCCGCCCTTGCAGAGGTGGCGCGCACCGGGAGCGGCAACCTGTTGGAAGCATCGATCGAGGCGGCACGGGCGCGCGCCACCGTCGGCGAGATCTCCGATGCCATGCGCGGAGCCTTCGGCGATCATGCCGCCACGCCTGCCGTCATCAAGGGCGTCTATGGGGAGGCCTATGACAACGAGCCGGAACTTGCCGTGCTGAAGACCCGGATGGCGGAGGTCACGGAAGCGATGGGACAGCGGCCGAAGATCATGGTCGCCAAACTCGGCCAGGACGGGCATGACCGTGGCGCCAAGGTGATCGCCTCGGCCTTCGGCGATATCGGTTTCGACGTGCTTGCCGGACCGCTCTTCCAGACGCCTGAGGAGGCCGCCGGCGTGGCGCTCGGTGAAAAGGTCAATGTCGTCGGCGTCTCATCGCTGGCGGCCGGTCACCGGACCCTGCTGCCGCAGCTGATCGACAGGCTGAGAGAAAAGGGCGGTGGCGATATCATCGTCGTCTGCGGCGGCGTCATTCCGCGACAGGATTATGAATTTCTGCACGAACACGGCGTTGCCGCGGTGTTCGGGCCGGGGACGAACGTCCTCGAGGCAGCCAACTCCGTGCTCGACCTGCTGCAGGGCAGGCGGCGGAACCAGTAAGAGGGCGTAGCGTTGGTTTCCCGCCAAACAACGCTAATGGACAACAAACGGGGAAAGCGTTTATGCGCCCTCATCAGATAGCCAGATCCGCAATTGGCCGACGGGCTTGAAACCGAGCTTTTTCATTTCGTCTAGCGCTTCACCGCGATCATATCCGACAAGGGGCAAATCGCCTGAAAAGGCGATACTGGCCAACGAAATTGCATCCCGGAAGGCCTGCGGCGTACCAGCCAAGCTAAAAATATTGGAGATGCCTACAACCTGCGGCGATCGATTTGCGATGAACCCCGCATCAAAGCCGTCGCCGGCCAATCGACCATAGATGTGCATGTCGGGATCGGAAAGCAGGGCAGGTGTGAAGACGTTGGCATCGGTCGGGCTACCAGACTCTTTCCAGGAATGTTCCCAGCGATCCAGCGCTGCCACCTCGCGAATGCGTACCCAACCTTGAGGCGCACTCGATGAACTTTTATGTGGTTCAGCCCAAATCCATGATGCGGAAAACAACAACCGGAACCCGTTGTTGTTGAGATCTAGCTTGGAAAAGCCGTCTTTGACACTAGGTCGCCGTCCTAGCCGATCTGTCAGCCGATCGATTTCAATCAGCTGCTTTTCAGTTGCATCCCGGTCAAGGGTCGTCATGTTGGAATAGTATGGAGGTGCGACTGCATCACTTGTCCAAAATGCGCTGGTTCGCTGATCAGGCAATCCATGAGCACGGAATATTGCCTGATACAGGTCGGCATTGTTAGCGACACAAAGGCGCACTTTTTCGTCATCTGAGCGTTCTTGGATACCGCTTTGTAGACAGCTATTTGTCATAGCAAACCTGTTGATCAGAGCGGCTGACACCAAGCCGGTACATTTCGCGACAAGTTATGCGCTCAATAACTTATAGCAATCCGCGCTTCGCCAGATTGCGCATCAGCGCCGAAATGCCGAAGGTCCAGGGCGGGCATTCGGTGGAGAGCCGCACCGTGTTGACGAGCGTACCGAGACCGGCCGAGGAAATCTCCACGACATCGCCGATCTTATGCGTGAAACCCTGCTTCGGCGCGTCGCGATCCTGGGTCGGGGCAAACAGCGTGCCGAGAAAGAGCATGAACCCGTCGGGATATTGATGATGGGGCCCGAGCGTCTGTTTGACGAGGTCGGTCGGATCGCGGCTGATCTGCGACATCGAACTCTTGCCATTGAGCACGAAACCATCCTCGCCGGTGACCTTCAGGTCGAGCTCGGCCTTGCGCACGTCATCCAGCCCGTAACCGGCATCGAACAGGCGGATGAACGGACCGATCGAGCAGGAGGCGTTGTTGTCCTTGGCCTTGCCGAGCAAGAGCGCCGAGCGGCCCTCAACGTCGCGCAGGTTGACGTCGTTGCCGAGCGTCACGCCCTTGATCTCGCCGCGGCTGTTGACCGCAAGCACGATTTCCGGTTCGGGATTATTCCAGGTCGAGATCGGATGCAGGCCGACATCGGCGCCCCAGCCGACCGAAGAGAGTACCGGTGCCTTGGTGAAGACCTCGGCGTCGGGGCCGATGCCGACTTCGAGATATTGCGACCACATGCCCTCGTCGATCAGGGCCTGTTTCACCTTGGCAGCCTCGGGCGAACCGGCCTTGACATTGGTGAGACTGCCGCCGATCAGCGTGCTGACGCGTTCGCGGATCGACGCGGCACGATCAGGATTGCCGGCCGCCTTCTCCTCAATGACGCGCTCGATCATCGACTGGGCGAAGGTAACGCCGCAGGCCTTGACCGCCTGCAGGTCGGCGGGCGCCAGCAGATAGGGACGAGCCGTGTCCGGCGCTCCCTTGCTGTTGGCGGCGATCTCCTCCAGCGAGCCGATCGCCTTGCCTTTTGCAGCGCGGACGAAGCCGGCGGCATCCTGCTTTTCGAGCACCGCACTCAGCGTCGGCGCCTCGCGCGAGGTAATGTCGACCAACATGCCCTCGCGAAGCGTTACGATGCTCGGTCCTGCTGCCTCGGGGCTCCAGACGCGGCCGACAAAAAGACCAGACGAAGCAGCGGCATTGAGAAGGGGATGAGACATGGTGATCCTCCGTCACAGGCAAGCGGGGAGCGCTCTTTGAATATCTTCGAGGTCGTTGCCGCCCTCCAACCCGGCGGCGGCAGAAATCGATCACATTCACGCAGACGGGGCAAGAGATGCTGGAGAAAAAGACTTTCGTCCAATCGGATCGAATGAGCGGCTTGTCGGCAAAACGGCGCCGGAAGGCAGTAAATAACTATTTAGATACTAAATATCTGTTTGATTTCAGGTATTTACATATATCGATAGGCAATTTCAGCCTCGATCTCGCCTTGACAGGAGGCAAGTTTCGTTATCTGTTTTGCCCGACATGGAGGATGTCGGCGCCAGCCGGTGCTCAGAAAATCCCGGGAGGATATTGCAGCAATGTTGAGATTTGCCGTCGTCGGAATCGACCATGGGCATACGTTCGATCACGTGAAGGGGTTGCTTGCCGCAGGCGGCGAGTTCGTCGGCTACTGCCCTCGGACCTCGGTGCCGGCATTGCGTGAGACGTTCGAGAAGACCTATCCCGGTGCGCCGCAGATCGATCGCGAAAAGCTGTTCGACGATCCGTCGATCGATGTCATCTGCATTGCCGCGATCCCGCGCGACCGCGCCGGCCTTGCCATCCGGGCGATGAAAGCGGGCAAGGACGTGATGACCGATAAGCCCGGCGTCACGACCTTCTCCCAGCTCGAAGAGGTCAAACGCACCGTGGCAGAGACCGGCAAGATCTTCTCGATCTGCTTTTCCGAGCGCCATTGCGTGCGCTCCGCCGTCAAGGCCGGCAAGCTCGTCGCCGAAGGCGCGATCGGCAAGGTGATCCAGACGCTCGGCGTCGGCCCGCACCGCCTGCAGCTGCCGACGAGGCCCGACTGGTTCTTCGATCCGGAAGCCTTCGGCGGCATCATCGTCGACATCGCCTCGCATCAGGTCGACCAGTTCCTGTTCTATACAGGCTCGAGATCGGGCGAGGTCATCGCCAGCTCGATCGGCAATTTCGGCATGCCCGACAAGCCGGCCTTCCAGGATTTCGGCGAAGTGCTGCTGCGCTCCGACAGAGCGGCAGGTTATGTCCGCGTCGACTGGTTCACGCCGGAGGCACTGCCGACCTGGGGCGACGGACGCCTGACCATCCTCGGCACCGAGGGTTATATCGAGCTGCGCAAATATATCGACATTGCCGGCCGGCCGGGCAAGGATCACCTCTTCCTCGTCAACGGCAAGGAAATGACCCATATCGATTGCAGTGGCGAAAAGCTCGATTATTTCGACGCCTTCACCGCCGATGTCGGCAACCGCACGCAGACGGCGATGACGCAGGATCACGTATTCGAGGTCTGCCGCCTTTCGCTCGAAGCCCAGACGAAAGCCGCGCGCATCGGCGCTCGCTGAGGAGGATGACATGACCAGGAAATTGCGCGTCGGCGTCATCGGCGCAGGCATTGCCGCGCGGCACCTAACCGGCTTCGGCTGGAACAAGGATCTCTTTGAGGTTCCCGTACTCTGCTCGCTCGATGAGGATCGCGGCAAAGCGCTGTGCGAAGAGTTCGGCATCGGCGAATACACGCAGGACGCAGACTCGCTGTTTGCCCGCGACGATCTCGATATCATTGATATTTCCACGCCGCCGAGCTCGCATTTCGAGCTTTGCCGCAAGGGCATCGAATCCGGCAAGCACGTGATCTGCGAGAAGCCGCTCTTCGGCTCGATCGCCGAGGTCGACGAAATGGGCCGCATCCTCGCCCGCTTCCCCGGCCAAAAGCTGATGCCGATCTTCCAGTATCGCTACGGCTCCGGCCTGCAGAAGCTGAAGCTGCTGATCGAGCGCGGCCTGGCCGGCAAACCGTTCCTGACGACGATCGAGACCCATTGGTGGCGCGGCCCGGATTATTACGCCGTGCCGTGGCGCGGCAAATGGGCGAGCGAGCTCGGCGGCGGCCTTCTCGGCCACGCGATCCACGCGCATGACATGCTGAATTATGTGCATGGACCCTGCGCCGAGGTGTTTTCCTATGGTGCGACGCTGGTCAATCCGATCGAAGTGGAAGATACGGCCGCCCTTTCGGTCAAGATGCAGAACGGCTCGCTGGCGACGCTGTCGATGACGCTCGGCTCGCGCAAGGAGATCTCGCGGCTGCGCTTCTGCTTCAGCGATCTCGTCGCCGAAAGCATACTCGAACCCTACACGATGGGTCGCGATCCCTGGGTCTTCACGGCTGGGACGGAGGAACACCAGGCGCGGATCGACGAGGCGCTGGCCGCCTATGTGCCGGGCGAGGACGGCTATACCCGCCAGTTCGAGCTCTTCCACAAGGCGATCATCGAGGGCAAGGAACCGCCGGTGACGCTGCAGGATGCCCGTAACTCACTGGAGTTGGTGACGGCCGCCTATTTCTCGCAGCGCACCGGCAAGCCGACGCCGATGCCGATTGCCGCCGATCATCCGCTCTACCGCTCCTGGCTTCCGGAGGAACAGCGCGCGGCTGCCGGCCTGTGAGCAAAGCAGGGGAGGGGCGTTAATAGGGCTACGGACGCGGGGCCTTCCGACGGGGCCTTCGAACGGTCAAACGGTGGGTGCCGGACGGGGCTTGGCATCCACCTTGAACCGTTTCTTGACCCGATCGACGGGCCTTCCGTCCAACAGCGGAACCTGGATGAGCCTGTCATAGGGCTCGAAGCCCATCTTTGCGTAATAAGCAAGACCGCCAACATTGTCGGCACGAATGGTCGCATTGATGAATTCGAGCCCGAGCTCTTCGGCTGCTGCCCGCGTCGCCGGAAAAAGGGCGCTGCCGGCGCCTGAGATCTTCGGGCTCATGCGGGCAAATGTTGCGATATCGGCATAACCCTTCGGCGGATCGCCGCTTAGCGACTGAAAGCCGACAAGCGACCGGTCATGCTCCGCCACATAACAGACAAGGGGAAACTCGCCGTCGATGAACCAATCTGCGAATTCCGCGGCGGTAAGCGGCGTCTCGAGCGCGGTTGTTCCGCCGGCCAGGATAATTTCGTTCAGGAGACTGCACAGCTCCTCCGCATCGGCGGATACCGCTCTTCGAATATGCATGACTTTGGTGGCCCCGTGTTTCGACGACAACCTAGTGGCGAGATTGAGAGAGCGCAAGCGCCCACCCGTCTGCAGCCTCCAGCAATCCCGCTCATCCAATATTCAAGCCGCCGCCGAAATCCGTTCTCATCCGCAAACGAAAGAAGCACCCATGCTGAAATTCTTTGAACATGTCGGCATGACGGTCAGTGACATGGACCGTACCATCGATTTTTACTGCCGCCTGCTCGGCCTGCGCCTGCATCTGCGCAAGACGATGGCCGACGGCTCTGGGATCGCCTTTCTCGATGCCGGCGGCGGCATGCTCGAAATCGTCGCGCCGGCCGGTGGTGCGGCAAGGGCGGTTGACGTTCCCGAGGGCACGGCAGGGCTACGGCATCTGACCTTCCTGTTCGAAAGTGTCGATGAGACATTCGCCCGGCTGGAACAGGCCGGCGTCGAGGTCAAGGAACGGCCGCGCCTGGCTGTCAATGCCGAAATTCTGCACAAGGTTGCCTTTCTGCGCGATCCCGATGGGATTCAGATCGAACTTGCCGAGAAACGGTCGTCTGTCGCCGCGGTGTTGTGAGCTAGTTCTGGAAGGAACCGGCGGGCACCGTCGTCACCAGCCGGATATCCCGGCGGAAATCCGATGGCGACATGCCGGCGATGTGGCGGAAGGATTTGTTGAAGGCGCTGATCGAACCGAAGCCGCTGTCCATCGCCACCTGCAACACATTGGCGCCCTCGCTCATCAGCATCGCCTGGGCGCGCGACAGCCTGAGCAGCGTCACATATTTGCTGATCGTCATGCCGGTCGATCGCTTGAACAGGTTCATCGCATATTTCGGGTGCAGATCGGCGGCGCGGGCGATGTCGACCGAATCGATGTCCTGCAGGAAATTGGCGGCGATGAAGTCGCACATGCGCGCGACGCTGCGCGAGGAATTCGGATGCGGCTGATCGCCTTCCAGGCTGACGGTCGTCTTCGATGTCGTCATCGAATAGGGTTCGAGCGCAATACGCTCGATGCGCAGCAGCAATTCATCGACGGCGTGCTGGGCCTTGGCGGAATCGCCGGACTTGGAATAGCGGAACCAGCGAGCGAAATTTTCGTTGTCGGCGGCATCGGTTGCCGAAGTCAGCAGCGTCTCGCCCTTCATCAGCCGGCTGGAAATGCTGATCGGCAAACGCAGCCGAAAGAAATAGATGAGCGGCAGGTGGGCGCCGGCGTAGAGCGAATCATCCGATGATTCGTCCATCTGATGCGGCTGGCCGCCCCAGAAGAGGCACATTTCGCCGGCGTTCAGCCGGAATTCGTGGTCGCTCATCCGATAATGAACAGTGCCGCGCATGACATAGTTGACCTCGACCTGCGCATGCCAGTGCGGCATGGCCATGACGAGCGGATGGGCATGAAACATCTGCAGCGTCGTCGGCGAACCCTCGATGCTGCCGGCGCCGGGCCGGTAGATTGCACTCGTGCCGATCTTACTTTCCGCCAAATCCATATTCCCTTTTTAGGAGACAGCCGCTCCCTTGCGGATAGTCTAACCGCGTTCGTGAAAGATCGGCAATTGAAAAGGGAGGATTTTCAATGCGCTTCAAACTTCTCGCCGCGACCACAGCTGTCGCACTGCTCGCTTCCGGCTCCGCCTTCGCGCAGTCGGCCAACCTGACCATCTGGAGCTGGAATGTCGCCGCGTCGGCATTGAAATCCACGCTGCCCGGCTTCAACAAGCAGTTTCCCGATATCAAGATCACCGTGGAGGATCTCGGAAACAGCCAGGTCTTCGACAAGACGCTCGCAGCCTGCGCTGCCGGCGGCGAAGGCTTGCCCGACATCGTCAGCATCGAGAATTTCGAAGCTGAAATCTTCTGGAGCCGCTTCCCGGATTGCTTTGCCAATCTGAAAGAGCTCGGTTACACAGCCGATATTCAGGCGAAGTTCCCCGACTTCAAGCGCACCGAGCTCGAGGTCGGCGATGTCGCCTATGCTATGCCCTGGGATTCCGGTCCCGTCGCCGTCTTCTACCGCCGCGATCTCTATGAAAAGGCCGGCGTCGATCCGAGCACCATCAGCACCTGGGACGATTTCATTGCCGCCGGCAAGAAGATCTCGGCCGCCAATCCCGGTGTCGTCATGGCACAGGCCGATTTCAACGGCGACAGCGAATGGTTCCGCATGATCGCCAACGAGCAGGGCTGCGGCTATTTCTCGACCGACGGCCAGAACATCACCATCAACCAGCCGGCCTGCGTCGCTTCGCTGCAGAAGGTAAAGGAGATGAAGGATGCCGGCACGCTGACGGCCGCCAACTGGGACGAAAAGATCCAGGCCAATACCGCCGGCAAGGCGGCAAGCCAGCTCTATGGCGGCTGGTATGAAGGCACCGTGCGCTCGACCTCTCCCGATCTCAAGGGCAAATGGGGCGTCTACAGAATGCCGAGCCTGACGGCCGACGGCCCGCACGCGGCCAATCTCGGCGGTTCGTCGCTTGCAATTTCGGCAGCGTCCGCAAACAAGGAAGCGGCCTGGAAGTTCGTCAACTATGCCCTCGGCAGCACCGAGGGGCAGGTGACCATGCTGAAGGAATTCGGCCTGGTGCCGTCGCTGCTTTCGGCCGAGAAGGATCCTTTCGTCAACGAGCCGCAGCCCTATTGGGGCGGGCAGAAGGTCTGGGCAGATATCCTGGCGACGCTGCCGAAGATCGTTCCGAGCCGCGGCACCGCCTTCCAGAGCGATGCTGAAGGCATCTTCAGGGCGACGCAGGCGAAGTTCTTCGCCGGCGGCTACCCCGATGCGAAAGCGGCTCTCGACGACGCCGCCAACCAGATCGCTTCGGCGACCGGTCTTCCCATCGCGCAATGAATGACGATGCCGGGCGCTCCGAGCGCCCGGCATTCCCCCGGCCTGCAACGCAGCCGGTCATTCATTTAGTTCGTGTGGAGGAAACTGGATGCCGTTCAGAACCCGGAGCGCCTATGCGTTCCTCGCTCCCTATCTGCTGATCTTTGCCACCTTCTGGATCTGGCCGATCATCAATTCGTTCCTGATTTCCTTTCAGAACACCCGCATCAACCCGTGGAAATACAGTTTCCAGTCCAATTGGGGCCGGCTCTTCTACGACCCTGCCTTCTATAACGCTCTTTACAACACGCTGATCATTCTGGTGATCCAGGTGCCGGTCATGATCGCGCTTGCGACCGTCATGGCCGTGCTGCTCAATTCGCCGCTCCTGAAAGCGCGTCCGCTTTTCCGTTTCGCCTTCTTTGCGCCGGTTGTCGTCGGTGAGGTCGCTTACGCAGCCGTGTTCCGGCTGATGTTCAGCCTCGATTTCGGCGTCATCAACAAGATGATTTCGGCCATCGGTTTCAGCCCGATATCCTGGTTCGACAATGCCAATGCGGCGATGGCCGTGATCATCCTCGCCGTCACATGGCGCTGGGCCGGCTATAACGCCATCATCATCCTCGCCGGCCTGCAGGCCATTCCCGACGATGTCTACGAGGCAGCAACGCTCGACCGGGTGAGCAAGGTACAGCAGTTCTTTCATATCACCCTGCCGCTGTTGAAACCGATCATCCTCTTCTGTGTGGTGCTTTCGGTGATCGGCACCATGCAGCTCTTCACCGAGCCCTTCCTCATCACCAATCGCGGCGGTCCCGGCGGCGGCACGGAAACACTCGGCCTCTTCCTTTATCGCCAGGGTTTTACCGCGCTGAACTTTGGCTATGCCTCGGCGATCGCCTATACGATGGCTGCCCTTGCCGTGGCGATCTCGCTTCTCAATCTCTGGGTCGGGAGGGATCCGAAATGAAATCCAAATCGCAATCCCTTCTGCTGCGCCAGATCGCGTTGCATGCCGCACTGGCGCCGCTTGCGATAATCTGGCTGTTTCCGCTCTGGATGATGTTCGTCTTCTCCACGATGCCCGACAACGGCATTTTCAGCCCTGACATCGTGCTGTGGCCATCGACCAACTTCGTCGAGAATTTCAAGAACCTGCAGGCCGATACCGATTTCATCGGGGCCATGGTCATCTCCATCGGCGTGGCGCTCATCTATACGGTGCTCTCGGTGCTGCTGACTTCGATGGCTGGCTGGGCACTGGCACGTTACCGTTTCGTCGGCCGCACCGTCGTCATCGCCATCATCCTCGGCACCATCACGCTGCCTTTCTCCGTGGTCGTCATCCCGCAATTCATCATGGTGGCGCGCGAGTTCAAGCTGGCAAACACCTGGGTGGCGCTGATCGTGCCGCCGCTGTTCAATTCGCTCGGCGTGCTGTTCATGCGGCAATCCTTCTCGATGATGCCGGGCGAGCTTTTCGATGCGGCCCGGGTCGAAGGCGTCAAGGAATGGCAGATCTTCCTGCGTATCGCCTTGCCGCTGGCGCGCCCGACCATGGCGGCACTGGCGATCATTCTCTTCCTGCACTCGTGGAACAATTACCTCTGGCCGCTGCTGATCAATTCCAGACCGGGCATGATGACGGCGCCGGTGGCATTGGGAACGCTGATCGGCCTCACCAAGGTCTCCTGGGGCGGCATCATGGCCGGCGCGGTGCTGCTGACGGCGCCGATCCTCGTCGTCTTCGTGGCTCTTCAGCGCCATTTCATCGCCGGCATCGCGGCCGGCGCAATCAAATAATCGGGAGGCCGCATGGCAGAGCTTTCACTCAGCAACATCGTCAAGCGCTTCGGCGGCTTCGAGATCATCCATGGCGCCGATCTGGAGGTGAAGGATGGCGAATTCGTCGTCTTCGTCGGCCCGTCCGGCTGCGGCAAGTCCACCCTGCTCAGGATGATCGCCGGCCTCGAGGACATTACCTCAGGCGAGCTTCGGATCGGCGGCAGGGTCGTCAACGACGTCGAGCCGGCCGATCGCGGCATCGCCATGGTCTTCCAGTCCTATGCGCTTTATCCGCACCTCACCGTCGAGGAAAATCTGAGCTTCGGCCTGCGCATGAACGGCAATCCGAAGGCCGATACCGAGCGGCGCGTGCGCCATGTCGCCGAGATCCTGCAGATCACCGAGCTGATGAAGCGGCGGCCGAAACAGCTTTCCGGCGGTCAGCGCCAGCGCGTCGCAATCGGCCGCGCCATCGTCCGTGAACCGGAAGTCTTCCTCTTCGACGAACCGCTATCGAACCTCGATGCCGAATTGCGCGTGCAGATGCGGGTAGAGATCTCCAGGCTGCACAAGCAGCTCGGTACCACGATGATCTATGTCACCCACGACCAGACGGAGGCGATGACGCTTGCCGATAGGATCGTCGTGCTGCGCGCCGGCAATATCGAGCAGATCGGCGCCCCGCTCGATCTCTATGACGATCCCGCCAACCAGTTCGTCGCCGGCTTCGTTGGCTCGCCGAAGATGAATTTCCTTAAGGCCGTTGTGGTCGAGACGCAGCCGGGCAGGGCGGTGATTGCACTCGAAAGCAACACCAATACGCGCCTGCCGCTGCCCGTCGCCGATCCCATCGAAGCCGGCGCGAAAGTGACGCTCGGCATCCGTCCCGAACATTTCGTCGATGCCGGCATGGGCGATGCCGATCTCACCGTCGCCATCGACGTCGCCGAACATCTCGGCAACACCAGCTATATCTACGCCGCCATTGGCAGCGAGCAGTTGATCATCGAGCGGCCGGAATCGCGTGTCGCCGGCAATCGCGAGACGCTGACCGTCGGCCTTCCCGCAAGCCACACATTCCTTTTCGACGGCGCCGGCAAACGGCTTCGCTAAACCCCTCCCAAGGCAGAAAGACGAAAGAGGTTTCCATGACGTCCGATCAACCGATCCGCTGGGGCATCATCGGCCCCGGCACCATCGCCCGCACCTTTGCCGATGGCGTCGCCCATTCGCGTACCGGCAAGCTGGTGGCAATCGCCACCCGTAATCCTTCCAAGCCGGGACTTGCCGAAAACTTCCCCGGCGCACGCATCGTCAACGGCTACGAAGCGCTGCTTTCCGACCCCGAGGTTGATGCGATCTACATTTCCGTGCCCCATACCGGCCATGCCGAATGGGCGATCAAGGCTGCGCGCGCCGGCAAACATATCCTGGTGGAAAAGCCGATCGCGCTGTCCGCCTATGATGCCGAGGCCGTCTACTACGAAGCCAAGAAGGCCGGCGTCTTTGCCGGCGAGGCCTTCATGTACCGCGTGCATCCGCAGACGGAGAAGCTGGTCGAACTCATCAAGAGCGGCGTCATCGGCACGCTACGCATCATCCGCTCGAGCTTCGGCTTCAATATGGGCAGCTATAAGCCGGAACACCGGCTGTTCGCCAACGATACAGCCGGCGGCGGCATTCTCGATGTCGGCGGCTATCCGGTCTCGATGGCCAGGCTGATTGCGGGTGCGGCGGAAGGCAAGGCCTTCCTCGAACCGGAGAAGGTTTCGGGTGTCGCTCATCTCGGCGAGAGCGGCGTCGATGAATGGGCGTCGGCCGTGCTCAAATTCCCGAACGAGATCATTGCCGAAGTCTCCTGCTCGATCATGGCGCAGCAGGACAACGTCCTGCGTATCATCGGCTCCGAGGGCCGGATCGAGGTCGCCGACTTCTGGTTCGCCTCCGGTCACAAAGGCGGCGTCGGCAAGATCGAAGTCTTCAAGGGCGGTAAACAGGAGACGATCGAGGTCAAGGAAGATCGCTGGCTCTATTCCTTCGAAGCCGATGCGGCGGGCGACGCCATCCGCGCTGGCAAAACCGAGTTCAGCACTCCAGGTATGAACTGGGCGGATTCGATCGGAAACCTGCGCGTGCTTGACCAATGGCGTGCCTCGGTCGGTCTCGAATACGGTGTCGAGAAGGCGGTCAAGCGCACGAACAATATTGCCGGCGGCCCGGTCACGCTCGGCAATAGCATTCCGCAGCGCCAGATCCCCGGCATTTCCAAGCCCGCTTCGGTCGTGACACTCGGCTTCGAGTTCTTCCCGAATTTCGCTGCCGCCTCGCTGACGCTCGACGCCTTTTACGAGGCAGGGGGCAATGCCTTCGATACGGCCTTTGTCTATGGCGCAGGCAAGACGGAGGCGATCTTCGGCGACTGGCACACCAGCCGCAAGGTGCCGCGCGAGGAGATCGTGCTGATCGGCAAGGGCGCCCATTCGCCGCTCTGCTACCCCGATATGATCGCAAAACAGCTCGATCAATCGCTCGCCCGGCTGAAGACCGACTATGTCGACGTCTATTTCATGCATCGCGACAATACCGACGTGCCGGTCGGCGAGTTCGTCGACGCCATGGATGCCGAGGTCAAGCGCGGCCGCATCCGTGGCATCTTCGGCGGTTCGAACTGGACGCGAGCGCGTTTCGACGAAGCCATCGCCTATGCCGAAAAGACCGGCAAGGCCGCGCCGGCCGCACTCTCCAACAACTTCTCGCTTGCCGAAATGCTCGATCCCATCTGGGCCGGCTGTGTTGCCGCTTCCGATGACGATTGGAAGAAATGGCTGAACGAGAAGCAGATCCCGAACTTTGCCTGGTCGAGCCAGGGTCGCGGTTTCTTTACCGGCCGCGCCGGCCGCGACAAGCGAGACGATGAGGAGATCGTGCGCGTCTGGTATTCCGAGCGCAACTTCGGACGCCGCGACCGCGCCATCGAACTTGCCAACAAGCTCGGCCGCAACCCGATCCACATCGCGCTCGCCTATGTGATCGCCCAGCCCTTCCCGGTCATCCCGCTGATCGGGCCGCGCACCGTCGCCGAACTGGAAGACAGTCTCTCCGCACTCGACATCCGGCTGACGCCCGAACAGGTAAAGTGGCTGGAAGGCTGACCCAATAGAAGGGCGCGGCTTGAAGCCGCGCCCTTTCCCTAATTACTTCAACGTTTCGGACGCCTTCTTCTTGGCGGCGTCGTCCATCAGCTCATACCACATGGCGTTGAGGACGGCGAAGGCGGCGGCCAGCGGCAGGCCGAGGATCCATGCGAAATACCACATCGTTTCGTCTCCCTCAGTAGGCGTGACTGTTCTTGTCGGTGACCGACTTCTCGTCGACCTTGCCCCACAAAACCTTGTAGACCCAGGCGGTGTAGGCAACGATGATCGGCAGGAAGATCACCGTCACGACCAGCATGATGAACAGCGTCATATGGCTGGAGGATGCATCCCACACCGTCAGGCTCGATCGCGGATCGAGCGAGGAGGGCAGAATGAACGGGAACATCGCCAGACCGACCGTGGAGATGATGCCCAGTATCGCCATCTTGCTGAAGATGAGCGTCGTCACCTCGCGTCCTGCCCGCATTGCGAGTAAGGCCAGTGCCGCACCTGCAAAGCCGAGGACAGGCGCCAGGATCATCCACGGATGGGCGTTGTAATTGGCAAGCCATGCGCCATTCTCGATCACCACGCTCTTCAGCAGCGGGTTTGACGGTCCGATCGGGCTGATATCGCTGGCGATGCGATAGCCGCCAACGCCGATCCATAGGAAGAGGCCGCCGAGGGCAAAGAGCACGATGGCGGCAAGGGCGGCGATACTGCCATAGCTTCTGGCCCGCTCCGCCACCGGCCCGCTCGCCTTCAAGACCAGCCAGGCGGCGCCGTGCATCGTCAACATGGCGACGGACAACAGCCCGCAGAGCAGCGCATAGGGGTTAAGCAAAGCAAAGAACGAGCCTTCGTAGAAGATCCGCATGTCCTCGGCAAAGCGGAACGGCACGCCCTGCAGCACGTTGCCCACGGCAACGCCGAAGATCAGCGCCGGCACGAACCCGCCGATGAAAAGCGTCCAGTCCCAGGCGTTTCGCCAGCGGACGCTTTCCCGTTTCGACCGGTATTTGAAGCCGACCGGGCGCAGGATGAGCGCGAAAAGGATCGCGAACATGGCGAGATAGAAGCCCGAGAAGGAGACCGCATAAAGCGGCGGCCAGGCGGCGAAGATGGCGCCGCCGCCGAGGATCAGCCAGACCTGGTTGCCTTCCCAGGTAGCGCCGATCGTGTTGATCGCCACGCGCCGCTCCGCATCGGTCCTGGCAACAAAGGGCAAAAGCGTGCCGACTCCGAGATCGAAGCCGCCTGTCGTTGCAAAAGCGATCAATATCACGCCGAGCAGTAGCCACCAGATGAGGCGCAGGGTTTCGTAGTCGATGAGTTCGTGAAGGATCATGGCAGGTCACTCCGCGGCCGGGACGAGGGTTTCGGAAATCAGGACGGCTTCCGGGTCGTCGTCCGGTTCCGGCCCCTGGCGGATCGCCTTGATCATCAGGCTCATCTCGATGACGATCAGCACCGTGTAAAGCGCGGCAAAACCGATGATCGTCAAAAGCACCGTGCCGGCGCCGAGGCTGGAGACGGCGGCCGCCGTCGGCAGCACGCCTTCGATCACCCAGGGCTGGCGGCCGAATTCGGCGACGACCCAGCCGAGCTCGATGGCGACCCAGGGCAGGGGGATTGCCAGCATGGCAATCTTCAGCAGCAGCGGATATTTATCGAGATGGCGCCGGGCCGACAGCCAGAAGAAAGTGGCGGTCAAGAGGATGAAGAACATGCCGAGGCCGACCATGATGCGGAAGGACCAGAAGAGCGTCGGTACATGCGGGATCGTGTCACGCGCAGCCTGCACGATCTGCGCGTCGGTCGCTTGCCGCGGATCGTCGACGTAGCGCTTCAGAAGAAGCGCGTAGCCGAGATCATGGCCGAGATCCTCGAAGGAGCTGCGCACTTCCTGCGCGACCTGGTCCTGCGCCGGCGTCGCACGGATCTGCATCAGCGCGTCGTAAGCCTTGATGCCGTCGCGGATTCGCACCTCGGCCTGCTGTTCGAGCTTGTCGATGCCGGGGATTTCGGTCGTCAGCGACCGTGTGCCGATCAGTCCCATGACCCAGGGGATATGCACGGCGAAATGCGTCTCGCGCGCTTCCTGATCGGGGAAACCGAAGGCGGTGAAGGCAGCCGGCGCCGGCTCCGTCTTCCACATGCCTTCGATAGCGGCGAGCTTCATCTTCTGGTTTTCGGTCGCGAGATAACCGCTCTCGTCGCCGAGCACGACGACCGAAAGAGCCGAGGCGAGGCCGAAGGAGGCGGCGACCGTCATCGAGCGCTTGGCAAGCTCGATATGCCGGCCCTTCAGCACATACCAGGCCGAGACGCCGAGCACGAAGATCGAGGCGCAGACATAACCCGCCGACACCGTATGAACGAATTTCGCCTGGGCGACCGGATTGAAGACCACATCGAAGAAGCTGGTGATCTCCATGCGCATCGTCTGCGGATTGAGCGCCGATCCCACCGGATTCTGCATCCAGCCGTTGGCAATGAGGATCCAGAGCGCGGAGAAATTCGAACCGAGCGCCACTGCCCAGGTGGCGACGAGATGGCCGACCTTCGACAGCTTGTCCCAGCCGAAGAAGAACAGGCCGACGAAGGTCGCCTCGAGGAAGAAGGCCATCAGGCCTTCGATCGCCAGCGGCGCGCCGAAGATATCGCCGACATAATAGCTGTAATAGCTCCAGTTCATGCCGAACTGGAATTCCATGACGATGCCGGTGGCGACGCCGAGCACGAAATTGATGCCGAACAGCGTGCCCCAGAATTTCGTCATCTGCCGCCAGATCTGGCGGCCGGTCATGACATAGACGGTTTCCATGATCGCCAGGAGCACGGACAGGCCGAGCGTCAGCGGCACGAACAGGAAGTGGTAAAGCGCCGTCAGCGCAAATTGGAAGCGCGATAGCGCGACGATATCTAGTTCCATTGTCTTTCTCCCACGGTCCCACGGGGTACGGAGCGTTTCTCAGCGCCGGCTGGCGCTGAGGGCATGCGGTCGTGCTCAGTCCGGCCGAAGCCGATCGAGCGCCTTTTCGAACGCCGCCTCCCCACGGCGTGAAACTTCTGAAATGCGGCCGCCTTCGATGACGGCGATGCGGTCTGCGATCGCAGCTTCGCGGCGGATATGGGTGGCGATCACCAGCGAGCGACCCTGCGCCATTGCCGAGAGGCGACAGAGCACGTCGCGGGCGGTGGCGCCGTCGAGACCCTCGGTCGGCTCGTCGAGCAGCCAGAGCGGCGTGTCGCGCAGGAAGAGCCGGGCAAGCGCCAGCCGGCGCGACTGGCCGCCTGAAAGGCCGAGGCCGCCTTCGCCGAGAAGCGTATCGATCCCCCGCGGCATGGTCTCGACATCGGCAAGCAGGCCGGCGGCAGCAAGCACCTCCCGAAGACGGGTCTCGCTCGCATCCGGGTCGGCAAGAGCGAGATTGCCGCGCAGACTGTCCTCGAAGAGTTCCGTCCGCTGCGTCAGCAAGGACGCCGTTACCGCCGCAACACTTTCCGTTCTTGCCGGCAGTTCCCCGGAAAGCAGAGCGAGGAGGCTCGACTTGCCGGCACCACTGCTGCCGATCACCGCGAGGCGTTCGCCCTGCTGAAGTGTGAGTTCGCTGACCTGGAGTGCCGGCACGGCGGAATTTTCATGGAATGCGGACACAGCGGCCAGCGAAAAAGCAAATCCCGGCAGCGGCAGCCCCATAGGTTCTGGCGTTGCGGCGGCGGCAAGCCGCGGCGCGACGCGCTTTGCCGCAAGCAGGGTTCGGCCAAGTTCCAGGGCACCACGGCGCAGAGCTGTAAAGGGTTCGGCGGCCGCAAAGGCGACGAGCAGGCCGAGGGCTGCAACCGGCGTGGTAATCGCGTTGGTTTCCGCAAGGGCGGCGACGGCAAGCAGCGATGCCGTCAATAGCAGGGTGGAGACGAGGCCGAAGGCGAATGTCAGGCCGGTTTCGACGCGGTTCAGCCGGTCGTCGGCGCGGCCGGCATAGTGGTCGGCGGCAGCGATCGCGCTCCTCTGCGCAGCAAGTCGGCCGGCCATCAACAAGTCGGTGTGACCGGCGACGAGATCGATCGTCCGCGACCGCAGTGCCTCGATGCCATGGGCGCGCCTGCGGGCATGTTTGCGCGCCGCCCGAGCAGCGATCAAAGGCAGCCCCAGGCCGGTGCCGGCGAGAAAGACGCCGAATAACAGGCCGAACAGCGGATGCATGAGCCCCAGCACGAGGCTTGCCGCAAGGGCAGCGCCGATCGCCACCGCGGCCGGCACAAGGATCCTGAGATAAAGAGAGTCGAGCGCATCGATATCGGCCGTCAGCCGGAAGAGCAGCCTTGTTGGACGATGCAGGAGCGTGCGTGCGGCACCCGGTTCGGCGAAGCCGCGAAACAGTCTTTCGCGAAGAGCGGCCAGCACGCCGAGCGTCGCGTCATGGGTCGCCAGCCTTTCACCATACCGTGCCGCCGTCCTGATGATGGCGAGCAGGCGGATGCCGGCTGACGGTGCGAAGACGTCGAAGGTGACGGCGGCAGCGGCCGAAAGGCCGGCAAGCGAGGTGGCGGTGATGAACCAGCCGGACAGGCCGAGCAGGGCGATGCCCGCCGTAACCGTCGCTGCCGAAAGTGCTGCGCCGAGCAGCAGAGCGCGCCTGCGCTCGGCAAAGAACAGGCTCAGGATCGGCTTGAGATCTGCAGTGAATGTGCTCACTCCGCGGCCTCCCTCACAATAAACTCGGCGTCCATGCGCACGGTGCGGTGCATGCGCGCGGCCAGCAATGGATCATGGGTGGCAACGATCAAAGTGCGGCCACGGGAAAGCGACAGCAGGCTCTCGGTGATTTCGGCGGCAGTGGCGGCGTCGAGATGCGCGGTCGGCTCGTCTGCGAGGATGATCCTCAGATGCGGATTGTAGGCGGCGCGGGCGATCGCCAGCCGCAGCGCCTCGCCGCCGGAAAGCCCGATGCCGCCTTCGCCGAGCGGTCGGCCGCCATAGGCGGCGGCTACTTTTTCCAGTCTCGCCGCATCAAGCGCACCCGTCACATCGCCGCGTGGGATGTCGGACCTGCCGAGCGTGATGTTGCCCGTAATGGTGCCGGCAAAAAAATGCGGCTTCTGGCCGATCCACGCCATGCCGCCGCGCAAGAGCGCGGCGGTGTCATCCGCAAGCTCGACGCCGCCGATGACGATGCGACCACCGGTGCAGGGCGCCAGCCCCGCCATCAGTGAAAGAAGCGTCGATTTGCCGGAACCGCTGGCGCCGAGAAGCGCCAGATGTTCACCGGCGGCAATATCGAGATCGAAGCCGCAGAGGACCAGCGGCTCATCGGCGGCGTAGCGGAAATCGACATTCTCAAAACGGATGTGCGGCGCCTCGGTGCCCTGGGCTGTCGCGGCTTCGGCCGATCCTCGAATGGACAGACCGCCGGCAGCCAAGGCGTCCATAGCTTTCAGCGCCGCTTCGCCGGCGGCCCGATCGTGCCAGACCGCCGAAAGCTCGCGCAGCGGCTCGAAGAAGGCCGGCGCCAGCAGCAGTATGAACAATCCCTCGATCAGGTCGAGCCGGCCTGCCCAGGTGCCGAAGCGGATCTCGCCGAGCAGGCTGAAACCGACATAGACGGCAATCATCGCCACGCCGAGTGCTGCGAAAAGTTCGAGCACGGCCGAGGAAAGAAAGGCGATCTTCAGCACCGCCATGGTGCGCGCACGCAGCGACTCCGCCTCGCGGCGCAGCCTGAGCGCGGTGGCATCCACCGCCTTGAGCGCACGGATCGTCGCCAGTCCGCGCAGCCGATCGAGCAGGAAGCTGTTGAGGCCGCCGGTGGCAATAAGCTGTTTTCCGCTGGCCGCCTGGGCACGCCAGCCGATCAGCGCCATGAAGATCGGGATCAGCGGCGCGGCAAACAGCAGCACCAGCGCGGCAATCCAGGAGACCGGAAGGATGACGGCAAGGATGACGAGCGGCACAAGGCTCGCCTTCACTCGCGCCGGCTGGAAACGGGCGAGATAGGGCACTATGAGTTCAGCCTGCTCGCCCAGCACACTTGCGGCTTTGCCGGAGGCCGGTCGGCCTCGATCGATCGGCGACGACGTGGAGAGCGTCGCAACCGCGGTCCGCCGCCTGCGGCTGAGCTCGGCGCGCGCGATATGAAAGGCCAGGCGGCCGCCGGCCGTGTCGAGACAGCCTCTTGCCAGTCCGAGAAGAAGGATGCCGAGGGCCGGCCAGACAACGGCCTGCAATCCGCTGCCATCGGCGATGCGGCCGACCGAGACGGCCAGTAACCCGGCCTGCGGAATCCAGATCGCGGCGGCGAGTGCCTGCAGCATCGCCGCTCGGCGCAACCCTCTTTTCGCATCATCCTGACCGGTGAGGGGCGAGACGGTATCGCCGTTCAGCGCCGGCTCAGTCTCCCTCCTGTCCTTCGCGTCGAAAAAAGCAGTGCCCATGGCGCTAACTCTTGTTCGCAGGATTCGGCCGGCGGCTGCGGCCGAGCGAAACCACCCGGTCCTTGGCCTCCAGAAGCTTCGTCACTTTCGCGCCCAGCGAGAGGAGCGTCGCGAGCCTTTCGGTTTCAAGCTGTTTAACGTCCTCGTACCAATGGGTCAGCTGCTCGATCAGCGTGTGCATTTCGCTCATGCGCTGTTGCGCGTGCCGTTCGGCCTCGCTGGCAGGGCGCTGCATCAGGATCTCGCGCAGAACCGACAGCGTCGGATCGACTTCCCGCTTCTTTCGTTCCTCGGCAAGCGTCCGCAAAATCAGCCAGACATCATCGGGCGTCGTGAAGAAATCGCGGCGGTCGTCCGGCTTGTGTTTGAGAAGGACGAGGTTCCATGCCTGAAGTTCGCGCAGGCTCATCGAAACATTGGAGCGCGAGATGCCGAGCGAGTCGGCAATCTCCTCGGCGCAGAGCGGCGCCGGCGAGACGAAAAGCAGCGCATAGATCTGGCCGACCGTGCGGTTGATTCCCCAGCGAGATCCCATTTCGCCGAAGTGGAGAACGAAGGACTGGACGAGAGGCGGAAGGTTCATAGCGGTTTCCGTTCCAACTGTGATTTCAGAAATTTCTGAAATCACTATACTGACTCTCGCACCCCACCGACAACCGGCAAGGCGGCCCTGCGTCAATTTGGATGTCCGTTCGTTGATCGTGCGTCAGCTATAGCCCGACGCGACAGGAGAGGATTTGATTTAGGTCAAGTCCGCCGCACTTTGAGCGATGACGCAGAAACGCCCGGTTATGCCACGCAAACCGAGCGTTCTCGTTGCACCGTGATGTTTTGGAAGCGTTTGCCGCCGGGGCGGCTGCAATGCCGTCAGGTTCAGATCAAGCCGGCCAGGATGCCGACGCCCGCGATGGTAGCAATACCGCCGGCCGCGCGAGTTACGAAGACGCCCTGCCGTTCGCCGGCCCGGCTGATGACGTAACCAAGGGAGAGGCCGGCGACGTGAAGCAGTGCAGTGGCGATCATGAACCCAGCGGCATAGGCGGCGCCGGCCGCATCTTCCGGCATTTCGGCGCCATGCGCATGGCCATGAAAGATGGCGAAGAATCCGACCATGCCGAGCGCTGCGGCAAGCGGCGCCCTGACATTGAGGGCAACGACGGTGCCGAGAACGATGACGGAAAACGCGATGCCGATTTCAACAAAGGGAACATTGACGCCGGCAACACCGAGAGCCCCGCCAATCGCCATCACCATGATGAAGGTTGCCGGCAGCAGCCAGAGAGCACGGCCGCCGAGCTGGAAAGCCAAAACGCCGACCATCACCATGGCGAGGACATGATCGAGTCCGGACAGCGGATGAGCAAAGCCATGGCTGAACCCGGCGGCTTCGCCAACGGCAGGATGGGCGGAAGCGACTGCCGGAAGCGCTACAGCAGCCAAGGCAAGCAGGCCGCTCTTCAGTGCTGATTTCATTGTCGATTCCCTCGCGTTTTCGAAAATCCTGCGGCTGCCGAAGACCAGGGCTGGCTCGCGCCCCTGAAGCTAATTCAAGGGATTCGCAGCGTCAATGGAAAAGTCATTAAATAACAAGTCAATTCAACTGCTTATCTGATAGGCAATTGCCGCTTTCCATTGCTTCTCGCCGCGCCGGTCGCTCAGGAGCGACGCCGATTTTACGGATCGCGCTCTGCATTCCTCTTTGGCGAACTGGAAACAGCTGCAGGCAGGGGCTATGAACCCTTCAGAGGCGAGGCGATGCAAGCCGCCCGCGATGGAGGACACACCCATGACGAATGCCGAACGGCCGCTGGCGATCAGTGCGCCCGAACCGCGCACGCTCGATCTGATCTTCAGCGATCGGGCGCGCGCCGAATTGCATGCGAAATACGAGGTGGTCGAAGCCGATCCGGAGAATATCGCCGGGCTTGGCGACGAGATCCTCGGCAGAGCGCGCTACATCATCGGCCAGCCGCCGCTTTCGGCGGAAACGTTGGCCAGAATGCCGGTCCTGCGATCGATCCTCAACGTCGAAAGCAATCTCCTGAACAACATGCCCTATGACGTGCTCTTCCAGCGCGGCATCCATGTCGTGACGACGGGCCAGGTCTTCGCCGAACCGGTCGCCGAAATCGGTCTCGGCTTCGCGCTGGCCTTGGCGCGCGGCATCGTCGATGCCGATGTCGACTTTCGCCACGGCAGCGAACTCTGGGGAGGGGAGGGCAATGCGAGCGCGCGACTGATCGCAGGCTCCGAGATCGGCATTGTTGGCTTCGGCGATCTCGGCAAGGCGCTGCGTCGCGTGCTGTCCGGCTTCAGGGCGCGCATCAGGGTCTTCGATCCCTGGCAGCCCCGCTCGATCCTCGAGGAAAACGGCGTCGAACCGGCAAGCCTGGAGGATGTGCTGACCAAGAGCGATTTCGTCTTCGTCGTCGCAGCCGTCACCAGCGAGAACAGGGGATTCCTTGGCGCCGAGGGCTTCGCCAGCATGCGCAAGGGCGCGGCCTTCATCCTGCTCAGCCGCGCCGATGTCGTCGATTTCGATGCGCTGATGGCGGCCGTCTCGTCAGGCCATATCGTCGCGGCGAGCGATGTCTATCCTGAGGAGCCGCTGCCGCCCGATCATCCGGTGCGCGGCCTGAAAGGCTTCATCCGCTCGGCGCACCGGGCCGGCGCCCTCGACAGCGCCTTCAAGAAGATGGGCGACATGGTGCTGGAAGATATGGACCTGATGGATCGTGGCTTGCCGCCGATGCGCTGCAAACGGGCGGAACGCGAGACGGTCTCCCGCATGCGCTCCAAACCGGTCGCGGTCAACTAAAATGCCACCCAAGCTGACCGGCAGCTTGGGCGGCACAAACAGAGGCGCTGTTTTAAGCGGCGCGCTGGCCGGTGCCCTGGATAGCAGCGAGCTTCCAGTCCGCTCCGGGCCTGCGCACGAAGGTCCAAATCTCGGTGCTTTCGCTCGGTCGGCCGTCATCCCCGGAAATGACACGACCGCTGTCACGTTCGACCATGGCATCGATCGAGGAGTAACGCATGGCGAGCGTCGCATATTCCTGGCCGTCTTCGCGCCAGGCCTCGGCGATATCACCCTGCAGCAGCTTGACGTCGGAGACGCGGTTGCGCACGCCGTTGGTGGCGTTTTCGCCGAGCTCCTCGGCAAGATAGGACATCGCTTCCGGTGTCGTCAGCCGGCGCAACGTGCCATAGTCTTCGGCGCCATAGGCGGTCTGCACGCTCGTCAGCAATTCTTCGAACTGATCGAGGTCGGCCTGTGCCAGCCCGATCTCATCCTTCGGCCGATTGCCGCGCGCCTGTCCACCGTAACCAGCGCCCGAGCCGATCGCCGGGATTTGGAAGGATGAATTGTTCGACGGCGACATATTGAAAGACTGGCCGTAGGACCGGCTCTGGCCGCCAACCCCATAGGAAGGCTGCCGGCGGTTGGCGAAATAACGCATGGCGAGCATGATGGCGCCGCCAATCAGAGCGATCTGCAGCAGCATGCCGAGGAAGCCGAAGCCGCCGCCGAAACCGTGACCGAGCAGCATGCCGAGCAGGCCGCCGGCAATCAGGCCGCCGATCATCGAACGCCCGAAGCCGTTGAAGAAGCCGGGCCGCTGGGCGCCGAGCGGCTGCTGGGCCGTAGCGGGCGCAGTTGTGCGCGGCGTCATCGACCGTTCGATCGGCGCAGCAGTGTTCGGCGCGGTTTGGGTGACGGGCGGAGCCTGGAATGTACGCGTGCCGCGGCTGCCGAAACCGGAACCGCCGGCGCGGCGCGCCTCGGCATCACCAAGCGAAGCAAAAACGGTAGCGCTCGTCAGTACGGCAATCGCCGCAAACTTGGCAAAACGCGAAACGGTACCCGGCATTCCTGATCTCCTGTCCATGCTCCACGGCATATCGAGAGCTAATATAGGGACTCTTTCCCAGGTTTGAAGTTCTTTTGCCGCTTTACTGGCAGACATCGACCCAGCTCGCGCCGGTAAGCTCCGCCAGCCGTCCGGTGCCGATGCGCACGGCCGAATTGGTCGAGCCGGCCGCAGGCACGACTTCGTCGAAGCGCTTCAGCGAAACGTCGCAGTAAATGGGCAGCGGCGAAGGCAGGCCGAACGGGCAGACACCGCCGACCGGATGGCTGGTGACCGCCACGACCTCTTCTGCGTCGAGCATGCGCCCCTTTGCTCCGAACGTGTCCTTGAACTTGCGATTGTCGAGTCGCGCCGTGCCACAGGCGACGACCAGCATCATCTGCTCGCCGACGCGCAGGCAGATCGTCTTGGCAATCTGCGCGGGCTCGACGCCGTGGGCTTCGGCGGCAAGCGCCACCGTCGAGGAGCTCTCGGTGGTTTCGATGATGTCGATATCGGGTGCATGCGCACGGAGGAAGGCGCGGACGGATTCTAGGCTCATGGGGGCAATGCTAGACCAGCAAAAGCGCAATTTGAAGCGCAAAACATCCCCGCCGGAAACCGGCGCTTGCAAGTCTTTAGGACATCGTCATAATAATTTTGCACACGTGCTCAATTTTGTCATTCGGCCGTTACATCGACCCCATAGAGCGGGACTAGTCACGTTTTCGTGGGTTTCGGAACGGCCGTCAAGCGACAGTGCTGACCCGTCAAGAGGCCTCACACTGCTCTTCCAGGGAGACGAAGAAAATGACCATTTTGCCGACACTGAAATCCCTCACGATTGCGGCCGCCATCCTGGCCTCGACCTCCGCCGTTGCGCTTGCCAAAGACGTCACCATCAGCGTCTGGGCAGGCGGCACCGGCCCGAACGACACCTATCGACTCGACGCCATCGAGATCGCAGCCCAGCAACTGCAGCGCGAAGCAGCTCTCAAGGGTGAAGACCTGAAGATCACCATCGAGAAGAAGGCCTATTCCGGCTGGGACGATTTCAAGCAGGCGCTGACGCTTGCCGCGGAAGCCAAGACCGCCCCGAACATCGTCGCCAGCGGTCATGAAGACATCGCGCCCTGGTCACAGGCCGGCCTTATCGTTCCGATCGAGGATCACGTTGATCTCGACGCCTGGCCGCTCAACGGCATCTACGAAAACCTGATGCAGATCGCCTCGTACAACGGCACCGTATACGGCATTCCGCAGGATGCCGAATCCCGCCCGATGTTCTTCTGGAAGCCTTACATGAAGGCGATCGGCTATAGCGACGCCGATCTCGATGCGCTGCCGCAGAATGTTCAGGACGGCAAGTACACCATGAAGAACCTGCTCGAAGATGCCAAGAAGATGCAGGACAAGGGTCTCGTCCAGCCCGGTTACGGCTTTTATCCGCGCCCCAGCAACGGCCCTGACTACTGGCAGTTCTACACGAGCTTCGGCGGCACGATGGAAGAAAACGGCAAGCTCGTTTTCGACAAGGCGGCCATGACCCGCACCTATCAGTTCATCTCCGATGCCGTGAAAACGGGCGTCACCAAGAAGAACCATATCGGCATGCCGGGTGATCAGTGGTGGAAGGAAGTCGCCACCGGCAAGGCCGGCATCTGGGACGCCGGCACCTGGCATTATGCCCGCCTCGTCAACCAGGAAGGCCTGAAGGATTTCTTCGACAACATCGTCTTCACGCTGATCCCGGCCGGCGAGGGCGGCAAGGCCAACACGCTGACGCATCCGCTCGTCTACATGCTGACCGCAGGACACAGCGATGAAGATACGCAGATCGCCGCTCAGCTGATCACGATCGCCTCCGAACCGCGCATCAACGCGCTGCATGCGATCAAATCGGCCCATCTCGGCATCTCCAAAGCCGAAGCCGAAGTGGACTTCTATGCGGACGACCGCTGGGCTCGCGAAGCCACCGAGCGCCTGCTGCCGCATGCCAATGCGATGCCGAACAATTCCGATTTCGGAAAATATTGGAACATTATGTGGAAGAACCTCGAGGCATCCTGGACCGGCGCCAAGACCGTCGACGCCGCCATCGGCGATGCCGAGAGCGAGCTGAAGAGCACGCTCGGCGACAAGATCGTCATCCGCTAAAGTCGAAGCACTCTTCCGGGCAGCGGCGACCCCGCTGCCCGGTCCGTCCCGCGAGGAGGCTTCCATGAAATCGTCCAGAAGGCTTGGACTGGTGATGATCGCGCCTGCCGCGATCATGATCGTCCTGTTCTTCCTGATGCCGGTCGTTCTGACGGCGGTCTTCTCGATGACCAATATGACGACCGCAACCGGCATTTCCGGCGGCGTCTATCAGATCGCACCCAATTCCTTGATCGCACTGAAGTCGGCCATGCCCGACATTGCCGCCGAGATGACCGAACCGCGCTACGCGATCGACGAGGCGGGCCTAAAGGCCGTCGAGGGTCTCGGCCTTGCGCCTGGTATCGCCGCGGAGCTGCGCGCCAAACATGCCGGCGAGGTCTTCCCGACGCGCCGCGAAGCCGAGCGCATGATCAAGGACCTCGCCGACCGGCCTTCGACGCGCGAGGTCAAGCAGATTTCCGAACAGTTCAACCGCTCGGTCGTCAACACCCGGTTCGACAGCAAGGAGCAGCTGTTTTCTGCGCTGGACACCGTCGGTCTCAAGCTGACTCAGGAACAGAAGGAAAGGGTGGCCGAGGCCACCTATACCGGCTGGACGTGGACGACCGACAATTTCTCGCGCATCGCCACCTCGCCCGACATGGCCCGCGTGCTCTTCAACACCGCGCTCTACGTCGCGCTGGTGCTGACGCTCTTCAATGTCGGCTATGCCCTGCTGCTCGCCATCTGGACGCATTATATGCCGCCGACGCCGGCCTCGATCTTTCGCGGCATCTGGCTTCTGCCGCGCATCACCCCCGTCGTCATCTATGTCATGCTGTGGAAATGGCTCGCCTGGGATACCGGTTTCATTTCGATCCTGATGGGCAAGTTCGGCTATCCGCCGAAGAACTATCTGCTCGACAACGCTTATAATGCCTGGTTCTTCGTCGTGCTGATCAACGGCTTTATCGGCGCCTCGATGGGCATGCTGGTGTTCTCCTCGGCGATGAAGGCCATTCCGAAGAGCCAGTTTTATGCCAGCGAGGTCGACGGCGCCTCGCGCTGGCAGCAGATCCGCTACATCATCCTGCCGCAGATGCGCTGGCCGATCCTCTTCGTCACCTGCTACCAGACGCTGTCGCTGCTCGCCTCCTTCAATGAAATCCTGCTCGCCACCAATGGCGGGCCGGGCAACACGACCGAGGTCTGGGCGCTCTCCGCCTATCACACCGCGCTCAGGAATTATGCCGGCAATCTCGAATACGGGTTGGGCGCGGCCATGGCGCTGGTGCTCGTCGTCATCGGCGTGATGCTGTCGCTCCTTTATCTGCGCGTCTTCAACTACGGCACGCTTGTCGCCAAGCCCCTGATCGAGGACTGACCATGGCCGAACAATCGCAGCCCTCGGCAAATTACCGCAGCTGGCCCGTTATAACGGCGCTCACCATTGTCAGCCTGCCGCTGCTGCTGATGTATGTCTATCTCTTCCTCGACACCGTGACGGTGAAGCAGCCGGATGCGCTGCTGCCCTCCGGCCTGACGCTTAATCACTGGCGTTTCCTGTGGCAGACGACGCCGGGCAAGGCGAATATCTGGCAGGTGACGGTGAATACGCTGCTGTTTTCGGCCTGCACCACCAGCCTCGTGCTGATCGTCTCGTCGATGGCCGGCTATGTGCTGTCGCGGCTCAACGTGCCGGCACGCGGCTTCTTCCTCGCCGGCGTCATGGTGCTGCATGCTTTTCCGTCGGTGACGCTGATCATCGCCATCTTCATCGTGCTGCAGATGATCGGCCTCTACAACTCGCTGATCGGCGTCATCCTGGTGAAGGCGGCGATCGACCTGCCGCTCGGCATCTGGCTGATGAAAGGCTTCTACGACACCGTGCCCTGGGAAATCGAAATGGCCGGCGTCGTCGACGGCGCCTCGCGCTTCCGGGTCTGGCGCAGCCTCGTGCTGCCGCAGGTCAAGCCCGGCATCATGGCGCTCGGGCTATTCTCCTTCCTCGCCGGTTGGGGCGAATTCATCCTGCCGCAGGTGCTGGCGCCGGGCAATGACGTGCAGGTGTTGTCGGTCTATCTTGCGGGCTTCCTCGCCGACGACAACAATTACGATTTCAATATGTTCAAGGCGGTCGGGCTCTTCTACCTTATTCCGGTGCTGATCGCTTACGCGCTCTTCAACAAATATCTCATGAACATCTACGGCGGCGGGAGCAAAGGCTGATGCGCATCCTCCTCGACAATTTCTCAAAGAGCTTCGGCTCCACCAAGGTCATCGAGAACATGCAGCTCGAAGTCCGCGACGGCGAGATGCTGGCGCTGCTCGGGCCTTCCGGCTGCGGCAAATCGACAACGCTTTTTGCGGTCTGCGGCATTCACCGGCCGACCAGCGGGCGCATCCTCTTCGGCGACCGCGACGTCACCGACCTGCCGAGCCAGGCCCGCAATGTCGGCGTCGTCTTCCAGTCCTATGCGCTCTATCCGCACATGACGGTTGCCGAAAACATCAGTTTTCCCCTCAAGGTGAAGGGCGTCGACGCTGCCGACATCCGCAAGGAGGTCAATCGTATTTCCGGGCTTGTCCATATCGATAATCTCATGGAACGCCGACCGGCGCAGCTTTCCGGCGGCCAGCAGCAGCGCGTGGCGCTGGCCCGCGCGTTGATCCGCAAGCCGGATGTGCTGCTGCTCGACGAACCGCTCGCCAATCTCGACGCCAAGCTGCGTCTGGAAATGCGCTCGGAAATTCGTCGCCTGCAGCGCGAGACCGGCATCACCGCCATTCTCGTCACCCATGACCAGGTGGAGGCGATGAGCATGTGCGACCGCATCGCCATCATGAAGGAAGGCGAGATCGTCCAGATCGCCACGCCGGCCGAAATGTACAATGATCCGAAGACCGCCTTCGTCGCCGGCTTCCTCGGCAATCCGCCGATCACTTTCCTGCGCGGGGTCGTCGACAAGGGCGCCTTTAGGATCCCGGAAAGCGAGATCCGCGTGCCGCTGCCCGATAGCGTCGGCGCCGCCGAGGGCACCAAGCTGATGCTCGGAGTCCGGCCGGAGCACTTCACCCCGGCAGGCGACACGCCCGTTTCCGGCAAGGTCACCTTCGCCGAAACGCAGGGCCGCGAGAACCTCTATGACGTTCATCTTGCCGGCGGGCCGCTGCTGCGTTCGATCCAGCCGGTGCGCAACGATATCCATGTCGGCGACGATGTCCGGTGGGCGATCGACAGCCGCGGTGTGTTCGTCTTCGACGAAACCGGCAGGAGGCTCTGATGACCCGCGATTTCCAGGCATTTTTCGAGCGATACGGCTGGCCGGCGGCCAAGGGCCGGCTTCCCTTCTGCATCGGCCATCGCGGCGCCAGCGGCCATGAACGCGAGAACACGCTCGCCGCCTTCCGCCGCGCTGCCGAACTCGGCGCCGAGATGTGGGAGCTCGATACGCAGTTGACCCGCGACGGCGTGGTTGTCGTCTCGCATGACGACCATCTCGAGCGCGTCTTCGGCGTCGACCGCCGTATTTCCGAAATGACGGCCTCCGAGCTCGCCGCTCTTGACGGCGTCGACGTGCCGAGTTTTGCGGAGGTCGCCGCACTTGGCCGCGAGACCGGCGCGGGTCTCTACGTCGAGCTCAAGGCGCCCGGGACGGGCCTGCGCTGCTGGCGCCATCTTGCCGAGATGAACCAGCGTTTTGCCTGCCTCGGCTCCTTCGATACGGCACAGGTGCGTGAACTCAGGGACGCGGGCTGCGATTTCCCGCTTTCGGTGCTGATCCGTGTCGGCCATGATCCGCATGCCCTGGGGGATGAGGCCGGCGCCGATATCCTGCATCTCTGCTGGGAGAGGGCAGGCGAGCGGCCGCAGGATCTGGTGAGCGACGCGCTGACGCGCCGCGCCTTCGAGGCGGGCCGCGAGATCGTGCTCTGGCACGAGGAGCGGCCGGCCGTTCTCGAGGATATCATGAAGCTTCCGGTTCTCGGCATCTGCACGGATCTGCCCGATCTGATGCGGCCGTCGGCAGAGAGGGAAAAAGCAGTTGCCAGACAGGGATAAGGGACCGCGCAAGGTAACCTCCTTCGATGTGGCGCGGGTGGCCGGCGTCTCACGCGCGGCCGTCTCACGTGCCTTCACGCCGGATGCCAGCGTCTCGCCGAAGACCCGCGAAAAGGTCTATCAGGCCGCCAAGGAGCTCGGCTATCGGGTGAATTATCTTGCGCGAAGCCTCACCAACAAACGGTCCGATCTCGTCGGCGTCGTCGCCGCCGGCCTCGACAATCCGTTCCGCACAATGCAGATCGAGCATCTGGCGAGGGTGCTGCTTGCCCGCAATTTCCGCCCGATCCTGCTGCCGACCTCGCAGGAGGCGGATACATCGACTGTTATCGGCCAGCTGCTGCATTACGCTGTGTCCGGCGTCATCGTCACCTCGGACGCACCGCCGACAGCGATCTGCGAGCAATGTGCGGCCGAGGGGGTCCCGATCGTGCTGATCAACAAGGGCAACGACATTCCCTTCGTCGATCGCATCATCTCGGACGACCGCATGGCTGGCCATCTCGCCGCCACCTACTTGATCGAAAGCGGCGTGCGAAAGCCCGCCGTGATGGCCGCTCCCGCCATATCCTACACGGCGCGGCGGCGCAGCGAGGCCTTCATTGACCGCTGCAGGCAACTCGGCGCCGAGCCGCAGTTTCTACAGATCAGGATCAACGATTACCGGAGCGGATATGATGCGGCCGGCGAACTTGCCGCATCCGGCATTGACGGCTTGTTCTGCGCCAACGACCACATGGCCTGCGGCGTCCTCGACCGCATCATGCAGGGCCGCGGCCGCGACGACGCGCCGCCGCTCTCCATCATCGGCCACGACGATATTCCACAGGCGAGCTGGACCGCCTATGAGCTAACGACCATCCGCCAGCCTTGCGATGTCCAGGCTGAACAGACCGTCGACCTGCTGATGAGCCGGATAGCCGAGCCGGACCTGACGGCGCGCGTCGAGTTTACGCCGGTGACACTGATAAGAAGAAGGACTGCCTGATGAGTTCCGCATTCGATAGCGCCGCCATTCGGGCACGGGCGGAGGTCGCGATCGCCGTCGCCCTCGAGACCGGACGGGAAGCGGCCCGGTTTCGGCGCGACATCAATCCCGGCACGCTCGCCGTCGAAAACAAGGGATTGCAGGATTTCGTCACTGTCGCCGATAGGAAGGCCGAACAGGCGATCCGCCACGGGCTCATCTCGCGCTTTCCCGATGATACGTTCATGGGGGAGGAGAGCGGCGGCCGATCGGGCGCGGCCGGCACCTGGGTCGTCGATCCGATCGACGGCACAACCAACTACATCAGGGGCTTCCGGCATTGGGGCGTCTCGATCGCCTTCGTCGCCGGCGGCAGGATCGAGATCGGCGTGGTTTACGACGGCGCCGAGGACAAGGTTTTCCATGCCGTGCGCGGCGATGGCGCCTTCAAGGACGGGCTTGCCATTCATGCCGCCGCGACCGTCGATCCAGCCAATGCGCTGGTCATCCTCGGCCATTCCCGCAAAACGAATTTCGACGACTATCTCGCAGTCTCCAGACGGCTGCACGAGCGCGGCATGGACTATCGCCGCACGGGCGCGGCCGCCATCGACCTGGTTCGTGTCGCCGAGGGTGCCGTCGACCTCTATTACGAACGCCATCTCAATGCCTGGGACATGCTTGCCGGCGCGCTGATTGCCGAAGAGGCCGGCGCTGTGGTGGCGATGCCGCCGATCGACAAGCTGCTTGCGGATGGCGGGCCGGTTATCGCCCATGCGCCGGGGCTTGCCGGCGAATTCGCCTTCATCCTTGAGAACGAGGGGCTGTCAGTCGCCGGCTAAAAGCTCGTTGCTTAAGGCATGCCATCGTCCGGAACGGCTGCACATTTCCGGACCGGTTAGCCGGCCATGCGGCTGCTCCAGGCGCGTTCGGTCGCCGGCGCCTCGTCGGTGGTGATCTGATCCGGCTTCAGCGCCATCAGCGCCTGGAAGTTCCGCCATTCCGATTCGCTGAAACCGACCTCGGGATGCTTCAGGGTAAAGGTCCAGGCATCGACGCGTTTGCCTTCGCCCTGGCAGAGCGCGATCATATCCAATCCATCCTTCGCGGCGTCAAGGATCAGCGGCCAGTGGAGATAGACCGTGTCCGGTTCGGTCGGGCCGCGGAGGTCGGCGCGCAATTCGATCTCGACCGCCTTCCAGCCGCCGGCCTGCCTGATATCGTAAAGCTTGTCCGTGGGATCGATGCCGCGCAGCAGATGCGGAAGCTTTTCCTTGACCGCGACGATGAGGTCGAGACTGCCGGCGCTGACGATCACCGAGGCGGCGATCTCCTGAAAATGCGCGGCAAGATGCGCGATGCCCTGCGCGCCGACCGCCTCGTAGTCGTCCTTCATGTCGAATTGCAGCAGTGCGGCCGGGTGGGCCGCTTGCAGCATGGCGGCAAGATCCTCGCTGAGGATCAGCGGCCGGTCGCCCCCCTGCATCCTGACATTACTGAGGTCGCTGAGGCGCTTTTCGGCGATCGGTCCATGACCGGTCGTTTCCCCTTCGAGGTCCTCATCGTGCAGCACGACGAAACCGCCGTCGGCGCGCACGCGCAGATCGAGTTCCATCGATGCGCCTGCGGCAAATCCCTCAGCCATCACCTCAGCTGAGAACAGCGGATCGGCAAACCGTTTGCGCAGCCGATGCCATTTCAGGCGGGTGCGATGCCCCTCGTGCAAAATCTCCAGGCCCTGCGCATCCAGCAATTTCGTCATCTGCATCCGGTCTCCGCGATGCCACTCTCCTGCCTTGCCGAGCCGCGATTATCAAGACCCGAACATAAGATCAGCGACTGTAGGCTGCGGCTATAGCCTCTGCAGCGGCGGCGATATCGGCGGGACGGCCGGTCTGCCTGAGGGCCGCGCCGTAGCCCACGACATTCGAGAGCACTGTCTGGAATGCGGCGCGCGGGCCTGTGTGGTTCAGCCGCACGAGGCGGGCGGGCGCCGTTCCCACGGCTTCCGTCAGCTCGACCCCTAGGCGCCCCGCGGCCGCGATCAGCGAAGCCGGTTCCGGTGCCTCCGGCAAAGGCACCGCCGTCACCAGGTTCGACGCCTTTGCCGCCGGCACCCAGACCGGGGCGCCGAGTGCGGCAAGCCCGGCCCGCGTCGCCGATGCCGCCAGCGCATGGCGGGCGACGACATTTTCAAGGCCCTCGGCCTCGATGCGGTCGAGTGCGGCCTCCAGCGCAAGGAATTCCAGCGGCGCCGGCGTTCCTGGCAGGATGCGCCGACCGTCGTCGATCCAGCCCTTCAGATCGGCCAGCGACAGGATCGAGTCGCGTGCCGCGCCGCCCTTGAGAACGAGATGCCAGGCACGCTGACTGACGGAGAGCGCAGAGACACCCGCCGGACCGCCGAGCGCCTTTTGTGGGCCGATAACCGCGATGTCGATGCCGAGATCATCGACATCGATCCGATGCCCGCCGACCGAGGCGACCGCATCGACGACGGTGACGATGCCGCGGGCGTGCGCAAGCGCGAGTATCTCTGGCAGAGGGTTGAGAATGCCGCTCGCAGATTCCGCGTGAACCACGGCGAGCACATCGATATGAGGGCCGGCATCGAGCGCTTCGGCGACAGCGTCGATCTCAATCGGCAAGCCCGGTTCGGCGACGAGATTCCGAACGCTTGCGCCGCCTCGCCGCAGCCACTGCCCGAACCAGCCGCCATAGGCACTGGTGACGAGGTTGAGGGCCGAAAGGCCGGGACGCGCGAGACTGGCTGCCACCGCTTCGAGCGCCACCACCGCCTCTGCCTGAACCAGCACGACGTCACCCCGACAGCGCAGAATGCGGCCGATCGTGTCGGCGAGCATGGCGTAGCGCTCCGCGGGGTACGAAGGCGTACCGAGCAGGGGATTCCAACCGAGATCGAACATGGACGCCTCCTTCACAACGGGTCGGTCACAAGACTGGGAACGGCTGCCACGAGTGCCCGGCCGGCAGCCGATTGAGGTGCGGTGACAACCGCCGCGGCCGGACCGGTCTCGACGATCCGGCCGCCGTCCATGACGGCGATGCGGTGGGAAACGGCGCGCACCACGGCAAGATCGTGCGAAATGAACAGACAGGCAATGCCGTGCTCCTTCTGCAGCTCGACTAAAAGTTCGAGGATCCTGCCGCGCACGGTGACGTCAAGCGCCGAGACCGCCTCGTCGAGCACCAGCAGCGACGGCCGTGTGGCGATCGCCCGGGCAATCGCCACACGCTGGCGCTGGCCGCCGGAGAGCGCGCGGACCGGCCGGCGGGCATAGTCGAAAGGCAGGCCGACACGTTCGAGGAGCATGGCGATCTCGCCGGCACGCCGGTTTTTCGACACGACGCCGTGGATGCGCAAGGGGTCGTCAAGCACCGAACCGACCGTCGCCAGCGGGTTGAAGGCGGCCAGCGGATCCTGGAACACCATCTGCATGCGCACCCGCCTGCGGCGCAAGGCAGCACCTCTCAGCCTCAACCAATCCTCTCCCTCAAAACGGATCGCACCGGCATCACAGGAGAGAAGCCGCAGCAGGATGCGCGACAGCGTCGATTTTCCGCTGCCGGAGGCGCCGACCAGACCGAGCGTTTCCCCGGCTGCGATCGTCAGCGAAACATTGTCGAGCGCGGCAACCCGGCGGGCGGCGGAAGAAAAGTCCTTCGAGATGTTTTCTATGGACAGCAGAGGATTCATGGCGCCGGCTCTTCGATCAAAGGTGGCGTCGCCAGATCGCGATGGCTGGCGATGAGAGCGGCGGTATAGTTGCTCACGGGCGTCGAAAGCACCGAGCGCACGGGGCCTGCCTCGACGAGGCGCGCATCGCGGAAGACGGCGATTCGGTCGACGAATCCGGAGGCGAGCGCGATGTCGTGGGTGATGAAGAGCAGCGTCATGCCGTCCTCGCGCACCAGCCCATCGAGCAGGCGGACGATCTCGGCCTGGACGACGACGTCGAGAGCGCTCGTCGCCTCGTCGGCGATCAGCAGAGCGGGCTTGGCAGCGATCGCTGCCGCGATCGCCACGCGCTGGCGCTGGCCGCCGGAAAGCTGATGCGGAAAGGCCCGCAGCGCCTTGTCTGGCTGCGGTATTCGCACTCGTCCAAGGAGTTCCTCGGCTCGGATAGAGGCCTGTTTCCGGCTGAGCCCGAGATGGCGCCTGGCGCCCTCGGCAATCTGCTCGCCGATCGTCAGGACGGGATTGAGGCTGGTGCCGGGATCCTGGAAGACGAAGCCGAAATCGCGGCCCGGGCGGGGCGGGTGGCCCAGGGCGGGCCAGAGCATTTCGCCGGTGACCTTCGCTCCGCCAGGCAGCAGACCGGCGAGCGCCCGGGCGAGCGTGCTCTTGCCGGAGCCGCTTTCGCCGATGATCGCCAGCCTCTCGCCGGTGGCAATATCGAGATCGATACGATCGAGCGCGGTCGTATTGTTCCTGCCGCGCCAATAGGTGACCGAAAGCTGCCGGAGGCTGCAGAAGATGTCGCTCATGCCGCCCTCCCGCCGTCATCGCCAAGCGCCTTACCGAGACCTTCGCTGAAGAGATGGACGCCGAGCACGGTGACGGCAAGTGCGGCGCCCGGCAGGACGGAGAGATAAGCGGCCGAGCGCAGCACGCTGCGGCCCTCGGCGATCATCGAACCCCAGGTGGCGATATTCGGATTGCCGAGGCCGAGAAAGGAAAGCGCCGCCTCGGTGAGGATCGCGCCGGCGACGATGGTAGCGGAAAGCGCCAGCACCGGCGGCAGCGCGTTCGGCAGGATCTCACGAAAGGCGATTTCCGCGGGATGCATGCCGATCACCCTTGCCGAGGCGACGTAATCCTGCTCGCGGATCGCCAGCACCTGGGCTCGCGTCAGCCGCGCCGGATCGGCCCAGGCGCCAAGCGCGATGGCAAAAACGACGATCGGGGTCGACACCCCGATAGTGCTGACGAAGGCGAGGGCAAGCAGGAAGCCCGGCACGATCTGAAAGGCGTCGACTACGCGCATTAAGGCCTCGTCGACGAACCCGCCGGAAAATCCGGCCGCCATGCCGACGCAGACGCCGAGGACCATCGCCGAAAAGGCTGCCGCGAGGCCGACGGCAAGCGAGGTTCGCGCGCCATAGAGCAGGCCGGCGAGCACATCACGTCCGAGGCGATCGGTGCCAAGTGGAAAGGCCGGGTCGGTGAAGGGCGCAAGCAGCGCCCGCCCGGCGATCCTCAGCGGATCGCCGGGCGAAATGATAGGGGCAAGCAGCCCGAACAGAAGCAGGATGACCAGGATCGCAAATCCGGCCATGCCTTCCCACGTGCCGAGCAGACGCTGAAGACGGCTCATGCGTCACCCTCCGAAGCGCCGATGCGCGGGTCGAGCGCGGCATAGATAAGATCGACGAGGAAATTGACCGAAATGACGAGAACAGCGCTGGTGACGACGATGCCCATCAACAGCGGCGCGTCGCGGCCGTTGACTGCTTCCTGCGCCAAGCGCCCGAAGCCGGGGATCGCAAAGACGCTCTCGATCACCACGCTGCCGCCGAGCATGGCCGCCGATTGCAGCCCAAGCATGGTGACAAGCGGCAACAGCGCATTGCGCGCCACATGACGAAGCACGATGCGGCTGCGCGACAGGCCCTTGGCGCGGGCGAACAGGACGAAATCGAGCTTCCAGGCCTCAGCCATGCCGGCCCGCATCACCCGCAGGAACAAGGCGAGATAGATCAGGGCCAGGGCGCCGACCGGCAGGACAAGATGATCTGATATGTCGAGGGCGCGGGTAAAGCCGGTCTTGCCCGAAGCGATCGTCTCGATGCCGGCGATCGGAAACCAGCGCAGCTTCACCGAAAAGGCAATGCTGAGGACAAGGCCGAGCCAGAAGCTCGGAATGGCATAGACGATCAGCGAGCCGATCGACAACAGCCGGTCGCGCAAGGTTCCCGGCCGCGCCCCGGCGAGGATGCCGAGCGCGGAACCAAGGCCAAAAGAAAGCGCCGTCGCGCTGCCCATCAACAGCAGCGTATTGGGCAGGCGTTCGGCGATGAGCGCGCCGACCGGCCGGTCGAAGGCGACGGACCAGCCGAGATCAAGCCGCGCCAGCGAGGAAAGATAGAGCCAGAGCCGTGCCAGCATGGACCGGTCGAGGCCGTAGCTCTCGCGCAGCGCCTGCCTGAGTGCCGCATCGCCGCCGCCGATCGCGCCCAGATAGGCATCGACGGCATCGCCCGGGGCGGATTCGAGCAGCAAAAACGTGAAGATCACCACGATCAGCAGCACTGGAAGGCTGCTGATCGCCCTACGCCGCAGGAGGAGGATTGCGCGTTTCACGCCGGATAAGGCCTCCGGAAGAGAATTACGGCCGATCCTATCACGATTGCAGCGCGGTATCGCCCCAGTTCGAGACGGCCCAGCGCGGATTGTCCGCGACGTTGAGGACGGTGTCACGGGCGACGGTGATGAAGCCCCATTCCGCAACGTTGATCAGCGGCAGATCGGCGACGATGAGCTGCTGGAACTTGCGGTAGAGATCGGTGCGCGCCGCCGTGTCGACGGTTTCGGAGGCCTGCTTGATGATCTTGTCGAGCTCGGGATTGACATAGCCGCCCTGGTTGGAGAAGGGAACGCCGTCAGGCGTGCCGGACTGAACGAGAATGGTGGTGGAGATCGCCGGGTCGCCGCGGAACACTGGCGGGGCGACGGCGAGGTCGAAATCATGGTCGGTGTAAACCGCCTTCTGGTGCGCGGCCGCATCGGCATTGACGATCTCGGCATCGATGCCGATCGCGGCAAGCGCCTGGCGAAGGTAATCGCCGAACTGGCGGGTCTCGTTAAAATACGGCGCGGGACGAAGTTTCAACTTGAAGCGGTTGCCGTCCGCCCCCTTGGCATAACCCGCCTTGTCGAGAATATCATTGGCGGCCGCCGGATTGAAATCATAGGCCGCGACATCGGACGTATAGAATTCCGGCGCATTCCTCGGCACCGGGCCGGTGGAAGCGGCGGCATAACCGAGGAAGATCGTGTCGACCACGAATTTCTTGTCGATCGCCTGCGCGATCGCCTGGCGGACCCTGAGGTCGGCGAGCTCCTTGCGGCGGTGATTGATCTCGACGACGAGCTGATAGGTCAAGGCCTCGTAACCTTTCGAGATCACCTTGATGCCATCGACCTTGGAGATACGGTCGAGATCGGCCAGCGGCACGGCCGAGAAGGCGGCGAGCTGGATTTCCTCGGCCTCGAGCGCCGCACCCGCCGAGGCGCGGTCGGGCAGCACGCGGAAGACGATCTCGTCCAGTTTCGGCTGATCGTTGTCCCAATAATTCTCATTACGCGTCAGCCGGTAGTATTCGCCGGGCTTGTGTTCGGCAAACTTGAACGGGCCGGTGCCGATGAGCTTGTTGTTGGCCGGATTGGCGGCGATATCGCTGCCGTCGAAGATGTGTTTGGCGACGACGCTGGTGACGACGGGCAGGGCATTGCGGATGAGCTGGAACGGCGTCGGCTTGGAGAAGCGGAAGATGGCGGTGTAGTCGTCGGGCGTATCGACGGCTTCAAGATTGGCGAAGACAAGGCGGCCGAGATTCTGCAGCGGCTTCCAGATGTTGAGGGCGGAGAAGGCGACATCGACCGAGGTAAACGGCTTGCCGTCATGCCAGGTGACGCCGTCGCGCAGCTTGAAGGTGACGGAAAGCCCGTCGGCCGAGCCTTCCCAGGAGGTGGCAAGCCGCGGCGCAAGCCCGTCCTTGCCTTCGAACGAGGCTTCGGCCAGTGGTTCGATCACCTTGCTGGCGATGAAGAAGACGCCGTTCGAAGCGACGATGGCGGGGTTGAGGTTCTTCGGCTCGGAATCGGCCGCGACAATCAGCCGGCCGCCGGTGGGCGTGGCCTGCGCCAGCGCCTGGCGAGCGAGCGCCGTCGACGCGAGGAGCAGGGCGGTGCCCTTCATCAGCGTGCGCCGCGAGATGGATGATACCGTCATGACCCCTCCTGATCGATCGAAACCGGCAACCATATTCGACCCGAAATACCGGCTGGCATAGAGATTAAATTCGAATGATCGGGCTTCGCGAGACATTTTTTGTCACCCAGCCATTATATCCTCTGCCGTGCCCGCAGGGGAGGCCGAAGCCGGCAACCTTCAGGCCTCCGTCAGCTGGAACGCGTCGCTTTCTCCTGCCACCAGTTCGAGTGGCCAGATCATGTTGCCACCGGCATCGGAATAGAATTCTCGATAGGCCGGCATGCGGGCGAGCAGCATTTGACCGAGCGCGACGCCGAGATCGTAGAGCGACATGCGGAAGCAACTGAGCGAGGGCTGCAGGAATCGGGCGCGCGGCGCATCGCGGAAGCCGATCACCGCGAGATCACGGCCGGGCATGACGCCCGATTCCATCAGGCGGCGGTAAAGGCCGATCGCCATCAGCTCGTAGATCAGGATCACCGCCGTCGGCCGATCCTCAAGCATCAGCAGTTCATGGGCCGCCTGGTAGCCGCCCTGTTCGCTCGATTTGACGCGGATGACGAGCGACGGATCAAAGGCGATGCCGTGTCGCTCGAGCGCACGGCGATAGCTCTCGACAAAGACATAACCAAGATTGACCTCGCTCGACGGCGCGGTAATTGCGATCCGGCGGTGGCCCTGCGCGGCCAACCGCTCGACCGCGCGGTCGGCTACGCCTTCGAAATCGAGATCGATCCAGGGGAAGGTGTTCGCCGAAAGGCTGCGACCAACCGTAACGAACGGAATCTTTGCCCGCGAAAGAAGATCGATGCGACGGTCGATGCGCTGCGTGTTCGAGATGATCATCGCATCGACGATGCGCCGCGCCACCATGCGCTTCAAGTATTCGTGCGGGTCCTCGTCGCTCGGGCAGGGCAGCATGACGAGGTCGAGCTTGTGGCGGGCGAAGACGCTCTGCAAGCCGCTGGTGACGCCGAGGAAGAAGTTGTCGGCATTTTCCACCGCCTCCGCGCTCGATTCGATCATCAGACCGATGACCTTCGTCTCTCCCTGCCTCAGGCTCCGGCCCGACTGATTGGCGACATAGCCGAGCGCCTCGGCCGCCGCCAGCACCCGACGGCGCGTTTCCTCGTTGACATCCGGCCTGCCGTTCAGGGCGCGGGACACCGTGCCGATCGAAATAGCCAGGTGTTCGGCAAGCTGGCGGATTCCCTTCATCGGCTGCGATTCCCTCCTGGGCCGTAATTTCGCAGTTGGCCTCTATTGACACCGCAAAATGTTTTCGCCTACAGTCGTAAACGTTTACGGAGTGCGTGTCACGAGGAGAGTGGCGCCATTCCCTGGAGGAAATCGTGAAATTTAGTGCCATTCTGTGCGGGTGCGGAGCTATGTCCAAAGGTTGGTTGCGTGCCATCGCTTCCAACCCCGATCTCGCCGACTCCATCACCATCGTCGGCCTCGTCGACCTCAACCGCGAGACGGCGGAACAGCTCGCCGCCGAGTTCGGCCTCGACAGCGCCGTCATCGGTTCGGATCTCTCCGACGTCATCGCGGCGACAAAGGCAGACCTGGTCTTCGACATCGTCATTCCGTCCGCCCGTTACGACGTCGTGTCGACGGCACTCAAGGCCGGCTGCCATGTGCTCAGCGAAAAGCCGATGGCTGCCTCGCTCGCCGAGGGGGCCGCGCTGATCGATCTCGCCGCAGAGACCGGCAGCATCCACGCCGTCATCCAGAACCGCCGCTTCATCTCCGGCATCAGGCGCCTGCGCCGTTTCGTCGACAGCGGCGCGATCGGCGATCTCACCGGCATTCATTGCGACTTCTTCCTCGCGCCGCATTTCGGCGGTTTCCGCGAGGAGATGGACAATGTGCTGCTTCTCGACATGGCGATCCACACCTTCGATGCCGCGCGTTACGTCGCCGACAGGAAGCCGCTCGCCGTCTATTGCGTCGAGCGCAATCCGAAGGACTCGTGGTACCGGCACGGCGCTTCGGCGAACGCCATCTTCGAATTTTCCGACGACATCGTCTTCACCTATCGCGGCTCCTGGTGCGCCGAGGGCGAGCGCACCAGCTGGGAAAGCCAGTGGCGCCTCGTCGGCTCGAAGGGGATGCTGACCTGGGATGGCGAGGAGAGTTTCAAGGCGGCGGTCGCCGGCGAGGAGCCCGGCCTTCTGCGTGGAGCTGCCTCCGTAAACGTTCCCGGTCCTGAACACGATGCCGAAACCCACGGCCACGCCAGCGTCATCGCCGATTTCATTGCAGCGATCCGAACCGGCAAGCAGCCCGAAACGGTCAATTCCGACAATATCAGAAGCCTCGCCATGGTCTTCGGCGCGATCGAAAGCGCCAAGACCGGCCGGCGCATCGAAATTTCAGCATAGGAAGACGTGACGTGAGCAACCCTGCAAAATCCATTCGCATCGGCACCATGGTCAGCGGCAACAAGGGCGATGCCGCCTCTCGCATCGGCCAGATTTCCGATCTGGGCTTCGAAAGCTTCGAGCCCTTCTTCTGGCAGACGACCAAGGGCCAGGATCTCGCGGAACTCGGCAAACGCTGCCTCGACGCGATCGGCGATCGCGACATCACCATCTCGACGCTCGGCATGTTCGGCAATCCGCTGGAAGAGAGCGCAATCGACCTCGAGACCCTGCAGGGCTGGAAGGATTGCATCGACAATGCCCATCATTTCGGTGCGACCTGCGTTGCCGGCTTCACCGGCCGCATCCGCGGCAAGCCGCTGACCGACAGCTTGCCGCGCTACAAGCAGATCTGGAGCGAGCTTGCCAAGCGTGCCGCCGACAAGGGCATCAAGATCGCCTTCGAAAACTGCGCGATGGACGGCAACTGGGAAAGCGGCGACTGGAATATCGCCCATAATCCGGATGCCTGGGAGCTGATCTTCAACGAGACGCCGGATGATCATATCGGGCTGGAATGGGAACCATGCCATCAGATGGTCTATCTGATCGACCCCATGCCGCAGATCCGCAAGTGGGCGCATAAAATCTTCCACGTCCACGGCAAGGACGCGACCATTCGTTGGGAAGTCATCAAGGAACACGGCATTTTCGGCAAGGAAAAATTCGTCTTCATGCGCACGCCGGGCTTCGGCGACAGCAACTGGACCGACATCATTTCCGAGCTGCGGCTTGCCGGCTGGTCAGGCTCGATCGACATCGAAGGCTGGCACGACCCGGTCTACCGCGATGAACTGGAAATGACCGGCCAGGTCTATGCGCTCAACCACCTCAAGCATGCCCGGGGCGGCGAATTCGTCGTCGATCCGGCCTGATGACATCGTTGCCCGGCAAGGAGGAATTGCCGGCAACGGGGATAACCACAAAGGAGGAGAACCATGGCTATCCGCAAATATGCAATTCTCGGCGCTCTGGCGCTTGCAGGCGTTTCACTGTTCGGCCTTTCGGCCAAGGCCGAGGATGTCACGCTGACACTCTGGTCGCTTGATAAGGACACCCAGCCGGCGCCGAACCTCGTCAAAGAGTTCAACGCCCAGAACAACGGCATTAAGATCGAATACCGGCTGATCCAGTTCGACGACGTCGTCACCGAGGCGATGCGCGCCTATGCCACCGGCCAAGCCCCCGACATCATCGCGGTCGACAATCCGGAACATGCGATGTTCTCGTCGCGCGGCGCCTTCCTCGATCTCACCGACATGATCGCCAAGTCGACCGTCATCAAGCCGGATAATTATTTCCCCGGCCCGCTGAAATCGGTCGAATGGGACGGCAAATATTACGGTGTGCCGAAGGCGACGAACACGATCGCGCTCTACTACAACAAGGATATGTTCAAGGCGAAGGGCCTCGATCCGGCGAAGCCGCCGCAGACCTGGGACGAGCTGGTCGAAGATGCGCGCAAGCTGACCGACCCCGCCAAGAACATCTACGGTCTCGCTTTCTCGGCCAAGGCTAATGAGGAGGGCACCTTCCAATTCCTCCCCTGGGCTCAGATGGGCGGCGGCAGCTATGAGCATATCAATGCCGACGGCGCAGTGAAGGCGCTCGGGATCTGGAAGACGATCATGGACGAGAAGCTCGCTTCTCCCGACACGCTGACGCGCGGACAGTGGGATTCGACCGGCACGTTCAACTCCGGCAACGCGGCCATGGCGATCTCCGGTCCGTGGGAACTCGACCGCATGACGCAGGAAGCGAAATTCGACTGGGGCGTCACCCTGCTTCCAGTTCCCAAGGAAGGGGCTGAACGGTCCTCGGCCATGGGCGATTTCAACTGGGCGATCTTCGCCAGCAGCAAACATCCGGCCGAAGCCTTCAAGGCGCTCGAATTTTTCGCCTCGCAGGACGACAAGATGTTCAAGAATTTCGGCCAGCTTCCGGCCCGTTCCGACATCTCCATCCCCGAAAGCGGCCAGCCGCTGAAGGACGCCGCCCTCAAGGTCTTCCTCGAACAGCTGAAATACGCCAAGCCGCGCGGCCCGCACCCGCAATGGCCGAAGATCTCCAAGGCGATCCAGGACGCCATCCAGGCGGCGCTGACCGGCCAGATGAGCCCGAAGGACGCGCTCGACCAGGCCGCGGATAAGATCAAAGCGGTGTTAGGCTGAGGCTTGCTCCCCCTTCGGACCCCCGCTGGGAAGAAGGGATAACTCAACCATTTCCTCCCGGCAGGGGCCGTCTTCCGCATGATGCGCCAGGCGGCCCCGATCGGAGCATCGGAGGACGCATGAAAAGGATCCTGATGAGCGTCAGGGACGGCCGCGGTTTCGATATCGTGCTCGTCGCTTTCCCGCTCGGCTTTCTGTTCCTGATGGCGGGACTGCCGCTCATCTACAATGTGGTGATGAGTTTCCAGGAGGTCGACATGTTCAGCCTCGGGACCTTCTCGCGTCCTTTCGTCGGTTTCAAGAATTATACCGACCTCTTCGCACAGCCGGAAACGCTGCCGATCCTCGCGAACACTGTCCTCTTCGTCACCGGCTCGATCGCCGGCCAGTTCCTGATCGGCTTCGGCCTGGCGCTGTTCTTCTGGGTCAATTTTCCCGGCGCCTCATGGATGCGCGGCCTGTTCCTCGTCTCCTGGGTCATGCCCGGCCTCGTCGTCGGCGCCATCTGGAACTGGATTCTGTCAGGCGATTTCGGCGTGCTGAACTTCATCCTCAAGGAAAGCGGCATCATCTCCGGCAATATCTTCTGGCGCTCGGACCCGCATTATTCGCTTTATGCCGTGATCATCGCCAATATCTGGCTCGGCACCTCGTTCAACATGATCCTGCTTTCCGTCGGCCTTGCCGGCATTCCCGCCGATCTCTACGAAGCGGCCGAACTCGACGGCGCCAATGTCTGGCAGCGCTTCTGGACGATCACGCTGCCGATGATGCGCTCGACGATCGGCGCGATCATCGCGCTCGGGCTGATCTTCACCCTGCAGCAGTTCGATCTTTTCGCCGCGATCACCTCGGGCGGACCGAACAATTCGTCGAACGTAACACAATATTGGGCCTGGGACCTTTCCTTCCGCCAATATGATTTCGCCAAGGGGGCGACGATCTCCGTCATCATGATCGTCTTTGTCATGTTCGCCTCCGTCGTCTATGTCCGCTCCACACGTCATGAGGTGCGCGGATGAGCACGACCACGAACCGCGACCGGCTGATGCTGGCAATATCGATCGTCATGGCGGCGATCTATCTCTTCCCGCTCTATTGGATGTACATCACTGCGCTGAAAAGCGGCTCGGAGATGTTCGCCACGCCGCCGAGTTTCTGGCCGGCAGCACCCCAATGGGGCACCTACACCTACGTGTGGGAAAGCCGCGGCATGGGCCGCTATCTCTGGAATTCGCTGGTCATCGCGCTGGGCTCGGTGGCGCTGATCACGCTGCTCGGCGTCGGCTGCGCCTATGTGCTCGCCAGATACCGTAACGTCTGGGTGGATATCGGCCTGTTCCTGATCCTGATGCTGCAGGTCCTGCCAGCCTCGCTGATGATCACGCCGATCTTCGTCGGATTCTCGCAGATCGGCATGCTCTCTTATCCCAGGCTTGCCGTCATCATCGCGGTCGCGGCCAAGAGCATGCCCTTCTTCGTCATCCTGGTGCGCGCCACCTTCATGAGCGTTCCCCAGGAGCTGGAGGAGGCGGCCCTCGTCGACGGCAATTCGCGCGTCGGCGCCTTCTTCAACATCGTGCTGCCGCTCGCTCGCAACGGCATTCTCGTCAGCGCCATCCTGATCTTCATGCAGGCCTTCGGCGAATTCGTCTATTCGAAGTCGATGATCCAGGCGGTCGATCTTCAGCCGGCAAGCGTCGGTCTCAACTCCTTCATGGGGCCGAACACCAACGAGTGGAACAACATCATGGCCTACGCGACGATGTATGTGACGCCGATCCTCGCCATCTTCGTTCTCTTGCAGCGCCGCATCGTATCCGGCCTCACCTCTGGAGCCCTCAAATGACCACACAGATCGAGCTCAGAGGCGTCAACAAATATTACGGCGCCTTCCACGCCCTGAAGAACATCGACCTGTCGATCGCCAAGGGTACTTTCGTCGCGCTCGTCGGCCCTTCGGGCTGCGGCAAGTCCACTTTGCTGCGCTCGCTTGCCGGTCTTGAAAGCATCTCGACCGGCGACCTCCGGATCGCCGGCGAGCTGATGAACGGCGTGCCGCCGCGCAAGCGCGACGTCGCCATGGTGTTCCAGTCTTATGCGCTCTATCCGCACATGACGGTCGAGGAAAACCTGACCTACAGCCTGCGCATCCGCGGCATCGCCAAAGCGGAAGCCAAGAAGGCGGCAGAGGAGGTGGCGGCGACAACCGGTCTTTCGCATCTCCTCAAGCGTTATCCGCGCGAACTGTCCGGCGGCCAGCGCCAGCGCGTCGCCATGAGCCGCGCCATCATCCGCCATCCCAAAGCGTTCCTGTTCGACGAGCCGCTGTCCAACCTCGATGCGGCGCTGCGTGTCCATATGCGCAAGGAAATCCGGTCGCTGCACGACCGGCTGAACGCAACCTTCGTTTACGTCACCCACGACCAGGTCGAAGCGATGACGATGGCCGACCATGTGGTGGTGATGCGCGACGGCATCATCGAACAGCAGGGCGCACCGCTCGATCTCTACGACCGGCCGGCAAACCGGTTCGTTGCCGGTTTCATCGGATCTCCCGCTATGAATTTCATTCCGGCGATCGTCGCGGAAGACGGCAAAAGCCTGATCCTGGATTTCGGCGCCGTGAAGCAGACACTTGCCATCAACCGCGCCATCGAGCCCGGCCGCAAGCTCATCGCAGGTGTCCGGCCTGAACATATCGAGGTTGTCGCTCCCGGGCAGGGCAGTTTCGACGTGCCGATTGCCTTCGTCGAATCGACCGGCTCCTCGACCTTCATAGTCGCGGCGACCGAGCCGGAACTGACGATCGTCGAGACGCGCCGCGACAGGGTCAAAACAGGAGATATGATCGGCCTTTCGGTCGACCCGGCTCAGATCCATCTCTTCGATGCATCGACGGACCGCCTGATATAATATCATCGCTAGGCCTCGGCGGGTTCATAAAACCATCATCGGCCTCTGCCAAGGGAGTGGCTCCGCACGAGGCACACCGTCTGCAGCATCCGGATTTTTCATGGCATCTTCTCCCATATCGGCGCGTCTTTCGCCGACCGCGTCATCCCGCCTTGTCGTGCTTGCCGAAGCAGTGGTGAAGGCGGGCGAAACCGCCCGCGTCTCGCTGCGGCGGCGAACCTCTCGGGAAATGCTCGCCAAGGCGCCGCGCGACTATCAGACCGAGATCGATGTCGCCGTCGAGCAGATCATCGTCGACAAAATGACCAAGGCCTTTCCGGATTATGCCATCCAGGGCGAGGAAGCCGTCGGCAACCGCACGGCCGGGCCGGACACGCCGATCATCTACATCGACCCGATCGACGGCACCACCAATTACGCCTGGGGTGTTCCGCATTTCGGCATGACGATCGCCATCGCCGAAGGCGGCAGGCTGGTTGCCGGCGTCGTCTATGACGCCATGCAGGACGAATTGTTCAGCGCCGAGACCGGCGGCGGCGCCTATCTCAACGGCGAGCCTATCCGCTGCGCTGATGTCGCCGACATCGAGAACGTGCTTATCGGCGCCGGCCTGCCGATCCCCGGCCAGGTCAAGGCGGTCGCCGAAGAAACCTATTTTGACGCCATCAAGCGTCTGATGGCCAATACGGCCGGTGTGCGCCGCCTCGGCTCGGCGGCGCTGTCGATCGCCTATGTCGCCTGCGGCAGGCTTGATGGTTTTTTCGAGGATGGGCTTTCGATCCATGACTTCGGCGCCTCGGCGCTGATGGTCGAGGAGGCTGGCGGCATCGTCACCCGGTTTTCAGGTGCTGAAGTCAACGGGAAGGGCGATATCCTTGCGGCCAGCCAGGCGCTGCATCCCTGGCTCCAGGAAGGATTCCATATCAAGGCCTGATTTTCTTGAGCCGGCAGCGACTATAGACCTCATCATCTTCCTTGGCGGCGATAGCGAGGCTGCGCTCGTTGCGCCTTATGGAAATCGGCGGCGCGAGACACTATCTCTTGGAAAACAAGGAGACACCCCAATGACCGAAGAACGTGCAGTGCTCGCCGGCGGCTGCTTCTGGGGCATGCAGGACCTCATCCGCCGCTACAAGGGCGTGATTTCGACCCGCGTCGGCTATACCGGCGGCGACGTACCGAACGCCACCTACCGCAACCACGGAACCCACGCCGAGGCGATCGAAATCATCTTCGATCCCGCCAAGATCAGCTATCGCGAAATCCTCGAATTCTTTTTCCAGATCCACGACCCGAGCACGCGCAACCGCCAGGGCAACGACGTCGGCATGAGCTATCGCTCGGCGATCTTCTATACCAGCCCCGAGCAGGAGCGCGTCGCCAGGGACACGATTGCCGACGTCGATGCATCCGGCCTGTGGCCCGGCAAGGTCGTCACCGAAGTCGTGCCGGCCGGTGATTTCTGGGAGGCCGAACCGGAGCACCAGGACTATCTGGAGCGCATTCCGAACGGCTATACCTGCCACTTCGTCCGACCCGGCTGGAAGCTGCCGGTCCGTCAGAAGATCGCCTGATGCATCAGGCATGCTGGAAGCGACAGCGGCATGGCTGGCGCGTCCAGCCACTCAGCCGCTGGGTGAGAGCCTGGTATGATCGGCAATGGCGCGCACCATCTCGTCAATGTCGCGATCGTGGATTTCGTGTCCTCCGCCGGCAATCCGGTGCAGTTGCGCATTCGGCGCGACTTGGGTGAAGGCCTCTCCGTGCTCGATCGGAAACAGCGGATCTGATGTGCCATGGATTGCGAGCAGCGGCGCCACGATGTTGGACGCATTCAGGGTGGCGGCCTTGTCCCCGCTCAACAGCATGAAATGATTGGTTGCGCTGACAAAGGACGTGGCGCGGTCCATGTCGCGTGCGATCAGGTTGCTCGCCGCCTCGGCATCGTGCGGATGCCTGGTGCCGGCCAGCATGGCTGAATCGCGACGCATGAAATCGGCAATGGCTTCAAGGTTCGACCAGTCGATGTGCTCGGCAGCGGCAGAATGTTCTTTGTAAGCCTTGGTCGAGGAAGGCAGGCCAACGATCCCGATCGGGGACGTGCTGATCAGAGTGAGGGTCAGTACCCGCCGGGGGTGGCGCAATGCGGCCTCTTGTGCGACGAAACCGCCCATTGACATCCCCACCAGATGCGCGGCTTCAATCCGATAGCCATCGAGAACGGCGATGGCGTCTTCGGAGAGATCGCCAAACGAATAGCCCGGCTCACCCGGCGCATAATGCGTGGAAAGGCCGGTGTCGCGCTGGTCGTAGCGGATGACGTAGCGTCCCTGGGCGGCGAGCTCCTCGCAGAACCTTTCCGGCCACCATAGCATCGACGACATCACTCCCATAATCAGCAGGACCGGTGCGCCGGCAGGGTCGCCGAAGGCCTGGCTCTGCAGTTTCGCACCTTTGAGTTCGACGATCTTTTCGGTGACGAGCGTTGATCCGGTCGTTTCCACGGCCTCATCCTCCTGGTTGCAGCCAGCAATTACTCTCCACCTTGCATAACTGATCCTAATATGCAATCTGTTTTCGCGTCACATGACACGCGTGACGGCCGCTTGGACTGCCCCATCCAACACAGCAGAGGGAAGCGTTATGACGTTGGATCGTGCCGACTTTTACGATGCGGAACTGGCGAGACACAATCAGCACCTCAGGATTGCCGCCGGCGTCGGCGCGGGTGATCGAGTGCTCGATATCGGCTGCGGTGCAGGGCAAACGACTCGCGAGGCCGCCCGCGCCGCAACGCAGGGAGAGGCGGTCGGTGTGGACGTTTCGGCTGAGATGCTCGAGGTCGCAAGGCGGCGGAGTGCCGCGGAGGGTTTGCGAAATGTGGTGTTCGAGCAGGCAGACGCGCAGTCCCATGCGTTCCCGAGAGCCGGTTTCGACCTCTGCATCAGCCGATTCGGCGTGATGTTTTTTGCCGATCCGGCGGCGGCATTTGCCAATATCGGCCGGGCGATGCGGCCGGGCGGGCGCATCGTGTGGATGGTATGGCAGAGCCAGGAGCGCAACGCGTGGTCCGGCGCCATCCGGCAGGCCCTGGCGCCTGAAACTGCCATTTCCCCGGGTACTCCCAATCCGTTTTCGCTCGGCGATCCAACCGTCGCCACCGAGCTTCTCAGCGCAGCAGGCTTCGCCGCGATCGACTTTGCCGAGGTGCGGGAGCCAGTCTTTTACGGATCGGATGTCGATGCGGCGTTTGAGGCGCTCATCAACCTCTATCTTGTGAAGGACGCGCTCGCACAAACCGACGAACCTCCAGACAAACCGCTGGAGCGGCTGCGTGATCTACTGGAGGCGCATATGACGCCGGAGGGCGTGTTGTTCGACTCGCAGGCATGGATCATCACCGCTCGCCGAGCGGCGGGATAGCGGAGAGACGGAGAGGGTCTCGCACTTCAGCGATGGTCAGCGCCGTCACTTCTCAATAGCGAGGTATGTAGTCCAGGCCGGGGTCGATCCGGGCCGGACGCCCGTTCAGAAAAAGCTCGCCGATGCGCGGCTCCGTGCGGGCGATGACCTTGCCGCGGCGGATCACCGCCAGCCGATTGGGCTTCAGCCGCAATGCTTCCAGCGTGTCGCTCGCCTGGAGGATGACGAGATCGGCATTGCATCCTTTCTCCAGTCCGTAGCCTGCGAGCCCCATCGTCTTCACCGAATTGACGGTCAGCGCGTCGAAAATCTTCCTCTTGTCGTCGATGCCCGCCATCTGCGCGACATGGATCGCCATGTGGCCGACCTCCAGCATGTCGCCGGACCCCATTGAATACCAGGGATCCATGACGCAATCGTGCCCGAAGGAGACATTCAGCCCGGCATCCATCAGCTCGCGCACCCGGGTCATGCCGCGGCGTTTCGGATAGGTATCGTGCCGGCCCTGCAGCATGATGTTGATCAGCGGGTTGGGGATCACATTGATCTCCGCCTCGGCCATCAGCGGGATGAGCTTGGAAACATAATAATTGTCCATCGAATGCATCGAGGTCAGATGCGAGCCGGCGACACGTCCCTGCAGGCCGAAGCGGATGGTTTGGGCGGCCAGCGTCTCGATATGGCGCGAGAGCGGATCGTCGGTTTCGTCGCAATGCATGTCGACCGGCAGGCCGCGATCGGCGGCGATGCGGCAGAGCGCCTCGACCGACGCGGTGCCGTCGCCCATCGTCCGTTCGAAGTGAGGAATGCCACCGACGATATCGACGCCCATGTCGAGCGCCCGGTTGAGCGCGTCGATCGCCCCCGGCGAGCGGTAATAACCGTCCTGGGGAAAGGCGACCAGTTGCAAATCGATATAGGGCGCGACCCTTTCGCGGACTTCGATCATCGCCTCGACGGTCACCAGTCTGGGATCGCTGGTATCGACATGGCTGCGGATAAAAAGCAGGCCTTGCGTGACCGCGAGATCGCAATAGCGCAGCGCGCGATCGACCAGTTCCTCCTTGGTCACGATCGGTCGCAACTCTCCCCAGAGCGCTATGCCTTCGAGCAAGGTGCCGGAGACGTTCATGCGCGGCAGCCCGAGCGACAGCGTGGCGTCCATGTGAAAATGCGGATCGACGAAGGGCGGGCTGACCAGCCTGCCGGTTGCGTCGATTTCCTCTGGCGCATGCGCCTGCAGATTGCGCTCGACGGCGATGATCCTGTCGCCCTCAATGCCGATGTCGATGTCGGTTCGGCCATCGGGGAGATTTGCGTTTCTGACGATTAGATCAAACATCGGAACCTCGCTGGAAAAGGCGGCTTCAGCGCTCGCCGCGACGATAGGGCTGCATCAGCGCCTGCGGCACGCGCGCGCGGCGGGCCATGACGGCAAGAGCGGCGATGGAAAGGATATAGGGCGTCATCAGGAAGAGCTGATAGGGTACAAGCCCGCTCAGCGCCGTTTGCAGCCGAAGCTGAAAGGCATCGAAGAAGGCGAAGAGCAGAGCCCCGAACAGCGCGCGGCCCGGCCGCCAGGAGGCGAACACGACAAGCGCGATGCAGATCCAGCCGCGGCCCTGCACCATGGTCGGAAAGAAGCTGTTGAACGCCGACAAGGTCAGGAAGGCGCCGCCCATTCCCATCAGCGCGCTACCGATGATGACTGCACCGTATCGCACCTTCATCGGATTAACGCCCTGGGCTTCCGCTGCATGCGGATTTTCACCGGTCATGCGGATCGCGAGCCCTACAGGAGTTCCGAAGATGATGTAGGCCATCAGCAGTGCAATCACGATCGCAAGATAGGTGGGCGCCGTCTGCGTAAAGAAGGCCGGACCGATGAAAGGCAGCGTCGAGAGACCGGGGATGGCGATCGGCTGGAACGGCACAATGGTGGGCGGCGTATTGGCAAGCGGCACAATCAGCCGGAAGACATAATAGCTGAAGCTGGAGGCAAAGAGCGTGACGCCGAGACCGGAGACATGCTGGGAGAGCCCGAGCGTCACCGTCAGCGACGCATGCAGCAGGCCGAAGAAGCCGCCGGCGACCGCCGCGATCAACAGGCCGGTCCAGAGATCGGCACCATGATAGACAGAAAGCCAGCCGATCATCGCGCCGAATGTCATGATGCCTTCGATGCCGAGGTTGAGCACGCCGGCCCGTTCGCACAGCAAAGCGCCGAGCGTGCCGAAAATCAGCGGCGTGGCGATCCGCAGGATTGCCGCCCAGAGGCCGGCGGAGGCGATGATATCGAACAATTGCGTCATCGCCTTATCCTGTATTGGGTGAAGAACAATGCAATCAGCATCGTCAGGAGCGACAGCGCCACCGTGACGTCGGCAATATAGGTCGGGATGCCGAGACCTCGGCTCATGCCGTCGGCGCCAACGAACATCGTGGCCGTGAAAATGGCGGCGAAGACAACGCCGAGCGGATTGAGATTGGCGAGCATTGCGACGACGATACCGGCATAGCCGAAACCGGGCGACAGGTCGGTCGTCACGTAACCCTTGACGCCCATCACTTCAATTGCTCCCGCAAGACCTGCAAGCCCACCGGAGAGACAGGCAACCTTCACCAGTGTTCTTCCGAGCGGCACACCAGCAAAAACCGCACCGGCAGGGTTAAGGCCCGCGGCCCGCGACTGCATCCCAAATACGGTGCGGGACTGGACGAAGTGGACGGCGACCGCCAGGGCAATCGCAATCGCCAAACCGATATGCAGGCGCGAGCGCGCGATCAGCTTCGGCAGCATGGCATGATCGCTGACCGATTGCGACTGCGGCCAGCCGAAGGCGAGCGGATCCTTGAGGACGCCATCGATCAGCATCGAGACGAAAAGCACGGCGATGAAATTCATAAGCAGGCTGGTGACGACCTCATCGACGGAAAAGCGCAGTCTTAGCCACAGCGGGAGCAAAATCAGCACCATGCCGGCGATCGTACCAATCAGCAGCAGCAGCGGAATAAGAATGGGTGCCGGAAGAGCGCCGAGCAGTTTCGAGCTTGCCGCCGCAACGGCGATGGCGCCGAGATAGAACTGGCCCTCGGCACCGATATTCCAGAGCCGCGCCCGGAAGGCAACGGCGGCGGCAAGTCCGGTCAGCATCAGCGGCGTTGCCCGCGTCAAGGTTTCGGTCGCCGAAAGCCGCGAGCCGAAGGCGCCGGTCAGGATGCGCCAATAGGCATCGAGAACAGGTGCGCCGGCGATCGAAATCAAGATCCCCGCCAGCGCTAGCGCCGCGATGACGGCGATAACGGGTGTGACGATCAGCAGATAAAGCGGGCGGTGCTCGCGGCGCTCAAATCGCATGATCGGCCTCGCGGGTCTCTTGCCATTCGCCAGCCATCATCAGCCCCAGTCTGCGGGCGTCGGCGCCATCGGCGTCGACGGGCGGCGACAGCCGGCCGCCGACGATCGCCTGTATGCGATCTGCAAGCGCAATCACCTCGTCAAGATCCTCCGAGATCAGCAGCACCGCAGTCCCCTGCCGGCGGGCGTCGAGCAGGCGCGCATGCACGGCGGCCACGGCGCCTTCGTCGAGGCCGCGGGCAGGCTGGGCGGCAATCAGAATGCGCGGCAGCCGATAGAGGCTGCGCCCCAGGATGAGCTTTTGCATATTGCCGCCGGAGAGCAGCCGCGTGCGGATCGCCGGGCCGCCGCCGCGAACGTCGAAGCCGTCGATGATCTCGCGCGCGAAGGCCATGCCTGCCTTGCGGTTGACGAGGCCGTGGCGCGAGAAGGCCGGCGAGGCGATGCGCTCCAGCACGGCGTTTTCCCAGATGGCCATTTCCCCGATCACGCCCTCATGGTTGCGGTCCTCGGGAATGCGGCCGATGCCGGCTTCGACGACATCGGCGACGCCAAGATCGCCGACCAGCTCCCCGAACAGCCTGAGGTCGCCGCCGCTGCGCGCCAGCGTGCCGGAAAGAAGATGGGCCAATGCCGCCTGGCCATTGCCCGAGACGCCGATAATGCCGAGGATCTCTCCCTGATGCAGCCGGAAGCTGATCGATTTGAGGCGATCGATGCCGCCGGTTCGCACGGTCACGCCTGAAGCTTCGAGCGCAACGGCGCCGGGTGCCGACGGTTCGCGCACGGGCCGCATCACGCGGTGCCCGACCATCAGCTCGGCGAGTTCCGCCTTGCTGGTTTCCGACGCCCGGCGCTCAGCGACCATCTTGCCTGCGCGCAGCACGACGATGCGGTCAGCCGCCGCCATCACCTCGTCGAGCTTATGCGAGATGAAGATCAGCGACAGGCCCTGGCGGGCCATTTCCTTCAGGGTCGCAAACAGCCGCTCGGCTTCGATGTTGGTCAGCACCGCCGTCGGCTCGTCGAGGATCAGGATGCGGGCATCATTGTAGAGCGCCTTGAGGATTTCCACCCGCTGCTGCTCGCCGACCGAAAGGTCGCCAAGACGGGCATTCGGATCGACCTGCAGGCCGAAGCGCTCCGATATCGCCAGGAGTTTCTTGCGTGCCGCCGATGTTGCCGATCGCCAGGACCAAAGTCCTTCCGTGCCGGTCATGACGTTTTCGAGAACGGTCAGATTGGGCGCGAGCGAGAAATGCTGATGCACCATGCCGACGCCGGCGCGGATCGCCGCGCGCGGCTTGCCCTGCGGCAACTCGGCGCCGTCGATCAGAATTCGGCCGGCATCAGGCACGTAGTGGCCGAAAAGGATGCTCATCAGCGTGGTCTTGCCCGCGCCGTTCTCGCCGAGCAGAGCGACGACCTCGCCCTTGGCCAGCGTCATGGAAATATTGTCATTGGCAAGATTGGCGCCGAACCGTTTGCTGACACCGACAATTTCGAGAACGGGCCCCGTCATGACGGCAACCCCGCCACCGGAAAACGGTGCTGCCATCGGCCCTCCGCCTCCAGGCGTGCCGCAAGCGACAAAAGCCCCGGCTCGTGACCCATCGGCATCATCAGCTGCACCGGCAGCGGCATGGCCAGCTCATCCTGTCCGAAAGGCAGCGTCAAAGCAGGAAAACCCGAAACATTGGCAAGGCAGGCAAGCGGCGCAAACGCGGTCATTCGCTCCAGATGCAGATCGGTGTCGGCATGATCGGACGGAAACGAGCCGATCGCAAGAGGCGCGGAGGCGAGCATCGGCATCAGGATGCAGTCGACTTTGTCGAACAGCGCCCAGAGAGCGTGGCTCACCAGGACAGCATCGTTCAGCGTTTTCCAGAGTTCGGTTGCCGAGAGCGCTCGTCCGCGTATGGCGAAAGCCTGCGTGAGGGGCTCGGCCCTGCTTTCCTCAAGGGCTGCCGCCTTGATCAGCGCGGCGAGGTTGACGGAAACGATATCGGCGAAGGCACGGCTGCTGGCGGCAACACTCCATTCGAAGTCGGCCCAGGCCAAGGGAACGATGACGTGTCCGTCCGTTTCGAGCACACGCGCGGCGTCCGCGACGGCTGCAAGGCGGCGATCCTCGGTCGGATAGGCCGGCCCGGTGTCGGTCAACAGGCCGATCCGCAGACGGCCGGCATCGACATCGGCGGGAGAGGGATCCGGAACGGGGCCGCGTGCATTGCCGCTCAGCCGGTCGAAAATCAGCGCCGTATCCCGCACCGAGCGGCAGACCGCCAGTTCACTCGCGATGCCGGCAAGGTGGTTGCCGAAAGAGGGTCCGCAGGGGATAGCGCCGCGGGTCGGCTTCATTCCGACAAGGCCGCAACAGGCAGCGGGCACGCGGATCGAGCCGCCGGCATCGGTGGCATGGGCAATCGCGACGATCCCGGCGGCAACCGCTGCCGCCGCACCGCCGGACGAGCCGCCGGCGGTGCGCGTGGGATCGAGCGGGTTGCGACAGACGGGCCCCACCGCCGGTTCGCTGGCAAGCGAAAGGCCGAATTCGGGGCTCGTCGTCAGGCCGAACAAACAGAAGCCGGCCTCGCGGAACCGCGAAGCGAGATCGGAATCGGCGTCGCCGCCCTTTCTCTCGAAGAGGCGGGAACCGGAGGTTACCGGCAGTCCGCGGAAGGGACCGCCCAGATCCTTCGCCAAGGCCGGTACGCCGGCAAAGGGCCGCGCCGAAAAATGCTGAGGCGCGCGCTGCCGCTCCCGGTCGCAGGCCTGCGCCGCGGCAAGACCCATGGCGCCGTCGAGATAGGCGATCGCGCCGAGCGGCGCATGCCGCGCCGCTGCCTGGAGGCAGATCTGCATCGCTTCGACAGCGCTCAGGCTGCCATGCCTGATCGCTGCCGCCAGTTCCGTCGCGTCGCCCTGCATCAGCCGAACTACTTCGGCTCTTCCATCATCTTCGGGACCTCGAAGGTGCCGGCCTTGATCTCCGCCCGCTTGGCTTCCATCGCCGCCTCAGCCTCGGCAGGCGCAACACCCTTGACGAAGACGATGTCGCTGCCGCCTTCCTTCATCAGGCCGTAGGACGTGTAGTTCCTACCGACCGGTTTGCCGGCGGCGACATCGGCAATCGCTGCATTGAGGATCGGGCGGAAATACCACATGGCATTGGCAAACACCGTATCGGGATAACGCGGCGTGTAATCGACCAGCGAACCGACCGACTTGATGCCGCGTTCCTTGGCGGCATCGGCCGTGCCGATGCGCTCGCCGAACAGGATATCGGCGCCGGCGTCGATCTGGGCAAGACCGGCCTCGCGGGCCTTCGGCGGATCGAAGAAGGTGCCGATGAACGAGACCAGGTGCTTGGCGTTGGGATTGACAGCCTTGACGCCCGCGGCAAAGGCGTTGATCAGCATGTTGACCTCGGGGATCGGAATGGCGCCGACCGAACCGACGACGTTCGACTTGGTCATCTTGCCCGCAAGCATGCCGGCCAGATAGGCGCCGTCATGATTCCACGTGCCGAAGACGCCGAAATTGTCACCGGCCTGCTCGCCGCTCGAACCCAGCACGAAAGCGGTCTCCGGATAATCGGCCGCGACCTGCCGGGCCTCCTTCTCCACCGCATAGGCTTCGCCGATGATCAGCTTGTTGCCCTGTTCGGCATATTCGCGCATGGCGCGCGGATAATCAGTGCCTGAGACACCTTCGGAGAAGACATATTCGATGACGCCCTCCTTGGCAGCGTCCTGAAGGGCATTGTGAAGACAGGAATTCCAGGCGTTTTCAACCGGCGACGCATGAATGCCGGCAACTTTCAGCGGGGCGGCAGCCCTTGCGAGCGGGGCCAGGCTGCTCACTCCGAGCGCAATGCCCGATGCGATCACTGCCCGGCGCGAAATCAGCATGTCTTTGGTCATCAATTGCTCCCCTTTTTTACCATCTGGTTCAAAAATCATAGTAGCGCCTAAAAAGGTGTCAAGGAGAGAACAGGCTTAAAAATCAGGCTGATCGACTGCTTGGGCTCTTTCGTCGGCCGCCGATTTTTTTGGATGCCTGCATGGCGCCGCGACTTGGCGGAAAGAACGCGGCGCGGCAGGCTGCACCCCGATGCGGTCGCGCTTCCCGGTTGAGAATTTCCCTTCCAACGAGCGCCTCCGTCGTTTGACAAGATGATAGCTCGGACCGGATCTGCAGGGCTTGGCGCGACGATATTTGCAGGATATGCAGGAGAACTGTTGGGTTGGGGAACAAGGGAATGGGTGAAGAACAGGACGCCTCGCGGCGACCGATCGCGAGCCGGTCATCGTCCTGGACGATCGCCCTGAGCGCGTGGCTGACGCGCATCGGCGTCACGCCGACCAGCTTAGCCAGCCATTGCTCGCTGATCCTGACCTCGGCCATCATCGCGGCCGGAAGCCTCGTCACCTGCATCACCCGCACGACAACGCTTGCCCGTTCGCTGGAGCGATCATGACCGCGTTCGTCCGTCGCCTCCTTGTGCTGTTCGTCCGTATCATGGTCGGCGCCCGCAGCGAGTGGCGGGGCTGCACGCCCGACACGCGCCGCCGCATCTATTTCGCCAACCACAACAGCCATGTCGATACGGTCGCCGTCATGGCCGCCCTGCCGTATCAGGTGCGGCGGCTGACCCATCCGGTTGCGGCGCGCGACTATTGGGGAACCAGCGCCTTTCGCCGTTTCATTGCGGAGAAGGGCCTGCGCGCCGTTCTGATAGACCGCAAGCCTCTGCCTGATAGCAACCCGCTGGAGCCGCTCGAGCGGCTGCTCGAAGAGGGGCGTTCGATCCTGATTTTTCCGGAAGGCACGAGAAGCGCCACCGAAGAGATTGCCCCGTTCCGCAGCGGCATCTATCGCCTTGCCTGCCGTTTCCCCGATGTCGATCTCGTGCCGATCCATCTCGACAATCTGCAGCGCATCCTGCCGAAGGGAAGCATACTGATCGTGCCGATCACCTGCACGGCGCGTTTCGGCAAGCCGCTGCGCGTCGAACCGGGCGAAGGCAAGGATGCATTTCTCGCCCGCGCCCGCGCCGCGATCATTGAGTTGGCAGACGGGGGGCGCGTCGCATGACTAGCTTTTTCTCCATCGTCCTTGCCGCGATCCTCGGCCTGCTCGCCGTCGCCTCCGCCATCGGTTTCATCCTACAGCGGCGCGCGAGCGAACTCGGCTCCGTCGCCACTGTGCAGAACCTCAATGCCCGCATCCGCTCCTGGTGGATCATGGTCGCGGTCTTCGGCGGCGCGATTCTGCTCGGCGACACGGCGGTGGTCATCCTCTTCGCATTCCTGTCCTTCATGGCGCTTCGCGAATTCTGGACGCTGACGCCGTCACGGCGCGGCGACCACCAGGCGCTGTTCCTATCCTTCTTCGTCGTCCTACCGCTGCAATATGTGTTGCTCGGAACATTGTGGTACGGCCTCTTTGCGATCTTCATTCCGGTCTATGCCTTCCTGATCCTGCCGGCGGTGGCGACGCTGACCGGTGACGTCAACGAGTTCCTGGCGCGGACTGCCAGGGTGCAATGGGGATTGATGCTGACGGTCTACTCGATCAGCCACGCGCCCGCACTGCTGATGCTTGAGACCGGCACGCCGTCGGCACTTCTTCTCGTCTATCTCGTGATCGTCGTGCAGCTCAGCGACGTCTTCCAGTATGTGTGGGGCAAGCTTCTGGGAAAACATCGCTTCTCGCCGAACATCAGTCCATCGAAGACCCTCGAAGGCCTGATCGGCGGCGGCGCCTCGGCGATCCTGGTGGGAACGCTGCTCTATCGTCTGACGCCGTTCTCACCCCTGCAGGCGGCCGCCATCAGCACCGTCATCGTCGTAGCCGGCTTCTTCGGCGGCTTCGTGCTCTCAGCCATCAAGCGCGATCTCAACGCCAAAGACTGGGGTTATGTGATCGAGGGCCATGGCGGCGTACTCGACCGGCTGGATTCTATCACCTTCGCCGCGCCACTGTTCTTCCATATCGTCCGCTACTGGTTCACGACATAGGCACGAGCCGCGGCCTCGTCAAAACCGTTCCAAATCCTCGAGACTTTCGACCAGCCGCTGCTGGACATCGCGCTCCTGCCTGGAAATGGCCGTCATCAGCCTGCCCATCGTTCCCCTGATACCATGAAGCTGATCGACCAGATCCATGACGACATCGACTCCGGCCTCGTTGACACCCATATCGCGCATGAGATCCAGGATCAGCCGCGCGCGGGCGATATCGGCATCGCGAAACTGTCGCTTTTCGCCTGAGATCTCCGGGATAAGCCAGCCCTGTTCGATCCAGAAATCGAGCTGGACCACATCGATTTGCAAGTAAAGACGGAACTCATGATCATCCATGATCAGGCCTCCATGTTCTTCCTCGGATCGTGTGGATGTGCCGCCGCCCATTCCTTCACCAGGGACGTCAGCCGTTCATCAGGCTGATCGGGCAAGACGATCTTCAGGGAGACATAGACGTCGCCGTGCCCGCCGCCGCGCTTCGGAACGCCCTTGCCCTTGAGGCGCAGGACTTTTCCGGTGTTGGAATGAGGCGGCAGCGTCAGATTGACAGGGCCTGAAGGCGTGGGGACGCGAACCTTGCCGCCGAGCACCGCTTCGCCGAGCGAAATCGGCAGCTCCAGGCGGATGTCGTCGCCGTCGCGCGTGAAGAAGCGGTGTGGACGCACACGGATTTCGATGAGCGCATCGCCTGCCGGCCCGCCGCCAGCACCCGGCTCCCCCTTGCCGCGCAACCGCAAGGTTTGGCCGTCGCGCGTTCCCGGCGGGATCCCCACCTCTAGCGCGGGGCCATCCGGAAGCTTGACCTCGGTCCTGGTGCCGTTGATGGCCTCGAGAAAATCGACCTCCATTGAAAAGCGCCGGTCCTGGCCTTGGCTGCGCGCCCGGCCGCCGCCAGTGCGGCGTGAAAAGAAGCTCGCAAAGATGTCGTCGGCATCGCCGAAGTCTGCGAAGCCGGCGTTGCTGCGATAGGGATTATCGGTGCCGCCGGCCGAGGCATAGTCCCGATAATAGCTGCGCTGCGCCCGCTCAGCGCCCGTCATATCGATCTCGCCGCGGTCGAAGCGTCCGCGCTTCTCTTCGTCGCTCAAAATCTCGTAGGCGGTCGAAATTTCCTTGAAACGCTCCTCGGCCTTCCGGTCGCCGGGGTTCAGGTCGGGGTGCAGCTTCTTGGCAAGCTTACGGAACGCGCTTTGAATATCCTTTTGCGACGCATCCCGCTTCACGCCCAGAAGCTCATAGGGATCCTGGCTCATGCATGTCTCCGCTCAGGCAGCCAATTCTGCCGTTGATTTGCCTGAAATATAGGTGGTCAGGGCGCCGGAGGGGAGGGGAGGCTGTGGAGAGCTACAACAGCGCCCCGTCTTCCTGCAACTGATCGGGACGGCGATCGATGAGCACCGAGCAGCCCGCGTGGCGCACGACCTTCTCGACGATCGAGGAAAAGACGTAGTCGGTGATATCGGGGACATGCGATGACAGCAGGATGAGATCGGCCGATCTCTCCTTGGCGGCCGACGCGAGCATGGAGGCCGCAACGCCGATGCGAACCTCGACCGTTGCCGGAACACCCAATTCCCGACAGAGCGATACGAGCTTCCTTTCGGCGTCGGCCATCGCCGTCGTCTCGAATTCCTCCGGAAGATCCACGAGGTGGCGGTGCGGAATATTCTCGACGACGTGCAGGACGACGATGCTGCCGCCGTGGTCCAACAGCGCCGCCGCCCGGCGCAGGAGGCGGATTGCCGTTTCCCGGGAACCCATGCCGATGCCGCAGATGATCGTCCGATACATTGAGTTCAATATTCCCGAATACGACTAGGCGCACCGATCATACCGGCGCCGGCCACCTCTGCTTTGACCGATATCAAGCAGAAATGCCGCAACATCGCAACGCAGGAAGCGGCCATCTGGAGGGGCTCGGGGCGGATCGTCGCAGTTGACGGCACGGCCGTCGGCAATAGCTTTACCGCGATATCATCAATCATCGAGGTTCACATGGGCAATATCGCAATCATCGGATCGGGCGCGATGGGAAGCGCCGTCGCCAAACGGCTGATCGACCATGGCGCCACGGTGCTGACCTATCTCGACGGCCGGAGCGAGCCGACGATCGCACGAGCGCAAGCAGCCGGGATGATTCCGGTCGCGCTCGAGGAGTTGACGAAGACAGAGCTGGTCCTATCGATCGTTCCGCCGGCGGAGGCGATGAGCGTCGCCGGCCTCATCGCCGAAATATCACTGGAGAATCCCGCGCCGCCGCCCTTCATCGACCTCAATGCGATTGCGCCGAAAACGATGCAGGCACTGGCGGCGCGGTTTGAAGGCAGCTGGGTAGAAGTCCTTGATGGCGCCATCATCGGCGGTCCGCCGGTTGCCGGCAAATCAGGTCCGACACTCTATATCAGCGGCGATAGCGCGGAGCGGAGCCGGCTGCTTGAAAAACATGGCCTGAAGGTCCGCAGGCTCGATGGACCGCTCGGCGCGGCATCGGCGCTGAAGATGTGTTATGCCGGCATTAACAAGGGATTTGCCGGGCTTGGTGCCGCAATGCTGCTTGCCGCATCGCGTTCGGGTGCTGCCGAAAGCCTGAAGGCCGAACTCGCGGAAAGCCTTCCCGATATCGAGCGCAAGCTGTCGAAATCCATTCCCGATATGTATCCGAAGGCCTATCGTTGGGTTGCCGAAATGCAGGAGATCGCCGATTTCCTCGGAGAGGACGATCCGGCGGCAACGATTTTTCGGGGTATGGCCGATCTTTTCTCCCGGCTGGCGGCGGATGTGGACGGCGACCGCGCCCTCGTCAGGCAGCTGGACGAAGTCCTCGCGCCGTCGGAAACCGGCGCCATGGTCATGCCGTAGCTCTTCCGCTGCCGGCGCCCCGCGAGGGAGGCGCCGGCAGCTGGCACTCGGCCGGTCCAAGCCACGCCTATATCTTGGTGAAGTCCTCGACCTGCGCGCGGATCGCGATCTCGGTCGGAAGCCGCTCCATCGAACTTGCGCCGTAGAAGCCGTTGCAGCCCTTGCAGCGGGCGAGCACATAGGCGGCATCCGCCGGCATGGAGATCGGGCCGCCATGGCAGAGCACGATGACGTCGTCGCGCACCGACCGCGCGGCATCGGCCCATATATTGATCTTGTCCACGCACCCGTCGAGCGTCAGCGCCGTTTCGGCGCCGATCGCGCCGCCCGTGGTCAGGCCGAGATGGCAGACCACAATATCGGCGCCGGCTTTGGTCATGGCGACGGCGTCCTCGCGGCTGAAGACATAGGGGGTCGTCAGCATGTCCTTGGCGTGGGCGCGGGCGATGATGTCGATCTCGAGATCGAAGCCCATGCCGGTTTCTTCGAGATTGGCGCGGAAGGTGCCGTCGATCAGTCCGACTGTGGGGAAATTCTGGATGCCGGCAAAACCCATCGCCTTCAACTCTTCGAGGAAGTGATCGGGCAGCATGAAAGGATCGGTGCCATTGACGCCGGCCAGCACCGGCGTATGACGCACGACCGGCAGAACCTCGCGGCCCATCTCCTTGACGATCTCATTGGCATTGCCATAGGCGAGCAGGCCCGCCAGCGAGCCGCGCCCGGCCATGCGGTAACGCCCGGAATTATAGATCACGATCAGGTCGATGCCGCCGGCTTCCTCGCTCTTGGCGGAAAGGCCGGTGCCGGCGCCGCCACCGATGATCGGCCGGCCCTCGGCGATCTTGCGGCGAAGCGTGTTCAGAATGTCTTTTCTGTCGATGCGGGTCAAAACTGTCTCCTCAGGCATGGATGTCATGGAAATTGGCGACGAGTGCCGCGGCGAATTCCTGGCTGTTGATATGGGCGTCGATCTCGACGAGACGCCTGTTTTCCGCATCACGCCAGCCATCGCGGATGGCCGTAAACAGCGCCGCATCGGCGTCCGGATCGTGGAACGGCTGACCGGCGGCATCGATCGCCGACACGCCTTGCAGCGGCAGCAGGAACCGGACCGGCCCCTGCATCCGGTTCAGCCGTTCGACGATGAAAGTGCCGATCCGGCGATTTTCTTCCGGCGTGGTGCGCATCAGCGTCACCTGCGCATTATGGACATGCAACCTCCGATCTTGGAAAGCCCCAGGCACGGTTTCCCGCGCGCCGAAATTCACCATATCGACGGCGCCGACCGAGCCGATATAGGGCAGGCCGGTGCGAATGATGGCGCCAAAGCGATCCATGGTCGCCGGGAAGACGCCGCCGACAAGGAGATCCGGAACCTCCGTCGTCGTTACATCAATTACGCCCTGCAGCAGGCCGGAATCGGCAAGCTTCTCCATTGACTGGCCGCCGACGCCGGTGGCGTGGAAGACGTAGATTTCGTGCGTCTTGCCGAGTATCTCGCGCACCTGCGTGACACAGGCTGTGGTGACGCCGAACATGGTCATGCCGATACCCGGCCGATCATTGCTCGAGGCGGGGATAGGATTGCGGGCCATGCCGGCCGCTGCGTTCGCCGCATTGCCGATCACCTTGCGCGAAATGGCATTCAGGCCGGCGACATCGACGACCGAATACATCATGGTGATATCGTTCGGCCCGACATAGGGCGCGACATTGCCGGAGGCGACGGTCGAGACCATCAGTTTCGGCAGACCGATCGGAAGTGCGCGCATTGCTTCCGTGACGAGTGCGGTATTTCCGGTACCGCCGAGGCCGAGGACGGCGCCGATATCGCCGCGTGACGTCAGGAAGGCCGTCAGCGCCTTGGCCATGGCCGAAACCGCCGTTCCGCGATCCGTTTGCCCGAGGACAGCCGCCGCACCCTCGGGATGAAATTCGGCGATGTCGCGCGCCCGGATATCGGCGCCGGCATCCTCCCCAAGCGTGCCGACATCGACCAGCACGGCATCGGCGCCGGCCGCATTAATCACCTCCTGGGCGTAGCGCAGTTCCGCTCCCTTGGTGTCGCAGGTGCCGATGACATAGACCTTTCCCATTGCTTTTCCTCCCCTTTTTGAACTTTCCCTGTGTGTTTTCGATAAAATTCCCGATTTTGTATTTTCCATATTGTATATTCTTTTGCATATTGCATACTTAATCCTCGAATGCCAGACGGAAATGGAGACCATGAACGCACCGCGCCACCTCACCCTTCGCGAGCGGATCTACGAGGAAATCGTTCGCCTGATCGTCTCCGGGGAATTGCCGAGCGGCGTGTCGATCGATGAAAAGGAACTGACGGAACGGCTGCAGGTCAGCCGCACGCCGTTCCGCGAGGCGATCGGCACGCTGGCTAAGGAGGGGCTGATCGAGATCAAGCCCTATCGCGGCTTCTTCGTGCGCAGCTTCACGCCGAAGGAGATCGACGACCTCTATAATCTGCGCAAGACGCTGGAATGCTTCGCCGTCGAGCTCGCCGTTCCACAGATGAGCGACCGGCATATTGCCGACTTCGAACGCATCCTCGATGAGGCAGTGGCCGCGCTGCGCCGCGGCGACATGGAGACTTACGGCACGCGCGACAAGGAATTTCACGAGACGATTGCCGAGCTTTCCGGGAGCCTGCCGCTGATCGAGACGCTGGCGCGGCTCGCGCTGCAGATACAGATCTGCCGCTCGATCGCCAATGAAAGCCGCGATCTGGCCAAAAGAGCCGCCGAGGAGCGCGATCAGATCCTGCAGGCTTTCAAGGCGCGCGACATTGCCCGCGCCAAGGCGCTGATGCACGCGCATATCAGCGATGTCCAGCAGGCCGTCATGGCGCGGTTTCAGAAGGGTTAGCCGGGGAAATCGAAGGAGAGGGAGGTCTCCTTCGACAATCTAAAAACTTGGGCCGGGGAGCGGTCCGGAGGAGGGAACAATGCTGAAATTTCTTACCCGCGGCTCGGCACTGGCGGCGATGATCGCCGCAAGCTCGCCGGCGCACGCCGAAACCCTGAAAATGTGGGGTCCCGAACAGATCACCGAACCGTTGGTCGCGCAGCTCTGGAACGGCATCAAGGCCGATTTCGAAAAGGCCAATCCCGGTGTGACCGTCGAATTCATGCCGCCGACCGGCACGATCAGCAACGGCGCGGTGCAGGCCGCCATCCAGTCGGACGCCGGTCCCGACGTGATCCTTACCAATTCAGGCATCGGCCGTATCAGCGTCGTCAAAAACGCCAAGCAGGTGATCCCGCTCACCGAAGAATACGAAAAGCGCGGCTGGAAGGACCAGATCTATCCTTGGCTTTACACCGAGCTGAAGGGCCAGTTCGGCGGCGAGATCTATGAGGTTCCCGATGGGCTCGATGCGCTTGGTATCTGGTATCACAAGGACATTTTCGAGCAGGCCGGGTGGAAGATCCCGTCGACCTGGAGCGAATTCGAAACGCTGATGAAATCGATCGAGGAGGCCGGCCTGCAGCCGATCGCCATCGGCCCGCGTACAACAGGCAGCGCCGGTCATCTCTTCGGCAACCTGCTGCAGTCGGCGAGCGGCAAGGAGGTGATCGGCAAGGCCTTGCGCCGCGAGATCGCCTGGGACGACCCGTCCGTCGCCGCCGGCGCCGTCCGACTGCAGAAGCTGGTCGAGGCGGGCGACATCAAGAAGGAGATGGCCGGGCTCGATCTCGATGGTGCCTCGCGGCTCTGGTTCAACAAGCGCGCCGCCATGTTCGTTGCCGGCCCCTGGTTCACCGCCAATGCCCGCAAGGCCGGTTATGACCTGTCGAATGCCGGTTATGCGCCGATGCCCTCCGACATCAAGGGCGCGGCGATGCCGACCGGCGGCGTCGGCTGGAGCTGGCTGGTGCCCGTGAATTCGAGGCAGCCGGAACTGGCGATGAAATGGATCGACTTCATGCTGTCGGATGCGGTGATGAAGAAACGCGCGCAGGATCCGGCAAGCACGATGATCTATCCGCGCGAAATCCCCGGCGTCGAGCCGCCGACCCCGGTACTCAAGGATATCTTCGCCGCAGCCGCAGGCGGCGTCGGCTACAACCCGAGCGTCTATCTGCCCGGCACCGTGCTCGACACCTATTTCCAAGTCATCCAGGGCCTGATCTCCGGCCAGATCGGCGGCGAGGAAGGCATGAAGCAGATCCAGGCAAAGATGGCAGAGGCGAAATAGTGGCCATCCCCGAAACATCAGGCAGCAAGGTCGTGGCTCCTCTCAGCACCGGACCTGCCGCGGCGGGACATACGGGCGGCACATCCGTCCGTATGTCCAAACGCCGGGCGGCCGGGCCCAGCTCAGCCAATGGCGATGCCGGCACCGCATTCTGGCTGATGGCACCGGCGCTCGGCCTTTACGCCGTCTTCACCCTTCTGCCGATCGCCGCTACCTTCTGGCTGAGTTTCAACAGTTCGGCCGGCTTCAACACGTCCGCGAGCTTCGTCGGCTTCGGCAATTACGCGAAGGCGGCGCATGATCCGATCGTCTGGAAGAGCCTCGTCCATACGTTCGTTTGGCTCGCATACCATGTGGTGATGGCAGGCGGGCTCGGCCTGCTGCTGGCGCTCGCCGTCAGCCGGCTCAGGATCACCCAGGTCTTCTTCCGCACCGCCTTTTTCCTGCCGCATCTGGTGTCGCTGGCGGTGGTTGGCGTCATCTGGGCCAATATCTACGATCCCTTCTTCGGCCTCCTGAACACGACGCTGACGCGGATCGGGCTTGGTTCCTTCACGCAAGGCTGGCTTTCCGATCCCGCCTTGGTGCTCTTTTCCGTCAATGTCGCAAGCTCGTGGCAGGGCTTCGGCCTCTACATGCTGCTCTTCATCGCCGGCCTGCAGAATATCGACCGCTCGCTCTACGACGCGGCTGAGGTGGACGGCGCCAACGCCTTCCAGCAGCTGATCCATGTGACGCTGCCGGGGCTTCGCGAGGTGATGACCTTCGTCGTCTCTCTGGCGATGATCAACGGCCTGAAGGGCTTCGCCACGGTCTTCGTCATGACCAATGGCGGCCCCTTCTACCAAAGCGAACTGATCACCACCTATATTTACCGGCTCGCCTTCCAATCCCAGGATCACGGACTGGCAGCGGTCCTCTGCATCCTGCTCAGCCTGCTGGCCATTGTCATCACCATCGTCTTCAACCGCTGGCGCGCGAGGCTGTCCCAATGAGTGCCCGCAATCGCGAATGGCCGGTGGCGCTGGCGCTGACCCCAGCGCTGATCCTGATCCTTGCCCCCTTCATCTGGCTGGTGATCTCGAGTTTCAAGACCGAGGCCGAAATCGGCCAGGCCGATCCCTTCACCTTGCCCGCCGATCTGATGTGGCGGAACTATCTGGATGCCTGGCAGATCGGCGGATTCGGCGACCTCCTCGGCAACAGCCTCATCAACCTTGTCGGCGTCGTCGCCTTGTCGCTGATTACCTGCGCGCCTGCCGGCTATGCCCTTGCCAAGATCCGATTTCCTGGCCGCGAATGGCTGTTCTACGCCTTCATCCTCGGCCTCACCGTGCCGGTCCAGGCGATCGTCATTCCGCTCTATCAGGTGCTCTTCGGGCTCAACCTTGTCAACACCCTTGCTGGAATCGTGCTGGTGCAGGTGAGCAACGGCATTCCCTTCGGCATATTCCTGATGCGGAGCTTCTTCATCGGCGTGCCGGATGACCTGATCGAGGCCGCCAAGATCGACGGCGCCTCGCATATCCAGATCCTCACCAAGGTTTTCCTGCCGATCTCGACGCCGGCGGTGCAGGCGCTCGTCATCATCAGCGCGCTCTCCACCTGGAACGACTTCTTCCTGCCGCTGATCGTGCTGATCAGTCCGGAGGTGCAGACGCTGCCGCTCGGGTTGGTCCGTTTCGCCAGCACCTATGCGTCCGATTACCGCCTGGTCTTCTCCGGGACGGTCATTTCATTCCTGCCGATCATTCTTCTCTACATCCTGATGCAGCGCCGCTTCACCGAGGGTCTGACGCAGGGAGCAATCAAGGGCTGACCATGTCGCACCACGTCCAGCGGGAAATCCGCTACAATTTCGAATTCGACCACCGCATCAAAGCCTGCTTTATTGGCGCCGGCGGCCATGCCTACCGCAATATCTACCCGGCCTTGCGTTATGCCCCGGTCGAGCTCGCCGGCGTCTGCGATCTCGATCTTTCCCGCGCCGAAAAATTCGCCAAGCTTTTCGGCGCCGGCAAAGCCTATACCGATCACCGCCATATGCTCGAGCAGGAAAGACCGGAGCTGGTCTTTCTCGTTACCGCCTATCATCCCGACGGCCGGGTGCAGGCAACGGATCTGGCGCTCGACGCGCTTGCCGCGGGCGCGCATGTCTGGATGGAAAAACCGACCGCCGCGACGATGGAAGACATCGAAAGGCTGCAGGCGGCCAGTGCTGCGGCCGACCGCATGGTGATGACCGGCCTCAAGAAAACCTTCTTCCCGACGATCGAGAAGCTCAAGGACCTGATCGGCTCGCCCGGTTTCGGCAGGCTGACCTCGATCAATGTCCGTTATCCCCAGAGCCTGCCGAAGCCGGAAGAGCGCGCCGATCTCGTCAGGATGCAGAGCTTCCTCGACCACATCTTTCATCCGGGCGCGATCCTCAATTTCCTCGGCGGCGAGATCGAACGCGCCAGTTATGAATGGGAAGCGCTGACGGGGGCCACCGTCACCAGCCTGCGTTTCCGCTCCGGCGCGATCGGCACGCTGCACCTTGCCGCCGGCCAATCCGGCGGCAGCATCTTCGAGCGGGTCGAGATCATCGGCGAAGGCGCCAACGCCATCGTCGAAAACGGCAGCCGGCTGACTTACTTCCGCAAGGCGGACCTGCCGTCCTATGGCCGCGCCGCAAGCTTCATCCAGCCGGACGAGAATGCCGCGCTCATCTACGAGCCGGAGCATTCGCTCGGCCAGCTCTACAACAACAACCTCTTCTATCTGGGCTACGTGCCGGAGATCCTGCATCTGACGGATGCGATCCTTTCCGGCACATCGATCACCCGCGGCACACTCGAAATTGCCCGCGAGATCATGAAGCTCTTCGAATTCTATCGACGCGCGGATGCCGGCGTCACCACAAATTTCTGAACAGGGAAAGACGACCTTGACCGAGACAGATGTCATTTTCAGGAAAGCCGGCGGCGAATTCATGCCGACCACATGGGGCGAACTCAACTGGAAGATCACTGGCGACGGCACGCCCGGCGCCGAGATGACCTTCGGCACCTGCCGCATCAATCCCGGTGAGCGCAACCAGCTGCACTCGCATCCCGATTGCGAGGAAATCCTCTACGTCATCTCCGGCAACTGCGAACACAAGCTTGGCGATGCCCTTTACCGGCTCGAAGCCGGCGACGCCATCCGCATTCCCCGCAACGTCCGCCACTGGGCGCGCGCCCTCGGCACCGAACCGCTCTTCGCCCTGATCATGTTCTCCTCCGGCACCAGGACGGCTGTCAATCATGAAGGCGAGGGGGCGGCCTGAGCGGAACGCTGCGTCCCGGCACGGCCGATCCCCGCGAGCGGGTCAGCTACGGCATCAGGCCGGATCAGTTTGTCATCGCCGACCAGGAGACACCTTGTGGGCGGCCAGCGAACGTCTGTTTTCGGCCTTAACGGGCAGGCGTCTTGCCGAAGCGGACGCCTGAACCGCCGTTTTCTTGAGCTTTGCCAAGACTCTGACGATTGCGTGAAACAGGTCCGAGACCTGTGACAAACCCTCATCGCCTCTGCTATGTCAAGGAAAATGCGGGCCGTCCAACCGGGCGCCGCGCTCTATCCGACCAATGCCAGGAGTTTGAAAGATGAGCGGTTCTTCCGATTACGTACCCCCGAAGGTCTGGACCTGGAACAAGGCGAATGGCGGCCAATTCGCCAACATCAATCGCCCGATCGCAGGGCCGACGCATGAGAAGGAGCTCCCGATCGGCCGTCATCCACTGCAGCTTTATTCGCTCGGCACGCCGAACGGCCAGAAGGTCACGATCATGCTCGAGGAACTGCTGGCGCTTGGCCATAGCGGCGCGGAATATGACGCCTGGTTGATCCGCATCGGCGATGGCGACCAGTTCGGCAGCGGTTTCGTCAAGGTCAATCCCAACTCCAAGATCCCGGCGCTGATGGACCGCAGCGGCGAAAAGCCCATCCGCGTCTTCGAATCCGGCGCCATCCTCACCTATCTCGCCGAAAAGTTCGGCGCTTTCCTGCCGACTGAGCCAAGCGAGCGCGCAGAATGCCTGTCGTGGGTGTTCTGGCAGATGGGCAGCGCCCCCTATCTCGGCGGCGGCTTCGGCCACTTCTACGCCTATGCGCCGACGAAGATCGAATATGCGATCGACCGCTTCGCCATGGAGGTGAAGCGTCAGCTCGACGTGCTCGATCGCCGTCTCGCCGAAACCGAATATCTGGCCGGCAGCCAATATACGATCGCCGATATTGCCGTCTGGCCGTGGTATGGCGGGCTGGTGAAGGGCTGGACCTACGGCGCGGCCGAATTCCTGCAGGTCGAGGACTATAAGAACGTCCAGCGCTGGGCCGATGCGATCTTCAGCCGCCCGGCCGTGCAGCGCGGACGCATGGTCAACCGGACTTCCGGCGAACCGTCGGGTCAGTTGCATGAACGCCACGACGCCAGCGACTTCGACACCAGGACGCAGGACAAGCTCGCGGCGGCCGCCGAGTAAGCACGCCCCAGCCAGGTGTCGCAGCAAAGATGAAGCTCCGCCGCCTTTACGGCGACGGAGCATTTGCATGCTGCCCGAACTCAGTTCTTGACCGTATCCTCCAGGAAGAATCGGCCGAGCGGGTTCTGGTAGAAGTTCTCGATATTCTTGCGCGTGACGTTGATATAGGGGCTGTAATAAAGGTCGATCCAGTTGACGTCGTCCTTGGACATCTTCTGCAGATCGACATACATCGCTTCACGCTTCTTCGGGTCGAGCTCGAGACGCGCCTTGGCGACCAGTTCCTTCACCGCCTCGTTCTTATAGTTGGTCAAATAGTTGTTGTTGGAATCGTGGCCGAGGACGAAGGTGGTCTTCTGGTCCGGATCGAGAATGTCATTGGTCCAGTAGTTGACCGAAATGTCGTAATCGCCGGCAACGAGCATGTCCCATTCCTGGCTCGGATCGACCTTCTGCAAATTGGCGGTGATGCCGGCCTTCTGCAGCTGCTGCTGAACCAGGACGGCCGTCTGCTCGTCGACTTCGTCGCCGGCGCGCACCAGATAGTTGAGCGTCAGGTTGGAGGCGCCGGCGGCCGCCAGCAACTCCTTGGCCTTGGCGGGATCATAAGGCCGCTGCAGATTGTCGGCGTAATAATAGAGCGCCCCCTTCGGAATGTAGGAATTGGCGACGGTGCCCTGGCCGAAGGTGACGGTATCGACGATCGCCTTCTTGTCGATCGCCAGATCCAGCGCCTGGCGGACTTCCTTCGTGGCGAGCGCGCCATGCGCATGGTTGATCAGCAAATGATCCTCACGCGTCGAGGCGTCGATAGCGACATTGAGGTTCGGATCCTTCTTCAGTTCCTCGACGCGGGAGAAGGGCACGAAAATCGCCGCATCCAGCTCGCCAGCCTGGACGTTCAGCATGCGGGTATTGTCGTCGGGCACCGAGATCCATTCGACGCCGTCCAGCTTGACGCGGTCGGCCTGCCAGAAATTCGGGTTCTTCTTCAGGATGACCCGGTCGCCGCGCCGCCATTCCTCGATCACGAAGGCGCCGGATGCGATCGGCTTTTCACCGTAGGCGTCGGCGCCCAGCGATTCCATGCCCTTCTTGGAGATGACGGAGGCGTTCGGCAGCGCCAGCGTCGACAGGAACGGCGCTGACGGGTTCTTGAGCTTGATCGTCAGCGTATGCGCGTCGGTCGCCACCGCCGTATCGATCACCTTGTAGGAATCGCTCCAGAGCGAAGCGGGGTCGTCGCGAATGCGCAGCAGGCTGTAGGCGGCGTCTTCCGCCGTCAGCGGCGAACCGTCCGAGAATTTCGTGTCGCGAATCTTGAACGTGTAGGTCAGGCCATCATCCGAGGCGGTCCAGCTTTCGGCAAGACCGGACTCCAGCTTCGTGCCTGTCTTGTCGACGCGGATCAGCACGTCGTAGACGTTTGAGAATACCCAGTTGTCGATGTTCTGGGCTGTTTTGATCGGATCGAACGTCGTCGAATCCTCGCGGCGGCCGATGGTGAGCACACCGGCGGCATCGGCATAGCTTGCGCTGAGCGTCAGGCCGGCGAGCAAGGCTGCGAGCCCGAATGATTTCCACCTGTTTGTCATGAGTTCGTTCCCTTCGTTGTTATGGCATGCGTTTGATGGGCTGGATCGGTATCGATTGAAGATCCTCCCTGCCGCCGGCGCCTTGCAGCAGCGGCTTGTCAGGATCGATGTCGGGAATGGCGGCAATCAGCGCCGCCGTATAGGCATGCTTAGGCCGCGCGAACACCTCTTCGCAGCGGCCTTCCTCGACGATCTCGCCGCGATACATGACGACCACGCGTTCGCAGAGATTGCGGACGATCGCCAGATCATGGGCAATGAAGATCAGCGTCAGGGCCATTTTCGCGGTGAGCTCGCGGAAGAGCTCGATGATCTGCGCCTGAATGGTGACGTCGAGGGCGGCGACGCATTCATCGGCAATGATCATTTTCGGGTCGACGGCGAGAGCCCGGGCGATGCCGGCGCGCTGGCACTGGCCGCCGCTCATGCTGCGCGGTTTGCGGCCGGCGAATTCGCGTTCGAGGCCGACGAGATCGAGCAGTTCGCCGATCCGCGCCGGGATATCCGCCTTGCCCACTTTGCCCTGCACCTTCAGCACCTCGGCAAGCATCTGGCCAATCGTCAATCGCGGATTGAGCGCGTTATAGGGGTCCTGGAAGACCATCGCCGTCTCGCGCCTGAGCTTTGCCAGGCCCGCGCCCTTCTGCAGCGCCAGATCGACGCCGTCGAAGGTGACATGGCCGGAGGAAAGCGGCGTAAGGCTAAGTACGGCGCGAGCAAGCGTGCTCTTGCCGCTGCCGGACTCACCGACGATGCCGACCGTCTCCCCGGCCATGATCCGCAGGCTGACGCCGGAAACTGCGCTGACCGACTTGGCGCCGCCCTTCAGCAGGCCGCCGCCGGCTCTGAACCGCACATGGAGATCGTCGATCTCAAGCAATGGTCCTGGCGGCCGGCCGGCGTCCGCCACCGCGGGCGACGACGCGGGAGTCTCGCCCGATATCGAAGGGTGGCTGTCGATCAGGCTGATCGTATAGGGATGCTGCGGCCGCGCCAGGATCGCCCGCTTCGGCCCCGCTTCAAGAAGCTTGCCGCCGCGCATCACGGCAATGCGATCGCAGGTCTGGGCGACGATGCCAAGATCATGGGTAATGAGAATGATCGACAGGCCGCGCCGGTCGCGAATGTCGATTAGCAGCCGCAGGATCTGCCCCTGGATGGTCACATCGAGCGCCGTCGTCGGCTCGTCGGCGATCAGGATCTTCGGATTGCAGGAGAGAGCCACGCCGATCATCGCCCGCTGCCGCATGCCGCCGGAAAATTCGTGCGGATAGCTGTCGTACTGACGCTTCGGATCGGGGAACCCGACCTGCGCCAGGATATCAGTCGCAGCAGCGCGGGCCTCGCGGGCGCCGAGCCCCTCGTGATAGCGTATGCCCTCGGCGATCTGCTCGCCGACCCGCATCACTGGGTCGAGATGGCTGGTCGGGTTCTGGAAGATCATGCCGATCTCACCGCCGCGCACCTTCAGCATCTCGCCGTCGTCGACCCGCATGAGGTCGCGCCCTTCGAGCAGCACCGAGCCACTGTCGATCTTCAAGAGCGAAGAGGGCAGCAGCCGCACCAGCGAACGGCAGAACAGGCTCTTGCCCGAGCCGCTCTCGCCGACGAGACCGAGGACCTCGCCCTTGCCGAGGTCGAGCGAGACGGCGTCGAGCAGCGTGCGCGGGCCGGAATCGAGATGGGCGCTGACTGTGAGATCGCGCACGGACAGCAGGGAGCCGCTCATTCGTGCACCCCCAGCAACTCGCCGAGCGCATCGCCCAGCATGCTGAAACCGAAGGCGAGGCAGACGATGGAGAGGCCGGGGAACAGGGTGATCCACCAGGCGGTGGTGATGAAGCTCTGTCCTTCCGCGACCATCACCCCCCATTCGGCGATCGGCGGCTGGACGCCGAGACCTAGATAGCTGACGGCGGCGCCGCTGAGCAGCACCAGCGTCGCATCCGACATCGAAAAGACGATCGATCCCGCGATCGCATTCGGCAGCAGGTGGCGGAACATGATGCGCGGGCGGCTGAAGCCGAGGCTGACGGCGGCAACGGCATAGTCGCTGCTTTTCAGCACCAACATCTGTGCCCGGATCAGCCGCGCATAGGACACCCAGCCGACCAGCGCCATCGATATGTAGAAGCTGCCGAGGCCGGGGCCGAGGATCGCTATGATCGACAGCATCAGCACGAGAAAGGGGAAGGCGAGGATGATATCGACGAGGCGCATGAACAGCGCATCGACGATGCCGCCGAAGAAGCCGGCGACCGTGCCGACGGTCGTGCCGATCAGAAAGGGGAAGATGACGCCGATCAGGGCCATCTGCAGGTCGATGCGCGCGCCCCAGATGACGCGGGAAAGGATATCGCGGCCGAAATTGTCGGTGCCGAACGGATGTAACAAGGAAGGCGCCTGCAGCCGCACCTCGGCATTCTGCATGATCGGATCGTAGGGCGCGATGACGGGCGCGCCGACTGCCAGCAGGACGAAAAGCAGCAACAGGCCGGCACCGACGGCAAGCATCAGCCGCCTGCGGAAAAACCTGCGCCAGCCGGGCGATGCAGGGACGATCGCCTCGACGCTCATAACTTCACCCTCGGATCGACGGCGACAGTGACGATGTCGGCGATGAAATTGATGAGCACGGTGGCGCAGGCAAAGACCATGGCGACGCCCTGAACCACCATGTAGTCGCGTGAAAAGATCGCCCTGACAAGCAGTTGTCCCATGCCGGGCAGCGCAAAGACGCTCTCGACCACCACCGTGCCGCCGATCAGCCAGCCGATATTGACGGCAAGCAGGTTGATCGTCGGCACCAGCGAATTCGGCAGCACATGCCGCCAAAAGACGATGCCTTCCGGCATGCCGCGGGCGCGCGCTGCCGTCGCGACATCCGACTTCAGCGCTTCAATCATTGCCGCCCGCAGGCTTCGCGTCAAAACGGTCGAGAGCGACAGCGCCACCGTCAGGCTCGGCAGCACAAGATGGGAAAGCTTGTCGCCGATGGTCGCGCCGTAGCCGGAAACCGGCAGCACGCCGAGTTCGACGCTGAAGAGGATGATCAGCATCAGCCCCAGCCAGAAGGGCGGAAAACCGATGCCGAAGGTCGAGACGATGCGCACCGCATGATCCGGCGCACGGCCGGCATTGCGCGCAGCGATCGCCGCCATCGGCACCGCGATCAGCACCGACAGCACGACGCTGGAGGCGACGAGCGCCAGCGTCGGCTCGATGCGGGTGACGATCAGCTTCAGCACGTCGATCTTGTAGAGGATCGACTTGCCCATCTCGCCATTGGCGAGATTCTTGAGGAAATAGAGATATTGCAGCCACATCGGCTGATCGAGGCCGTACTGGGCGCGGATGCTGGCAAGGGCTGCAGGCGTCGCGCGCGTGCCGAGGATGTTGCGGGCGGGATCACCGGGGATCAGGCGGACCAGAATGAAAGTGATGACGCTGATGCCGAAAATGACGGGCAGGAACTGCAGCGGTCGCGTCAGAACGAATTTATAGCGATGCATGACGGCGATCGCCCCTTTGTCTTCGTCGGCTCCGGTTCGCTCCCTCTTGCATCAGCCTGCCTCGTGCCGGGCCAGGAAATCGAGAAGCGCCGGATAATAATCCTGCGGGTTCTCATAGAACGGCATATGGCTGGCATCGGCAAACACCTTGAGCTCGGCATTCGGGAGCGCCAGCTTCATCCTCAGCGCGCAGGCCGGTGTCAGCTCGTCATGCTCTCCGGTCGTGATCAGCACCGGCAGCGTCAGCCGCGGCAGATCGGGGATGCGGTTCCAGTCCTTGAGGTTGCCGATATAGAGAAACTCGTTCGGCCCCTGCATCGTCTCATAGGGCGCCATGTTCCAGTCGTCGAGCGAGCGGCGGACCGGCGCCGGCCATTCCGGCAGACGGCAGACATGGCGGTAGTTGAGAATGGTGACGGCGGCGAGATATTCGGGATGATTATAGGTGCCCTGCGCCTCGTGCTTCTGCATCATCGAGACGGTTTCGGGACCGAGTGCGGCGCGCAGCCGCTCCAGTTCCGAAATTAGATGCGGCATGTCGGCGACGGTATCCTCGAGAATCAGCGTCTTGAGGTTCTGAGCGTAAGTCAGCGCATATTCGATCGCCAGCCACCCGCCCCAGGAATGGCCGAGCATGTGGACCTTGCCGAGCCCCAGCGCCTTGCGCACCGTTTCCGTCTCCTCGACATAACGGCCGATCGTCCAGAGCGAGGGATCGTCCGGCCGGTCGGAAGCGCCGGTGCCGAGCTGGTCGAAAGCGATGACACGATAACCCTTGTCGATGAGACAGGAATGCGCCTCGCGCAGATAATCGCAGGGCAGACCCGGCCCGCCGTTCAGGCAGAAAATCGTCTCGCTGCCGGTCCCGAAACTGTAGGCAACGACGCGATAGCCATCGACATCGATCTGGAATCGCTCGTCCGGCTGTATTTCACGCCACATTGACCGCTCCGGCAGAAGGTTTCACTTGCTCAATATTTGGGCGTGGTTAATTTTTTACCGGAAATCGCGTTCCGTGCCAGCTATAAGAAGTGATAGGGTAGGGCGCCACGTCGAAACCGGAGCAGCCCATGCTTGACGACATCGGAACGATCAGACGGCAGTTCACAGCGCATGAAACGCTGGACGGCCGGATCGACCAGGCCTTCGAGGCGATGAAGCAGATCGGCTTCGAGGCGCTGATCTACGACTATACGCCGGTGCCCTACGATCTCGACGGCGCGATCATGATACCGTCGCTACTGAAGCTCAGGAACATTTCGGACGACATGCACGATTACTGGTTCGATCGCGGGTACTTCCGCATCGATCCGGTGCAGCAGGTGGCGCTGCGCACCTCCGCACCCTTCTTCTGGAATTACGATCCCGATGCCGACACGCTGATCAAGGGCTTCATGAGCGAGGACACCGCGCCGGTGACGCGCTATCTGAGCGAACGCGACATGTCGACCGGCGTCACCGTCCCGGTTCACATGCCACGCGGCGACTATGCCACCGTCACCGGCATCCGGTTCGGCCGCAACAACGATTTCGAACGGCATGCGCTGCGCTATATTGCCGACTTCAACCTGCTGGCCCATGTCTTCCACGAGACCGCCTATTCGCTTTTCGACCGGAAGGCGAGGAGCGTCGGCACGGTTCGGCTGACAGAGCGGGAACGCGAATGCCTGCGCCATTCGGCAGAAGGTTATTCGGCCAAGGAAATCTCCCGCATCATCGACCGTTCGGTGCCGACCGTGGTCATGCATCTCAATGCGGCGGCAAAGAAACTCGGCGCCCGCAACCGCACGCAGGCCGTCGTACGCGCCACCCATTACCGCCTGCTCGAAGAACGGCCGACGCAGACCTGGCCACCCTATAACTTGTGATAGCTGCCGTCGCCGCTACCGTCGCGTTATGGTCTTCAACAGACCAGAGATGGAGACGCCGGTGACCGAAATCGCGACGAATGAAGCTTATTTGCCCTTTCGCGACTATCGCACCTGGTATCGCATCACCGGCTCGCTGGAGAGCGGCAAGCTGCCCCTCGTCGTCGCTCATGGCGGACCCGGCTGCACACATGATTATGTCGATTCCTTCAAGGATATCGCCGCCCTCGACGGCCGCCCGGTCATTCACTACGACCAGCTCGGCAACGGCAATTCCACCCGGCTTCCTGATAAGGGACCGGATTTCTGGACGGTCGGTCTGTTTCTTGAAGAGCTGGACGCGCTGCTTACCCATATAGGCATCCAGCATCGTTATGCCTTCCTCGGCCAGTCCTGGGGCGGCATGCTCGGCGCCGAGCATGCGGTACGCCGGCCGCCAGGCCTGCAGGCGCTTGTCATCGCCAACTCGCCGGCCAACATGCACACCTGGGTTTCGGAAGCGAACCGGCTGAGGAAGGAGCTGCCGAAAGAGGTGCAGGACACATTGCTCAAACACGAGCTGGCGGGAAGCCTCACCGATCCTGACTACATCGCCGCCTCACGGGTCTTCTATGACCGCCATGTCTGCCGTGTGGTTCCGTGGCCGCCGGAAGTGGCGCGGACCTTTGCGATCATGGACGAGGACAATACCGTCTACCGCAACATGAACGGCCCGACCGAGTTTCACGTCATCGGCACGATGAAGGACTGGACGATCGAAGACCGGCTCGACCGCATCGAGGCGCCGACGCTGCTGATTTCGGGGAAATATGACGAGGCGACGCCCCTGGTGGTAAAGCCCTACCTTGAACGCGTTCCCGGCTGCGAATGGGTGCTCTTCGAAAATTCCAGCCACATGCCTCATGTCGAGGAAAAACAGCTTTGCCTGGCGACGGTTTCCGGCTTTGTGTCGCGCTACGACTGAAGCAGATGCCGTCACGATCGGCGGACCAGCCATTTCTTCGCGACACGGCAGGCCATCGTATAGGCCGGATCGAAGACATTGCCGACATCATAACGCACCACCTGGCCCAGCAGATGGCTTGCCGCCGTTCTGTCGAGGCCGTAATCCGAGGCCAGCCAATTCAGCATCTCACTGGTGGCATGCTGAAGCGCCTGATCGAGGGGCCGGCCATTGCCGATGGTGAAGATGTCTTCGGCGGTTTCTCCGCGCGGCCAGACCAGTCCGGCCTTCTTTTCCACCGTCAGCCGAACCGTGACTTCGAAAGTCGTCTCGACGCCGGTGCCGACGATCTCACCATCGCCCTGCACGGCATGGCAATCGCCGAGAAAGAACAGCGCGCCTGGAGCCGATACCGGAAAACGAACGGTCGTGCCGGGGCCGAACAGGCGATAATCCATGTTGCCGCCATATTCGCCGCTGGTCGCCGTCGAGATCGCCTGACCGAGGCTGGGCGCCACGCCGAAACAGCCGATCATCGGGGCAAGCGGCAGAACGAAATTTTCGAGGCCGGCGACCGGCTCGGATAGCCGGACGGTCAGCGCTTCGCGGTCGATGGCCCAAATCGCCATGTCCCGCGGCGGCAGGTCGCGAGCCGTTTCCGGATCGATAACGTTGGCCGCGACGATGCTTCGGGTAAAGCCGGTACCCCTGGTCGGAAGCATGCTGACGATCTCGACCTTCAGCGCATCTCCGGGTTCGGCGCCATCCACGAAGATCGGGCCGTTCATCGGGTTCGGACCGGATGTCCGCCGGATGCCGTCCTTGTCAAAGCCGATGGCGTCGAGCGTCTCGGTGACGACGGTATCGCCGTCGGCGATATGCAGCGCCGGCGGAAGTGAACCGAGAACATTGTGAAAGCGCGTCGGAAGGAAGCGGTGAGTGGTCATGAGAATACAGCTCTCGCTCGTTTTCGAATGCTAGGGCCGCGGCTGGTCTGCGCGGCGGAGAGTCCAGACTAGATCAGAGATTACCTGGGAAGCCAACACGCCCGAGGCATGCGATCTGACTTGCCTTGCATCCTCCGAATACTATATGTAGGTATGTACCTACATGGAGATGCGTGATGAACGTGACAAGTCTTTCCAGCCGCGAACTCAATCACGACGTGAGCAGGGCAAAGAAGGCGGCGCAAAATGGTCCTGTCATCATTACGGATCGTGGCAAGCCATCTCACGTGTTGATGACCTATGACGAATTCGAGCGCCTCACCGGCAAGCGCCGCAGCCTGGTCGATGCTCTCTTCATGCCGGGTTTGTCAGATATCGACTTCGACCCGCCTCGTGTTGAGATCGCCCCGCGCGGGGTCGATCTGTCTTGAAATATTTGTTGGATACCAATGTTGTTTCCGAATTGCGTAAGGTCGGAGACGGCAAGGCAGATGCCAATGTGGTCGCATGGGCCGGGGCGCAAGACACCGCGAGCTTATGCATCTCCGCCATCACGATCCTGGAGCTGGAACGGGGGATACTCGGCGTGCAGCGCCGTGATGCGGCGCAGGGGGCTCGCCTGCGTGCATGGCTGGAAAATCAGGTGCGGCCCGCATTCGCCGGCCGTATCCTGCCGGTCGATGATGCGATCGCCACACGCTGCGCGCATCTGCATATTCCGGATCGGCGCAATGAAGTGGATTCTCTGATTGCCGCAACCGCCCTGGTTCTCGGCCTGACCGTGGTTACGCGTAATATTAGGGATTTCGAAGGCGCGGGCGTTGCCGTGCTGGATCCGTGGCAGGGCTGATGTCTTTGCGGCCGGTCATGGCAGCTGGTGTATGGTGACATCAGGAACGACGTGTCGCGCGATCTCGCAGAGATGCCAGTGATGCGTGAGGTAGATGACCTGCCCGACCCTTGCCATTGCGCCGAGCAGGCGGAAAACCTCTTCGGAGCGGGGATTGTCGAAGCTCTCCATAATGTCGTCGGCGATGAAGGGCACGGGCGGGCGAAGCGCTGCAAATTCCTCATAGCCCGCCAGCCGAAGCGCGAGATAGAGCTGGAACTGCGTGCCGGTCGACATCGCGTCCGCAAGCTTCGAGCCGCCGTCGCGCGACACGCCGATCAGTATTTCCTTGTCCCGGTCGGGCTGGGTCGTCAGGCCGGAATAGTTGCCGCCGGTGATCAGGTGAAAGGCTTCCGATGCGCGGTTCATCATCGAGCTGCGGTGTTTTTCGCGATAGATGCGCAGCGCCTGTTCGGCCGCCAGCGTGCCGGCGCGCAGCGTCAGATGCCGCACGGCCAGTTCCTCGATCTCGAGGAAGATGGTTCGGCGCTTGGCTTCGATCCGCGCCACCGCATCATCTCCGCCCACGGCCTCGAGCTTCTGCCGCGCCAGCGACACGTCGGAATAGAGAAGCTTGGCCCGCTCGGTGAGATCCTCGATCCGGGCGCCAAGCTCCATCGCATCGCGTTCGACGGCATGGGCGTCGATATCGGCAAGGCGGCGTTCGGCTTCGGAAAAACTTGCCGCGCGCAACGCCTCGGTGATCTGGCCGCGCAAGGTGACGGCGCGCGCCTCCAGCCGGTCCCGCTCCCGCGCCTGGTTCAGGAATGCTTCGACTGAGGCAAGCGAGTCCGTGCCGAAATAACCCGTCAGTTCATTCTTGCGGGCATTGTGAACGGCCAGTTCCTCCTCCAGCGCCCGTCGTTTCTCCAAATGTTTGTCGAGATCCGCATGCCGGTCTGCCCGAAGCTGAGCCGCATGCCGGGCTGCCTCGTGGCGTTCCACCAGCGCATTGGCCGAGGCGAGCGTATCGGATGCCAACCGGCTGAGGCCGCAGTCTGCGAGAAGAGCGGCAATATCCCCGCGGAATTGCTCCTGGTCGCGCTCCATCGCGGCAACGCGGCTTGCGAGGTCATCCCGTTCCTTCAGGATGGCGGGCAGTGTGCCGAGCGCATCCAGCACGGCCCGGACGGCAGCCAACGAGCCGGCTTTGTCGGCAAACCAGGTTCGCGACAGCGCCTCCGCCCACTCCCGGTCCCAGGCCGCGACCGCGGCTTCCGCCTCCTGCCGGTCGCGGTCACGTTCCCTGACATCGCGGTCGAGATCGCCGATCGCCTTCTCGTGCGCCTGTCGCGCCGCCTGTTCGGCTTTGCCGGCGGCTAGCATATCGCTCGCCGCCTGCATCAGCGCGGCGACCGGCAGATCCTCGGCGCCACCATGGCCGGCATCCGCAAGGCTCGCCGCAAGCGTTGCGGCATGGCTGTCCAGTTCGCAGCGAAGCACTTCTACCGCCTCTTCGGCCCGCTGCAGATCGTCCCAGGCGGCCAGCGCCGCGGCTCGCTTGGTGCTCCACGCCTCAAGTGCTGCAATGCGCGCCGCAGCTTTGGCGTCATATTCGATTGCCTCGGGCAGGAGACCGCGGATGCGCTCGGCAAGCACATCATGTTCGGCGCGCGCCTCTCTAAGCAATTCCCTTTGGCGTTCGATCGCTGCCGCCGTTGCCGCTTCGGTCAGGCGGAGCTGACGCAGCTCGGCAAGTTCCTGCGCGCGTGACAGCCGGCCGGCGGACACGACATCGTCCTGGCGCATCCGCTCCTCGAATGTCCGGGCGGTGGCGGCATTCAAGCTGGCAAGATGCGCCTGCCAGGCGGCATCGCGTTCGTCGCGCAGCCTCGCGGCCTCGGCATCGTCGATCGAACCGCCGGCGACGAAAGCCGCGATCCGGGCTTCGGTCAGCGCCTGTTCGGTGCCGAGATCGCGCAGCCGTGCCTCGTGATCGGCAATCCGCTTGTCGATGGAGATCGCCTGGCCACGCCAGGCCTCGGCCTGCCGAGGCTCCGCCGCGCTCGTCCGCTGCAGAGCGACGGCATCACCTGTCCAGGGCGCAAGCTGTGCGAACTGCTTCTCCTGTATTCGCTTCACCTGGGCGAGTGCGCGTTCTTCCATGGTGAGCCGCACCGCAAGGTCAGATCCCGTCAGCCGGCCAAGGGCGGCCTCGACGCGGCCGAGACGCGCGGGATCGACGACCGCGGCTCCGTTTTGCGAGCCGCCTTCCTTGTTCAGCCTTTCGAAATTCTCGCGCGCTCGCACCAGTTCGCGGCCTGCGGCAGCCAGGTTGGCCTCGACGCCGGAACGTCGCTCGATGAGATCGCGGATGATGCCGATCAGCGAGGCGGGCAGCAGCAGCGCCTCGGGCGTCGTATGGCCAGGCTGTTCGAGATCGGCCAGCAGCCGCACCAGCTCGCCTTCCTGTTCGGCCAGCGCCAGCCGGCGCTTCGGCAGGTCGCTCTCAGCCGCGAGATAGCGCGCCCGACCCTGATCCAGCATGTCCATATGCGCAGCGATCGCCAGCGCCTTGTCGTCGATCGTGATCGCCTCGATCTCGTCGGCAAGCTGGCGCAGCGTGCGGTCGGCGGTTTCGACAAGCGCCTGCAGCCGCGTCTCGTCGCGGAAAAGCTGCGGCAGCAGTGTGAACCATTCGGCCGGCGGCCGCGGCAGGTCGCCCATGCCGGCTGCATCGGCGTCCAGCCGCCGGAGTTCCAGCGCCGCCGGCAGGGCGCTGAGAAGACGCGTCAGCTCCTGGTGCCGGGCCTTGGCCTCGGCCAGTTCCCGCGTCGTCGCGGCATAGGCGGCGTCGGCCTGCTCGTGGGTCGACTTCAGGCCCGAATAGGTGGAGGCAAGCGTGTCGATGGCATTGCGCTCGGCCTTCAGCGCTTCGAGCGAGCGTTTGAGTTCCGCCAGTTTCGTGCTCGACGACCGCTTCCTGTAGATTCCATTGGCTTCGTCGACGGCCGTCACCAGCGAACGGCTGAGGCCCGCGAGGCCCGAGCTTGCCGAGAACAGCAACTCGCCGAGCTCGCCCTTGCTTTGGATGATGGCGTTGCCGCCTTCCTTGAGCGACTGGTCGTCGAGCGAGAACATGGTGCGATAGGCCTCGCGGCCGACGCCGCCGAGCGCGCCGGCGAGCAGCGCCTCGTTCACAGCCTGTCCCCGATCATCGACGAGGCTGCCGGTCCGCAATTTGAGCCGCGCCAGCTCGTGCTCCGCGCCACCGAATTCCAGCCGCGCACCGACCTTCATCGTATTGTAGGGATGCAGGAAATTGTAGGTACTGCGCTCGCCTATGCCGTAGAGCAGATCGAGGTAGGCGGCGAAGGTGGTCGACTTCCCCGCTTCGTTGAGGCCATAGACGATGTGCAGATCGGGCGAACCCGGTCGGACCGGGCCGAAGTCGATCGAGTGGTCGGTGAACTTGCCATAACGGATGAGGTCGAGACGGCGCAGGCGCATCAGCTGTCTCCCCGCTCCGCGGCCTTCATCCGGGCGGTGATGTCCTCGGCGCCGTCGGCGAGAAGGCTGTCGATGAAGCATTCGAAACCCGCCTCGTCATGGCCGGCAAAGGCCCGGCTCTCGGGCGGCAGGTCGGCGAGCAGGTCCCTGACCATCTCCCTTACATCGTCGCGAAAGCCGCTGCGGGCGATGACCTCGTCCCGCATCAGCGCGCCGAGTTCAATGACGGGATCGGCGGCGGACTCGGCTGCGAGGATCGAGGGCGCTTCGAAGGCGAGTTCGAGCTTCTCGATCCAGGTCCGGCCGATCCGGTCACTGCGCTGCTCGGCTTCCGCCTGCATGAGGTCGACATCGCGGCGAAGCTGCCAGGAGAGCGGCGTGCGGCCGGAAAGCCTGAGGCGCGTGACGAGATGTGGCGAGGCCGTATGGTCGCGCTGCCCCGCAAGTGCCGCTTCGATCGCCATGGCCGCATCACGCCAATCATCGACACCCGTGAGGTCGACATCGACGCGCTCGAACTGCGCGATGCTGGTGCGCCGCTCCTCGACCGTCACCGTCCGGTCATCCGCCACGGTCACCAGCGACACGGTCTTGACGCCCGACTCGTTGATGTCGCGGCCCTGCGGCATGCCCGGCATGATGATCGTCGCCGTGCCGGGATACTGGCTCCGCTGATGAAGATGCCCGAGCGCCCAGTAGTCGAATCCCGAGGCGTGAAGGTCGAGCACGTTGCAGGGCGCATAGACGTCATGGCCGGCGGATCCGGCAAGGCTCGTATGCATGATGCCGATATTGACCGCTCCCGCCACCGGCGGCTTGTACTTCGGCAGAAGCGGGTCCGGCGCTTGCGGCTTGGCAAAGCTCAGACCGTGGATCGCGATCGACAGGCTGCCTTTCGTCGCCTCCACGGTCTCGGCGTGGCCGCCGAAGATCTTCACCGTATCGGGCATCACCAGCTCCCTGGCGATCCTCGACATCGCATCGTGATTGCCGCGAATCTTGAAGACGCAGATCCCCGCCCGGTGCAGCCGTTCCAGCTGGCTAGCCAGGAAGCGCGCCGTCTTCATCGACGTCTGCTCCCCGTCATAGAGATCGCCGGCGATAACGAGTGCATCGACCTGCTCCTCGAGGCAAAGGTCGACGATCACGATCAGCGCCTGCCGGCTGGCGTCACTCACGAGATCGGCCAGCTCGGCGTTGCGAAGCGCCAGCGACCGAAGCGGAGAGTCGAGATGGAGATCGGCAGTGTGGACGAAACGATAAGCCATGAATGCAGAAATCGCGTTGCGACAGGATGATGAGCCGGTGCCGTCGGACCGATGAACGCGCGGTCGCTGTCACCTGGCCGTGAGCGAGAGAATATGGAGCACGCGTCCAAGGGGCGCGAGCGAAATGGGCCGGTAAAGCCCGCCCATCCACAATCAATGTTGGGCGACCGGCGCCGCTACGGCCGCCGGCGCACGCACCGGTTCGCCCACCCGATGGCCCGCATGGTTGGCATTGGTTGATATGACCGGAGATTGCGCGCCTATTCGTGCGGCGCGCGAAGGGGCGCATCGAATAGCTGGCGCCTGGACCTCATTGCCGTCCCTTAGCTGCAGAATCCTGGCTTCCGGTTCCTTTCTCACAGCCACGAAGTCTAGTCATCCCTAGCAACGCTCGCGGATTTTGGTCCCTGCTTGCCGAGAAGCCAAACTGCGCTATCGGCGTCGGTGATAATGGCCGTGGCGAGGCCGGCCGTAAGACAGGCCGACAAAATTTTCCGCTTGTGATCGCCTCCGGAGGCGAGCAGGCGGTTCGGAACCCGGCGATAGTCGGTAAGCTCGGGGGAGATGACCTGGCGGTTCAGCCGATGATCTATTTCGCGGCCTTCCGCATCCAGATATCGCCCGAGCAGGTCGCCGACTGCGCCGGCGTTGGTCAGTTCACCAATATCGGTTCCCGTCGGCAGCCCGTATCGAACCTGCAACGATTCCGACGATACATCGCCGACGCTCAGGATTGATATGTCCACTGCCGTGGCCTCGCGGAGCAAACTCTGGAACACCGTCTGCGCGACGATCGTATCTCTGGAGCCCGGATCATCAGCATAAATCGGCGCCGCAAGATAATGGCACTGAGCGTTCAACACCTTGGCAAAGCGCCGAACGATCTCGAATGTGTTGATCTCCGATCCACGGGTCAGCCCTCCCATCATCGAGCGAACCTTGATGCCGGGCGCATTGGCTGCCGCCATGTGCTGTACCGTCTCCCGCAAGGTCGCGCCCCAGCCGACGCCGAGCGAGGAGGGGTCGCTCGCCTGGATCAGCCGCTCGAGAAACATCGCGGCGGCGCGGCCGATCACGACCGGCATCTGGGACTTGTCGACAGGGGTAGGGACGATCACCACGTCGCGAAGACCAAACCGGTTGCGCAACTCGGCTTCAAGTTCGACATTCTCCGCCAGCGGCGAGTTGAAACTGATCCGGACGATGCCTTGGTCCAGCGCCGCGGCAAGCAGTTCGTTCACCCGGCGCCGGGTCAGAAGCATCCGCTCGGCAATCTGCGCCTGGGTCAGGCCTTCGACGTGATAGAGCCACGAAGCCCTCACCATGAGCTGTTGATTGGACAAATTACAATCCTCTCAAATGTCACATGAGCGTAACATTTGTAACCTAGAGCTACGCGAAGTCGGCGGCGCGGTAAAGGGGCTTCAACAACGCTTAGCCTGCCGGCGAAAATTCGTCTGTCGATTTAACGCCACGCCCAAGCGGCGGCCTTCCGCCCGGCGAAGGCGCGGCTTGCCGGTTTTGACCATTGTTTCAACAGGAGAGACCCATGCTTTCTATCAACCGCCGCCATGCGTTGGGATTGTTGTCAGCAGCAGCCGGCAGCATCGTCCTGCCACGTATGTCGTTCAGCCAGGCCGTTCGTCCGTCGGTAACGATCGCCGTTCAGAAGATCACCAATAACAATACTCTGGATGTCTGGAACGAGCAGTCGAATGTCGGCGAGCGGGTGTTCTTCCCGAATTTCTGGGAGGGTCTGATCCTGCGCGACTGGATGGGCAACCAGGGCCCGGTACCGGGCTTGGCCACGGAATGGAAGCGCATCGACGACAAGACGCTGGAGTTGAAGCTGCGCCAAGGCGTTAAGTTCCACAATGGCGACGAAATGACCGCCGAGGACGTGGCTTTCTCCTTCTCCAGGGAACGTATTTTCGGCAATACCGAGCCGAAGGGCGGCAAGACGATTTTCGAGGCCGACAACAAGCCGACCACCGTCAAAGAACTCCCGGCCACCGTCCCGGGTGTGGCCCGCCGTCTTTGGCCCGCACTCGCCGGTGTCGAAGTCGTCGACAAGTACACGGTCCGCTTTCACAATGCGACGCCGGACGTGACGCTCGAAGGCCGGCTCTATTCCATGGGCAGCCAGATAACCAACCGCCGCGCCTGGGATGAAGCCAAGAGCTACGCCGAATGGGCCCGCAAGCCAGTAACGACTGGGCCCTACATGGTGGGCGAATACAAGCCGGACGTGTCGTTGACGCTCGTTGCTTTCGACGAATATTGGGGCGGTCGCCCGCCGCTCCAGCAGATCCGCTTCGTCGAGGTTCCGGAAGTGGCCTCGCGCGTCAACGGCCTGCTTTCCGGTGAATACGACTTCGCCTGCGATCTACCGCCGGATCAGATCTCTGCAATCCAGTCGGTTTCGGGCCTTGAAGTCCAGAGCTCGACCATTTGGAATCACCGCGTCTCGGTGTTCAACACTGAGAACCCGGTCCTGGCCAGTCCCCTCGTGCGTCGTGCCATGACCCATGCGATCGACCGCCAGGCGATCGTCGAAGCGCTATGGGCTGGAAAGACTGTCGTTCCCGCCGGTCTGCAGTTCGACTCCTTCAAGACCTCCGGCATGTTCGTTGATGGATGGGCAGCCCCGCAATTCGATCCGGAATTGGCCAAGAAGCTGTTGAAGGACGCCGGCTATAAGGGCGACGCGATCCCCTACCGCCTGCTGAACAACTACTATACGAACCAGACCGCCAATGCGCAGATCATGATCGAGATGTGGAAGCAGGTCGGCCTCAACGTCGAAATCCAGATGAAGGAAAACTGGGCGCAGATCCACGATCCGCAGGGCGTCAAGGGTGTGCGCGACTGGTCGGCTTCCAACACGATCAATGACCCGATCACCCCGTTGGTCGTCCAGTTCGGCCCGAACGGCGAAGTCCAGCAGAAGAAGGATTGGACGAACGATGAGGTCAACAAGCTCTCCGTCGTGCTCGAGACTTCGACTGACAGGGCCCAGCGCCAGAAGGCGATCGCCCGCATGCTTGAAATCTGCGAGCGCGAAGATCCCGTCTACCAGGTCCTGCACCAGAACGCCGTCTTTACCGGCATGAAGTCCTCACTCAAGTGGAAGGCTTCGCCTGCCTTCGCCATGGACTTCCGCGCATCGAACTGGAACGCCTGATCAAATGCTTCCCCGCGCCGGCCGCCTATTCGCGGCCGGCGTCGTCTATTGAAATGGAGGTGAGCTCCGATGGTTTCCAATCTTGTGGAACTGCGTGATCTGAAGGTCGCATTCGACGGCGTCCAGGTCCTGCACGGCATCGACCTTGATGTCCGCCGCGGCGAGGCGATCGGTCTCGTCGGCGAATCAGGTTGCGGCAAGTCGGTCACCTGGCTGGCGGCGCTCGGGCTCCTGCCGGGCAAGGCGACGGTCACAGGCTCCGTTCGCGTTGACGGACAGGAAATCCTCGGCAGCGCGCGCCCCGTGCTGGAGGGTGTGCGCGGCAAGCGCATCGCCATGATCTTCCAGGATCCGTCGAGTTCGCTCAATCCTGTTCTCCGCATCGGCCGGCAGATTACCGAGGCGCTGGCCATCCATCGCGGTCTGTTCGGCGCGGCGGCCGGGAGCGAGGCCTTGCGCCTGATGGACATGGTCGGCATTCCCGATGCGCGCCGCCGTTTCGATCTCTTCCCGCATGAGTTTTCCGGTGGCCAGTGTCAGCGCCTGATGATCGCCATGGCGCTCGCCGGTGAGCCGGATCTCCTCGTCGCCGATGAACCGACCACCGCCCTCGACGCCACCATTCAGGCGCAGATCCTCGATCTTTTGATCGAGCTTCGCGCCGAAACCGGCATGGCGACGATCTTCATCAGCCACGATCTCGGCGCCGTCAGCCAGGTCTGCGAACGCGCCTGCGTCATGTATGCCGGCCGCATCGTGGAGCAGGGTGCGATCGAAGCCCTCTTCGAGAGCCCGCAGCACCCCTATACGCGCGGCCTGTTCGACGCCATTCCGCGGCTCGACGGCCCGCGCGATCGGCTTATTCCGATTCCCGGGATCGTTCCGCATCCGCAAGACATGCCGGACGGATGCGCCTTTTCTCCCCGGTGTTTCAATGTCGCCATGGACTGCCGGATCCGCATGCCGGACCTGCGTTCGACCGCCGATGGTCGCGTTCTTGCCTGCCATCATCCGGTCGGAACGACACGCCGGCTTGCAATGCACGCTCTGGAGACCGCATCGTGAGCGAACCTCTGATCGAAGCCAAAGATCTGGTCAGAACCTACGCGGTGCGCCAGGGCACGTTCGGCAAGATGACGCCGGTTCGGGCCGTCGACGGAATTGCACTCAAGGTCATGGCCGGCGAAACGCTCGGTGTGGTGGGAGAGTCAGGCTCCGGCAAATCGACGCTCGGCCGCCTGCTGCTCGGGATCGATCCGCCGCAGGGAGGCGGGACTTTCTTCGAGGGCAGGCCGATGCCCAGGCTCGGCACACCGGAATGGCGGGCGCTACGCGCCAAGATGCAGCTCGTCTACCAGGATCCGCTGGCAGCCCTCGACCGGCGGTTGACGATCGCCGATCAGATCGGCGAACCGCTTGCGATTCACAGGCTGGTACCGAAGGAGCATCGGCCAACGCGTGTCGCCGAGCTGATGGCTGCCGTCGGGCTGCGGCCGGATCAGGCGGGGCGCTATCCCCACGAACTCTCCGGCGGTCAGCGGCAGCGCGCCGTCATTGCCCGCGCGCTCGCCTCGCGCCCCAAACTTCTGATCTGCGACGAGCCGGTCTCGGCCCTCGACGTGTCAATTCAGGCGCAGATCGTCAACATGCTCCGCGATCTCCAGGAGCAGCATCGTATCGCCATGATCTTCATCAGCCATGACCTCAAGGTGGTGCGCAACGTCGCCGACCGGGTTGCGGTCATGTATCTCGGGCGGATCGTCGAAGAGGCGTCGTCCGACGTCATCTTTCAGACGCCGATGCATCCCTACACCAATGCGCTGGTCTCCAGTGTGCCGGTACCGGGCAAGCCGCTCATCGGCCGGGTCATCCTGCAGGGCGAACCGCCGAACCCGGCCAACCGCCCATCCGGTTGCGCCTTCCACCCGCGTTGCCCCCTGGCGGCTGATATCTGCCGCACAAGCGCGCCGCTGCTTCGAGAGGTTGCGCAAGGCCGGAGCGCGGCCTGCCACATGGTCGCCGGCGCAGGCCAGCCGGTCGCCGCGTAAGGGGAAAGCCATGCTGCGTTTCGCTCTCATCCGTCTTTTTCGTGCCCTTGTGACGATTCTCGCGGTGCTGACCTTCGCTTTCGTCGTGTTGCGCATGTCCGGCGATCCGGCCCAGGTCATGCTCGGCCCGGATGTTCCGCAGGAATCGGTCGATGCCTTCCGCAAAGCCTGGGGTCTCGATCAGCCGCTGTGGATCCAGTACATTGCCTATATAAAATCGATTTTCACCGGCGATTTCGGCGTCTCCATGCGCGACAAGGCCTCCGCCATCCAGCTGGTGATCGAACGCATTCCGGCGACATTGCAGCTCACCGTGCCGGCGCTTCTGCTCAAGCTGGTGATCGGGATTCCGGCCGGCGTCTACGCCGCCCTTCACCGCCAGAGCACGGTCGACCGGGGCGTCATCCTGGCGGCAATTTTCGGTTTCACTATCCCTTCCTTCGTCATGGGGCTGCTGTTGGTGCTGATCTTCTCCATCACCCTCGGCGTTTTGCCCTCCGGTGGGCAGGACACCTGGCAGCACGGCATCCTGCCGACACTGACGCTGAGCATCGGTGGAATCGGCATTCTCGCGCGCTTCTCGCGCAGCGCGATGATCGAAGTGATGAGCCAGCCCTATATCCGCACGGCATCCGCCAAAGGCATGAAGTGGCCGGACGTCGTCTGGCGCCACGCTTTGCCGAACGCGGCAGTGCCGATCGTCACGATCGTCGGATTCATGGTCGGTTCGTTGATCGCCGGTGCAGTCGTAGTGGAATCGATCTTCTCATGGCCTGGCATCGGCCGCCTGCTGGTCGTCTCCGTGTCCAATCGCGATCTCGCTGTCGTCCAATGCATCCTGCTGATGATCGCCGCCGCCATGGTCGCGTCAAACCTCATCGTCGATCTGCTCTATGGCTGGCTCGATCCGCGGCTTCGCAGCCAAAGCGCCCATTGACAGGAGGCCCGGCATGAGCGTCACCGACACCGCCCGCCCGCGATCGTCCGAAGTATCCATCCTCATCCGCTTCATCAGACAGTTGCGGCGCGTGCCTTTCTCCGTCGCATTCGCCATCGCCTGGCTTGCGGCCATGGTGTTCGTAGCATTCTGCGCCGATATGATCCGCCCTTACGGCATCACCGCCATGGATTTGCGCAGCCGCCTGTCGCAGCCGGGCAATCCCGCCCATCTGCTCGGAACCGATGAACTTGGCCGCGACGTCCTCTCCCGGCTCCTTCAGTCGATCCGGGTCTCGCTTGCCATCGCCTTCGGCGCCACGATCATCTCGGCCGTCTTCGGCACGGCGCTTGGCTTTGCTGCTGCGAAGTTCCGCGGCGCGGTCGAGCATCTTGTGCTTGTGCTCGCTGATTTCCAGGCGGCATTGCCCTTCCTCATCATGTCGCTCGCGATTCTTGCGTTCTTCGGTTCTTCGATGCCGCTGCTGATCGGCCTGATGGGCTTTTACGGCTGGGAACGTTATGCCCGCATCGCCCGCGGGCTCGCGATCTCGGCAAGCGCGCAGGGCTATGCTGCCGCGGTCGTCCAGCTCGGAGCGAGGCCGGCGCGCCTCTACATCAACCATATCCTGCCGAACGTCGCCTCGACGCTGATCGTTTCGATGACTCTCACTTTCCCGGAGATCATTCTGATGGAAAGCGGGCTTTCCTTCCTCGGCCTCGGCGTGCAGCCGCCGGAGACCAGCCTCGGCAACATGGTCGGCTTTGGCCGCGAGTACCTGACGCGCGCACCCTGGATCATGCTGGCGCCGGCCTTCGTGATCATGATGACCACGCTTGCGATCTCGCTGGTCGGCGACTGGCTGCGCGACAAGCTTGATCCCACTCTTCGCTGATCCGTCTCATTTTTGAGGAGAACTGCATGACCAAGATCACCGGCCATCGCGGCGCCCGCAACCTATGGCCCGAAAACTCATTGACGGGCTTCCGAAACGTTCTTGCGCTCGAGATCGATGCAGTGGAATTCGACGTACACCTCACCAATTCTGGCGAGCTGGTCGTCATCCACGATGCGACGCTGGATCGCACGACGGACAAAACCGGGTCGGTTCGTGCGCTGACGCCGGAGTTGCGTGGCGAGACCCATCTTGAAGGCTCCGATGACACTGTGCCAACGCTTGCGGACGTGCTCTCGGTGCTCGTCACCGGTGGCGACAAGCAGCTCCATGTGGAGATCAAATCAGATGAAGAGGGGCGGCCTTATCCCGGCATCGTCGAAAAAGTCGCCGCCGAAATTGAAGGCTTCGGCCTTGCCGCACGCTGCCATTTAACCTCGTTTGACGTCCCTCTTCTTGAGGAGTGCCGCCGTGTGGCGCCTTATATCGCCCGCCTCGTCTCTGTGAATGCAGAATGGGCTGCGAAACAGGGCGGATTGCAGGCCTTTCTCGAAAGGGTCGATAGTCTGGTCGATATTGTCGCCATTCATCACGAGCTGATGGCGGCGGAATGGCCGCTCATCAGGCAGAAGCTTCCATTGGAACGGCTCTGCGCCTGGACGCTGAACGATGAAACGCTGATCCGCGCCTGGCTGAAGCGTGGAATCGGCCACCTGACCTCCGACAGCCCCGACCTGGCGCTCCGCCTTCGCTCTGAAATTCGATCGCAATTCGAACCGGCCTAGCCGCGGATTGTAAGCGATCTTGTGCCGGCTTCAAAAGCGGCGAGTCGCCAGCCAAGATGAAACGGTTCCTCCCTGCGACTCATCGCTTCGCGGGGTTGCCCCGAATTCAAGGGCTGGACGAGAACACATCAGCCGTGGCTTGACACAAGCGCCGCTGCGGTCTTTGATGGCGAACATTCACCAGGGGTGTCCCGGCAAGGGGCTGAGATTCTGCTAGACGATTCGGCTTTGCCGATTGTGGCGCAGTGACCCGTTGAACCTGATCCAGTTCATACTGGCGTAGGGACGGTGCGGACGCTGCGGCTGTTGGGCGGATTTTCGCTTTGTCGCGCAAGGCGTCCTTCCATCATTCCAACACTGGAACTGGGTCTCCAAACGTCAAACCTTGGAGCCTCATCCATGAATATTGTTGCACCCCAGCTTACCCCCGTCGTCACCACCGGCTCGCTTCCGGCCTCGACCAAGATCGTCAAACCCGGAACCCTCTATCCGGATCTGCGCGTGCCGATGCGCGAAATCAGCCTTCACCCGACCTCCGGCGAGCCGCCGGTTACGGTCTATGATTCCTCCGGCCCCTATACCGATCCGGCCCATGTGGTCTCCATCGACGCCGGGCTGCCGCGTTTGCGCGAGGCCTGGGTTAGGGCGCGCGGCGACGTCGAAGCCTGTGAAGGCCGTGTGGTGAAGCCTGAAGACAATGGTTTTGCCACGGGCGAGCGGCTGACGCCGGAATTTCCCATTCGCAACACGCCGCTTAAGGCAAAGGCCGGCCGCGCCGTCACCCAGCTCGCCTATGCGCGTGCCGGCATTATCACCCCGGAAATGGAGTTTATCGCGATCCGCGAAAACCTCGGCCGGCAGGCCGCGAAGGAGGCGCTCGCGCGCGACGGCGAGAGCTTCGGCGCGCATGTTCCGGATTTCGTGACGCCCGAATTCGTGCGCCGGGAAGTCGCCGAGGGCAGGGCGATCATCCCCGCCAATATCAACCACCCCGAGACCGAACCGATGATCATCGGCCGGAACTTCCTCGTGAAGATCAACGCCAATATCGGCAATTCGGCGGTCACCTCGTCAATGGCGGAAGAGGTGGAGAAGATGGTCTGGGCGATCCGCTGGGGCGCCGACACGGTCATGGACCTTTCCACCGGCCGCAACATTCACAACATCCGGGAGTGGATCATTCGCAATTCGCCGGTTCCGATCGGCACTGTTCCGCTTTACCAGGCGCTCGAAAAGGTCAACGGCATTGCCGAAGATCTGACCTGGGAAGTCTATCGGGATACGCTGATCGAACAGGCCGAGCAGGGCGTCGATTATTTCACCATCCATGCCGGCGTGCGGCTGGCCTATATCCCGCTCACCGTCAATCGCGTCACCGGTATCGTCTCACGCGGCGGCTCGATCATGGCCAAGTGGTGTCTGCATCACCACAAGGAGAGTTTCCTCTACGAGCATTTTGAGGAAATCTGCGACATCTGCCGTGCCTATGACGTCTCCTTCTCGCTCGGCGACGGTTTGCGTCCGGGGTCGATCGCGGATGCCAATGACGCAGCACAATTTGCCGAGCTGGAAACGCTTGGCGAGCTGACAAGGATTGCCTGGGCGAAGGACTGCCAGGTGATGATCGAAGGCCCCGGCCATGTGCCGATGCACAAGATCAAAGAGAATATGGACAAGCAGCTCAAGGTCTGCGGCGAAGCGCCCTTCTATACGCTCGGACCGCTGACGACCGACATCGCGCCGGGCTATGATCACATCACCTCCGGCATCGGCGCAGCCATGATCGGCTGGTTCGGCACAGCCATGCTCTGCTACGTCACGCCGAAGGAGCATCTGGGGCTGCCCGACCGCAGCGACGTCAAGACCGGCGTCATCACCTACAAGATCGCAGCGCATGCTGCCGATCTTGCCAAGGGGCATCCGGCCGCCCGCATCCGCGACGATGCGCTGTCGCGGGCGCGCTTCGAATTCCGCTGGGAGGACCAGTTCAACCTCTCCCTCGACCCGGATACGGCGCGTTCCTTCCACGACGAGACCCTGCCGAAGGAGGCGCACAAGGTGGCGCATTTCTGCTCGATGTGCGGCCCGAAATTCTGCTCCATGCGAATTTCCCACGACATTCGCGCCGAAGCTCAGAAAGAGGGATTGGAAGCGATGGCGGCCAAGTACCGCGATGGCGGCGATCTCTACATGCCGGTCGCAGAGGCGACGAAACCGCCCGCCGGAGAATGACAATGCGCGTTCTCGTCAAGGGGGCCGGCGTTGCCGGCCTCACCGTTGCGTGGCAGCTCTATCGGCACGGTTTCAGGGTCAGCGTCGCTGATCAGGCGGGCGAGGTCGGCGCCGGCGCTTCCGGCTTTGCCGGCGGCATGCTGGCCCCGTGGTGCGAACGGGAGAGCGCGGAGGAGCCGGTGCTGACGCTCGGCCGGCTGGCCGCCGATTGGTGGGAGGCGGCATTGCCGGGTCATGTCAAACGCCGGGGAACGCTTGTCGTGGCGGGCGGACGCGATGCCGGCGAGCTCGACCGCTTTTCCCGCCGGACAAGTGGATGGGAATGGCTGGACGAGCCGGCGATCGTAGCACTGGAGCCTGATCTCGCCGGCCGCTTCCGCAGGGCGCTGTTCTTCCGGCAGGAAGCGCATCTCGATCCGCGACAGGCGCTCTCGGCCTTGGCAGCAGGACTTGAGGATGCCCGTATGCGCCTGACGTTCGGCGAGCCCGGCGAAGCGGATGTCGATTATAACTGGGTGATCGACTGCACCGGTGCCGCCCAGATCGGCCGGCTGCCCGGATTGCGCGGTGTTCGAGGTGAGATGCTCTGCCTCGAAACAAGCGAGCTCAGTCTCTCCCGCCCCGTCCGCCTGCTGCATCCCCGCCACCCGATCTACATCGTGCCGCGCGAGAAAAACCGCTTCATGGTCGGCGCGACGATGATCGAAAGCGACGATGCCGGCCCGGTTACCGCGCGTTCGCTGATGGAGTTGCTGAACGCCGCCTATGCGATGCATCCCGCCTTTGGCGAGGCACGGGTCACGGAAATCGGCGCAGGTGTGCGCCCCGCTTATCCCGACAATCTGCCGCGTGTGACACAGGAGGGATCCACCCTCCATGTCAACGGCCTCTATCGCCACGGCTTTCTGCTGGCGCCGGCGATGGCCGGCGAGGTGGCGCGGCGTCTTCTCACAGAACAAGGACAACCGGAAAGGAGGGCGTCATGACCTTCATCATCAATGGCGAGGAACAGCAGGTCGCGGCCGCGACGCTCGCAGACCTGCTTCTCGCTCTGGACTACGAAGGCGGCTGGCTGGCAACTGCCGTCAATGGCGAGCTGGTGCACCGCGAGGACCGCGCCGATTTCAGGCTCGGCGAAGGCGACCGCATCGAAATTCTCTCACCGATGCAAGGAGGCTGAGATGCTGAAACTTTATGATGTTGAAGTCCACTCGCGCCTGCTGCTCGGCACCGCCCGCTACCCGTCACCCGCCGTCCTTGCAGAAGCCGTGAGACGCTCGAAGGCCGAAATTGTCACCGTCTCGCTTCGGCGCGAGGCCGCCGGCGGCAAGGCGGGTGGCGCCTTCTTCGAGCTGATCCGCGAGCTCGGCGTACGCGTGCTGCCGAATACCGCCGGATGCCACAGCGTGCAGGAGGCCGTGCTGACGGCGAAGATGGCGCGCGAAGTCTTCGGCACCGACTGGATCAAGCTTGAAGTGATCGGTCATCACGACACGCTGCAGCCTGACGTCTTCGGCCTCGTCGAGGCGGCGGGCATCCTCACCGGCGAGGGCTTTCAGGTCTTCCCTTATACGACCGACGATCTTGTCGTCGCCGAAAGGCTGCTGGACGCCGGCTGCCGCGTTCTTATGCCCTGGTGCGCGCCGATCGGCTCCGCCATGGGACCGGTAAACCCAATGGCGCTGCGGGCATTCCGGGCGCATTTCCCGGATGTGCCGCTGGTCGTCGATGCCGGCATCGGCCGCCCGTCGCATGCCGCCGCCGTCATGGAGTACGGTTACGACGCCGTTCTTCTCAATACCGCCGTTGCCGGCGCGGGCGATCCCGCCGCCATGGCTGAGGCCTTCGCGCTTGCCATCGATGCCGGCCGTCTCGCGTATGGCGCCGTGCCGCTGGAGCCGCGCGACATGGCCGTTCCTTCTACTCCCGTCATCGGAAAGGCCGTCTTCTCATGAAGCTCGACCCCTTCTATCTTATCGTCGACAGCGCCGAATGGATCGAGCGTCTGGTGCCGCTCGGCGTCAAACTCGTCCAGTTGCGCATCAAGGACCGTTCGGAGCCAGTGCTTCGCCAGGAGATCCGGCGTTCGAAGGCCGCCTGTGCCGCAGCGGCCTGCCAATTGATCATCAACGACTACTGGAAGCTGGCGATCGATGAGGGCTGCGATTTCATTCATCTCGGGCAGGAGGACCTGATGGCTGCCGATCTGGCTGCTATTCGCCGCGCCGGCCTGAAGCTCGGCCTTTCCACGCACGATCCATCAGAACTAGAAACCGCGCTGGCCGCCGCGCCGGACTATGTTGCCCTTGGGCCGGTCTGGCCCACAATCCTCAAAGAAATGAGATGGGCGCCGCAAGGCGTCGAACGCCTTGCGGACTGGCGGCGGCGTGTCGGGCCGATGCCGCTCGTTGCCATTGGCGGGATCACCGCCGAACGCGCGGCGCTGGTATTGGAAAACGGCGCCGATAGCGCTGCCGTAGTCACCGATATCACTCGCAACCCGGATCCCGAGGCCCGCACACGACAGTGGCTGGCCGCGACCGCGCCTTGGCGATCCGTCGGTTGAGACGCCGCACCTGATCCTCCTGAAATATATTTCATATCGTGAATTATATTGACAGCCCTCGAGCTTTACGTTTAGCTGCCCATACCGGACGTCGAGGAGGAAGTCCGGACTTCAACACGATCAGCGGCGCTTTTCGGCGCTCTCGGGCTATTGGGAGAGGCTTCGGCCTCAAGGAGGACTCTTGCGCACTTTACTCACCACGACCGCAATGGCGGTTCTTGCTGCAACGTTTATCGCCGGCTCCGCCGCCGCTGCGACGGAGAACCCGTTCCGCTGCAAGCCAGGCGAAAAATACGTCATGAACGTCATGGTTTCGGGCGTCGAATACTGGTTCCCCGTCTACGAGATGTTCAAGCAGGCGGGGCAGCAGCTCGGCTGTGAAACGGAATATACCGGCACGCCGGAATATGACGTCAACAAGCAGATCGCCACCTTCGATCAGGCGCTGGCGCAAAATCCGGCCGGCATTCTCGTTCATCCGATGAACTCCGACCCGTTCATCGAGCCGATCAACCGCGCCATCGGCCAAGGCACCGCGGTTGTCACCTTCGCCGCCGACTCGCCGCTCTCCAAGCGCGTCTCCTTCATCACCTCGGACAACACCCGCGAAGGCACCTATGCCGCCGATGCGATCGCCGAGAAGATGGGCGGCAAGGGCGAATATGCCGTTCTGGAAAATCCCGGTCAGGACAACCACGACAAGCGCATCGCTGCCTTCATCGCCCGCATGGAAGAGAAGTGGCCTGATATGAAGCTCGTCGGCCGCGCCGCATCCAACCAGGATCCGACCAAGGCCTATCAAGGGCTTTCCAGCCTCATCCAGGCCAATCCGAACCTCGGGGCGGTCTTCATGCCGGAAGCGAATTCGGCGATCGGCGCCGCGCAGGCCAACAAGGAAACCGGCGGCAAGGTCCTCGTCATGTGCGCCGACGTCAACGCCAACATTCTCGACATGATCAAGGCTGGCGAAGTCTTCGGCTCGATCAACCCCAACCAGGGCATGCAGGGTTACATGGGCTTCATGCTGCTGTGGCTCGCCAAGCACCCGGAACTGATCGATCCGATGAACGACGCCAAGCGCTCGGGCTTCAACCCGATGAGCATCCCGGTCGTCGACAACGGCCTCTCCATCGTGACCGCCGCAAATGCCGACGACTTCTATTGGGACAAGTACCTGAAGCATCGCGGCACGAAGGGCATCGAGGAATAAGACCCCGACAGGCCATCCGCACTTTTCGGTGCGGATGGCCGAGATGGAGAGGAGGAAGATGATGGCGGAGCCCGTGCTCACCATTCATGGTGTCACCAAGCATTTCGGGGCGGTGAAGGCGTTGACGGATGTCGACTTCACCCTCGAGCGCGGTGAAGTCCATGCGCTTTGCGGCGAGAACGGCGCCGGCAAGTCGACGCTGATGAACATCATCGCCGGTGTGCTGCAGCCGACCGAAGGCGAAATCCGCGTCGACGGCAAGGCTGTGCGCATTTCCTCTCCCGCCGCCGCCCAGTCTCTGGGCATTGGCCTGGTGCACCAGGAAATCGCGCTCTGCCCCGATGCCACGGTTGCCGAAAACATGTTCATGGCGGCGACCAACCGTCGCCGGGCGCCGCTCATGAACTACCGCGGGCTGGAGCGCGATGCCCAGGCGGTGATGAACCGGCTTGCCGCGATCAATGTCCGCCGCAAGGTCGCCGACCTGCCGATATCAAGCCAGCAGCTGGTCGAGATCGCCAAGGCGCTGACGCTCGACTGCCGCGTGCTGATCCTCGACGAACCGACGGCTGCCCTGACCGAGACCGAGGCGCAACAGCTCTTCTCGATCATCCGCGACCTCAAGTCGAACGGCATTTCGATCATCTATATCAGCCACCGCATGGCGGAAATCTTCAGCCTCTGCGACCGGGTCACCGTGTTGCGTGACGGCCGCTACGTCTGCACCGACCGCATTGCCGACGTGACGCCGGATGAGGTGGTGCGCCGGATGGTCGGCCGCGAGATCACGCAGCTCTATCCAGACAAGCTCGGCGCCGGCGAAACCTCAGGCGAGATCATGCTCGAGATCGACGGCATCAGTGACGGCGTGCGTTTTCACGACGTCAGCTTCGGCCTGCGCAAGGGCGAGATCCTCGGCATCGGCGGCCTTATTGGCTCCGGCCGCACCGAAATCGCCGAAGGCATCTGCGGACTGCGGCCGCGTACGGCAGGAACCGTCCGCCTGCACGGCACGGCGCAATCGATCCGCACCTATTCGGATGCGGTGAAAGCCGGCATCGTCTACCTGTCCGAGGACCGCAAGGGGTCCGGCATCTTTCTCGAAATGTCCATCGCGCAGAACATATCGGTGCTGGACCTGAAGGCGCTCACCAATTCGGTCGGGCTGCTGAACGCCCGCGCGGAGGCCGCGCTAGCAGATGATTTTGCCCGAAGGCTTGCCATCCGCATGAGCGGCATCGAGGCGCCGGTGAAATCGCTTTCCGGCGGCAACCAGCAGAAAGTGGCGATCGCCAAGCAGCTCGCGGTGAAGCCGAAGGTCATTCTGATGGACGAGCCGACGCGCGGCATCGATGTCGGCGCGAAGGCGGAGATCCACCGGCTGCTGCGCGAGCTGGCAAGCTCGGGCATCGGCATCATCGTCATCTCGTCGGAAATGCCGGAGCTGCTCGGCCTTTCCGACCGTCTGCTGGTCGTCCGCGAGGGACGCATCGCAGGCGAACTCGGTGCCGACGAGATGTCGGAAGAGGCCGTGATCCGCCTTGCTTCCGGCATGGGCAGCGCAGGGGCGGCAGACCATGCCGCGTGAAGAGAACATGGGAGAGAGGGAAATGGCAATCGACACGATGGCGGCAGGCTTGCCCAGGACGTCGTCCTTCAAACGCATCGGCACGATGCGCGAGGCGGGGCTGATCGCGATCATTCTGGCGCTTGGCATCATCATGAGTTTCGCCTCCCCGCACTTCCTGACGCTCGGCAATTTCCGCGCCATGCTGATGAGCTTTTCCGTGGAGGGCATCGTCGTCGTCGGCATGACGATCCTGCTCATCGTCGGCGGCATCGACCTTGCAGTGGGCTCCGTCGTCTGCTTCGCGATGGTGCTCTCGGGCTCGCTCTTTCTCGCCGGCCTCGATCCGTGGACGGCCTCGCTTGCCGGCATTCTTGCCAGCAGTGCCATCGGCGCCATCATGGGCTTCTTCGTGACGGTCGTCGGGCTCAACCACTTCATCACGTCGCTGGCGGGCATGGTGATCGTGCGTGGCCTCTGCCTCATCATCACCAAGGGCACGCCGCTCTCGCTCTTCACGCTGCCGGTCGGCTTCAAGGCAGTGGGGCAGGGCACGTTCTACGGCATTCCCTATGTCATCCTGATCTTCGTCGCCGTCGTCATCCTGTTCGATTTCCTGCTGCGCCGGGCGACCGCCTTCCGCAAGGTGTTCTACACGGGCAGCAATGAAAAGGCGGCGCTCTATTCCGGCATCAAGACGAACCAGGTGAAGTTCTGGGTGACGGTGCTCTGCTCGACGCTCGCAGGTGTCGCCGGCGTCATCTACATGTCCCGCTTCGGCGCGGCGACACCCACTTTCGGCGTCGGCATGGAGCTGAACATCATCGCAGCCGCGGTGATCGGCGGAGCCTCGCTGAACGGCGGCTCGGGAACCATCCTCGGGGCCATTCTCGGCATCGCGCTTCTTTCCCTCGTCACCTCGTCGCTGATCCTGCTAAACGTTTCCGTCTATTGGCAGGACATGATCAAAGGATGCATCCTGCTTGCCGCCGTATCCATCGACCATTTCCTGCACAAGCGGAAGGCCGCCTGACATGCCGATCGCCAAACTGAAACCGAGGACGACAGCCCCGCGTGAGGAAGTCGTCATCGCCCGCCAGATGCACCAGGCCCTCGTCCTGCATTTTCTGGAGGGGCTGACGCAGGCGCAGATCGCCGATCAGCTCGGGATCTCACACGCCACGGTCAACCGTCTCATCAAGCGGGGCCGTCAGCTCGGCCTGGTCGAGATCAAGATCAAATCGCCGATCGAACCTCTTGTTGATATGGAGGAGCGGCTTCTGGCGGTCGGCGGCATCAGCCGCGCGGTCGTGGTCCCCACAGTCTCCGACAATCCGCAGACCGCGCTGCAGGCGGTCGGCGAGGCGGCGGCCCGGCTGCTGCTCGAAGAAATCGCCGATGGCGATACGATCTGCATCACCGGCGGCAAGGGCGTCAGCGCCGTCGTCGCCGGCCTCCAGGCGCCGCGCCGCTTCGATGTCGAGGTCATCCCGGCCACCGGCTGCGTGCAGGGCAAACACTATACCGACGTCAACCACGTCTCGACCCTGATGGCCGACCGGCTCGGCGGGCGCTCCTACCAAATCCACGCGCCGCTTTTTGCCGATGACGCCGAGCAGCGGTCGATGCTGATCAATATGCGCTCCGTCGCCGACGTCTTCCGGCGGGCGCGGGAAGCGAAGGTCGCAGTGGTCGGCATCGGCTCGATCCTGACCGATGATTCGAGCTATTACGACCTTCACCCTTCCTCCAGCACCGATCGCGCGGCAATCGAGCGTTCGGGCGCCAGCTGCGAACTGCTCGCCCATTTGCTCGACGATCACGGCCGCGTCTGCGACTACAGTCTCAACCGGTCGCTGGTTTCGCTGACGCTGCCGGAATTCGCCTCGATCCCGACGAAGATCGGCGTCGCAAGCGGCCCGAACAAGGCCGGACCGATCCTCAGCATCCTGCGCGGCAACCACCTCGATACGCTCGTCACCGACGAGGCGACGGGCGCGCGCATTCTTGAACTCGCATCCGAGGAAGGATTTTCCGCATGAGCGGCGAACAGTTGACCCGCGAAATCGGCCGTTCCGGCGTCAAGGCCTCGGCCGTCGGCCTCGGCACCTGGGCGATCGGCGGCTGGATGTGGGGCGGCACGGACGAGGCGCAATCCATCGCCGCGATCCAGGCCTCGCTCGATGCCGGCGTCACCCTCATCGACACGGCGCCGGCCTACGGCCTGGGCCGATCTGAAGAAATCGTCGGCAAGGCGCTCGCCGGACGCCGCGACAAGGCGGTGATCGCCACCAAATGCGGGCTGGTGTGGCATACGCAAAAGGGCAACCATTTCTTCGACCAGGACGGCAAGCCGGTTCACCGCCATCTCGGGCGGGACTCGATCGTTCACGAGGTGGAGGAGAGCCTGCGCCGCCTCGGCACGGACTATATCGACCTCTACATCACCCACTGGCAGGATCCGACGACGCCGATCGAGGAGACCGTCGCGGCGCTGGAAGAGCTGAAACAGGCCGGAAAGATCCGCGCGATCGGCGCCAGCAACGTCAACCGCTCGGAACTCGAACAATATATCGCGACCGGTTCGCTCGATGCGATCCAGGAGCGGTTCAGCATGATCGATCGCCAGATCGAGGCGGAACTGCTGCCGCTCACCATCGCCAACGGCGTGTCGACGCTCAGCTATTCCTCACTGGCGCTCGGCCTGCTTTCCGGCGCGATCGGGCCTGAGCGCGTGTTTTCCGGCGACGACCAGCGCAAGGACAATCCGCGCTTTTCCGTCGCCAACCGCCGCAAGGCCAAGGAATTTGCCGAGGCGATCCGGCCTGTCGCGGAGCGCCACGGCGCCAGCATCGCGCAGACGGTGATCGGCTGGACACTGGCCCAGCCTGGCGTAACCTTCGCGCTTTGCGGCGCAAGAAACCCGGCGCAGGCGCTCGACAATGCGCGGGCCGGAACGCTTCGCCATTCAACCGCCGATCTCGCGGCCATCGACACCGCCATATCGGCGCAGCTCGCCACCATGGACGGATAACGGACGCCATCATGAACCGTGTGGAAACAATGGACGGGCTTCGCCAAAGCCCGAAGGTGGACGTTTGCGTCCTCGGCGGCGGCATCAACGGGCTCAGCGTCTTCCGCGAGCTGGCGCTGCAGGGCGTGAACGTGCTGCTCGTCGAGCAGGGCGACTATTGCTCCGGTGCCAGTGCAGCTCTCTCGCGCATGGTCCATGGCGGGCTGCGCTATCTGGAGAATGGCGAATTCAGCCTCGTGCAGGAGTCTCTCGTCGAGCGAGACCGGCTGCTGCGCAACGCCCCCCATTATGTGGCGCCCTTGCCGACGATGGTTCCTGTTTTCGACGTCTTCTCCGGTCTTGCCAACGGCATCGTGCGCTTCCTCGGTCTCACCCGGCGTCCGAGCCGCCGCGGTGCCGTGGCCATCAAGACTGGCCTTGCCATCTACGATTTCCTGACGCGCAAGCGCGCGCTGATGCCCCGCCACCAGTTTCGCGGACGCCGGGCGACACTGGCAAAATGGCCGGCGCTCAATCCTGGGATCCGCAGTTCCGCGACTTATTACGACGCCTGGGTGAGCCATCCGGAGCGCATCGGCATCGAATTGCTGCGCGACGGCCTGTCTGCCGGTCCGCATGCCCGGGCCTTGAACTATGCGACGATTGAGCAGGCCGGGGCGGGGGACTTTCAGCTCCGCGACGGCATCGCCGGGGAGACGTTTCGCATCCAACCGACGCTGGTCATCAACGCGACCGGCGGCTGGATCGACATCGCGAATGGATCGATTTTTCCCGAAGGCGCGCGGCCTGAACCACTGATGGGCGGCACCAAGGGGTCGCACCTCATCATCGACAATCCGGCGCTCCGCGACATGCTCGACGGCCACATGATCTATTACGAGAACGAGGACGGGCGCATCTGCATCCTCTTTCCCTATCTCGGCAAGGTGCTGGTCGGCTCGACGGATATTCGCGTCGATGACCCCGGCACCGTGCGCTGCGAGAGCGACGAGCGCGACTATATTCTGCAATCGCTTGCCTTCGTGCTGCCCGGCATTCGCATCCGGCCGGAAGAGATCGTCTTCCAGTTTGCCGGGGTGCGCCCGCTGCCGGCCAGCAAGGACAGTTTTACCGGCCGCATCCCGCGGGATCATTTCTGCACCGTGATCGAAAGGGGTGATGGCGGCCCGCCGGTGCTCTGCATGATCGGCGGCAAGTGGACGACGTTCCGCTCCTTCGGTGAGCTGGCGGCCGACATGGTGCTGGAACGGCTCGGCCGGCCTCGGCGCATCAATACGGCGGAAAGAGCATTTGGCGGCGGGCGTGCCTTCCCCCAAGATAGCGGCGGCTGGGTTCGTGATCTTGCGGCCTCGACGGGCATCTCCATCGATCGCGCTGCGATCCTCTTCGCACGCTACGGCACCGAGGCCGACGACGTCGTCCGCTTCATCGCGGCAGCGCCTGACCATCCTCTGCCGCATGCCGGCTACAGCCTTCGCGAAATCCAGTATCTGATCCACGCCGAAGCCGTCGAGCATCTCGACGACCTGCTGCTGCGCCGCACGACGCTGGCAATTTCCGGCGAGCTCTCGCTCGACATGGCTGACGCCGTGCTCGGCCTGCTGGCTGCCGAAAGAGGCTGGTCGGCTGAGCGCGCCGCCGAAGAACACATCCGCTTTCTCACCATCATGCGCGAGCGCCACGGTGTGGCCGAAACAACCCTTTCCGCAAGGAACGAACGAAGGAGTGAACTATGCGAGACAACCGCAAGGTCCGGATGAACCGGCTGTTCGGCAACGGCCGCTGCCTGGATGTGGCAATCGATCACGGCGTCTGCAACGAGCCGTCCTTTCTCGACGGGCTGGAGAACATGCCGGCCGTGCTCAAGGCGCTGGTCGATGCGAAGCCGGATGCGATCCAGATGAATTACGGCCAGGCGGACCTGCTGCAGGATCTGCCCGGCAAGGACAAGCCGGCGCTCGTCATGCGCATCGACATGGGCAATCCCTATAACCGCATCCGCCATCGCGACATGTGGGCGGTGCTGCAAAACGAAGCGGAGCCGCTGGTCGGCGCCTTGCAGATGGATGCCGCCTGCGTGGTGGTCAACCTGTTCATGCTGCCGGATGAGCCCGATCTGTTTCGCCAGTGCGTGCAGAACATTTCGCGCGTCCGGGCGGACTGCGAGAAATACAGCATGCCGCTGATGATCGAACCGCTGGTCATGCAGCCGGTCACCGAGCGCGGCGGCTACATGGTCGATGGTGATGCCGACAAGATCGTCACCTTGACGCGGCTCGCCCGCGAAATGGGCGCCGATATCGTCAAGGCCGATCCGACGGCGAATGCGGAGGATTTCCACCGCGTGGTCGAAGCGGCGCGATGCCCAGTGCTGGTGCGCGGCGGCGGCAAGGAGGATCTCGCCGCCGTCTTCGCCAAATCCGCCGCCTTGATGCGGCAGGGGGCGATGGGCATGGTCTATGGCCGCAACATCTACCAGCATGCCAATCCGAGCGCAGTCGTGCGCGCCCTGATGGCGATCATCCACCAGGATGCGAGCGGCGAAGAAGCCGTTGCAATCTATCAGCAAGGCTGAGGTGCTGAAGCAATTCCCGGAAAAGCGTGAAGCGGTTTATCTTTGGAATTGCGCAGGCAATGACAGAACCTTGGGAGGGGTTCGGAATGGGAGAATATCTGTTGGGGCTCGACGCCGGCAACACCGTCATCAAGGCGGTGATCTTCGACCGTACCGGCCGGGAGGTGGCCTATGCGGGAGAGGAGGGGCATAGCCGCATGCCATGTCCCGGCCATGTCGAGCGGGATCTCGGCGAGCTCTGGACCAACGCCAAACGCGTCATCCGCACCTGCCTCGACCGGGCAGGCATCGCTGCGGCTGATATCGCCGCAATCGGCTGCGCCGGTCACGGCAACGGGCTGTATGCGCTGGATCGAAATGGCGAACCCTTCCTCGGCATCCAATCGCTCGATACGCGGGCGACCGGGCTCGTCGAGGAATGGGCGGCCGAGGCTGTCGGCGATCGCACCTATCCGATCGCCCGCCAACGGCCCTGGCCATCGCAGACCCCGACGCTGCTCGCCTGGCTGAAACGTCATCGCCCTGAGGTTTTCCAACGCATCGGCACGGTGTTCTACTCCAAGGATTTCGTCGTCAACCGGCTGACCGGCGAGCGTGTCAGCGAGATGTCGGATATGTCAGGGGCGGGGCTGCTCGATCTCGCCGCTCGCCGTTACGACCGCACGCTGATGGAGGCTTACGGCCTCGGCGACTGCATGGACCTGCTGCCGCGGCTGATCGAAAGCGCCGACATCGCCGGCAGGGTGACGGAAGAGGTCGCGGCGGAAACCGGTCTTGCCGCCGGCACGCCGGTGGTCGCAGGGCTCTTCGACGTCGTCGCCTCGGCCCTCGGCTCGGGCGTCTCGCGCACCGGTAGCGCCTCGATCATCGCCGGCACCTGGAGCATCAACCAGGTCATCATCGACGGGCCTGATCTCGGCGGACCCGTCTTCATGTCCTCGACCTTCGATCGCAGGCGCTACATGGCGATGGAAAACAGCGCCACTTCGGCTGCCAATCTTGAATGGCTGGTGCGGGAATTCTTTTACGGCGAGCACGCGGAGGGCGCCTCGCCCTTCGATGCCTGCTGCGCACTGGCGGCGGAAATCCAGCCGGCTGCCGACGATCCCCTCTATCATCCCTATCTCTACGGCGCCCAGCAGGACGGCCATGCACGGGCCGGCTTTTACGGCATTGCCGGCTGGCACACCAAGGGACACCTGATCCGCGCCCTTCTTGAAGGTGTTGCCTTCGGCCACCGCCAACACGTCGAGACGCTCCGCGGAGCGGGGGCGACCTTCGACGAGGCGGTGCTGTCCGGCGGCGGATCGCGCAGTCGCCTCTGGCCGCAGATCTTTGCCGATGTGCTCGGCGGGCCGGTTTCGGTCGCCGGCTCCAGGGAGACCGGGGCTCTCGGTGCGGCGATCGCGGCAGGTACCGGAGTGGGCTTGTTTGCCGATTTCACGGAAGGCGCGGATGCCATGGTGCGTATCGACCGGCACTATCGGCCGAATGCCGCGCTCGCCGCCCATTACGACCGGCGCTACGCGCTCTACAATGGCATAGGGGAAGCCATGGCGCCGCTCTGGCGGCGGCTTTCGGCAGCCGAACCTACGGCGACGGGAGTTGCAGCGTGACGATGCAAGGCAATGAAACGCCGATAGACGAGGGAAGCTACGACTTCATCATTGTCGGCGCCGGCTCCGCCGGCTGTGTTCTGGCAAACAGGCTGTCGGCCGATCCTCGGAATCGGGTGCTGCTGCTCGAGGCTGGGGGCACGGACCGCTATCACTGGGTCCATGTGCCGATCGGCTATCTCTACTGTATGGGCAATCCGCGCACCGACTGGATGATGAAGACGGCCGCCGAGGCCGGCCTCAATGGCCGCGCACTGAACTATCCGCGCGGAAAACTTCTCGGCGGCTGTTCGTCGATCAACGGCATGATCTACATGCGCGGCCAGGCGGCCGATTATGACGACTGGCGGCAGGCCGGAAACGCCGGCTGGGGCTGGGACGATGTTCTGCCCTATTTCCTGAAGTCGGAAGATAATTACCGCGGCAAATCCGCCATGCATGGCGCCGGCGGCGAATGGCGCGTCGAGCGCCAGCGCCTTTCCTGGCCGATCCTCGATGCCTTCCGCGATGCGGCGGAAGAAATCGGCATTCCGAAGACTGATGATTTCAACGATGGCGACAATGAAGGCTCGGGCTATTTCGAAGTCAATCAGAAGGGCGGCCTGCGCTGGAACACGACGAAAGCCTTCCTGCGGCCGGCGATGAAGCGCGGGAATCTTCGCGTCCTGACGGGCGCGGAGACGGAACGGCTGGAGTTCGACGGCAAGGCGGTTTCCGGAGTGCGATTCCGGCTTGGCGGCCGGCTCTGCATCGCCCGTGCCGCCCGCGAGGTCGTATTGTCGGCGGGTGCCATCAACTCGCCCAAAATCCTGGAACTCTCCGGCATCGGCCGACCGGAGGTTCTTTCGGCCCTTGATATTCCGGTTCGTCACCCCCTGAAGGGCGTTGGCGAAAATCTCCAGGATCACTTGCAGATCCGCACGGTCTTCAAGATCGAAGGCGCGCGAACGCTCAATCAGCTTTACCACAACCTCTTCAGCCGCGCCGGAATGGGCCTTCAATATGCCATCAACCGGTCGGGCCCTCTTTCTATGGCGCCGAGCCAGCTCGGCATCTTCGCCAAAAGCGATCCCGCCGTCGCCACGGCGGACCTCGAATATCATGTCCAGCCGCTCAGCACGGATCGGCTCGGCGAGCCGTTGCACCGCTATCCCGCGGTCACGGTTTCCGTCTGCAATCTCCGGCCGGAAAGCCGTGGCACCGTGCATGTCACGACAGGCGACGCCAGCCAACCCCCGGAAATCCGACCGAACTATCTGTCGACAGCCGGCGACCGGCTGCTTGCGGCAAAATCCATCCGCCACGCCCGTAGACTGATGGGGACAAGGGCCATCGCCCGCTTCAATCCAAAGGAAATGCTACCGGGCAAAGAATATGAGAGCGACGAGGACCTGATCCGCCGCGCCGGTGACATCGCAACGACCATTTTCCACCCCGTCGGCACCTGCAAAATGGGCAGCGATCCTATGGCGGTGGTGGATGCGCAGCTGCGCGTGCACGGCGTGGCGAAGCTTCGGGTCGTCGACGCTTCCATCATGCCTGCGATCGTCTCCGGCAACACGAACTCGCCGGTGATCATGATTGCTGAGAAGGCTGCCGAAGCTATCATCAAAGGCGATTAGAGAGGACCATGCGCGCAACCAACCGGCCGTCGCGTCGCTCGATGCCCGCCAGAGTGGCTCTGCATTGATATCTCGGGGCATTGGCTTAGGCGCGACGAGCACTGTCCTAGCGGTTTCGCGTTCGCTCCATGGCGAGTTCCATAATGTTGATTACGCCGGATTCGCCTGTAGCCGCAAAGTTAGAATGTCCTGTTTCTGCAAAGTTGGAATGTCACACTCCCCGCGTTTGCTGACGTGGGAGATTGCGGATGGGATTGATTGCGATCCCACGGACGAACAGATCATCATCGTGCAGCGCCACAGCTGCGGACGGGCGATCTACTTCCGTCGCAAGGATATGGATGCGGCGGCGGAGGCAAACTGCTTCGTCAAATCCACTTCATGACGATCAATGCGTCGCCGTACTCTCGCCGCGGCAGGTCGCGGAACCGGCTGACTTCCGTCGCCGACCTGCGGCGGCTGGTGAAGTCGCGCAGCAACGGCAGAAAGAAGGCCTTGCTGAAGCGGCCTGTCGGCGGCTCGGGCTCGAGATAGAATGAATTGCCGACGGTGTCGGTGTTGAACTCATCGAAGATGATCCAAAGCCGGCGATCGGCATCAAGGCCGGCGCGGCGCTTTTCGATCACAGGCACCTCCACGGCAAACCGCGATGCCTCCGGCTGTTTGGTGGTGATGGGAAAGAACAGGACCAGATCACCGTCCGGCCGCGGCATTCTCACGCCCACGGCGACCGGCCGCTCCTTGCGTCCTTCCGTCTCTCCACTTTCAGCCTCCCGCGCCCACAGGTAAGGATAGCGTATGACGCTTGCGGTCTGGATCAGGTCCTAGCTCACTACCGACCTGCCTCATCCTCGCCGGCATAGGTCTCGACGGCGTTCTCGAATTCAGCGAAGAGTTCATCCGACATGGTTTCGATCGTGCCGGCGGATCGGCGGTCGGACTGTTTCATCAGCCGCTGATAGTCCTCAATGTTGAGCAGAACGAGACGCGGCTTGTTGCGCTGGGTGATGGTGACCGGATGACGAAGCGCTTCGGCGATGATGTCTCCGGATTTCCGGGAGAGCACTGGTAGAATAGGAACCGCTTGGCCTGGGCATGACGTCCTCGCTTGCTGTATTTGCTGTTATATACAGCATTTGCAACAATACTGTAAATAGTCGAAGGCTGCCTTATTCGGACGACTGAACGGCGCTTCCTTCTGGGCTTGGTCAAAACTAAGCCTGCCCCGTCTGCGGTGGTTCCGACCTCCGCATGGACTAGCCCCGCCCAGCCTTCATCAGCTGGCGAGATCGAAGGTATTTCGCGGCTACGTCGGCTTCACCTAGTCTAAAGAACTAGGATTGGCGAAAGGGCCGCGCGCCGCCCCTCCGGCTACGCGGTCAACTTGCACAATTGGCTGACATGGTGCCCGAGGGGTCGGTGAGGATCACCTTCCCTGGAACGTTCGGGCGATCGGTCCCGGTTAGCCAGCGCTCTGGCGAAAAATACGTCTTGGTCCTCACCTGCGAAGCTGAAGTCGCCTTAAGACCGAGAACAAAATCAAAATTGCTTCCGCCGTCCGCTTCGCGCGTGAAACTGAGATAGGCGCCGAATCGATCGTATTCGACATTTCGCAGGTTCTGGATAGACGTGAGACTATCCTCGAAATCACTCCAACACGCCTGCTTCACAATGATCTCGAACATGCGCAGGACGGCCGGGGCGAGGCGCCCCTGCGCATCTGTTGTCGGCCCGATGATCCTGGCGCGGATCTCGACAATCTCGCCCGCTTCGTTTCCACGAACCTTGAGGAAGGTGGAACTGAGGGGACGCGCCTCGTCCCGTTGATAAACGCGCTGAAAATAGCATTCATAATTGCGATTGCGCATCGATGCGGTTTTCCACTCGCTCATCGCGATACCGGCCTCTCGAAGAGCCGCACAAATGCTCGACCCCGAGACGCGCCACATCCGCAGAAACTGACCTGCCAGCTCGGGCTTCGGGACCTCGATCAGCTGCGGCGATATCGAGAGCGGCCGGCGAGAAGAAGCAGCCTCATCATCACGGCGGGCGGCGATTTCCGATGACGGGGCAGCCTTATTGAGAGCTCGATCTTCAACGCGCGCAGCCGGGTCTTCGAGGCGGTCGCTTCCGCCGAAAAAAACGACGATGCCCGCTACGAGCAACAGGCCTATCAAAAGCACCGGCCAAAGCAGCCAGCGGGGGACGGTCCGCCATGGGAAATTCCAGTGTGAACCTGGGCCGCCGCCAGGAGGATCGACGGCTGATAACACCTTATCCATGGCGCGGCCTCACAAACAAAATAGGGGCCGGTGCGAGTTCGAAGCCCATCGACATCGATTCTCTTTGCGACCAACCGACACTGCGAGTGTGAGGTTAGGCGAATATAGCGTCAAGCGGCGACCGACTTCGAACATGCAGGCGGCCTAAAATGCAGGCGAACAGACGCGACATCTGCCTCAAAGCTCACTCGGAACTGGGTTTCACCCAACCGATCCGTCAGCCTACGGTTCACGTATTGCGTTATCGAGTCCGCGCAGCAACGGATACAGGAAATAGGAGATCACCGTGCGGTTGCCGACCTTGATTTCCGTCGACACGGTCATACCCGGAAGCAGTCGCACCGGCACATCCGCGGCATTCAACCGGGTATCGGCAAGCAAGATCCGCGCCTTGAAGAAGGGGGCGGCCGGCTGGCTGGGGGTGGCTGTCTGCTCTTGCTGGCCGGTTAGAAAGGTGTCCTGGCTGATGGTTCTCACTTCACCCGAGGCGGTGCCATATTTCTGGAAGGGATAGGCATCGAGCTTGATACGCGCTTCCTTGCCGACGGCCACCCGGCCGATATCGCGCGTATTGATCGACACTTCGGCTTCGAGCGGCACGTTGATCGGCACCAGGGTGACAACCGGTTCGGCCTCCCGCACCACCGAACCGACCGAACGTTGCGCCAGATCGAGCACGACGGCATCGGCCGGTGCCGTCAGCGCCACCATGTTGCGGCGCAGCTCCAGTTTCTTCAGCTCTTCGCCCGCCATGTCGCGCTGGCTGCGCAGCTCCACGAGCTGCTCCATCGCGGCGCGGCGGAAATCCTCGATGAAAGCCTGGCGGTCGGCGAGCAGCTTGGCATAGGTGTGAGCCGCCTCGTCGGCCTTGCCGCGCACGGCGGTGATATCAGCCTCGACATCGAGACGTGCGTCGCGCGAGCCGAGCATGGTAAGCAGCGAGCCGCTTTCAGTGTCATAGAGCTTCTTTCGCGTCGCCTCGATTTGCGAAAGGTTGTCGCGCCGGTCGTTCAGCACGGCCTCCTGATTGCGGTTTGCCTTTAGAACGGAAGACTGGCCGGCGATCTGCTGCTCGAAATTCTGCAGTTGCGCCATGTAGAAGGCGCGCCGCTGGCCGAACAGCTGCAGCTGCAGTTGCTCATCCGGCGTGTTGCCGGCGATCTCCGAATAGTCCTTGCCGGTAAGCTCGGCCTCCAGCCGCTTCACCTGGGCGTCAAGAGCGGCAAGCTTCGCCCTCAGCTGCCCGACATCGGCCTGGCTGAAGGTGGCGTCGAGCGTCGCCAGCGTTTGGCCGGCATGCACCACCTCTCCGGCCTTGACCTCGATCGTGCGGATGATCGAGGTTTCGAGCGGCTGGACGACGATGGTCGGCTGGGTGGTGACGAGCTTGCCGGGGGCGATCACCACCTCGTCGACCGACGAGACCGAAGCCCAGATGATCGCCGAAGCAATCAGCGCCGTCACGCAGTAGAGCGTCATCCGGGCAACCCGCGGCGGGGCCCGTTCCTCGAGCTCGACGGCATCGGACTGGAATTCTGCAATTGCGGGCGGCAGCGGCGGGCGAGCGATGAGCTCCCTCCCCTTGCCGGAGGGTTTCTCGTCCGAGCGGCCTTCGTCCAGTGGGGCGGGCAGGTTCTCGTTGGGTTTTCTCGCGTGCGCGCTCATGCGACCTGCCTCATCTGCTGGGACCAAAGGTGGCGATAGGTCATGCAGCGCGACACAAGCTGATCGTGCCGGCCGATATCGGCGACCTTGCCACGCTCGACGACGAGAATGGCATCGGCATTGACAAGCGTCGAAAGCCGGTGCGAGACGATGATGACGGTGCGGCCGGCCGCGATGCGGCTGAGATTGTCGCGGATGATCGCCTCGCTGTCAGGGTCGAGCGCGCTGGTCGCCTCATCGAAAATCAACAGCTTCGGATCGGTGATCAGCGCGCGGGCAATCGCCAGCCGCTGTTTCTGGCCGCCCGACAGGTTGGCGGCGTTTTCCTCCAGCAGCGTGTCGAAGCCGCGCGGCAGGCGCTCGATGAACTCCTCGGCGCCGGCGATGCGGGCGACTTCCATGATCTCCTCGATGCTGGCATCGGGCTTGGCGGCGGCGATATTGTCACGGACCGAGCCGCGGAACAGGAAATTGTCCTGCAGCACGACGCCGATGCTGGTTCGAAGGTGCACCAGGTCGATCTCGCGGCTGTCATAACCATCCATGCGCACCAGCCCTTCCTGGCTCTGATAGAGCCCCTGGATGAGCCGGGTGATCGTCGTCTTGCCCGAACCGCTCTTGCCGACCACGCCGAACACCGAGCCCGCCGGAATGGCGAAGGAGACATTATCGAGCGCCGGCGCGCTGTCGGCAGCGTAGCGGAAGGTGACCCGGTCGAACTCGATGCGGCCCTGCAGACGCGGGCGAACACCCCGCCCCCGGCCCGCCTGCTCCGGCCGCTGGTTCATGATCTCGCCGAGCATGCGCACGGACAGCGCCACTTCCTGATATTCATGCACCATGGTGACGATCTGCACCAGCGGGCCGGAGACGCGGCCGGCGAGCATGTTGAAGGCGACAAGCGCGCCGATCGTCATCGCGCCATTGAAGACATCGAGCGCGCCGAGGCCGATGATCGCCACGCTCATCAGCTTTTCCAGAAGGCCGGTCATCGATTGGGCGATGGTCGAAATCTTCTCGACCCGGAAGCGCACCGAGATCGACTGGGCCGAATAATCGTCCCACACTTTGCGCTGGCGCGGTTCCAGCGCCAGCGATTTGACGGTGCGCATGCCGTGCACGGTTTCCACCAACAGGGCCTGCCGGTCGCCTTCCGCCTGGTAGAGCGCCTGCAGACGGCGCTGGAACGGCCCGACCAGCAGCATCACCACCAGGCCGACAAGCGCTGCGAAGCCCAGGACCACGAGCGTCAGCTTGACACTGTAGAGAAGCAGGATCGGCACGAAGACGAAGAGGGACACGCCATCGAGAAGCGTCAGGAACAGCCGGCCGGTCAGGAATTCGCGGATACGCCCGGTCTGCTGCATATGCTTGACGAGAACGCCGGCCGAAGCCTGCTCGAAGAGCGCGATCGGCAGATTGAGCAGATGGCCGAAGGTGCGGGTCGCCACCCGGATGTCGATCCTGTTGGTGGCGTAGAGCAGCAAATAGCGGCGCAGGAAGCTGAAAGTCGCATCGAAGATGAGAGCCACGCCGATACCGACAGTTAGAACCGTCAGTGTTGCATAGCTCTGATGGACGAGCACTTTGTCGATCACGAGCTGAAAGAACATCGGGGTCGTCAGTCCGAGGCCGTAAAGGACGAAGGCTGCCAGCGCGACATCTCGGAAGAAGCTGCGCTGCCTGATGATTTCGGGGACGAACCAGCGGAAACCGAAAGGCCGGTCCTCATCGGACATGCGATAATTGCGTTTCAGCAGAACCACCGATCCGAGCCAGGCCTTGGCGAACTGCTCTTCACTGAGCATCATCGCTTCGGCGCGTGAGGCGAGCGGGTCGAGAACGCGAATTCTCTCCTCCTCGCCGCTTCCGACAGCGTCGGCGATAACCACCCAATTGCCGTTCGTCAGTTCCGCGAGCACTGGAAAGGCCTCGCCGAGCTGAAACAGCGATCGCCAGTCGAGCGTCAGATGCCGGGCTCTGAGGCCGGCATCCTTGGCCATGCGCAGCAGCTGCCGCACGGCAACGGGATCGTTGCCGACGGCATAATCGTGCTGCAATCGCTCAGGAGCAAGATCAACGCCGTGATGTCGCGCGACGAGCGCCAGACAATGCAGGTTGGTATGCAGAAAACCACTCATGGCCCACCCGAAACCCAATACGAAACCGAGGCGATATCTGTTTTGTCAGTTGAAGTTCGGCGAAGCGTTCGAAGCGCCGGCCGGCCCCGATTGAATATCGGCAGCTGCCGCAGCTGACATATCGCCAACGCGACGCACCGCACCCGCTTCGACCAACCCGCCGAGCGCCTTCTGCATGAGATCGACCGCATTGGCGAAGGCATCGACAGGCATGATGATGCGCTGGCGAAAGACCGGCTTCGGGTTGTTGTTGGCATCACGATCGGTGGCCGAAAGCGACATCAGGTCGATGCGCACGATCGTTCCGGTAATGGTGATTTCGCCGATGCCATCTGCGTAAAGTTCGTTGCTCATTGTTCTCTCCTCTGGTTGATAATCAAAACGTCTTCACCTTAGGGCGCCTTACGTCCATGAGGACGCTCTAACTGTTTGAATGTGCATGCATATGCCCGTGCGGCCACGCTGGAAACGGATCCCGGAGCCCGATAGCTATCTGCGGATCGAAGCCTGTCTCCTCACCGGTCAGGCAGTCATCGAGTGCCGCCCTGATTGCTCCTTCGTCGAAGCCGGCGCCGATGAAGACGAGTTCCTGGCGGCGGTCGCCCCAGACCTCGTCCCAATGCCGGTCGATGAGCTGACGGAACTGCGGAAAGCGTGGCCACTGCACCTTTGGGACGGAGGCCCACCAGAAACCCCTGGTATCGATGCGGCACTGGGTGCCGGCAATCGACAGCAGACCGATCTCGTCAGGCCTTGTCGCGAGCCAGAAATGCCCTTTTGCGCGAATGAGGCCCCGCCATTTCCTGCCGAGGAAATCCTGCAGCCTCGAGGGATCAAATGGCCGGCGGCTGCGATAGACGAAGCTTTTGATGCCATATTCCTCGGTCTCCGGCACATGGTCGCCCCAGCCGAAGAGTTCCTTGTGCCAGAGCGGATTGCGGGCAGCCTTCGCCTCGCTGAAGAGACCAGTGTCCAGAATTGTGCTCAGTGGCACCTGGCCGAAGACTGCTTCGACGACCTGGGCATCCGGATTAAGTGCCGCGACGACCCGGCGAACCTCGGCAAGATCGGCACACGGCACGTCGCCTGCCTTGTTGATGATGACGACGTCGGAAAATTCGATCTGTTCGACGAGCAGTTCCACGAGCTTGCGCTCATCGTCCCCGTCACGCCTTTCGCCGCGATCGGCAAGGAATTCGGCACTCTGGTAATCGGCAAGCAGATTGACCGCATCGACGACGCAGACCATCGTGTCGAGTCGGGCGACGTCGCAAAGGGCTGCCCCGCTTTCGTCGCGGAAGGAAAACGTGGCTGCGACCGGCAACGGCTCGGCAATGCCGGTGCCCTCGATCAACAGATAGTCGAAACGGCCGGCGGCTGCCAATCGCCGCACCTCGCTCAGGAGATCGTCGCGCAGCGTGCAGCAGATGCATCCGTTGGTGAGCTCTACCAGCGTCTCGTCGGTACGCGATAGATCTGCCCCGCCCTCGCGCACAAGATCCGCATCGATGTTGACCTCGCTCATATCATTGACGATGACAGCAACCCGGCGACCCTCCCGATTACTCAGGACATGATTGAGGACAGTCGTCTTCCCGGCGCCGAGAAACCCGGCGAGAACCGTAACCGGCAATCTGATATCTGTACGCATCATCGATACTCTCACACTTCACGGCATGCTTGGTCTTGCTTCCGCGTGGGCGTCAGGCCGCGAGCTGCGGTTTGAATGCCACGTCCACGTAGTAGTTCGTGCTGTTATAGCTGGCGGTCGGGAACAGCCCGCCCGATCCATAGGCATAGACGCCGTTATTGCCGGCAGGCGCCTTCAGGTCCCCATTCGTCACATCGCTGCCGAAGTAATTGCCGGTCGCCGAATAATTGCCGTTGCTCGAGTAGGAGACGACGTAGGTCGTATCCGCCTGGATGGCGATCTGCTGGCTGAGTTGCGCGGTCTGCCAGCCGCTTGCCGTCTCGTTGTTGAAGGTGACGCTGCCGAGCAAGGTGCCGGATGCGGTCCACAGATAGCCGTTGTGCGGGCCGGTATTGTCGGCGCCCTTGTAGAAGCGGATGGCGGTGATCCAGCCGGCGGCATCGGCCTGGAACTTCATGCCGAGATTGACCTGCTGGTTGTCGTTGACCGAGACGACCGAGGGCGTCGCGTTGGCGGCAAAGAGGTTCTGTTCCGGACCAGCGGCCCCGTTGCTGATGGTGAGCGCCACCTGTGCCGAGGCCGTGCCGCCCCTGCCGTCCGAGATCGCGTAGCTGAAGCTCGCCGGTCCCGAATAGCCTGCCGTCGGCGTGAAGGTCACCGTCTGGGCCTGGGCATTCCAGGCGACCGAGCCGTTGACCGCGCCGCTGACGCCGGTGATCGTAAGCGGATCGCCATCGCCATCGGTATCGTTTGAAATGAGCGCCGAGGCCTGGATGGTGATCGGCGTGCCTGTGTTGGTCGAGAAGCCGCTGTCATTGGCAGCGACCGGAACCGTGTTCTGCCCGCTGCCCTGCCGATAGAGAACGTCCACCCAGTAATTCGTGGCATTGTAGGAGGCGGATGGGAACAGGCTGCCCGTGCCATAGGCGTAGACGCCGTTGCCGCCGCTGAGCGAACTTGCCGGCGCCGTCAGCGCGCCGCTCGTATAATCCGTCGTGAAGTAGTTCGCCGTTGAAGAATAGAAGCCGTTCGAATGGTAGCTCGCCACATAGGTGGTGCCGGCCGAAACATTGATCGGCTGGGTGAAGGAAACCGTCTGCCAGCCGCTCGCCGTTTCATTGATGAAGGTCGCCTGGGCCAGCAGCTGGCCGCTCGCCGTCCACAGCGAGCCGACATGCGTGCCGGTATCCTGGGCGCTCCTGTAATAAGTGAGCCCGGTAATCTGGCCGTTGGCGGAAGCGATGAACTTGACGCCGAGTTCGACCGAGTTGGCGTCGTTGGCGGCAGCAATTCCCGACGTGTCGGCGCCGGTGAACAGGCTCGACGTCGCGCCCCCGGCCGGCGGCGCGTTGACAGTGAGGCTGACCGTGGCCGACGCCGTGCCGCCGAACCCGTCCGAAACAGTATAGGAGAAGCTCGCCGCGCCCGTATAACCCGCCGTCGGCGTGAAAATGACGGTCTTGGTCTGGCTGTTGAAGCTCACCGTTCCGTGCACCGCACCATTGACGCCGGTGATGCTGAGCGAGTCCCCATCGCCATCGGTGTCGTTTGCAAGCAGGCTCGCTGCAGCAATCGACAGCGACGTGTCGGAGTAGGTCGTGTAGCCATTGTCGTTGGCGGCGACCGGCGCCGTATTGCCCGTCGACTGGTTGAAGACGACATCCACCCAGTAATTCGACGACTGGTAGCTGGAGGTCGGGAATGCCGAGCTCCCAACTGTGTAGACGCCATTGCTGCCGGCAAGCGCCGTCAGCGAGCCATTGGTATGGGCTGACGTGAAATAGTTCGCCGTCGCCACGTAGGAGCCTGTCGTGCTGTAGGAGGCGACATAGGTCGTGCCGGCAGATATATGCACTGCGTTGGCGAATGTCGCGGTCTGCCAACCGTTCACCGATCCGCTGTCGGCGAAGGTGACGGTCGCGATCCGCGTTCCGTCGGCCGTCCACAGAGAGCCGGTATGGGCTCCGGTATCGCCGACCGCCCTGTAGTAGCGGATGCCGGTAATCAATCCGCTGGAGGAAGCGACGAACTTCATGCCGAGTTCCATCGGCTGGCCGTCGTTGAAGCGTGCTCCCGTCGGCCCTTCGCTTGATGTAAACAGCGTTTCTCCAGCAGGGGCTGGGTTCACGGTGAGGCTGACGCTGCCTTGATCCGTGCCGCCGCGCCCGTCGGACAGCGTATAGGTGAAGCTTGCCGGCCCCGAATAATTGTTGGTCGGCGTGAAGATTACGGTGCGGTTCTGCTTGTTGAGCGTCACCGTACCGTTGACGGCGTTGCCAACGGCCGAAATCGCCAGCGCGTCGGCATTGGGATCCGTATCGTTTCCGACAAGCGATGCGATCGAGATGACGACGGTATTGTTGCTGGTGATGACTAGCCCGGTATCATCGGTCGCGACCGGCGCGCTGTTCGGGCCGGCATCAAAGACCACGTCAACCCAGTAATTGGTGCCGGTGCCGGGGCTTTGGCCGGGGAACGTGCCGGCAGTGGTGCCGTAGGCGAAGACGCCACCGCCATCGACGGCCTTCAGCGCACCGCTGCCATAGGGATCGCTGAAATAATTTCCGGTGAGGGAGTAGAATCCATTGCTGTGATAGGATGCCACATAGGTCGTGCCGGCTGCGATCTGGATCGGGCTGGAGAACATCACCGTCTGCCAGCCGGAGAGCGATTCACCTGTCGATACGCCGGTCGCCAGCAGCGTCCCATCGGCGGTCCAGAGGCTGACGACATGGTCGCCGGTATTGTAGAATCCCTTGTAGAAGCGGATGCCCTGCACCGAGCCCGCCGTCGTCGCCTGGAAGCGCAGGCCGAGCTCGATGGAATCGCGATCGATCGCCGTTTCGACAGCGGGCTTTTCCGCCAGCGTCCAAAGGCCCTGCGTTGCCGGCAGGGTGACGGTCACCTGCTTGCCGACCGACGGCGCCTCCATATTGACGCTGTCGTCGACGGCGCGCGACATGATCGTATAGTTGCCGCTGGCCTGCACGACCCAGTTATAGCTCCAGCTCTCGCGGCCTGTGGCCTTGAACCAATGCTGGCCGCCATCGGTAGAGACTTCGACGCCGGCAATGATGCCGCCGCCGAAATCCTGCGCCGTGCCCGTAATCGTCACACGCTGGCCTTCGAGGAAGCTTGCGCCTACGATCGGCGACGTGACAGACGAGGTGGGCTTCAGCGTGTCGGTCGATTTCGTCGCGAGGATCAAGCTCGCATCAAGCGTCGTCGGCTGGATGCCCATGTCCGCGAACATATTTACCATCGCCTGCTGCACGTTGCGGTCGGTCGGCGTTGTCGGGCCCTGATGGTTGTCGCTGAGACCCCAGGACCAGAAGACCGTGCCGGCGCCGAAGACCAGCGCACCGCTCTCGGCCCGATACATGGTGAGGCTGTGGGTGGCGACGGCCGAACCGATCGACGTGCCATAGTCGCGCAGGTACGTGCTCACCGAAACCGAGGAGAGCGACAGATTGATAAGCCCATCCGGCCGGAAGCCGTTCTCGACATCGGAATCCCATTCGTAGCCGAGCAGGTTCTGCACCAGATTATAGGTCCCGCCCTCCTGAAGCTCGGAAACGTCGGTGTTGCGCCAGAAGCGCAGGTTCGAGTAGTCGTAGGGGATGGAGATCGTATCCTGGCGGTAGCTGTCCACCTGGAACATGGTGCCGGTCAGCGAATTCTCCGGCTCCTGGCCCGGATCGGCATAACGCGGATCGCGCCAGGTGCCGGTGCCGACATTGCTCGGATCCGTGCTCGTGCCCCAGGTCTCCTTGTAGCAGACCATGGTGCGGTAGGCCTGGCCGCTGCCGTCGATGCTGCTTTCCCAGCGCACCTTCCAATAGCATTCGTTGCCGCTCCAGAAGGCGAGGTTGACGCCGGCATCGCGCGCCGCTTCGACGTTGGCGCGCTGTTCGGCTGACCAGTATTCGTCGTGCCCGACGGACAAATAGGCATCGTGGTTGAGCAGCAGCGCGCCGTTGCGCGTGGCGTCGACGCCCGAGATATAGGACACGTCGTAGCCATTCTGCTCCAACCACGAGATGGCGGATGATTCGACGCCGAAGATATAATCATGCGAGCCGCCGATCGGGCTGGTATTGGTGATGATCGGGCGGTTATAACTGACCGCCGAGGCGCGGCCGATCGCGGTCAGGCCGCAGCTGCAGTTCGGCGGCAGGTAGCCGATCATGTTGGCGGGATCGACGGGCACTTGGCCATAATAGAGGCTGGCGCCGCCCCAGGCATTATAGGCCTGCCATGTCGTATCCGAGGTTTGGAAGACGATATTGCTGGTGGACGCATCGTCGCGAACGACGAAGGGGATGATGCTGGCATCCTCGGTGCCGTCCTCACGCACCAGCTTGGCGAAATAGACACCGGATACCGCATCGTCGGGGATCTGCCAGCTGGCCGAAACCGACCAGTTGCCGCAATCGATAAGACCGAGCGACATGTCGACGATCGGATGCGGCTGAATCTGCGCCGTGGTCAGCGATTGCTCGATCGAGTCGACCTTGCGTGCACCGAGCCCGCCATAATAGCCCATGCGGTAGATGTCGATGCGGTAGTGCGTGGAGTCGGTGGCGATCTTGAAATCGACCGTCTGGCCGATATTCGTGCTGATTTCGGTGGCAAAACCCTGGATGGTGCCCTTGCCATCGCCCTCCAGGCCCCATTCGCTGATGGGGTTGCCCTGCTTCAGGTTTTCGAGCGCGATCTTGTTGGGCGTCGCCACTGGCAAAGGCACCGTCACCGGTCCCGACAATGCTGTCGGGGCCGCTGTCGTCTCAGCAGAAGAGTCCTGGCTCGGCTCGAGTGAGATGGATGCAACCGAGGCCTGGAGGCGCAGCGAAGCCGTGGCGACACTGTTGGACGAAGGAGCGGGCGCCACCGTTTCACCGCTGCCGGTATCGGTACCGCTGCCAACACCGGTCAGCACAGGAGCAGCGGGCAGCGTCGCAGCCTCCTCGTACGGATCCGGGCCAAGCACGGTGCGCTGAGATGTCGAGGACGACGTGTCGAAGACCGTCGCGGCCGAAGCCGTCTTCGTGGATGTGTCCAGAACGCCGCCATCGGCCGCAGGCGCAGGCGCCGGTATCGCCGTCGACGATGCCGGGGAGGGTTGCATGTCGCCTGGCGATATCAGGGACGATGTGACCGTGCCGGTGAAGGAGGATTGGACGGTTGCGCTACCCTGACTGGCAAAGCTGGCGGAACCGTCTGTGCTCGTCGAGGACACGACCGTCGCGGATCCAAGGGTTGCACTCCAGGCAGGCGGCGCACGACCGATACACAACGCTCCACCAATTGTACTCAGATACTCACGATTACTGACATGAATTCTCCGCATCAGCGGCGTCCCCATTCCGTCGATCGACACTACAAGATTGCATCCTGCCAGCTTTCGTAAGGGAACGGACGACAGCAATCCGGGGTAGATGGGTGGTACCCCCATACGTCGATATGATGATCTTAACCGCTTTCCGGCTGGTCGAGCCGGTTAACGCGCGAGTTGTACTACACCGCCCGCGCTACCAGGCCGGAAACGGATCTTCGAGAGTCGCCCAGTCGCGCGGATCGGCGCTGGCGAGGCATCCGTCAAGTGCGGTCCGCACACCCGTCTCGTCCATGTCGACGCCGATGAAGACCAGTTCCTGCCGGCGATCGCCCCAAGCCTTGTCCCATCGGCTCTGCAGGTGCTGATGAAACTGCTGATGGTCCGGCCAGTCCTGCCGGGGTACGGCTGCCCACCAGAGTCCCATTGGCTCGCAGCGCCGCTGAATCCCGGCAGCCGACATCAGACCCACATGACGTGGGCGCGTGGCAAGCCAGAAATGGCCCTTGGCGCGCAACACTCCGGGCCAAGGCTCGTCGAGGAATGCCCGAAACCGCATCGGGTCGAAGGGACGCCTTGTGCGATAGACAAAACTTGATACGCCGTATTCCTCCGTCTCCGGAATATGCTCCCCTGGACTGTACAATTCCTTGTGCCACAGGGGATGGGCGGCGGCTTTTGCTTCATCAAAGAGGCCCGTATCGAGAACGGTATCGAGAGATATCCTGCCGAAATCCGTCTCCATCTGGTGAGCATCCGGGTTGAGTGCAGCCACCGTCTTGCGGACTTCCGAGCGGATCTCTTCTGTCGCGTCCGAAATCTTGTTGATCACGACGACATCGGCAAACTCGATCTGATCCACCAGTAGGTCGATCAGTGTGCGCCGATCCTCTGGGTCCCGCTGCAGGCCACGGTCGGCAAGCAGATCGGCGCTACTGTAGTCGGCTAGCAGGTTTGCAGCATCGACCACAGTGACCATCGTGTCGAGTCTGGCAAAATCGGAGAGGGAGACGCCGTTCTCGTCGCGGAAGGAAAAAGTTGCCGCGATAGGGCGCGGCTCGGCAATGCCCGTTCCTTCGATCAACAGATAGTCGTATCGCCCCTCTTCGGCCAGCCGCCGCACTTCCGTCAGAAGATCGTTGCGCAAGGTACAGCAGATGCAGCCATTGCTGAGCTCGATCAATGTCTCCGTCGTGTGCGACAGGTTGCAGCCGCCGTCGCGAATGAGACTGGCGTCTATGTTCACTTCGCTCATATCATTGACGATGACCGCGACCCGCAGGCCCTGGCGGTTATTCAGCACATGGCTGAGCAGCGTCGTCTTGCCGGCGCCGAGGAAGCCGGCCAGCACGGTTACCGGGAGCCGTTCGATCCTGTTCATCGGCACGCCGTGAACGTGGGTAGGCGGAGCGGTCGGCATTTGCGTCCTATCAGCCTCATCGATTCCGTTCGTACTCCTCTTCCCGATGCGTCATGCGGCAAGCTGCGGGCGGAAGATCACATCGGCATAGTAATTGGCTGAATTGAAGGTAGCATTCGGGAAGAGCCCCGTGGTCGCCGACCCGCCGTAAGCGTAGACGCCGTTGCCGCCAGCGACCGCACTTGACGGGGCCGTCAGCGGACCATTGGTGACGGCAGTCGTAAAGAAATTGTTGGTCGCGACGTATGCGCCTGTCGTGTGATAGGAGGCGACATAGGTCGTATTGGCGGTGATGGTGACCGGTGTTGC
>NZ_RQIH01000020.1 GCF_003939025.1 Rhizobium sophoriradicis
ATCCAATTGAGCGTCTCAACGGCGAAATCAAGCGACGCACCGAGGTCGTCGGCATCTTTCCGAACGACGAAGCCATCGTCCGTCTCGTCGGCGCACTGCTGCTCGAACAGAATGATGAATGGGCCGTCCAGCGTGCCAGGTATCTGACACTTGAGACCATGGCCAAATGAGATGAGCCCCAAATCAGCCTGCCCGCTGTGGCACGCTGATATCCCCTCCGACCCGACCTCGGAAAGCACGGCAATCAGCCGTCAGCTACCCCACTCCCATGGACACGATCGAAAAAACACTGATGCCCACCTACTCCTCAGAACCTTCACCACCTAAGGGGTCTACGTGGCTCCGCTTTTCCAAAGCATTTTAGAATATCGATTTTGCATGATGGCGACCAGTCCGGTTGCACTAGCATATGCGTAATCTGCAATTGGAGACCAACAACGGTGAAAACAGAACAGGCCCGCGGGGCGGTAAAATTTTCCGAGACGCCTCTAACATTCAAGCTAATCTTAGCCCTGCCGCGGCGCAGACACCTCCGACGGACTGTCAGCCGATTCGACGATGGTCTGGCGAAGGGAGCCACGCTTTCGCGGATCCTCGAGGCTTGGGCTGAGGTAAAGGGATCAGGAGCGGCGCATGCAACGCGCACCGCCCGCTTCATCGAGTCTAGCAGTCACGTATCCGCTTTATAGGCCGGACATGTGAGCGCACCGTTCCCATGTGAAGCGACTGAAAAGAATGCGCTTCATCACACCTTTCACTCTCAGGAGAGACCGCCATGGATAACTCAGAACGATCGCTGTGCTACAACATTTCCGAGGAAGATGATCGCACCCGGGCCATGGCGGGGTGGATCGAGAATATGACCGGGGCACAAACGCTTACGGGCATGCCGTCCCGATCAACGCCAGATCCCCATGCTCTTTCGCCTTCGTCGCCAACGCGACCATACTCGCTCTCTTCCGAACCTCCAATTAAGGTGCTCGACAGATCGACATTTGCCAGAAAAGTAAGGGAATTTTACGGTGATGAAATCAAGCACATTTCCGTCAATCCACAAGAGTACTCGCCCTTCGTGTCCTCTAAAGCCCTGCGTACGGCTACCATCGCTCGACTCTACGGCGGCACCGACAATGATACGCCCAGCGCGCGATATTTCAGCTATGATCTGGGAGAACGAAGCGTTGGGCTTTTAAGAACAGAGGATGGATTTAGCATCGAAAACGAGCCGTGGCGGGAACTATTTCCCGGTCGAAAAAGAATCACGTCGATTGTAGACCTTCGCGTTACTCATCCGCTTGTCGAGAACGCAGGCGATATTCTGCTCGAACATCAACTTCAACTCGACGGCGAACAGCCGTTGATCATGTCACGTCCCGCTACGCCGGAGATGGGAACCCGTCTAGAGCAGATGGGTTTCGTTGATGTGGGTGAAAATCGCTGGGTGCTCGACCCTACGCAACATCCCGACAAGTGGACAAAGAATAGCAAGGGTGGATGGCAGCGCGCCGACAAACCTTGGAGTTATCTCTCTAAAACCGTGGAGTATCTTAGCGACGATGAAGCAGGTGTCGAGGAGCATTCGAGTGACGCCAGTGTCGAGACAGATTCATCCGATGATGACCCGTCTTGGTACTTCGAACACCTCAATTTGAACCGCGGCTAAAAGCTTGCCTCATCGTGAGGACTTTTTGCGCCGCCGGCTGAGAGCCTGTGAATGTTTGGTGGCGGAGGCGATTGGATTGTGATTCTGTTGGGTCGTTGATTTGCTTGGAGGATGATGGTGGGCGACGACCTGTTCGAAGGATTGCCGGTGCATGGAGCGCGGCGAAGTGCTCAGGTGGGGCGCGGGGCGGCGCGCATGCGTGAGCCGGTGCGCGATCAGGTCGAGTTGCGTGCCGTCGATATCGACAGCTTGATCGGCCAGGATCACGCGGTGCGGGTCATTTGGAGCTATGTCGAGGGGCTGGATCTGAGCACGCTCGAAGATCGGATCAAAGCGCGTGAGCACCGGCCAGGCCATCCACCGATTTCGCCACGGCTTTTGCTGGCGCTGTGGCTCTATGCCAGCAGCGACGGCGTCGGCAGCGCGCGGGCGCTGGAACGGCAGTGCGGGAGCCACGACGTCTATCGCTGGCTGTGCGGCGGTGTCTCGATGAACTACCACACGCTTTCGGACTTTCGGGTTGGTTGCGCCGATCTGCTCGACCGGCTGCTTGCCGAGCATCTGGCGGCGCTTGCCGATGCCGGCCTCGTCACTCTCGATTGTCTGGCGCAGGATGGCGTGCGGGTCCGGGCAAGCGCGGGGGCCGCCTCGTTCGGCCGCAAGGCGACGCTTGATCGGCATCTTTCCATTGCCGAGGCGGTTGTGGATCAGCTCAAGCACGAGGTCGATGCGCGTTCGGATGCCAGCACTCGGCGCATCGAGGCGGCCAGGGAGCGGGCGGCGCGCGAGCGCGGCGAGCGGCTCAGAGCAGCCCAGGTCGCTCTTGACGAGATCGAGCGCCATCGCCAGGCGCGCGAAGAAAAGCGCGGCAATCGCAAAAAGCCGAAGGAGCCGCGCGCCTCCAGCACGGATGCACAGGCGCGGGTGATGAAGATGGCCGACGGCGGCTTCCGCCCGGGTTATAATGTGCAGGTTGCGAGCACGGCCGGTGAGCAGTTCGTGGTCGGGCTCGAGGTGACCAATGCCGGCTCCGATCACGGCCTCATGCGGCCGATGCTGGAGCGGTTGCGCGCGCTAAGCGGCCATCTGCCGCGGCGCTATCTCGCCGATGGCGGCTTTGGCAGCGCTGAAGATATCGAGTGGGCGCACGGCGAAGGGGTTGAGGTCTTTTGTCCGCCCACTCAGTCCAAGCACGGAACCGATCCCTTCTTGCCGCGGCGCGGCGACGGTCCGGGTGTGTCGGCCTGGCGAGCCCGCATGGCAAGCGAGACCGGCAAGGCTCAGTACAAACCCCGCTCGATCTGCGAATGCATCCATGCCCGCTGGCGCAACTGGAATCTGCGACAATTGACGGTGCGCGGCATCGAAAAGGTCCAGGCCGTCGTGCTCTGCTACGCACTCACCAACAATATCTTGCAAGGCCATCGGCTCGCCAACGGCTAAGCCAAGGCCATCACCCAGCGCCCATACGCGACCATCCGAACGCAGCGCGCAATCGTCTGACGCTCGACTGCATCGGCCAGCCAAGACCGGCCAAAACCGCACCATCTCAAAAGCTTCACAAGCTCTGAGTTGATACGCCCTTGTATTACGGGAGGACGCAGGCGAAGATTAGAGACTGCAATAATTGCTGCGACTCTCTGCGACGGCCCGCCTCATGCTGCACTCCGATCCTGCCGCGATGCAGATTGGCGGGGCTGGCTTCTGGGTGGTCCGCAACGATATCGCCGTTTGGGGTATCTTCTGATAATGGCCGTCGGGTTCGAAAACCTTCTGGTTGAGCCCGTAAAAGATCACCCAGGTACTCCCCAGGCGCCTCATGAATAACGACACCGAAGCGCTTGAACTCGAATCGCTCGTATCCGGACCCGTCGCCAAGCCCAAGGCGACCGTCCGACACGATGTCGATGAATGATCAACGTGCGAGCTGACCGGAAACCGCACGGTCCGGTCGACATCATCGGGACGCGCCCATGGGCCCCATCGGCACGCGTCGGCGAATAGCGGCGAGATCCGTCTCGTCGGCGCGTTCCAGTTCTCGACCATCGGCGTGCGCACATAGCCGAGCTCTTATGGCCGTCAGGCCCACTCGACGCGACGCCAACTCGCATGCCAAACTTTTCGTGATCAAGATCAGGCCCCTTCCAGGCAGCGTAGCCGTTGCGTCTGGGATCGCCCAGCAACCCGCCCAGCGAGGCCACATTGAAGATCACAGGGCCGCGCGGCAACGCCGCACCGCACCGTTCCGCTTCCAGGAAGATCCACGGCAACGACAATGTCGCCGTTTGTCGCAAAGGCATCGACCAGAGCGCGGCCAATCCCGCCTGCAGCGCGTGTAATGACGGCGGGTGTCTGCTTGCTTCATGGATTAGCTTCTCCTGCTCCGGCGTATGCGATCTAACGCTAAAGGAGCCAGATGACAGCAAGTTAGCACCACGTCCCGGAAAAGAAGAGTTCGGCACCAGCTGAACGCGCCGCTATTCCGCCTCGGCTTTCATGCTCTTTGCCGCTTCCGAGCGTATAGACCGGGTCGTTAGAATGCGATGTTCCGATCGGCTGCCTGAAACCGAACCGCTCAATCTCTGGCGACGCCGCCTGCTGTGTCTGCTCCTCGAGCCAATCATAGACCACTGTGCGGTCGGCAATTCTCCACTCCCCTTCCCTTTTCTGAAAATGGTCGCAATATCGACCACATAGGAGAAACCTGGCAAGTATGATCCGGCCGCAGTCCGGCCCTCGTTGGAGCGCAGTGAAGTAGCTCTCGACAGCTGCTTCAGTCGGGCTGATAAACTCAATCAGAACGTTGGTGATCTGGTGGATGTTACGCGGTTCGGTCTTGAAGACACCAAGCGTGAACTCAATGAATCCCTCGGCGGAGCCCGGATACGCTCCGTGAACGTCCTGCGCATCAGGCCAGAAGGAGCTGCGCAGCCCCGCCTCGTCCGCCCGTCTATCCCGCGGCAATACCGATAGGACAGTCGCGGATCGTTCGCGATCATGCAATTCGACCCATTTTCGTGGTCCATGGCCCGTCGCAAGTCTGGTCTTGAGTTGAAAATGGCGTTCTATGCATCTGCGAACGGACATTCGCGCCGTCGGCGCTTGACTTGGTCTCGCAATGCCACTTCCCAGGGAACGTCTGTGAACTCAAACAGCGTGCGTAGGACAGCAACTCCCGCGCAATCAAGGACCATTGGTGCGTTGGATTTTGTCTGCAAGAACAGCCAGGGCCTCTCTGCGCTTGTGTGGAAGGTAGGTAACGGTCCATTCGGCGACAATGCGATCGACGAGTTCGCCAGAAAGAGACCAATGTCGACTGGATCCCCGTTTGCGGCCGCCGGGGCTGCCGGTGCCTGTCTCGGCGAAGTCTCCTCCAAAGCCTGTGATCCGAACGATCCTGCCTGGCTCCCAATCGGGCTCGTCTGACCGAGCGGGAGCGGCTGATCGACGCGAGGGAGAAATCTGGGGCCAGGCGGCTCGCCTCTCGGCGTCACCCCACGTTCGGCTGGTTATGCCATCCGCGGGCATCAAATCGGGGTGAAAGAAAGTTCTAAGCCTGGTGTGGTCGAGCGGCCCGACCTGCCTCCTCAACTCAAGCACTCGAGGCGAGCCACCATTTTACCGGTGTAGGTCTATTGTCGAATGCCTGACAGCCCTATGTCGGGTCGCAAATGGAGGAACCGGACAAAAAACGCTAACCAATTGAAAACCTAAGCAATTTTCATTGGCATGGCCCTTGCTTCTTGAACCGCCAAGTTAAGCAGCAACGGAGCCTTTAATGCCCCCACCAATGATTTCGCTCAAGAACCTGACCAGCACGACAACTATGAACCAACTGCTGGCCACAGCGAAGTCCACTGCTTGCGCCGCGTCATTGTGCGGTTCGTCCGCAAAGCCGCACCACGTCGAGCCGGCTGTCTGGGAGAAAATCACGGACCTTTCCTGCTATTTAGAACAAGCGCACTACTATTTCGCGCGCATGCACGTCGTAGCCGCACCAGCTTGCAATATCCAGTGCAACTACTGCAATCGTAAATACTGCGCCAACGAAAGCCGGCCGACGCCTGACCAGGCGCTGCGAAAGGTCGTTGCGGTCGCCAATGAAGTCCCTCAGCTTTCCGTGCTCTTTATCGCCGGACCAAGCGATGCCTGTTATGACCGGAAGAAGACAAAGGCGACATTTGCACGCGGAGCCACAGAGGTCCCCGATATCAAGCTGTGTCTTTCAACCAACGGTCCGGCAGTGCCAGACCGTGTCGGCGAGCCTGCTGACATAAATGTTGATCACTTGACGATCACCATCAAAATGGTCGATCCGAGAGCCGGCGCGAAGATATCCGCGCCACTGCAGGGCCGAGCCGCAGCTCAGCAGAAGCCCGGATACAAGCAGACCCCGCGAGCACATAGGCATCCAAGTCTCGATATTCGTCCAACATGCCTGGCACTCTCGGGCGCAGCAGCGCTGAGCCCTTGGTCATCTCCCCGCGCAAAATCCCCGTTTGCTCTCTTTGATGCTTCGGGAGCATCCCGATCACCGCTTCTTGTGTCAGTCTGCTCCCGTCTCCAACGCTGCGGCGACCTCCTTGCGCAGCCATTTATGCTGCGGGTCGTGATGGCACCGCTCGTGCCAGATGAGCATGACCTTGTACGGTGCCGGCTCGAGGGGTGGATCAACAACCCTAAGCGGCAGCATCGCGGAAACTTGGGTCGCAACGCGGCGCGGGACGAGCAATACCAAATCCGTCCCCGAAGCCACCACCGCTGCCGTGAGAACGCTGGAAAAAAGTATGGGACTACGATCCTCTCGCAAGTTGGGCAAGTGGTCGTAGATCGGGCCGAAATGGTCGGGGGAGTCCGTACTGATGGCAGCGTGACGCAAGGTCGCGAAGTTGTCGATCGTCCATTCCTGCGCCAGCGCGGGATGGTCGTGGCGCAACAAACACGCGAAGCGGTCTGTATAGAGACTGCGCCGAAAATAGCCAGGCAGTTGCACGTCAATATGCCCAACGGCCAAATCAATATCACCTTGCTCAAGCCCCCGCACGGCACGATCAAACGGCAAACAGGCGAGTGTGTCGAGATGAGGGGCACGCTCGCGTAACCACGGCAGGAGGCGCGGTAGTACAGCCAAAGCTTGATGATCGGGGATCGCCAGCGTTGCCCCCCTCCCCCATTCTTTTGAGATTACGCTGCGGCTTGTCACCATCTCTCGGATCGTACGCAGTGCCGACGGCAGCCTTTGAGCCAAATGTTCGCCTTGCGGCGTTGGGATCAAACCCGTTGAAGACCGCACCAGGAGATCATCATTGAACAAGCCGCGCAGCCTTCCCAGTGCCCGGCTCATCGCCGGTTGACTCCGCCCGATGTGCTGGCCCGCGTGCGTCACGTTCCGGTATTCGAGCAGAGCCTCGAGCGCCACCAGGAGGTTGAGGTCTATTGATGCTAGGTTTATCTGGTGTCCAGTGAGGCGCTCTCCTCTCCAATCTTGCAACATCTTTCGCCTATAAGCGAGTTGATCCGTCACCTCTTTTTCTACATTGCGTTTCATGAAGTTCATTCCTCAACAATCAATTCCGGGTCCAACGTTTTTCGAGTTCATCTCGGCGGTGGAGCGCGGGTGACAACCTCCATGGCATTGTGCCATCACGCGTCCAATGGGCGGCCAGATCTGTGTGACGATGGCGATCACATGGAACATCGGGGTGTCCCACAGGAATATAGAGCCCGTGTCGACCTCCCCGAGCCCGTTGCAACAGCCTCGCATCCGATACTGGGGTGCTTGGGTGAGAGAGGCGCACGCGCTCGAGCACAGCGTTGCAATAGGCCTCGGTTGCATAATACGCGATGCGGTCGATGTCGCTGAGCTGAACACCTGCAGATGCGAGGCAATATTGAATCGAACGAATTGGTAGCGTGTTGGAGTGCTTGATCCGGTTAAGGCGCTCCTCCTCGACTGCCGCTATCATTCGGCCGTCGCGAACGCGAACCGCAGCCCCATTGTGCATAAAGCTGTTCGGTAGATCGAACGAATTTTCGTAGACTCTGCTTAGACGCCCACTCAGCCCTAGACACAGCATGTTGCTCTCCAGTCCGTTTCGAAAGGTAGGTCGCTCTGGCCCGACCGCCGGCTTTCGTAAGTTCAAAGCTTGTGTTTGACGTGTCAGATAGAGCTCACAGGCGAAGCCGATACTAATAGCGACCGGCTCGGCGACATTGCCGACAATCGATGCTGCGCAACCTTCTTGATGCTATAGTTGCGACGCCGCACGGAAACCCTGACCGAAGCATTTGCAGCAGAACTGCACGTAACCTATCCACATTACTCAGTCCTTCATATTTCGGCCCGACAGCCGCAAGAAAATCACGAGGTTTGGTGTTCCTGCAAAAGACGCAGATCATGTCCTTGCGGCTGCGAGCGCGCCTGCTCTGGCTTCTAGTCATTGTGAGGGATGCACTCACAGATTTAGTCGACCAGGCAACAGTGCTTCTTGTGAGAGCCCATTAGCACTGAAACGGCAGAAGCAACGGCCAAGATTTGGCCGATCACGTCCAACGTGATAACAATCGAGGCCAGGCAACTGACAGAGTGCTCCAACTCGTTTTCCAGCACAGTCTCTACCGAACCTGAGGACCCATTTTTAGAACTCCACACAATCGTTCTGCACAGCGCTCTTCAGCGTTTTTTCTAAGGGCAATTGTTTTGACCAGTAAAATTGTTTGTTTGGATGGAATGCGTGCAAAAAAGGGATGGGTGGATTCATAGCAAGGCGAGCGGCACTTTCAAACAGCGGCCGTGATGATCAACGTTTACGGCAAATCCGCCTCCGACGTCGGTGCCGACGACCGACCTCCGAAATCCTCGTGTATCGTCGTACCCGCAACACTCCTTCTCTACTCTGGTTTTCAGCCGATAAGCCTAGCCGCAGCTTCGCCAGTCGGCACGTCGATAAGCGTGATCGGGCTTGCTGCAAGGAAACGGCGTTGGTTGTTGGTCGGCGCTGCCGCATCCAGCACCGCAAAACGTGGTGCGTTGGATCGCGTCATGATCTGTCGGGCGTAGGCGCGCAGCATCTGGTCGTTGAAGCGGCAGCCGATGAAGAAGAGCCGAAGAGCCTCTGTTGGTGCGCCGCTCCTTCACCGCTTCGCTGACCCACCTGAGCGGCGGAACTCCTTCCGTCGCTGATGAGGCCGTTGATGGCCTGCTCGCCCGGCCTTCCGGTGGGTCGGCCGGCATCGAGAACAGGCGATTATTACGCGGCGGGCGCGGCGCGCGAGGTTTCGATGCGCTTCAGTCCATCGGTGATGGCCGCGAGCCCTTCCCGCAGCGTCTGCCCTATAGTGCCCGGACCGATGTCGATTGGAGGATTGTCAAGCATGGCTACAATGTCGCTGCCGTTGAGATAATCGAGCTTCTTCTGGACTGTGGTTCGGACACGCTCGGTCGCGCTCGACAGTGCCTCACCGTTGCGTTCGGTGATGGCGGAGAGCTGATCTGAAAGCTCTCCTCCGAACTGCAGGAAGATGTCGTCGACATACCTCCACGTTCCGCCGCGGGCTTCCACATCGACCATCTGGTTGATCTTGCTCTTTACCTCATCCCGCAGCGTCAAGGCAGTGTCGAGATGAGCCTGCCATATAGCTATGATACTTTCGACCGAGTTCTCGATGGATTTGGTCCGTTCGGGCTGGTCTGCGATGCCAAGAAGGACCAGAAGTTGATCATCGTTACCGGGCCGCGGGACCACCGCTGCGATCAGACGCTCCACAACCGCGCGCCTACGGGCTGCATCGCCTAGTTCCTTCGGCCATTGCGACGACACTATCTTCGCAATCCTCTCAGAATTCGCGTTCTCTAGCGGATAAGAAAGTTGTCGCTCCTGAGCCTTTGCCTTGATCAGACGGAACAAGGACTCTACTACCTCGTCTTGATCGAGAGCGCCCGTTGGAACTCTGTTCAGATCGATCCCATTCACCACGACCTCTTCGCGGCGGTCGCCGTTTGTCTCGCCCTGCCCCGCCCCATCGGGCATGTCATCCACATATTGAAGATTTCGCAGATTCTCAGGATAGGCCAGCATCAACAGAAGTCGGCCGGCGAAGTTGTGCAGCGTTGCCTCCTGCTCTTCCGGAGGCGTCGCAGCCAGCACACGTTGCAGCCAATCCGCGATCTTCGTGGTCAGATGGGACAACTCTGCGGTCTGTCCCGCGCCAATTTGCGCGCTGAGACTTACTGCGTGATTGGAAATGGTCGCGGCCGCGGCGGCAATGCCCTCCTTCACTTCCGGGAGAAGCTGCTCCAGGAGCTCAGCCCCGCCTTCACGCTTGCTTCTCTCTTCAGTTTCTTCAACACTCCCTGCAGAGTTCCCTTCCGCGCTATCGAGCGCCGTCATCGGCCGATTGAATTCTTCAGAGTCGTCGGGCGGAAGAAATTGGGAGTTCTCCTCGGCGTTCATCTCAAACTGCTGAATGTCTTCTTCAGTTAAGATTCCTGCTTCCTGCATGTCAGGCAACCTCATGCGGAAGTTCACGAAATACTTCTTCATCACCTTTTGGACCTGCGGGAACCCGGCCTTTCCACCATCAGCCAACTTGACGAGGATAACGCCGTTTTCGTTCATCCTGCCCGTGCCTCTCCGCAGAAGCGAAAAGTTCTCCTTACTACTATCCTCATCATCTTCAAAAGGCATGTTTTTCAAAGTTTGTGCCAATCCATTGAGCTTTTTCTTACTCACCAGGACAGCAGGCTTCCGCAGATCGCCAACCGTGCCAACCGCAAAGCAGAACTCCAAATCCGCTCTGTTCTTCGTCTGGTCGATCAACTGCAGAAATTTCTTCGCTCTTGTCCTATTGTGCTTCATTCCGGCCATTATATCTCTCCAGTTTCCTGTTCTAGATCAGTGTACGTCGGTTGATAGGGTGGGACAGGATCTGATCACCCAACTTCCCGAAGATCTGCCTGATGGAGGTGACCGCGCTCTCCAGCGGTCGAGTCGAGCGGGAAAGCGGCGCGCCGAGATCAAGCGACGATCGCCGCCAGTCGCAGCCGTGACCGCCTCCGATCCGGCCGGCAACCGACATGCCGACCTCTCCCGCCGCAGACCTGCGTGGGCGTCTCGTGACCCCATAGGGCTTTCCCAGCGCCAGTCGGATGCTATCCCGGCGTTCATAAGAAATCTGGACATCGGAATTCTGACAGCAGATTGCGTGACAACGGGCTCATCACGCTGTCAGGCTGGAGGTTAAAAACCGCCCAATGGCGACCGGACACCAGTCGTACCTGAATAAGGTCCCCTCCTCCCAATGGCTGCTTATCCGCCTCATTTAAGAGGCGAAACAGCGCCCAATGGCCGCTCTTGGAGAGGGTGGCGCCTTGAAAACCGATGAAAGCGACGGAAGCGCCGCCGACGCCGCCGGCCGTAGGCCAATGGAAATGCATGGCCGCGGCGGCCGTTCCTCGTCGATGTTCGAGGCGCTGGCCGTCGATGTCTACCACCACCTGGTCTGTCAACGGATCGGTCTCGGCGACGGTGAGCAGGAATCCAACTGACACCTGGCCGGCATCATCGAACATGGTGTCGCGGATCGTGGCTGCCCGTTGGAACTGGGCCAAGGTATTGCGGCCGATAGGGAAATCGACACCGCTCGTTGGCCGAAACTGCCACGAACCTTTGGATTTGTCGACGAATGGGGAAAGGTTCTCGGCGAAGAAAGTGTCGATCTCCGCCTTGCGGCCGAACAGTCGGGCGAAATCGCTCAAAGGGATATCCCGGCGGGATCCGCTCGCGAAGGGATACCGTCCTTCGGTAGCCCGTCGGCACAAATCGCCGGGGCCGCCCGCCCAACCGCTCGCCAACCCGCGCCTCATGCCGCTGACGGTTAGGTCCGAGCTGTGGCGGCTGAGGCCGAGGATCCATTGCCGGATGGGTTCGGGCAGATCGGCCGCCCCCGCCTCGATCTGTTGGATGGCGACGCCCGCCTGCCCGTTGTGTTCCAAGATGTTCGAACCCGCCAGCCCCTGCGCCTGGCTGAGGGAGCGATACAGTTCGCCGAGATCCCGGAGAGCACTGTCGATCGGCGCCTGCGCGCCCGCTTGGCTGTTCGACGGCACTTCGACCAGCTGGTGCAGCCACCGGAAATGATCGCCCATATAGAGCTGGACGTGAGCTTCAGGCGTGTCCGCGGCCGGTTGAGACCGGAAGAGTGCCTCGAGCTCGCTTGGCAACACCTCGCCCTGGGGGACACTGTCACCTTTAGTCAAGCCGTCCTCGGGAGCCGGTGGTTGCTTGAGCTTTAGCTCCTGCGCCGCCGCGAAAAGGAACAGGCGCATTGGTGACGTCGGCGCGGACAGCGTGTTCAAGGTGCGCAGCGCGTCATCGATACCCCCAGACGGGCGGATGGACATATCGCCAATGAGCTGGTCCCAGTGCAACGCGAACTCCTGAGCGTAGAGATCCGCCGCCGAACGCCGCAGCTTCTGGCTCACATCACCGGCTGCAATCGGCGCGACTACCTGTGAGTCGAGAACCCAGCCTTCTGCAGCGACAGCGTCAGCCACTTGCGGCAGCAATCGCAGGAAGGTTCCGTAAAACCCCGCCCTCGTGTAGATGCCAGGAACCCCCTCGCTGAGCGGCTGTCCCGATTTGCGAGCCAAGACGCCCTGCGCCAGCGGCCCGGCATGGTCGGCCAGACGCCAGGTTGGCGCCCGCGAGGCTTCGGGACTGGTCGCGATGATGTCGAGGACGCGGCGCGCCATCGAGACGGTCTGGAGCTTCGCGCGGCTCCTCTCGATCAGTTCGCCATTAAGCTCACTATGGGGCAGCGGCCCTTCCATGAGTGCATCCAGGTGATCAGCGAGCGCGCTGCGCAGGCCGGCATCGGCTTCGGCCGGAAACATCACTCGCCAGTCGGCAGCCATCCAGTTTTTGACGACCGCGCGCTGGAGCGGACCCTGCTGACCCAGCATCAGGTAAACCTTTAACGCCTGGTAGACGAACTGATCATCGTCGTGCCGCTCGACCAATAAGGTTTCCAACCGGAACATCAGCCGCGGCAGCAGGATGGTGTTCACGGCGCGGCGGTACGCCGCGAGCGTCTGAACCTTGATTTTCTTACTCTGGTCGAGACCCGAACTTGATAGGCGGCCGCCCGCGCTGTCGCCGTTGGCATCACGCAGCCGCTGAAGCAGTGGCAGGATGGGTCGAAGATCGCCACTCTCAACCCGGTCGAGCTTCAGCTTTTCGGCCCCTCTAGCATAGCTGCCAGCCATTAGGCGAACGCTCTCGATCAGCTGAACATTCCGAATATAGCTGAACGTCCATAAGACGCTGGCGGTAACAATGACCGCCGCTATCATCGTGTAGGCGCCATACCGGATCCGCCGCTGGCGCCGATCGAAGCGGTGATTGGCATCGACGAGCCCAGCTTCGGCGAAAACGACTTCGCGCAGCAGCCGGCTGATGAAATAATTACGGCCCGGGCCACGAAGCGCTGTACAGGGCGGCTGAGCGATCTCGAAGGTCTGAGATCTGGCGTTCGCAACTCGATCGAAGGGCATGCCAATTTGCGTGCCGCTTAAGAAGTAGACGCCGCGGAGCATAAGCGGTTCCTGGAACGAATTCCCGCCAAAGGCTTCCTTCAAGAACTGTTGCGTCAGGTGCTTGAGGCTAGCGACCTGCTGTGGGAAGCCGAACATGAGCGCGCGACGCTGGAGGTTGCTTTCGTGCTGCATTCGTTCAAGCAGCCTTTCGTTTAGGCGGCCAACAAGCGCATCGTATGCTGCGGCAAACGCCATCGGATCGCCTTCGTCCTCCGACGCCTCTTGCGCATAGGTGAACCCCCACACCGCCTCCCGCCCCTCGCGACCCAGATCGTCGAAGAATTCAACAAATCCCGCCAGCAGATCGCTCTTAGTGAAAAGCACATAAATCGGCAGTTGCAGGCGAAGCTCCCTGTACACTTCGAGGAGCCGCTCACGGATACAGCGCGCGCGATCGGCGAGCACTTCCTCGGATGTAGAATTCAGCTCGCTGATTGCGATCGTGACTAAGACACCGTTCAGCGGCTGCCGTGGCCGGGAGCGTCTGAGCATATGAAGCAAGCCACGCCAAACCGCTTTGTCCCGGTCTGCATCACCCTCCTGTATCGTGTAGCGCCCAGCAGTGTCGACGAACACCGCGTCATCGGTGATCCACCAGTCGCAGTTTTCCGTACCCGCTAACCCACCGGCGGCTCTCAGACCGGACCTCGCCGCCATCGGAAAGCTGAGCCCGGAATTGACTATTGCTGTGGTCTTCCCCGAGTTGGGCGGACCGATCATCACATACCAGGGCCGCTGATAGAGCCACCGCCTGCTGATACCTCCTGCGTAGCGGCGCCCCTTGAGTGTGGTAAGGGTCTCGCGAAAACGATGACGAATCGCCTCCAGCTCTCTTTCAGCAAGCGTGCTGGCTTGCCCCACACTTCGGTCGGAAGGCCTTGGGTCTCCCTTCTTCTGCTCGGCCCCACCCGCGTCCAGCGCTCCCGACACTCGTGATTGGACGAGGTCTTCAAAATAGGCCTGAACCTTGTAAAGCTGGGACTGGATCAAGTAGATCACGGTGTATCCGACCGGAATCAGCATCGATGCCGCGATCTGGCTGCGAAGGCTGTCAAGCGGCGCAAATCCTCCGACCGAGATATGCGGTCCGAGCGTGAAGATTAAGGCACATACGATCGCCGCCCCGCCGACACGGAGCCATTGCCACCTAAGCGCTTTCTTGATTGACTGCATGGCTTGTCTTCATTGTGTCTTTGTGATGATGATTTGAATCCGACGGTTCCGCGCGCGGCCCTCGGGCGTGTGGTTCGAAGCGACCGGTTCTCCGCTCCCTCTGCCCTCTTCTCGCACGCGGCCTGGGTCATCCATCATGGATTTGATAATCTCGGCAGCTGCGCTCGCACGCGCGAGCGAAAGGGAATCGTTTGAAGGGAAGGCGAGTGATTGCACCGGAATGGCGTCGGTGTGCCCGGTCAGGAGGACCGATCCCGACTCACCGTTCAGAGAACGACCAATTCGTAAAAGAAGCGGCAGGAACATTTTCTTCACTTCCGGACTAGCAGAATCGAACATCCCGGAGGCGCGAATGATAACGACGATCTGCTGTGGGTCCTCGGACACAGTGACAAGCCCTTCGCGGATTTCGGGCTCGAGGAAGTTACGCAGTCGGTCGCTGCTCATAACAACCTTTGGTGGCAATGCGATTCTCGCCGATCTGACAACGCCGTTCGGCGGCAATGTCGCGATATCGTTGAAGACAGCGTCGGCGCGGGCATTTAATGCATGCAGGAGTCCGGTATAGATCGAGAGGAGTAATCCTGCCCCAAACGCTACGACGGCCCAGATTGGAACGATTGTGCGGCGTGGCTTCGGATTATTTGAGTTCCTCCGCCAGTGCGGGGATAGTTCGCGCTCGAAGTCACCACGGGCTGCTCGGATCAGGCGGTAGACGTCTTCGCACAGCACACTGAGCTCTGCGGCTCCTCCCGCAGTGACGCGGTAGCGGCCTTCGAAGCCCAACCTCATGCAGTAGTAGAGCAGCTCCAGCAGTTCTATATTGATGGCCGGTTCATTTTTCAATTGCGTCAGCAGATCGAAGAAGCGCTCGCCGCCCCAGGTATCGCTGAACAGCGATCCCACCAAGCTGCGCGTCGTCCAGACGCTGTTGCTGCCCCAGGCTGTGTTCAGAACGATGTCATCGATGGTCGCGCAGAGGGCGTATTTGCAGACCTTGATCGCTCGCGAGGGCAATCCGAGCGGCGTGATCCGACGCTCAAAAGCATCGATCTCCCGCAGCACCCTAAGGCGCAGTGCTTCAACGTCGATATGGCTAGCACTGCTCTTGAGCTGAGCGCTGAGACCCAGCAGCGCCGCCGCGGCCGCGACCAGTGGATTAAGTCGGTCGAGCGCAAGCATCTCCCAGGTAAGTTCGTCCGCCACTGGCGATGACGGCGAAGGGACAGCCAACTGCTCCTCGGCGTGAAGGAGGACGAGTGGCTGGGATTTTGGCATCGTTTCCTCAATCACCATCATCAACCCGCCCACTTCCCTTCGGAGCGGACGCTCTCATCGTGGGATCGGCGGGCGGGTCGACTACGCTCTCGCACTGGGCGCGCGAAGTCGGCGCCGAAGCTCCGGAGCAAATCGGTTTCGATGCTCGATACGACGTCATTGAAGACGCGCACGTACGCGCTCCGGTTTCGCGCCTTATGGTTGCGGTGCAAAAGGGAACGGGGCCGCCCCATCGCCTTCTCGATCCCTGCTAGGGACAAGCGTGCACGAACGCTGGACAGAGCCTTCTGCACAGCCGCGAATGACACGTCATGCGTCCCACGGTCGGTGAAGGCTTGCTCAACGGCCAGGTCTCCGCGGAGGAACCCGCTGGAGTCATTGCACAGAACTGCGAGCAACGCCTCACCGACATCGGGAACGAGACTCAGGGTTTTTTCGTCGGAACTCTTATTTCTGAATAATTGTTCGCCAGCTCTCGCTCGGAGAGTATGCTGTGCAGCGCGGCGGAATACAGAAGCATTTTCCCTGCACGATCCAGCACGCTTACGATGCCGGCATTCCGGACATCTGCCAATGATAAGCCGCAGGCGGCAAGGAAAGCCGTGACCGCCGCTCGATGATTCTTGGCGAGATGATTGCTCCACCTTGGGTTGCGTCAAGATGGGGGCCCGATCTGGCACACTGTCTGCGTAGATATCCCACGGACTTCTCATCATGCCCGCCAGCGCGTCTAAACGAGTGCCTAAGAACGGCAATGGTAGGAACTCGCCGTCCCTCAGGTCCAGCAGCGCTTCTTCACCCCGGGTGCAATTGCCCGCCAGGAGCGACGAGGCCGTTTCGAGGGGGCCAAGAAGACTCAACTCCTCACTTGTCGCTGCAAGTTGTCCCTCCGGTTCGGCGGCACTCTCCGCAATGGATATCGAAGGCGACACCGCGACGACATCGGTCCTATAGGCGCCGATCTGAATAAAATCGCTGGTTTTCCGGGCGACCGGCGCCTCTGACGGAAGCGGCACCGCCTCGTCATTTTGACATGTGTCGTCGCGGCCTCGGTCGATCAGTACGTATCGCCGTGCCATGCACTCGATTGAGCAGTGGGATTTCGAGACCATCTGTTGATCATCCGGCAGAACCAGGCTGTTGCCTGCTCGGCTGGTAGTCAGTCCACCAGCCGCGTCGCCCGGCACGAGATATTCCGGAAAACTACATCTTTTGCTGTGTACACGTAGCGTGAGGGGCATTGGTGGGCTAACTCAAATGTGGGTTCTGTCCGGCTCGGATGGCCCAGAGAGCCATTTCGAGATTTGGGAAGTCGCCAGCAACGTGCAGCGCCAAGCCGGCGGATTGGGGCATCTCCTTCCAGAAGCGGCTATTTTGATCGATCTCGAAATAGCTGAATCCAACATGGAACGGGATCTGACGCGGCGCGACCGGTAGGGGATTGATGATAATGCCGGGCAGTGCGACATTGACGAGTTCCGTGATTTTCTCCGCCGGGCCGATCTTAATCTGAGACGGGAACTCGCGCCGGAGGCGCTCGACCTCAATATCAGCCCGAGCAGCCAGCACGAAGCTCGAGGTCGTAAAGAGAGAGCGGTCGGCCACCTCAGCCACATGGACACCGTATTTTTGCCGCTGCAGCGGTACGGGGACCGCAGTCTGCTCAATCACTGCACCCAGCGAAGCCCGGATCGACTGCATCACTGGCAAAAACGCCTCCGCGAGAGAGTCGTGCTTGTAAACACCAAGGGTCGGGGCACGTTTATCGACGCGGGCGAACGTGGCTAGTTCACCCGCCAACTGGAGCATGACAACATACAGCGATTCCGGATTTACAACGGCGGCCTTGGACAGGTGGCAGAAGTACGGCTCGTACCGATTGATCGCCTGCAGCAGAAGGAAGTCCGCGAGCTCTGCAACCCGGTTCGTTCCCGACTGAGAGACCCGAGTGGCCAGAGCTTCACCACGATGGTGAAGCAGGCCGGTGATCTCAGTGATGTAGTTCGAGAGGACCCGGGAGCTGGCGCAGTCGGGGGTTGGCGGCACGTGCGTTTCGTCCAGAATGATCTGTCGGTCGGCCCGGACCTCTATGATACGGGCGATTGGGATGCAAGTGTAGCCAGACCGGTCTGCCGCGTCCGGCAGCAATCGAAAATCCAGCCTCGCTACGTCGATGGAGGCGCTGCCTCGCTCGCCAGCGTTGGTGTCGACAACATCCTCAGTGGAGACTGCGAAGCGGATAGGTACGTCAATTCCCGCTTGCGCGTCGGTTTCAAGAGCGCCGGGTTGATAAAACGGTACCGCCAAGTGAATAAGCGAATCTCGAAAATCCGGCGGAACGTCGTAGGGAGTTGGCTGGTTGGCTTCGTCAGGAATACTGAAGGGCATCCCGTCCTCCAAGACGCCGCGAGCCGCTTCGATGGCGATCTTTCCGAGACCAAGCAGCTCTCGATTGAGCCGCAGCTCGCTGATACCCCACCCGTACCCATGCAAAACCGCCGTCCTGCTGCGCACCAGCTGTTCGACGTGACGATCGGCCTGCTGAAAATGCTGCGGGCGGAGGAACAAGCCCTCCGACCAGACGACCCTATTATTCCACGACATTCAAGACTCGCCTCGCGTCCACCTGACAGAACGGCTTTCTCCGTAAAAGTAGCAGAGCTTCACTGCCCCCTTGCATGCACATCTGATATCCAACAATGCGCTGGTAGAAGGGCATCGCGTGTCGGGACAGCTCAGATATGCAAGCGCCGAAGCTCATCAGGATTGGTCATGAGCCCCCTTGCAGCGCGACAAGCAAGGGGTCTCATCTAGACTGTCGCTCAGTAGCCCGTTGCCCTCAGAGCCTTATTGGTCGTTCATGTTCACACTGACCTACAACGCGCCAATTCGCCTGTCCTGTCACTCGTACGGGATGAATCTCGCAAATGACCGCCCGGAAGCCTTGAGAGCCGGCGCCGCAAGTACGGGGCCAAAAGAGCAGCGCAACAGGCAAGGTGACACGTGATGCGCATTGCCTCGTCGAAAATGTTCCTGAATACGCTGAGGCAGTGCCGCCGCCAACATCGTCTTCACGCGCCGCCGCCCCTAGGTGTTTAGTCCCGGCATTTGATGGATGGGGTCGATGATGAATCGATCCGGCTCCAAAGTCCATTGTCTGCAGATGAACTCGTAAGGCGTAAGGCCCTTTAGCGTCTTGAGCCGGCGCCCGAAATTGTAGGCGTCGATAAAGTCAGCCAGATGTTTTTTCAACTGCGCATGATCGTCGTAGTGGAAGCGCTTGACGGTCGCCTCCTTGATCGTTCGGTTCATCCGTTCGACCTGTCCGTTGGTCCAGGGATGCTTCACCTTGGTCAGGCGATGCTCGATGCTGTGATCGTCGCAGACCCAATCGAAGATGTGCTGGAAGGCATTTCGATCACAAGCTCGGTTGGTGAACTGAATGACATTGTCGGTCAAAACGGTGTGAATGGTGTAGGGCACTGCCGTGATCAGATTGCGCAAGAACTGAGCGGCATTCATCTTGCCGGCTTTGGTGTAGAGTTCCGCGAACGCGAACTTGGATGTTCGGTCAATTGCGACAAAGAGATAGAGCTTGCCCTCGGCCGTCTGCACCTCGTCAATATCGATGTGGAAGTAAGCGACCGGATAGCTTTTGAACTTCTTCTTCGGCTCCTTGTCGCCTCTGACCTCCGGCAGACGTGAAATGCCGTGGCGCTGCAAACACCTGTGCAACGACGAACGCGTCAGATATGAAATGGTCGGCTGAAGAGCGTAGAGGCAATCATCGAGCGGCAGCAACGTGTGCCGGCGGAAGGCGACGATAACGGCTCTTCTTCGAGGGAAAGGGTCGTCGAGTGCGGGTCCTTTGGGCCTGTAGGAAGGTCGACCAACGATGTCCGCTTCTTCCATTTCGCCACGGTTTTCTGGTTGATCCCGTATCGCTTCGAAAGCGTTCTCAGGCTCTCTTCACTATTTTGTATTGCTCGACGGATTGCCTCTGTCGTCGTGGCGCTCCCGTGTAGAACCTGGCCCATAGTGCTTCCCTCCATGCCAAGGAAAATATTGCACCATCAAATGCCGGGACCAAACACCTAAAGCGCCTTGACGACCAGCTTAGCGATTAGACAACCACCTCCTGGACACGATCCACGAACCGGTTGCAGTCCCGGTTCGCGCCAGGTGCGGGATAGCAGCCCTGGCGGCATGGATCATTCATGCGGCGAAGATAGGCATTTCCACATTTGGTGATGCCCAATAGCTAGCGAATGGGATATGCGCTGCGCCTCATGTTGGCGCGCGAGCACATGCTAGATGGCACGGTGGAGATCGACCGTTTTCATCTCGGTGAGCGACCGAGAATGGATCCGGACGGTCTACCGCCTGGACGGGGCCGAAAAGGCCTTTCGATACATGCAGGGCGCGCGACGGCGAAAGGGATCGAACCGCAACCTGCCTGATGGGCGGTGAGGCGTTCATGGCGATTGGCAAGAGCTTTGCTACGCATGAGAACGTAAAGCATTCGAGCCGCGAATTCGTCCAAGTCGCCGTCCACTCGGTGGGAGGTTTCAAGGCCCGGGTCCGCCGCACCATTGCCGGCGTCTTTCATCATATCAGCCCGCAGCATGCCTTGTCTTTCCACGAGATCGGCTTCCGCTGGTCACAGCGCATTGTTACGGGCCAGGCAGTGCGGATACTAGTCACGGCTGCCGCCGGCGCTGCGATTGCTGCAAGTCTTTCGCGCTATTACCGGCCGGCAATGCGCAGAAGTCCGGATGCCGGGATCATCGTTAAATCTCCCAGCCTTTTGTGATAAGGCCGCGTTGTTTAGCGGAAGCCAGCAAGGAGTTCGAAGACGAAGGCCGACCTCACTGGCGCCGCAATTGGCGACAGTTGCCACTACCCAGGTATCGGTGGGCCAATCCCACCATAGAAGAGATCATGTCGATGTTTCGTCGTAACCGGCTTGCGCGGCACCGGCGGCCGTCAGCGTTGATAGCAATCCGTGCCGATCGCCACATCAAGCGCGGACCTCCGGTCTGGAGAACGGGTCGTCGCTGCATCTCTCGAAGGATCGCCGCTGTTGTTATGGGTTCACGCAGGAGCTGCGCCATAGCCGTTCACTAACCGGATGCGAGCATATCACCTGTGCATGCAACCCAATACCGGGACTGCGCTAGTTTGAATCGCGGGCTCTTCTCCGTGGTTTTCGAGGTTCTGCTGCAATGATGCGTTTACGCTACCAGTTATCAACGGCCTGGCCATGTCTTCGGGATCTGCCGGCCTCCCGTCACCTGAGCTCGATTCCGCAGAGCCGCCCCATGCCACAACAGCAAAAAACGGGACCCACGGTGATTAAGCGGCGTCTGAACGAGGCTCGGCAAGCTGGAGCGGTCGATGGTCGCAGTCGCGCCCCTTGCACTCTGGTTAAGTCGCTTGAGCCCCTGATAAATTCTGACCTTCCGTCAGCAGTCGGTGCTCGACAGCTGACCCCTTGTTTCCTGAAGGCCATATCCCAGGGGGGTGAGCATGGTTGACAGGGACCCTCGGACTAAGGGGCAGTGCTCTTCGCGGCCGGATGAGGGCCGGCACCCAGCGGATCAAAAAGCGCAGTCTTCAGTGGCGCGTGTCGATCAAGTGGCCGACAACTTCAATTCGGACGACATCTGGCAAGAGAATTCTGTATTGCGTTACGTGGAAAGGCTAAGCGTCCACCAGCCAAGCCCGCCGACCGAGCTTCAAAGCCCTGAAGAACAAACCCCGCAAATGATGGCTGACATGACGGAACTGACGAGAGTTCCGGTCGTCCCGGCAGAGACCGCGTTCAACCTCACGAGGACAACAGATGAATACAATAATGCCGATCGCACTATTCACCTCGTCGAGGGCCAGCCGCTGGAGACTGGCCCTCAGCGCGGGGGGCTGCATGGCCTTGGGAATTTAGAAGCCTCAGCGGTTGCCGGGCCCACCGAGGTGCCGGGTGGAAGAGAGGAGCATTCGGCCATGTCCGAGGTGCCCGCGGAGCCCAGCGATCCGACCGGTGGCGGGCGCAAGAGGCGGACTACTGAGAAGGACGCAGATCCCAGGCCCAGCCGCAGGCAGACGTTATATGCTCAAAGGCCGCAGGCGTTGGCGCCTGATCTCAGCGCCGCGAATGCCGGCATAATCGTGGGGGCCTCAACGGGCGATCTCGTCAATCGAGCGGCGTTCCGGACGGTGTCGGCCCAGGACCAGGCGAGGCTGGACGAAATCGCCAGGCAGACACCGCGGCAGTCGAGGCAGAGCAAGGGGGCGTGGGCGGACGCGCTGAAGGCGGCCCATCCCGATCTCAGCGCCGCCGATGCCGCCGTAATCGTGGGCGTCGTAAAGCGGGTTATCGCCAGGAGGGCGGCGTATCGAACGGTGTCGGCCCAGGACCGGGCGAGGCTTGACGAGATCAAGGCGGCGACACCGCAGCTGCCGGGGCAGAGCAAGGGGGCGTGGGCGGACGCGCTGAAGGCGGCCCATCCCGATCTCAGCGCCGCCGATGCCGCCATAACCGTGGGCTCTTTTAAGGACGATATTGCAAGGAGGACGGCGTTCCGGACGGTGTCGGCCCAGGACCAGGCGAGGCTGGACGAAATCGCTAGGCAGACACCGCAGCTGCCGGGGCAGAGCAAGGGGGCGTGGGCGGACGCGCTGAAGGCGGCCCATCCCGATCTCAGCGCCGCCGATGCCGCCATAGTCGTGGGTGCCGTAAGGCAGGATATTGCTAAAAGGGCCGCGTTCCAGACGGTGTCGGCCCAGGACCAGGCGAGACTGGACGAAATGGCGGCGGTGACACCGCGGCTGCCGGGGCAGAGCAAGGGGGCGTGGGCGGACGCGCTGAAGGCGGCCCATCCCGATCTCAGCGCCGCCGATGCCGCCATAATCGTGAATGCCGTAAAGCAGGATATTGCTAAAAGGACAGCGTTCCAGACGGTGTCGGCCCAGGACCAGGCGAGGCTGGACGAAATCGCCAGGCAGACACCGCAGCTACCGGGGCAGAGCAAGGGGGCGTGGGCGGACGCACTGAAGGCGGCCCATCGCGATCTCAGCGCCGCCGATGCCGCCGCCATCGTGGGCGCCGTAAAGCGGGTTATCGCCAGGAGGGCGGCTTTCCAGACGGTGTCGGCCCAGGATCAGGCGAGGCTGGACGAAATCGCTAGGCAGACACCGCGGCTGCCGGGGCAGAGCAAGGGGGCGTGGGCGGACGCGCTGAAGGCGGCCCATCCCGATCTCAGCGCCGCCGATGCCGCCATAATTGTGGGTTCCGTAAAGCATAATATTGCTAAAAGGGCGGCGTTCCGGACGGTGTCGGCTCAGGACCAGGCGAGGCTGGACGAAATCGCTAGGCAGACACCGCAGCTGCCGGGGCAGAGCAAGGGGGCGTGGGCGGACGCGCTGAAGGCGGCCCATCCCGATCTCAGCGCCGCCGATGCCGCCACAATCGTGGGCGCCTTAAAGGACGATATCGCCGTGAGGGCAGCGTTCCGGACGGTGTCGGCCCAGGACCAGGCGAGGCTGGACGAAATCGCGGCGGTGACACCGCGGCAGGGGCGGAGCAATGCGGCCTGGGCGGACGCGCTGAAGGCGGCCCATCCCGATCTCAGCGCCGCCGATGCCGCCACAATCGTGGGCGCCTTAAAGGACGAAATCGCCAGGAGGGCGGCGTTCCGGACGGTGTCGGCCCAGGACCAGGCGAGGCTGGACGAACTCGCTAGGCAGACACCGCAGCTGCCGGGGCAGAGCAAGGCGGCCTGGGCGGACGCGCTGAAGGCGGCCCATCCCGATCTCAGCGCCGCCGATGCCGCCGTAATCGTGGGTGCCATAAAGCAGGATATTGCTAAAAGGGCGGCGTTCCGGACGGTGTCGGCCCAGGACCAGGCGAGGCTGGACGAAATCGCGGCGGCAACACCGCGGCAGGGGGGGAGCAATGCGGCCTGGGCCGATGCGCTGAAGGCGGCCCATCCCGATCTCAGCGCCGCCGATGCCGCCACCATCGTGGGCACCTTTAGGGACGATATCGTCAGGAGGGCGGCGTTCCGGACGGTGTCGGCCCAGGATCAGGCGAGGCTGGACGAGATCAAGGCGGCGACACCGCAGCTGCCGGGGCAGAGCAAGGGGGCGTGGGCGGACGCGCTGAAGGCGGCCCATCCCGATCTCAGCGCCGCCGATGCCGCCATAGTCGTGGGTGCCGTAAGGCGCGATATCGCCGTGAGGACGGCGTTCCAGACGGTGTCGGCCCAGGACCAGGCGAGGCTGGACGAAATCGCTAGGCAGACACCGCAGCTGCCGGGGCAGAGCAAGGGGGCGTGGGCAGACGCACTGAAGGCGGCCCATCCCGATCTCAGCGCCGCCGATGCCGCCATAATCGTGGGTGCCTCGAAGAAACGGATAGCCAGGAGGGCAGCGTTCAAGGTGATATAGGACGGCTCACGACTCATCACCACATTCCCTAGGAACTGCACCATCATGTGCGTTGGTTGTCCACCACGGGATTGCATGAGCATGTGAGAGCGCCGAATTTTTCTTCAGTCTGGAGGCCAATACCTGGCTCGAGATCGATATTTAGGGGCACGACGGCGGGCGCATTCCGGCTGACTAACACGCCGAGAGCGACCTCGTCTTCGACGGTCGGGATCGCAGAATGTCGGCTCGCATGCCGCTGCGACCATCAGCCCGCTCCTCGCAAGATTGGCGCCAAGGCCGCCGTCGAACGATGGCGAGGAGGCAAGTTTTTCCAAAACTTTCTTTAGCATAGAGGTAGAAGGATCGCTACAGCGGGGTTGCAGTGCGCGGGCGGCTAGGGTGACTAAGTGCGTGCACTCCACGACCGTCAAACGGGGTCGGTGTCCGTCAATTCGAAATCGCAGGGATCTGCACGAGAGACCGCGTGGTTGCCCTGCACGACTAATGGAAGCAGGGTCGACAGTCACGTTGGGATGCGATAGGTGCGCGATAGAACGGGAGATTGGCGGCGGGACTCGATTCTTTTTAGAAGATCACGCAAAGCCGCATCACACCCATTGTCAAAAGTAAATACCGCGACGATGGTTATTAAACTTCAGACTTCCGTCGAAAACGGCAATGGCGCTCACGAAGGAGGCCGGCCGCTGCGAAACCCCGCCATCTCCGCACCCCACTCCTTCGCTCCAACTGGGAGCAAAATGAATGAGGCAACGTGCGAATCTCGGGGAGCATCGTTACATGCGGTCAATACGGATCTCATCCAGATTGTCGCCCTATATGCCTCGTGCGGCGGTCCGGCGGAGCGCAGGAGATATATGCCGTTGAAGTGCTCGAGCCGTTCTACCACTGACGCCGGGGTCGCTGCACGCGCGATGGACCCGCCGGCTGGCCGCTCGTTCGATGAGGGTCCGCGCGCCGACACCCCCAAGAGCGATCGCCGAGGACGCCATCCACCTTATGCAGCAACTGGCGCGGAGGCGGCCGCGCGAAGACTTTGTAGTTGGAGGCCTTCAGGCTCACGTTTCCAACGGTACTCCGCAGGTTGCCCTTTGCAACGACTGCCCGACGATGTCAATTCAATCTGGCTGAGCTTGTACCGTCAAGTTTATCCAGTTTGGGGTTCGCTCCAGCGGTGGGTTGCGCATCTGCGGCGGCATCGGCGGGTTTAGGTGCGGAGACCATTCCGGCTGCGCAGCACTGCATCACGTCGCGGGTTGACGATCTGGGCGAACTCTGCAGGGTTAGTCAGCCGAGGCCAGAGTGCTTGGCTTGCCACGCTCCTCGATAACCCGATCCAGTCCACAGGCGACCGCAGGCCGGAGAGCGAAGTATCGGCGACGAGAGTCCGGCTTTCCTCACGACCATCAGAAGCCTGAACCCGCGCTATAGGTGAGTTGATCCGACACGAAGTCCAGCGACCAACGATCATTGGCAGCCAGCTGGATCAACACCAACGCTTGCCTTTCGCTTGTTTCCGGCCACGGCGCTTGCGCATCGTGAGCTTCTCCTCCCGATGGACCCGGAAGAGCTTCTTGTTGTTCACAAGGTGTCCCTCGCGCCTGAGCAGCACATAGCTGCGTCAAGATCCGAAGCGGCGGCATTCACGCCCCAAGCATTCACGACATATACGAATGTCGATTGTGCATGAGCAATCGCGTCTGCTCATTGCTAAACATTGAGAAACAGAGGCGCGACGATCTTTTATGTCGGGAAAACTGGGATTTGGGTCATGCTCGATGCGGATCATCTATTAAAACCGATCAGCGACGGCAACGCATGCGGGGATGCTCTCGATTACGATTTGAGCTTCCTGGAGCTGGAGATAGCGTCGCATGGCAAGCCGCACCAGCAGATAGGCGACTCCATCGCCACCGGGGAGGCTCCCGATTGGACAGAGGTGTGGCGGCTTGGCCTCGACCTTTCTGCCCGCACTAAGGATCTAAGAGTCGGCATCTTGCTCACACGATCCGCCCTCAGTCAGTTCGGCTTCTCTGGTCTAAGTCGGGGGCTTGAGCTGCTCGCGGCCTATGTCGAGCTCTACTGGTCAGAGCTACATCCGCGACCGGATCCAGAAGATGACGAAGATCAGACCGTTCGCCTCAACGCTCTAGCGAGCCTCTGCGATCTCTCCGGGCTCTTGGCAGAAATACGCCAAGTTCCACTCACCTCCTCCAGGCAATTCGGGACTTTTACGCTCCGCGATTGGGCTGGTGCGCTACGGTCCCAATCTACGGAAATTGATCGTTCGACCATCGAGCACGCCTTCATCGACACCGATCCACTGCAGCTCGAGCAGATCAGCACTGGTCTCCACGCCAGCCTGGCAGCCGCCACCCATCTAGACGCGAGTGTTCGGCAGCACGTCGCGAGTGACGAGGCCGTTCGATTCGACCCTCTGATAGTGCTACTCACCCAGGCCAAGGATCTGGTCGACGCCCATCGGAAAAGGGCCCAGCCTGCAGCCCCGGCATCTCCATTGCCAGACTCTAGCGAGGCCTCTTACCCCGAAGTGATCCGCAACCGCGATGACGTTGTCGAAATTCTTGGCCGCATTTGCCACTGGTACCAGGTGAATGAGCCCGCGAGCCCGCTGCCAGCCCTCCTGGAGCGCGCGCAGCGACTTGTCTCGAAGGACTTCATGGCTCTTATCAAAGAGTTGGCGCCAGAAGGGGTTGCCCAATACCGTTCGATTGCCGGTCTGGCGGTCGGCGAGGGCACGTGACGTGCGCAATCTTCCCTATCAGGAGAGTGGAACACATGACAAAGGCGAGTAGTCAAAAGTTCATCGCGCGGGTTCGTCCGCCTCGTGTACAGATCGAATACGACGTCGAGACCTATGGCTCTCAGAAGAAGGTTCAGCTTCCCTTCGTGGTCGGCGTGATGTCCGACCTCGCCGGCAATGCTGCCGAGCCGCTTGCCCCTGTCGCGGAGCGCAAGATGATGGAGATCGATATCGACAATTTCGATGATCGGCTCAGATCGCTGAGGCCCAGGGTGGTGATGCGGGTGCCGAACCTATTGACTGGAGAAGGCCAACTCGCTGTCGACTTGACGTTCGAGCGGCTCGAAGATTTCTCGCCGGCGGCCGTGGCGCGCAAGGTCGACAGCCTTAGCAGGCTGCTCGAGGCGCGAACGGAGCTCTCCAATCTGCTGGCCTATATGGACGGGAAGAACGGTGCCGAAGAGTTGCTCACCCACTTCCTCGCGGATTCGGCACTGCTAAGCGCCCTCGGCAATGGCATGGAGACTGAGAAGCCTGATGCAGTGGTTGCCGCTCCGCCATTGGCATCCCCAGACACAGAGGAGAACTGATCATGATGCCTGCAGATGCCACAGATGTACAGGTCGCCACCGTTGATCTCGGCGATTTCACCCGCATGCTTCGATTCGAGTTCAAGATCCGCTCGGACCACTCCCGTGACTTGGTGGAGAGTGCCGTCCGAACACTGGCCGAGCAGGCACTTCAAAACACGTCGCTGATCAGCGACGATGTCGTCACGACTATCCAAGCAATGATTGCTTCGATCGACCAGAAGCTTTCTGCACAACTCAACGAGATCCTCCATCACGAAAATTTCCAGCGCGTGGAATCAGCTTGGCGGGGCTTGCATCACCTTGCCAGCAACACCGAAACCGATGAAACGTTGAAGATTCGCGTTCTCCCAGTTTCAAAGGTGGAGATGTCCCGAACTCTGCGGAAATATAAGGGTATCACCTGGGATCAGAGTCCGCTATTCAAAAAAATTTACGAAGACGAATACGGCCAAATCGGCGGTGAACCCTATGGCTGCCTGATTGCCGACTACTATTTCGACCATACCCCACCGGACGTTGAGTTGCTTTCGGGACTGGCGCAGATCGCGGCGGCGAGCCACTCACCGCTTATATCTGCCGTCTCACCACATCTGCTGCAGATGGATTCTTGGCGTGAGCTTGCGAACCCGCGTGACATCACAAAAATCTTCCTCACGCCCGAACATGCCCCTTGGCGAGCGTTCCGCGAGAGCGAGAACTCTCGATACGTGGCCCTGACCTTACCACGCACCCTTGGCCGGCTGCCCTACGGGGCCAAAACCAACCCGGTCGATGAATTCGCCTTCGAGGAGGACACAGACGGCGGCGACAGCGAGAAATACCTTTGGACGAACGCAGCCTACGCCATGGGCGTAAATATCACGCGCTCGTTCAAGCTCTATGGCTGGCTCTCCAGAATTCGTGGCGTCGAATCCGGCGGCCTGGTCGAGGGTCTGCCGGTACATACCTTCCGCAGCGACGACGGTGGCGTCGACCTAAAATGCCCCACTGAGATCGCGATCAGCGACCGCCGTGAGGCCGAACTGTCCAAAAACGGTCTTCTACCGCTGTTGCACCGCAAAAACACGGACCTCGGCGTATTTATTGGCGCTCAAACTATTAACAAGCCGGTCAAATACGAAGACCCCGACGCGTCAGCGAACGCCGAACTCAGTGCCCGGCTACCCTACATCTTCGCAACCTGCCGCTTCGCACATTATTTGAAGTGTATGGTCCGGGACAAGATTGGCACGTTCAAGGAGCGCCACGAGGTCGAGGAGTGGCTCAACCAATGGATTCAGGGCTATGTCCACCCCTCGCCCGAGCTTGGGAGCGAAGAGAGTAAGGCACAGCAGCCGCTCTCCTCAGCCGAGGTCAAGGTGGAAGAGGTCGAAGATAATCCCGGATATTACGTTGCGAGATTTTACATGCGGCCACACTACCAGCTCGAAGGCCTAACCATCTCTTTGAGACTGGTCTCGCGCCTGCCATCCGCCCGCAAGGACTGAGAAAACCCGCAGATGATTGTGCTCCGTTCTCGGCGCCAAAACTCCGGAATAGCTGCCCTGGGCTGGCCGATGCAATCCAGGCCCAATCAGATCAACGAGAAAAGGAAAGTCCATCATGGCGTTCGACGCGGTTATAAAATTCACGCAAGCGTCCAAGGACGGCATTTTGCCCAAGGGCGAATCTATCATTCTAAAGGACGGCATCACCCTAGCGGACGAATGGAGCTTTTCACTCGAAAACAAGCTGAACATTGGGCCTCATACCGCCGGGGCGGGCGCGGGCAAGGCCGAATTCGAGGTCTTCACTATCAAGAAGCAGGTGGATACGTCATCGCCCTCTCTGTACGTTGCCTGTGGTCGCGGCGCCCACTTCAATAGCGTCGAACTGAAACTTTTCAAAGCGACGGGGAGCGGACAAGCTACATCAGAATCGAACCTGTTCTTGCACTGGAGTTTCAACATGCTGGTAGTCGAGAAGGTCGAGTGGTCCTATGCGGAAGACGCCCCCGAGGAGACGATCACATTCCGGTTCGGCGCCTGCAAGGTCATTTATTACAGGCAGGATGAAAAAGGCGCTCTTACCAAAGCTGGCGAGGGCATCTGGAACCAAATCGCGAACAGCACCGACTTCAATAGGCTCGTCGGCTGATGGGGCCATCGGCAACCCGGGAATATTCGGGGCTGCGCGCGAAAACGACGGATCGACTCGTCGCTATTGCACCTGGAGATTGTAACATGGGCAGAGATGTTAAGCGGGATCTCGTGCAACCATCCCTCCTGGACCGGCTTACGGACGATGAGCCGCGCAGCTCGTGTGAAGCGCAGGACAAGCGCAGCTTCTCTGTTCGCCAACTGGAAGAGGTGATTCTACGCGATGTTTCCTGGTTGTTGAACACCAATCAACTGGGTGCAACCGTAGATCTACAAGCGTACCCTCACGTAGCGGCCAGTGCACTTAATTATGGTGCCTGGCCTCTCAGCGGACAAATTCGCGAAGGCATGGATAAGAGCGCATTGCGCGAAGCGATAATCGAGAGCCTTCAGCGCTTTGAGCCGCGTCTCTTACCGGACACCCTGAAGGTCACGGTCCTGGACGATGGTCAGGGTTGCGGCACTTTTCGCTTTAGGATCGAAGCCGATCTGTGGGCGCAGCCATTGCCGGTGCGAATGGTGATGCGTACGGAGGTAGATTCCGAGCTCGAATCCGCCCGCGTTCATCTCGGTACAGAGATAAGCTGATGGATCCCCGGCTCCTGCGACTGTACAACGACGAACTTGCTTATATGCGCGAGATGGGGGCCGAGTTCGCCCGCGCATTCCCGAAGGTCGCCGCCCGGCTCGGGATGGAATCAGCGGAGGTCGCCGACCCCTACGTCGAGCGGCTTCTGGAAGGCTTCGCTTTCATGGCGGCGCGGGTGCAATTGAAGCTTCAGTCTCGCTTTCCGGAATTCACCCAGCACCTCCTGGAGATGGTCTATCCGCATTTTCTACCGCCGCTCCCCTCGATGACGATCGTCCGTTTCGAGCCCGACCAGGATGCCGGACCACTTGAAAATGGATACCTCGTGCCGCGGGAAACCAAGCTTTTGGGCCGTCTTGCTCCGGGCGCCGTCACACATTGCGAGTTCCGCACGGCCCATGATGTGCATCTCTGGCCAATTGTGGTGAGCGCTGCCGATTATTTTTCGACGCCGGGGCAGATCGCCGCACTGGATCTTCCGGCCCGGCAAGATGCGAAGGCTGCTTTGCGACTACGCCTTCGCACCACCAATGGCATGCCGTTCAATAAACTCGGACTAGAGGCTCTCACACTGCACCTAACAGGCCCCGGTGGCATCGGCGCCGCACTCGCCGAACAGCTTCTCGGTGACGCATGCAATATCATAGCCCGTCCGGTCGGCCGGCCTATCCCTTGGCAGGAAAAGATTCCGGTTCATGCGCTGCAGCAACGCGGTTTGGAGCCGAGCTGTGCTCTCCTGCCCGAGGTGCCACGCTCTTTCGACGGGTACCGTCTCCTACAGGAGTATTTCGCCCTCGCGGAGCGGACGTTGTTCGTCGAGGTTAGCGGGCTGGCAGACGCAGTAGCCCTGTCAACTGCCGAGACCCTTGAGATCGTCTTCGCACTCAGACGAGTCGAGCCACGGCTGGAACGACAGCTCGGACCCCAAAATATCGTTCTCTTCGCAACGCCCGCGATTAATCTCTTCGAACGCCAGGCAGATCTCGTCCACGTGAGCGACAAGAACACCGAGCATCATGTGATTGTTGACAGGATGAGGCCGCTCGACTTTGAGGTCCACTCGATCCTCGAAATGAGCGGAGACGGGGCGAAAAACGAAGCGGCTCCCGTGAGGTTCTACCCGTTCTATAGCATCAGCGCGCACGGTCAGGAGGAGCAGCATTCCAGATACTACGCGATCCGCCGGGAGCAGCGCCTCATGTCGGAGCACCAGCGTCTAAATGGCGCGCGGACTGGCTACATCGGCAGCGAAACGTTCGTTTCTCTAGTTGATCGCCAGGCGGCTCCTTATTCGGCGGAACTCCGGCATTTGTCTGTAAACTGCCTGTGCTCGAACCGGGATCTGGCGCTGCTGCTGCCGATCGGCCGGGACAAGACAGACTTCACCCTGGAAATCGGCGCTCCAGTTACCGCCACCCGGTGCGTATCGCCCCCGAGCCGACCGCGCCACTCCTTCGCCAATGGCGATATCACCTGGCGATTAATTAGCCATCTTTCACTGAACTACCTCTCGATCAGCAATTCCGATAGGAACGACCACCGGGGCGCAGAAGCGCTGCGTGAACTCCTCCGCCTCTACGTCGATCCAGTCAATGCCTTCGCCTCACGGCAGATCGACGGGATCCGGGAGATTCGGTCCAGGCCTGCGGTCAGGCGATTGTCCAGCGGTGGACAAGCCGCCGTAGCACGTGGGATTGAGGTTGGTATCATCCTGGACGAAGCGGCCTTCGAAGGCGTTGGCATCTTTCCGCTCGCCTCCGTGCTCAACCAGTTCTTCGCGAAATACGTATCCATCAACAGCTTCACCGAGATGGTCGTCTCGACGCTACAGCGCGGGGAGGTAATGCGATGGCCGACGATGGCCGGCCGCCGGGCGATCCTTTGATTTCGGGGGCACTCGGCGACTTCCTAAGCTCGCTCAGGGCCGAACCGCATGCCTGCGACTTCTTCCAGGCTCTGCGGCGGATCGATGCAATCTGCTCAGATCGGCCTCGGCTGGGAGAATCGAGCGGTCCCAGCCTGGATCGCGTGCGGATCGCCCAGCAGCCCTCCCTTGCATTTCCGCCTCGATCGATCGCGGGCGTGACTGCGCACGAGCAGAACGACCCCGTAATCTCCACCTACGCCTTCGGCTTGTTTGGACCCCACGGTCCCCTCCCATTGCATCTGACGGAGTACGCCCTTCTCCGGCAGCACAACGCCGCGGATGAGACGCTGATCCGATTTGCTGATACCTTTCATCATCGAATGGCCTCGTTCTTCTTCCGCGCATGGGCGGAGGGCGAACCGACCGTGAGCTATGACAGGCCACAAGAAGATCGATTTGCCCTTCAGCTCGGCGCGCTAGCCGGCTTCGGGATGACCTCCCTGCGCGCGCGGGATGCTATGCCTGATCTGGCCAAACTCCACTTCACCGGCCGTCTCGCCTCACACACCCGCAACGCCGAGGGGCTCGCTGCCATCCTCGCCAGCTTCGTCGAGGCGCCGGTTGATATCCGTGAATTTGTCCCAAAATGGGTGGATCTGCCCCGCATATCGCTCTGCCTCCTGGGCCGCGACCCGGCCACGGGCACGCTGAACGGCAACGCTATTGCAGGTGCGAGGGTCAGAGTGTGGCACCATCGGTTCCGACTCATTGTGGGTCCCCTCAGCCTGGCTCATTACGAATCGCTTCTGCCCGCAGCTCCCGGCCTTAAGTCGATAGCGGAGATCATCTGCAACTACCTTGGAGATGAACTTGACTGGGAGATTAACCTCGTTCTCCGTCAGGAGCAGGTCCCGGAAGTGCAGTTGGGTCGCTGCGGCAGACTCGGATGGTCCAGTTGGATGGGCAAGCGGAAAACGCGCCAGCACGCCGATGACTTGACGACTACCCCGACTGACCGGGGCCCACCGGCTCCCGCATGGCACTCTCCTGAAACGGACATCCATGATGCGGCGGGCCCGCTCGACCTTCTTTTCGGGCGGGGAGAAGATCTCCTTGGCGAGATCGATCTGGAACGGATGAATGGCCCACGTAACCTCGATACCAAGTGCGGCGGCACGGCGGGCGGCGGCTTGGAAGGCCCGTTATGACAAGCATCGGAAGCTCGACTCTCTTCAGTAAGCTCAACGCAAACTGCAATGGGACCGCCAAGGCCCTTTGCAAAATTCGCCGTGACGCCTCTTTGGAACGTTCTCGCCATTTTGACGCCCTTGAGGCTTCAGCAGCGGAGAGGCCGATCGAGCCGACGATCGCGGCGAAACTCGACCACCGTGGTTGTCCGCTCGGGCGCTGCGCCCTGGGCCTGGTTGAATCTTCCAGGAGACACGTCGTCGCTAGCACCGCCGGAATCCGCCGACTCATCGATGTTACAAGGCCGCATGGCGAGATTTGGGTGGGACTTAGCGTGGGTGAGTTCCAAGAGACCCACACGCTTTCTTCGCCCCGCCCTCCCCCGCTTGGCTCTGACGATGCGGGCCAGCAAGACATCTTGGCTGAGCAACGGTCGGCGATTTCGATGCACGAAATAAACGCTTTTCTGCATCTTCGCCGATGGCTTCGGCAGCATCCTACTCACGCCATCGGGCGCAACCGCGCCTTCTCATCAAATCTGCGGAACACACACCACCATGGTCGAGTCAAGAATCGAGAGTCTCTTAAGGCACAATCGTTTTGTTGCGGTCACTTCGGCCGCGTCCGAGTTGAATGAAATCTCTCTCCGACGGCTCAGTGGCACCGAGCGACTGGGGGAACCTTTCCTCTACGAGGTGAAGCTCGCCAGCCGCGATCCAGTTCAGAACTTTGCTACGATCCCCGGTCAAAGCCTGACAATCGGCCTTAAGCTCAAGGACTCGCAAACGCGCTTCTTCAACGGTGTTGTTACGCGCTTCCAATATCTCGGCCTCGACGATACCGAGCACCTCAACTACGTGGCGCAGGTGCGGCCGTGGATTTCATTGCTCGAGCATCGCTCTAACAGTCGGGTCTTTCAGAACAAGACGAGCATCGAGATCATCACCACGATTTTTCGAGAACATAGAGGCAATTTCAAGAATCAGACCGCCCGACGGTTCCCACAGCGCCCATATTGCGTCCAGTACGATGAAACGGATCTGGCCTTCGTCAGCCGCCTCATGGAGCAGGACGGCATCTACTACTATTTTGAACATGCTGAGGACCAACATGACCTGGTGCTGGTCGACAACGCCGCGAGTCACATGGCCTGCACGCCTGAGATCGTAGAGACCCACCACAATCTCAGGCCTGCCCGAAGTCTTTACCAAGAAGATGTCATCCTGCATTGGGACGAGGTCGTATCGCTACAGCCGAACAAGGTCGTTCTCAGGGACTATGACCATGAGAAGCCGATGGCAGAACTGACGTCTGTCGCGCGTGTTCCTCCCGTGAGGACAGGCGGCATTCCGCCATGCAAGCTCACGGGAAGCGCCATCACCCGACCGCGGGAGAGCGTGGCGGTCAGAACGGGCGAGACCTCGTCGGCAAGCAGCGGCTGCACGGCAATGCGGGAGGTCTTCGAGTATCCAGGCCAGTATACAAAAAAAAGCGATGGCGATTTCTACGCCACCATCCGTGCCGAGGAACTCGCCTGCAACGCTTATCGCGCGCGGATCGAAAGCACTGCGCGCCAGATAACGACCGGGTCATTATTCAAGGCCGCAAATCCCTTCTACTACGGCCAGATCGGTTCCCGGCCGAAACCCACCGATCGCTTTCTGGCAATCGGACAGGACTTCACTGTCATCGGTGAGGTGGGGGACGATCTCACTGCGGACACCGTGGGGGGGAAGGGCGAGCGGTTCCTCTATCACAGCAACGTGGAGATTATCCCCGCGACCACCCAGTACCGCCCGAGGCGCCGCACACCGGCGCGGTTGATTCACGGACCGCAGACGGCCGTCGTCGTGGGCCCCGAGGGCGAGTCGATCGCGACGGATAAGTACGGCCGTGTGAAGGTTCAGTTCTTCTGGGACCGAGAAGGCGGAAAGAACGAGAACAGCTCCTGCTGGATTCGGGTGGCCCAGAACTTCGCTGGTAAGGGTTTTGGCAACCTGGTCGTCCCACGGATCGGCCATGAGGTCGTGGTTGATTTCATCCACGGCAATCCCGACACGCCCCTGGTGACCGGCGTCGTATACAATGGCTCAAATCTGCCGCCTGAAACCCTGCCGACTGACAAAACGCGGTCGACCTTCCGGACGCATACCGATGGCGGCGCCGCTAATGCCTACAATGAACTGCGCTTTGAGGACAAGCAGGGCCGTGAGGAGGTCTATTTGAAGGCCCAGAAGAATCATACCGTCGAGGTCGGGAACATCTACAGCATCGACGTCAAGAGACACTTCCTCCTGACCTCGGGCGGCGCCGCGCCCGACTCCCCTGCCGCAGCGGCCTTAGGTAGCCGCGTCGAGGTAACACCCGACAAGATCCGCCTTGTAGTATCGGGCAGAACCGGCCCGCAGGCCATCGAAATCAGCGGCGATGGGATCGCCATTATCGGCACGATGATTGGCGTTATGGCAACGCCTCCGCGGCTCGGGTCTATCGTCTCCATGCCGCCGCCGACACCGGGTCCACCCACGCCGTCGATAATGAAGCTTATTGCGACACTCGGGCTGCCGCCTGTTACGCCAGAGTGACACGATGTCAAGGTGAACTGGTTCTCGGCCTCGGCTGTCCGGAAGTCGTTGCCTTTAAGTCGGCAGGGCCCTGCAGGCGTAGAGAAAAAGCGTAACGGCGTCGGCGTCGTAAGCTGACCTACCAAATCAACGTGACACTGCGAGATTGCCCGAAAATGAGGAAAGGTTATCGCGCGTGAGCGTTTGTTCCGGGAACTTGCGCCTCAGTTAGATGGAGTTGCCACGCGAAATCGGCCGAAAGCATGCGTCTGGTTTAGGTCTCCACCAAGCGGGAACTAGTGTATAGCCCATCGATGGGGATGAAATACCTTTATCACTCGGCGTCACGAAATTGCGATCAGGGCGCGGGCGGCGCAAAAATCAGCGTTCTCGATCTTGGCGTTACAGCGCTGCTTTGCAGGGCGGGCTCTCGCCTCGAAGCGCTTCTGGCGGAGCGTGGCCGCCTCGAGCAGCAGTCGAAGCCTTTCACCATGCTCGAAGGTGTCTCGCTTCTATTTGCGTTTCGAGTTCCTGATAGGCGCTGGCCATGCCTGTCAGGCCGAGTTTGCGCAGCATGTCAATGGTGGGATTGTTCAACGTCGCGATAAAAATCATGCGCTGTCCAGCTCGAGGAAGGACGCTGGCCATGCCCCCGAAGCATAACGGGATACGAATTTGGTATTGGAAGGAAAGGTCGCGACGGAAGTAACATCAGCAGTGACGCAATGACCTAAGGAACGACGCAATGTACGGCAGAAGGCAGGGGCGTGTTGGCAATAGTTCCGAACAAGGCGGTGAAGACACCTTTAACTGGGTTGAAGGCTTGACTGGCTCCTCGTCCAGCGAAGCGGCACTGAAAGAAATTTTACTGGCCTGGGCGGAAGACGGGCAGCAGGAGCAGGACGAGGACCGGCACGAGGCAATGGCACGGATCGAGGCCTGGACGGAAACCCGCAATTTTCGTGCCCCCCTGAACTTAACATCGCTGTCCCTAACGGCACTGCCCCCCACCTTACCGGCCGGCCTCCAGCGGCTCAACGCCAATGACAACCGGTTGGGCAGGCTGCCCAACAACCTCCCGCCCGGTCTGCGAAAGCTCTCTGCCTGCGACAACCAGCTGACCACGCTGCCTGAGGTTCTTCCGGACATGCTCGAGACGCTCTACGTCGACGGCAACCGGCTGACCAGATTGCCGAACGAGCTTCCTTCCGGACTAAAGTATCTCTACGTCAACCACAACCGGCTGACCAGTTTGCCCGATAACCTGCCGCCTGAGCTCAGGGAGCTTCATGTCACCCGCAACGAAATCGCGCACCTGCCGGAGAATCTCCCCCTCGAATTGACGGATCTCCGCGCCGAACTCAATAATATAATTCGCCTGCCCGAGCGCCTTCCTGCAAAGCTCACGCGGCTCGAAGTCCCTCACAATGAACTGACTAGCCTACCCGAGGACCTCCCGGCCACCCTAAAGTGGCTCAGCACCGACAGTAATGAACTGACCCACCTGCCCCCTAACCTGCCGAGGGGGCTGGAGGAGCTTAGCGTTCGTGGAAACAACCTGAGAGGACTTGGCGACGGGCGAACTGCACTGCCGTACATTCTGTCGCAGCTTCCGCCTCATTGCAAAGTGTACCTGAATAACAATCCGCTGCCAGATCGACTGCGGGCGCACCTGAGCGCGCAAAGCGGGACGAGCCTTCCGCAGATCTTTTTGTGATGCTGCCTGACAAACGGGCCAAACTAGATCCCTGCGTTTTGAGTAAAAGGCCTTTTGCCGAAGCCATGGCGGTGGGGTGCAGGCCAGGTATGACGCGTGCGGATCAAAAACAATGAGTTTGCAGGTTTATGCCGCTCGCCGGAATGTGTTGAGTTGTGGAAGCAACAGACGTCTCACTGAAGACTATGGCCGGAAAGCCCAGGCTCGGCACTTGTGTCCTTCGGGCGACCTTGCATGCGAGCCAGTTCGTACAAAGGATTACCCGCTATCGCGTACCAGGAGGTGCGACGCTTACGGCCTAGAGGCATTGCCGCCGGTTGGAACGTTCGGAAGCTGGACCCAGATTTCAACAGGCCTCAAGCGCATCCACCATTTCCACATGGTCCACCCCCAGCATCGCGTATTCGTTGATCTAACTACCCGAGACTCCAGCCTACGGGCCTATTTGCATTCGTCGGCGATCGACGACTCTGTCGCCTATTAGTTGAAATAGGGTTTCGTGGCGAGCCAGCAGAGGAACAGCCCATGGATGAGAAAAACAGCCCCATTGTTTGCATCTCGGGTGTAGACGAACGAAAGCTCGGCGCCGCTCTAATCGCGGTCCAATCGGCATTTAGTGTCGCGATTGCGGAACTATCGAAGCTTCACAAAGGGAACAGTCCTCAGTGGTTCGAAGACCTGGAGGAGGTGGTAATCGCTAACGCAAAAGGCACAGTCACCGAGGGCATCTCGCTGGATGTCGAGGTGGAAAGCCTCAAATTCGGCATCGACGTCCTTCGGGCGATCTTAGATGTCAGCCGCGTTGAGCTAGGCTTTGCAGCAAAGGAATAACCTTTCGCCCAAACGAGGTCTCGATGCTATTTGGCGCCGGAGATGTTCGATGCACACTCGAACCTTCGCATGAGTACCGCGCTCGTCGCCAAAGTCGCCCGCATCGTCACCAAATGGTACGGTCGTTGGACAAACCAGGAGGTCTTGCCGCAGATGATCGACGATACGACCTATGCATGGCGCACCGGCGTTTTTGAGGCAACGCGCGTTTTCCATGCGGAAGACCCGGGCGGACCAACCTTCATCGGGGGCAATTTGCGCAAGCCGGACTCCCATGGAAGACAATAACTTGTCGGACGCTGGGCGCACGAGACTGAGGGACTCAGCGTTGAAGATGCTGCCGACAAGCTCGGCATTAGCGATGCACCCTGTATAGCGGGCAGCGACCGCCTTGCCATGCTTGAAGATGCCCTGAGCCGACACGCCCACAGTTGATAAAGATGTTGACTCAGTACCGCCGGCCGCTCCTCACCTTCTACCTTGCTGAGCCGCCAGCCATTGCGGCTCGTGGCAAGGATTTTTCGGACTCTTCCCGAGAATATGCACAACGCGACGCAGCGCTTGTCGACCCGCTGTTTCGTGAAGTTCGCGCTCGCCAGGAAATGGTGCGTGCTGAGCCCTTTGTAAGAGTCACCCTTGCGCCGGCAGTCCGAGACCTCCCCGTTCATCTGGTTCGTCGTTTGGAATCGCAATCGATCGATGATCGACCTCCGCCCCCTCGTCGCAGGGATACACATCAAGTGGATTTGACCTGGACAGCGACCGCTCGCGCTGGAGCGCCGAATACCGGCGGCGCATTTCACCGGACGCAATCGACCCTGCCGTCCAAAGAGCGACCGGTTCCATGAAACCCGGGTCTTCATCGATCCGGATTCTTCGCGCCTTCCAACGCGCGATGACCCGCTCGGCTATGTCCCTGTGTGAATCCATTACCACTTCCCTGCCGCCTGCCGCCTACGTGGTTAGATACCAAGCTGGTGGGTTCTTCGCCAGTTCAAACCGTCCAATATGTCACGCCGGCCGCCCGCGATCCGTTTTCAGGAGCTTGTTAGCTGGAGCTACCGAGATCGCAGGACACACTTTCCAGCTCTCTCCCGACCTGATGGTCCCCGTCACCATCTTTTCCGTCCATGAATAAGGTAGGCCGCCCCCGATCAGTCCAGGCGATTTAAGTGCGAGTCCGCTTTTACGTCGCCTTGAGGTCCGTCAGCACCTTGTCAAAAGCATCCTTGACCGGCTTTGAGATTTCCTCCACCGCCCTGCTTGAGAGCACCCGGACTTCCTTGGCGTGCTGCAAACTTGTCTCAACCCGCTTGCGAAAAAAGGTCGACTGCTGTTCGAGGATCTGCGACGGCGAATTCGCGCCCAGCAAAGCTTGCAAATGTGAGAAGCCGGCCTCGGCGTCGGCTTGCAGTGCAGCGATCGTCTTCCACCACAATTCGTTGCCGAATAGACTTGTCGTTTCGAGGATCGGAGGCAGCATTTTCTGTGTCGCTTCAGCGCCGGACGCAAATTTCAAAAAAGCCTCTGTCACCTTCTTGTTCCCCTTTTCAACAGATGCGCCGAACTGATCTGGCACCTTGAGCGGCGATGACCCCGGGCTTTCGATCGTTTCAAAGGATCTTTCGGAAATCTTGGTCATTGCATTTTCCTTCTCTTTGAGTTGGTTGCAAGCTGTGACATCGGGATTGACCCTTCCGCCGGCGGACTATGCATGGCCGCTTGGTAGAACGCGGATCCGATGACGAACGGTCAGGTGGCCTCCGTTCCGTTCGTTTCATGAACCGGCATAATGCAGACTGCTTTCTGCCGCTTGTAACCAGGGATCAGCAAACACCATGCCAACTGCTCCGACGCGCCAAGAAGATGATTTTCTTTTATCAATGGGCGGGTTGAGGGCAGGTTGATGTGTATTTGACGGAGAGACCGGCGAACAAAACGTTCCAATCACGACAAACCTGACAAAAGTGGCGGATGCCCGACATTTGCGAGAAATGTAAAGCTGGATGATCCACGGCGCTCCGGTGCATAACTGGCGAGCGGGAAGGACACCGCTGCTGACCATCCGGTAGGCGGTAGCTCGACTCACCTTTAGAATGTCGGCGGCCTCGTCGAGGGTTCTCTCACCGCGTTCGGCCCGTTCACCTTCTCGATAGACGGAGATGCCGTGGATGTTGCGAAGACTGCAGACGTGGCTTCGCGTCCAGCTGGCGCCATGCCCTGTCCGCTTGCCGGATCGATTCAAGATCGCTGCGATCGACAAATCGGGCAACTGCCTCGCCAAGTTGCGAACGAGATCGACAACATCAGCCTTAACTGCCCAGCGGGTCTGGCCGATCTTGTTTTTCTTCACCGTCATCCGGGTGTGATCGCCACCCTGCCAATGAATGACGAGCGCCAATGTGTCGTCAACGGTATCGACAATGATTTCTTTGATCAGCAGCCGAATGATCTTTTCGCGTTAGACGCGTCGGGACCTGTCCCATGCCTTACTATAGATCGCTACCGAGCATCATCAATCTTGTACGGTCGTCGGCCGATAAAGCAGGCGTGTTACGGTCGGTCGAGAGCATCTCGAACTGGACCTCGAGATCACGCAATAGGATCAGCTTCTCATTCCAGCGCCGCTCCAGTTCGCCGGCGACCAACCGATTGCCCGGATCGACAGCATCATACTGGCGGCGCGCCCTGGCAGCCTCGTATTGTGCTTGCTTGATTAAGTTCTCGAGTTGCTGTTGATTGTCGCTATGACGCTGCGTGTGCGCCTCCATTGCCCGCAAGGCCGCCTCGATTCCCAGAGGTTGCAATCGCTCGAGCACCTCCTGCGCCACGGCCCGATCGACCCGCATGCCGCCGAACCCGATACAGTTGCCGACCGCCGTGGCGCCGAACGTGCCGCGACAAACATATCGCTGCGTATTGCCGCCTTTCCCGGAGTATTGAATGTGCAATCGGCGACCGCAGCGACCGCAACGGAATAGTCAGGCAACAAAGCTTGGCGCGCAGTTCAACGAGTTTTGGTTGCCGAAAGGCGCGGCGCAGCTACGATCTCGATCGAACTTGCCGCAGGATCAAACATCCATGCCGGAATTTGAAATGAACCACCGTGTGCCAGAATGAGCAGATAGTGAACGCCTTCGTGCTCATGGCTGCCGGTTACCAAGACGGTTTGGTCAACCAGTGGATGGAAGGGATAGGTGACCCTTGCTTCAAACGTCGGAAATCCGGCATTATGAACCCGGCTCGGAAGGCGGCGGCAGGACTTGGGCGACGATCGCGACGCTGCTTCAAACTGCATTTTGCCGCGCGCGGCAAAAGCACGTTTATGCTGACCAGCAAACTATGCCGATTAACCGACTTTGCCAACGTTTCCGGCACCATAGCGGCCGCCTAGTCGGCATAGCTTAGGGTCTCTCCGTCGCGAAGGAGAGGACACATGAACGCAACTCAGGATCGCATCGCCCTATGCAGGAAGCTAGTCTACAGTCCACATCGGGACGACGATGCACGTGGCACTCGCTAAGCCTGTTTCGGGATCTGATCGACTGGCATGTCGGCAATGGAATACTCCGCAGGATTTAAGCGAGGTTCACGTCGACCGCTTCCCTGAGCATCGTTTCAAACACTGGAGACCCGACTCGGGCGATTGATCGGCGCTCCGCCGCTCGCCTTTGGCGTTACGGGAGAATGGCTTAATACCGACCGCGCTTCCTATTCAGCGCAGTGAGCACGAGAAGATCGACGATGCTGGCCGGTCCCAAAAACGGGATGGCAGCTTCTAGAAGTCGATTGAACGAACCGGTCGGGACCGGCGTCCGCACGCGGTGCCCCACGGTCTGTCGGCCTCTGAATTCTGTTCTGCAGGTAAAGTCAGCCGACGCCGTCGCGTATCGCGACTTTGGAGCTCGTTGGGTTCGCTCGCCAGCCCCTTCCTCATGCGATGCGGCTCCGCCCCTTTGCAAGAAACGCTCCGGCGTCCCAATACTTTTGGCTTTGCTCGACGGCGCTGTATCCCGCAGCTTCGATAGCCTTGCTCCGAAACGCTTCCTGCGGGGTCGTCAACTCCTGCAGTCAGGCGCCTTCCGCCGCAGCGTTATGATCCGTCGGAGCCAGACTTTCAGCGGCTGTTTCCGCCGCTGACTTTATGGCTGCGGACCCTCACGGTTGAACTCTCCAACCCGGATTAGTGCCGGTCGAGTTCGGCTTCGACCTTCTTGCGACTGTTGCCTACGTTCTTCACGGTCTTCTTCACCGCTTCCTTGGAAATGCCTTCCTTCCGGGCTTCGTACTTCACCTCGTGATCCTGACCACCTGCGACGCGAGCACGATCCTGGCTGCGGGCTTTGGATGTCGTTGCCATGGTGAGATCCTCCTAATGTCGGTCCTTACGAACGGGCGCCGATTCAATAAGTTCCGGCCTCCGTTATGGTGAGGCGCGCTTCGGCGATGTCGCGGACGCGCTGCACATGGCCTCGGGCGAGATGGTTCACTTCGACGATGAGATCGCGCAAGGCATATCTGCGACCGCAGTTAATCAGTAGCGGACAATTCTTCCCAGGCAGTTGGTACGGCTCGTCGTGTGCCTATGAGCAAACCCATGGATTGATTGTCATAGAAAGCAGGACTAGAACAACAGCGCTAATGCAGGAGCGCTCGGCATCCGAACGCAGAACAAGATCGCGGCGGAAGCCACGCAAGAGCGTCTGCGAAGAGAAACCAAGCGGCTCGGCAGGTTGCGGCTAACCTCTGACCGAGTCGGCACCACGAAGGAGCCAACCCATCGGGGACAGATCCCCCTCAGCCGCTACATCAACGTGATTTGGAGTTTGGAATGGATCAATTTGCTACCGCCGACAACACCTCCGCAGCCGCTCGTCGCCGCGAAGCCAGGATTGCGAAGGGCTACAGCCTTGAGGACCTGGCCATCGCCACCGGACTTACGGTCGAGGAAATCGCAGCGGCCGAGGAACCCCTTCAGATCGTGCCTCAGCACCACCTCGAGCGCATTGAGCATGTGATCTCATAGCTTCCGTCACCACCGGCACGCGGTCCCGGTTTAGGGGCCGCAGTCAACCACGGAGGGCGCGGAACGAAAGATCGATGCTCTATGGGACGTCCTAGGCGCATTGATGCTCCGCTTCACGCCGACAGAATGCGCAAACTACTTCAGGGCTGCTGGATATGACCCGGATTGAACAGGATTTGCTCTAGTCGATATTGCGTCCAATTGAAGTGTCATCCGCCATTTTAAGATAACTGCAGAATCACTTAAAGAGAACATGGCACCAATGATCGCACAAACAACCGGTCCGCTTCTGCCAACCGACGCAGTTCCGATTGTCGCGATGTTCTTCTACGATATGGCGCAACTATCTGCTCGGTGGCTTAGGTAAGCCACCGCCGTTCGCGGCTTGTGGCTACTCATCCTGCCGGGCTGCGCTGTCCGTCGCGTCACGCGCCGCACCCAATCGATCGCGATGCTGATGCCAATGCGGAAGCGCTTGGACGCCGCCCGGCACCACACCCCTCCTGTATCACCGCTTCTACAACTTCTCGCGGTTATTCGAAACAGGTCTCGCCATCCAGCTCAGCCTCCTGACCGGCCAGAAGGATGAATCTGATTTGCGTCATAGGGAATCCTTCTCACGGGTCTACCTAAAATCATCCCGCTCTAAGCTTACGCGCACAACTCGCGGTTCAGCATGAACTCGCAACATCTGTTTTCCGGTACGAGGGTCATACCTCGATGCGATCGTCAAGCAGCCCGATCTGTCAAAGCCGCGACTATCTCTTCCAATGCAAATCTTAGGCTATCACTCAGCTTTCGATCTTTTTGCCAAACGACGACGTAGTGATATATTGCCCCTGGATGAAATCGGCGGAACGCGACGCCGAAGTCAGCATATTCTCTCGCGATGATCTCGTTCGTAATCGAAACGCCGATCCCTGCCATGACATAGCCGATGTCGTGGCCATTGGCGTCATATTCCACGGCGATGTCAGGAGCGGTTCCCATATACCGAAGGGCATTGACGCTCATTTGGTGAGAGGCAAATTGCGGGTCGATATCAATGATCGCCTCACCGGCAAGATCTTCGGCAGTGACAAGCTGCTGTGCCGCAAATCGATGGTTGACCGGAAAAAGACATACGTTGGTGGCCGAGCCGACCGGCACCCAATCAAGAATGCGCTCATCAATAGGCAATCGGGAGATGCCAAGATCCGAGCGGCCGTTTAACACATGATCTGCAATCTGCTCATACGTGCCTGTTTTCACCTGAACGGCGTAAGAGCGGCTTCTCTCCCGAATCCTTTTGACCACTTTCGGCAAGGTCGCGAAGGAAAAAGTGCTTGGCGCCGCGATGCCGATCATTCGCGTATCGTTGTTCCGCAGGAAGTCGATTGACGGTCCGATCCGATCAAGTCCGGCAAACGCCGCGTCGATTGTGCGCAGAAATTCCCATGCCTTGACGGTGGGGATCAACCTGTTGTTTTCCCGGCGGAAGAGCGCGAAGCCGACAGTCTCCTCTAGCTGCTTGATGTTTTGGCTGACCGCCGGCTGGGTTATTCGCAACATCTGCGCTGCGAGCCTTTCCGAGCCGGCGCGCATAACCTCCCGCAATATTTGAAGGTGGCGGATCTTCACTCCGGAGTCGGTGATTTCCATGGCCGGGAATCTCAATCGTGGTCGAGCGACGCGCCTCATAAGTTGCGCTTATCAAAACTTCCTGAATCTTATAAATTGACGGCGGCAAGTCAAAGTATATTTTTGACATACGCCAAACTTAGAGCGCTGGTTAAGCTAATAAATCCAATCTACCCTCGGTTAAATCTCGGCAAGCTCTTAGTATATGTCGGGAGAATACCTTTCCGATTTCGGTGCGCTCGCTAGAATATTGGAGACTTTCATTGTACGCATTTGTAGATCAATTTTTATCTGGATTGAAAAACACACTTTTAGTGTTTGCCTTGAGCTGCGCTTTCGGGACCCTATTAGGTTTGCTTATTGCCGTTCTCCGCAACTCGACCCGCAAGTCGGTTTCATCGTGCATGCGGGGCTACACGGGCATCATCCGGGGTGTTCCGGAACTTCTGATCATCCTCCTAACGTATTTCGGCGGAACCGCCCTTTTGAGCGCGATTGCCGGTGGCTACATCGAGATTAATGCATTTGCGGCCGGTGTCGCGGCACTGACCGTCGTGTTCAGTGGGTACGCCGCGGAAATATTCCGTGGTGCGATCAACGCGGTTGCACCAGGCCAACGAGAGGCTGCAGCGGCGCTCGGGCTTTCGAACGCGCAGATTTGGTTTCTGATCATCATTCCCCAGATGATCCCGATTGCTCTGCCGGCATTCTGTAACCTTTGCATCTCCTTGATAAAGGATACATCGCTGATTTCTGTCGTCGGGCTGACGGACGTCATGCGCGTCGCCTATATTGGCGCGGGCTCACTGCGCGCTCCGCTCCCCTTCTATCTCGCAGCGTCTGCAATCTACCTCGCCCTCACAAGCCTGTCGCTTCTTTCGTTCCGGTTATTGGAGCGCCGCTATTCGCTCCCGGCGATGAAAGGTTGAGGCAATGAGCATGACCATCGCGCTTGAAGCGTTTCTCACCCTTCCCCGCGGCCTTCTTCTCACTCTGGTTCTGACATTCGCATCGCTTGCCGCAGGCTTCGCCGTCTCGGTCCCGCTCGCCTTCCTACGGGCATCATCAAATCCGTGGGCTTCCGCGCCCGTGCTGGCATATACCTATGCGTTCCGCGGCACGCCACTTCTGGTTCAGCTTTTCCTGATTTACTACGGGATTGGCCAGCTTCCCCTCGTCCGCCAAAGCTTTCTATGGGCCGTGATGCGAGAGCCATTCTGGTGCGCCTTCATTGCTTTCACCCTGAACAGCGCCGCCCATACGACAGAAGTTCTGCGCGGCGGGATCCAGGCGGTCCCGCGTGGGCAGATTGAAGCGGCCAAAGCCTTGGGCCTTTCCCGTTTCCACACTGCCCGTCTTATCGTGTTCCCTTTGACCCTCAGGATCGCTCTTCCCGCCTATGCAAATGAGGTGGTTGGAATGCTGAAGGCAAGCTCCCTCGCAAGCACCATCACGCTGCTTGAGGTGACCGGGCTCGCCCGACAGCTGGTGTCGGAGACATTCGCCCCATACGAGGTCTTCATTGCCGCGGGGGCTTTCTATCTGCTGCTTACCCTCTTGATCACGCAAGGTTTCCAGATGCTGGAGACGCGTTGGACGCCGACGGCAAACCGTCCACCGCCGGCGCAACCTGTACCTCGAAGAGCGAACGGAAAGCCGCCTCTCGCCTCGGCTGAAACTTGACGCCAGCCCACATCCCGGACGCCAACAATCAAACTCAGCAATGAAAGGAACATCGTCGTGAAACGAACACTTCTGCTTGCCCTGTCTCTTGTCGTCTGCGCCAACAACGCGGGAGCAATGGACAGGAAGACACTGACAATCGCCTCTGAAGGTGCTTCGCCGCCCTGGAATGCCATCACCCCCCAAGGGGAGCTCGCCGGCTTTGACATCGACGTCGGCCGCGATCTTTGCCGGAGGATGAAGTTCGAGTGCACTTTCGTGCCTCAGGACTGGGACGGAATCATACCGGCGCTCACCGTTGGAAAGTTCGATGCCATCATGTCGGGGATGGCGATAACTGAGAAGCGGAAGAAATCTATCGCTTTTTCCAAGCCCTACGCCGGAGGTTTCAACCAAGTTGTCATACGCAAAGATCTCAATCTTCCGCCCACGGATACGTTGGCCGAGCTCGACCTCACAACTATCGACCCTGAAAAGCAGGCAAAGATCGAGGAGCTTCGAGCCGCTCTCAACGGCAGAACTTTGGGCGTATTGCGATCATCGAATTCGGAAGCAGTGCTCAATGAACTGTTCGGAAAGGTCGCGACGATCAGGAGCTACGATTCCCAGGACAACATGCATCTCGATCTCGTGGCTGAGCGCATCGATGGCGGCCTTGCCGACTATTTCACCTGGAAAGCCTTCCTCGACAGCACGGATGGCGGGATTGCAACGCTCTACGGCCCGCGGCTCTCCGGTGGCCTGTGGGGCCCGGGTGTCGGCGTCGGGCTTCGGCAAGACGACGGCGAACTGGTTGCGGCATTCGATAGCGCCATCGAGGCCGCCACGAGCGACGGAACCCTGAAGCGGCTGAGCGAGCAATGGTTCAAGATCGATGTTTCGCCGCAGACATCGAACTAGACACTGGCTCTACGACACGCATTTCCCCCGAAGCCATAGCGCGTGAGCAGTCGGCAGTCCCAAAGATCGAAGGTAGACCATATGTCCGCACCCTTTTCCATTGCTGTCACCGGCCAGTCGCTCATCCGTCATGATCTTCGAGCGATCGGCGATCCACGGCTCGCTGAGATCGCCGAGATCCTCAAAGCAAGCGATGTTGCCTTCACCAATCTCGAGACGACTATCTATGGTCGTCATGGTGGATGGCCGCTCAAAGGCAGCTATTTCGGCGCTGCAGCGCCGGATGTCTTGGCGGCGTTGAAGGAGCTCGGTTTCAATAGCCTGGCTCTGGCAAACAACCATGCTTTCGATCTTGGACCGCCGGGGATCCTCTCGACGCTGGAGGAGGTTGCGGCACACAATTTCCTGCATGCCGGCATCGGCCACAACAAGCATCACGCTTCCACGGCACAGAAAATGACGTTCGGATCCCGAAATGTTGCGCTGATTGCCATGGACGCTGGGCCAGGCCCGTCTTTCATGTACGCTGAGGACGCAACTGAGGGCAGGATAGCAAGGCCCGGCATCAATAGTCTGAAAGTCTCCAGGGTATTTGACTTGGAAGCGGGAACATTCGACTTGCTTCGCTCCATCCAGGAGCGTCTTCTAAGTTCGCCCTTGGAGCGCGCGAATTATGCCCAGCCGGAGGATCCGCCTGATCTTCATGGCCAAGACGAAATTGATTTCTATGGAACCGTGTTTTGCAGATCAGATGAGACGGCTCGCCGCATCGTGGTGGACCGGCACAGCGCCTCGGCTCACCTTTCGGCGATTGCGGAAGAAGCGGGCCGCGATACATTCGTCATCGTGTATTTGCATCATCACCATTGGGAGCCGAACTGGCAGCAAGTCCCCGCCTGGGTCCGGGAATTTGCGCACGATTGCGTGAACGCGGGCGCAGGCCTCTTTGTCAGCCATGGCGCTCCGGTCCTTCAAGCGGTCGAGATATATCGGAATACGCCAATTTTCTACGGCCTTGGCAACTTCCTCTTCCATACGGAAAAGGACGAACAGGAATGGAGCCCGCCGGAGGTGTGGAGAAGCGTCATCGCGACCTGCAATTTTGAATCTAGCGGACGGCTGGAGAATATCCGCTTGCGCCCGATTGTGATCGGGGGAACCGAGGCTTTATCCAATCCTGCACACGATCGCCTCCCCTTCCCTGTGCTTGCCGGTGGCAGAATGGCGGCAGATATCCTTGACGATCTTGCCGACCGCAGTGCCGGTTTTGGCACAGTGCTATCTCGGGAGAATGACATCGGGCGGATCGCCTTGTAGATGCGAAAGCAGAACGCGCGGCAGACGGTTACCCAAAGTCAACGACTGGCTGGCTCTCCTGCCGCCTTTTCCTGTTGTTCTCCTAGCGATCAAAATCAGTCTTTTCAGGCGTCTCTTCGTCGACAATCGAGCTGACGAGGGCGACGACGCGACTGCGCACACGTGGGGAAAGGAGCAAAACGTCTTCTACCAGCCGTCGTCCTTCCGCGGTGGAAATGTAAGCAATCCTCTCATCAATCTCCGTCGTGAGTTGTTGGTCCTGAAAGCTTTCGGGATCTGGGAGGCCTTCGAAAAACATCGAAACAGAAATTTTGAGGCAATTGGCAAGCTCATAGAGCATGGAAGCGCTAACGCGGTTCTTGCCGCTTTCATATTTCTGAACCTGCTGCAAGCTGACGCCGATGCCGGCGCCAAGATCGCCCAGCGATACATTCGATTGCAACCGGCGAATACGGATCTGCTGCCCGACATGCAGGTCTACCGGATGCACCGACGCACGCGCAATATTCTGCGCGGCCCGCGCTCGCCTCGACGATCGGACTTGAAGGGCTGCTGTAAAATGATTCATGGACTACACCCCGTGTGGAGAGTTTCACGCGGTACGCCCCCGCGGAATAACTCGCTCAACCCACTGATCGGGGAGTTAGAACACCGTACGAGACGGCCCTATGGCCTTTAGTTCCGAGGAACCTGGACATACGCCACAGGCTCCTCGACCGAAGGTCAAGGAGTTTGGTGCCGTATCGGCCGGCACCAACCGCTCGTAGGGGGTTCTAATCCCCAAGGCAGCGCGTACTGCCTCATCAAAAAGAATAGTTGAAATCCGCGCGGCGTTCAACCGAATTCTTCACAAGATTCAATAGCTTCGCCCTACACGTAGGCGTACGTCCCGAGACCCCGTTAGTTGTCCTTCGGCAGCGAATGATCGAAAGGGCTATCGCAATGCGATCAGCAAAATACCCATTGCGGGCAATTCCTGCCTATCCTCCCAAAGGAGTAGGCCGCCGTTAGCTCTGCCCACAAGGGATCCTGCGTGAAACTCGAAAAGGGTCCGCAGGCTTCGACAATGCTTTTCTCGCCAAAGCGATCGAGAAGCGTCGAGATGCCGCCCTGGCCGAGCTGATTCAGCATCGAAAACGGCTCGCATGGCGAGGAGATGACCCGATGGCCCCAAACCCCTGGGCGTTCGTCTTTTGACAGTGTGTTGAGAAGCTGCGGGTCGCGATTGTTGTTCTTCAAAGCCTCGCAGAGCGCCCAGCGCATCAAAGGATAATAGACTGCATGTCGACTTCCCCCCAAGACGCGCACACCAGGCAGGAGCGATGTCACGATGAACATCAGCAGAAGGTTCGGCACGATCCGGCCCGCCTTCAGGGCTTCAACAAGACTTGCCGGCGAAAATTTGACGCGGATATCTTCCGCCCCTTTAGATCGGAGAACGGCGCCATCCAGCCAAAGTGGAAAGAGCCGCCCTTCTATGCAGCCCCAAAAGAAGTGGGTCGAATTTTTCAGCCAGCCTCGCCAAGCCGTATCCGCGAGTTGATCGATGCAGACGAGGAGCCGCATGGCGAATGCTGTGTCCTCGACCAGTGAAGTTCGCAGCCAGGATCTGTCGTCGGAAAGATGATCCGCGACCAGATCGGCAACGTCGCTATCGTCAAGCTGAAGAAAGTCGACTTGGCTGTCAAAATACCGCTTCCAGAGGCAAAGATTTGCTGCCTTGATTGCTTCTGCCGCGGACTGGAATTCGTCGGCAGGCAAAAGTTCTCGCAAGCACGAAACTGCTTCCAAGTCAGGACCGGGCCTATCGACATTCTGGAGGTGGAAGCGATAGCTGCTATTTCTACCGAGTATACTGTAGGGGATCATCTTGCTGCGCGACAAGCCGAAGACATTGACCGCATCGCCATTGATCTGCAGCCAGGCTGGACCCTTGCGGCCCCGCTCTACGAACTTCACCGTCGAACAGGCATAGGAGATATAACATTTCCTGCCACGGGCGCGGAGCCCCATCAGGGAGAACAAATGGGTGTAGAATGCGTCTGGCTCGATCAACAGGTGGAGGTGGGGACCGCTCTGAAGCACCGGAGCGGCTTCGATTTCCCTTTGAAATCTCGATACCGCGCCTGCCGAAAAACCTCGACATTGCGCGACGGTTCCGACCCACGACCGCAACAGCGACATGGCGTGCCTTCTCGCGGCGCATTCTGATTGATTGGACTCAACGGAAAATACCGCCTTTGCGTAGTCGTTCAACGATCCCACGCCAAACTGACGCATCCACGGAAATAGTTCAAAAATGAGGGCCAAAACCTCTTCTTTTGAGACCAGCTCCTTGTCGATCAATGTCTCCATCCTCAGACGAGCCGGCGTTCAAGCGGCTCTCCTCTATCCATTCTGAAACGAAAGAAGAGCGCGACGGCAACCATCAACGACCCGAAGAGTCCGAAAATCTCCGAAGGTAGAATTGCATCCCCGATGGCGCTGATGATGCCATACGCGAAAAGCCCGATCGCAACACAGATCGTGTGGACTTGGCTTCGCACCCGCCCCAGCATGCCGGCCGGAACAGTCGATTGAATCCGTACATCGATCAGAACCCGCGCGATATTGTAGCTCAAGCCCAGAACCATCATTTGGACAAGTGCGGATGGAAGGCTTTGGAAAGCAAAAAAACCGGAAAGAACAACGCCCTCGAGCGCCGAATGGAAAAGGACTCTCTGCCGTCGCGAAACTACGCTTCCAAAAAGCAAGGCCGCACAGCCTGCAATCGAACCTAGAGCCCAGGCCGCCTCGAGATAACCGAACTGCAGCGCTGACCCCTCGAGTTCACGAATGACGTATGCGGAGCCGAGTACGGAAACAAGCATGCCCATGGCATAGATCAGCGCGTACATGACAGCGAGGGTCTTCAGGGGGTGAAAGGAGAAGGTCGTCGGCATGAGATCAAGGCAACGGATGCTTTCGCTCTTCGAGCCGCGTCGAGGGAAGGAGTTCCGCTGTTGGCCCAGCATAGCCAACCACCCCAACAGCGACAGACTGAAAAAAGCGCTCGGCAGGATCGGCGTCAGATCCACCCGGATGGCGGCGAGGGTGAACCCAGTCACGATGGCGGCGATCAAATTACCTGCCTGCATGGCGATATAAGACACCGAGTTGAACGAACCAAGGTTCTCTGGGGGTACGAGAGACGGGATGATGGCTTGCAGCGCGGTTGAACAAGTTCTGTCGATAATCGCGAAGATCGTCCACGATGCGTAAAGAACAATGAGCGGGTCGCAGAACAAGAAAGCAAGTCCGGTCATCACCATTAGCAGCAACCTGGACAAATCGCAGCCGATACAAACGAGACGGCGGTCGAATCGATCAACAAGGGCGCCGCCGACATTGCTTGTCAACAATTCGGCGGCACTGCCGAGCGCCAAAAGGATAGCAAGAGCGCTCGCGCTACCGCTGACATCGACCGCGATCCAAGCCACCATCACGAAATATGCATTGCGCCCAGCTGCGGAAGCCACAACGCCGAAGAGATAGATGTGGCGGGCGGAATACCGCCCAATCAGGCCGCCGACCGATATACCCACTTCATCCACGCTCCCTGCTGGATTGGTTCGTGAGGACATGCTAGTCGTCTCGGCAGCCGAGGGCTTTCATGAATTTGATATTTTCTCTTGGTCAGAACCGGGTTATCCCTTCCAGAGCGCCCGATACTCAGCCGGTGAAAAGCCGGTTTCGCGGCGAAATCTGGTCGAGAGGTGGCTCCCGCTGGAGTAGCCACAGGCGATGGCGATCTCGGTCACGCTGATCGCAGTCGTGCGGAGAAGGTCGGTCACGCGTTCAAGACGGCGTTGGTTATAGAAGCCATAGGGCGTCGAGCCTTGCGACTGCTTGAAAGCGCGGGAAAAATGCTCGTAGGTCAATCCCGCCTCTTCAGCCAGAGCGCGCACGCTTGGAGGTCGATCGATGTGAGCTTCAATCCGCCCTATCACGCGCTTGAGAACGGTAGGCGACAATCCTCCTCGAGACAATCTGCCAGATGTGCCGGAGCGGCGCTGCAGAAGTCCGAAGATAGCCGCGAGATGCCCTTCCACGATCACACTCCCCATGGAATCGTCGTGTGAAAGTTCTCCGGCAATCTGCCGCGCCAAGCATTGGATCGGCAGATCTCTAAATCCAAGCTCCGGACGCAAGGTGCCGACGCGCGGCAGCTTAGTCGTGAGGTTTGAAAAAAAATCCTGCGTCACGGTTATCATAAGATAACAACCCTCAGCATCCCCTTCATCCCAACCGCTCCAATGGCAACCGGGCGGAATGTAAACAAGCGAGCCGTCTGGACGCGGACTGAACTCGACTCTTCGTCCGTCCAGAAAGTTTTCGCCGGATGCCGCCGTACCCCTTATGTTGAGGAAGATCAGGTGGTCATCCGCGACAACGTCGATAACCTGTCGCCCGAGACTGCGCCGGCGAACGACATCTGCGCGGGCATGGCTCCAATGGCCTTGCTGGTGAAGGATGATCTCCCCTTGTGACTTCTTCATCCTCTCGGGGTGAATTGATGGAATGATCCCCACTCGACAGCTGCTCCCTTGAAAAACCGGCGTGGTAGCGACCCTACCTCACCCCAAGTTGTCAACAAGCCAGGCTTTAACCTCAGGTCGAATTTCATGTCAATTTCATGAAAACCAATCAAAATCGTGGATGCGAAAACATGATGTTCGCGATCATCTTCTGCCGACATCATCGCTGACGGCACAATCTTTTCGGGATGCGCGATTTCCTCCTGAATCCCAAAAACGCGATGGTGCGAGAGAAAGGCAGGCTTTCGCATGCGTGAATTTGCCGACTTCATTGAGGAGTGCGACCGCGCCCCTCGTCTTAACGAGCTTACTGAGTTTTTTTCGACGACCGCATCCGGTGAGGCCGGAATGCCTATCCGTCCGCCTGAGCTCGATCGCCGCTTGTTCCCAGTGGACATGACGTTCAGGCGCTTTTCAGCCCTTCATCCGCTGCGCCAAGGTCCGTTTGATAAGCACTACTTGAGCAGCATACCCTACCGGCTCGAAGAAGAGTGCCGTTTAGGCAGCGCGATCCTCAAATACGCGCGGGCCAGAAAGGGTCAACTGCAACTCTACACGCTAGGTACAGCCGAGGGGACGATGGCCCGTGTGATCGGCGAACTTGGCAAGGGCAGGATAGAAACGCTGTCATGCAGTCCCAACGTCGAAAACCTTAGAAGCTTCTATGCCTATGGCGTTCCTCCTCATGCCATGTTTTTTCACGGACCATTTCATCATTTGACATCGCAAAGGGTCCAAGAAGACGTGGAGCTCCGAAAGTTTGGCAGCGGTTTCGATATCATCCTCGAGGACACGACTTTCCAGATGTATTCGCCAAATCGCTTCGATCAGATCCGTTTCGTCTCGCAGCATCTCAAGACCAACGGGCTCTTCATGTTCGTCGAGAAGTTCAGGCATGAAGACGACGAGGAATATCGGCGGCGGGAACGCCAGAAGGACCATAGCTTCAAAGCTCGCTTCTTCAGCGCGTCAGATATTAGCGCGAAGGAAGAGACGGTGCTAACGCGAATGGATCGAAACGAAGTCACCCTTTCGGAGATGAGCGAAACACTACGCCGGTTCTTTGGACACTCATTCGTCACCTGGAACAGCGGCAATTTCTACACGCTTGTCTCCAGCAACAGTCAGCAGAATCTCGACCTGTTCCTATCGAAGCTGTCCCCACCCGCGATTCCGGCAGAATATGTCTATGCGGACCTTCCTTACCGCCTTTACCCGGAATCCGACGCAAGGCGGCTATCGGGGCGATCCTGGACCCTTTAGCGACTCCTCATCGTCACCGTCGCGTGAGTGCAACTGCGTCACGTCTTCACGAGCCTCAACTGGAACAACGTTCGCGTCAGCAGAAAGCGCTCCATCACGTTGAGCAGCCCTCAGCGCTTTGCCATCTCGAAAAGCCTTTTTTCTTCAAACGGGCAGGAACAGCATGAAGAAATCGATTGGCGAAGTCCGTCACTTCGTTAAGCTGAGCCCGCCGGGCAACGCGCATCTGGTCCTGCCACGAGGGCCATCAATCGCGGGTGAGGAAGATGTTCCAACGGGCGTTCATGTCGCCGAAGCGTGTGTCGCTATTCCGCGCACGCAGCACGTTGCCGACAAGATCTGCACGCAAATCGAGGACTTCTACCAATCCCTCGTCGCCGTGGGACCTGACAGGCTTCTAGCTTTCGAAGGTGGAGGCGCGATCATAAGGCCGACCAGTGAAAGCCTGTTCTTCACGGTCTCAGCGCGAGACCTCGTCACATTCTGTGGCATCCGCGCGCTGTTGGAAGCAGGCTTGTTTCTGGCCACGTCCGTGTCCGAGGGGGCTATAGAGTGGCTTCACGCAGACAGCACGCGATCTGGTGAGACCTGCAATCGCCTCCACAACGACCGCTGCGGAAGGGACGAACAGTAGCTTCGACCGCTCCGCCACCCAAAGGAAAATCGATCTCGGGACAATCAGGTCGTAGTGCTTTTCCCATCGACCAACCATTTCGTCACCCCGCTTTTCTTCGAGTCTCAGAGGTTGATGCCGCGAGCGCGGCTAGCAGCCCTTTGGCGCCGCTCCACTATGATCTGCTCGCTGCTCTGCAGGCGGACAGTCTGCTGCAGGACCTTCAGCCGCTCCTGCATCGCCGCGAAAGCTCCGCGCTGCGTCGGTGGCACTACGTTGGCGATAGCCTTATCGCCTCGGACGAGGGCATTGCGACCAAAGCGCTCGTCGAGCGCTCGGCTGACAGCGGCAAACTCCCGGCCAATGCCCGGATCGAGGGAAGCGGCGGAAACACTCAGCTTCCTGCTGTCCTTGCTCACCTCGACCGTCAGGTGCGCCAACGCCTCTTCCGCAGCTTTCGAAAGAGCTGGAATGGCAACCGCCATGCGCCGCCGTTCGTCCGTGATAGCCTGGCGTTCGGCATCGAGGGCATTGAGGTGGGCCGCACCGAGCGCGCGCAGGCGCGCTGCAGCTTCCGGCACGGCCGCCACAGCCTCTTTCCGCTCTCGGCCGGAGGCCAGCATCCGGTCCATCAGGCGATCCGAACCACGCAAGGCGCCATAGGCGGCGGGATTGTTGGTCACCGCGGCTCCAATGCGCTCGGCGGCAAAACCTTTCTGGAGAAGTTCCTCGATCTTGCCGACGACTTCAGCCGGATCGCGCCAGATTGTCGTTGCCGCGTTCGCCAGTGCCGCACGCTGCTGACGGTAGAGAGGCGACGCAAGAGCCCGAGATCGCGCCTCGTCGTCAACGGGGACCTTGAACTCGGTGACGGCGGCGAGCATAGGGGGAATGGGAACGTTCTCCTTCCCCACCCCCTTCTCCGTCTCTGTCCTCAGATCGACACTGGCGCCGGCAACGATCTTTGAGCGATCCCGACGTTCGGCAAGATGCTGCTCGTCGGCAAAGCGTCGCACGGCTTCGAACAAGCGGGTCAGCTTTCCGCGCCATTCATCCGTGAGGTCCTCCGGCATGCGCTCGACAATATTGCGTTCAGCGATCACATCCGCCTTCGCGCTAAATGCGCTCCAGCCAAAGCGGGCCGTCAAAGCTTCGCTCACCGCCTTGATCTCCTGCACCACCGATCGATCTTTGGCGGCGAGCGCAAAGGCCGTCTTATAAGCATCGTCCCCGCCCTGGCTGCGCACCGCCTCGATCTCGAGAAGACGTGCCATCGCGCGTTCGGAGAGCGCCGGGATCGACAATGACATATGCGCGCGGCGCGTCTGCTCGCGCAGTTCGAACCGTTCGGCGTTCCTGCGGAACTCGGTCGCATGGGCACGGGCCATCGGAAGCAGTTCCTTCACGGCCGCAACAGCGACATTGCGCTCTTCACGCGCCGCGCGTCCGTCGACGATCAGCTCGGAGCCACGCAGCCGGCCAAGCCGACCAGGGGCTGCGGCAAGGTCGTCGGCGAGCCTGCGGGGTGCGACTCCGATATCCGACGCCAGTGCATTCAGGGAGATGAGCGCTGCATCCGGATCCCGGTAGATCTTCTGCAGCAGTGGCCGCAGGATCACCTCCCGCTCTGTCCAGGCCGGCGACGCAAGCTGCGCCAACCGCGCATCCTCCTCGACGCTGCTGACAAAGGACGTGGCCGGCGGGATCAGATAGGGTGTTTCATCAGCGCTCGCGCCCGAGACGTAGTGGGATGCAGTTCGCGCGTCACTGGATGTCGCTTCGACCATCGTCTGGCTCCGCTCTTCATTGTAGGCGACCCGCCGTTCCCGCTCGATGGCAAAGCCGAGCGCCACGCTTGCCCTCTCCCAGAGCTTTTCCACCTGCTCCCTCTTCTCGGCAATCCACGCCCAGCGCCGGGTAAGGCTTTCCTCCATCTCGGCTGCGGCAAGCGAGAGATGATCGAGCCCGCGGCGCCGGGCGAAGTCGTTCGCGTGTGCGCGGTAACTGGCCTCGCTCTCAAAATCGAGCGTCGTCGTCTTGGCACCGGAGCGCGACAAGCGTTCGACGAGCGGATTGAAGAGTTCCGGCCGATGACTTTCCCGCTCGATGCGCTCCTGTCGTGCGCTAGCGGTCTCGACCTGACTGGCCGTCCAGACGTTGCGATCGACCTCCCTCTCCTCGTAACGCTTGTGACCTGTCTCCTCGTCGACAACGGTAATCTGGACCTTGACCCGCTCGACACCATCCTTTCTGAGCGTCACGGTGTCGCCTTCCTGGATGCCGGCCTCCTCGAGTGCCTTCGGCAGGCTCACGCCCCAAAGCCGATAGACGGTTCCGCCGTCGGCCCTGACGTCGGCATAAGGGCTGTCGTCGGCATCCTCGTCATCGGGCCGGAATTTGGCTTCGCCGGTTTCGACAAGCTCGCCGGTCACACCCGCGGCATGATCGACACGCGGCTTGCGTCCCCATTCAGGTTTTGCCGCAAAATCTTCTTTGGCCGCATAAAGATCGACGCGGTCGCGATGCCTCGTCATCGACACATAGGTCAGATGCTGGTCCATCATCCCGGTTGCCAGCACGAAGGTGCGATCGACGGTAGCACCCTGCGATTTGTGGATCGTTGCGGCATAGCCGTGATCGACATGGCGATAGCTGTCTTCGCTGAAGACGAGCTTGCGGCCGTTGTCGAGCAGAACCGAAAGCAGCGGATCTCCACGCTTGTCGCCGGTGGAAACAACGGTGCCGAGCATGCCGTTCTTCACATACTGTGGCCCGGAGTGCTTGGCGCGCGGCTCAAGGAAGCGGGCGTTCTCCAGGAAGATGATCCGATCGCCGGCGGCAAATTCCCGTACGCCCCGCTCGCTCCGGAAGCTGCGGCTTTCACTGAGCGCTCCCTCCTGCGTCATCACCGATCGCAGCGCCTCGTTCAACTTGCGAACATCGTCGTTGGTGTGGGCCAGCACCAGCAGTTCATCACCGCGAAGGCGGCCATCCCCGCCCTCAGACGTTGATCGCTCTATTGCCTCTCTGCGCGCAGCAGCCCAGTCGGAGACGATGCGATCGATCGTTTCCTCGCGTGACCCTGCCTCGACCAGATGGCCATGCCGGGCATAGGCGTCGAGGCCTTTCTCGACCTCGCCGCGGGCAAACAGCCGCGAGGCATTACGTGCCCAGGCCTCACGCTGGCGGCGCACGCCGGCAAGCTCTGCAAAGCCGATGCGTTCGGTAATTGCCCGGAAGGCAGCACCGGCCTGGATCGGCTGCAACTGCATCGCGTCGCCGACCAGCACGACCTTTACCTCAGCCTCCTCGGCAATCTTCAGCACACGGGCCATCTGCTGCGAGGCCACCATGCCGGCCTCGTCGATCACCAGCACATCACCGCGATGGAGCGTGTCGCGCCCATTGGCCCAGGCCAGTTCCCAGGAGGCAAGCGTCCGCGACTTGATGCCGGAACTGTCTTGCAGCCCTTCCGCGGCCTTGCCGGCAAGGGCTGCACCGATCACCCGGTGTCCCTCGCTCTCCCAGGCAAGACGTGCGGCAGCAAGCAGCGTCGATTTGCCGGCGCCGGCAAGGCCTACAATAGCGGCAATGTCACCGTCACCGGTGACATGACGGACAGCATCGACCTGCTCTGCATCGAGCCGAAACGGATTCTTAGGATCGCCGCTCTCGATGCTCTCCACGCGTTCAATCGCCACCGTCACAATCCGCTCGGAAACACCGAAGCCGCGGCGCTCCGACAAAACCCGCGCCGACTGCGCCATGTCGTATTCGATGCGCAGCATCTCCCGCGTCGTAAACATCGCGGGCTCCGACACCTTTCCTGTCTCTGCCTCGATCTCCTGCGGCTTCAGTATGACCAGCTGGTCCGACGCCATCAGCCTGGCGCGGATGTTGGCAAAATCGGTGGGATCGTCGACATAACGATGCAGCGCCCTGGCGATGTCGCGCTCGTCGAAGGTAGAGCGTTCATTGCCGAGCTGCTTCAGCAAAAGCTCCGGCTCTGAAAGCAGCCGATCGGCCATCTCCTGGCGCCGGGCGAGATCAGCCGGCGCGAAGTGGAGCTCCCTGCCCTTCCTCGCCAGCGCCGCCTTCTCCGGCCCGAGATGTTTTTGCGCGATGCCGTCGAGGCCCTGTTCGGCATAGGAGCGACCGTCGAGGCGGATGTCATGCCCAGCAAGGGCCAAGTGCCGGTTGGCCGTTTCCGCCCAGGCGATCTTCCACGCCTTCATCGTTTCCTTGTCGCCCGCCCAGACTTTGTAGACGATCTTGCCGTTCGGGCGGTCCGGCGTGACGACACGCAGCGGCTTGCCGTCCTCACCAAGCACTGGAACCTTCTTTGCCCCGAACCCCTCCTCCGTCAGCGGCCGGAGCGTCGTCATCAGGTGGATGTGCGGGTTGCCCTCCTTGTCGTGATAGACCCAGTCGGCGATCATTCCTTTCGAGATGAGATTGTCGCGGATGAATTCGCGCACCAGCGTGATATTCTCGGCCCGCGTCAGCTCCTCCGGCAGCGCGATGATCAGTTCGCGGGCGAGCTGTGCATCCGCCCGCGTCTCGAAAGCGTCGACCGCATTCCACAGCGCCTCGCTCGCCTTGGCGACGAGTTGCCCGGCAATCGCCTCCCTGAGCCAGGTGGGTATCTGCCCCGGCAGCGCCAGTTCCTCATGCATGAGCTCCGACGCCCCGCCCCTGTAGCTGAACGACGTGCCGGCCTGCTCGTCCATCATCCGGGCGCGATGGCGATAGGCGGCAGCCGAGACGATGCTGCGTCCCGATCCCCTGCTGATCACCTGCGCTCTGACGAACATGATCGCCACCGGTGTCTCCAGACTGGCCCAAGCACGTCGCGACAGCGACGTATATTGCGCCCTCGAACAGATCGGACCGAAGGGCCGATGCCGCTTTTCCGGAACACGGCCATCGGCCGGAATTCCGGCTGCGACGTTTTCGACTTGATGGAAAATAGCCCATTTAACTATTTTATTCTAGTTAGTATAATCTGTCCGCTGAGGTTATTTTCAGGAAGGATGAATCACCGATGGCCACAAAATCATCGATCACCGACATAGACACCCAGATCGAAAAGCTGCGCGAGCGCAGGCGCGCGATGATCGCCAAGTCCGCCGAGCGCTTTGCGCGGGCCGCGACGAAGTCGGGCCTGGCGGAAATGGAGATCACCGACGAGGAGGTCGATCGCCTCGTCGAGGAGATCGCGGCGCGATTTCGCAAAGGAGAGAAGAAGGGGACTGATGGCGCATCTGTTTCGCCGCGTCGACCAGCAGCTGGCGTCGCTGGAACGCCGGCGGAGGTTTCTCATGACGGCTGATCGTAGGCACAAGGCGCGCGAAAAGTTTTTGCTCGGCGGCCTCGTCGTCAAGGCGGGAATTTCAAAGGCCGACCGGGCGTTCCTACTAGGCGGCTTTCTCGAATTGGCAAGGATCGCCCCGGGTTCATCGGAGCATCGGCGCTTGCGCGATATCGGCGAGGAGGCGTTCAAGATCTCCAAGCTCGACGGCGGTTCGCTACGCATCGCGGAGGCGGCCGAATGACCCCGCTAAGGAAACCGCGCCCGAGCCTGTTACTCGTTCTGGCGCCGATCGCCGGCACTGCTTTTGGTGCCTATGTCGTCGGCTGGCGGTGGCAGGAACTCGCCGCTGTCATGTCAGGCAAGACGGAATATTGGTTCCTGCGCTTCGCACCCCTGCCGGCGCTTCTGTTCGGGCCGCTCGCGGGGCTGTTGACGGTATTGGCTCTGCCACTGCACCGGCGAAGGCCGGTGGCCATAGTGAGCCTCGTCAGCTTTCTGGCTGTGGCCGGTTTCTACGCACTGCGCGAATATGGCCGGCTCGCCCCATCCGTGGAGAGCGGCGCGGTCTCATGGAGCCGGGCACTTTCCTATCTGGATCTCGTGGCCGTCATCGGCGCGCTGATGGGCTTCATGGCCGTGGCGGTCGCCGCGCGCATCTCGACCGTCGTGTCCGAACCGGTGACGCGCGCCAGGCGCGGTATCTTCGGGGACGCGGGTTGGCTTTCGATGTCCGCGGCTGCAAAGCTCTTTCCACCCGATGGCGAGATCGTCGTCGGCGAGCGCTACCGGGTCGACCAGGAAATCGTCCATGAGCTGCCCTTCGATCCGAACGATCCGGCGACTTGGGGGCAAGGCGGCAAGGCCTCGTTGCTGACCTACAAACAGGACTTCGATTCCACCCACATGCTGTTTTTCGCAGGATCGGGCGGATACAAGACCACCAGCAACGTCGTCCCGACGGCGCTGCGCTATAGCGGGCCGTTGATCTGCCTCGATCCCTCCACCGAGGTCGCACCAATGGTGGCCGAACACCGAGCCGGCGCCCTCAAGCGCGAGGTCATGGTGCTCGATCCGACGAACCCGATCATGGGCTTCAACGTGCTCGACGGGATCGAAGCATCCAAGCAAAAGGAAGAGGACATCGTCGGCATTGCGCATATGCTGCTGTCGGAAAGCCTTCGCTTCGAAAGCTCGACGGGATCCTACTTCCAGAACCAGGCGCACAACCTCCTGACCGGTCTGCTCGCCCATGTGATGCTCTCGCCCGAATATGAGGGCCGGCGAAGCTTGCGCAGTCTCCGCCAGATCGTTTCCGAACCGGAGCCCTCGGTGCTCGCTATGCTGCGCGACATTCAGGAGCATTCCGGTTCGGCCTTCATCCGCGAAACGCTCGGCGTCTTCACCAACATGACCGAGCAGACGTTTTCGGGCGTCTATTCCACAGCATCGAAGGATACCCAGTGGCTGTCGCTCGACAGCTATGCCGCGCTCGTCTGCGGCAATGCCTTCAAATCGAGTGATATCGTTTCGGGCAAGAAGGACGTCTTCCTCAACATCTCCGCATCGATCCTGCGCTCCTATCCGGGCATCGCTCGTGTGATCATCGGCTCGCTCATCAACGCCATGGTGCAGGCCGACGGCGCCTTCCAGCGCCGGGCGCTGTTCATGCTCGATGAGGTCGATCTTCTTGGCTACATGCGCGTGCTCGAGGAGGCGCGCGACCGCGGCCGCAAGTACGGCATCTCGATGATGTTGATGTACCAATCGGTCGGGCAGTTGGAGCGGCATTTCGGGAAGGATGGCGCGACGTCATGGATCGATGGCTGCGCTTTCGCCTCTTACGCAGCGATCAAAGCGCTTGACACGGCGCGCAACGTCTCTGCGCAATGTGGCGAGATGACGGTGGAGGTGAAGGGCAGTTCCCGCAACATCGGCTGGGACACGAAGAACAATGCATCCAGGAGATCCGAGAACGTCAACTTCCAGCGCCGGCCGCTGATCATGCCGCACGAGATCACCCAGTCGATGAGGAAGGACGAGCAGATCATCATCGTCCAGGGGCATAGTCCGATCCGCTGCGGTCGGGCGATCTACTTCCGGCGAAAGGAGATGGATGAGGCAGCTAAGGTCAATCGTTTCGTCAAACCCGTGCTATGATCGTGGTTTTATGAGCGGCCCACCTCGTCCTCGCCGGCATAGGCGTCGACGGCGTTTTCGAGTTCGGCAAAAAGCTCGTCGGGCATCGTTTCGATAGTGCCGACGGTGCGTCGGTCTGCCTGCCTGATCAGTTGCTGATAATCTTCGATATTGAGGAGAACCAGCCGGGGTTTGTTCCGCTGGGTGATCGTCACCGGATGACGCAGCGCCTCGGCGATGATGTCGCTGGATTTACGTGGGAGGTCACTGGTTGAATACGTCCCGCTTGGCTTCGGCATATGGGCTTCCTTGTTGCTATCGCTGGGATTTACAGCATTTACAACATTACTGCGATTGTTGTGAAACTTCGCAGCCGTCCTTCCTCGGCCCACTTGAGGGCCATCGGCAACTGAGAGGCAACCTCGTCTGTCGCCTCTCAGTATGTGAGATGGTGCTGCTACCACCATGACCAAACGGCGCGCCCCGCATAGACCGGGATGCGAGTTGCCAACGTGATATCCTTGATGATCGGCGCCAGCGAGCCGAGTTCGTCCGCAATCAGCGCAACGAGCTCAGGATAGTTGATATCGACGCCAGTGTCGTCGGCAGCCCAAGCGCTCATCCAATCGCCGCCGTTGACGCGGAATTCACGCGTGTCGTAATCAATTCGAGTTCGTCCAGCAGATTGATAGTGAAGCGCCCGAAAATCTCGATCTCGCCCTCCAGCTGATATTCGGCGAATTCATCCTCCCCGATGAGAACACTTCGTTCCAATTCCATGATGACGCGGATCCGATCGATTGCCGCGTCGAGCCCCTCAACCAGGCGATCGTGAAGCTCTCGCGAAAAATCGCTGTCGCAGCCGAAGCGGTTTGCCAGGACCCCGAGCCGGAAGCCGGCAAGCTTGGTGTAGAGCATGAGGTTCTGATCGGTTGTCACAATGTGATCTCCTTCATCTTGATGACGGAGATCGGCCACTCTGTTGCAAAGAGGGGTCAAGGACCGCGGAACGCGGCTCGCAAGCGGGGGAACCGATTTTTCCAGAGCGCAGTGAAACGCAGCAGCGGAAAAATTGGGGGAGACGCGCCGTCCTTGACGCCGGATTTGCTGGAGTAAAATTGGACGTCAGAGAGAGAAGAGACCCGCGGACCCGAAGGGGACGCGACCGTTTCCGGCGTGAGCCGGCAGCAGGTGTCGAGGATAGAACCCCGCCCCGCGGCTGGGCAATTCGCTCACGTCATTCCGCGAGAGGGGGCGTGACCGGAGGCGCAGACGGTGTTCGGGCTCCGTGAGCGGAGCGAATAGCACCCGGCCGGCGATTGGCCGGCTCGCCCAAATCCATGATCTTCGGCTTCGACGATCATCACAAAAATGAATCGGTGTGGGCCGATCGATTCATAAGTGTCGTTAGACGCAAAAGCTGGAAGAGGCGACTCTCCGTCATGCTCACTCAACCCTATCAGCTCTACATCGAACGCACGGACGCGACGAAAAACATGGCGCGCTTCTACGCGCTCGCAATCGAACCGACGTTGTTCGGCACACCTTGCCTGACGCGGCGATGGGGACGCATCGGAACGATCGGACAAGCCATGGTGCATCACTTCGACAGAGAGGAGGATGCAGTCCGTATGTTCCTCGAACTTCTCCGATCAAAACGGGCGCGCGGCTATAGGCCGAACACAAATGCCGGACGGGAACCCATGGTCCGCGCTGTCCGCGGAAGTCTTCCTGGTCCTTGCCGGTGATTATCGGCGTGAAGCGCAGCTTCGGGTCGACGCGCCGGTCGATCCGGCGCGCCGGCCCAGGCGAGGAGGCAAACGCCGCCCTCAGAAGGGTGGCGCGGCGTCGATGGCGCCCTCCTGCTCGGCGATCGCTACCCTCAGTTCGGCCCGAGCGATCTCCAGCTCCGCTTCGATCTGGCGGCGCTCAGCCGGATCGGCGTTTCTGAGCTCGGCCCGCAGTTCCTCAACCTGAATTTCGAGTGCAATCGTCATCGTCGTCATCTCCTGAAATGTGAAAGATGACGCCCGGGGTCGTGAGGATCGGGCCGGGTCAAGGATCGCGTCAGCGACCGGCGGAGCCGGCGAGCGGAGGAACCGATTTTCTGACGGTGCCCTTCAGGGCGCCGGCTGAAAATTGGAGGGGCCGCGAAGTCCTTGAGGCGGCACGAGCCTCACGGCAGACTTCAAGTATCTGGGCAGACAGGGTCCTTGGTCTCGTGTGGCACGACAGGAGGATTGAAAGCGGGCTCGATGCCCGCTTTCAATCCCGCTATTGCGCGCAAAACTTGAGATACGACGAAGCCGGCCCCGATTGCTCGGGGCCGCTCGCTTTGTTCTTCAGTTCGGGCTGTTCCAGAGGATCACCTTCTTGCTCGGATCGCCGCCGGGTGCCGGTGCGAGATTGCCGAAGATCACACCGATCTCGGGGGCCTCAAGCTTCACTGAGAGGTATTCCTCGCCGGTCTGCCGCGCGATGCGGTTCCAGGCGGCGCCGATCTCGAAGCCCGTCTTGCGGTGAATGACGCGGTAGTCGGGCGCTTCTTCGCTTGCCTTGCTGGCATTTGGGACGATGGCGATCGGGGCGTTGACCCGGATCGTGGCGAAGACGCCTTCGAGGATGCCGTCGGTCTTCTGCGTGAGCGTTGCGATCGTGGTGGCCATGGTTGTTGTCTCCGGTTGCTCGGGACCATTCCCGATGGCGCACGAAGAGACGGCCGACCTGCTGCGGTCAGCTCGCCTGAAAATTTTGCAAAATTCTATTTTCCACCAGGACAAGCGAACCGAAATCGAATTTTGCAAAAATTTCGGGCGAGTCTTACCCCTTCAGGGGTTGGCCGCAAAAGCAGGCGGTCGTCTATACGAGCGACATAAAACGGGAATGGTTCGGGGCAATCGAAGGCTGCGACAAACCATCATGGCCCCCCGGTCCAAGCACTGGGGGATATTGGCCGCGCACTCCACGGACGCTTCGCCCGCATGTCGATCAACATAATCCCTCGCCCGCTCCCGGCTGCGGCAGGCTGTGAGCACCTCGATAGCATTTCTGCTGATCGGCGAGGTCGCCGCGGCACCGCATTGCCGTCTGCAGACCGTGCTCCAATCCCGGGTGAAGCTGTTCACGCGGGTGTCGAATGAGTGATCTTCCCCAAACGTGCCCGCTCCCAAGCACCTGAGCCGCCGATGGGTCGCCAGGTACATCGCCATTGGCAAACACGCAACCGGAACGATCTGAGCCGGCTTCATCCGCGGAGCCAAGCTCGGTGAGATCACAAGGCAACAGGATCGGAGCAAGTCACAAACGGAATGCCATAAAGCGCGACATTTTGATCGTCCGAAACCAAATACGCTCCCTCCGCCACGGCTTGCGCCATGAGCAGATGATCGAAAGGATCGCGGTGATGAAGTGGAAGAGCAGCGAGAGCGATAAGATGCGCGTCCGAGATATCCAGCCGGTCGAAACCTTGATCCGGCAAAATCGCAACAATCTCTTCGATATCGGCATCAAGTTTGCCGATGCGCAGCTTCACAGTGATTTCCCAAAGCGAGACAGCACTGACGAGGACATCATTCTCGGGATCGCCGATGGCGACGCGCATGGTTCCCTAGCTTCTCGTCGTCGTTCAGCCACCACAGCAAGGCATGTGTATCGAGCAGCAGCCTCACGTCCCGTCTTCCATGGACTTCAAAACATCCGCCGGCAGACCATCGAAGTCATCGGCAACTTTGATCTTTCCGCGCAGCGCGCCTGGTTTCCGCATGACGACGCCGGCTGACGGCGGGCCGATTTCGGCGACAACCTTGTGATGCGACGTCAGGACGAACCGCTGGCCGTCTTCGACCTGCTTGAGGAAAGACGTCAGGTTGCCGCGAAATTCCCGCACGCCGACACGGCGGGGAGATGGTATCTGCTGCCGAGATTGGGTCATGGCGAAGCTCCGTTTCAACGGCAAATGTGTACACAATTTTTACGAAATACAAGCATCTCCTTCAGCCGTATGGACAGATGGCGCTTACGCGCCATCTCCCGCCGCTTGCCAAACGGAGATGCCAAGTCGGCGGGCCTTGTCGGCCAGATTGCCGGCAATGCCGGAGCCGGGGAAGATGACGACGCCAGCCGGCATGACCGAGAGCATGTCGTCATTGCGGCGGGAAGCCAGGGGAAGAAACCTGAGCGACCCGCTGAAGGCCCGCCCGCCGCATGGTAAGGGTCGCCTCTCGGCAGGCCCGCGGGCGGGCGCCTACCCGTGCGGCGACCGGCAGAGACCGGCCATCCTGTAGGCCCTCACGCCCTCACCTTCCCCGTCCGGCTCGATCATGCGGGCAGAAAGGCCAGAGCGTTTCCCAGAACGAGCTGCGCCCTGAGATTAGCGATGAGCCGTTCCGGGCTGAGCCGGCGCAGATCCTCGTTGAAGTCGCCGAGCTCCGGGGCAAGCACTAGCGGCAGGATCCCCAGCGCCTGGGCGCGGCAGCTCAATCCCTCGATACGTGCCGGCCGGCCGCATCGGCGTCAGCTGCGATGTAGAGACGCCGGCAGCCAGCGGGCAGTCGGAAGGCGGCAAGGTGATTGGCGGTTCAGCGCCGGCCGGCTCGAAGGGCTGGGTAGCACGCGATTAGAACTCACTTTATGCTGGCGCAGTCTCTACACTTTGACGGGCTGACGTCTAATCAACGCACCGTTGACTTCTAATTATCATGATCGTTAATTTTAATTTTTGGAGGCTGGAATGCACGTATCTTCTTTCCTGCCTATGGCGTTGAAATCGGCCCCAGCGGCCGTAACATTTACATACTAACTATTTTGCGCTAGTAAAGTCCGCGAAGCTCGTGCTACGCCTTCCTTTTACGGTTCGATCAGCCTTTGGTCAGGCAAGGGAGGAACGACGTGCGACAGTTTTTGATCGGCAACCAGGCGTTCGACGACAGTTCTCCAGAGTTTCTGCCGCAGCTCGAACGCGCTTACCAACAGAAGCTCAGGCCACTTTGCCAGTGCCGGCAACCGCCGGTGCCGATGTACATTGCCCGGATGGATGGCCAATTCCTGATCAAACGCATGCCGCTCTCAGGCCGGCAGCATGATCCCGGCTGCTCGTCTTACGACCCGCCGTATGAGCTATCCGGCCTCGGGCCGTTGATCGGCAACGCCATCCAAATCGACGCGGCGACCGGTGCGGCAACGCTGAAACTCGATTTTTCGCTGTCGAAACGAGGGGGCCGATCGACGTCGACATCGCCTTCGGAGCCGTCGGAGATTGTGCGAAGCGAGCCCAAGAAGCTCTCGCTCAGGGCGATGCTCCACTATCTCTGGGACATGGGGGAGCTGACGGAATGGACCTCGCTATGGGCCGGGAAACGCGGCTGGGGGCGCGTGCGCAGCAGTCTGGTGAACGCGGCAAAGCAGATGATCGTCCGCGGCGGCCCTCTCAGCGATATCTTGTTTGTCCCGGAAGTCTTTCATCAGGACGACAAAGAGGGGATTTCAGCGCGGCGTGCGGCTATGTTGGCCGGCGCCCAGTTAACCGGTCCCGGTCCGCGGAAACTGATGATGACCGTCGGAGAGGTAAAGGAATTTTCCTCAGCGCGCGATGGCCAGAAGATGCTGGTGCGCCACCTGCCTTTCCCCTTCATGCTCGATGAGGGGGCGTGGAAACGGTTGAATGCCCGATATGAAACCGAACTGGAACTGTGGCGATCCAACGAGGGGTTTCATCTCATCGTCATCGCCACGTTCGGCATTTCGGGAGCGGGGATAGCTTCGGTCGAGGAAGTGGCGCTGATGGTGGTCAACGAGAACTGGATCCCGTTCGAAACCATCCATGAACAGCGTCTCCTGGAGCGGCTCTCAAGCCTGAAGCGAAGGAGCGTGAAAGGACTCCGGTTCGATCTTTCGCGCGACCAGCCGATTGCCTCCGTGACCTTACCGGAGGCAAAGCCAGCGCCGATCGCCATGTTCATCGTTCCGACGAAGGCCGACGAAGACTATGACGTTGCACTGAATGAGATGATCGCCGCGAGAGCCGAGATGACGCCGTGGATCTGGCGTGTGGCCGACGGCGAAATGCCGCGACTGCCATGATCCACACCAGCCTCCTTGGTCAGCGACGTAGACGCCCTAAAAGGAAACCAACGCCCGGGCGATCTCGACTGCGTGAAGCTATATCCCGGTCAAATCGGCCCAGAGGCGGCCCTTTTGCATTGCACGATCACATCGAAAGCGGAGCGCTTGCCGTTGGCGGTAACCCACGCTTGAAGTTGGCGGGTCGAGCTCGTTCGCCGCGCGCTCCTATGGCACCCAGAAATCGGAGATGGAAGGGGAAGATATTTCAGTTATTGCAGTTATGAGCGACTTGCCCTATATACATGGTCAGAGGTGTTCGCCATGACCAGCCATGTTCTTCAATTTACCAAATTGTCGGATCGCGACCGCAAGGCCGTCGCGCCTATGCCAAATCTGGCGGAGGGCGACCAACTGGAACTACGGATTCGCCGTCAAAGTGGACAACTTCAAACCCTTTCTCTCCCAGCCTCGGCTCTCGCGCCTGTCGAAGCACTCCTCGATCATCTGTTGCGCGGCAAGCGTGTTGCCGTGCTCACGGAAGATCAGGAATTGAGCCCGACCGACGCCTCCACCATCCTCGGCATCTCACGTCCTCTCGTGGTGCTGCGCATGGATCGCGGCGATCTGCCCTTCCGCTATGTCGGCAAGCACCGCCGAGCCAAATTGAAGGATGTTCTCGCGCTCAAGGCCAAGCTCGATGCTCGCCAGAAAAGCCTCGACGCGCTGGCCGAGGACACAGAGGATCTCATCGTCAATCATGGCCTCTAAGCCGCCTGTCGCGGTCTATGATGCCTGCGTCCTCTACCCTTTCCATTTGCGCAATGTCTTGGTCCAATGTGGCTTCGACGGTCTCGTCGACGCACGCTGGACCGACGACATCCACGCCGAGTGGATTCGCAATCTGGCCATCGGCTCCCCCGAGATACCCATCTCACGTCTGGAAGCGACCCGTGATCGGATGAAAGAGGTTTTGCCCGATGCAGATGTCGGTAACCACCAATTTCTCATCCCCGACCTCTCGCTACCGGATCCGGATGATCGTCATGTTTTAGCTGCAGCCATCGCCGGAAAGGCTTCTGTGATTGTCACGTGGAATCTCAAAGATTTCCAGCCGCGGACCTTCGGCCTCATGGGGTGGCCTGCGTATCGCCAGACAATTTCCTCGTGGGCCTCCATTCCATCTTTTCGAGCGCATTGATCGACAGCATCAGGCGCGCCCGGTTGAATTTACGCAAGACGGTGCCGGCGGTTGACGAATTCATTGATGCACTGGACCATCAGGGGCTCCGCGCGTTTTCAGTGGTCCTGCGTGAGAAGGCCGCACAATTGGACTGACGGTCGAGACCGACAGAATCGTTAGAGGCCCGGACGCAACCCGTTAAGCTCGATCCGACGAAGAGCGGCCGAGGTCAGTCGCGGCGTCTCGATAGTAGATCTCGCTCACCCGAAACCGGCCGTCGATCCGCTTGCATTGGATGATGATGTCGACCGCGATCGTCAACATCTCGCGGATGTCGTGCCGTTCGAGGTCCGCACCTCCCTCCGACTCCTTGACCAGCAAAGTCAGCTGCTCAAAGGCGAGGCGGGCCGAGTCGGCATGGACCGTGGTGATGGAGCCAGGATGGCCGGAGTTGACATTGCGGATGTAGTAGAAGGCCGTGCCGTCCCGCAGCTCCTGAAGTAGGATGCGGTCGGGCCGCATGCGCAAGCAGGATTCCAGCAGATCCTTCGCATCGACTTTAGACAATCCCTGGCCGCCTTTGGAATAGAACAGTCGAACGTGGTTGGGCTGCGGGACCACCAGTTCCGGAGTGTCTTCGATCGAAATAATCCGCTCGCTTTGCGGAATGTGGCGGATCAGCGCTTTCGATAGAGTTGTTTTTCCCGACCCGGTGGCGCCGGAGATGATGATGTTCTTTCTTGCAAACACCGCCTCCCGGAGAAACGCCTTGTAGGCACCGATGCGATAGTATTCCAACAGCCTATGGTCTGATCGTCGCCCGTCGTCTTGGGCCGGCACAACATCGGCGAACAATCCCCCATGATCGAGATCCTCCAGGGTCAACGACACGGAGGATGGCTTACGGATGGTGATGCTGACGGTTCCCTTCGTCGTTGCCGGCGGGATGACGATCTGAATTCGCTCATCGTCCGGCAAGGTCGCCGACAGGATCGGTCGCGTCTCGTCGATCGACTGATTGGAGAAGCTCGCGACGGAGCGGGCGAGACGCATCAGCCGGTCGAAAGAAAGTTCGGGCATCTCATAGGTCTGCCATCCGTCCCTACCCTCTGTGACGACCTGTCCCGGCCGGTTGACGATGACCTCATAGAGCGTCTTGTCGCGTAGGAAGCGTGATAGTGGCGAAAGCAGTTCGCGCACGACGCCGGCGTCGGCAGCTTCAGTCATGCAGAACCTATTTTGTCACGAGCTTCGAGGAGGGGCTGAAATCCCCAAGCACGGCGCGGTCATAGACGCGATTGCGGGGCTCCGTCACGCGAAGCCGATAGACGCTGGAGAAATCGAGATCGCGCGCCACGAAGATCGAAACGAGCTCGCCCTGATGTTTCATCAGGGTCGGGGGAATGTTGATCGACTGCTCGACGGCGATCGCCGCGGCCTGCTGACCGGCACTGGTGGTGTTTTGCGCTTCGACGTCGCTGTCCTGCAGCCGGCTGCTGGCATAGGAACTGGCATCACCGACGATCGACAGGAGCATTGCGCTGCCAAAACGCTCCCACCAATGGGTGTCCACATAGCCGTCGATGCCCGCCCGGCCAAGCGCATCGGTTGCCGGCGATGCCAGCGTGATGATCACGCCTTTCGGCGTCTTCGCCCGGTTCCAGAGAACGAACACGCGCTTTTGCCCGCGGCGAATGCCGCCGCGATATTCGCCGACGACCTGCGTACCTTTTTCCATCAGCACAACGCGGCCGTTATCTGAAAGAACGTCCCGGTTGATGACGCAGCTCGTGAACCCCGGCTGATCGGAGGAGAGCGCGGTCTCGAGAACGCAAGGAATGGATGTCCCCATTGCGACGATGAAATCGCGATTGCCCAACGTCCCTGCACGCGATCCCTGCAATTGCGTCGGCGTCAGCAAGCGGTTGAAGCGCTGATCTTCGTTTTCGCCCTGCGAGGCGAAGCCACCGGGATTGGCGCCGAGCGGCACGTAGTTCGAAGCCTGATCCGTCGCCGCATCCTGATCCTGCCGCCGCGTCGCCGGCGATTTCTCGCCGCCATAGGCGATGACCGGCGCACGCCGGGCAGCGTCGAGCAGCTTATCGTCGTCCGTGGGCGCTTGTTCTGTGACAGCGGGCGTCGGCAGTTGGACCTGCGGAAGAGGCGCTACAGGCTGGACCGGTTCCTTGGCCGGTTCGAAATCCGATGTCTGCCGGATGACCACCCGCTCCGGCTGGGCACCGTCTGACGGTTTGTCCTGGCCTCGCATCGACCAGAGAGCGAAGGCGACAAAGACGACGATCGCCAAGGCGATAGCGCCGCGTTTGAGGATCGGGTTATTGTCGAGCCGGCCACCGGCCGACGTCTCGGCGCGCTCGCCCGGAATCTGGGTAATCTCTTCCTCGGCCATGTCACCTCCTATTGCGCCGCGCCGGGCGGCACTTTGACGACGCGCTCGACCGATGGTGACGTCGTGTTGGTCTCGGGATTGGTGCCGACGCGATCGTAGGCTTCGTTGAAGACGCAAAGCCCGTCGCCGCCACGGCGCAGTATGAACTTGCGGCTGATCGCGTGAACGAGGACGAGATTGCCGTCGACTGACTTCGGAACCAGGCTTTCGCTGCCGTCGGAATTTTCCATATAGATCGCCGGCATTTCCTGGTTGCCGGCAAAGGTGAAGGTGGTGACCTTGCCGTTGTCATAGACCGTTTGCGGTTCGAGCGCCTGGGTCCCTTGCGCCGAATAACGCCAGTTGCGCGGTCCATAAGCTTCGTGAAGGGCAAGCACGCGATCGGCCTCGCCGGCCTGTGCCGCCTGCGCGCGCGCAGCTGCTTCCTGGCGGCGCCGCTCCGCCTCATCAGCGGGATAGCGGTATTTCACATAGAAATAGGTGTTCTGCCCGGCTTCGACGCTGCCGTCGCGAACGGTGAGTTCCATCTGATAGCTGCGGGTCGAGCCGTCCCGTCGTGTCGTCACGACCGAGATATTCGTCACCGGCTGATTTTCCCTGGGCTTCAGGAACAGGATGTTGCCGGCCGGCGCCACTTCCCAAGCAACGCTGTTGCCAAGCGCCACATGAGCGACTTCCTCGTCGGCGGCGAATTCGATTTGCACCGAAGACCGCAGTGTGCCGACGACTTTGGTGATGTTATAGGGCTGGTAGACGACGAAACGGATGCGGCTGTCCTGCGCGGCGCCGCGCGGCGTCTCGAGGGCGAGCGCTGCAGACGAAAACCCGGTGGCCAGGATGAGCGGAAGGAGAAAGTGCGGTCTCAATTGATGGCCTCCGGATCGGCGCGATATTCGCTGACGACGAAGCCGAGCGGATTGGTCAACCGGTCGGTCGAGGACATCGGAGCGTTGGCATAGGAGAAGGTCAGGGTCGTAACCCAGTGCGTGGTGCGCACCTCGTCACCGCGGCTCACGGTCCTCATATAGCGGACGGATGCCACATTGGCGTTGATCAGCGAGATGGAAACAATGTTGATCCGCGACGTGGCGCTGCGGCCATAAATGTTCTGCGGGGAATCGGGATTGCTGCCGCGGTAGACTGCGGCAAATCGAGTCTGTTCCGGCTGCGTCGACAGCAAGGCGACGGTGCGGAAATTCTCCTCGCCCTCGCTCCAGACGTAGCCCTCGCGGGCGCGGACATATTTGGCCGCGAAATATTTGGTGACGGCCTCGTCGTAGGTGCCGGCGGTGGATGTCAGCGCCGAGACCACATCGACGATACCGGTGGAATTATCGACCCGCACGACGAAGGGCTCGACGGTTTTCAAAGGAGTGAGGCCGGCAACGGCAAAGACGGAAACGGCAGCAACCGTGCCGGCGCAAGCAGCGACGAACCAGGCGATGCGGGCGGAACGCTCGACCTGGATCATCCGGTCCTGATCGAACCGGCGGGCTTTGTCGAAGTAACTTTTGAGGTTATTCGTGGTCACCATGTCATTCGCCCTCGCATGGACGGTAGGAGCCCGCGACATCGAAATGCGCGAAAGCGGCCGGTGTGGCTGAAGATGGTTCCGGCACATAGGCGGCCGCGTGACTGGTCGGCTCCGCGGGAACAGCCCCGGTCGTCGGCTGCTGCCTACCTCCGCCATCCTCCCACTGCCACATGGCGCGGTTCAGCGGCCGGCGGGAATAACCGTCACATTTGGGCAGCGGGTGGGAAATCGAACCGCAGCCTACGAGACCAGCGGTCAGCAAAAGCGATAAAACGATACGGAGCATCCAAAAAAACCTGTTCGATTATCTGAAGCGTTGGGGGCGTCATTCGGTCCGGCCTGGCGTCAGGCGGCGGCCGACGGAACGCGCGCCGCGGCCGACCGCTCTGACTGTGTGGGATGTCGCCCAGGAGAGCGTGCTTTCGTGCGCATCGCGGGCAGCGCCGTAGCCATAGGTGAGCGACGCCCCGCCCGCCGCAAGAGCTGAAGCAATGCCGGGCAGTTGGTAGAAGACATAAAGAGCGGCAAGGCAGATGGCGCAGAGCGCGATCGGCCGCATCAGGACGTCGCTATAGCCTTCGATCGCCGCAAACGTCGTGTCGATGCAAGTGATCAGCAGCGAACCGATGGCAACGACCAGAACCTGAAGGATGACGAAATTGACGAGCTGGCCGATCCAGGATTCGGTGAACCGGCGGGTCGACTGGAACATCGCAAGCGCGACGAAGATCGGTCCGATGGCCAGAACGATGGCGAGCGCCAGCCGGGCATAGAGCGAAACGATATAGCCGATCGCGGCCACGATGAAGCTCGCACCGATGACCATCATGCCGCCGATGCCGGTGACGATATCGACCGGCCAGGAGGCGCGCGACCAGATCTCATAGGCGCATTTCTGGCCCTTATCGAGCAGGCTGTCGAAGGTCGATGCGCTCGGCGCCGTGCCGGAGTTCAGCGCCTGCGAGATTTCGCGCGGCAGCGCATCGAAAAAGATATTGGTGACGTAGGTCTGATAGTCGCCGGCATTCCTCACCAGCATGACGATGATGGCGAGCTTCATTGCGCGGAAGGCGAATTCGAGTATCGGTTCCTGCACGGAGCCGCGCAGAACGAGATAGCCGTAGAGCACGACATAGAGCGTGAGTGCCGCCGTCAGCGGGCCGCTGACCCAGCTGGCAATATTTGACGTGCCGGAGGAAATGAAGTTCTCGAGCGGTGCCTTGAACTGCCCATCGACGAAGCTGAAGACCTGATACATCGTCAGCCTCCCAACGATTTGCCCATCCGCTCCAGCCGCAGCTTGCCGTCGGCGGCCTCGGCGTTGCGGCAATTGGGCGTATCGCGGAGTTCTCCGGGATTGTTACGGCATTCGCCGATAATCCTAGCGAGCAGAGCATCGTCGGCCATAAGCTCATCGACGGTGTAAATCTTATCCGCCTGTGGGGAGCAGGCCGCCAGAAAAAGCATGGCCGTGCCGGAAAGAAACCACCTCATTTGAGCGCCGCTCCCATCGTGTCCATGCGCTTGCGCCAGTCCTCGGCCTTGCGTTGGTCGTCGACCTGCACCTGGGCCTGCTGGACCATCTGCAGGCCCTGCATGCGCAGGACATCGGTTTGCAGGAAGGCGGTCTCGGCCTGGAGGCGGGCCTGCAGATCGGCGATGTCCTTGGCGTCGGCAGCACTGGAGATTTTCTGGCGAAGCTCATCGATGCCGTCGATGCGCTTGGTCGCCGCATCGTAGATCTGCTGGCCGAGGCTCATCTGCCCGGCGTTCTGGTTCTGGATGCGCGACAGTTCCTGCGCATAGAAATCATCGGCATCGGTGCGATAGCTGGAGTTGTCCTGGCGGAATTTCGAAGCGGAACTGCCGAAGACGCCGCTGCCGGAACCTTGGAACAGGCCCTCGATCGCGTTGAAGTCCTGGGGAAGCGCCTCGCGGATCGACGGATCGTTCAGCAGGTTGGCGACGTCGGCCATGTTGGTGATCTTGTTCAGCGAGCCGTAGAGCTGCTGGGCTTGCTGGAGCTGCTGGTTCAAGGCGTCGAGCTGGGACTTCAGCTGCGTGATGCTCTCGATCTGCTTGGCGATCGATGTCTGATCGATGACCGGGATGCCCTGGGCCGACGCCAGCATCGCCGACGCTAAAAGAGCGGCCGATACGAACAATGGCCGCATCGTTCCTGTTCGGATCATCCTGTCTTCCTCCTCTGATGAAACACGGCAAGCCAATCCTCCCGTCCCTCGCCGATCTCCAAACGGATAGTATCGGCAAGCTCGACATTGGCCGTCCGGCCGGAGAGGATGGCAAGTTCGTCGTCGAAGCCGTTGAGGTTCAGCTCGGCGACAACGCTGTTGTGCCCCTGCTTGACGATGAACCGGCGGGTTTCGACGGAGAGTTCGCGTGAGACGAGCTCGAATTCGCGCTCAGTCAGCTTGAAGCCGTCGACATAGTCGGCGCGGTCGCCGCGCGGGTTCGGAAGAAAGATCTGGGTCGGGCACTGCTCGATGATCGTGTGGGCGATCGGCGATACGATGGCGTCGCGCGGGCTCTGGGTCGCAAACAGCATGAGACCGTTCTGCTTGCGGATCGTCTTGAGCTTGTTCTGGGCGAGATCACGAAAGCCTTCGTCCTGCAGCGCCTTCCAGAACTCGTCGATGACGATGATGATGCGACGCCCGTCTATCAGTTGCTCGATGCGATAGAACAGGTAAGCCATCAACGGCGTGCGGATTTCCTCGTTGTCGAGGAAATCGGTCATGTTGTAGCCGATGAACCTGGCGCCAATGCCGATATCGTCGGCTTCGTTGTCGAAGACCCAACCAAGCGGCCCGCCCCTCTCCCAGCGTCGCAGACGTGCGGCAATGCCCTCGGGATCGGTGTTGTTGAGGAAGGTGCGCAGGGCGCCGATGGAGCGACGCTCCACCGGCAGGTCCGCCACCCCGTCGACCGCCGAGGCGATGTCGCGCAACTCGGTGATCGATAGTTCGCCAGATCCGGATCGGACCAGCTTGGCGATCCAACCGGTGAGGAATATTTTGTTTTCCGCAGTGAATTCCAGTGCTTTCAACGGCGCGCAGCCGGTGGCGACACCATTCCTCAGCGGCAGATAGGTGCCGCCGGCCGCGCGTACGAAGAGATCCGCGCCGCGGTCCTTGTCGAAAAAGACCATATGCGGATCGTGCTTTTCGAGCTGCGACAGCATGAAGTTCAACAGCACCGTCTTGCCCGCACCCGACGGGCCGCAGACGAAAGTGTTGCCGAGGTCGCCGTGATGGAAATTGAAATAAAAGGGCGAACCCGAGGCGGTCTTGAGCATGGCGACCGCCGGTCCCCACTCGTTGCCGTCCTTCTTACCCGCCGGATAGGAATGATAGGGAGCAAGGGCTGCAAAGTTGCGCGACGTGAGCGCGCCCGAGCGCGCCCGATAGCGGAAATTGCCCGGCAATTGCGCCCACCAAGCGGCCTCGAGGCCGAGATCCTCGCGGGCGACGACCGCGCCGCCGCTGGTGAGGTAGGCGCGCGCCTTCGCCATGTGATCGGTCAGTTCCTTGACCGAGGGCGCGAAGACGGCAAGCGCAAGGTGATGCTCTCCGAGGACGAAGCGATTGGATTCGAGATCGTCCATCGCCTCGCCGAGTTCCTCGATCTGCGAAGCCGCCTTGTCGCCGGCGCTGACCATCTGGTTCTGCTTGCGGCCCATGATTGTTCGAGCATCGGGCTTTGAGGTGAAGGCGAAGGACTGCGTCAGGATGAGCTCGAAAGGTGCGGTCAGGATAGCATCGAGCATGCCGCTGCGCGTGGTCGCCGGATATTCCTTAAAGCCGAACATGCCGGCATAGCGGCTGTCGGCCTCGTGACGGATCTCGACGGTCTCGCGCCCGAAAATGACCCGGTCGGAATAAATCGCCGAAGAAATTCGTCCCTCCGTCAACGGAATCGGTTCCCGCCGGCCGCCGATGATCTGGTGGAGCACTTCGCTCGACTCGGAGAAAAGGATCCCGTCATGTTCGTGGAGGGTGAGCAGCCGCGGCTCGAAGCGCTGCAGGCCGGCGACGACATCCGCCACACGGTCACGCAGATGCTTCAGAGCCTGCCCGTCGAGCTCTGTATCGGATCGGCGGGCCTTGCGCAGTCGGGAGAGAAGCTTGGCCGCCTTTTCGGCAGGATCCCGGCCGGGATGCCAGACAAGGGTGAGGTAGAGATCGTTGCGAAACAGGTCTTCCCTCACCATCCGCTCCCGATATCTCGCGTTCAAACCGTCGGAGAAGGGATTGGCGAAGCGTCCCTCGGGATAGGCATTGTCGCGGCGGCGCACGACATGCGTCCAGAGCGCCAGCCGCTCGTCGGCGATATTGCGATAGAGCGTGTTCAGGCTTCGGTGCAGGCCGTTGAGGTCCCTGACGTCTGATGTCTCGAAAGAAACGCCGTCGAGAGCGATCATCGTCATCAACGCTCGGGATTCGAGCGCAATGGTCGTCTCGTCGACATGCCTGACATAAGGAATGAAGGTCTCCGGCCCGAGCTCGCGCGACCGGAGCGTCGCAATGTTAGACAAAGCTGAGATCCCTTTCGTCATAACGCCGGGTGAGCGTCAGAGGCGAGAGCGTGGCGCCGCCCCAATAGGAGGCATTGCGGGAGCGGCCACGGGTTTCGATCCACGCAATCAGGATCCGAAACATATTGTGGTCGTGCTTGACGAGCGCGCGAAACAAGACATGGAAGACGATGCCGACCAGCGCGTAGGCGATTGATCCCGCGGTGATGTAAAGGATGGTCGTCAGCATGATGTTGACGCCCATCGCCTCCATCGTCACACCCGCGATCATTGCCGGGCGCGTGCAGGCGAGAAACAACGTGTCGTCTTCGAGACTCGGAATGCTCACCATAGCGCTCAATTCCCGACGATGGTGTTGACCAGCTCGGTGGCGCCGAAAATGCCGCCGATCCCGATAATCCAAAAGCCGGCTCGCCTCAAATCCATGTAGCCAAACATCCAGGCAATGCAGATGATGATGACGGCGATGACCGCCAGCAGACGGGCGATATTGCCGGTCAGCATGTCGACGATGTTCTGCAGCACGGTTTCGATGCCGGCGGCCTGGGCGAAGGCTGGCTCGACCAGGCAGATGACAATGGCGGCCGCCATCAGCGTGGATGAGGCAAGGGGGCGAAGACTGGCTTTGGAGATCATTCACTTTGCTCCGATCGATCATTCTGGAAAACGAGAATCGAGGATTGCCGCCCTGAGCTGAACACATCCCAGGATGCGGCCTCGACGGTTTGGGAGGGTTGTAAAGGCGGTTCGGGAAGTGCTGGTACCACCTCATCCTGTGGCTGCCCGCCAGCCCCGGCCTGGTCACCGCGTTCGCCAATGGTGAGCGAGGCAAGCGTCGGCGATAACTGCTTTGCTTCCTGGCGTACCTGCTCGTCATATTTGACCATGGCGCCGAGGGATGGATCATCGCGGCCATAATAGGACTGGAGCATCACCCTTTCGGCCTGAGCCGGATCCCCCGCGCGTAATGCGGCGCGGTAGTATCCGTCGAGAAGCGTGGCCGTGGCCTTGAGGTTCCGGCAGGGATCGAAGGCGTCGGCGACGGATAGATTCAGTTTCTGAAGGTGCTCGATGCCAATGCCGCCAAGGCCGATCTGGATATCCTGGCGATCGCCAATCAGGGACGTGGCAACCTCGATCGCTTCGGCCTTCGATGCGGGTTGGGTGGCCAGCGGCGGGCCCGTGTTGATGCGGATGGCGAAGGGCTGAAACCGGCTCTCGAGGCTGACAACGCCGGCCAGCGTCTGCACCTGAACCATCGGCGCACAGGTTTGCGCGATTTCGACGAATGCAGCACCCATCGGTCAATACCAAACGCGCTGTTTACCGGCGCCGTCGATGGTGACATCGACATAGCGCGGCTGCGATCGCACATTCGGGCGCGTTATCGGATAGCCCATGCACTGGCGGTGCCCGTCCACGCGCTGCCAATGTGGCGACAGGACCGAATTGTCGCGGGAAGTATAGTCGTTCCCATCCCAGCAGAGGCTGTTGCTGACCGGCTGCGGCGATGTCGATACGCAGGTTGCTTGCCGACCGCCGCGACCGCTATCAGTCGTGAGCTTGTACCCCGCATCGCAATAATAGGGCTCATAGCCAGGCCGCGAACTCTGAAAACCGACGCCGCTACAGGTCGGGAATGAGTGCCCCTCGGCAAGCTCCCGCCACAGCTTCTGGATCGGCGGCCGGCATTCTGCATATTGCGTCGGCCCGCCGGGATTGGAAAGGCATAGGATAACCTGGCATCCCCAATCCTCGGCCCGCGCGTTACTGCCGAAAATAAGATAGGGTGGCGCAACGAAGCAGACCGTAAGCAGTGAATTCAGGAGAAGGCTTTTCATGAACAGGATCCTTCGAGACGATGGCGCCCTATTGCGTTTCGGGAGACTCAATCTGCCTGCCCGCGTTTATACTGTCGTATATAACATAGTTAAATGACATGACAAGCGCGATTAAAACGCAATGGCACAACCTTGCCTTCTCGGGACTCATTCTCCATGAGATCCTCGACCATCCGCTGGAGGACGAGACCCCGCAGGCGAGGCTGAAGCAGATCGGCATGATGACGATCCTCTATACGATGACTCAGGCCCATCAGAAGCTAACCCTCTCTAATATAATTGAGATTACCGAGCTAACACGCAGCGGTGTGAAGGAGACGGTCGACCTTTTGGTAAAGCGGGGAATGCTGGTGGAGACGATGGGGAAGAACGCCATGGGCCGGGGGACGGCGCGGCAATTCGAGATCTCTCAGGACCTCCTGAGCAAGCTGAGCTCTTTCCGCGCCAGCCAGGAGGCGGGGTTAAACTGACTGATCTTCGGCTTTAATGGAGTGAGATGCGAATCATCCGCCAGCCCGATCGCATGGCTGCCGGTAGTCATCAGGGACGATCAGGCAACCCGTCCGCAGGCGGGTTGCAATCAAACAATGAAGAGTATCGGAGAAATCAGCATAGCGGCGCCGTGAGGCGGATTTCGGGAATTCTCGCCACGCTAAGGGCGGAACAAGGGCAGCCGCAGGAGCCTCAGCATAGCGGCCGTCAAGGGAGGCGGGACCGACTGCCCCCGCCCGTGCGTTCCCTATCTCCGTCGCCGCTCAGCATATGGAGCGCGTTGCGCACCGGCGAACTCGGCTGGAACATGACCTACCGGTGAGGGCGCCGATGGTTGGCTCTCCAGTGTCTATCCGGCATTACGCGCCAAGCGAAAACAGATTTCATGAACGGGTCCAACGCGTTTGGACGGAGAGATCGCTAATCCCAGGCAGGATCTGACGAAACAGGAAAGACGTTGTTTGCAGCTTTTATCCGACGGCGATAGTGACGGTGCTATCCATAGGAGACTGAAACTTATCCATTCAAACCGTCCGCCTCCATCTTTCCAATGCGCGCCAGCGGCTGCAGGCACCCGCTCGTGTTGAGGCCGCGGCCAAAGCTGTCAGCGCAAATTTATCAAAGCAATATTTTTTGCTAGTTCCAAATAGATCATCCGACGACCCGCTGTCATCAACGCTTCTCTCGATGCTACGCACGACGACTCGTTCGCGCGGGACATCGTTCTCGTTCGCCCTCGGCGGACGATGGCTTCCGCCATCGCGATGCTAAGGGAGGATCTGCCGGAGGAGGTTGCAAGCCTGCACAGTCGCGTGATTTTCAGCATCGACGGTCGAGGGGATGCGCTGGTTCTCACCACGGGCCGCATGACGACGCCGTCGGAATACTTCGCGCGTCACTTCAATATGCCGGTGAACACGCCCCACTAGCTGCGCGAGGTCAATGCCTGACGATTTTAGACGCCGGTTCGCGGGATAGGAGCTTGCGGCCGTCGGGTCGCGGCAGTGGGCGGCGTCCGGGTGGCTAAGAAGGAGACGGCTCACGCCGCCTCCTCCTCGTTGAGGTCCGGCTGCAAGTCATGCAGATAGTCGACCGCGCGCTGGGCATGAGCTGCCGCTGAAAAGATGGCACGCTTGTCGCTGCCGAGAACCTTGAGCCAGTCATCGAGATAGCTTGCATGGTCGGGGCGTGGTTCGAGCTCGGGGACGATACCAAGATCGGCGCAGAGAAAGCAGCTGCCGAGTTCGGCGATATATCCTGACAGTCAACCGAAAAATACGATGTTCAGGACGTGGCGCAGTACCGGCGAAAAGGGGTGTCAATGAAATCTGGAGCCTTGGCGACATATTCGAGCGTCGCGCGGCGCCCATCTTCTGAAATCGATCGAATGTGCTCCGCAGCAGCGGATATTGAAAACGGCTTGCCGGTCTTCTGCGTGAAATTGCTCTGCAAATTGGTCCAGACGACGGCATCGAACGCTCTCGTGACCGCCCAAGCGTTAATTATGGAGCCCGACCCATCATCTCGCGATCGTGTGCGGCCATCCCGATGGATATAACCAATATTGGCAAGGCTTGTGCCTTCTCGGATGCGGAGATCCTCCACAGCCTCCGACAGGTCACTTCTCAAGCTTTGACAATAGGCAACCTGGTTATCGGAGCCATTCATCGGATCCAGCACAAGCGTCAATGCTCCGAGGCGAGACGACGAAATACGTGAGAACTCGATCTTCAAGACCGGCCCGTCGAATTGCCACGGCCCATGCCAATTATCGAAATCTGGGCGCCCGTCCCATAGCAAAGAGCCCCATCCGAGGATTGCAATTCGTTCACTCATGGCGGCCTCTTGGCGATGTGTTCGGTGGCCAGCATGCAGCAACTAGGAAGAAGCCCGCTAGGAGCAGCACGACAAGACCGCTGACCCCTGCTATCGGTTTGGCACATCCGCCGGGCTGAACGATTGATAGCAGACCCAGCCAAATGCTAAGTAATCCCGCCCAGATTCCTATAGCACCGAGACGAACCCCTAACCTCACGACGATATCTGGATGATGTGACGCAGCACGCATCTGGTACCAGGGTTTCCAGCACCCGAGCGGGCATAAATTGAGTGTTACCTTGCCAGTTTCGTTATCCTTGTCGGTAGTGCCAAAGCCTCCCAAGGCATCTCGATACCACCCAGACATCACGATGGTGTTTTGCTTCAGCTCGTTGATCTCTATACGGCCAGCACCCTCGGCATTGTAGCGATCCAAGAAGTTCTTATCGAACTTTCTGGTCTGACAAACGACGCTCCGATCATTTGTCTGATGGATTATTTTTATCAAACTTCGGGACGGGAAATCTTCGACCCAGACCCACCCCTCATTCGCCTCGTCGTGTAATGACGCACGGATAATATAATCTGTCATTGCCCCCCTCCCTCCAGAACTGCCTGTATGCGACCAAGCTCACTTCTTAGTACTTCCCGTTGCAATTTTGACAGCCTTTTCTCTTTCAACAAGCTTCGAGTATCGTCAGCCATACGTTTCCATGCTGGCAGGTGCCGAGCGGTGATGCAGGCGTTTGGACAGCGCGTTGGCTGGCAAAGTGCTGTTAGCGGCGATTTGTTGTCGTTGTTGGTGGCCTGCTTCAGGCACATGGCCATGCCGGGATCGAAGAAGCAATCGGCCAGCACGCCGACATGAAGGGTCCGCGCGAGGCTCGCGAGCATGGTGCGCAGTCGGGCGCGATCAGCGATCATGGCCGGAAGCGGCCCGAGATCATCCGATACGCTGTCGAGCGTCTTCGCGATCCGCACCGCCGCAGGCCCCGACAGCCTGGCTCCGGCCTGCCGCTCGTCGAAATAGATCAACAGGTCGTCGAGCTGGCCGAGGCTACGCTGGTTCTCGACTTCCGCCCTGAAACCGGAACGGCTGGAGCCGGCATATCCTTCGAAAGCGGCGACGGAGGCATGCTTGTACTGGATCATTTCGGCGATGGTGCCGAAGGGACGATTGGCGATGTGCCATGCGATCGTTCGTCTGAACTGCCGCGTCGTAATACGCCAGGGTTGTCCACCTGGTCCGCTCGGGACCGCTGGCTCGTCGGGTGTTCCGAACAGGTCGTTGAGGTGATCTCGGAATCGGTTGAGCTGGCGGACGATCTCAGCCGAGAGGTGGTCCTTGCAAACAGGCCTTGCGATCAGAACGGGCCAGAGCGTCATCAGGCCGCGGGCGGAAGCGACCCGAAAAGACAAGCGTTCCAGAACCTCGACAGCTCTGGCAACGGGCTCGATGGTGACCCACTCGGCAGGTTCACCCTGGGCAGACTTGCCCTTATAGGCGACGGATTGCACGCGATGGCGCATGATCACGCCGTCGTCGCTGCGCGTCAGAGAAACGCATCCACGCTGCATCGCCTGGACTTCGCAATCTCGCATGCCGGTCAGATAAGCACAGAGAATATAGGCCGCTGATTGCAGCATGCGCTCTTCCGCCGCCAGGGTCTTGGCATCGAAGCGAGACCGCCAGGGCTTGCCGGTCTCTGGAAGAATGGAGATGGGTGTATCCATGCCGCCAGTCTCGACACCGAGCTCGAGCACCGCAGCTCTGATCTGGCGTGGAGCGCCGTTCGTGAGTTGAATGTGCATCTTCGGCTCGGCCAGCGTGTCGATACCGATGTGCAGGTGAAGCAGGTGGGCGTTGACGGGTGGCGACAGCTCTCCTGTCTCGGGATGCCGGAGAAACATGCCGTTATGGGCAGTGCCCCAGACCGGCACCCCGCGACCTTCACTGCGCAGCCGCCCGAAATAATCCTCAAGCCGCTTACGCTGCTGGCGCCGCCGGTCATTACGTTCGAGAACGCTGTCCTGCTCGATGAGTGAGGTGCAGTGAGCTTCGAGGTGGTCCATCTCCTCGCGGGCTGCGAAGATATCGGCGGCGAACTCGGTGACATACCGGATCGACCAAGCCAGCAACGGTGAGATGATTGTCTCGGGAATGCGCGGCGTTCGGTTCTCGCAGATGTGACGATAGCCCGCGACACGCGCAGGTGATCTTCCGGACCAAGGTTGAAACCGCAGTCCTCCGGAGGGCAGATGGTCGCGATAAAGGAAGAGATCGGCAGGTACTTCCAGTAATTGCGCGACAATGACGGGCCGACGGGCCCGATCGGCACTGAGATGGCGGGCATATCGGTCCAGGAGTGGCTGATCGACCAGGTGAAGATCGACAGCACCGAGTTCATCACGCACGAAATCGAAGAAGCGCCGCGCTCGGTTGAACGCCTGCCGGACACTGCCGGGAGGAAGTATCTTGCGGTGACCCGGCAGATCGACGTTCAGCCGGGCATAGAGGAGTTCGCGCAACGCCTCGCGGACGCTCGTATCCCCGACAGACCCGAGATGCACGGTGACATGACAGCGACGGGCGCTCTCCCGAAACACGGCCGGGCCGAGATCCCAGCTCGGATCACTGTAGCGCGACAGAGCGTCCCGATCGAAACCAGGCTTCAACGGAGCGGTCGCGAGAACCGGGCGCAGATCGTGTTGCCGGGCTGCTGACGATAGTCCCCTCATTGGCGGGCCTCCGGAGGGAGATAGAGGGGATGCACTTCTGCCTCGCGACGGGCTGCGGCAACCACACTGTCGGGGAATGCCGGCAGAACCTGCCCGGCAATGCGAGCATGGGCACGCCCAAACTTCATGGCCCAATCCGCCGCGGAGAGACCCGCCCGCTGCTCTTCGATAAACCGCAGGAACGCGACGATAGCCGGCAGCTTGCGCGCGGTGATGACAGCGTTACGGCATTCGAGACAGCCCCAGAACGGTTGCGGGCAAGGCTCGCCTGAGTCTCCGAACGGGCTGCGGTCAAACCCGGAGCATGCCGCCAGCCAAACGTCCTGCTCGCCACTGAGGATACCGTCTCGGTTCTCGCGCGCTTCCGGCGTCGCATCGCATTGCCGCCAGGAATCTTCCCGGGCGGGCGCCACAACGATCGGACCTGCAGCGGCCGCGACTTCTGAGAATGCCTCGGCAATGGTGGCTTCGTGCAGCGGTCGCAGCGAGGGGATATCCGCGTAGTGGCGAGCGGCGATCTCCGGCGTATGTCCGACTGCGAAACGGGTCATATGACCCTCGGTCTTCAGATACCAGAGCGCCTTGTGGGTCTTGCGCAGCCTGGAAAGAACGAGACGAAGAGGTTCACCATTGTCATCGACGATCCCATGGCCTGCGGTCCATCGGTCGACGAGCTCATGTGGATGCTCGATACCCGCCCGGAGCTGCGTAGGCCCGGTATAATAATAGAGCCAAAGATTCTCGCTCGGCACGAACTGCCGTGTGAATGCCGTTGCCTCGATCAGCTTGCGGATCAGACCGCCCGGTGTTCCGATCCCACCGTCACGGACGCGGATGTGCTTGTGCTCAGCGCCGCGGGCCCGCCGCTTCACATAGGCGATCTCGATCGTGCCGGGTCCGGGATTCTGAAGGCAGTCGACCGTCAATGCCTTGCAGCACTCGATCTCAAGGCCGGTCTCCAGTGACAGGAAGGTCAGCAGAGGAGGAATATCCATTGCACGCAGATGGAAACCTGCATGTAGATCCTCGGCCAGGGTCGAGACCGGAAGACCACGCCGCAGCCTCATGAAATAGAGGCTTTTGAAGGCGGGGTCTGCGCTGCTGAGCCTGCCGGACGCGACGATCCGGGCATTGGCCTCGTCGGTCACTCTGCGAAGGTTGGGATAGTTGTCGTCTTCATCCAGCGGCTTCCCGATCCGCCGGAATATCCTGGCGATATCGCCACGGGCAGCGTCGCGAAGCTGCCTTGCAACGAACGGGCTATAGGCATCACGCGGTCGGGATCGGCCGGCGGATTGTGAGCTAGTGTAGCTGAGGCGACGACGAACACCTTCATCCAGAAGCCTTGGCTGGTCGGCGTCTATCGAGCGCAGGGCGAGGATGGCTTTGGCGAGAACAGTGTGTCGGTGGATCGGGGTCATCCCGACGAATGCGAGGAAATCCTCATACCCATCGATATCATCTGCGCGCAGATCGGCGGGCGTCTTTACCGTGGAATGCTCGCGCAGATATGCGAAAAAGCGGAGATAGGCCTGGAGGTGTTGCTTGATCGTGCTCCGCGCGCCGAGCGGACCACCAAGCTCGGACTGCCGGCGCAGAGCCCCTGCAAACGCGAGGGCGAAGGGTCTAGGATGCTCGCCGACAAGATCAACTTCGACGGACCCGCCATACCGCGCCTCGATGTTGAAGCGCAGACCCAGCACCGGATCGCTGGCGTGTGGAAGAACAACGCCATCGGCTGGCGCAAAACGAACCGCAGTTCCCTTGCGTGGGCGCCCCCTCATAGCGTGGCCTCCGAGGGGAGCAGTCCCAGGAGTTCTTCGACAGCCGCATCGACGGTATCGGAGCGCGTCGCGATGTGGTCCAGGTAAATATATGTTGTCGTCAGGCTGGCATGGCCCAGAAGCCGTTGCACCTGCTGGAGAGGATCGCCAAGAACTTGCCGATATCCCTCCATCGGCCCGGCAGGCAAGGCAGCATCGCGGAGGCGATGCTGAATGAGCATCGCCAGCATGTGAACGGCGAAGGTGTGACGGAGTTGGTGCGGGCTGATGCTGATATCGAAACCGAAGGATCTGCACCGGCTGGAGGCACGGGCGAAAGCGACTTCCCAGGAGTTCGGCTGCACCGGTAAGCCGATCTCCGAAAGCCATAATATCGCCGGTTCGCTCGGCGTGCCGTCGCTGTCGCAGACAATGATCCGACCGCGTTCCTCCGGATCGAGCAGGTCGAGTGCGATATCGCCGCCATCAAGCAACCGCAGCCGGGCAGCATGCCGATCCCGATGAACGAAGATCGGTCGGTCGATCGACCGCCACGCAGAGCGTTGCTGGAACTTCGTGACGGCATGAGCACGTTCGACACCGACATAGGCGCGCACCTGCTGGAGCAGTCGAGCGGGAACGAGGATCTGTCGACCGCGATCACCCTTGGTCTGGGCATCCGCCAAATCCAGCCAGACCTGACGGCCCGGACGCTGATCGCCGAAACCGAGATCGGAGGTGAAGAGGGATGATGCTTCTTCCAGCCGAAGACCTGTCGTCACCAGGAGATCGGCGAACAGCGCATTGCGGATACCGTTGCGATCTCGGGCGCCAGGGCGTACGTGGCCGTCAGGCAAAAGCGTTTTGAGGCCGACGTCCCGAAACCGTCGGTAGTCATCGAGCGTGACGAAACTGACGTCGGTTCGACGCGCGGCGGGCTCATAGGCATCGTTCCGCGCTGCCACCTGCGACCGCCGCCCAGCGTACCCCTGCCTCCAGACCGAGCGATGCGTGAAGGGTGCTTCCGCGATCAGTCCTTCCTGCACACCCCAGCGATATAGCCGGTCGAGGCAGGCGACGGCGCGGTTCCACGAGGCAGCGGAGATGCGTTGTCCAGCGTCGGCGCGGCGCTGGACGCGGTGATAGGCAAGAACATCATGCCGGTCGGCTTGCCATATCGTCTTCGCGCAGGCTTCCGAAAGAAAACGAACCCAGACGAGAACGTCGTAGCCATAGGCACGAAGAGAATGGCGGGAGCGAACGCCGTTGAGAGGGAGGTCGCGGAAAAAGCGATCCAGATCAGGATCGTATAGCGCCCCATCGCAGAGGATCATCGGGACATAGGCATCAAGCCCCGCCGATGATCTGCGCTCCTGAATGGTGATACTCAAAGCTGCGATTACATTGTCCACAAGTTGCTCAACCTTCCCCCGGACCCCCATCCGGGGAGCCCAGAATCAACGAAGGAGTTCAACTTGCCCGGCACTCTCCAGGCCGGCCTCCGCCAGCTATTTGGGAGCGCTGCGTCCGGCCTGGAAAGCGCCTCCGTCAGCGAGTGCATCAACCTGAGCATGAAGCCAAGAGTTAGTGCAGACTGTCAAGATAAGGCAATGAGCTCTTCGCGGGCGCGTTCGCTCCTGTCTTTCGCATAGCGGCTGAGATCCCGATCGAGCCTTCGCGGTGCAGCGGTCCAGTGCGTCATCTCGTGACTGAGAACGGCGACATAGGATGCATCGTCCCGGAAGGCGTCGAAGCACGGCATCTGGATGTAGTCACGGGCAGCAGCATAATAGGCCGCCGATCCTCCATGGCGGATCAGGGCGCCGGTATTGGCAAAGAAGCGGCCGGCAGCACCGATGCGGCTCATCCAATCCTGGTCAGGCGCGATGGAATGGGCAAGGCCATCAAGGCCGGTGATCTGGTCGGTGTTGAACACGGTGTAGGTTTTGAGGAAGGGGATGTCGCGTTCGATTTCGGCGCCTGTCTCCGTCGTCTCGGCGCGGATGAAAGAGCTGGCGAAGACGACGGTCGTGCCGGTTTCGCCCCTGCGGACGGCGCCGCCGAGCTCGATTGCCTGGCGAAACGTCATCCACCTTGGTGATGCAAAGCCGCGGGCGATGGCTTCAGACCAGAGGAGCAGAGCATTGATGCCGGTGTAGGGTTGGCCATTGTGGCGCAGTGGCCGGCTGACCTCGGCTGTCCAGCCTCCCGTCGTCCATGGCTTGGTCCATGGACGGACGCCCTGTTTGAGATCGGCGATGATCTTGGTGGTGATGCGGCTGTAGATATCGGATCGTTGATTGGATTGCTGCCTGTTCATCTCTGAACCTCCGTTCGAGGTCGCGGCCATCGCGACCTGCTACGGCGGTCCAAAAGCCAGGCTGCAAGTGCGGCCAGCACCCGCAGGGCCGCAACGAAGTGAAGGACGGCAAAGCCGTTGCGGGCAGCGCGAGCCTGGCAGGACCAAAAGCCGGGGCAGGACGGGATGCAGCAACACCACGGCGAGACAGGTTTGAAACCCAGGCAGAAATGAAAAATCCAGTCTATTACGCAAGGCGGGAGCGTCCGGGATGAATCGATGGACCCGAAGCGTGGCATCGACCTTGCGCGGCCGTTCCTCGTCGACGCAATGGAGAAGGTTAGCAACGAGAGTGCCATTTCGTCGAGGAAGCCAAGACCGCCGAGACCAAACTCGTAGTCTTCGCGCGCATGCAATTCGACCCGTACCTCAGCCCCTACTTCGTCGCCAACCAGGACAAGATGCGGGTAGAGTTCGAGGATCCGTATATCCTCATCCACGAAAAGAAGCTATCGAACCTGCAGTCCTTGCTGCCGGTAAGTTGAGGTCTGATGGAGCATTCCAATCGGCCGACCGCCTTCAGCAAATAGGCAGAACCATTACGAAATCACGGCGCAATCGCTGGCGTTTTTTTCCGCCACCCGTTCAAATGGCCGAAAGTTTCGAGTTGATCGAATTGAAGCTCCCGTGTTCGGGAAGTGGTGGGATCCGGGAACGTTTGGCAAGATTCAACGAACCACTGGCCGCCACGCCCAGAGAGGGTCATAGGGAATACGATGACAAGCGCGGACGCTCAGTCGTTCAGTCAGGTTGCGAGCACGTATCAGCTTGGGATCGGTATGACTCACATAGCGCCTCCAACTGATTTACGGCACTAGCCAAATCGTGAAGTTCCGATTTCAGCGATTGGATGATGTCGAAATGTCCGGAGCCATTCGAATTCGCAGTTGAACTTTTCAAATCCGCAGAATTTCTATTCGGATGGGGAAATGGGATGAGCTTTTGCACGGTTATGCTTTTGACGATATTGACGCAGAATAGTAGATTGTACTGGGCAAGTCTTTGCAATGGCAATCGAAAGCGAAAACACGTCAACGTATGTTTCGTCGCGCAATTCGGTACAGGGCCTGCATATTTCGGAACATCAAAGCACCTGAAGTTTTAAGTAGTTCCTATTGGTCCGCGTTTTATCCAATCGCCCAGAGTAGTTTGGGCTTCCGTTGGATGAGTGCGGTATAAACAGCGCCGCAGGTGGCGTGGATCCTGCGCGCTGTTAGCCGTAGGCTTCACGCGGTTCGGGTCCCAACAGATGCGGGAGGCAAGCGCATGAGTGCCACCCCTTCCTCTGCGGGCATCGGCGTAAGATGGGAATCACCGCGAGAGAACTCGGGCACTGCGTTTGCAGCGAGAAGTTCGGACTTCGGGATGGGCTTGCTATAGTAGAACCCCTGTGCCACAGCGCAGCCGCTTTCAGCCAAGAATTTTTCTTGATCGACCGTCTCCACGCCCTCAGCGACTACATTTTGCCCTAGGCAGCGCGCAATTGAGAGAATTGCCTTGACCAGTTCTCTACTTCGCTTGTCGGATCGATTGATGAATGACCGGTCAATTTTGAGGGTATCAATGGGAAAGTTAGCCAAATAGCTCAGAGATGAGTAGCCGGTGCCGAAATCATCGATCGCTATGGAAATTCCGCTCGCATGCAATTGAGAGAGTGTCGTCGAAACGCCCTCGCAGTTATGGAGCAGGAGACTCTCAGTTATTTCAACCTCGATCCACTCCGCACGACAACCGGTTTCCTGCAATACGTCCGCCACCGTTTGCGACAAACGCGGGCATTGAAACTGCTTAGGAGACAAATTTATCGCAATCTTGTGCGGGGGCAGTCCATCTGCATTCATGACGGCAGCCGTGCAACACGCCTCATGCAGCACCCATCGTCCAAGATCGATGATCAATCCCGTTTCCTCGGCGACACCTATGAATTCTCCCGGAGGGATCATTCCCATCTTCGGATGATGCCATCGTAGCAGTGCTTCTGAACCGATCACCTTTCCGTTGTCCAATAGGACCTTTGGCTGATAATGGAGTTCAAGTTGCTCATGTTTCAAAGCTAGGCGTAGGTCTGATTCTAGCGCTAGGCGCTTTTCAGCCCCAATCGTGAGATCCTTTGAGTAGAAGCGGAAGTTGCTACGCCCCGAGCGCTTCGCCAAATACATCGCAGAATCCGCATATTTCACCAAATCGTCGGGAGCGTCGCCGTCATTTGGAAATACCGATATCCCGATGCTGCAGGATACAAAGATCTCCCTGTCGGAAAGCATGAAGCGTTCGCCGAATGCGGCAAGCATTCTGCTGGCAATTTGAGCCAAATCGTCATTGTCCTGAACATTGGGCAGCAAGACTGCAAATTCATCTCCACCGAGTCTCGCCACGGTGTCGCTGGCACGGACGCCTTTTTTCATGCGTGTCGCCACCTGCCGCAGCAACTCGTCACCAACGGGATGTCCCATAGTGTCATTGATCGCTTTGAAATGGTCCATGTCGATCAGCATCACCCCGGCTCGCTGGCCCGCCGAAGCCGCGTCCCCGATCATCTCGCGTAGCCGTTCATTGAAAAGTGTCCGGTTAGGCAGGCCGGTCAGAGAATCGTAGAATGCCATCTGATGGATTTTCTTACGGGACGTGTCCAGTTCGGTGATATCGCGGGCGACGCCGAGGATCCCCATCAGCTTTCCCCCCGTGAATACCGGAACCTTACGAGTCTCCAAAAGCGTTGATCGACCGTCCTCGTGAGCGGTAAACCGTTCCTCATTGATGAGAATACGGCCGGCTTGCATGGCCTCCTCATCCTTGTCACGAAAAAATTGGGCGAGTTCGGGAGTAAACAGGTCATAATCCGTTTTCCCGACGATTTCCGCTTCTGCCTTGCCGACCAATTCTTCGAAGGCATGATTGCACAACAGATATTTGCCTGTTACGTCTTTCAGCCATACCATATCCGGAATGGTCTGCAGGACACTTAGGAGGCGAGCCCGAGCTTCAATAGTCGTGCCCTCGGCGTGCTTTCGTTCGGTAATATCGCGAGATAACACCAGAAAAGTGACGGTTGAGTGATTGCTGCTTGGTCGCCTTGCGACCGACAGTTCAAACCAACGGGATTCGCCGTTTGGTAGGGCTATACGGACACAACGACCGTAGGAGGCGCCGGTTTCATCGGCTTCTTCAAGAGCCAGCATAGCGATGTCGGCCTGATCTGGAGGGAGCACATCGCGGACAAGCTTGCCGAGCAGCACTTCTTTTCGCTGCGCCAGGATCTCCTGATTCCTTGCCCAGACCTGCAGGTAGCGACCGTCGGCATTTACCTCGAACAGAACGTCAGGAATGGCGGCAATAATTCCCTCTGCGAATTCAAGAGCCTCTTTGAGATCATGCTCCGCACGTTTTCGCTCTGTGATGTCCAACATCGCGCCAACCAAGCCGATCCTGTTACCAGCGATATCAGTGATTGCGGTCTTGCTGAGTAAAAGATCAACGACACCACCATTCTCGGTGGTGGCCTTTGCTTCATATTGCTGAACACCGCCATTTGCAAAAAGCGCCTCGTCCAACGCGGCATACGTCTCGGCTATGGGTGCGGGCACCAAATCGAAAACGGTTTTTCCGATAATATCTCCCTTTGAGCGGCCGGAGAAGCTTTCGAAGGCCCTGTTGCAACCAAGGTGTATCCCATCTCTGTTTTTGAAGAAGACGGGTAACGGGATCGCGTCGAGTACGACGGCACTGGACATCTCTTCGGCGTTGAATGGCAAGTCGACGTTTGTCGCAGGATGCCGGGGATTCGCCCGGAAAGCCTTCTCAAACGGTTGCTTCAGACTTGCGACATCTGCGTCGTGACCGTCCGATGGCCGGACAACGGAGGCTTCCGAAAATGGCGGGGCCGTGCCCGTGGCAAGCGGAGGGCTGGCATTGACCGCGTTGCGGAAGGCTCCACGCCCCTGGTCGATTTGAGCATCAGTCGCCATCTGCACTTCCACAGGCTGTTCGGGGCGGGATGTGCGTTCCGATTGACGTACGTGTTTCATGTGCCTGTCCTGCTTTGTCACGTGGCTGAGCAATCATGCGTCAAGCCAGCATTTTGTTAGGACCGCACAAGTCATTTGGCGGAGTACCATGCCGCTACCCCACCGGGATATCGCTCTCATTCAGAATCATCAAAGACGTGTATTTGCATGTGGTCGGCGACGCCGCCCATATCATTTAGAACGCTTGCCAATCATCATTCGAAGGCGCGAGCACCAGGTTACCACGGCGCATCGGATAGTCTCCGCGGTCAACCATTGTCTGACCGGGCGGGAAGCTCTTCCCAAGTTCGCCCGTGACCTTCTGTGGCTTCCCGCTCTCGTCTTTGAAGTGGAAATGTTTCAACAGTGCGGCTAGGCTTTGGCTCTCTTGAGCGAGGTGCGATCCTGCAGTATTCATCTCCGCGACCATGCTCGCATTTTCTTGAGTGGCATGGTCCATATGGTTAACCGCGCCGTTGATCTCGCGCAGGCCCGACGATTGTTCCTGGGAGGCCGTTGCGATTGCGTCCATATGAAGATTTACATCCTGCACAAGCTCTTCAATCGTTCTCAGGCCCGATCCGGTTTCACTCACGAGCCTTACGCCTTCGTCGACGGCAAGAGCTGAATTGCCGATGAGATCCTTGATTTCTTTTGCCGCTGTCGCTGAGCGCTGTGCAAGCTCCCTGACCTCCTGGGCAACAACCGCAAAGCCTTTTCCCGCGTCGCCAGCACGCGCTGCTTCGACGCCGGCGTTCAGCGCCAGGAGGTTCGTTTGGAAGGCGATCGCGTCGATGACGCTGATGATCTGGGAAATCTGCTTGGAGGAGTTTTCAATGCGATTCATGGCGCCGATAGCATCGCGTACAACCCGACCGGACATTTCCGCATGATCTCGCATCTGTTGGACGGCTCCGCGCGCCTCAGCCGTCCTCTTCGTGGTCGACGCAACGTTGACGGTTATCTCCTCCAACGCCGCTGCAGTTTCCTCGAGCGAAGCCGCCTGCTGCTCCGTGAGTCTTGAAAGATTTTCAGATGCGGCCGAGACGCCCGAGCTGCCATTCGTGACCGTTTCAACTGAATGGCCGACGGTAACAAGCACGTCCCGGAGCTGACGAATGGAAGCGTTGAAATCCCTGCGCAAACTTTCAAACTGTGGCGCTAACGGCTCCTCAATCTCATAAATCAAGTCTCCATCCGCCATCCGCTTCAACCCGGTTGCCAATGCCGTCGTCGCTCGGATGAGGCGCTCTTCTGCTTCTTTTTCCGCCCTTACCTGAATATCCAGCTTCTCTTGGTCAGAACGAATGCGCTCAGCTTCCGCGGATGTCTCCAGGTTACTTTTCTGTATGGCCGCGCCGCGGAAAAACTCAAGGCAACGCGCCATGTCCCCGATCTCGTCGCGTCGGATCGTCAAGGGCACCGGCGCCGACGTATCGCCTTCTGCGAGTGCCTTCATTCGGCTTGTCAGAGTCCGAATGGAGCTTGAAATTCTCCGAACGACCGAAATGCACAAAATGAGTACCGTAGACATGATCAGAAGCGTGGCGCCGGAGTAGCCGATAAAGGCATTGCGAAGATCGGCGTAACGCTGAAATGCCATCTCGTCCAACTCGTCGCCGGTGCGCATAATGAGTGCGGTCAACAAAGCAGCCCGCTGTTGGGTGATTTCATTCCATCGATCCAACGTCTCGGGGGGGAAGGAAACGCCCGGCTGGTTTGCATACATCTGATCGCGAACGCCCGCGATGAACTTGCCTGCGGCGCTGGCCTCGAAGTCGTCATAAGATTTGACGAGATCGGCGGGGAGAAATTCCTGCATCGCAGGCACATAAAGCTGCTTTAGATTTTTTGACTGTAAGAGGGACGAAAATAGATCGACGGACATGGCTGAATTTTTGACGTAGGCTCGGCCGGGCCTGATCTCCAGCAAACTAGCTTCCGTGATCTGCATGAGCGCGTGAAAACCGGTAATTTGGCGTGCTAAATCCAAATCATTGACAGTCGCCCCAGTGCGACGGACGAGCTCCAAGCCCGCAAGGGCAGCTGGGCGCAAAGCAACAGCTCCCTCCGCCTCGCTAGCCGTTCCGTCATCGACGCGCCGGCGGAAGCTATCGATATTGTCCCGCCTTTCACGAATGATCTGTACCGCCCGTTCTATGGCCGGATCGTCGAATGCCTTTTTCCAAGAGTCGTAAGCGGAAAAGACCGCTGTAAAAGCCCTGTCCGATGCAGCTTGCTTTGCCCGACGCACGTCGGCGCCTGCAAACGCTTCCGCCGCTATAGCTTGGGCGAGGAATCCGCCTTCCCGCCCAAGTCGCTGCGTTGTTTGTGCGCTGCGGAAGGTAGAGTATTCTCGGTAATATCCCAGTGATGTTGATACTCCGATGATTACGAACGCCGTCAACGGGATAATTGCCAAAATCATTAAAAGTAGAGATAGCGGCAGTCTCGACATATGTTCCTCATAGACGACTATAAATTACACCGGCTTCCATTAGCGACGCGGTCCAGAACATTGCGACATTGACCGCTATGTGTGAGATGACCTCGGCATAATTACTATAAGATTAACCCCTGTAGTGGTCTTGAACTGCGTTGCGCAGATCGGAACATCGTCGCGTTCAGGGGATCATCTGCAAGACAGATCTTGGGCCGAGGCAGTCGGCTTTTCTGGAGAGTGCTGTTGCTACAAGCCTTGAGGACGGTCGAGCGTGCCGGCTGATCGTAGCTCGGTCGGCGCAATCTGCTTATGATATACGCAATGTTTCCGAGGGAAGTACCCCATAGCGCTTGCGATAGTCCGCAGAAAATCTGCCTCTATGCACGAAGCCCCATTTCAGAGCGACCTGCGTGACCGAGAGGCCAGGTTCGCCTGTCATCAGTTCCTGATGCACTAATTCCAACCGTAGGTGCTGCAGGAATGCCAGAGGGGTCGTATTCCGAAAGTTGCGAAAACCGCTTTGAAGAGTGCGTCGGCTTACGCCACAAGCCGTTGCGATTTCCTCAAGAGATAGCGGCCGAGTAATATTGGCACGCATATAGTCGACCGCCCGCTTAACGGCCTTGGGTAAGGGTGATTCAGCAACGCGGCATAACTCAGATGAGTAGCGATGCTGCGCAGCTTCGATCAAAAGCTCCATCGTCGTTTCAGTGAGGTGATGAAGTGCTATCGGTGATTGAAGGAGGGTTCCGTCTCGTAATCCAGCATACAGCACTGGTACCAGTTGAACCAAAAGGGAGCCGAACCCGACCGATAGGTCGATTTCTGGCGAGAAATCGAGGCTGCCTCTTATTGGCGTATTGAGCCGACATCCCAAACGGCGCGTCAGCTCATCATGGGCGATCCTAAGCCCCAAATGTTTCCTGGGCCCAATGAATTGGGTCGTACTCGCCGACATACTGTTCACGAAAACGCCCCGCGTTCCCTCTGACGGGATTTGTCTGCCGTCAACGGTAACGACCGATCGCCCATGTAGTGGAAGCATGATGATGTTTGCCTCCGCCGGTCCCCGGTGCTGGACCGTTAGGTCGCCCTCGTAGTGCGCGGCAATAACTGCAATCGGACCATTGGTAATCGCATGTACATCGTAGGCGATCGTCTTATCGCCATGTACATGCGCTTCAGATTGCGGGGAAAGCCTCGAAAGCGCTGCCGCGAGTTCCTCGCTGCAGGTACCTTTGAGCGAGAAATGGTCAATCTTAGAGGGGGACACTCTCAACTCTCCACATCATCACTTCCTTCCCGAAACGGTATTCAAGCATGAGGCCCGCCTATCGCTAACGACAGGCGGACAGGGCAATTGACTTGTCGCGGCCAGTCCTCGCCGTGAATTCGACGCAGTCGAAGTCGCCTAAGTTGATAGTGCGAAGATCAATCATTGTTATATATGGAACTCCGACAGAATTGTTACCTGCTGCCAACCATCGCTTCGCAACCGATTCCCAAATGTCTGGCCTTTGATGGTCTCCATTCACGGCCCAGCAGACTCGGGCGTGCTCGCGCTAGCGACTAAACCTCATCCTTTAAGGTTTCTTTTTGCGTGATCAAACGTGCGGAGTGATGGCCGGAAACAAAGATCCATAGCCAGCTTAGTCCAACTGCCAATCTGCTCCTCGTACCTATCAGGAAGTAGATATGGGCAAGCCCCCAAATCCACCATGCAATTCCGCCCTTGAGCCGGATCTTCCCGAAGTCGATAACAGCCGAATTCGGCCCGATGGTAGCCAGGTTTCCCAGATGCCTATATCTGAACGCACTTGGAGTGGGTGTACCCAGACGTCGTGCTTCAATTACCGAAGCGACATATTTGCCTTGCTGTTTGGCGGCGGGAGCCACTCCGGGGACGGGTGTTCCATCAGCGGCCTTCACGGAGGCAGTATCTCCAATAATAAAAATCTCGGGCTTACCGCCAACAGTCAGATCTGGCTGCACGACCGCCCTACCCGCCCTGTCCTTTTCAGCACCGACCCAGGCGGCGGCGTTCGACGCTTGCACCCCCGCAGCCCAGATGACGGTCCGGCTTGAAACGAACTCATCTCCGATCGCGATGCCGTTCTCGTTGCATGCCGTCACGGGAATGCCTGTTCTCACTTCGACGCCCATCTTGATTAGCGACTGCTCGGCATATCTCGAAAGTGCTTCCGGGAACACGGGTAGGACACGTGGACCTGCCTCGATGAGAAGGATGCGCGCCGATCTGGTGTCGATGCTACGGAACTCCTCAACAAGGGTTCGTTGGGCCAGTTGCGCTATAATCCCAGCCATCTCCACGCCTGTCGGGCCTGCTCCGATTATGCTGAACGTGAGCATTGCCTTCCGCCGTTCGGGATCAGCCTCCAATTCGGCCTTCTCAAACGCGAGAAGAAGCCGCCGCCGGATGGTCGTCGCGTCTTCGAGTGCCTTTAGCCCGGGCGCAAACGGCTCCCACTCGTCCCGGCCAAAATAGGCGTGCCTTGCACCTGTCGCGAGAACGAGCGTGTCATAGGGAATAGCATTCCCATCCTTGAGCGATACTACGCGTGCCTCGGTATCAACGCCAACAACCTCGCCCAGCAGCGTCGATACATCCTTTCGTCCTCTGAACAATGCTCTGATGGGCCAAGCTATCTCCGAGGTTGCCAATACAGTCGTGGCAACTTGGTAGAGGAGCGGTTGAAAGAGGTGATGGTTGCGCCTGTCGACGATCGTTATGGAAGTGTCGGGACACTCGAGGTCCTTCGCTAACTGGAGTCCGGCAAAGCCACCGCCGACTACGACAACTCGATGCGTATCCATTTCGTCTCCCTCAAACCTGCGCGCTCGGGGCGCGCGCCTCGTAGAAATGGCCATTGCGCCCGATCAGTCGCTGATACGGGTATTTACATTAATCGACGGTGGACTCACCAACAGTGGAAGAAGAGGCTCCAGCACCCGCTTGACATTAGGATGTTCGCCATGGCCAACGACAGCCGCCTCATTCTGCCAGCCGTCTAAGATGATGAAAGTGTTCGGATCGTCCGACCGCTGGTAGAGGTCGTAGTAGAGACAACCAGACTCTTCGCGGGCGGGTCCAATGAATTCCTGAAGGAGTTCTTTTACGCGGTTTCGATTTTGGGACGTGGTTTTGAATTCCACGACAAGGTGCTGTTCCTCTGACTTCTTCGATGTCATTTGCGCTGGCTCCTAGTTGAAAACGACGACCGGCTTGATCACTCGCCCGGCTTCGGCGTCCGCGATCGCTTCGTTGATCTTCTCGAAGGGATACTTGGTGATCAATTTTTGGAAGGGGAAAAGCCCAGCCTGATTAAGATCCATCATCTGCGGAATGAACAGCTGTGGAATCTGATCACCAAGGATCGCACCCTGGATCTTGCGATTGAACACCATTAGATCGAGGGGGATGGGAATGTCGTTCCCGAGCGCGTCGAGGCCGAGCAAGACAACGTGCCCGCCGGCACGGGTGCACTTGATCGAGTTCAGAATAACCGGAATGATGCCAACTGCGTCGATCGCGAAGTCGGCACCGCCGCCCGTCAGCGCATGGATCTGGTTGACTACGTCGGGATCTTTGCCGTTGATCGCATGTGTGGCACCAAGCCCCATGGCCATGTCTAGCCTCTGCTGATTCAGATCTATGATGATAATCTTGCTGCACCGACGAACTTTGGCGGCCATCACGGCGGCCATGCCGACAGCACCTGCGCCGAAAACGGCTATCGTCGACCCTATTTCCGGCTTCATCGCGTTTATCACTGTTCCTGCACCTGTTGCCATGCCGCACCCGAGTGGCGCAGCGTCGGTAAGGTCGAGGTCTGTTTTCGGCAAAAGCGCTGCATTGTTTTCAGTCGCAAGGATATGCGTCGCAAAGGACGACTGGCCCACGAAATTGCTGCCAATGCCAACTTCATCGCAGAGCAATGCCTTCTTACCATTCGGACGAAGCCCCGTAAGATTGTACTGGGTATAGTTTTGGCAGTTCATTGGGTGAGAACGGCGGCAGTCGGCGCAGAATCCGCATGAGCTCTGGCTCAGTGCGACGTGATCACCCACTTTGAGGCTCTGAACTTCTGGTCCGACCGCCTCGACGACGCCGACGCCTTCGTGCCCCGGGATCACCGGTGCCGGCGGGCCAAAAATACCGTCGCGAAGCAGCAAGTCCGTGTGGCAGATCCCGCTCGCAACCGTGCGAACCAGGATCTCGTTGCCTTCGGGGTCAGCCAGTTCGAGTTCACGGAATTCCAGCGGGCTCTTTGGCTTCACGGCGACAGCCGCAGTGATCTTCACCATTATATTCTCCTGCGTTCTCCCGCAATTGCTACGGGAATGACTTGATCGGTCCGACGGACTAGACGCGACCCGCGCGCGCACCGTAGATGATTGCGGCAAATGCAATGATCACGCCCTGGACGATAAGCTTGCCCGGCTCCTGGATGCCGAAGACGGTCAGCATCGCGAACAGGAAGCTGAAGGCAACGACGGCAACGAACGGCCCGGCGACGCCGCCCCGGTCGACGCCGAACGTCACACCGCCGAGGATCGTGGCGGCGAGCGCATTCATGAAGGTGTCGAAGCCTGGCTTGATGGTGCCGACCGCCAACGCGGATACCTGGACCAGGGCCGCGATGCCTGTCAGGGCGCCCGCGAGCGTGTGCGAGACAAAAATCGTACGTGCCAACGGAATTCCTGTAGTTTCCGCCGCCCTCGGATTGTCGCCGACGGCCCTGAAGTAACGCCCGACGATGAGAAAGCGAAATGCGATAGAAATCAGGGCGGCGATGACGATCCACAGGACCACGGAATAGGAAAGGCCGTGGATATTGCCGCTCGTAAGTATTCGAAGCCAGCTTGGCGTTGAACCGGGCGCGCGGCCGGCGCTCATGTATTGGACGATCCCAATCAGAATGGCCGAAACACTTAGTGTGGAGATAACGGCAGAAGCGCGCACGTATGCTACGAGTATTCCGTTTACACCCCCCACAGCTAGCCCAATCACAACAGGCATGAGGACGGTCATTAGCGGTGGATAGTTGTTGAGCTGGCCCGAGCTGGCCAGATAGATCGCGAAGGCGAAAATACCGCTGACAGAGAGATCGATGGATCGCACCCGCATGACAAGCGACTGGGCGAGCACCGCGATCCCGAGCGGCGCTGACTGCTTGAGGATTACAAACCAGTAGTTGGGATTTATGAGCGTGGCGCTCACTGCTGGAGCAACCGCAACCAGGATTGCGAGCACATAGTATGCGGGCGGTAGCCCGAGTATCCACGAAATGGCGCTCTTACCCCTCAATGAGCGAGATGGTGCTTCAGTTTTCGAGTCTGATGTGGTCATCGAGAAGTCCATCTCTTTCAAAGTCCGATTGTTTTGCGTCGCTGCGAAACGACGAGTACGAGAAGCAACACACCCTTGACGACCGACTGAAGAAATGCAGAGACGTTGGCCAGATTCATCACATTATTCACTGTCCCGAGGATCGCCGCGCCAACGACGGTTCCCACAATGCTTCCGATGCCCCCGGCGAGGTGGACCCCACCCAATGCTGCAGCCGTTACAGACTCAATCCCGAATGAAGCGCCGCCCTTAGGATCACCCGATGCAAGGCGACCTGCAAGAAACATCCCCGCAGCGCATGCGAATAGAGCGGAAAGAACATACGCTTTGATGATGGTGCGCTCGACGGGAACACCGTTCATCCGTGCGTTGAAGTCATTGCCGCCGGAAGCGAAGAGGTAGAGGCCGAAGGGACGACGATAGAGAATCCAGGATGCGAAGAGCGATGCCGTGATCAACCAAAACAATGAGTTAGGTACGGGGCCGATGGATCCGGCTACCGAGCCGGAAAGCCACTCCGGAACGCGCCCACCTGGGATTGGCAAAATGATCAACGCGATACCTTGGCCGATGCCCATTGTTGTCAGCGTCATGATGATTGGATGTACATTGAGGCGCGCGACACCGTAACCGTTCGCTACTCCGAACCCCATCGCCACCGCGATGCAGATAAGCACGCGGGTTATCTCAGGAAGATCAAGCGTCATGATCGTCGTCGTTAGACTGATGACGGACCCAACCGACACGTCGAGGCCGCCAGTGAGAATGACGAACGTCTGACCGAGAGCCGAGATGACGAGCACCGTCGATTGCGCCAGGAGATTAGACAAATTCTCCGGATCCATGAAGTCCGGCAATAATATTACCGAGGCGACAACCATCACCAGGAGCGTTCCAATGGAAAGCCCGATCGCTCCCGCGCGATAAGGGAGCTTCAGGCGACTGGCAAATGAATTCATAAGTTATCCTCCTCAATGCACCGCAGCACGGGGATCCGGTGACGCACTCGCCCCCAGCGCAGTCTCGAGGATTCTTTCCTCGGTCGCCCCCTCTGCGGACATCTGCCCGACGATCTTCCTGTCATGAACGACCAAAATGCTGTCGCAGAGCCCTATAAGCTCAGCGTGCTCGCGCGACGAAACCACGACCGCACCGCCACGATCACTGAAGTCCCGCAGCAATCTGTAAATCTCTGCCTTTGCACCGACGTCGACGCCGCGCGTGGGCTCCTCAATAACGAGGATGTCCACTCCGGAGAGCAACCAGCGGCCCAGCAGCACCTTCTGCTGATTCCCGCCCGAGAGTTTACCTACGGGCGCATTGGGATCGGCGGCCGCAACTCGTAGCGACTTGATCACCTCGCGGACCCTCGACACCGATCGCCACGCAACGCTTGCCATATTCCGATTGAGCTGTTTTCCCAGCGCGATGTTGTCGTAGATAGGCAGGCGCAGGAACAGCCCTTCCTGCTTCCTGTCTTCAGGGATAAAACCGATTCCTGATGCGACCGCGCGAGCGAACCCTGACCCTACATTCACCACGTGCATGCTGTTGTCGAGGCCGGCACGCCACACGGCGATGGCCTTTGGCGATTCAACGCCCACAATGGCACGCATTATCTCTCGCTGGCCCTGTCCTTCGAGCCCTGCCAGCCCGATGATTTCACCTTTTCTGACAACGAAAGTGACTGTCGAGCTGCTGTCGTCGAGGCGCAAGTCCGAAACCTCCAGCATTGCCGCTCCGGTGGCCTGCGAGCGCGGCGGAAAGAAGTTCTGAAGTTCGCGACCAACCATTGTCGCTACCAGCGTTTGCAAGTTGAAGTCCTGCGCTCTTGCAGTCCTTACCCAAGCGCCATCTTTCATGACGGTGATGGTGTCGCATAGTTCGAAGACTTCATTCATGCGATGAGAGATGTAGACGACAGCCTTATGTTGAGCCTTAAGGTCGCGGATAACCTTGAAAAGATGCGCGACATCGGTCGAGTTCAACGCCGCCGTTGGCTCGTCGAAGATGAATACGTCCGCGTTCGACGTAAGTCCCTTCGCGATCTCTACTGCCTGCTGCTGCGCGACAGTCAGTGTCTCGACGATCGCAGTTGCGTCGAGCTGTGGAAATACGTCAGCCAGCAAAGCGCGAGCGCGTTTCACTACCTCGACGCTATCGATCGAACCGTCAATGCGACGAGGTTCATGGCCCAGGAACATGTTCTCAGCAACGGTGAGATTGGGGATCAGGGTAAACTCCTGAAACACCGTCGACACTCCCGCCAACCGTGCCTCCTTAGGGGAACGGAAATTGACTTCCTCCCCGCGGAGCCGAACACTTCCTGCGCCCGGCTGATATACCCCCGCCAGAATACGCATCAGGGTGGACTTCCCCGCGCCGTTTTCCCCCATCAGAGCGTGCACGGAGCCACGTTCCAGGGAAAAGCGAACGTCCGAAAGGACTTTCGTGAAACCAAACGATTTGTTGATGCCGACCATCTCGACAAGCGTGCTCATGGGAATTTCCATCTTCGACAGGGATACGGGCACGAGTGATCGTGCCCGTAGTTCATCAAGCCTTGAAATAATCAAGGAGCTTTTCGTTCGGCATTTCGGTCGGCGCCCAGTACGCATCAGTGAGATCTGCGCGATAGAACTGGGAGAGCGTCTCGTCGGTGATCGGCTTGGGGCGGTTCGTCCAGTTACGCTGAATCGGCTTCCCATCCAGCAAGGCGAAGGCGGCCCGCAGCGCGGCAGTAGACAGAGCGGGTGGGCAAATCGGACCGATCGAGGAAAGTTTTTCGTCATTCCAACGACGCATCCAGCCGTTAAGTGCTTCGCCCGTGATTGGCGGGATCGTTGAGGCGCCAGCCTCCTGCAAGGCATCCAAAACGCCAAGAGACATGTTGGCTCCATCGGTCCAGATGCCCGCGACATCGGGGTCGGAGAGATACAGGCTTTCGGCGATCTTCTTTGAGTCCTCATAAGACCAGCTTCCGTGCTGGGTCGACGTGATCTGAAGTCCAGACTTGCTGAAGACTTCCATGGCGCCTGCATAACGATCTGCATCGATGGGATGCCCGGCGACGCCACGCAGAACCCATACCTTGCCCTTGTTGCCAAGCTTGTCGACGAGGAACTGAGCCATCACGCGCCCGAAATAGAAGTCGTCGCCCTGGACCTGAACCGTAAACTCCTCGGTGTCGACGCGTCCGAGATAGACTACGGTTGGAATGCCAGCAGCCTTTGCCTTCTTGATGCCCTCGACGGCGGAACCGGTGGTTAGCGGTGCGATGATGATCGCATCGACCTTCTGGGCGATCAGATCCTCGATATCGGCAACTTGTTTGGAGGCATTGAGATCAGCGCTCCGGAACTGGTAATCAGCGATCCGATCCTTGTTCTTTTTTATTTCATATTCGGCTTCAAACGCCGTCTGGTAGGTATGCGTTGAACCAGCGAGGCCGTAGTGGCTGTGTCCGATCTTCCACGGGCCTGACTTCTTGAACTTACCCGCGTCGACAATTGGGTTGGCGCCTTCGGAGGGCCAAGTGTCAGGTAGGAGACTGATCGCGTCGTCGGCGCGAAGAATCCCCGGCATTCCGAACGTGCCGGCTACAGCAATTGCCCCGCTCGCTTGTAGAAATGTACGTCTCTTCATGAAAATTCCTCCTCCGGCCGCTCTGGGCGGCATTGTCTGTTAAGGCGAGAGCCTTGCCTTCCCAAGCCGTGCCGGACTCTCCTCAATACGGCGGAGTGCATTGGTATGAGCTATCAGACAATCTGTCAATAAATATATACTTCGACGTTTATTTTTTCGGCATCGTTTTGTTTTCACTTGCACATAGTCGCACTTGACGGATTGTCCGATAGTGCGACAATATTCGTGTTCGCTAAATCGATGGGAGGGTTATGAATGTCCACTCTGGTGATTGTCCGGCATGGCCAAAGCGAAGGGAACGCGCGCGGGGAGTTCTCGGGTACGAGCGACGTTCCGCTCACACAGGAGGGCTGGTCTGAGAGCAGGCGAGCCGGCTCACTGCTCGCGAACCTCGGCATCTCGTTCGATATTGCGTTTAGCTCTGCCCTCTTGCGCACAGTTGACACTTGCAGAGCGATTTTGAACGAAACCAACGGCGATCTGCTGGAGCCAATCAGGAGAACCGAGTTGAACGAACGCGACTACGGACAGCTCACCGGCATCAACAAGAACGTGGCACGTGAGCGGTGGGGCCAGGATGTTGTCCAGGTTTGGCGCCGCTCGTACAGCACTCCACCACCTGGGGGAGAAAGCATACGGGACATAAGCGCGAGGGTTCTGCCCTTTTTGATAAGCGAAGTGTTCCCCCCCTTGTTGAGAGGGAAATCGGTTCTTGTGGTGGCCCACGGGAATACGATCAGGTCACTAAAGCAGGGCATCGAACGCCTCACGATCCAGGATACGCTCGCTATTGAGTCACCGACCGCCGCGCCAACTGTATACCGGATTGCGTCGGACCTCTCGATCATCGAGAAGACTAACGTCCTGGTTGGTACTGTCTGTTAAGCCTGGCTGGCAGTAGCATCGTTTGTAGTCGGTTAAACTTGGCAATACCGGTGTCTCGAAGCTGTCGATAGCCTTCAGAACCGGCTCGACGTCGGCAAGCGACGCCATCCGGCTCGCCTCACACGTTGCTACTAAATTTTCGTCTGCCGATCTTTCAGCCCAAAGCGGGACAAGACGCATGCTCCCTTTCGAACATGCACGGAACCCTTTGATCACTTCAAATCAGCGTTCACTCGTGACTTTGCAAAAATGCAGCCCTGCTCCGGTTGAACTGATCTAATTTAACAGAGTAATTATTGACTGATTGTCTGACGATGAGTACGTTCGCGCGAATTGCGTTGTGAGCCTTGGAGGAACAGTTACATGAAGCAGGCATATGCGGCGGTCTCGCGCGAAAAGGCGAAGCCCTTGATCTTGGAGTGCATAGGGATTGAGGAACCTCGTGCAGACGAGATTTTGGTCCGCATCGTCGCATCGGGGGTATGTCATACCGACCTGGTGGTCAGGGACCAGGGATATGACGTACCTCAACCTGTTGTGTTGGGACACGAAGGCTCTGGCGTCGTCGAGGCCGTCGGGAGCGCAGTTAAAGATCTTGTGCCCGGTGATCACGTTGCTTTGAGCTACGCCTATTGCGGCAAGTGCGAAAAGTGCCTTTCCGGTACACCTTTCTACTGCGAGGACTTCTTCGGTCGCAATTTCCGCGGCACTCGTCCGGATGGCACCTGCCCGATCCATGATTCTCACGGGAAACAGATTAGTGGCTGCTTCTTCGAGCAGTCGTCATTTGCAACCTACGCCATCGCCAGCGAACGAAACGCCGTGAAGGTTGCAAAGGATGTTCCACTCGAGTTGATTGGACCGCTCGGGTGCGGGCTTCAGACCGGTGCTGGCGCGGTACTGAATTGCCTCAAGCCGAAGCCCGGCTCGTCAATAGCAGTGTTCGGTGCTGGTGCGGTTGGCATGGCGGCTACGATGGCCGCGAAAATCGCCGGATGCGCGACCATCATCGTGATCGACTTGAACGATGAACGGCTGGAACTTTCGCGCGAACTCGGGGCGACGCACACGATAAATGCCCGCAAATTGGACAGCGTTGCCGCGATCAGGAAGATCGTCCCCGCAGGCGTTGATTTCAGCTTGGAATGCACGAGTTCGCCACGAGTTTTCCGTCAGGCAGTCGACTGCCTTGGTACGCCGGGAACATGCGGTCTCGTTGGCTCGTCCGCTCTCGGCACTGAAGGCACGATCGATATCGGGAACTTCCTTTTCGGCCGCACATTGATCGGCGTTGTCGAAGGACAAAGCATTCCGTCCGAGTTCGTCCCGCAGTTGATCGAGTATTGGCAGCAGGGACTTTTCCCGTTCGACAAACTGGTTCAGTTCTATGACCTCGACCAGATCAACGAGGCGATGGCTGATTCCGAGAGCGGCAAAGTCATTAAGCCGATCCTTCGCATGAAGCATTAGTTTGCGAGACTTTTCGAAAGACAAGACGGACCGCGATTAAATGCGATCCGTCGGAACAGCCGTGCTCAAGACGAGATATGGTCGAACGCTGCTTTCGATGCAATCGCGGGCCACATCACTCCGATACGCCTGCACGAATGATGTGCTGGCAGGGCCGACGCAAAAGCTCTAGGACTCTGCCGGTCAAAGGCGGCCCCCTACAATCACCGGCAGGTAAGTGGCGAGGGCGGCTCCGCTACCCAAGGGGTCCAGAGAACACCTGCGCGCCAAACACTGAAAAGACGTTGTTCCGGCCGACGTGTTCAGCTGACGTGTCCTGGTCCAACAGGTGGCCAAACCGATCGCGCTTTGTCTTAAGATAAGTGATGTTGGACGCGCTAGATGCGGCGATCAGACTCTGGCGAGACGACACGATGACGCCTGACGTTCGCAGCGCCTCTATTTTTGCAAGATTGTTGGTCAGAAGCCGAACGCTGCCGATACCGAGGTCGCGGATGATATCCGCCGCTGCGTTATATTCGCGGGAATCAGATGCGAAGCCGAGTTCCCGATTTGCCTCAAGAGTATCACGACCATGATCCTGCAGGCCGTAAGCCGCAATTTTGTTTCCTAAGCCAATGCCACGCCCCTCTTGCCCACGCATGTAGATCACGCAACCAGCGCCCGCTAACTGGACCGCCCGAAGAGCCATTTCGAGCTGTTGACCGCAGTCGCATCGCATGGACCGGAACGCCTCACCTGTCAGACATTCAGAATGCACCCGTACCAGAACGTCTTCCTTCTCGCACAACTCGCCAAGTGTCAAAGCTAAGTGTTCCGTTCCCGTCAAACTATCGCGATAAGCAATTGCCTTGAAATCCCCAAACCGCGTTGGCATAAAGGACTGCGCGTAACGCTTTACCCTCGTATCACGACTCCTGCAGTACTCAATCAAAGCGTCGATCGTTACTATGTGCAGGCCATGTTCGATTGCGAACTTCTCGAGATCTGGCAGTCGAGACATGGTTCCGTCGTCATTGGCGATCTCGCAGATTACGCCAGCCGGCGCCAGGCCGGCCAGTCGTGCAAGATCCACGGCAGCTTCGGTGTGGCCAGGACGGCCCAGGACACCGAGACGATTTGCACGCAAAGGAAAAATGTGACCCGGCCGCGATAGGTCTTCCGGCCGCGTCTGCGGATCGATGAGCGACTTGACGGTTGCTGCTCGATCTTCGGCTGAAATCCCTGTCGTTGTGCCGTGTTTGCAATCGACGGAAACGGTAAATGCCGTCTGCAGTGAGTCCGAATTACGTGTGACCATCAGGGGGATCTCGAGTTTGTCGAGACGTTCGGCTGGAAGTGGCACGCAGATAAGGCCTCTCGCATATTTCATCATGAAAGCGATGTGCTCAGCTGTTATTTTTTCGGCAGCAACGACTAGGTCGCCTTCATTCTCCCGATTTTCGTCGTCGACCACGATAACCATCTCGCCCGCTTCGATCGCCTCGATCGCCTCATCTATGCTCGAAAAAGACATGGAATCCTCCTCCTTATTATGGGCTGACGGCGCGACGCGCGGCATCGAGCTCTCTGTCGACAAGCGCGCGCAGGTTCTCAGAAAGAGCATCGTTCTGAAAATCTTCATCGAGAGCGAAAATGAAACGGCTATGTATTTGCGCTTCGAAAAAGTCGAATAAGGCTTCCATCGAGGCTTCGACGAGCGGCTTGTGACTCGATGCTTTACCGGTTGCAAAAGGGATCACATAGCGGCCCTTAAGCGCTTTCATGTCGACAAGGTCGAATAAATGCTTCAGCAACCCAGTGTAAGATGCTTTGTAGACCGGACTACCAACAACTAGCACGTCACTAGCCAAAATATCGTTGAGTGCCGCTTTAACAATCTCAGCGGCGCTGGAGGGCAACACTGTTGCCCCAAGGTGCGGATGAAGGTCGACAAGGTCCCAGCAGCTTGCTTCGTTGCCGGACGCGCGCACCCGATCCACCATGAAGTCTGCTACGGCCCGGGTTTTCGAGGGGCGCGATAAATTCCCCGTTATTACAACAACTTTCATGTCACAGGACTCCCAACATTCTCGCATAAGACAATCTTACAATTTTCACTCACACCGCAATGGAGGTCGTTGAGGACCCGTGGGGGCAAAAATAGTCCTGCGGTGTCCTGAGCCCTCACAACCCGTAATTTCCGAACCTCGAAGGCTGGATTGCTTCGCAGAAGTCTTCTGTCTCGTACGACTTTATTCTCTCAATGGGTGGGCTCGCCGTGCAAGCGAACCTATTGTCTCCAATCCCTGCCGCTTTTACCGACCCAGCACGTTTGCGTTAGAACCTCCTGGACAGGAATGAGGCGTTGCCGCTTGATATACGGTCGCCGTGACTCCACCTCAGTTACGACAGGTAGTATCCCGGTCACTTACGGGAACTCTGGTGAGCTTGCCTTCGATGGATCATGGGCGAGCCAAGGTTTCGCATGCGATACCCATACGTTTGACATCGGCACACTTCCAGGATCGGTATCGAACGTGCCGGCTCTAACGACTTTGAGCTCCGGGCTGGCCGGCCGCTCCGCATAAACGTGCGAGCCACATACCGAACAAAACCACCGCAGCTTTCCAGGCGTCGATTCGAAGCTATGAAGCGTATCTTGGCCTGTAAGGATCTTGAAGTGCTCGCTTTTCACCTTCGCAGCGGTATTGTGATCAGCGGCGTGGGACTTCCGGCATGTTTGACAGAAGCAATTCCACATGGGTCCATCAATTTCCTGAACCTGGTACGTAACGGCTTTGCATTGGCATGATCCGAAGATTGGCATCGGGTATCCTTTCACTGATTCATTACGTTGATTTCAAATTTCTCGTCGCCGCTAAGCCAGCGTTTGATGTTGCGCGCAGCCTGGCGGATGCGGTGTTCGTTCTCGACGAGCGCCAGACGGACGTAGTCGTCGCCCATTTCGCCGAAGCCGATACCCGGTGCAACGGCGACGTCGGCCTTCTCGACCAGCAGCTTGGAAAACTCCAGCGAACCGAGATGACGGAACTTTTCGGGGATCTTCGCCCAGGCGAACATGGTGGCAGCCGGCGGCGGCACGTCGAAGCCGGCCTTGCCGAAGCTTTCGACCATGACGTCGCGGCGACGCTTGTAGACGTTGCGAACCTCCGCAATGTCGGAACCGTCGCCGTTCAGCGCATGGGTCGCGGCCACCTGGATCGGCGTGAAGGCGCCGTAGTCGAGATAGGACTTGACGCGGGTGAGCGCCGCGATCAGCCGCTCGTTGCCGACGGCAAAGCCCATGCGCCAGCCGGGCATGGAAAAGGTCTTCGACATCGAGGTGAATTCGACGGTCACATCCATTGCACCAGGCACTTCGAGAACCGATGGCGGCGGAGCGCCGTCGAAGTAGATCTCGGAATAGGCAAGGTCGGAAAGCACGATGATGTCATGCTTCTTGGCGAAGGCGACGACGTCCTTATAGAAATCGAGCGTCGCGACGAGGGCCGTCGGGTTCGAGGGGTAGTTGAGGATCAGCGCCAACGGCTTCGGGATCGAATGTCGGACCGCCCGCTCCAGCGGCGGGAAAAAGCTCTCATCCGGCTCAACCGACATCGAGCGGATCACGCCGCCCGCCATCAGGAAACCGAAGGCGTGGATCGGATAGGTCGGGTTCGGGCAGAGGATCACGTCGCCGGGCGCGGTGATCGCCTGCGCCATGTTGGCGAAGCCTTCCTTGGAGCCCAAGGTGGCAACCACCTGGGTATCCGGGTTGAGCTTGACGCCGAAGCGGCGGGCATAATAGGCGGCCTGGGCGCGGCGCAGCCCCGGAATGCCCTTGGAGGAGGAATAACGGTGGGTGCGCGGATCCTGCACGACCTCGCACAGCTTGTCGACGATCGATTGGGGAGTCGGAAGGTCGGGGTTTCCCATGCCGAGATCAATGATATCGGCGCCGCCCGCTCGCGCGCTTGCTTTCAAACGGTTGACCTGTTCGAAAACATAAGGCGGCAAACGTTGAATTCTGTGAAAGTCCAGCACACTATTTCCAATCAAATCGCAGATACCTCCCGCGCCGATTATAGAAACCGACGCGGGAGGCTGGGAGGTCTCCTTCCGGAGAACATTCATTACTTCTTCGGCCGCCAAGCTAACGGATCTTCAGGACGTTCGAAGTAGTTTGCAGCGACGTCTGCAGGCCACCAGCCGTTGTTCTTCGGCTCGATCCAATCCGTAGAATTGGGATCGCAATCTTCCTTCAGCACTTCCTTCACGTCATCAATGGTGTAAGGAAGCGCAGGACGAAGAATCGACTGGATCTTTGGTCCCTGGCCTTCGAGCGTTCGCATCATGACGTCCCACACAAGGCGGGCATCAGACCGCGGCGGCCAGAAATGGAAGCTCTTGCTTATGAAATCAGGGTTCTTACGCCAGTAGCAGGCTGCGGAAGCCTCACCCCCGAGCACGATAGGCATCATGTCGCGGCCGGATTGCTGTACTGCGTTCACGACACCGTTTTCTGAAGCGGACTGAACGAGAATGCCATTAACCTCAGCAAGATTGGTGGCAAGAAACTTCTGAACCTCAACCTGGGCGACCTGGTCGGTCCATTTGCCAGCTATCGTGCCTACAATTTTGATACCGGGGAATTTATCGAACGCGTTCTTCGCGCCGATGTCGAAGCTGTCCGATGATGCGAAACCGGGGATGCCCGATACCATCAGGACGTTGCCTTTTTCACCGATTTCCTTGGCAAGCCATTCAGCAGCCTTGTAGCCACCGTCGGTGTTATTCTCTGTGGCATTGATTGCGTAGGGTGATGTGACATAGCCCGAGACTGAGAAGACTGGCACGCCTTTCGAATGAGCATACTCTATGGTCTTGTTAAGTGCGGTAATGTTCGAGCAGCAAATGACGATCGCATCAACACCGTCGTCAACCATCTGCCGCATCTGCTGGATTTGGACAGCGTCTTTGAGGTCAGACTGCGTGACGATAAGATCGGAGACTAGGCCTGCTTCCTTATATTTCGGAAGCAATACGTTGGTGAATTCGTCCAGGATGTTCGCGCGCCAGGTATTACCGGCATATGTGGATGCATAACCAATTTTCCACGGCGGTGGACGTTTTGGAACAAAATCTTTGTACACCGTCCCCCCGAGCGGAATGGCGGGATCGATATTCTCGTAAAGCGCCTTTTGGTCCGGCGGCAACGAATCGAGGCCGTCAGCCTTCGCCACGCCGTTCATGTGATAAAGGCTCGACAGCGTAAAAAGCGCTGCAACGATTTTCTTCAGCATTCAGGGCCTCCTCCCCTTGTGGTTCCGCTCAACCGCCGGCCCCTTTGGCCGCCAGCCGCGAAAATCCTGCCAGAATCTGGCAGAGTTCGTGTCGGGACGGCAATCGCCGTCCCGAGGACTGGTTCAGTTGCGCAGACCGGCTTGCTTGAGCAGCGGCATGACACGGTCGTTAAAGAAGGGAAGTTCCTCGTTGTAATCGACCATTGTCAGCAAGGCGCCGTTGACGCCTGTATTGCTGAGATCCACGAGCTTGTCGGCGACTTGTTCTGGATTGCCGACGATCGGGTATCCACCCCAGCCAGCGACGAAGCGTTCCTTGAATTTTTGATACATTTCGGCAGAATGGTTTTGAGATTGCACCTGCAGAACTTCACAGATGTTCTCGCATGCCTCCCAGTCACCCTTCTGGTTGACGTAGTAGTCGTAGTATTCCTTTGCTTCCTTCTCCGTTTCGCGAACGATAACGGGGCAAGCTGTGAATGTGCCAAGATCACGGTTATATTCAGTACGCGCCAGGTCCTTCACCTTTTTGACCCAGGCAGCGCCCGATTCCATGTCTTGCATGAAGCCGAAGTTGAAGTCGCAGAACTTGGCGGTGAAATGCAGTCCCTTGCCCGAGGCGCCGGCGCAGATCAGGAGCGGGCGACCCGCCTTGTTGTAGGGTTTGGGTTCACTGAAGGCGTCTTTGACTTTGAGGAACTCGCCTTCGAAGGTAACGCCATTGCGTTTCCAGAGCGTCTCGACGATATCCATCCATTCAGTGGCGTATTCATAGCGGGTGTCGTGCTCCATCATAGGAACTCCGAACATTTCCATTTCGGGAGTGAACCAGCCGGTAACGAGATTGAGGCCGTATCGACCCTTCGAGATGTGATCGATTGTTGTCGCCATCTTGGTTGCAACAATCGGGTTTAGCGTCGGAATGTGAGTCGTTGAGAAGAACTGGAGCTTCGTGGTGACCGCCGCGAGAGCGGCCGCCCAGGTGAACGTATCCATGTTCACGCCATTGAAGTTTGAAGGACCGCCAAAACCACGCCAGCGTGCAATCGGCACCATGCATTCCCAACCGGCTGCCTCAAGCTTCTTTGCAATCTCGACGTTGTGGTCGAAGGTAGGTTCGAACGTTGTCTCAGCGAGCGTAATCGCGCATGCATTCGAGCAATTCGTGCCAAATACGCCGAGCTTGAGCTTGTTATCATTGAACATTGGGTTTCCGGCAGCGCGGAAATCGTCTTGTGCGGTCACTGTAGTCCCTCCTCGGGCTGGCAACGGATGATGCTCAGCCCACTCAAATGCGTTGAATAACTAGATGCCCATCTCGTCGAAAACTTCCGCTGCCACGCGGAAGCTGTCGATGGCCGCAGGAACACCGCAGTAAATCGAAACCTGGAGGAAAACCTCCCGAATTTCCTCTTTGGTAAGACCGTTGTTGATTGCTCCGCGAACATGCAGTTTCAGCTCATGCGGACGATTGAGGGCCGAAATCATCCCGAGATTGAGGATGCTGCGCTGCTTGCGCTCCAGGCCCGGCCGATTCCAAATCGCGTCCCAGCAGTATTCCGTGACGAGGGTTTGCATCGGCCAATTGAAGTCGGTGGCTTTGCTGACCGACGCATCAACATAGGCCCCCCCCAAGACTTCGCGCCGGGTCTTTAGTCCGCGCTCAAAGCGCTCTGTGACTTCACGTCCATGAATTTCTCTTGCGGGTGCCATATTGCTCACGCTTTTCTCCTTGCCGCCCTTGGGCTTTCGATGAGTGATGTGATTGGTGGTTAAAGCCACCTACTATGCGGCCGATCCACTGATGGACGACGACCTGACGAGTTGACCGTTTTCGTAGAGAAGCGGCGCGATTGACTCGATGAACCGTGCTTCGAGCACTTCTCCGAGCACAACATCATGCGTTCCAACGTGAACGACATCTTTTAGCTTGCAGACAAACGCCGCCTGCGCATCGGACAGGACCGGCATGCCGTCGAGAGACAGCCACTCGCCGTAATGAAAGCGCTCTTCACCCTTCAATTGCCCACTGAACAGCGGCACAAGATCGGCATGTGAAAGATGCAGCATGTTCACGGCGAACTTCCCGGAGATCTTCAAAGGCTGATTCACCGAAGCCGATTGGTTGATGCAGACAAGAACAGTTGGTGGGTCCGCGGTAACCGACTGGACCGCGGTGGCGGCCATGCCATGACGGACCCCGTTGAGTTCGGTCGTGATCAAGCAGATGGTTGATGTGAACCGACGCATAGCTGCCTTAAAAGCCAACTGCGCCTCAGTGCTGGTATCGGCCATATTGTCCTCCCACGGCCAAATTCGATCGAGCCTAGATAAACAGATCAGCAGACAATCTGTCAACTGGATTTTCACAATTGACAGATTGTCTGCTAAAATGTCTTCTAAGGCACCCAAAAATGAGGAGATGGTCGATGGATTTGAATCAAAGGGTTTGTATCGTCACAGGGGGCGGCAGCGGCATTGGTCGTGCGACCGCCGAGCTTTTCGCAAAGAACGGCGCCTATGTGGTTGTTGCTGATGTCAATGAAGACGCCGCGGTTCGTGTGGCGAACGAGATCGGCTCGAAGGCTTTCGGTGTTCGCGTCGACGTCTCGTCCGCCAAGGACGCGGAAAGCATGGTTGAGAAGACGACCGCAAAGTGGGGCCGGGTCGACGTGCTCGTCAATAATGCCGGGTTCGGAACGACGGGGAATGTGGTGACCATTCCTGAAGAAACTTGGGACCGGATTATGTCCGTAAACGTCAAAGGGATCTTCCTTTGCTCAAAGTACGTCATTCCTGTTATGCGACGGAACGGCGGAGGTTCGATCATCAATACGACTTCCTACACCGCAACCTCAGCAATCGCGGACAGGACTGCCTACGTAGCATCGAAAGGAGCAATATCTTCGCTGACGCGCGCGATGGCCATGGATCATGCGAAAGAGGGAATTCGTGTCAACGCGGTCGCTCCAGGGACAATCGACTCTCCTTACTTCACGAAAATCTTCGCCGAAGCGAAGGACCCCGCGAAGCTTCGCAGCGATTTCAACGCCCGTGCCGTCATGGATCGGATGGGGACAGCTGAAGAGATTGCTGAAGCAATGCTTTTTCTTGCGTCCGATCGTTCGAGGTTCGCGACCGGTAGCATTCTGACGGTCGATGGCGGCTCCTCGATCGGAAACCACCTGGTCAAGTGAAGGAAAGGGCGGCACTCGTCATGCCCTTACATTTGAGGCAGGAACACCGGGGTATAAGGCTCCAGCCTCGTTGATCATTGACGTGTTCCTAACCCGTCAATGACAGCACAGAGCTGTTGGCCTAGGCGCAGCTCTTGTCGGACTTGCGGCACGCTCCAGCAAATATGATAGAGAAAGGACTGCCGGCGACAACGAGATCTAACAGCGGAAACTGGATCAAGGACATTTCGCAATTTTTGTCGAATAACCCCACGATGTCGGTCAGATGACGTCATGCGAGTGCCGACCTTCCGGAATAGCCGCATGCTGGTTCCGAATGCCCTCTATCGCAACGCTGTCGGCATAAGTTTAGTCCGGAATACAAGGTGATACGATCGTGTCCCGGGAGGTGGGGTAGCTGACGGCTGATTGCCGTGCTTTCCGAGGTCGGGTCGGAGGGGATATCAGCGTGCCACAGCGGGCAGGCTGATTTGGGGCTCATCGCTCATTTGGGCCATGGTCTCAAGCGTCATATACCTGGCGCGTTGAACGGCCCATTCATCATTCTGTTCGAGCAGCAGTGCGCCGACGAGACGGACGATGGCTTCGTCGTTCGGAAAGATGCCGACGACCTCGGTGCGTCGCTTGATTTCGCCGTTGAGACGCTCAATTGGATTCGTCGAGTGCAGCTTTCCCGGTGCTCTTTCGGGAAGGTCATGTAGGCGAACACTTCCTCTTCAGCGTCGTCCATGATGGTGGCAAGCTTCGGCACTTTCGGCCTGATTTGATCGGCGACACTGCGCCATTGTGCGCTTGCTGCCTCCGGGGTCTCCTGGGCAAAGGCCGTCGCGATGAAGGCGGATACGACCCGCCTGCCGCTCTTTCCAGCATGCGCGAGCACGTTCCTCATGAAGTGAACCCGGCACCTTTGCCAAGTGGCATTGAGAACCTTGGTGACGGCGGCCTTGAGACCTTCGGTAAGCGACAAGCAGACCCCATCTGGCGAAGCAGCTTAGCGGTCGGCTATCGGTAGCGGACACGATGAACTGCTGTGAGCTTCTATGTCTGCGCCTAGCTCTGGAACTAGAACTTTTCA
>NZ_RQIH01000021.1 GCF_003939025.1 Rhizobium sophoriradicis
CCGGCACGTCCTTCCAGGCAAAACCTTCCTTCGACAGATCCTCCTTCAACACGTTCAAGGCAGCCGCCTCGCCGCCTGATGTCCACCAGTGCAGCATCTGCACTTCCTTTACGTCGGCGGCCTGGGCCGCACCGAGGCCAGCCATCATCACGACGGCAACAGCCGCCGAGCTCAAGAACTTGCGCATGAAATTCCTCCCATTGAAAATCGGCGGCGGGCCCTCCCTGCCGCCCGATGCTTTCCGCGTTGCGACGGTCAACATTCGGCCGCGCTCCTCCGCACGGTTGCTAATTTAAAACGTTATAAGCCTCTGATCGTCAAGTCCTTTCTCGACTCCCGAGAAAAATATGCCTTATCTATTATCCTATTGAATTAATTACTTTATTAATCCTACTATTCACCAGTCCACCTATACGCCTTTGAGAGCCAGACGCGGTCTCCATGTCGCCCGCGAGTGCGATCTCATCCGCAGCCGACGTATATCGATAGCGCATTGTCGCCAACGCCATCCACGAGGATCGGCCGCTGATCAATTTTCCGATCATTGGGCCCTGCCTATTTCCCTGAGGCGTGATTTGCCGTAGAAGGACGCCGTAATCCGGTCGCAGCCCACCCGGTCAAAACAAGGGAATCCAAAATATGAAGACTCTCGTCGTCTGCTCTGGCGGACTCGACTCCGTTTCGCTTGCACACAAGATAGCAGCGGAACAACAGCTTATCGGCCTCGTCTCCTTCGACTACGGCCAGCGGCACCGCAAGGAACTCGGTTTCGCCGCCCGGTGCGCCGCGCGTCTCGCCGTTCCTCATCATATCATCGATATCGCCGCCATCGGCGGCCATCTCAGCGGATCGGCGCTGACCGATAATGTCGAGGTCCCGGACGGCCACTATGCCGAGGAGACCATGAAGGCCACCGTGGTGCCGAACCGCAATGCCATCATGCTGGCGATCGCCTTCGGCCTGGCCGCTGCGCACAAGGCCGATGCCGTTGCCGTCGCCGTGCATGGCGGCGACCACTTCATCTATCCCGACTGCCGGCCGGGCTTCATCGACGCCTTCCAGCGCATGCAGAACGAAGCGCTGGACGGTTATGCCAACGTCAGACTGCTCGCCCCTTATGTCGATGTTCCCAAGGCGGCGATTGTGGCCGATGGCGCGAAGCACGGCACACCATTTTCGGAAACCTGGTCCTGCTACAAAGGCGGCAGGCTCCATTGCGGGCGCTGCGGAACCTGCGTCGAACGCCGCGAGGCTTTCCATCTTGCCGGCATTTCCGATCCGACGGACTATGAAGACCGGGATTTCTGGAAAGCGGCGGTGTCGCAATATTCCGCCGCGGAGGTGCGTTGATGTATCGCATCACTAAGGAATTTCACCTCTCCGCCTCGCACCAGCTGGATTATCTGCCGGCCGACCATCAATGCGCCAGGCTCCACGGCCATAACTATATCGTCGTCGTCGAGCTCGCCGCCGAAAGCCTGAATGACGACGGCTTCGTTCGCGACTATCACGACCTCTCGCCGCTCAAGCGCTATATCGACGAAGCTCTCGATCATCGCCACCTGAACGAGGTCTTCGGTCATTCGAAGGTCACGTCCGAGTTCCTGGCAAAGCACTTTTACGACTGGTGCAAGCAGCGCTTCCCAGAGACATCGTCGGTCCGCGTCAGCGAGACGCCGAAGACCTGGGCGGAGTACAGACCGTGAGCGCCGAAACTATTCGCGTCAGTGAGATCTTCGGCCCGACCATCCAGGGCGAAGGCGCCTTGATCGGGCTGCCGACGGTGTTCGTCCGGACGGGCGGCTGCGACTACCGCTGCTCGTGGTGCGACAGCCTTCACGCGGTCGATAGCGCATACCGGGATCAATGGAGCCCCATGTCGGCCGAGGCGATCTGGCAGGAGGTCACGAAGCTCTCCGGAGGCCGGCCGATGACGGTTTCTTTGTCCGGCGGCAATCCGGCGATCCAGCCTTTGGGACCGCTGATCGAGCTCGGCCACTCCCAGGGATACCGCTTCGCGCTGGAAACGCAGGGAAGTGTGGCCCGGAACTGGTTTCGCGATCTCGACGTCCTGGTCTTGAGCCCCAAGCCGCCGTCAAGCGGAATGTCGACCAATTGGGGCGAGCTCGGCAATTGCCTTCGGCTCACCGCCGGCGGGCCGGAGATCGCATTGAAAATCGTGGTCTTCGATGATGCCGATTACGCGTTTGCGCGACAGGTGGGGGAGCGCTATCCCTATATTCCCTTGTACCTTCAGCCGGGCAACCACACGCCGCCGCCGCCGGATGACGACGACGCCCGTATCGATATCGACGGCGTGATGGATCGGATGCACTGGCTCGTGGAGAAAGTGACTGCTGATGGATGGTTTGCCCCGCGCGTGCTGCCTCAGCTGCATGTGCTGCTGTGGGGGAACAAGCGCGGCGTATGACTCGGCCTGAGGCTAAAGCGCGTCGCGATCCTTCAGATTCGCTCGTCGCGCTTTAGCTCTTTGTTTTTACGCATGTCGTTGCCGCAAAACCGCGGCACACTTTTGCGCGACATGCTTTAACGCTCCGGAAAAGCGAAGACATCGACAGGCTCTCCGAGCCCGCGCAGCGGGAAGGTGCCGAGACTGTCCATATCTTGCGCGCAGCCCGCCATTTCGACGAAGGCCCGTGACAGGAGCACCGGACGCTTGACCTCCTTCGTCAGGCTTTCCAGCCGCGAGGCGACATTGACCGCCGGGCCGATGACGGTAAAATCCAGCCGCCGGCTCGAGCCGATATTGCCGTACATGACATCGCCGACATGCACGCCGACCCCGTAGCGCAGCGGTTCACGCCCGTTGCCCGCATACTGCTGGTTCAGTTGCGCCATCAACGCCTGCCCCTCGCGGATCGCCTGCAGCAGATCATGGCAGGCCGTTTCCTTGGCTAACGGGAAGATCGCCAGCAATCCGTCGCCCATGAACTTCAGGATCTCGCCGCCATAGCGCTCGATCGGGTCGGACATGGCGTCGAAATAATCGTTGAGCAGATGGATGACATCGTCGCGCGGCCAGAGATCGGAGATCCCCGTAAAGTCGCGCAGGTCGCAGATCATGATCGCCGCGCCGACGGTGGCGCCGCTGCCGCGCGTCGTGACGCCCGACAGGATATGTTCGCTCGCATGCGGTCCCACATAGGTCTGCAGCAGCGTGCGCGCCATGATATTCTTCAGCCGGATTTCGCTGACAAGCGTTAGCGCTGGCAGGAGATCGCGCAGGAAATCGACATGTCCGCGCTCGAAGCCGCCCGGCCGGCTGGTGGAAAATGTCACGACATGCCGCTTGCCGAAGGTGTGCTCGACCGGCCAGGCGATATACTCGGTCAAGCCGTCGTCGCGCAGGTCCTGATAGAATGAATCCATCTCGCCGTCGGCTGCGCCTTCCAGCTGCCTGTGCACCTCCTCCGCACCCTGATGGATCGCGTTGACCGGACTGGTCAGGAACTCCGGCGTGTTTTCGACGCCATAGGCGAATGTATCGATCTTCGCCTCCGCCAGTCCCTCCTTCCAAAGAATGCGGGCACCGACCCATTGCGGGTGGTTCACCCTGAAATGCAGCGTCGCCCGCGCCACCGGCACCCCAGCCGCCAGCAGCTTCTCACACATCTCCACCAGGATGTTGTCGATGAAGCGCTCGCCGCGCGTCTCGTTCACCAGCCAGTCGAGAACGCGTCTCCTGCGGATCGGCCAAACGCCGTCGTTGGCTTCGACGGCAATCCCGGCCTTGTTTGGAAAAGACGACATCAAAAAACTCCGCTACATCGCGTCATCGGCGAGGATCGATTTCAGTTTCCGCTGAATGTGGGCGACAGGGAAGCAAATGATAAGGGCAGATGGCGATAAAACCTCAGAAATCCCAGTCCTCATCCTCGGTCGCCACAGCCTTGCCGATGACATAGGACGACCCGGAGCCGGAGAAGAAGTCGTGGTTCTCGTCGGCATTCGGCGAAAGCGCCGACAGGATCGCCGGATTGACCTTGCAGGCCTCGGCCGGGAACAGCGCCTCGTAGCCGAGGTTCATCAGCGCCTTGTTGGCATTGTAATGCAGGAATTTCTTGACGTCCTCGGTCAGCCCGACGCCGTCATGGAGCGCCTCGGTATATCGGGCCTCGTTGTCGTAGAGCTCGAGCAGCAGGTCGAAGGCGAAATCCTTGATCTCCTGCCTTCTCTCCTCGGAAAGCCGCTCCAACCCGCGCTGGAACTTGTAGCCGATATAATAGCCGTGCACCGCCTCGTCGCGGATGATCAGCCGGATCATGTCGGCCGTGTTGGTCAGCTTGGCGCGGCTCGACCAGTACATCGGCAGGTAGAAGCCGGAATAGAACAGGAAGCTTTCGAGGAAGACGCTGGCGACCTTCTTCTTCAATGGATCGCCTGAACCATACTGCTCCATGATCAGCGCCGATTTCCGCTGCAGGAACTCGTTTTCCTCCGACCAGCGATAGGCATCGTCGACATCGGGCGTCGAGCACAGCGTCGAAAAGATCGAGGAATAGGAGCGCGCATGCACCGCCTCCATGAAGGAGATATTGGAAAGCACCGCCTCCTCATGCGGGGTTATCGCATCTTCCATCAGCCTGATCGCGCCGACGCCGTTCTGGATCGTGTCGAGCAGCGTCAGCCCGGTGAAGACGCGGATGGTCAGTTGCTGCTCGGCCGCCGTCAGCGTCGCCCAGGAGGGAATGTCGTTGGACAGCGGCACTTTTTCAGGCAGCCAGAAATTGCCGGTCAGCCGGTTCCAGACTTCGAGATCCTTATCGTCCTCGATACGGTTCCAGTTGATGGCGCGCACGCGGGAAACGGATTTGAATTGCATGTTCATTGAGCGGTCCCTCTTGAGGAATTTGTCTGAGTTTGCCCCTCATCCGCCTGCCGGCACCTTCTCCCCGCTTGCGGGGCGAAGGAGGCACGCCGCAAGCTCTCCGTTCCCCACAAACCTCTCGCAGGGCACGTCCCCTCTCCCCGTTTTTACGGGGAGAGGGTTAGGGTGAGGGGCATCTTGCCGGTCCGGAGCGAAATCAATTCACAGCGTACAAGACACACAGCCCTGCACTTCGGTGCCGGACAGCGCCATCTGGCGAAGGCGGATGTAGTAGATCGTCTTGATGCCCTTCTTCCAGGCGTAAATCTGCGCCTTGTTGATATCGCGCGTCGTCGCCGTGTCGCGGAAGAACAGGGTCAGCGACAGCCCCTGGTCGACATGCTGGGTCGCCGCCGCATAGGTATCGATGATCTTCTCCGCCCCGATCTCGTAGGCATCCTGATAATAATCGAGATTGTCGTTGGTCATGAACGGCGCCGGATAATAGACGCGGCCGATCTTGCCTTCCTTGCGGATCTCGATCTTCGAGACGATCGGATGGATCGAGGAGGTGGAGTGGTTGATATAGGAGATCGACCCCGTCGGCGGCACCGCCTGCAGGTTCTGGTTATAAAGGCCGGAGGTCATGACAGCCGTTTTCAACGACGCCCAATCGTCCTGCGTCGGAATATGGATTCCTGATTTGTCGAACAGCGCCTGCACCTTCTCGGTCGCCGGCTTCCATTCCTGCTCGGTATATTTGTCGAAATAGTCGCCGGAGGCATATTTCGAATTTTCGAAGCCCTTGAAGCGTGTGCCGCGTTCGACCGCCAGCAGGTTCGAGGCGCGGATCGCGTGATAGGTCACCGTATAGAAATAGATATTGGTGAAATCGACGCCTTCCTCCGAGCCGTAAAAGATGCGTTCGCGGGCGAGATAGCCGTGCAGGTTCATCTGGCCGAGCCCGATTGCGTGGCTCTCGTCATTGCCCTTCTCGATCGACGGAACCGAGGCGATGTGGCTCATGTCGGAGACGGCCGTCAGCGCCCGGATCGAGGTCTCGATCGTCTTGCCGAAATCGGCGGAGTCCATCGCCGCCGCAATGTTCAGCGAGCCGAGATTGCAGGAAATATCCTTGCCGAGATGCTTGTAGGAGAGGTCGTCATTGTATTCGCTCGCTTCGCTGACCTGTAGGATCTCCGAGCAGAGATTGCTCATCGAAATACGCCCGGCGACCGGGTTCGCCCGGTTCACCGTGTCCTCGAACATGATGTAGGGATAACCGCTCTCAAACTGGATTTCGGCGAGCACCTGGAAGAATTCGCGCGCCTTGATCTTCTTCTTCGAGATGCGCGCATCCGCCACCATCTCCCGGTACTTTTCCGTCACCGAAATCTCGGTGAAAGGCACGCCATAGACGCGCTCCACGTCGTAAGGCGAGAACAGATACATATCCTCATTATTTTTCGCGAGCTCGAAGGTGATGTCGGGCACGACGACGCCGAGCGACAGCGTCTTGATCCGGATCTTCTCGTCGGCATTTTCGCGCTTCGTGTCGAGGAAGCGCATAATGTCGGGGTGATGGGCGTTGAGATAAACGGCGCCGGCTCCCTGACGGGCACCGAGCTGGTTGGCATAAGAGAACGAGTCTTCGAGCAGCTTCATCACCGGAATGATGCCCGAGGATTGGTTCTCGATCTGCTTGATCGGCGCGCCGGCCTCACGGATGTTCGTCAGCGACAGCGCCACGCCGCCGCCGCGCTTCGACAATTGCAGCGCCGAATTGATCGATCGGCCGATCGATTCCATATTGTCCTCGACCCGCAGCAGGAAGCAGGAAACCAGTTCGCCGCGCTGCTTCTTGCCCGCATTGAGGAAGGTCGGCGTCGCCGGTTGGAACCGGCCGGAAATGATCTCGTCGACCATATCGCGGGCAAGCGCTTCGTCGCCCCGTGCCAGGGTCAGCGCCACCATGCAGATGCGGTCCTCGTAGCGCTCGAGATAGCGCTTTCCGTCGAAGGTCTTCAGCGTATAGCTGGTGTAATATTTGAAGGCGCCGAGAAAGGTCGGGAACCGGAATTTCCTCGCATAGGCCTGATCGAACAGGTCGCGGACGAAATTGAAGGAGTACTGGTCGAGCACCTCCTGCTCGTAATAGCCCTCGGTCATGAGGTAATCGAGCTTTTCCCTGAGATTGTGAAAGAACACCGTGTTCTGGTTCACATGCTGCAGGAAATACTGCTTCGCCGCCATGCGATCCTTGTCGAGCTGGATCCTGCCTTCGTCGTCATAGAGGTTCAGCATGGCGTTCAGCGCGTGATAGTCGAGCGTTTCCGCCGCTTTCACGGGGCGTTCGCCGGCGGGATGAGCAAAAGTGTTATGCGGTTTTGCGCCCGCATCCCGCGTCAGAGTTGTTCCCGTGTCCAAAACCGTTCCAATCCGTATCTGACGTTGACGACGTCCTCCTCCGTGCCGATGAGCTCGAACCTGTAGAGGTAGGGCACCTGGCACTTCCGCGAGATCACGTCGCCGGCAAGCCCGTATGTCTCGCCGAAATTGCTGTTGCCCGCGGCAATCACGCCGCGGATATGTCCTCGGTTCTCCGCATCGTTGAGGAAACGGATCACCTGCTTGGGAACGGCCCCCTTGCCGCCGTCGCCGCTATAAGTCGGCACGACGAGAACGAAGGGTTCGCGGATAGGGAGCGCCTCTGCGCCGCTAGCCGGAATGCGCGCCGCGCGCAGTCCGAGCCTGGCGACGAAGCGATGGGTATTCTCCGATCGGCTGGAATAATAGACGAGCAGCCCCATCGCCGTTTTCCGGTCAGGAGAGCGCGCTGATCATATCGGGACGGAAACCCGCCCAATGCCGCTCGCCGGCGATGACGACGGGCGCCTGCATGTAGCCGAGGCTGCGGACGCGATCGAGCGCTTCGGCATCCTGCGAGATATCGATGATATCGTAATCGACGCCCAGGCGGTCGAGGGCGCGATAGGTGGCGGTGCATTGGACGCAGGCAGGTTTGCTATAGACGGTAACGCTCATCATGTTCCTCGTGATGTCAAAAAATTCTGGACGCAATACTGGGATCGGGCGCCTTGCGGCGTCCGGGGCAACGTTTGATGGTGATCTGGCAAAGTCGGCGCTTTAAACGCCCGATACGATCCCTTTCGGGATTTGCGCGGGCGGCGGCCTTGATATTCTCGACATGACTTAAACCCCGAAGTGCTCATGCGGACGTTCGGGGCAGCGCAACAGGCGCGGATCACTCCGCTTTCTTGCACGCGACCTTCCGGACACCCCGCCCGTGGACATCTAGTTCAAGGCAGGTCTCCTGGCTTGCGGGTCGAAGCACCCTGCCCCTAGCCTTCCCGAGGCATCATGCCTCAGTGACCTGAAATCGGACAGTTGCTCGCCGCTCACAGTTGCGGGGGCAGCTCCGGCCTTGTTGCGCCGTCATGGCGAAACGCACCGTATTCCCATCTTCGCCCGCGATCCTGACGAATCGAAGGAACCTTGAACACTAGATATAGTACGCGAATCCAAAATCACGTCAACGGATGGTTTGTGCATAGCGTTACGGCACGTTTGAAATCGCTGCGTTCCTGTGAAAAACATGGATAGCGAAGGCTTAACGAAAAGAGGCTGTGGAGAAGGTCCGGATGAAGAGGGCCGGCCTACAGCCGCTCTCAGTTCGATGACAAACCTCCCTCTCCGCGTCATCCTCGGCCTTGTGCCGACGATCTGCTGCCTATCGACCGGAGGCAGATGCCCGGGACAAGCCCGAGCATGACGAAAGAGGGGTTGGCGGCCGCTGTCAGCGGCACTCTTCAGGTGACGAGCGCCGCAAGCACGACATGTTTACATCTTTACTCGAAGCAATCGCAGCGCATTGATCGTCACCAGCACGGTGGCGCCGGTATCGGCGAGAATCGCCGGCCAGAGGCCGGTGATCCCCATGATCGTCGTCACCAGGAACACCGCCTTCAGCCCGAGGGCGATGGTGATGTTCTGCACGATATTGTGCATCGTTCGTTTGGAAAGTTCGATCATCCGCGCCACGTCGCCAACGCGCCCGTGCAGCACGGCGGCATCGGCCGTCTCCAGCGCCACATCGGTGCCGCCGCCCATGGCGATGCCGATATCGGCGGCGGCCAGTGCCGGAGCGTCGTTGATACCGTCGCCGACCTTGGCGACGATGAAACCCTGACGCTTCAATTCGCCGACGACCCGCTGCTTATCCTCAGGCATCATTTCGCCGCGCCAGTCGATACCGAGCATGCCGGCAACGGCTGCCGCCGTCCGCTTGTTGTCGCCCGTCAGCATCATCGCCTTGACGCCCGCCGATTTCAGCGCCGAAAGCCCGGCTTCGGCATCCTCGCGCGGCTCATCGCGCATGGCGATCAGGCCGGCTGCCGCGCCGTTGACGAGCAGCACCGACACGCTCTTGCCTTCGTCGTTCAACGCGATGATACGCGCATCCTGATCTCCATCGAGCGCCCCGCGCTCGCGGGCGGCGGACGGCGACAGCAGATCCAGAGTCTCGCCCCCGACTTTTCCGGTGACGCCCTTGCCCGGCAGCGCTTCCAGCTCGAAGGCCGGCGGCACGGGAACGCCGTCCGCCCGAGCACGGTTGAGGATCGCCAGCGCCAAGGGATGGCTGGAGCCCTGTTCCAGCACCGCCGCGCGCGACAAGACCTGCGCCTCGCTCAATCCGAAGGAAACGATATCGGTCACCTGAGGCTTGCCTTCCGTCAGCGTGCCTGTTTTGTCGAAGGCGACCATCGTGACCTTGCCGAGCGTTTCCAGCACCGCGCCGCCCTTCATTAGCAGCCCGCGCCACGCGCCTGCTGAAAGCGAGGCGGCAATCGCCGCCGGCGTCGAAATGACGAGCGCACAGGGGCAGCCGATCAGCAGGATGGCAAGGCCCTTGTAGATCCATTCGCCCCACGCGGCGGAAAGAACCAGCGGCGGAACGACCGCGACAAGTGCTGCGACCGCCATCACGCCGGGGGTGTAATAACGAGAGAACCGGTCGATGAAGCGTTCCGTCGGCGCCTTTGATTCCTGCGCCGCTTCCACCAGCTTGACGACGCGGGCGATGGTATTGTCGGCGGCGGCCGCCGTGACGCGAACCCTGAGCACCGCATCGCCGTTCACCGTTCCGGCAAAGACCGTGGCATCGACGCCCTTGCGCACTGGTGTGCTCTCGCCCGTCACCGGCGCCTCGTCGATCGCGCTCTCGCCGGAGACAATGACGCCGTCCGCCGAAATGCGGTCACCCGGGCGCACCATGATGATAGCGCCGACGGCAAGGCTCTCCGCCGGAACCTCCCGCGTCTGACCATTGTCTTCCAACAAAGCATTCTTTGGCACCAGCGCCGTCAGCGACTGGATGCTTTCCCGCGCCTTGCCGGCCGCCACCCCCTCCAGCAGCTCGCCGACGAGAAACAGGAACACGACAGTCGCCGCCTCCTCGCCGGCATTGATGATGACGGCGCCGACGGCGGCGATCGTCATCAGCATCTCGATTGAAAACGGTGTGCCCGATCGAGCCGCCATGACGGCGCGTCGCGCGATCGGCACCAGCCCGACCAGCATGGCGATGACGAAGGCGTAGGATGCGACCGCCGGCACGAGATGGCCGATGACATAGGCGGCAATTAGCGCTGCACCCGAGACGATGGTCAATCGGCCCTTCCGGCTTTGCCACCAGGAACCGGCCATCGGCGCATGGTCACGCCCATGCGGCCCGACGACTTTCTTTTTGCCATGATCGTGATCTGCGTGATCATGATCATGGTCATGGTCGTGGCCGGCATGATCGCCGTGGTCGTGGTGACCGTGCGGGCCGTGATCCTGTGCCTGTGCCGCGCTTCCGGCAAAGAGCGAAACCGAATAACCGAGCCCCGTCACCCTCTTCTCGATCGCCTTGAGGTCGCTGCTGCCATCATGCCGGACGGTCATCGTGCCAGCCACCACCGAGACGGACACATCGGCGACACCTGCCACGCGCCTGACTGCCATATCGATCTTGGTCGCACAGGCGGCGCAATCCATGCCGCCGACCCGGTATCGTGTCTCGCTCGTCTCAGCCATGATCCGCTTCCTTGTCAAACAGAAGCACCCCTCCTACATCCTCTAGCGACTAGAGGTGCAAGAGGAAAATCATGAAAAAGATCACGATCGGCGAAGCCGCTCGCCGCAGCGGAGTCAAAGTACCGACGGTTCGTTATTACGAGAGCATCGGCCTGCTCGCAGCCCCGAGCCGCAGCGAAGGCAACCAGCGCTCCTTCGAACCCGCCGACATCAGCCGCCTCGCCTTCATCCGCCATGCCCGTGAACTCGGCTTCGAGATCGAGGCGATCCGCACTCTCCTTACCCTGCAGGATGATCCGCACCAATCCTGCGCCTCGGCCGACGCCATCGCCAAGGCTCGTCTCGCCGAGGTCGAGCAGCGCATCCGCAGCCTGATGGCGCTGAAGGCCGAACTCGAAATCATGGTGGAAGGCTGCGGCCACGGCCGCGTCGATCAATGCCGCGTCATCGAGGTTCTCGCCGATCACGATCAGTGCACGCATTCGCATCACTGATCCCGCCCTTGCAGGCAATCGATGCCCGCGCCAAAACTGCGGGCAGACAGAATCGGGCGACGACATCCATGAACCAGAAGCGAATTGCGATCATCGGCGGTGGCCCGGCGGGCCTTGCAGCCGCCGAACTGCTTTCGCTCTCAGGCCATGCGGTAACGATCTACGACGCCATGCCGACCTTCGCCCGCAAGTTTCTGCTGGCCGGCAAGTCGGGGCTGAACATCACCCATTCCGAGGATTACGACCGTTTCGCCACACGCTTCGGCGCCGCCTCTGCCCGCCTGCGCCCCGCTCTCGATGCTTTTACCCCTGGCAATATCACAGATTGGGCAGCAGGGCTCGGGACCAAGACTTTCGTCGGCTCCTCCGGCCGAGTCTTCCCTGATGTGATGAAAGCCTCTCCCTTGCTGCGCGCCTGGCTCAAGCGGCTGGAGGCGCAGGGCGCTACGCTGCGCACCCGCCACCGCTGGATCGGTTTTGCCGAAGAGGGCTATGTTTTCGAAACGCCGGAAGGGCGCAGCATCGTTCATTGCGATGCCGCCCTGCTGGCGCTCGGCGGCGCAAGCTGGCCGCGCCTCGGCTCCGATGCACGCTGGCTGCCCTGGTTATCGGAGAAGGGCGTCGAGATCGGCGCCTTCCGACCCGCCAATTGCGGCTTTGTCGTCGGCTGGAGCGAAAGCTTCCGCGAACGTTTCGCCGGCGAGCCCGTGAAGTCGGTCACCGCCACCTCCGATGCCGGCACCTTTCCCGGCGAATTCGTCATCACCGCAAACGGCATCGAGGGCAGCCTGGTCTATGCCCATGCGGCAAGCCTGCGCGAGCGGCTGCAGAGCCACGGCAGCGCTGCCCTGACGCTCGACCTCGCCCCCGGCCGAACGATCGAAAGGCTGACCCGCGACCTTACGCGCCAGGACGCCAAATCGAGCTTTTCAAACCGGCTGCGCAAGGGCGCCGGCCTCGACGGCGTCAAGGCGGCATTGCTGCGTGAACTCGCTTCCGAGCGTGACCGAAGCGATCCCGGACGTCTCGCCGGCCTGATCAAGGCCCTGCCGGTGCCGGTCCTCGAAACGAGGCCGATCGCCGAGGCCATCTCCTCGGCCGGCGGCATCCGCTGGAGCGGCATCGACGAAAACTTCATGTTGAAGGCGCTGCCGGGCACTTTCGTCGCCGGCGAGATGCTCGACTGGGAAGCGCCGACCGGCGGTTATCTCCTCACCGCCTGCCTGGCGACCGGCCGCGCCGCCGCACGCGGCATCGATGCCTGGTTGCGGCGCTGAAATCGCCATAGCCAAAGGTCTAGGCGATCGCCAATGCCGGCCATTTGCAAACCGGCCGCTTTTCCATCAGACTATTCTGACGTTCCGTGGGAGGAGCCGATGCACGAACACTCAGCACACGCCGAGCATGTCTACAGCTCTGCCCAGCGCGATTCGGCCGCGGCCAGCTCTCCCGTTGTCGCCTCCTGGCGGCGATGCATGACCATGCACCAGCTCGCCCCCGAGGATGAACGTGCGCCGATCCGCCTGACCGATGAGGAATTCCGGCGTGCCCGCGAGCAGTCCGGGCAACTGATCGCCAGTGCCACGGAAGAGCTCGATCGTCTCTTTACCACCGTTGGCAAGGCGGGCTGCTGCCTGCTTCTCACCGACAAGAACGGCATCGCTCTGGAGCGCCGGGGTGCCGCCGGCGACGACAAGGAATTCCGCGAACTCGGCCTCTGGACCGGCTCGGTCTGGACCGAGGCGAGCATCGGTACCAACGGTATCGGCACCGCGCTTGCCGACGAGCGGGCCGTCGCCATCTTTCGCGACCAGCATTTCTTCTGCGCCAATACCAGCCTGAGCTGCACGACGGCGCCGATCCGCGACCATCGTGGCCGGCTGGCCGCGGCCCTCGACATCTCCACCTGCCGTGAGGACGTCAATGAGATGACGCTGGCGATCCTGACGCAGACCGTGCGCGATTCGGCGATGCGCATCGAGCTCAACCTCTTCCGCGCGGCCTTTCCCAGCGCCCGTTTCCTGATGGTCCCGGCCGGCGTCAATTCGGCCGCCGCCCTGCTGGCCGTCGACCGGCACGACCTCGTGCTCGGCGCGACGCGCGCCGCCCGTATCGCGCTGCAGCTGGACGACAGGCGGATTGCCGCCGGCATTCCGGCCGCCGATGCGCTGCACGAGGCCGGCGTCTCCCATCAAGACGAGATCGTCGAAGCGGAAAAGGCGGCATTGCTGCGTGCGCTGTCGCGCGCCGGCGGCAACGTCTCGCAGGCGGCGATCGCGCTCGGCATCAGCCGCGCCACCCTGCACAGGAAGATGAAGAAGCTCGACCTCCACTGATCGGCTCAAGGGTTCCGCGGCGACGGCAATCGTGACTGGATCCTGTCGCAAGTCTGCGACACTGTGCACTGCGGTATCGAGGAGCCGCCCTGTTCCCTTTGCCGAAACCCGCACATTTTCCTCCCACTGGTTCGCTTGGGAACCTGGATCATCAAGGGAGGATGACATGCTTCATCAGAAAATCGTCGAATCGCCGTTCAAGCTGAAGTACGGCAACTATATTGGCGGCGAATGGCGCGACCCGGTCGAAGGCAAGTATTTCGAAAACCTGACGCCGGTTACCGGCGGCAAGCTCTGCGACATTCCCCGCTCCGATGAGAAGGATATCAATCTCGCGCTCGACGCCGCCCATGCGGCCAAGGAAAAATGGGGCCGCACCTCCGCTGCCGAGCGCTCCAACATCCTCATGAAGATCGCCCAGCGCATGGAAGACAAGCTGGAATTGCTCGCCCAGGCCGAGACCTGGGACAATGGCAAGCCGATCCGCGAAACCATGGCGGCCGACATTCCGCTGGCGATCGACCACTTCCGCTATTTCGCCTCCTGCATCCGCGCCCAGGAAGGTTCGATCGGCGAGATCGACAATGATACGATCGCCTATCACTTCCACGAACCGCTCGGCGTCGTCGGCCAGATCATTCCCTGGAACTTCCCGATTCTGATGGCTACGTGGAAACTGGCTCCGGCGCTGGCGGCCGGCAACTGCGTCGTGCTGAAGCCAGCCGAGCAGACGCCGGCCTCGATCCTGCTCTGGGCCGAACTGGTCGGCGATCTGCTGCCGCCCGGCGTGCTCAACATCGTCAACGGTTTCGGCATCGAGGCCGGCAAGCCGCTGGCGACCAGCCCCCGCATCGCCAAGATCGCCTTCACCGGCGAGACGACGACAGGCCGGCTGATCATGCAATATGCCAGCCAGAACCTCATTCCGGTGACGCTGGAGCTTGGCGGCAAATCGCCCAACATCTTCTTCGCCGATGTGATGGCCGAGGATGACGACTTCCTCGACAAGGCGCTCGAAGGTTTTGCGATGTTTGCCCTCAACCAGGGCGAAGTCTGCACCTGCCCGAGCCGCGCCCTCGTCCAGGAATCGATCTACGACCGCTTCGTGGAAAAGGCGGTCAAACGTGTCGAGGCGATCAAGCAGGGAAACCCGCTCGACAGCGCGACGATGATCGGCGCCCAGGCCTCGACGGAGCAACTCGAAAAGATCCTCGCCTATCTCGACATCGGCAAGCAGGAAGGCGCCGAAGTCCTGGCTGGCGGCACCCGCAACGATCTCGGCGGCGACCTGGCGAACGGCTATTACGTCAAGCCGACGATCTTCAAGGGTCACAACAAGATGCGCATCTTCCAGGAGGAGATCTTCGGGCCGGTGGTCTCGGTCACGACTTTCAAGGACGAGAAGGAAGCACTCGAAATCGCCAACGACACGCTCTACGGTCTCGGCGCCGGCGTCTGGAGCCGCGACGCCAATCGCTGCTACCGTTTCGGCCGCGAGATCCAGGCCGGCCGTGTCTGGACCAACTGCTACCACGCCTACCCCGCCCATGCCGCCTTCGGCGGCTACAAGCAATCGGGCATCGGCCGCGAAACCCACAAGATGATGCTCGAACACTACCAGCAGACCAAGAACATGCTGGTGAGCTACAGCCCGAAGGCGCTCGGTTTCTTCTGAGAAGCTTTCTTGCGGTGGGAGGGAGTGTCAAAACCCCTCCCCACAAGGGGCTTAGAGTGCCTCACCGACAGTGTTCCTCGCCGAGGTCTCACCAAGAAGATGCGTTGGCCTTAGGGTGAGCAGTTCAACGAGTTAAGCCCCTCCCCTTGTGGGGAGGGGTTGGGGAGGGGACTTCCTCCCAAAACCTTGGAGGAAGAACCATGGAAACGACCGTCAACGGTGAACCGCGTGTTCTCGCAACCGACGCAGCCCTTGACCTGATCGCTGAGATCAAGCGTGATCATCCCGATATCCTCTTCCACCAGTCCGGCGGCTGCTGCGACGGCTCCTCGCCGATGTGTTACCCCGCCAATGAATTCATGGTCGGCGACAGCGACGTCAAGCTCGGCGAGATCGGCGGCGTCCCGGTCTATATCAGCGCCAGCCAGTTCGAGGCGTGGAAACACACACAGCTGATCATCGATGTCGTGCCGGGTCGCGGCGGCATGTTCTCGCTCGATAACGGCCGCGAGAAGCGCTTCCTTACCCGCTCCCGCCTCTTTAGCGGCGGCGAGGCCTGCGCCGTGCCGGATTTGACGTCCCGCGCATAGTTTACGGATGTCTCTTCTTGTCTCGGCGGCGGGCTTAAGCTACCGCTGTTGTCAGCGCGGAAGCAGGCGACATCAGTCAACAGCGGCACTGTCAGGAGATCGATTGTGATGAACGAGCAGAAAGCCGTGATCGTCACGGGAGCCGGCGGCAACCTTGGCAGCGCCGTTGTCCGCGAGCTTGCCGCCGGCGGCGCCAAACTCGTCTGCATGAACCGGTCGAGCCAGGAACTGGAAGCCTTGGCCGGCGAGCTTCCCGCCTCCACCGAGTTCCTGTCGATCGCGGGAACGGACCTCACCGATTATGGCTCTTGTGCTGCCGCCGTCGCGCGGGCTGACAAGCGCTTCGGCGGCGTCAGCGCCCTCATCAATACGGTCGGCGGCTTCCAGATGGGGGCGGTCGGGCCGGATGCGCCCTCCCAATGGGACACGATGATGAGCGCCAATGCCCGCACTGCGCTGACGATCAGCGCTGCGGTGCTCCCGACCATGAAGGCGGCCGGCTATGGCCGCATCATTCACGTCGCCGCCGCCCCCGGCCTGAAGGCCGGGGCCAATCAGGCGGCCTACGCCGCTTCGAAAGCCGCCGTCATCCGGCTGACCGAGGCGATTGCGGCGGAAAACCGCGAACACCGCATCACCGCCAACTGCATTCTGCCCGGGACGATCGACACGCCTGAAAATCGCGCCGCCATGCCCAATGCGAAGACGGACGGCTGGGTATCGCCGCAATCGATCGCCCGCCTCATCGCCTTCCTGATTTCGCCGGCCGCAGCTGTCGTTACCGGCGCGGCGATCCCGGCGACCGGCCGCGAATAAAGCAAGGTCTTACACGTGTTGTACGGTTACATGCCGCTCGGCTTGCGGTACGTTTCCTTCTCTTAGGGGGCGCGGACAGCGGGCGGGCGCGATGATGTTGATGATCGCTTTGCGGCGGCATTTGCCGGAAGGCAGGTGATTCCGATGACGGATGGTCCCGCATTGCGCGCCGTCAGTGCCACCAGCCTGCTGCGCGAGGAATGGTTCCTCGGCGTCAGCGTCGCGACGAGCTTGGTATTTCTGGCTTTCCAGGAGCAGCTTTTCGGGCGGCTTTCCCACCCGCTTTGGTTCACCGTTGTTTTCGTGTGGCTGTTTGCCGTCGTGCTCGGCTCCGCCCTGTCGGTCGTGCGGCACGCGGATCATTTGGCGGAGCGGCTGAAGGAGCCTTACGGCACGCTCATTCTGACGCTTGCCATCACCTCGATCGAGGTGATGGCGATTTCAGCCGTCATGCTGCACGGCGAAAACAATCCGACGCTTGCCCGCGACACGCTGTTTGCGGTCGTCATGATCATCCTGAACGGCATGGTCGGCCTGTCGTTGCTGCTCGGCGCGTGGCGTCGGCCGGAACAGCAGCACAATCTGCAGGGCGCCAACGCCTATCTCGGGGTGATCGTACCGCTGGCCACCTTGAGCCTGGTCATGCCGACATTTCTGGCAGGCCCGGACGGCCAGGATTCATCGGCGCCGAGACAACTGATACTGGGCATAATATCGGTCGGCCTTTATGGCACGTTTCTGATTCTGCAGGCCGGCCGCCATCGAGACTATTTCACCGACGACAGCAACCGCGACGAGCCCCCCGGCGAACGTCACCCTCACCATGGACCGGTCTGGCCTCATGCCATTCTGCTTTTCGCCTATATGGGTCCCGTCGTCTTCCTGGTCGAACAGCTTGCCCGGCCGATCGACTACATTATCGAAACCCTGCATGCTCCGACCGCATTTGGCGGTGTCGTGATGGCAGTCCTCGTCGCGACGCCCGAGGCAATCAGCGCCGTGCGCGCATCCATCGCCAACAATCTTCAGCGCTCCGTCAACATCTTCCTTGGTTCGGTATTGTCGACGATCGGACTGACGGTGCCGGCGATGCTCGTTGTCAGTCAGCTCTACGGGCACACAGTGACGCTCGGCCTGGAGCGCGGCGATCTGGTGATGCTCCTGCTCACGCTTGCCGTCAGCATCATTACCTTTGCCAGCGGCCGCACGCATCTCATGCAAGGTGCGGTGCATCTGGTGCTTTTCCTCGCTTACGTGCTGCTCATTTTCCGGCAATGACGCCCCCCGGCGATATCTTGCCGACCGAAATCCACTCGAAAAACGGCGCTAAAAAACCGGGAAAGTAAAAGTTCCGCGCCCGGCCAGTCTTCCGTTATGATCACGGGAGCTATTGCACGGCGTGCAAACAATCGCAGTGGCTGAAGCACTCAAAGTCCTACAGCGTCCTTTGTCCGTCTGAAAAGACGCGCGCGGCGCTGTAGGCGATACGGAGACCGGACTTGGGCTCACTGTTACTTGGCGGGCTTGTATTTGTGTTTCTGTCGACCGCAACGGCGATCGGATTGATCGTGCGCGACCGCTTGCCGGATCATCATCTCAATGCCGAATCCAAGGACGTCATCAGGCTGGCAACCGCGGTGGTGGGGACGCTGTCGGCCTTAGCGCTCGGCCTTCTGATCGCCTCGGCCAAGTCCACCTACGACAACGCCGAAGTGGAGATGAGAACGGCGGCCGCACGGGTGCTCTTGCTTGACCGCGTCATGGCCCAATACGGGCCGGAAACCGACAAGGCGCGGCAGTTGCTGCGTGAATTGATCGAGAAACGGCTAAGCCGCGGCTGGTCGGCCGAAACCACCGACGAGGCATCCGGCAAGGCGCTGGGGGAATACCAGGATATCGAGGCGGTTCAGGGCGACCTTCGGGCGCTCTCGCCGAGGGATGCCGTGCAGCTTTCTCTCCAGGCCCGTGCTCTCGAGGTGAGCGGCATGCTGGCCGAGACCCACTGGCTGCTGGTCGAATCCGGCAAAGAGGGTTTGCCCTGGGCCTTTCTCGCCGTTCTCGTGTGTTGGCTCGGCCTGCTTTTTGCGACCTTCGGGCTGCAGGCGCCGGCCAATCCGACGCTGCTGTCAATTCTGCTGGTCTGCGCCCTCTCCGTCGCCGGCGCGATCTTCCTGATTACGGATATGGCCAACCCCTATGTTGGCCTTATCCATGTTTCCGATGCACCTTTGCAATCGGCCATCGAACGGCTCGGGAAACCCTAAGCATGTCGCGCAAAGGTCAGCGCGCAACAGGAATACGACCTGCAGCGCCGCTCGGAATCGATCAGAACGCCCAGGAGTCCGTCGCCGTCCTGTTCTGTCGCCCGCAAACGCAAAAAAGCCCGCACGAGGCGGGCTTTTGTTTATTTGGTTGCGGGGGCTCGCAACCAACGATTCCTGCCATTGGTAGAATGCCTCATTCATCGCTAGCAGTATAAACTGGCCAGCTGCGGCTTGATGCTTCGTCCAGGTCTGATGGTGCCCTCGCGAGTCGGCCGGTCAACTTTCGAAACGGGCCGGATTGCCTGCATTCGCTGGTGTGGGATGCGGGTGCAGACCCGTTCATGGCACACGTTATAACTCCATATCTTCCGCCAACCGCGGATGCTGCATCAAGAAAGGCTCTCCGCACCGCAACTGCGCGCCCACTTTATCGTGAGGCATTCGAGACTGATAGAAGAGCGCCATGTGACGGCCGAAAGAAGTTTAAATGCTAAATTCCAAGGGACAAAGTGCAATTCGCGCTGGGAGCTGGCCATGGAATTTGATAGCCGCTGGAAATACTCAGGTCTGGCGCCGTCGACCGAGAGATACTTCGCCGGGTTGAATACCCCTGGCAGGTCAAACGACCCTGCCGAAAACGTCACATTCGACAGCTTGTCTGCTCAATATCTTAGGTTTGATACGAGAGACGACCAAGCATTGCTGCAGGCTATTGAAGACGACACTTCGCCACTGGAACGCGAACGGGCTATGTGGGAGTACGCAGACAGACACGGCCAAGAATCTATCGCATATCTTCTTAATAGAATGCGAGCCGAAATCGATAATGACATACGTCAAGGCCTTCTTTGGTTAATCCAGAAAACATTATCGATGGATGATATCCACGAGATCGGGGCGTATTGCAAAGATAAAGACGCCGAGGTTGCTGACTGGGCTTGTCTTTTGTTTCGCGAAATGACTGGCAAAGACCTCCGCCCCGCCGAAAGAAGGATTGCCGTAAGCGATGACAATCCCTTCGATCAAACGCTTCCCCTCAGAATTGCCGGTTATGCGATCGCCACCGTGCCATCGGTCGGATTAGTTCGGGTGGTACTGTCACCCCTCTGGTTCGAGCAAATCATGGGGCGCGTGATGGCTTGCACACGACAGGAAACATTTGGGTCGAATCTTATTATAGAAAAGCGTATCAGATCATATCACCCGGATGGCACAGACCATTTTGAGATTTACAAGTTCAACGGGCTTTCCTCATCGCCATTTCCGGGCGTAACCGAGCACATCTATGAATGTCAAAGCCGTCACCCATTCTACCTTTCGGGGACGGTCGAAGACAAAAGCCTAGGCATCGTCGATGATGTGAACGTTGTGCTCGCGAGGAAGGCAAATCCGGTTATTGTACGACCAAAGCAACACCTTCTAGTTGGGAGTGCGAATAGGGGCAGTGATGGACGATGGAAGGAGCTGGTAGAATCTGTCCGCGGAAAGTATTATGGTTTCGCGTTTGCAAACATTGACAGGCTTTTTAGCAGCGGATTTCAAATACACCCTGGGACTATCCAGCTTACTTCGCCAACTCATCCAGAAATAGGGAGCATGACAAACCTATTCTTGTATGGAACATTTAAAGGGAAACTGTCTGATCTCGATGGCGACGGGGTGCTCGACGCGAATACAGAGCGATGCCATTCCACTCTAAATGGCGATTTAGACTATTCCTTGTGCGGTTTGGCGAGCAGAGACCCGTTCGCGTGAGTTGGGAGCAAATTTCATGGCCGAGAAAGATTGGCGAGCGGCACTACGCGATATTTTGCGAGACGTTCTCAATGAGAGGTCAGACGCGACTGCACCGGTCACGGCCTCCGCGAACCCAACGATGGCCGGGTATCCGGAAACCTTGGTCGGTGATGCAGCACCGCGTGATTTACCTGCTAGGTTAATGGGTGTGGCCCAACCCGCCCGTCCCGCCCCAGCAGACGTCGCGATACTCCCAAATGCACGGGCCAAACTTACCCCCGGCAAGATGGTTCTTGGTGTGCAAAAAGATAATAGCGTGCACATCTTTGATCCGAGTGATGGAACATTTGAGATATACTGCCGCCTTGAAGGTTCACCTATGTTGCTGTGGCGTGCTATTCCCGGACCTGATGGAAAGTTATTCATTGCAATGTCTGGCACACGGTGGCCAGGGCACCCCACCGAGGTTGCCTTTGGTCAAGGCGGTGCGATATTTCTCGCAGATCATCGCGACGAAAATCTATTCCTAATTCCAGGAAGTGAGACCTTTCTTGACCCTGGCGAGATACTTTTCCAAAAAGACGCCCTTGTGGTCGTTGACTTCATGGGGTTTGGTGGATCAGGAAAAATATACAAACTGGATCCCAAAACGGGCACGCGGACGTTGCTGTTTGAAGGGGAACCCTTGAAAGAGCCAGTTGCTTTGGCCGCACTGGGTGAGGACGAATATGTCATTGCGAATTCTTTCATGCGATATGCGCCCACAACCGGGCCCGGTGGTGCCAAACTAAAAGAAATGGGCGCTCTTCTCCATCTAAGACAGGGGAGAATAGACATCATACATGATGAAACTCGTACCCCACGAGGGGTCATCGACAGCGTCGCCGTGGACGACCAGGACGGTACATATATCCTTTATTCAAGAAACGATTGGCCCCTTCAAGAGAGCGGCGGCATCTTCGTTCGCAAAAGTGACACCGGGGAAATAAAACCGCTTTTGGAGGCATCAGAACACGAAACGATCTTTGCGAGAGTCAGTGATGTAATGGCCGGAATCGGCGCGGTCGCGGATAGTTACAACAAGGTCCTCTACACTGTAGATGTAAAAGCCGGAACCATACTAGATAAATGGTCACTTGAGCCCGTTCTCGGCACCGGCAAAGGCATGGTGACGCCACTAGAAACTGTGGAGTCAATTAGGTGGTTGCGGTGAATGTATAAGGCTGGACTTGACGATACGCAGACCCACCTGTTGTCCGGGTTTGGCAAAGGGTTCCAGGCCCTGCTGGCCTTTCCAATGGATCATGACCAGATCCGCCTTGAGAAATGGGTCTTGAATAACACCTCCATGCTCCGTTTCGACAAACTCGAGGACAAGCCCGGAATAAAGAAGGTAAAACTTAGCGTCCTATTCTCGCTGGATTGTATCACGCGTAGCCTTGAAATCGAGTCGCCAGCTCCACATTTGGCTGAAAGGCAATTTCACGTTCTCAACGATACTTTAATTATATGGATTTCCTGCGAGGACAGCACCAAGGTCGAGAGTACAATAAATCAGCTTATTCAGCTCTCTGAAGTTGGGCCCAAGTTGGTGCTTCGCGGCCGATCCGGCTATGGGGACGCAATGGATGTGAACCCATTAGGCTTCGTGGATGGACGTCGTCAGCCACGGCTCCCGGACATGATGAAACGCCCCGGAGCTGAGCGAGAGCAACCGCCCGGTGAAACGCAAAGCGCAAACATTGGCGATTTTGTCATTGGACACGGCTTCAGGCCTCAATGGAATTACAACAATTTTGGCATCGATTGCCGGCGACACGTGATGCAGTTGCAAGGAGGGAGCTTCGTTGTTTTAGCGAGATTTCCTATTTCTCCGCGTCGCTTCGAGGACAATATCAGCGCTGAAGTTTCTAGGCTGAAGTCCATCAATCCAGTCTCTGAAGAGTGGCTCGCTGAAAATCTAATGGGCGTATCGAAAGACGGAAGGGAGCTTGCTACCCACCGATACGCTGACGCGCGCGAGAACGGTTTAAGTGTAAGCCATGTTTCGAAAATGCGTTCGAGAAATGGTGGCTGGGAGCGCCCCATACTGAGGCGCGGATTTTGGTCGGAGGTCGTCGGCGATTGGCACGTTCTAAATTTCGTTTGCTTCCAGGTATCTGTTGTTGAGCAATTCCTCCACGTATACGAGAAGTGGTCCAATGATATCGACCATCCAGACATTGGCGCAGGCGTAGATCCTATTGTTGGCAAAGGAGCCTCTTTTTGGTCAATGCTACGCCACAAGATCGATGGCAGGCTGAGGCAAGAAACTCCTTTGCAGGCGAAGCACCAATTCGTTCAGACTGGGGAGCGGTACTGCTTCTACATGCCGCCAATCAGCCGGATCCAGTCATACTTGTCTAGGAGGGCTTGAGGTGTACACTATCAGAAACCGCGTTCGAATTTTGAAGCCTGCCGATAAGGTTTTCCATAGCCTTGCCACGGCAGAGGGGCTGAAGTGCTGGTTTGTAAGCAGCGCGTTATTAGAAGAGTTTCCAGGCGGACAGGTAAGGCTCGAATGGGTTAATTTCGGTGAAAACGGAGCCACGGTGCGTGATAGTGGTACCATTTTAGAATATAGACGCGCAGAGCTCTTTTCATTTTCTTGGGAGCCTGGTCCGGCGCCGACTATTGTCACGATGACATTTTCCTCCCAAGGTGGCGAGACGGTCGTGGATCTGACTGATGGACCCTTCCCGGATACCACCGACGGTATAGAAGCATTTGGCTCCACTGCTGTGGGCTGGGGCGAGGCGTTGTTAGCACTAAAAATATACCTGGAGCACGACATCGCCATTCTCAAGACGTAAGGCGCCACGAGGATATTTTTTATCGGGTGGGGCATGAACCGAGGTTTCGTTTCAAACGCAAAGGCCCGCGCCGCTCTTTCACCGGAAGCGATCGGAACGTCAGCAGTTTCAAACGCCAATTCGCACCGTATGAGAACTGGGCACACTCGCCGCCACAAGTTGGGCCGATTGGGGCTTCCGGAGCGAGTAAATCTCTTCTCGGTTGTCGATCATGTATTGAACGGCAAGAGCCTGAAAGTCAAGTTCACCGTCGAGTTTTGTCACGGTACCCTCAACAACCAACAGCGAATAGATAATGGTGAAAAATTCGCTTGTCATTGTAAGGCGATGCTTCTGGTAAATTTGATGTAGATCTCGAATGAAATTTACTATCCTGAAGGCTCGAGAGGGAAGCCTAGAATACTTGTTGAGCAATACAACACAATCATTTCGTATTGAGATAGTGGCACCTTGCGGATCAGGGGCTCCTGTTGAATAGCGGATGATAATGTCCGCAAGGATCTTCGCCCGTTTCAAACCGATGGCGAGGAAAAACTCTCTAAAGTCAAGTCGAACCGCATCATCGATCGAGCCACAAAAGCCCGCATCGACGATAACCAAACCCCCATCTTCACCTACATAGATATTGCCCGGGTGGAGGTCGCAGTGAACAAAGCCATCGATGAAGATCATTCGATAAACCAAGTGGAGCAGCGAAACTGCAAGGTGTCGTCGTGTGACCGCGTCGTGGGCTGTGATCTCGCACCCACGCGGCAAATACTCCATGTGAATTCGCTCGGATCCTCCACCCTCGATAACACTAGGAACTCTCACCCATTTGCCAAGATTTGCTTGAAGGTTTCTTAGATTCCGTCGCTCTGCTTCTAAATCAACCTGATTCAGGAAGAGTTCACCAAGGACACGCACGTTATCCTCAATATTCAAGGAACGGCAAATGCGTAGGAGGTTAGCAAGGTTTGCTACCGTCTTGATGACCGCTAGGTCAGTCCTGAGGACCACATCAATGCCGGGCCGCCTCGCTTTGACTACGAAGTTGATGCCTTCTGGTGTCTTCACTAAAAAAGTCTCAGCAATCGCGCCGGCACCTAACGACGCTATCTCACCGCCCAGTTCCAAGCCCCGAGCATCAATGTGATGTAAGGCAGGCGCCAATCTAAGCTGTGAACAGCTTCGCGAGAGCAGTGCTATTGCATCTTCGCTCATTAGATCGTAGCGAGTGCTCAAAATTTGAGCAAGTTTTGGAAAGATTCCGCCGAGATGGTAGGATAGATGAGCAACCACCGTTGCGAAAGCTAAAGAACTGTCGAAGCGATCGCCGATCTTTTGTTTCTGCCAAGTGGCGCGAAAACCAAGCACCGCACCGCCGACGAGATAAGTGACTATCCGAAAAATGCGCGACAGCACCTGAGTAGCCATGCACAATCACTCCAACAGGAAGTTGGCTCCTGTCATTGCTCGTCCGAAGTTTGGCCGGCCGAAGGTGGCAATTTCTCCGCCGGCGTCGAACTCGGCTTGTGCCTTTGCGCATTTGGCAAGTTCTGTTGGTGCGAATTCCATTTTCCGTTCGGCGGTTATCTGGCCATCTCGGCTCGCCGTAATTATTACAACATCCTCATAGTACATTTGTTTTGTCCGGAACCCACGAACCGCCGACGGCGTCGGAGGGGTAAATGACCACCGGCCACCTGAGTGCCCCACATTCATCGGGAAGCCAGGGACCTTGTCGCGTCCGGTGTCTATGAAGATGGATGTCCCTCCACCAAGGGGACGAAGCTCGAACATCGGCCAGAACTCTGCCCTGCTCTCGAACCAACCTCCATTGTCGGTTTCGAAGTGGAACGTCATCTCGCCGGGCGATTCTCGCGTGGGTGATAGCGTGGCATATAGATCATAGTAGCCGGCTAAAGCGCTATCGCCTTCTAAGAGGATTGGAGCTGCACTTACGTTGGCAAAAGCCACGAGTCGGGTTTTCACGGTCTTCCCATGAGAGGCTACGTCGCCTCTTTCCATGATTGTGTCGGCATTTCCAACAGGAGGATTGAGCGGAATGCCCACCATCGCGACCTTTTCTGAAAACACTTTCATGTTAGGGCCGAGCAGGTCTGGCGCCAATTCGATATACTGATCAGAGCGAATAGTCGTCAGATAATCTTGACCCCGCGGGACAACCCGTTTCTGTGCTGCCATCGAATTTCCCCCTTCGTAGTTTAGATTCAACATCGTCGAAATGCTTGGAACAGCTTACTTTTCTATTGGAACTGACGCTTCTCGAAAATTTGTTGGGGGAACTCCGCGTATTCAAAGTGCGCCTAGCCTTCAACCAAATCCGACTGCCGGGAAAACAGCACGGGAACCGCAAGCGTGATTGGAGGATCAAAGATTGTTGGTGGATTGAGTTGTAATTTTACCTCATTGTCCAAGGTTGTGATTGTCTCGCGACCAACCAGGGCGGGTCTGAAGCAAACGAGTTCCTCTAGACGCGGCCAACGAGGTACCGAGGCAGCCAAACAATAGCCCGAGAGAGCACCATCAAACTTGGTGCGCTGGCGCATTGGAGGGATGAATCGCCATGCCATTGGATTCCCCGCGGGAAAAGGACGCCGAAACACTGCTACGAGCAGACAATGGGCGAACTGACGTGGCGGCAGCATTAAACGTACATCAACAGCTTCTGTCGGAGCTCCGCGCGGGTACATCCGCGTGCGGACTGCGTGCATAAAAATTGAGAGAAAACCCACTTCGCGCATGGCTTGACCATAGGCTCCAGGGGAGATCCCTACCCAACGAGTAAATTTTGTGATGAAGGAGCCGAGGCTTTCGTATCCGATCTCGTAGCACACCTCGGTCACGGGCATGCCTTCAAATACCAAAAGCCGCTTCGCGATCTCCAACCTTTCCGCATTGTGAAAAGTCATAGGTGGAATCCCCGTAAGTCTATTGAAAGCTCCAATTAGCTCGAGTTTTCCCAATGATGCGAATTCGGCCCATTCATTGAGCGAAATTTTGCTGTTAACCGGCTTCCTCATTGCGACTATTGTTCTAGTCACTGCCGTGGATTGAACTTGGTCGACGATCTCCAAGTTCTGATTTTGCAATGTCACGGCCGCGGAACCATAAACGGGCGGAGAGCCTCGACCAACTCGGCCGGAGGAGAGACCGGGACCAACGATCCTTCTCGGAGACGCATGCAGCCGATCTCCTGAAAACCATGTGCGGCGGCCGCTTCCGAAATACTGCCTGTTACAAAATAGTCAAACTCAAGGCCGATCCGATGCTGTTCAACATAGGCAAGACGCATCCGAATCTCCACCTCATCAAACGCGCGAAGCTCTGCAAAATACTCACAAGAAACCTTCCGTGTTACGAGCCTCAAGTCCCTATTCAACTCATCGAGAATGCCGGGCGCATGGTTCCTCAAGAACATCTCCCTGCATCGCCCCTGCCACGATACGTGTCTCGAAAAATAGACGTTTCCGACCACGTTCGTTTCCTCGAATGACACTACATGACGGTGTAAAAATACGGGTCTTTGGCCGCCAAAGCCCTCAATTGCTTGCTGCGCATGATAGGGGTGAGCGTTTTCCCAGACGTTCATTCTGTTACCTCGGCGTGAGTTTGTGTGTGCTTCGGGTCGCCGCCATACATTGGGCGCGACCCACCCAACGCAATCGCCATCCCGACCGATTGCAAAGCGCTACTTGTGATGACTCGCGCCGACGAAATGGAGCTCGATGTCGAACGGTCACCAGCCAACTTAAAGGGGCGTGGCTCACCAAGTTTTCGTCGGACTTCCGCTTCGGCCCATTCCGCTGCCGAGAGGCGCTGCCCGTCGAGATCCGGATAGCACTCATCGACTGCGGCGAGGTCACACGCAACCGGTCTCATTCCGTAGATCGCAACGCTCATGTCCTCACAATGGCTGAGATTCACGAATCCCTCGCCAGACTCCAGCTCCGGCCTGCCATCCGCCCGATGAATAACATTACAGCTGAGCCCCAAGGCCTCAATCGCTCGAAGCCGGCGTTCCGAGCGGGATATCCGAGCATTGGATATCAGGCTCAACCGAATGGCGTCGTCACCAAGTTCCTCTCTCGCCAGCCGTTCGAGATGAGCACTGCAGAGCATGGGGGCAGACGGCAGGACCGGGATGACATCGAGCGAGCCGATGGCTTTGAATCGCGCGTCCAGCCAGCTGGCGACGAGGTTTCCGTGAAGATCAAGCAATTTGACGTCGAACGAGTATGTATTCCCAGCAGACCAATTTTCTCGGCCAACAAGCCGACAACCCGTAACCTCGCGCGTTGTCAACACCACGTCAGCGATCGAAACCGGCACGAGGCGGCGATACGGAATAGTTGCTTGCAGCACATGGAGCGCCGCATCCGCCGCTCCCGGATCAAGGAGGATCAAGGTGCTTGGTTCAAAAACCCCGAACCAATTAACGACGGCAATTTTCGCCAGATCCGCCTCAACAACACGAGACGTGCACCGCAGAAGCTTCGCGACACGACGAAAACGTTCCCCCTGGAAGAGCAGCGACCCATATAGCGGGTCCGCGGAAACGGTGTCAGTTCCCGCCGCATTGGGATCAGCGTTCAAAGCTTCGAGGCCCGCGGGTAAAGGCGCATTCTTGAAACATGCTGTGAAGTACGGCGCCTGGAAATCATCCTCCTCAGTGAACACTGCAGCTTCGACCTGGGTGTCTTCGGCGCGGAGAGCTGCTATCCGTATCGCCAGTCGCCCTCGTGTCACTATGATGGGGCGATGGAAAATCACTTCGCTAATTCTCTGCGTAAAACCATTTCCCGCCAGTGCGGCAACTACTTGGGCCATCGCCTCTAGCCCCATCACTCCGGGAAGAACCGGATGTCCCTCGAGACGATGGTCGTTGAGATAAGGGTCACGTCCGAGATTGAGTTCTGTCTCTGTGACCAATTCAGTTCCTGGAAAATCAACTAGGATGCGATCGACAAATCTAAGCGGCTGCCTGGAGGCTCTCCCAATTTCCAGGCCAGGTGGCGGTCCAAAACGGCCGGTGATCGCAATAACTCCACTCGAGCCCGAAGCAACGTGCTGCTCGAACGTCGAGAGCGCGAGATCAAAGGGAAGAGCATCAACGCCCTTGGCTTCCAGCCTTTCTACTGTGCCGAGGCGCTCCCCCATTCCTGCCCCGCTCCAGACCGTCCATTCGAAGGAGACGCAACGGCAGGAGAGATGAGACCGCGCAAAACTCTCAACAATTTGGCTCTGCAAGGCGTTCGCGAGCGCATAGTGGCCCTCTCCTTCGAGACCGATCCGACCGATAATAGACCCAAACGAGATTAGCCTGTTCAGCTTCTTTCCAAACCGGTCCAATAAGGTTGATAGCCCTGTTACTTTTGGAGATAGGGTGGCTCTGACAATATCGTCGGACAGAGAACTGAAGCGCATTGGCTCATTGATCGCGGGCGCAAATACCACGACGCTCGGCGCAAGTGCCGCCGCTTCGAGGTGCCGCGAAAGCCTCAGAACGTCGCTGTGATCAGTCACATCGCACCGCTGGTAAGTGGCTTCGATGTGGCGCTCGCGCGCCATCTTCAATGTTTGTATGACGCCCGCGTCACTTGGCTCGCTGCGCCCCGCGAAAATTAGCTTCGCACCGCTTGCGGCAAGCGTCAAAGCGCATTCGGCACCAATTCCACGGTGGCAGCCCACCGCAAGGATGGTGTCAACAGCTGACGGCATGCCAGCGGTTCCTTTGTTGTTGTCAAAGTGCAACCGCTCGAAACTTGGCCACTCGATCTCGCCTGCGGCCCCTAAGCGGTATTCTGAGAACCCTGGGAAACAGTGACCCATAATTTGGCCAATCCGACAATCTCCAGCATCCTGGCCGTTGCGATCGATTACTAAGATCGTTTCAAACACCGCTTCCTGAAATATTGAGCGAAAAAGCGCAGAGATGGGCAGGCGGTCATGCACGATTGCGATGTGCTTTAGCCCCCATCTCGCTACACGCTGCAACAGCGTGATCAAATTGACACTTTCATCGACTCCAAAATTCTCGGCGAGGTTCACCAGTAGGCCATGCTCTGGGGTCGCAATGCTTTGGGTGAATTCTGTCTCAGATATCCAGGAAATCCTGCGGCCGCCCCTCTTTGGCTGTTTATGTGCATACCAATTGACCCGATAAGGTGCAGCCCATCGCCTAATCCCAGTGACACGCGGGGAACTGTTGTTATCACACTCAAATTCAGACAATTCCGCCAATTGAGAAGCTAGGATGGCGGGCGTCGCTTCAGCAAAGTCAGTCGGACTGCTCATCGCGGCCAGTCCCAATTGTCGGCAAACGGTGACGACAATTCGCGTGACCGCTAACGAGTTTAGGTGCAAATCGGACTGAAATCGCGCGTTAGAGCTGATGGCCGGCACGGGCAGCCCTGTCTCTTCGGACACCACCCTCAAGGTGGTCTCTAGCAGCTCTTCTGGGGACAAAACTCGTTCCGTTAGCGACGTCTCAGATATTTGCACGAGATCAATGAGATCGCCGACCTCAACGGGAGGGTTTGGGGCCGCGTTGGCGACTTCCTTAGGCTTGGGTTGAATGCCGCACGGGTTAGAAAGTAGTACTATTGGTTCACCGCCTTCATGGCGTATTCCGCGCTCAACGAACAATTCGTCGTAATTAAGTTCGTGCCCGGCGGCGAAAGCACCTGCGAGAACCTCCAGCATCGAAGAAAGGTCGTCAGTCTGGGAATCCACGGTCAGGGCACGAAGACCGTGAGCTGTGGCTAGCCGCGTCAATGCGGAGCCGGGGCCGACTTCGATTACGATCTCTGAGCGCCGTCCCATTTCGTCGAGCGCATCCACAAATCTCACCGGTTCAGTAAGTTGTTTGAGCAATTGGGCCGCAATGGGAGTAGCAGCGCCTATCAAGCCTCCATCTATGCTCGATATTACTGACCTCGATGGAACGTCGAATGCAATATTGCCTAGCACGGCGCAAAACGACTCTTCGGCCGGAGCCATGTCCGGGCTGTGGAACGCGTGCGAAACCCGGAGTAACTGTAAATCGATGCCGGCTCTTTCCGCGCGCTTGGCCAGCTCGGCGATCGCCGCTCCGCTGCCGGCCATAACGGTTTCGCGATGCCCGTTGATGCAGGCCACAGTGCAGTCCAGCCCAGCCGCTAGCCGTTCGCAACCGCTGGCGTCATCTCCAAGGCGAAGCATTGACCCGCCAGCCCTGCCGTAGCGAGCCATGATCGTCCCGCGTTGCCGGGCAAGCTTGAGCGCCTCGATCTGATCAAGCGCCCCGGCCCAGCTGAGGGCCGCAAGCTCACCCAAGCTGTGGCCCGTGGCTGCAACTGCGGTGACGCCCAACCTATCCAGCACCGTCAGTGTCGCTAGATTGGCATAGGTGATTGCTGGCTGAGCAACTGCGGTGTCGACCGCACCTGGCTCGATCTCGATCGACAATGCCTCAGCCAAAGGGCGCAGAAAGGGAAAGCGTTCCAGCCATACGGAGGACGGCTTTCGCACCGGAGCTGACTGGCCTGAAAACAGATAACCGATCGGCGCGGCTTCGCGCTTGGATCCAAAAAAGAGATGTGAGATTTGGTCTAAAGCAATCTCCGTTACAGCCAGATGTTCGAGCGCTTGATCGAGCCGTTTGCACAGTTGATCTGCGTCCCGGGCAACAAAGCCAAGCCGAACGGTCCCACGCTCGAGGTTGCTTGCAAGCATTGCTGCCGCGTCACCGAGCGCGGCCAGCGAAAGTTTCGGAGAGACAGCACGCTGAGCGGCGAGTTGATTTCGCAGGGAGCCCACATCGGCAGCTCTGAACAAGAATAATTCCGCGCCCTGTTCACCACGCATCTTCGGCGTGGCGAATGCTGGAGGGGCTCTGCGGGACTCAGCTGGTTCCAAGACCGCGTGGAGATTGATGCCCCCGAAACCAAAGCTCGATACTGCCGCAAGAGGTTGACGCCCATCCTTGTAAGCGCCGGCCTGCCGGATTGGGAACAGTCGGTTGTCGGTCTCGCGAAACACTGGATGGGGTACTTCGCAGCCGATATGTGGCGGTAGGATGCCATGCTTGAGCGATAGTACCGCCTTAACGAGGCCAGCAAAGCCAGCGGCCGCCTTGGTATGACCGATATTCGCTTTAATTGAGCCGATTGCCAATGGCTCCCCTGCACCTTCTCGGAGCGATGCAAGGGCTTTAACTTCAGTCGGGTCTCCAATCTGGGTCCCGGTTCCATGCGCCTCCACATATGCCAGATCGCGCGGGTCAGTATTTGCCATTTCATGGGCGCGGCGATACGCGAGCAACTGGCCATTGCTATCTGGACGAGTTAGACCGCCTGCACCATCCGTCGACATGCCCCAGCCGCGAATTACGCTCAGGACGGGGGCTTCAACACGCCGGGCATCTTCTAAGCGCATTAGGACACCAAAAGCACCTCCTTCACCGGGCCAGAAGCCGTCAGATCTCGCGTCAAACACACGCATTCTTGTCGGCGACAAAGCGCCATTGCGGGAAAACCCGACCAGCTCGAAGGGATCAAGAGAGAGATCCACTGCCCCCGTGATCACCGCATCGACGGCGTGACTCCGAAGAAGGTCGGCAGCATTAGCAATCGCAAGAAGTGACGAGGAACAAGCCCCATCGACGGTAAATGCTCCCCCTTTTAGATCGAAATAATTCGCAATTCTCCCGGCTATCGTATTGGCAAGACCGCCAGCAAGCGAATCCTCATTTGGTTCTGGGAAGCGGGATTTCAGCAACTTAGAGAATTCGCTTCGTACCTGACTCGCCTCAGTTGGGTTCGTTCTTACCGTGCTCAATGCATCATTCAGCAGTTCGTCAAGGAACGGCTGGCGCAGACGCAGGAGGGCTGTCCGGCTAAACTCGCCTGTCAGTGTATTTGCGACGACGACCGCTGTTCGCGCGCGGTTTAGGCGTGCCGTGCCACCCAAGGAATTGATTGCCTCAGATGCAAGGTGAAGCGCTAGCCAGTGAGTGAGATCCGTGTTCTCGAATGTGCCTTTTGAGATGAGGAACGCGTCACGAGGAAAATGCCAGTTACTTAACAAGCCAGCGAGCACAGGCGTGATGGAATCTGATTGCCCGACGGTGTCCGGCGAGTAAGCACTAAGGGAAAGCCTTTCGGCGGGGATCGACCGGAATGAGCGACGGCCTTCCATCACGTTCGTCCACAACTCGTCCGGCGTATTCGCATCCGGATACCGACAAGAGAGAGAACAGATAGCAATTGCTTCTCGAACGTTCATCGCTACTCGACTTCCTGCCTTTCGACACCTTGAAGACCCGGGGGGTGAGCAATCGCTGCACCAATCATGCCTTCTACAAATCTATCCAAACCGCTGAAGCAGAGTCTGTCGCAAAACTCGAGGGCGCGACCACTACGGATTGGACGCCAATCGTGCGGCTTGGGGCGCCCCGTCCCCGGCGTGGGACCACTTCCCATCAACTCTTCCGTCGAGCACACTTGTACTTGGATGCATCCCCACTTTCCCTGCAGATAGCATCAACAAAATTCCACGCGTCGCGGTGACAATCGTGAGTGCAAAGAACAAGCCGAAGACGACGTGAAGCTGCATCAAAATGCCGTACACGGCCGCCACCGCCATCGCGAAGATGATCTGATTGCGTGGCTTTCCCGGCGTCGTTGCTGGATCGGTAATCATGTAAAAGGTAAAAAGGATAAATGCGAAGCCTGTCATCGGGACCAGACCAGCCTCGAGCGGTGTGCCATTTGCCGCGCTACGGATTGCGGCTTGCGCCGCAAAGCAGATCACCCAAGCTCCAATCAGCGGCATGCGCCCGGTGAGCTTTGTGTTGAGCAGGCTGCCGGTCAATATAACGACTAGTGGCAGAACCCAGTCGAGCGCCCCTGAGATGTTCTCTGCAAACATATATGGCGGCGCAATTCCGACTGACGGGAAGAGAAGCAAGACAACACTGATTCCGAAATTCGATGGGTTTAGGAAATGTCGGCTTGTGTGACCGTCGCCAAGGGGTAACCGAACCCGGAATAGCCACTTCGACGCAACGGCTAGCGAAGCCCCGAAAGCGACGACCCAAAGTTGCTCAGCGGCGAAAAGCAGCATGCCGACCGCGAGCCCACTTATGTGAGCCGACAGCAGAAATGAGATAAAGTTGCCTGGCGAGCCGAGATATCGCGGACGGCGCCTATCGGCGTGGGCCTGAGCAGTTTCGGCGGCGAGTTCCGTGCCATACGCCGCTGCAAGCGCAACGAAAGGCGTTATCCAAGATTGCTCAAAACCAAGCCACAGATGGCCGAGAATGTTGAGAAAGGTTATCGCCAAGGCGAAGCGCGCCAGGCCCTTCAAACGTTTGTCGATATACCACCGGTCCCCAAGGCTCAAGCCGGGTTTCGTGGGAAGCGAATGCGGCTCGCGTTCGATGGCTATGGTCATCGCTTACTTACCTCCATGAGACAGCGGCTGTTCAAGTCTCCAGGCTCGTCAAGCACCAACCGATGCCGTCCTGGCGCGAGGCAGTATTCTCGTTCTTGACGGCCACCCTCGGTCCGCCAAGTGATCAGCACTTTCATGCTCGACATTCGATCGCCGAGGCCGAAATGCACTTCTGCCGCCCGGTGCCCGGAATGCCCATTACTAACGTCAGAAAATGCAGAAAGAGCATGGTTGTCGTCGAAAACGACCGTGGCCACGGCACCTATAGCTGGCCGTGTCGAGCCATCTTTGTTCGTCAAGCGGAGATCCAGTATGAGCGAACTGTTCTTTTGGCCCGCTTTGTTAAGAAGCAGGATAGAGTCTTCCCACTGTCGAGCGAGCGCGAAATCGAGGTCTCCGTCACCATCGACGTCTGCAAGAGCGATGCCGCGTGTGATGCTGGGTTCGTCAAAACCAATTTGAGCAGCAATATCGTGAAATCGGTCGTCGGCACCGCGCACGAAGAATGCGTCGGTGCGGTCACCGGATAATCCGTCACCCTGCGCAAAGCGAGGCCAGAACTGGGGGAATTTCAGAAGTTCGTCGTTCCCCATCGCCAATTCTTGTAACTCGGGCCAGCGGTCATGTGCTCCTTTTACAAAGCCTGCTGCCTGCAACGCCTCGTAAGACCCATCATTGTCCAAGTCGGCTAGCTTCGAATCCCAGCTCCAACTCGAACGCGCAAGCCCGAGAATGTCAGCTGCGTTTCGGTATGGGGCGATTCCCTGATCCCAACTTTTTCCGGGTTGATGCAAGAAAAGAAAATGACTTTCCTGGAGCGCATAGTCCTGCGCGATGTTGCTCACATAGATGTCTAAGCCACCGTCGCCATTGATGTCCGCGAAATCCACGCCCATGCCTTTGAAAGAATCTCGACCAAGGACGCCCGAGCGTATGTCTGTAAGACCACGTCGACCTTCAATGATGGAGAAAGACGGGGCACGAGGTCGCGATCTATTGACCAGCAAGCGATCAGGGCCAAAGTCATTGGCTACGTATATTTCAGGGTAATTGTCCTGGTTCAGGTCTGCAGCACCAAGCGCCAATGTCCAACCGTCGGACATGTCTTTGGTGAACGCGTCCGAGCGGTCCTCGAATGAGAAAGCGCCGTTCTTCGCCCCTACACTGAGCAACAACCTGTTCCGCCCACCGTTGAATGCACGGGACATAGAATGCTGCATCTCAACCGTGCGCTTCCCAGTCGTATCGAGGACGCCGGAGCCATCGGGGAAGTAATTGCCAAAGACAAAGTCGGGGAAGCCGTCACCGTCAATATCCGAGAATAGGGCTGCATTTGTAAACCAAATCTCTCGGTCTGGAACAATCTCATGAAAAACGAAAGCCTCGCGTGACATGCGACCGGTGTTCTCGAAAATCCCCGGCGGCCGACCCCAATAGTAGACAACAATGTCTGCGCGTCCGTCAGCATTTGCGTCGGCGATAAGGCATCCCATCGGCGCAATGGCACTAGCTTGGTATCCGTTGGGAGGCGTCGAAAGCATGAACCTAGGAAATGCGCCGACGTCGCGCGCCAGAGGAAGGACGGATATCGAGTCGTCGCGAGGGTCAATCAAGCAGGCATCGTTCGCGATCCCGTCGCTATCCAGATCACCAATGGCAACCGATGCTCCCACCGACGATATCCATGCGGCGATTTGTGCGAAGTTGCGATGCACCGGACGTATCGTGCGCAAGCCTTCAGTGCTGGCAGGCGAAAGCACTATCCTCTCAAAGGCAAAGCGCTCTGAGATTCTTATCACACCACCACGCGGCATCTGAGCGACCGACGCGGAAAGGAGAAATAGCCCTGCAAGGATTGCCGCCGTGCCTCTGCCAGCATTTCGCAACAGCATATCTCTCATGAAGTCCACCCTGCCGCTCTTTTGAGTTGTTCGGAGACGCGTGCCCGCCACTGCTCGTAAAGCGTCCAGCTCTGCGCCGACGGTCCGCGTAAGTGCGTTGGTCTTCTGGGCATTGCCATTCGGACGATTTCGACGGACGACAACGCATCGCCCCCAGCGAGAACCGCACCACGCGAAAGAGTTTCAGGGGTTTCGGTTCGAGCTCTTACGTGCGCCTCAAGCGCGAATGCGGCCCCTTGGGCGACATGCCAGCGGTGAGGGCCTGCAGCAGACACCAGCGCCTGCGCCTCCGATGGTTCAATGCCCCCAGCATAAGCGACTGCGAGCCCGAGCCCTGCGAAAAGATCTGAATGTCGCTCCACCTTTGTTCTGGCGATGCACGCGACAGCCTCTTCGATGCTGCCTCCGCAGACAAACCAAAGTGCCCTACCCGCCCCTTGGTCCCACGCCCGAGCACCAGGACACCCGGCAATGTGGGTCACGGCACGTGCCGGCCCAGTAGCAACATTGGCACGGCGAAAGTAGCAGTCGTGAAAACCCCAACCGTCGAAGGCGAGAGGCAGAAGCAATCCATCAAGGCTCTCGAGTATCCGGGATCGCCTCCAAGGCAATCGGGCGATTGCCCACCCAGCGCCAACAGTTGTGAGATAGGGATGCTCAACCGCGGTCGAGGTGAGGAAAGTGGGCAGTTTGGCGGCGGAGAACATGTACCAAGGCATTCCATCCCGAATGCCAAGTCCCATGGCTGCACCTTCCATGAAGAAGCCTTTCAGCCGTTGGGCGATCCGCGGTGATTGCTCAATGGTTGCGGCTTCTGAACTCCCAAGGGCGCGGTTATAGCCTCTCACGAAAGCCATTCCCGCTTCTTCAAGCGCGCTTCGAGCTTGGGGGGTCGCGGCCCTGAAGCCGCGGACAGAAAGATGAGCTTCATGTAGACCCAAGCCCGCAAGGCGCCTCGTGAGTTGAACTGCACCGAATGTCAGTCCTCGCGAGAAACCGCCTGTTACGTCATCATCTGGCTCGTTCACAAGGTGATCTGCCACGGGACAGCCCTCTTTCGTCAAACAAAACACAAACGGTGGGCCACAGATTTGTCGATACCAGACTTCGCTCTGGCGCGGCCGCCGCAGTGTTAGAGGATCAGAAGTAACAGACGGGAATTCGAGCGAGTGTCCGGACCTCTTGTTCGAGCCTCCACCTGCAGTCGCAGGAAGGTCACGAAATCATCACGAATGTCGGCAGAGATGTGAGTTTCACGGCGGCGGCACAAAGCGGCGATTAGGCTGACCGATTCTGGGCGCCTGATGTTATGCGGATGACGTCAACCGCACTCAAACATCAGTCTTTGAAGGGTGGCGCAGCCATTGCGCGATGACGTCGAAGGCAGCCGGGACGTCACTTACCACCTTCCGACGATCGAAAGCGTGGGTTGCAGCAACTTCCTTCACCTCGATCCTTGCTCGGCGCCAGACGACCCCACCTTCATTTGGAATCCGAATAATAAACACACGTTCGCCTTGCGAACCATATCGATTGACCATGATTTTTTCCAAGGCAAGGCGAGCGGTTTTGCGCTCGCGAATTGCGCATCGCCGCCCGAGGGCTTCAGCTCCCCTGATTACGCACCAGCATCGCTCTAAGTGAATGATCTCGGGCGAATTCCATGATTCCTAGCATCGCGAATGGCATGGGAAGCAGATTCATTGCAAAGTGCCAAGATACACGGACACCAACTGCGAATTCCCGACTATCGACCAAGCTGGTGCCCCCGAATAGCGTGCTCATTCCAACTGGCTTTCCAAGAAAGAAGGCCGTTGCTGTCAACATGATGTGTTCGTACAAATGGAAGGTCTCGATATAAATAGCCCAACGAACCCATCTCGATGGAACTACTTTGTATAGGCACATCAATCCGGTCAGGAAAATGCTGTTCCCAACGAGATGGAGAACCTCCATGCCGAGCATAACCTGGCGCGTTGAAGGTGCATCCGGCGCAATCCACAAGCCAAGCCGCTGGCAAAGCGCCATGACCCAAGGTGACATCCAAGGGGTGTCACGGCCACAAATATTCGAAAGATCACCCAACAGCCATATTGCAAACTGTAAAGCGTGCTCCGCGAAATGTCCGACTTGGAAAGCCAGCCCTAAGATTGCCAAGACACCCGCTGCAACCATCAACCGTGACAGCCGATTAGTCTCTGGGAAAGTGACGGTAGACATGTGCGCCGCTCCAGACGTTCATTCTCTCCAAACTCTGAAGCAGTCGTCATTCGACTCCATCACCAAATGGTCACGGCTGAATGAACTTTTCTGATTGGGTGGTTCTACCAAGAATGTTGAAGGCACGCATTCTGCTTACTCGCATGTACGACGGCGCGTATTGCATTAACATCTTCGAAAGTTTGGCAACTGCGAACGATACGCAGCAGATCAAGCGTTTCAGGCATAGGGGAGACTCCTATCTCTTCGCGTAAGAGCCTCTGCCATCGCTCAAAGTAATTCGCCGCTTCGGCACGCTGCCCATTGAGACATAGCGCACCCAATATCTTCCGAACGAAATACTCTCGATATGGATCAAACGTTAGGACCTTCCGACAAATGGCAATCGCAGCGGGATAATCTTCTTGCGCGATATAATGTGTAAGCAGCTCGTACGCGACCCCTACAAAGCATGTGTGAAGTCTTTCCCGCTCTTCCAAAAATGCCGGACTGTCGTCTCCATCCATGAATGGTCCCAGGTAAAGATCAATGACTTGCTGCAATTCGGTGATTGAAGCGGTGTCTTTCCTGTTTGCTGAGGCCTTGGCAATGCAAGAAACAATGGCCGTGTCTACCTTGATCCACGGCTCGAGATCGAAGACGATGTTCTCACCTATGGACCGCAGATTTTTTCCGCCATTGCTGTGCGGATCTTGACACAGAATTTTCCGGAGCCGCCAGATTGCGGAATTCAGAGCAGCCCGCGATCGCTCAAGCGTCATCTCAGGCCAAAACATATCCGCAATCTTCTCCCTCCGATGCAATCTGCCAGGCGAGGAGAATAGGTGTGCGGCCATCCGAAGGCCAGAATGGCCCAGATCCGGATAGAGCCGCTTTCCATCAAGCTTTATGGAAAATGGCCCAAGAAGAGATACTTCTATCATACCCCGCCCCCACGCAGCTTCCACGCCTATTTTGCTAATTTTGAGTAAATTCTCTACATAGTAGCATTACTGAATAATCACAATCACGGAAAAGTCACGAGATATTAGAAAGCGCCTGCGCGATCGCTATTCAACCTCGTTGTCACGTGGGTCGAGAAGGCCGCCGGCCTGGTCTTGTCCAGCCACCTCAGGTTGGTCATCTGACGTTATGGCTGGACGGGTATTCGTTGCATCTGCAAACGTGAGCATCCTGTTTCGGATTCGGTATTGGAGGACACACATGTCGAGCACGGGCGCACTAGGTCGCTGCATCGGCTAAGGTAGTATCTGTAGCTCAGGATTATCGAGGCTGGCCGAAATGGCAGTTCCGCTACGCTCTGTTTAAGTTCCCCTCGGCTCATGGCTAGTTTATCTTTGCCCCAAGCCATCAATGGTTGGACCGTGCGGCCAAAAACTATGCAGTGATGACAGAAGCGATGAGCTTATATGTCCATCCATTGAATGGCTCACTGAGGCTAACACAAAGCAAAGCTTTCCCAACCGGGAACACGCCGTTCGCCCCCAGAAGATATTGGCGCTCTACGGGTGGATCGGTGATTGAAAGATAGTGCTGCACCCCGCCATGCGTGAAGCGGCCGCGGACCTTCCGCTTGCCATTGCCGAATTCAGCACCTTCCACCGCGACAGTGATCTGAAGGTCGTCCACCTCGATGAGCCGCAGTGAGCCGTCAGCCGGGGAGGCATTGGCCTCGGCCACCCTGTCGTGCAATCCGCTGTAGCTCGACGAGGTGTTGTCCCATAATGGCTTTAAGGGGTTGTCCAGGGCCCCAATAGCTTGCTGCCAGCTTCCCCTACCCTCGAGAGTCCAATAATATTCGGCGTCAATCAAGTGGTTCTCGACTTGAAACGCGTGCGGCTTCGGCTCGATCATGGGAATTCGTATGATGTCCAGGACGCGTGGATCGCGACCGTTCTCAAACCGACGGTCCTCTTCCGAGAGCTCCGCGTTTAAGCGAGCGCTAACAGGGCGTATCCACGCACCAAGCTGCCCCTTAGACAGTTCACGCCCCGCTATGCAGCGACCGCTGATCTTCCTCGAATTGGCAAGACACAATATTGTTTTGCTGTATTTCGGCATAGGCATTACTCCCCCTCATTCGCACCCACAGCCCGCGGCGCCCTCTGTTTCAAGTAAGATTCATCGGATCCTCGCACATCGCTAGCTGCCGTGGCCTTGCGGCGCAATTTTCCGTTGTTTCTCGAGCTTCGTGTCAATGAGCATAAGCCGTGTCCGAGTTGCTCCCGTAAGTCGGCGACAGCGCACGCAGGTGCTTGTCGGCGAGGAATGCGGAACTAGCAAGTGGCTCGCTTGCAAAGTACCCATTTCAACCACAGATATCGAGAAACGGGGGGGTGGACCAGATGCCAACTTACGAACTGATTATTACGGATGTTACTCGATATGGCTCCTTATTCTGCGTCGCGGGATGGGACATGCAAAACGGAGGCATGATACGGCCGGAACCGGCGACAGCAAACGCCCTCGCAGAAGCATCTCGTTTCTGGGGTGAAGAGGATGCCGGCCCAGGCAAATTTTTTGCGGTTGGGAACATCGTGCGCCTCGATGCAGCCGTAGCGCCGGCGCATTTCCCTTTTCCCCACGCGACGGAAGATCGCATCTTTGTCGCGGGTGGGAATACCGCGATCATTGGGCAATTGACGCCTACACAGATCGCACAGGTTGTTGCGCCAGGCTTATCCGCATCACTGGGTCAATCTTTCGGTGGTCAGCTTCATAGAGCAAATTCTGGGAAGGCATATGTGGTAGCCGGAGCTCAGACATGCTCCCTAGATGCCATCGAAATTGAACCAGCATCGATCTCGTTTTATGAAGACAATCCTTCTCCCGGTAAACGGCAACTTCGCGCCTTAATTGATCAACACGATGCCGAGTATGATCTATCTGTCCCGGCCGATGCTGCAAAAAGCCGATTCTTGATCGGCGGAATTGCGACGCTACAAGCCGACGCGTTGGCTAGTCAACGCATACACGTTCGTCTCGGCCTTTGCCGGCCGTTCTCGGCAATGCCTAACTCCTGCTATGCGCAAGTAAATGGTTTGTATTTTTTGTGATCGAGACCGCTGGCCGGATAGATTGCCCATTGGTAAGGTACATGAAGTCGACGAAACGGAGATCGTGTCAGACGAGCGGTCGTAACATGAAGGAGGCCAGTAATGGCAGATACGGCTGGTGAGGTTCTGACGATTGGACACTCAACACTTCCCTACGAGCGCTTCTTGGAACTTTTGCGTCAAGCGTCGGTAACAGCGATAGCTGACGTGAGAACAGCTCCATATTCACGGCATTTCCCGCAATTCAATAGAGAAACCCTACGTGACGAGTTGCGGCTGGATCAAATTGCGTACGTTTTCCTCGGAGAGGAGCTGGGAGGGCGCCCTAAAGACAAACGCTTTTTCTGTGACGGCGTCGCTGATTATGAAAAAATGGCCATGACGAAAGATTTCGCTCGCGGCCTAGATAGGGTTGTCGAGGGCTCGAAAAAGTACCGCATCGCTTTGATGTGTTCCGAACACGACCCTCTGGACTGCCATCGCTGCTTGCTCGTCGGACGCGCGCTCCACGAGAGGGGAATAGCCGTTCGGCACATTCTCGGTAATGGAGCGACAGTCGACCAGGTTGCAGTCGAAGCCAGGCTGATGAAGATGTCAGGCAAGAACAATAGCGATTTGTTCGACCCACCCGCTGAAAGGCTTGCAGCGGCCTATAGGGATCGTGCAATGAAGGTTGCGTTTGCCGAACGGCAGACGGACTTCCAACCTAAGTCGGCAGTCGGGGAGTAACGCCGTTGGAAAGCGTCAGTATCACAACGATTGGTTTCACGAAGACGACAGCTGCCGGTTTCTTTGATCGTATCAAGAAGGCTGGCGTCAAAAAGGTCATCGACGTTCGCCTTCATAATACATCGCAGCTTGCTGGTTTTGCCAAAGCCGACGACCTCGCCTATTTCCTAAAGGAAATATGTGGGGCGGATTACATTCATCAACCGCTTCTAGCCCCTACTGACGATATTCTGAAAGCCTTCAAGCGCGATAAAGGCGACTGGGGCATCTACGAAGCCTCTTTCATGAAACTGATGGGACAAAGAAAGATCGAGAGCCGCTTGAGACCAGACATGTTCTTAGGCGGATGCTTGCTGTGCTCGGAGGATAAGCCGCATCATTGCCATCGGCGGCTTGTCTGCGAATATCTCAATTCAAAATGGGATGGCGCGCTAAAAGTCCGTCATCTATAATTCAGTTGTCCACGCAGGTTGCCGTAGCCATTGACGTTAGTGGGGGTCGCCGACACGCGGTAAGTTGTCATTTGACCAACCGCAAGTTCCCTTTTTTAGGAGTCGGGGAAGCTCTCGAGTTTGACGGCACACCAACCGTCACAAGCCCAAAGAGCAACTTGACGATTTCGGACTCGGGCACCGAAAGGATTTCGGAAAGGCGCTCAACGCCGGTGCCGTTTTGACGTAGATCGTCCAAAACCTTCTTCCAGACCTGTGACTGCTCACGCCGGATCGGCACTGGCTCGTTGGTTCGCCAGCCTCGACGAGAAATTTCCATGAATAGCTGTTGGTAAGTCCATTTGGATGCCAAGCCCAATTCATGGAGCCGATAAGTCATGGCAGCGACCGAGACTGCCCACATGCTCTTAAGTTCAACAACCCTCGGCAGACCCGATATTCTCCCTACTGTCCGCAGGGGACCCTCTGGCATCAGGAACGCAGCAGCAAATTCGTTTGCTTGCTTTTCCGCTTCGAGCCCGTTCGGCGATGCATGCTTATGCAAAACGAGGTGCCCCAATTCATGAGCAGCGTCAAAACGACTACGCTCGGCAGACTTTTGAGAATTGAGAAACACATAGGGGCGCTCGCCACGCCAGACAGAGAATGCGTCGACCTCTTTGCCTTCCTCACCCAACGAGAAGACCCGTACGCCATTCAACTCCAAGAGGTGGATCATATTCTTGATGGGGCGGTTCCCCAGGCCCCAGAAATCACGGAGCCCAGCAGCGGCACTCTGAGGGGTATCTTCCCGCATGTCTGGTACAGAGGATGCTGGCAGATCGAACTCGCTTTCCAACCAGTCGGACAGGATAAATGCTATCGCACCCGCAGCTATTGCGCCATCTCGCTGTCGTGCAGTCATTTTGCTCATCGACCGGAAGCTCACTCCTTCCGCCCGAGGAATGTCCACGTCGTCTGCCATGAAGAAAGAAATTGGAAACCCTAGAACGCGCGCCAGTCTCCTGGCGACATCCTCACTTGGAAAATATTCCCCAGCCTCATATCCCGTTATTGTGCGCGGTTCGATGCCTGCTTTTAAGGCGAGTTCCTTCATCGTAAGGCCCGCACGCTGACGAGCCACAATAAGCCGCGTTCTATTAAACATCACGCTGCCTTGCGCTTTACTGGCACGTCGATATCTGTGTGGTTGATTGGATCCTCGACTGGTAACCCACCGTCGATGCCTGGCAATGGTATGAAGATGCGCTCAGCCCAATCGGTAACGTTGCGATCATCAAAGGCCGATGGCAGCGAAAGCTCAGCTCGACAGTCCTCGTCTTCGATGTGGATCAACAACATCCAGGTTAGATAGCTCAAAATCGTTGCAGCTTTACGGAGCTCCGCTTCAACTGTTTCCGGAAACATGTCTGTCTCCAGATTGTTCTTGAGAACCGCGGCCTCCGTAAAAAGCCCCTTCAAGGATTTGGTCCGAGGCGATCCATGTGCGACACAGGTCAGCGCATCAGAACTGGCAACAACGATGTTGATCTGGGCGGAATCATTGATGACAAGCGAATAATTGCTCGGATCATCTTTACGCCATCCCAACGGAAGTAACTCATCCCTCAAAGTTCGTACCACATACCGCCATGCTTCCGTACCAGGGATAAAAGGGGGGTCGTTGTCCGTACAGTTGAGGCGAGCGGTGTGGCCAGCCAAGACTGCTCTGGAAACAGCCTCCACAGAGACGTTTAGTTCAGCGAGTCGGCGCCGGGCGTCGAAAGGATGCTGATGGACGACAGTTGCTGAAAGTGCCATTGATTCGCTCGCTACTTCATTTTTTTCACCTTCTAGCAGGTTTGAAAAATGAAGTCCAGCAAAGTTGGAGCGCTATGCGTCTGAGAGAGCCCCGCTGCTATTTTCTTTTTACCAACTTATAGTAGTGTCACTTTGGGCATGGGGGGAGTTTGATGAGCAAAACGCGACCGTTCTCTATTTATCTCCTAAAAAACGATTACGACGCAACGAACTCCTTGAGGGAAGATCACGATCTGGAGGAAGCGGAAGCAACCGACCTACCCGCGGGCGCTGTCCTTTACATCCTAGACGCCGCGCCAAAGCCTCCGTGGTGGAGAGGCTATTTCGGCGTCATCGAACCGCTTCTGCAGCAATTCAAGGGGGCTCTCGTCTTTCTTCCCGTTGGCGACCGATGGTTTGCTCTCTCCTTCGGGCAGGTGTTCCATCATCTGAACGACAGCGCCTATGAATACGATTTTGGCCTGCGGGTAACACTGAACAGCGTCGACCCAAACGAATTGAAGAGTGCAGACATGGTCGCACCCGGAGTAGCGCGCCGCAAGAGAACCCAAGTGCCGGTTTCGACCGAGCTGACCTATCTCGATTTCGATGGCAACAGCGAAATCATCAAGAGTCTGACCGGCAGGGTGAGAGAAGAGTATGAGGAACTATTCAGGAATGCGACTGGTTCGGCATCGCTCAAGGTTAGCCTCGATCTCGAGCCCGGCGAATTGCCAGACATTTGCGAGACTTTGCTAGCTCTTTATGACGCGGAAGACTACAAAGCCTCGTTTCCCAACATACAGAATATATCTCCAGTCAACGATCCTTCCAAAATCGCCGAACTCGATGAGTTGCTGCTCTCCTCCGTGAAAGCCAAGGACGGTAAAGTGACGCTGACGATCCCCGACATCATTGATTATCGGGACAACACATGCTGCATATTTCAGGGCGACGGACGGTCCAGCGACGTCTTTCCAGACATTTCGATTGAGGAGTTCTACGAATTTCTCGGAGACGACTACGACCTCGCTGGGATGACCATTGAGGCCTTCAGGACCTTCCGGATGATGTTAACCGACGTCGATGGTGCGCCCGGTCGTAGCTACAGCGTCTATCGATCTCTGATCTACGACGGAGAGCCTCCCGGAGGCGTCGTCTACCATTTGTGCGAGGGAAAATGGTATCGGGTGGAGAAAAGCTACATCGAGCGGCTGAAGAACTATCTGGATGCCAAATGCTTTGACTCCGATCTGCCGCCTTACAATCATGATGCCGAAAAAGACGGCAAGGCGGTCTATAGTGAGGGGGGCTACAACGCTGCCATTCCTCACTGGAACAATGCCTTTATCTGTCTCGACCAGACTGATATCAGCCCGGCGGGCAGCACAGAAATCGAGCCGTGCGACATTTATACCGTGACCGCTGACGCCAGCGCGTCATGCGGTCACCGGGCGTTCTTGTACCATCTGAAAATTTCTACCCGCTCCTCTCACCTCAGCCATCTATTCAACCAAGGCGTCAACTCGGCGGACCTCATCCAGTTAGAGCCCGCGTCTCGCGAAAAAATGAAGGCGCTGGTGACCGGGAAACTGAACGGAAACGACGCCGCGGTGTTTCTTGCGCCTCTCGATTCCTTTGATTTTAAGGTCATTTTCGGCATTATCACTCACAAGAATAAGGACGACCGATCGGAAAACCTGCCTTTATTTTCGAAGATCAGCTTGATGCGCAACATGCAGCAGCTGGATGTCCGAAAAATACCCTCAGTTCTGATGTTTATCGAGGATCGAAGCCCCAAAAAGCACGGTCACCCTAAGCACGAGCAGATAGTCGTGGAAATCGTAGCGCTCGATAATGGGAAAAGCGAAATACGAGCTGTCGAGGGACAAGGCTACGATCCAGCAATTCCGATAAAGTCATGTCCGAAAGATGTCCGGGAAAGCGCTGCTGGGACGCGTTACAGATTGACTGTTAAACGGGGCGCGGACGGAGCGCTTTCGAGTTACCATGGCTGGCCATTTGAAATTGCCGTGTGATCTCCTCGCGTCGTGAGATGTAAACTAGAATGAGAAATCTGCGGATCGCAAAGTCGGAGGGCTGGCCGCGGTAGGTGGGAAGGACCGCCGCACGGTGGTCATTTTCTGCACTCTGTTCTCTTCGAAATTCGCGGTCCGTCTCCATAGACTTGCGATCATCGGGACTAATACCCTTGCGGGGTCGGGCGGCGGCCCCTCGCCACCCACTCTCGCCAAAATGGCCGGCGTGGGCTTGAAGATCCCGAAACACCTGGCGATTGGACGGTGACCTTCACGCGCTGTCATCCGGATGACCGAGGAAACGTCGATGGCGACCGCGCGTTGCCAACCTTGGTGAAGGAATCATTGGCGCAGCCGGTTTTGGCGGTCACGATATCAGCCGGAATCGAGGCCGCTGCGAACGCGGGTCTGTTTTGCTCTGCCTTACCCGCAAATGCGCTAGATAGGCGGGCTGGGTATCGAATCGCCGGACTCCCGGCTGATGAGCTTGCCTTGCGTCGCCAAGGCAAACACAAACTCTTTGCGGCTCTTTCCTGGTGTTACCTTGATGGGACCGGCTATATGCCTAAGTTGCAGAACGATTTTCTCATCGCTACTATCGGGCAGGTTTTCGATCAGCGCCCTGACGCGGCTGTAAAATGACTGCGACGTAAAGTTCCTGGTTTCCAAGCGCTCCTGGTAGATTTCGAGTTTCGCGCGCAGCCTTTCGGCTTGGCCTTCGAGTTGCTGGAATCGTTCCTTCAGACGCGGCGTGTAGAGGCCATCCTCTATGGCCGCTAGGAGGCCGCGCAGCCTCCCCTCGATTCTCTCCAACTCTCGCCGATCGTTTTGGATCTTGCGACTCCGCTCATGGTGGTCGAACCGGTCTTCGGTGACCAAAGCGGCGAAGTGCCGTTCAATGGTGAATAGGGTTTCCACCAAAACCGCTCGCACCTGCTTTTCCATGACGTGACGCTGAATCGTCTTGCCGTTGTCGCAGCACTTGCGCCGATAGTGCCCCGCGCAGCCATAACGATCTCTTCCGACATGGCAGAAGTCGCAGCCACAATCCGCGCATACCAACAATCGATAGAGATACGAGGCGGAGACCGTCAGACCGCGAGAGCGGGCCTCTCTGGAATTCTGGACCCCTTCGCGCACATTTTTGAAGCGCTGTTCGATATCTTGCTGCCGGTTTTTGACAGCTTGCCACAAGGGCTCCTCGATGATGCGCAGGCTGGCGACATCCGTTGTGACCCAATCGGTCTCCGGGTTGCGCCGTGCCTGACGCTTCCCTGTGCCCGGATCCTTAACGTAGCGCAACCTGTTCCAGATGAGCACGCCCTGATAAAGCTCGTTATTGAGGATGCCGGTCCCCCTTGACCTATGTCCTCGAATGGTACTCGCTGCCCATGGACGTCCCGCTGGTCCGGGAATGGCCTCCTTGTTCAGCGTCATGGCGATGGCAACGGGCGTCTCACCCCTGGCAAAGTCCATAAAGATCCGACGGACAATGGCGGCTTCTGCCTCGTTGATGCGCCGACCGCCAGCACCATCCTCATCATCGGCGAAGATCTTATACCCGTAAGCGAGACCACCGCCGGATCGCCCCTTCTCAACCCTTCCTCTTTGTCCACGGCGCGTCTTATCCGCCAGATCTTTCAGGTACAGAGCATTCATCGTCCCCCGGAAGCCGATCTGCAATTCATCGGCGCGGCCGTCAGAGACGGTGTGCAGTATGACCCCTGCAAAGCGCAGGAGTTTGTAGACATGGGCCATGTCTTCCTGATCCCGAGAGATCCGATCGAGCGCCTCGGCGCAGACAAATTCGAACTGGCCTCCCTTAACGTCAGCGAGGAGACTGCGTATCCCGTCCCGTCCTCGAAGGCTGGCGCCGGAAACGGCTTCGTCGCGATAGCACCCAACCACTTGCCATCCTTGCTGTTCTGCAAACTGGCGACAAATGAGGAACTGATCATCAGCCGATCTGGGGTTCTGGAGGTCGGAGGAGTAGCGGGCATAGAGCGCAACACGGGGCATCGGCATTCCTGGCATTTTCAAAGCGGAGGCCTTTGCCAGCGATAAAAGCCAAGGAGAAGCCGCAACGTCGGTTATCCAAAGGAAACGCCTTCAGCGGGAGACGCGATTTCACGCTCTGGTACGCCATTAATGGCTAAAGCAGACGATTTTCCGCATCGCAATTGGTTGCGGGTGTCAGCCAACCCGATTTGCACCTGCGGTACTAAGTCATTGATTTTATTGGAAGGTGAATCCGGGCGCCGATCTTGGCGCAAGACAGAAAACCCGGTAACCCATTGTGCCACCAAGGTTTTTTCGTCTTATGTTGGTTGCGGGGGCTCACAACCAACGATTCCTGCGATTGGTCGAACGGCACATCCGAACGCTACCGGCGAAGCGAGCCTTACGCTTGATTACTTCGACACTTTCAGGGTCGGAGGGGATTTTTGCTTACTCATAGAGCAATGTCCGCATCTGGGTCACCGGCGGAGAGGGCGTTTATATAGGCAAGGCACAGTTCACAGGAACGGTAACGCCCGCCATAAGTTGCCTTCTCCAGCCGCTCAACGATCGGGAACGTGGAGTAAATGTAGCGAACATCGTCACGGTCGGTGATTCCATAGAGGTGGAAGAAGACGGCGTCCAGTTTAGCCCGCAGTTTCAGCCTTCGCTCTTCATTCCACACGAATGGCGGCCGGATCCCACCGGCAGCATCGACGTACCCCAGGTCACGCGCGAAGGGCGCAATGTCGTTCGCAGTGTACGTCAATTCCAGCACCGCTTCGCGAACAATTTCGCCGGCCGTCCTTGAGCCAAAGCGAATATCATCAAAGCGCTGCGAACGGACAACGGGGAGTTGCTCCGCAATGTACCAGTTAAGGGTAGTGCTGTGCACTTTTGTTCTGGCGACAAAATCGAAAACGAGGGCATTCAGATTTGCCACGTACAAGCAGCCATTGCGCCGATACTCCTCCACGTTCGTCGGCATTAGCAAAGGTAGCTTGTTGCCAAATCCCGCCTTTGGGACAATCGCGCTGATAATCGTTCTGACGTCCGTCGCACGGGCGATGTCGCGGAAACCTATCAGCCAATCGAGCTGGGCAGGAAATTCGACCTCGCTTCCGGGAACCCAGAAATGCGGCGTCGGCACGAAATCAGGGTCTGCTTTCTGCTCAGGCGTGATATCACCGCTTAGGGCCGCATTATGGAGGTTCTCCTCGTTCACTTCGACAGAAGCCGCGCGGTGATCGAACTGATGGATCATGCGGCCAACATAGAGGGGCAGCCATGGGCCGGAGCTGCTGCGATAGTGGTTGCCACCAACCGGATATGCACGCTCCCGCTCTTCGAGCTCCGAAAATGTTCGGAACAGCTTGGAGTCATTCGTCATGTGGAACATGGTTGCATACTTGACCGGCCAAGCTCTCACCGGTTCGTCGCCCGAGTTGTCGATCAGAATTGGAAGGTGTGCGTAAATCGCACTCGCTAACTCTGCATCCCTGCGCGAGCGGAAAATCGGTGCCGTGCCTGTATTCGGATTCACGCGGGAGAAATCGTCAGCCGTCATCGGAAAGCGCCGATCGGGATCAGAGAGCTGCGCCACATCGTGTAGAAAGAATGCGCAGGTTGCGGGAGACTTCGTCGGCGACGGGCTTGCCACGATGGCACAGAATTTAAAACTGCGATGAACGTCGGGAAAGAAGGGCGCGCTGTTGAACCCCTGGCGACCGTTCTCAAAATCGTAGAGCGCCTTGAGCCTTCCCTGTGTTGCTACACCTTTAAAAAACAAGGATGCAGTTTTGTCGGATGCAATCCCGGATGGCGTTAACAGCCCTATCATCCCGTTGCGCTTGGCCAGAGCCATCGCCCGCTCAACAAAAAGCGAATAGATGTTGATATCGCCCCCGGACAGCAGCGGGTAGTCACCGCCAGATCGAGCCATGTGGGTCGCCGCTTCGGCGCGCTCGCTCGCCTTCCTGAAATCATTAGCTAAGGGATCACCTACGGCTTCCAGGTCGTCAATCATCCTCTTGCGGTCAGCGGCGCGCTGCGCAAGAGCAATTTCGCGTCGACGCGCAGCAAACCATTCGACCTGCTGAAGTTTCATCCTATCCCACGGCGGATTGCCAATGATCGCATCGAAGCCGCCGGTGAGGCCCTCGCCCTCCCAATCGCTCCAGACGCCCGGAAATGCGACCTGCCAGTTCAGGAAGCGCTCTTCCGCCATCAGCTCGCGAGCAACGGCGAGTATCTCGACAAAGCGTCGGCCGTGATCATCGCGGACTTGCGGCTCGCGCTTGCCAAGTGCAATCTCAAAAGGGTCTCCAAAGGAGCCGTCGAAAAAGCCCTGGATTGCCTTCGCGTTGTCCTTCCCTTTCAGGTCCTGCCATTCAATCGCATGAAGCAAAGAAAGGAACGCGTTAAGCGGCGCCGTCATCACCTGAACGCCTTCGAAGATTTCCTGCGAGCGGTGCGCTTCTGCGATCTCCGCATCCGGTAGGCCCTCGATGGTCTGCATCGAGGCCGCGGACCCAAGCGCCGTCTTAACCGGTTCATGAAGCAGCAGCGGGCTGCCATAGGCCGTGGCCTTTTCGATGCCAGTTTTCACCCACGAACCAAAAAGGCTGTCGCCGCAGCGGAGATGGTGGTCGAGAAACGACAGCGGCGCACCGACGGTGAAGCTGTGCAGCCAAAGCGCGACCTTTGCAAGCTCCACGGCCATCTGATTCTTGTCGACACCGTAGACACAGCGCTTGAGGACCATGCGCCGGATGATGTGACGGTCATCGAGCTGTTCGGGATCAACGGTCCATCTACGCTCTTCGGCGTTGCCGAGAATAGTGCTGCGGATGCCTTCGATCCGGTCGGCAAGGGGTGAGATATAGTCTGCCCACTCGACCATGGTTTCGGTTTCGGCGATAGCGGTGATGACCTGGTCGGCCATGTAGTCGACAAGGCTGACAAGAAAGTGTCCTGAGCCCATGGCCGGATCGCAGATTTTGAGATCGAGCAATTTCTCAGCCGGGTCGAACCGTCTCAGGATGCCCAGCTTGCGTCCTTCGTCCTGGTCCGAGGCTGCCAACTCTTCGGCCTTTTCCTGAAACGTGGCGAGACGCGCATCGATCAACGGCTCTAGCGTCTCGCGGATGATGAGAGCTACTAGATCATCTGGCGTGTAGTAGCTGCCTGAGCTTTTGCGCGCGAATATATTGGGGCGGATATCGACGACTTCTCCGTCCCTTACGACCTCATGCTCTAGTAGCCGCTCGTAAATCGAGCCTAGCTGTTGCACAGTCAAGTCGCGATAGTTGATGTATTTGCGCCCGCCGTCAGCTCTTTCAAAAGAGAGCTTGTCGATCACCTCCGCCATTATGGAGTCGGAAAGGCGCACCCGGCGCAGCAGCGGAGTACGTTCGGAATCGAACAGACCTCCATTATACGGCGGCAGCCCGATTGACGAGTCACCTTCGTCAATGGCGCGGCACAAATCATCGAGAACAGACCAGTAGCGTGCTGCGGTCGTCGAGAAGGTGTCGCCCCTGTCCTTGCGGTCGCCGACATCCAGTCGAACACGATCGCGCAAACCATAGTCGTCGTATCGACGGTCGTTCACAGGAAGCAGGCCGCGGTCCTCGGCATAGAGGATAAATAGCAGCCGATAGAGAAGGATCAGTGCTGCTTCTCGTACATCCTGCAGCGGGGCATCCACTGCGCTGCTGGCTATCGAACGCGCTAGCAATGGATAGATATGGTCGAACACCAGGTTCGACAGGTCGGCAGCGACGCGCTGCTCGTAGAATTTGCCTTCTTCAAGGGCGCGTAAATGGAAGGTCCTCGGATCGGTCGCGGAAGGCAGAAACGCCTCCCTTCGAAACACCAAAGCGAAAACTCGAAGGGCATGCCGGCGCAGTTCGTCATCAAGCGCGACCAGGCCGTCACTGGCCCCAGGGATTCCGAGAACAGCAGCAAGGTCAACTTCGAAGAACTGCTCGGAGACCGACCGAGCGCCGGAATAATAAAGTCGCCACCTGCCGCCGTTTGTGAGAATGCCCCAACGCAGGTTGCCGGCCGTCAAATCGTCGACACGCCGCAGATAGCGGAGCATCTGTGTTGATGGCGCAAGCTCCTCACCCCGCCTGCCCGATTGGCGATCAAGCGGCCGGCGCCAGCGCTTTGATTCAACTATTGCGAGGCCAAACTGATAACGCCTCCACTCTTCGGGAAATCGATCTGCCTGCGTCTTGGTTGAAGCGTCAGCAAACAGCAGGCCATCCGGCACATCATCCCTCCCTTTGACGGTCAGGTTTTGCTGGCGCATGGCTTGACCCCAGCCCAACCGCCGGAGAATTGGCCAGATCAAATCGTCTTCAGTTCGGGTTTCGTTAGGCGTCTGCAAAATTGGAAAGGACGAGAAGACGGCAGCTAGGTCTGCCGTCAACGCATCGACATCGTGGTCATTTAGACTTTTCCAATCCGCGTTATCTGCAATCGATTGCGTCAGAAAATCGCTGGTAAAAAGACTACCCTGAAAGATACTTTCGATCATTAACTCTTCTGCCCAATCAATCGTCTACTCGAGAACCGATAGCCCAAGTGAAGGATTCGCGCGCGCACTATTGATCCAATATCCGGTGCTATCCCCCGCTTATCAGGGGTACAGGCCGATTCTGACGTCACTCAAGGCTTTCCGATGGAGCGCCGAAGTGCGTGTGCGGCAGTATCGTCGTGCTTTTTGCCATTCGATGGTGGCGGCCACAAGCGCATATGGTAGGTGTGGTCTGGTGTCTTGCCGTCCCCGCACATATCGCCCTGGTTTCCTCGCCCGCTTCTTCCTTCAGGGAAGTGGATGCTGACGCTTAATCCGTCTAAGCCGGCATCAATGCCCGGCCTGTCTCGTAGGTCAGATGGTAGAGCGGCGAGGTCGTAGCAGCAGTTGGTTTCTCGGGCGTAGCCAATTTCCGAGCTGCAGTTACAAAGTACGCTCCGTTGACATGGTGAAGATGAGGACGGTTCTATGCGGCAAGCACTTGATCTGCCTCAGCGAACAAGGGAGGAGTTCCAATGCGGAAGACTAACTTGCGCACACTGGGAAATCGCTGATCGCGTTGCTGCGAAGAACCCTGGAAATCATTTACCCTACGGTAGCTTGATTTTTACGTTATTAAAGTTGCAACGGACTGTCCTTAATTATCACCTATCCCGTAAACTCCGAGAATCGACGCCGGCCTCTGGTGGAACCACATGCAGCAACTCAACGAAATCATTGCCACATCCACTGGACGAATCGAAGCGCACTTCTTCAATTTGCCAATTGACGGCGGGGGGCCAGTCTACCGAGAACGAGTTTACTGCTACGAACTTTACCACCAACTCAGAATACAGTGGCCGACGCAGGACCAAACCGATTTCGTGCTTAATGGCGAAGTAGACAAGCGCGGCCACCCTATACTTCATCGACTTGGGGCAGACATGTCGATTCCTGACCTGCTCGTGCACGTCCCGGGATATATGGGGCGAAACCATGCTGTGATTGAAGTTAAGCCGGGCGACAATGCGGTAAAAAATCCGCGCGGGATCGCAAAGGATCTAGTCACGCTCTCAGTTTTCCAGACGGAAGTTGGCTATGAACGCGGGTTGTATTTGTTCTATGGCTCATATCCTGAGCGACTCGTACGTGAAATTGCTGACCGGTTGGAAGTGAGGCCACGTGTCGAGGTTTGGCTTCATGGTAAGCCCGGGCAATCTGCGGCACTCGTAGATGTGATTGGCGGCTAGAACCAGAGTGATGCGGTGGAGAATAAAACGGCGCATGGCATGATCTTTCACAGTCCTCCTGATGGCGAGGCAATGCTCGATGATGCCCCCGCGCACGCGCGCGCCGGAACGAGAGAGTGCGGGGCGGCACGATGAACAAGCTGGAGGGAGCTCCCGAAATGGTGCACGAGGCAGTATCATGCGGGGCTGCGGAGGCAGTCGTGGTCCCGCTACGCAAACGAAGCCTCAACGGCGAACTTTACAAAAGGGACCCGAAGATAGAGACCTTGATCGGCGAATTGATGGTCCTGCCACGCGACGAGCTGATCGGCCGAGCTGCGATCACGAAGCGTTCCGACCCGGGCTACGTACCGAGCGAATGCCTCGTGTATTTCATTCGCGCGAGCCGTCACGACAATAGCGAGGCATGGTTCGAGCGCCTCTATCGTATTCTCATGGAGCGGGTGCTGCGCAGTGTGCCCAAATCAGAAAGCTCCGACGGCAAGACTGAATCGCTCACGCGCAGCGTGATCCGTGACAAAGTCTTCAGCCGGTTCGTCGGAATGCTATCCGCGGACCGAGCTTCATATGTCGGCAAACTCGACTATTTCGAAGTGCGGTTCGATGGCGCAGTTGCGAGCCTCAGACGCGATGCCCAGGAACAGGCTTGGCGGGACGAGAACAGATCTCAAACTCTCGAATATGACGAGGAGAGCGGTGAACTGACCGCGGAGGTGGAGAGAGCGGCCGGCGCTCATGATCCTTTTGCCGCACCGGATTTCGACGATCCGGTTTACCGGTCGCGTCTGGATGCGGCGATTGAAGCTCTACCGCCAGAACAAAGCAGGATCATATACATGCTCAAAGAGGGCTTTCCCATAGATTCAAAGGAGCCAGACGTCATGACCATCTCGAAGGCACTGGGCCGCTCCGAAAAGACGATCCGGACTTATCGCGATAAAGCGATTGCAGCATTGCGGTTGGCTCTGGCTGACGGGGAACAGCAATGAGCCCGGCTGGCGAACGCCCCTCCCGTGAAGCCGTTCTTGATGCATTCGCGGTCGAAAGCGAGCCAGATCGCTCGACCCTCGAGCGCTACCTGCGGCTTTACCCGGAATACGCCGCGGAACTCGTTGACCTATCGCGCGAGCTGAGCCGTGAAACTTCGGAAGATGACGCACCGCTCTCCGCCGCGGATCAGGCGCTGATCGACGCCGCCTGGTCGCAACATGCGAAGTCTTTGCCAGCGGCTGGGTCAGATCCTTTTGCGGCTCTGACAGCCGACGATTGGCGCGCTGTTGCTCGCCAACTGGATGTCCCGCGCCAGGTCATCACCGCGCTGCGTGAACGGCGCGTGTCGCTGCTGAGTATCCCGCTGGGATTTCTTGATAAGCTGGCAGAAGCAATGCGCTGCTCGCTCACACAGCTACAGATGTCTTGGGGAACAGCGCCATTGACCGCAGCTCGCAGCTACAAGGCAGATGGTAAGCCAAACGCGGACGAGCAGGTCACCTTCGAGAGAGTTCTCTTCGACGCCGGCGTTTCCGATGAGAAGCGCGCTGAGCTTTTGACAGAGGCCGAGTGATATGGAAAGCGTGGAGCTTGCCAGGCAAGTCGCCGCCGAGCTTCACGCTCATCTGGTCGAATCCGGCGCCGATCCCTGGTCGCCATATGATTTTGTTGTCGCCGAGGCCAAGCGACGGGGCCTCGACGTTGAGCCGACAGCGGCGGGTGCGGCTGTGCTCAACGGCGGTCGCGCGACCTTCATAGCCGCCGACGACCTGATCATTCATGAGAATGTCGGTTCCTTGTTTGAAAGAGCCTTTCTTGTTGCGCACGAGATTGGACATGTCGAGCTTGGCGACGATCCCGATGATGCTCCTGCGCCGACAATCTATCCCGCGCGCGCGGCCGAGCCGTCGCCGGTCGGCATTGATCGGGTTGTCGACTATGGGCGCAGGCAGCGGCGCGAAGTTCAAATGGACCTATTCGCGCGCGAGCTGCTGCTCCCGCGCAACGTCGCGCGGGCACTTCATATCGACGAGGGGTTTTCCGCTTCCGAGATCGCCACAAAGCTCGGCGCGCCTTTCGAGGTTGTCGCGCAACAGCTGTTCGATGCCTTGCTCCTGCCGTCGGTGCCGCCGACGACCGAGGCGGCGCATGTGGAACGGCCGTCGAATCCTTTGCAAGCGGCGGCGGCGGCACATCGCGGGGAAGCCTACCTGCTCGAAGCCGGTCCAGGCACCGGCAAGACCCAAACGTTGGTTGCACGCGTCGAACGCCTTCTGGAAGATGGCGTCGATCCGAGGCGTATCCTGCTTCTGACCTTCTCGAACAAGGCGGCGGGCGAAATGGCCGAAAGGATCGCTCGCAAGAGGCCCGAGGCGGCTGCCGCAATGTGGATTGGCACGTTTCACGCCTTTGGCCTGGATATCATTCGCCGGTTCTATGCGGAACTCGGCTTGCCGAAAGACCCGCGGATGATGGATCGGACCGAGGCGGTCGAGCTCCTTGAGGAGGAGTTTCCGCGTCTGAGGCTATCTCACTATCGCAATCTTTATGATCCCACCCAGATCATCGCCGATATGCTGGTTGCCGTGTCGAGAGCGAAGGATGAGGTGGTCGATGCCGACACCTATGCAGTGCTCGCCGACGCGATGCTGTCAAAGGCGAGTGATCCGGAGGCGCGCGAAGCAGCAGAGCGTGCGGTCGAGGTTGCGCGCCTCTACGCCGCGTATGAGCAGCTAAAGCGCAATGCCAACTGTGTCGACTTTGGCGACCTTGTAGCGTTGCCGGTGCAGCTGCTCGAGAAGGATGCGGCTATCCGCGCGGCACTCCAGGCGCAGTACGATCACATCCTGGTCGACGAATATCAGGACGTCAACCGCAGCAGCGTGAGATTGCTGAGCGCAATACGCCCCGACGGCGATAATCTCTGGGTGGTTGGTGACGCCAAGCAGTCGATCTATCGGTTCCGGGGAGCGTCATCGTTCAACATGACACGCTTCGGCAGGCAAGACTTCGCCGGCGGCAAACGCGGTCGATTGAAGCGCAACTATCGCTCCGTGCCGGAGATCACCACCAGCTTTTCCAATTTCGCGATCGAGATGCTAGCTGGCGATGCTGATAGCGGCCTTGAGGCAGAGCGGGACGCCAATGGCTATCAACCGGAATTGCGCACGGTGCGGCGAGCCGAAGAACAGCAGGTCGGCCTGGCAGACGCGATCGAGGAACTGCGGCGCGAGGGGCATGCCTATCGCGATCAGGCGGTTTTGTGCACCGGCAATGAAAAGCTGTCCAGGATAGGGCAAGATCTTGAGCGGCTCGGTGTGCCGGTCCTGTTCCTGGGCAGTCTGTTCGAGCGAGGTGAGGTCAAGGACCTGCTGGCGCTCCTCTCGATCCTCATCGACCGGCGCGCCATGGGCCTCGTTCGCATCGCGTGCTGGCCGGATTTCGCGATGTCTTTCGCGGACGTCGCGGCAGTATTTGCGTATTTGAGAGCCACAGATCCCGCTCCGGCAAGCTGGCTGCAAAATATCGACTCCATCCCGGACCTGAGTGAGGCAGGACGTCGGGCGCTCGGGAATCTGGCAACTGCCCTGGATGGATTCGGCGACGTCGCCTCGCCGTGGACAATACTCGCGACGCTGCTTCTTGATCGCACGCAGATTGCGGCACGTCTCGGAGCATCTTCGGACCTTGGTGATCGCACACGCGGTGTGGCGATCTGGCAGTTCCTCAACTTTGTGCGCATACAACCGGCGGGGCGCGGGCTGCCGGTCACGCGCCTGCTCGACCGCGTGCGCAGACTTGTGCGCCTGGGCGACGACCGCGATCTGCGCCAGTTGCCTGCAGCAGCACAGCATCTCGACGGGGTGCGGCTGATGACGATCCATGGTGCCAAGGGCCTGGAATTTGAAGCCGTGCATATCCTTGGACTTAACAGCGATACAATCCCACGCACGCCGCAGGCTCCGCCGTGCCCGGCGCCGACGGGCATGATCGCTGGTGCGGAAGGCAGCGCCCTTGATGCATTCCGGGCGGGCCAGGCCGAGGAGCAGGAATGCCTTCTCTATGTTGCGTTGTCACGCGCTCGCGACCGCCTGTTCCTTTATGCACCGACAGAGAAGAGCAATGGGCACAATCGGCCGCTCTCACCGTTCCTCGACCGCCTCGGGACCACGTTGATGCGCCGCCCGATCGTGCCGGCGCGCGCCCTTCCCCCGGCCGCAGACGCGCAGGGTGTTGAATTGATCATCGACGGACGGCTTCGATTTAGCGGACCGCAAATCGCTCTTTATGAGTCATGTCCCCGGCGCTTCTTCTACACGCATGTCCTTCAGGTCGGTGGACGTCGAACGACGACCGCATTCATGCAGTTGCATGAGGCAGTCCGCTCGGTGGTCGGGGCGGTGGTCGCGTCCGATGTGTCTCTTTCGGAGCGTGAGCTGCAAGATCGCGCGGAAGCAGCGTTCGTCAGCCAAGGGCTTTCCGATCATGGCTATCGCGCCGAATTCCTCGATCTCGCCTTGGCGATGCTGCGCTTCTTTCTGTCCAGCCGCGCGGGAGCGGTCTCCGAGGAGCCCACCGCCGTCAGTCTCATAGTTGGTGGCGAGGAAATTCTTGTCCAGCCGGACGAGGTGCTGGTGCGACCCGGTGGCGTCCGCGCCGTGCGCCGCATTGGTACAGGTCACATGCGATCCACCGAGGGCAAGGATGTCGCCGCCGCGACGCTAATCCTCGCCGTCAAGCAGGCCTTCCCGGGCGCCGTCGCAGAGCTGGTCCACCTTTCGGACGGCGAGGCGCATCTGCTGTCGCTGTCCGATCGTGAATTATCGGGGCGTAGAGACAAGCTTGCAAAGTTTCTCGGCGAAATTCGCGCGGGGCGGTTCCCTGCTGCGGTTTCATCATTCACATGCCCGAACTGTCCCGCTTTCTTCATCTGTGGTTCGACCCCGGGAGGACCGCTTAAAAAAAAGTTTGCCTGACCTTACCGGTCGGCCAATGTCGCTCCGATTGGATCCTTAGAGCCGCGGCGCCGCCACGGCGAAAACATAAGGACCCAATACATGACTACAAAAGAACTTCTTGATTATGACGATGTCGGAGACGCCCTGCGCGAAGGTCGGGCGCTTCGCCCGGCGCGGGGATATCGCTTTCTGCTCGCTGACGGCGATCTCAATTTTCAGCAGCGTCAGGTGAGCGATCCCGTGCCGCTCGGCCGCCAGGTGCTGGAGGCCGCATCTCTCGATCCTCGGCACGGCTATAGCCTCTTTGCGATCTTGCAATCGGGCGAATTCGAGGATGTGCGCTTGAACAAACCCTTCGACCTGCGCGAGCGTGGGGCCGAGCGTTTCATTGCTTTCCAGTCGGATCGCGAATTCAAGCTGACGCTGAACGATGACGAACTGCGCTGGGGCAAGCCCGTCATTAGCGGTGCTGTCCTTTATGGCCTGGCCAAGCCGGGAGACAGCGAGGCGGTATTCCTCGAGGTTCCGGGCGGTGAAGATCGCCTGATCGAACACGACGAGCTGATCGATCTGACCGGCGCCGGCATCGAGCGTTTCATCACCGCGCGCAAGCCGCCGGCGACCTTTGAAATCATCGTCAATTCGCGCCTTCGCACGGTAGACGCACAAACGGTCACGTTCGAGCAGGTCGTGCAGCTCGCCTTTCCGGGCCAGCATGAGCCGAATGTCGTTTTCTCGATGACTTATCGGCACGCGGCGTCAGCGCCTCATGCCGGAGAACTCGGGGCCGGCGGCTCTGTCGATGTCAAGAAGAAGGGCACGGTGTTTAATGTCACGCGCACTGTTCAATCGTAATCCGGACCTCAAGCGCCTGCTGGACGAAGGCTACTTCGTCCAGCAGCAGGGCGGCTATCTCGTCATGCGCGAGATCCCTTATATCGACGAGCGCCGACAGCTGCGCATCGGCACGTTGATCTCCAGCCTCACGCTCGCGGGCGATCAGACGCGTACGCCCGATACGCATGTCGTCCACTGGGACGGTGATTTTCCATGCCATGCCAATGGCGTTCGAATTCAAGGGATTTCGCACGCGAGCGGCGCCTTCAACCTCGGCCACGGCTTGAAGGCGACGCACAGCTTCTCGAGCAAGCCGGAAGGCGGCTACGCGGACTACCACCACAAGATGACGAGCTACGCGAACATCATCGCGGGCCCTGCGGCAGTGCTGAAACCCGGTTCGACCGCACGTACCTTTCGCGAGCCCGAACAGGAGGAAGAGAGCGTCTTCAACTATGTCGAGACTGCCTCCGACCGCGTTGGTATCGGCGCGCTGACCGGACGGCTCGTCGACGAGCGCATCGCAATTATCGGGCTCGGCGGCACTGGCGGCTACATTCTCGACCTCGTCGCGAAAACACCGGTTTGCGAAATCCGGATATTCGACAGCGATGAGTTTCTGACCCACAACGCGTTCCGCGCGCCAGGCGCTCCGAGCCTGGACGAGCTCCGAGAAGCGCCCAAGAAGGTTGAATATCTGAAGCGCATTTATAGCCGCATGCACCGCAACATCGTGGCGAACGATGTCGCTCTGAACGCTGACAACCTTCACCTTCTCGACGGCGTGACCTTTGCGTTCCTGTCCCTTGATGCGGGTGAGGCGAAGCGGTCGATCGTGGAGAAACTCCATACAATCGGAGCCGGGTTTGTCGATGTCGGCATGGGGCTTGAGCTCGAAGAAGGGTCGCTGGGCGGCATACTGCGGGTGACCGCCAGCACGCCCGAGAAGCGGGATCACGTGCCGCAGCGCATTTCCTTTGTGGGCGGCGGCGCCAAGGACATCTACGCCTCCAACATCCAGGTGGCAGACTTCAACGCACTCAATGCCGTTCTCGCGGTGGTGAAGTGGAAGAAGATCCGCGGCTTCTATCGCGATCTCGAGCAGGAGCATCACTGCACCTACACGACCGACGGCAACATGCTGATCAACGGAGACCTCGCATGATAAGGCACCAAAGACTTGCGCATCGTTTTGTCGAGCATATCCCCGAGCGCCTTGAGGCAGGTGTCCTTTACGTGTCAATGGACTATGCGACGTCGGCCCACAGTTGTTGCTGTGGCTGCGGCGAGGAGGTGATCGTCCCCTTCACGCCGACGGACTGGAAGATGACGTTCGACGGCGAAACCATCTCGCTTCGTCCGTCGATTGGCAATTGGACGCTGAAGTGCCGGTCACACTATGTGATCGACCGAAGCAAGGTGATCGAAGCAGGCCCGTGGAGTGACGAGCAGATCGAGGCCGAGCGTCGTCGCGATAGCGCCGCCAAGGCCCGCTTCTACGGCCAGCCTTCAAAGGTCGAACCTTCTGCCCATCCCGCTCCGGCATCGCCCCAACGCAGTATCTGGCAACGGATCTGGGCGTGGATATCGGCACCTAAGCAATAAACCTGTGAGTTACATTGCGGCGCAAGCATATCGCGCCGAAGTGTACTTTCAAACCGTTGCTTGTACCTCGTAAGAAAGACCGTGCGGGCCCGAAAAGGCGGAAGGTTCGCGCGGTCCGACAGCACTGCGAAGCCGACCGGGAACAAACCACAACGGGGTTCGGCCAGGAAAGGAAACACCCATGACAACCGCAAGTCGGTCCACACTTGTCGTCCATGGCCGCCTCGCTATGCGGGAAGCCCGGCTTGCGGCAGCGCGCGACGGTCGCCACGGCCTCCAGATCATGTCTTTTGAGCAGGCGGCTGTGCGGCTTGCTGGCGGTTTCGCCCGCCCGATCGACGAGGAAAGTCTGCGCGCGGCAATTCAAACGGTTTTGCCAGATACCCCCATGGGCGAACTCGAAAGCATCAAGATGCTGCCGGGCATGATTGGCGCAGCCGCGGACACACTTCACAAGGCATGGCGCGCAGGCATCGAACTCGCAGTTCGGGCAGGTGAACATCCGCGCCTCGACGCCATTGCTGGGCTGGAGGCTGCAGTCCTTGCGCAACTCCCGGAAGGGATGATGCGCCCAGTCGATATTGTAGCCATTGCAAGCAGCCGTATTGCTCACGCACCGGCGATTTTCGGCGACATTGAAATCGTTGGGCTGACGGAACTGTCTCCGTGCTGGCGTCCGCTGGTCAAGCAGCTTGCCGATCAGATCCCGGTGCGATGGACGGCCGGCCCCCGCTCAGTCCCGGCCTGGTTGGGCGGTTGCGGCATCACCGTCGTCCAGGGCGAGGCTGAAGAGCCGGCGGTCCGTTCCATCAGTGCCGCCACCGCCTACCACGAAGCCATCGAGGCGATGCGCTGGGCGCGTGCGTTGCTCGCCTCGGGCATCTCTCCCTCCGAAATCGCCATCGCGACGGCTTCTCCGGCCGATTATGACGACCATTTCCTGGCGTTGCGCGGCGACGCCAATATCGACCTGCATTTCGTTCACGGCGTGCGCGCCGTCGCGACGCGCGAGGGACAGGCGGCCGCGGCACTTGCCGACATCGTCGTGCGCGGCCTCACGCAATCACGTCTGCGCCGCCTAGCATCGCTGTGTCGAGAATCGGCGCCTCTGTCTGGGCTTCCGGACGGGTGGCTGCGAGTCCTGCCGAGCGATGCGCCTTTGTCGACATCGGCCGCGTGGAGCCGTCTGCTTGCACGCCTCAGGCCGGACGACTGGCCCGATCGCACGGACCACGTACCGGCTTTGCGGGCGGTGGTCGAGATATTGGCAAAGGGACCGGATGCCGCGCAGGAGATAGGCGCTGCCTTCCTCACAGGCCGGGCGCTGTCCATCTGGCGAAAGGCGCTGCTTGCCGGGCCCGCCGCGTCCATCGACGTCACCCTCGATACATTGAAGCAAGATGACGGGCTGGAGGCCTGCGTGTCGGTCGCGTGGATGCCGGCAAGCGCGCTTGCCGCATCGCCCCGACAGTTCGTTCGGCTGATCGGTCTCAACTCGTCTCGTTGGCCGCGCGGGATTGCTGAAGACAGGCTGATACCAGATCATGTTATCCCGACTGCCGAGCTTGACCCTCTTCCCGTCAGCCTCGCCGATCGCAGGGATTTCGAAACAATCCTCGCGACCACCAGAGGTGAAGTCGTCCTCTCGCGCGCCCGTCGTGACAGCGATGGGCGTCTGCTGGGTCGCAGCCCGTTGTCGACCCTTCATGGCGACGAAATATATGTGCGTCGCAATGCAATCCCTCAGCATGCCTTCAGCGAAACCGACCGACTGATGGCTCGGCCGCAGGAGTTTGCCGCTGATCCTCAGGCGATCGGCTCCCGCAACTGCTGGCGAGACTGGCAGTCGACCGGCATCACCCCTCATGATGGCCTCATCCGACCTGATCATCCGCTCGTTCTTTCTGTGCTTGAGCGGACCCAGTCGGCCAGTTCGCTGAAAACCTTGCTGCGCAGCGCGCTCGGCTTTCTCTGGCGCTACGCTTTCGGCTGGAAGTCACCGCAGAGCAGCGCCGAGCCTCTCGTGCTCGACGCCCTTGCAGCGGGCGATCTCGTTCACCTCGTACTCGATCGCGCCTTGCGGAATCTCGAAACAGCCGGAGGGCTGGCTTCCGCCGATGCCTCTGCCATCGAGGGAGCCGTTAACGAGGCCGTGGAGGCGGTAGCACTCGATTGGGAAAGCGAACGCCCCATTCCCCCCAATGTCATATGGGGCCGAACACTCGCTGACGTGCGCCTTTTGGCTGGTCAGGCGCTTGCCTATGGCGACCCGCATCTGCCGGGCAGCCGCTCTTATGGCGAAGTGCCCTTCGGTGGCTCCGAACCCAAATCGGCGGCAGAGCTTCCATGGGATGCGAGCTTGCCCGTGACAATTCCGGACACCGGGTTTCGCATTGCCGGTTACATCGATCGGCTCGATGTTGCCGGCGACGGTAGCCGTGCGCTTGTTCGCGACTACAAGACCGGAAAGCCTCCCAAAGGCGAAATTCGGCTGAATGGAGGACGCGAACTCCAGCGCTGCCTCTACGCTTTCGCCGTGAAGGCGCTCTTGGGCGACCATGTCGCGATCAGCGCATCACTGCTTTATCCGCGCGAAGCGATCGACCTTCAGCTCGATGATCCAGAAGCGACGCTAGCGGAAATCATCCAGCATCTGCGGGCGGCGCGAAGTGCGTTCGCGAGTGGCGCCGCTCTGCCAGGTCCTGATACCGGCAGCGATTATGACGATCTCGCTTTCGCCTTGCCGGCGAATGCTAGCGCCACGTACTGCAAACGCAAGCAATCCGCCGCGACAGAGCGGCTTGGCGAAGTCGCTCAGGTCTGGGAGGCGGAATAATGAATACCATGCCAAGGATTCTCAAGGATGATGGCGCCCGGCGCGATGCCATCAGCGGACACGACCGTTCGATCCTGGTTGAGGCCGGCGCCGGTTCGGGCAAGACTGCCGTCATGGCGGGGCGCATTGCCGTCATGCTGGCGCAGGGTGTTGCACCGCGTGCTATTGCGGCAGTCACGTTCACGGAACTCGCCGCGAGTGAACTTCTTTCCCGCGTACGCGACTTCGTCACCGATCTCGCCGCAGGTCGCATCGCGCCCGAACTCCGCGTCGGGCTGCCGAACGGTCTGTCGCAAGCGCAACGCGATAATCTCATCATCGCGAGCGCGGCCATCGACGAGATCACCTGCTCGACCATCCACGGCTTCTGTCAGCGTCTGATCAAGCCCTACCCTGCCGACGCGGATATCGATCCCGGCGCCAGCGTCATGGACCGCAACCAGGCGGACCTCAACTTTCTAGAAACTGTCGATGACTGGCTCCGAGAACGCTTGTCGGGCGATCAGGGTGGGATCCTCGCCGAGATGGTGTTGCACAGTCCTGGCGAGACGGTTGCGCTCATGCACAAGATCGCCGAAGCGCTACGACGGCGCAGGAGCCTCGTCGCGCCAGCGGTAACACCGCTGCCCGAGCATTTGCAGGCATTTCGCCAGGCAGCCGATAGCCTCTCTGCCTTCATGCGAGCCGCCGGCGTCATTGAGCCGGAGACCGAGGTCTACGCGGCTCGCTTTTCCGAAATGGCTACGCGCCTGCCAACTGCAGCGCACGCATCAACGCCTGCAGGTCTCGTCGGATTATTGGTCTCACGCCCCCATCCTGATTTGTGCACCAAGGCTGGCGGCTTTTTATCCTATCGCAAGAAGGGCAAATGGGCCGCGGCCGCAAAGCAGGCGGGACTTTCCAAGGCCGACGGCGAGCGGCTGAATGATGCTGCGGAGGGCTCCTATGATGCCTGCTGCGCAGCATGGACCGCCCTTCTCCAGGCCGCGTCCAGCCAGGTGCTCGCGGCGCTGATCGATGAGGCACGGCCAATCTTGGTGCGCTATCGAGAGCACAAGCGCGCCAGCGCCCAGCTCGATTTCGACGACCTCATATATGCTGCACGTGATCTGCTGCGCGACCACGAGGCGGTACGGCAGGCGCTTGGACAGCGCTACGCCCGCGTCCTCGTCGACGAGTTTCAGGATACCGATCCCCTCCAAGCGGAAATCTTCTGGCGCTTGTGCGGCGATCCCGTGAACGACCAGCAGGATTGGACCAGCTTCCGAATTCGACCCGGCGCACTCTTCCTTGTCGGCGATCCGAAGCAGGCCATTTATCGCTTTCGCGGAGCGGACGTCGGTGCCTATGTTCAGGCGCGCGCGGCCTTCGCGACACAGGATGCGGACAGCCTGGTGTCAATCTCGACTAATTTCCGCTCTTGCGCCTCGATCCTGACATTCGTCAACGAGCGCTTCGAGGCGATTCTGTCAGCGGATGGCCAGCCCGGCTTCACGGCGCTCGATCCTTTCCACAATGATCGCGGCGAAAGCCTCTGCGTCGCCGCCCTCGACATTGCCGCCGCGGACGCAGACGGGAAGGCCAGTGCCGAACGGCAACGTGACGCGGAAGCCGACGCCGTGGCCGAGCTCTGCGCCCGGTTGATCGGCAGTCATCACATTCTCGACCGAAAAAGTGGTGAGGACCGGCTGTGTCAGCCTGGCGATATCGCTCTCCTTGCCCCGACCGGCGCGGATCTGTGGCGCTATGAAGAAGCATTGGAGCGGCGCGGCATTCCAGTGGCGACACAGGCTGGCAAGGGCCTTTTCCGCCGGCAGGAGATTCAGGATCTGATTGCGATCACCCGAGTGCTGGCCGATCGCCGGGACACTCTGGCACTGGGTGCGCTACTGCGCGGCCCACTTGTCGGGCTGAGCGAAGAAGAGCTGCTGGATATCAGCTGGACGCTGCCGCGCTCGGAGGACGAATCTGAACGAATCCCCCGTCTCGATCTTGGCGTCGATCCGGCAGCTATCGGTCATCTTCTAGCTCGCGATGTTATTCAAAAGCTGCAGGCGCTTCATCGGCGCAGCAACAGCACAACACCACACGCGCTTCTCTCGCAGGCCATAGATGTATTGCGGGTGCGTCCTATCCTCCTTGAACGGCACCGCGGTCAGGCGGAGCGCGCACTCGCCAATGTCGATCTCTATCTCAGTCTGTCGACGAACTATGCGGTCCGCGGCTTGCGGGCATTCTCCGAGGCGATGACGGCAGCGTGGACCGACGAGGCACGCGCCGTCGAGGGCCGGCCTGATGCTCAGGAAGAAGCCGTGGCGCTCTTCACCATGCACGCTGCCAAGGGTCTCGAATGGCCGGTGGTCATTCCAATCAACACTATGACCGGTGTGATGGCGCCGGACAGCGCGTTAATCGACCGGCAGAACGATACATTCTACTGCCCAATTCTCGGGGTCCAACCGTCAGGCTATGACGCCGCGCGGCAGGCAGAAAAGGACGAACTCGACCGCGAACGTGTCCGTCTCTGGTATGTCGCCGCGACCCGTGCCCGGGAGTTACTGGTTCTTCCGCGTATCGACGTGAGTCCTTCGAAGTCGGCGTGGATCAGTCTCGTCGACTTGTCGATCGCATCGCTTGCCGTGCTGGACGCGTCGCACTTGCCGCCAGATGCCGTGGTAGTTGACGGCGGCGTGAGCAACGGCCAGACGCGCGAGGCTTTCGCCACCGAGGCAGGCGCGATCACCGATCGGCAGACGCGCTTGACGTGGCTTGCCCCAAGCCGCGACGAGAACGCGGCCGGTACTGTGTTGCTGGAGGAGGAAGCCGACATCTGGGCCAGTTCGGACGATGAACCACCGACAGAGATCGAGGTTCTCGCCTCCGTGCAGGGTGGCCGCGAGCGCGGGCTCATCCTGCACAAGCTGATGGAAGAGGTTTTGACCGGCGAAACCAGCGCTGACGAAACCGCGCTTGTCACGCGCACCGAGACTCTGATCCGCGCGCTCGGCAAGATCCCTGTCGCAGATCCGGCCGCCGGGCTCGCCCCGAAGGAACTGGCAGGCTGCGTCAGCCGGACGCTTGCGCTGCCGGAAATCGCGTCCCTGCGGTCAAGCCTGCTCGCCGAGTTTCCTGTCTATGCTCTACGGGCTGAGGACGATGAAATAGTCGCAACGGCAGGCATCGCCGATGCTCTAACAGTCAACCGCGAGGGCCGCCCAATTGTAGTGGTCGATTGGAAGAGCGATGTGAACCCGGATCCAAAGACATTGGACCATTACCGCGGCCAGATTCACGCGTATCTCGAAATGACGGGCGCCGAGCTGGGCCTGATCGTGCTGATGACGAGCGCGACGGTAATCGTTGTCAACCCCGCAAAAGTGCCTTCGCCGCCATCCTGACGACGAGACCTCCATAGCCTGCAGAACACCTCATCGGCTTGTTTCGTAGCGGTGACGACCACCGCCGCAGGACCGAGCCGCCGGTTTAACTCACTGCCTAAGACGGATTTGCATGTCCTATCTCGCTTGGATTGATTTCGACCCGGACGAACGACGACGCGCTCAAACGCTCATCGATCTTTTCAAACAACCAGAAGCTCGCGACGAGCTCGGTTTGGGAACCGTGCGCGATGGCCTTGCCGATCTTCTTTTTCCCGGGACCAGCACTATCCAGACACGTCTGCGTTACATGCTGTTCATTCCTTGGACCTATTGCGAGGCGCAAAGACGCAAGGCAACGCAAGCAGAACGCACAAACATTGCTCGCGATCTGGAATTTCGTCTGAGCGAATCCCTGCTTCGCGGCGGTGAGACGATCGGTGTGATTGGTCGTGATGCGGGCCGAGACCTCAAGCGGCTTGCCTCAAGCGTGTACTGGGCGGGCCTCAATACCCTTGGCATCCGCACCATGATGGGTTCGCAGGCAACCTTCCTGTCTTATGGTCCCGAAAGTCTCAAGGATCACGACCTGAAGCTCTGGTCATCAAGCCTGCCGAAGCCGCCCGAAAATCTGTTTGAGGAGGCCACATTCGCTCTGACGCTGAAGGAAGCGGACTTTCTGCGAGACCGCATCGCCAGTAATGCAAAGTCAAGCCTGCTGAATGAACTGGCTCGCTCGGGAAAGCCGTTTAACCAGGATTGGCCATGGCAGGTGAGCGAGAGCACCATCTCAGAGTCAAATCGCGCGCTACTGCGACACGCAGAGCGGTTCTCTGGCGTGATGTATGGCGCAAGCCTGCTCTACAATCTCTTGTTAGCGCTACGTGCTGCTGAACGACCAAACGCAAAGAAGCACGCAGATGCTCCAGCGCTGATGGAGCATTACCGCTCGCGCCTTGACGACTGGAAGACGAAGCTGGAATTGCTGGACTTGAACAGCTGGGACCTTGACGATCTCTTTAGCCTGATTGGAACGACAAGCCACAGCCTAACGAAAGCATCCCGAGACTTTATCCGCGCGTGGGCATCCATAGCGCGAGACGGGACAGGGAATCTGGAAACGGACAGCTCCGCGATCGAGCTTCTCAGACATCGAGAACATGGCCTCAAGCGCTTGAAGGCGCGGCTTCTGCACGATGCGCCACTGGAGAGATGGTCGGGTGCCTCCGGCGATGCGCGTCTCGATTTCAGATGGGGTATTTCCAGAAACTACCTTGGAGAACTCGCCGATGCCGGCTGAACCCGCTTTTGACCCCGAAAATCGCCAGCTTTACACGGCGCTTATGCGGGCACCCGATCAATACCAGTTCGACAACGCCGTGGCGACGACCTACTCGCTTGACTTCGAAACAGCCCTCACCATTCCCATCACTATCGTTTTTCGAGATGCCGAGAACCGCGACGAGATGTTGCGAAGTCCACTGGCTTTGCTGCAAAGCGTTGAGCGAATGGCCGGCAGAATGGCCATCTATTGCGATAGAGGCCGCATCAAGGAGGCGCGGCCGAGTGCGGCGCGTCTGATGGCACTGTACGAGAAGACCATCATCGAAGTTTCCGCTCCTGGTGGCGGTGCGTTCCATCCCAAGCTTTGGTGCATTCGTTTCAAACCCGAGCGTGAGGGCCAGCCTACGCGCATCCGGCTTGCTGTTCTTTCCCGGAACCTGACCAATGATAGGTGCTGGGATTTGGCTCTCTGTCTCGACGGCAGGGTTCAAGAACATATCAATGATACCAATGAGCCGATTGTGCAGCTTCTTCGCGCCCTTCCCGGTTTGGCAAATTCGGCCACTCGTCCGGCGGCGCCAAAATTTCTTCCATCGCTATTGCGCGACCTCGAGCGCTGCACCTGGGAGGATCTCCCTGCAGGGGCGACCAAGGTTGGCTTCGCAGTCAATGGTCTGAGTTCAGGTGCATGGTCCCCGCAAAAGGGTGACCGCCTTGCCATCCTGTCGCCTTTCGTCAGCAGTGAGGCGCTTGCGCGACTCTCCCAAGGTTACGACCAACCCTCGGCCTGTCAGCTTGTCGCTCGCGCTGACGAACTGGACTGCATCAAGCCTGACGTTCGCAGTCTTTTTGAGATACAGACCCTCGATGACCGAGCGACGCGATATGAGGAAGAAGACCGTGACCACCCAGGTGCCGCCGATCTCGAAGGCCTGCATGCCAAGGCGTACGTCGTCGAACGTGGCTCGCGTCTGCACATCCACCTTGGCTCTGCCAACGCAACAACCGCCGCACTGGTGCCCGCACGCGGCGGGCGCACGCAAAACGTAGAAGTTATGGCGACCCTCGATGGTCCTAAAAGCCGCATGGGTTCTATTGCAGAGACACTGTATTCGGATGGGTTTCAGCGCCTTCTGACGCCCTATGTGCCGTCAGCGCCAATCGAGCAGGATGCTGCTGCGGTTGCTGAAAAGGTCCTGGAAAAATTGCGCACCAAGATCGCAGCACTACCGCTCGATCTCCACTGCACACCATCTGGTGAAGGCTTTGGCCTCGAACTGGCCATTGCCGGCAAAACGGTTCAGATCGAAATTCCATCGGGCGTGAAATGTTTTATTCGGCCGATCACGGTTGCGAATGAACAGGGCTACGACGCAGCACCCCTGCTTTCCGGTAGGACCCCGAGGATGGCTGTGAGCACTGTTCCATTGAGCGATGTCACACGTTGGTTGGGAATGCGGATCCGGGACGAGGAAACGGGCGTCGAGATTGCCTTTACTTTGGGCGCCCGGCTCGTTGGCCTGCCCGAAGGCCGTGACGCTGCAGTACTGCGGGCGCACATTGCCAATGTCGAGAATTTCTTCCGCTATCTGAGCATGCTTCTCGGAAGTTTGGGTGAAGGCAGTTTCCTGGAGAGCGACAAGGCGGGCGAAGGCCAGTGGCTTCGACGATTTGGTCAAGGTGGAAACGCGCTGCTGGAGCCAATGGTGCGGGCTCTTGCGCTCGCTAGCGACGAGCTTGCCGAGATCGAACGGCTCATCGACCACCTGGAAGACCCAGACACGGGCAAGAGCATCGTCCCCGAAGACTTCCTCAAGTTGTGGGCGAGCTTTGCGCCGCTCGTGACGACCATGGACACCCGAAAATGACCTACCAAGCAGACGAGCATCTGAAGCTGCTCAAGCCTTTTCAGCGAGCCACGGTCAACTATGTGTTTCGGCGTCTTTTCACTGACCCGCGCACCACGAGGCAGTTTCTCGTCGCCGATGAGGTCGGTCTTGGTAAGACCATGGTGGCACGAGGTGTCATTGCGAAAGCGATTGAAGAGCTGACGGGCAAGGTCGATCGTATCGACGTCGTTTACATTTGCTCAAATCAGGCGATCGCCGAGCAGAACATCAAGTCGCTCAACGTCATCGGCTCGGCGACAAAACCGTTGAATACCCGTCTCACCCTGCTTCCGCTCGAAATCGAGCAGGATGGCGGGATTGCCTCCCGACCAGTAAATCTCATCAGCCTCACCCCGGGAACGGCACTCGATCTCAAGTCATCGTTGGGTACCGCAAGGGAACGGGCCCTCATTTACGAGATGCTGAGGAAGAGACTCGGTATTCGGCATAGGGGCATACAGCGAGTCTTCCGTGGAGGTGTCGATGCGGAAAACTGGCCCGGCTGGACCGACTGGATGCGCGGCCAGGAAATCTCTGAAGAAATCGCCAAGAATTTTAACGCCGCCGTCGGAGATGAATTCATAGAGCGAATTCGTGCCGCCGCGGAGTTGGCGAGGAGCAAAAGAAATCCAAACTTCCCACCCGATCAGCGGCCGGCTGCCATGATTGGTGAGTTGCGCCGTATCCTGGCCCGGATTTGCGTTGATGCGCTAAGTCCGGACTTGATCATCCTCGACGAATTTCAGCGGTTTGCCGACCTGCTGCACGAGCACGATGAGCGGTCGGCGCCGGAAAAGGCAGCCGCGGCGGAGCTTGCCCGTGCTCTCTTTTCCTACTCCGGCGCCGACGGCTCGAAAGCCCGCCTGTTGCTACTATCAGCGACACCATACCGCATGCTGACATTGAATAGCGACGATCCGGAAGAGGGCGATCACTACAGTGACTTCTTGCGCACCATGCGCTTCTTGTTCGGGGAAGAAGATGGTGACGTGCGGATTAAGGAACTCGAACACGAGCTTAAAGGCTTCCGCCGTGCGTTGCAGGCAATGCCAGAAACAAGAGTTCACGTCCGAGCACAGCGTGACCGTGTACAGCAAATTCTGGGTGAGGTCATCGCTCGGACCGAGCGCGTGGATTCCACCGACGACCGCAATGCTCTGGTTAGGGAGAGCAAGCCAGAGCTGATGATCGAGACGGAGGATCTTAAGGAGGCGAAGGCTATTGCCCAGGTGGCGGCCATTGTCGGCGCGCCGGGTATCGTCGAGTATTGGAAGTCGTCGCCATACCTGCTCAATTTCATGCGTGAATACAAGCTTCGCCAGAAACTACAGACGCTGAAACTGCAGCCCTCCAGCGAACTGCGCAGCGCAATCAAGGCTGCTGCTCCGTTCCTGATCAGCAAGGAGCAGGTCGAGGGCTATGCTGAGATTCCGCTGAGGAACGCGAGAATGCGCGCGGTGGCCGACACAGCCTTCCAGCACGGACTTGATCGCGCGTTGTGGCTTCCGCCTTCTCGACCAACATACGGAGAGCAGGTCCCGGCCACGAAGTCGCTCATATTTTCAGACTGGTCGATGGTGCCGGACGCGATCGCTGCACTTCTCTCGCATGAAGCAAGCCGTCGCATGGGCATGACGAGCGATCTGGTTAGCCGCACCAGCCGCCCAATTGGCATCGAGGAGATGATGCCAATGCTCTGCCCCTCCCCCACACTGGCGGCGTGGATAGACCCCTTGGCAATGGAGCGTCGGTTTGGACGTGCGGCAAGCTATGAGGAGCTGCGCCGCCAGGCGGTTGAAGTGCTCACCGAGCACATCGACAAAGAACAACTATTGCGTCTGTCCGGAAGATCCGATCGACTCCTCCCGCTCAACCTGGAGGATGAGCTGGGTAGACGCGTGGACTGGAGCAGGGTGGGCGCCATCGAGCACGAAGGCCACGAGGAACATGGGGCAATGGCGCGCGCCATTGATGTGCTCACGAACGCGCTCGAAGCCGAAGAGCATTCCGACGATCAAGATGCCCGAGATGTCTACGACAAACTCGCAGACTTTGCCCTTGGATCACCAGCAACTTGTGCCCTTCGAGCACTTGGTCGCCTATGTCCGGAGCTACCATTAGACGATCCTGCTCTCGTCGGAGCGGCAGTCGCGATCGCTCTCGGCTTCCGGACTTTGTATAACCAGCCGGAAAGCCGGGCGTTGTTGGGAGAGACATCGCCCCTGAACTATTGGCGCCAGATCATTGCGCATGCCGCCGCGCACGATTTGTCCGCAGTCTTGGATGAATATCTCCAACTGGTCCTCGACGCTGAGCGCGGCGTCGAACTGCAAGCGGATAGACGCGCGGGACTGGTTGCTACCAAGGTCGTCGAAGTTGTTGCATTGCGGCCGGCTCAGATAACGCTGGATCACTGGACTGCCGGGCGCTCACGCTTGCACGACAAGACATTCGAGGTGCGAGCGCGTTTTGCGATGCGATTTGCGACAAAAGCGGAGGATGAAAAAGGTGTCCGCCGCACGACGCTCGTCCAAGCCGCCTTCAAATCCCCTTTCCGCCCGTTCGTACTGGCGACAACTTCGATTGGTCAAGAAGGCCTGGATTTCCATCCTTATTGTGCGCGGATCATTCACTGGAACCTGCCGCGTAATCCCGTCGACATTGAACAGCGCGAAGGCAGAGTCCATCGTTTTAAGAACCATGCTGTCCGTCGCAACATTGCTTTCAAGTTCGGCGAGTTCGCACTGAGCGAGGATGGTCGTGTCGCCCCTTGGGAGAACATGTTCGAGGCCGCCCGGCAGCGAGAGATCGCGCAGGGTCGCGCCGGCGATATCGTGCCGTTCTGGGTATACCCCGGCGACGAAAAAATTGAGCGCGTTGTGCTCATCCCCCCGTTTAGTAGAGAGGTCGAGCGCTACGAGAATTTGAAGAAGTCTCTGGCGACCTATCGATTGGCATTCGGTCAACCCCGCCAAGATGAGTTGATCAACCTGTTTTCAGGCTTCGAATATGATGTGGTCGCAGAACTGGCCGACCTACAAATTTCACTGAAGCCAGCGGGTGAACCAAATCTAACGGCTTCGTTCGCTGATGAATGAGCGGCCAAGACCAAGTCGATCTCATTTGTGGCTGTTTGAAGTCCAGGCACTACGGCAGCTCAAGCCGAAAGTTGACATTACGTGGCGGGATCTGCGTTATTCGGCTGCAGTGGGTAACTTCGCTTCGCCTTTTTGAAGTCCCTATCACTGGACATGAACCGGTCGATCATCGGCACGATCAGTCTGGCCGGATCAGGTGGTGACGCCTCGCCATTCGCCTTCGCCAGAATCGCCGCGTAGGCCTGCAAATCCCGAAACACCGCCGCCGGCAATTCCACGGTGACCTTTACAGGCTTATCATCCGGAAGCGCGGAGAGCTTGAGCTTGGTCATGTCGGCTCCCTCTTCGGACCGTAGGTCTGCATCACGAGATCCCTGTTGACGATAACGCGGACCGGGAAGCCTGGGCGAATGGTCAGCGTCGGCTGGATATTGAGCTGCCGGCTGACGATCTGCTGGCCGACATTCGACGCCGTGCCTTGCGCGCTTTCCCGGATCGCCTGCGCGATCTCGCTTTCCTCGTCGTCGCTGCCGATCTGCGTGCCGACACCGAGCAGCGTCGAAAGTGCCGCGGCCTTGAACAGCTGGCCCCAGTGATAGTCGACCTCGTCTTCGAGGCCTGAGAAGCCCTGCGGATCGGTGCCTTGCAGACGCTCGAGCACGATGGATGTGCCATCCGGCATGACGACGCGGTTCCAGACGAGGAGCACACCCGACTGCCCGAAGGCGACCTGGCTGTCATACTGGCCGATCAGGCGCGAGCCTTGCGGAATAAGGAGATGGGAGCCGGTTGGGCTGTCATAGACGTTTTCCGTCACCTGGGCGGTGATCGAGCCAGGAAGATCGGACTTGATGCCGGTAATGAGTGCCGCGGCGATCACGGACCCCGCCTGCAAGACATAGGGCGAGGCTTTCTCTTCGACCCGGTCAGGACTGACGGTTTGCCGGTCGGCTTCGGCATTAACGAAGGCGAGCTTGCGGTCCTGCATGTTCTGCGCCGCCCCGGCGTCGAGTGGCGGGACCGCATCCGGTTGCGTCAGCAAGGCATTTGGGTCGGTCGTGCTCTTTCGCGTATCGAGCGCCGGATTGTCGTCCGTGCGCTCGCCGCGGCTGTCGGTAAACAGCTTGGCGACGCGTGCCGCCTCGATCTCGGCCAGCCGGCGCTGTTCCTCCGGATCGGCGCGTGGCGTCTGGATCGATGGCACGACAACCGGCTTGCCCTCCTCCTGAGCCTTCAGGATCGGCTTGCCGAGATCGCCGGGAAGTGCGGGGCCGAGTTTCGGGATGCCGGTGTAGTCTTTCGGGAGGTTGGCTAGGCCATCCGCCGGCGTACGGTTTTCAGTGTTGTAGAGTTCGTCCGGCGTCTCTCTGTCGCGCCGGGCGGTGTCGAGGGAAAAGAACAGGGCCGCGGCGATGGCAAGGCTCGAAACGGCGCCAAGACCGATCAGAACTTTACGCGACAGGCGGGTGACACGCGGCGGCTCCGGCCTGAGCCGGAACTCCGCCTTGAGGTCGGAAGCACCGGTCATCGGCTTTTCTCCGCGGAAAACAGCGCCGTGCGGTTGGCAATCCGGCGGCCATCGGTTCGGACGATCCGCACACGGCGCTGGCTGTCCCTGTCGCCGAGCCGCAGTTCGGCCGCCGCGAACAGACGATCGACGACATAGTAGTTCTGCCGGGCGCGATAATTCACGAGCTCGGAATTGCCCGAGGCGCCGATGACGAAGAGCGGCGGCATTTCGCCCTGGGCGATGCCGGAGGGGAACTCGATATAGACTTTTGAGCCGTCGTCGAAGGCGCGCAGTGGCCGCCAGGGCGCAGCGTCGCCTTCGATCCGGTAGCGGAAATTGAGCTTCGAGATGTCGACACCGCTCGCCACGGCCTGCGTTTCCGCAGCGCGGCTGTTCTGACGCCGAAGCGCGATCAGTTGGTCGGCCGGATATTGCCAGGAGACTGAAGCCATGTAGGTCTTTTCCGTCGAGCGCAGTTCCAGATGATAGGTACGAAGGTTGGTGTTGATGACGAGATTGGTCTGCAGCTCGGATCGCGTCGGCTTGACCAGGATATGCACCTGCTTGGCCGCGCCGGTGCCACTTTCGGTATCGCCGATGATCCAACGCACCGTGTCGCCGGCGGCAACGGGGCCGGCGCCGACCAGCTCTTCGCCCGGCTGCAGCGCGATGTCGGTCACCTGGCCGGGTGCGGCATAGACCTGATAGAGCGCGCCGAGGGCGTAGGGATAGACCTGCACGGCATTGATGAAGCCATCACGGACTGGCTGCATGCGCGCCGCCTCGTTGGCGGCGACGATCCGCATCTTCGGATCGGAGGGTTCTTGCTTCTTCTTGCCGTCGTCGATCGGTTTCAGCTGACCGGGCAGCGGAAGCGGCTTCGCCAGTTCGACCACCTTCACCGGCCCGACCGGATCGGCAAGCTTCACCGCCGGAGCGGCATCGTCATAGTCGATCTCGGGCGGGATGTACTTTTTCGCGCAGCCGCCAAGCGCGGTGGCTGCGAGCAATGCCATCGCGAGCACAATGGCTCTTTTCGACCGGATCCTGTTCATGCTTGTTTCTGTTGCCCCCTTCATTGCGAAAGCTCCTTCGACCAGTTGATGGCGTTGACGTAGACACCGAGCGGATTGGCACGCAGCCTGTCGGCCGTGTGTGGTTGTTCGATCACGACGGTGAGGATGGCGGTCCAGCGTTCCGTCGATGACAGTTGCCCGTTCTCGTAGCGGCGCTCGGTCCAGGCGACGCGGAAGCTCTCGGGCGAGGCGCGGATGACGGAGGAGACATCGACGGCGACCTGCGCCTTGCCGACCTTGGCGAACGGATCATTGGCGCGGGCATAGTCGTTGAGCGCCACGGCGCCGCGGTCTGTCGTAAACTCGTAGGCGCTGAGCCAGTTCTGGCGGACGATCACAGCATCGACCGGGATCGAACGGACGTTTTCGATGAAGCGGGCGAGATGCCAGGCGATCTGGGGATCGGTCGGCTTGTAGTCGGCGGTCGCCGGTGCCACCGCTTGAGCTTCGCCGAGCTTGTCGATCTGCACCACCCAGGGCACCACCGTCCCCTGCGTCGATTGCCAGATGAGGGCCGCGGCAAATCCGCCTGCCAGCGCCAACGAGCCGAGGGCCATCAGCCGCCAGTTTCTCGCCTGGACACGGGCCGAGCCGATCCGCTCGTCCCAGGCCTGGGCTGCCTTCTGGTAAGGGGTTTCGGGCTCGGGCGTTCGGGCATAGCGCACGGAGGCGCGTTTGAAGGGGTTCATCTTCGGTCATCCTGATTGAGGGAAACGGACATGGAGCTGCCGCCGTGGTCGCCGGAGCGGACGGAATGGGCGGCGGTGCTGACGCCGTGATGGAAGGATTGCCGGCGCTGCATGCGCTCGGCCCATGGCGGCGGCGAAGAGGTTTGCGTGGTCACGCCCGCTGTCTCGGCAGCAATGCCGGAGGCGCCGGCGCCGACCTCGTTCTGTCCACCCGTGGCTTTCCAGGCTGCGGATTGCCCTGCCCCATAGCTGGAGCGCAACGTTTCGCTCGAACGGCCGGCTGCCTCCTTCGCCTTGCCCGTGACGAAACCGGCGCCCGCCTTGGCCACGCCGATCAAACCTGCCGCGGTGCGACCGGCGCTGCCCGCCTCGGACGAGGCGCTGGCGAGGCCATAGGCGGTGCTGGCGCCGCCGGCGACGGCCGTCCCTCCCCGCACGGCACCACCAACCGCCCCGGCCGCAGCACCCATGCCGACACGCGCGCCGACATAGCCGGCAGAACCGAGCCCGGCCGCGGCGAGACCGGTGCCGACCGCTGCTCCAGCGCCAAGCTGCGGCGCGCCGGACACCAGGCCGGTGGCAATGCCCGGCCCGAAGATCGACAGGCCCATGAGCGCCAGCGCGCCGAGCACCAGCGACAGCGCCTCGGAGATGGTCGGCTGATCGGAAAAGCCGGCGGTGAATTCGCTGAAGAGGCGGGAGCCGATGCCGACGATGACGGCGAGCACCAGGATCTTGACGCCGGACGCGACGATGTTGCCGAGCACCTTTTCGGCGAGGAAGGCGGTCTTGTTGAAGAAGGCGAAGGGGATCAGCACGAAGCCGGCAAGCGTCGTCAGCTTGAACTCGATCAGCGTGACGAAAATCTGGATCGCCAGGATGAAGAAGGCGACGAGTACGATGACCCAGGCGGTCATCAGCACGAAGATCTGCACGAAGTTCTCGAAGAAGCTGACATAGCCCATGAGGTCGCCAGCGGCCTCAAGGATCGGATTGCCGGCATCGATGCCGACCTGGGCGACGCGGCCGGGCTGCAGGAGCTCGGTGCTGGAAAGCGAGGATCCGGCGGCTTTCAGGCCGAGCCCGGAGAAGCTCTCGAAGACGATCCGGGCAAGGCTGTTGAAGTTGCCGACGATGTAGGCGAAGAAGCCGATATAGAGTGTCTTCCTGATGAGCCGCTGGATGACGTCCTCGTCGGCACCCCAGGCCCAGAAGAGACCGGCCAGCACGATATCGATCGCGATCAGCGTCGAGGATAAAAACGCGACCTCGCTGCCGAGCAGGCCGAAGCCGGAGTCGATATAGGAGGTGAAGGTCTCCAGGAAGCGATCGATGATGCCGGTGTTCATGGCTTCACCGTCACATCGGCGCCGGCTCCGGATGCCGGGGCGGTCGGCTTGTCGGTGTCAGAAGGCTTGAAGAAGCGCCGCCGGCTTTCCATCCAGGCCTTCAGGCAGCCCCTGTCCTTCAGCGCCTCGGCGCCGAGGTCACGGCAACGCAACAGCTCCTGTCGTGCCCGATTGGTCTCAGGCTCGCCGCCCGGATCGAACGGCCGGAAGACGGGGGTCTCTTCCGGGCCGTTTTGCTGGCTCATTGCCATGAGCGTCGCGGTCAGTCCTGCTCCAATGGCAATGACAGCGGTCATCCGGGCGGCGATCTTGAGGTCCATCGTCTCGGTGCTCCTACTGGTGGAACATCTGGACGCTGGACGGGCTGTAGGCGGTGCCGGTCATGAAGCGGCTGAACTGCTCGCGCGCCTGCTCCTGGGCGGCTGCCTGGCGCGCCTTTTCGAGCGCTTCCGCCCTTCCCTGCGCGGCGAGTATGGCAGTCAGATCGGACATCTGCTTCGCCTGCACCGCGAGCAGCTGGTTGCCGGCCTGGGCGGCCTGCAGCACGCCGACGGCGGACTGGCTGGCGGTGACGAGCGTCGAGGTCTGGGCCTGGGTGCTGGCGATGCCGCTGACCGCAACGGCGCCCGTCTTCAGCGAATCCTCGAAGGCCGAGACCGATTGCTGCCACCGTTCTCGCGCCGCTGTGATAAGCTGCTCGTTGGTCTTGCCGGCGGCAAAGGTCTCGTAGGTGCTGCTGAACTGCTGGTCGATGTTCTGGACGTTGTAGGCAAGCTGCTCGGCCTGATCGAGTAGGCTCTTCATCTCGGAGAAGTTGCCCTCGATCTCAGAGAGCATCGACGTCGGCAGGCTGGTCAGATTGCGCGCCTGGTTGATCAGCATCTGCGCTTCGTTCTGAAGCGAGGTGATCTGGTTGTTGATCTGCTCCAGCGCCCGGGCGGCAGACAGCAGGTTTTCCGTATAGTTCTTCGGGTCGAAGACGATCAACGCATGGGCCGGTTGCGGCGCGAGCGTTACAGCAAGGGGCAGAACCGTGGTGGCGCCAAGGGCCAAGGCAAGCGCGCGGCCGGAATGGCGAGAGCGGGAAACGAAACGGATCATGGCATGATCTCCTCTTTAAGTGTTGTGGGATGGACGGCAGGATTGCTGGCCACAGCGGGCGTCGGCTCAGCAATGTTGGTGAGAACCGGAATGAGACCGGCAGCCCAACGGAGACCCCGGGCGGGGAGCCAAGCCTCCAGAAAGCGCGGCCGCTCGCCCTCCTCGACCAGGTCATTCATCGCGGCGTGGGCGGCCTTGTCGGAGGCAGCGCACAGCGCAAGCGCCACATCGCCCAGGCCCAGCTCGAACAGCCGGTTGCCGCGCCGGGACTGGCAGTAATAGTCGCGCTTCGGCGTCGCGCGGGCGACGATCTCGATCTGCCGGTCGTTGAGGCCGAACTGCCGATAGACGTTTGTGATCTGCGGCTCGACGGCGCGCTCATTGGCGAGGAAGATCCGCGTCGGGCAGCTTTCGACCAGCACCGGCGCGATCGGTGAGGCCTCGATGTCGGCGAGCGACTGGGAGGAGAAGACGACGCTGACATTCTTCTTGCGCAGCGTCTTCAGCCATTCCTTGATCTTCTGGGCAAAGCCGCCGTCATCGAGCGCCCGCCAGCCCTCGTCGATGATCAGCAGCGACGGACGGCCGTCGAAGCGCGCCTCGATGCGATGGAAGAGATAGGCGAGCACGGCAGGCGCCGCCCCGGTGCCAATCAACCCTTCGGTCTCGAAGGCCTGGACGGAGGCATTGCCGAGCCATTCCATCTCGGCATCGAGCAGACGGCCATAGGCACCGCCTATGCAATAGGGTCGGAGCGCCTGCTTCAGCGCCGTCGACTGCAACAGCACGGTCAGACCGGTGATGGTGCGCTCCGCGACTGGCGCGGAGGCAAGCGAGGTCAGAGCGGTCCAGAGATGCTCCTTGACATCAGGCGTGATCGGCACACCTTCGCGGATCAGGATGTCCACCAGCCAGTCTGCCGCCCAGGCGCGTTCCGGCGTGTCATGAATGCCGGCGAGCGGCTGCAGCGCCACCATGTTGAGGAAGGACGTTGCATCCGAGATTGCACCGCCCAAATCCTGCCAGTCTCCGCCCATGGCGAGTGTGGCCGCACGGATCGACCCGCCGAAGTCGAAGGCAAAGACCTGGCTGTGCTCGTAGCGACGGAACTGCAGCGCCATCAACGCCAGCAGCACCGACTTGCCGGCGCCCGTTGGACCAACCACCATCGTGTGGCCGACGTCGCCGACATGCAGCGAGAAGCGGAAGGGCGTCGCGCCTTCGGTCCTCGCATAGAAGAGCGGCGGCGCATCGAGATGCTCGTCACGCTCCGGCCCGGCCCAGACCGCCGAGAGCGGGATCATGTGGGCGAGGTTGAGCGTCGAGATCGGCGGCTGCCGGACATTGGCGTAGACGTGACCGGGAAGGCTGCCGAGCCAGGCCTCGATCGCGTTGACGGTTTCCGCGATGCAGGTGAAGTCGTGGGACTGGATGACCTTTTCGACGAGCCGCAGCTTTTCCTCAGCGATGCGCGGATCGGCATCCCAGACCGTGACGGTGGCGGTGACATAGGCTTCGCTGATCTGGTGGGACCCGAGATCCTGGAGAGCGGCATCGGCCTCGGTTGCCTTGTTGGCGGCGTCGGAATCGACGAGCACCGACTGCTCGTTGGTCAGCACTTCCTTGAGGATCGCCGCGATCGACTTGCGCTTGGCGAACCACTGCCGCCGGATCTTCGTCACCAGCCGCGTCGCGTCGGTCTTGTCGAGCATGATCGCGCGGGTCGACCAGCGGTAAGAGAAGGCCAGCCGGTTGAGATCGTCGAGAATGCCGGGAAAGGTGACGGTCGGAAAGCCGATGACCGTCAGAGTGCGCAGATGGAAATCGCCGAGCCGCGGTTCGAGCCCGCCGGCGAGCGGCTGGTCGGCGAGCAACGCGTCGAGATGCATCGGCGTCTCCGGAACGCGCACGCGCTGGCGTGTGACCGAGACGGTCGAATGCAGATAGGTGATCGTCGCCGCGTCATCGAGCCACGCGGCTTCCGGCACGAAGCCTTCGATGAGGTGCAGCACCCGGTCTGTGCGGTCGACGAAGCCCTTCAAGAGCTCCCACGGATTGACACCGGACTGTTCGCGGCCCTCATAGAGCCAGCTCTCCATGCGCGATGCCTCTTCGGCCGGCGGCAGCCAGACGAAAGTGAGGAAATAGCTGCTCTCGAAAAGCAAGCCGCTTTCCTCGAACTGTTCACGCCGCTCGACATCCACCAGAGCGGAGGCAGCATCGGCAAACAGGCTCTCGGGATAATCGTTGGCGGGATTGCGCTGCGCTTCGACGAAGGTGGCCCAACCGGAACCGAGACGGCGGAGCGCATTGTTGAGCCGTGCGGTCGTCGCTACCAGTTCGGCCGGCGTGGCGCTGTCGAGGTCGGGCCCGCGAAACCGCGCCGTCCGCAGGAACGAGCCATCCTTGTTGAGGACGACGCCGGGCGCAATCAGCGCCGCCCATGGCAGGAAATCGGCGAGGCCGGCATTCTTCTTGCGGTATTCGGCAAGGTTCAACATGGCCAAACCTCACACGCCCAGATGCGCCGGATAGCGCAGGTGCCGGCGGCCGACGTCGACGAACTGCGCGTCGCGCCTAGCCGCCCAGACCGCCGCGAAGTGGCCGATCGCCCAGATCGCCAGGCCCGCGAGCCAGAGGCGAAGGCCCAAGCCGACAGCGCCGGCAAGCGTGCCGTTGACGATCGCCACGCTCCGCGGCGCGCCGCCGAGCAGGATCTGTTCGGTGAGCGCCCGGCGGACCGGCGCGTAGTAGCCACGGATCTCCTCGTGGTCAGAGCCGAACGCCGCCATCAGACCAGCGCTCCGCCGCCGAAGGAGAAGAAGGACAGGAAGAAGCTCGAGGCGGCAAAGGCGATCGACAGGCCGAAGACGATCTGGATCAGCCGCCGGAAACCGCCGGATGTGTCACCGAAGGCAAGCGCGAGGCCCGTGGCGATGATGATGATAACGGCAACAATCTTGGCGACCGGTCCCTCGATGCTTTCGAGGATCTTTTCCAGCGGCTCCTCCCACGGCATGGACGAACCGGAGGCGTATGCTGGCAGTGCTGTCACGATGATGATGGACGCGAGCGCCGTCGCCTGCAGGAAGCGGCGGCGGGACAGGTGGAACAGGGAGGTGGCGGACAAGATCATTCCTCTTCTCCTTTCGGGAGGGGTTGGCGGTCGGTTGGGAGATGGGCGTTGAGGGTGCGGTAGTCGCCGGTTGCCGGGTCCAGCCCGTCGACGAGGGCGATTTCGGCAAGCCGGCGCGCAGCACCCCGGCCGGAAAGCACGGCGATGAGGTCGATCGTGTCGGCGATCAGCGCCTGTGGCACCGTCACCACTGCTTCCTGAACCAGCTGCTCCAGGCGCCGAAGCGCGCCGATGGCCGTATTGGCGTGGATGGTGCCGATGCCGCCCGGATGGCCGGTTCCCCAGGCTTTAAGGAGATCGAGCGCTTCGGCGCCACGCACCTCGCCGATCGGGATGCGGTCGGGCCTGAGGCGCAGCGACGATTTGACGAGATCGGAAAGCGAGGCAACGCCGTCCTTGGTCCGCAGCGCGACGAGATTGGGCGAGGCGCATTGCAGTTCGCGCGTATCCTCGATCAACACCACGCGATCCGCGCTCTTGGCGACTTCGGCCAGCAGCGCATTGGTGAGCGTCGTCTTGCCGGTCGAGGTGCCGCCGGCGACGAGAATGTTCTTCCGCCGCTCCACGGCAAGCCGCAGCACCTCGGCCTGCGCCGCGGTCATGATGCCGGCCGCGACATAGTCGATGAGCGTGAAGACGGCGACCGCGGGTTTGCGGATGGCGAAGGTGGCGGCAGCGACCACGGGCGGGAGCAGCCCTTCGAAGCGTTCGCCGGTTTCCGGAAGCTCGGCCGAGACGCGCGGGCTTCCAGGATGAACCTCGGCGCCGACGTGGTGGGCGACGAGCCGGACGATGCGCTCGCCGTCCGCAGCAAGCAAAGTCTCGCCGGTATCCGCCAGCCCTTCCCTCAGCCGGTCGATCCAGAGCCGACCGTCCGGGTTGAGCATCACCTCGACGACGGCGGGATCCTCGAGATGGCGTGCGATGGCAGGCCCGAGCGCAGTGCGCAACATGCGCGCGCCGCGCGAGATCGCTTCCTGGTTATGGTGGTGCTGTCCCGCCATATGGTCCCCGCTTTCGGCGATCGGGCCAAGCGGCGGATCGCAATGGGGACAATCAAGAAAGGCAGAAATATGCGTCCGGCAACAAGATAATCTGGAGCCCCGTAGCAGAGCGTAGGCGCTCGCAAAAATACTTGCGTCGTCGTGCTTGTGCCAGCCTCGTCGACCACCGGTGACGACAGCGTCGCGAGAATCAATCAAAGCATCGGAAGGTCTCGAAGAAGTTCTTAAGAACGGGGTTGGAATTGTCAGGCCGCCAGCAGCCGATGTAGCCGAGCCGGATGCCACCATTACCGTCATGGACGGGCCGGAAGACAACGCCATGCTCCGGAACAAGCTGCATGCGTTCGCAATGGAGGCTGATGCCCTGCCCGCTTGCGACCTCACCCAGCATGCTTTCCCGGCTCAACTGCCGCATGATGATGTCCGGGTGATCAGAGGGCGCGGCAAGATGGCGAAGGATGACATTGCGGATGTCGGGGCCCGGATCATCATTGCTGATCAGGAACCGCTCGCCCTTCAATTCCGACCAGTAGATCGTGGACTTCTCGGCAAGCACATGATCTTCAGGTAGGGCGACAACCAACTGGGCGGACCAGAGCGGCATCGAGTCGAGGAACTCGGTCTTGCCCCTGTCGCCAAGGACGATGGCGAGATCAATTGTTCCGGACATGACGCCGGCCCTTAGCTCGACGTAGGACGCCTCCATCAACTCCACTTCGACGCCGGTGTATTTCGTGCGGAAGGCCTTCAAGGCAGCGCGGAAGCAGCCTGATGACATCGACTTGTGGAAGCCGACCACCATGCGGCCGGTCTTTCCCGCCCCGCTCGCCTTTGCCCGGTCCGAAAGTCTCTGGAAGGAGTCAACGATGCGCCTGGCGCCGACTACGAATTCCTCTCCAGTGGGCGTAAGACGCGCACCAGCGGTCGAACGGTCGAACAGAAAGACGCCTAGCTCGTCTTCCAACTCCCGGATCCGCTTGCTGATAATCGGCTGCCGCACATTTAACTCATGGCCGGCTGCGCTAAAGCTCCCGTTGCGGGCCGCCGCGACCACATATCGGAGATGACGCAGGTCCATTAATTATTCCTCGCAACATATCTCAAGGCATGGCGGTATCTCGAAGATGCGGGTCAACGCTTTGTGTACTGCCTATTCGATGCTGTTGCGGACGCCGGTGGCGGTTTAACGGAGTTGCCAACGCTTCGCGCTGCAGCCATCGGGATCTTCTATGCCCTCGCGCCGGGAAATCGCGGCGACACTCAGACCTCCTCCGTCGCCAGTCAGCCCGTTTTCCTTCAATCACTGCTGATATCGGACAATCCCGCAACCCTTATCGACGTCGATGGATACTTGGTGCAATTTTGAGCGGACCGCCAAGTCCCTCAGGATCTCAGTGCCCAACTCGCCTAATGCTCCAACCGGAAAAATGCGGTCATGATAGTTGTTGGCATCCAGCATCCGCTCTCCGCCGATGACAATTGGCAGAAGGTCGATCGACTGCAATTTGGCGTAGGCATCGAAGCGGCAGGTTGCTACGACGCTTTTCCAGACCTCCGGCGAACTCCAGTTGACCTCACCTTCATGCAAATGGAACAGGAAATTGCCGAGCCCGAAGAAGATAGGCGCGCCACGATAGATTTCTATCGGCTGCAGGACCGGAGCGCCATGGCTGACGAACACGCCCGCACCCGCATCGACGCAGGCGCGGGCAAGCGCTTGAACCCAGGCAGGGACCTCCCGCCAGCTCGGTTCCCAGTGATGATGGTGGAGATAGGCGATAACGAATACCCCTTCCGTTGCAGTCCGGCGGATCGTCGAGAGGTGGTCTTGCAGGTTCGCCTCGTCTACGACGATCCGGCGCCTGTTGTCCGCGGCTCGGCGAAAAACGGTGCCGTAAAAATCAATCTCACCCTCGGACCGAAGGGTGGGTGGATCGTGCGGCTGGGCATAGTTGGCCCGCTCCATGGGATTGCTTCGAAAGATTTTCTGAATACCGGCCAGGCTTGCAAAGGCCGCATGGTCGACCTCGAACAGCCTCGAGACGTCGAGCCCATTCACGCCAGGCCGTGATGGGCACCGATCCGTTGCATCCGCAGCGTACATCGTCGCCGGTCCGGGTCCCGCGTCCATCGCGACAAGTGCCACCGTCCTTGGGCCGACCGCCTTCAAACCTGGCCGGCGCGCATCCGTTGCATCGACACCAATGCCCGCGTGGAGGAAACCTCTCGCCGCCACCTCTTCGAGCGTCGACAAGATGCCGGGTGGACCGAGGTCGAAGGCATGGTTGTTGGAGAGCGCCAAAGCGTTGAAGCCAATGTCTTTCAATGCATCCAACACCTCGGGCTTCGAGCAGCCGAAATAGGAACCCTTCATCGGCCATCCGCCGTGCCGGCCGAAAACTGTTGTCTCGAAGTTTGTGAACGCGATGTCGGCCTGTTGGACCCTCTCCTTGATTGCTGCAAAACTCTCGTCCGTGACCTGCCGAACATCATGATGGATGAGGGATTGTCCGGTTAGGACGAGCGTGAATGGCGACAACATGATGGCAAACCTTAGAAAAAACGAGAGTGGCAGCCGCCCCTTGCGGACCGCCGCGACTGGAATGAAAGAGCGGTCACTTCCCAATCTGCGGTGAGATATCCGTACCGAACCATTTCAAGCTAATCCTGCCGAGCGAACCGTCCGTGATGCTCGTCTCAAGCGCGATGTCAAAGGCCGCTATGAGGTCGGTATCCTCCTTGCGCAGGCCGATGCCGGCGCCCGGACCCCAACTGCCACCGGAAAGCTGCGGACCGAAGAAATCGACGCTCCTTCCGTCCGGCGTTTCGAGGAATTGCTTCCAGGTCAGATAGTCACCCAGTCCGCCGTCGATGCGCTCGGAGGTCAGGTCCAGCTTGAGGTTTTCTTGGCTATCATAGCTGCGCACCTGCGCGACATCGCCGAAGAGTTCCTGGACGACCGCCTCCGAATTCGACGACCGAAGCACCCCGAGGGTCTTGCCCCTCAGGCTTTCCCGCAGTTTCGCGATGATGTCCTTCTTCACCCCGTCGATGTCCGTCAAGTCGAGTTTCACCGCGGTATCGCCGGGCGGCAGGCCGACTGCCCGACGCATGACGATCTGGTTCGGCGTCACCGCATAGGGCTTGGAGAAGGCAATGGATTTCTTGCGTTTGTCGGTGATCGACATGCCGGAGATGATCGCATCGTACTTCTTCACTAGAAGGCCGGGGATGATGCCGTCCCAATCCTGGGCGACGAAGGTGCATTGCAGTTTCATCCGCGCGCAGAGTTCGTTGCCCACGTCGATGTCGAAGCCTACGAGCGCGCCATTTTGGTCGATATAGTCCCACGGCGGCGAGGCCCCTTCCGAGGCAATGGTGATCGCCGTGCGCTCCCCGGCCTGGGCAATGCCGGCTGCGAACAGGAACGCCGCGACGGCGCAAGTTAGATGTCGCTTCATGTTATTCCCCTTCTTCTTGGTTCGGTTTCGATTTGTGCGACGTCTATCCGTCGCAGGCTCTCCCGCAGGCCGCAGCTAACGCCCGTTTCATCCGTGTTCCAGGCTTCTGCGAGTTCCGGCAGCGTGATGCGGTCCGCGCCCGAAGAGCCGAGCAGGACCGCTTCATCCCCGAGCGCCGCTTCGGGAATATCCGTGACATCGATGCGAAGATGTTCGAGGTGGATGGGCGGCACGATCGGCGCGCGCCGCTCCCTGACGAGGACTGAGGCCGAGGAACCGAGTCGTCGCGGAATCCCATGCCCCCAGCCGATCCCCAGTACCGCTAGGCGCATGTCCGGGTGGTATCCCGGCAGGTCCGGAGGCGCCCCCATACTGTCGTGGCCTGTCTTGAGCGCGACGATACGCGCCTTGATCGCCGACAATGCCGGGCGGATGGGCAGGATTCTGCGCCCGGTGCGGGAACGCGTCAGTCCGAAGAGGAGCGCACCAGGATCGACCGCATCCATGTCGAATTCCGGATGATTGAGCAGGCTTTCGCTGCTTGAGACCATGACGGTTGCCGGAAGCCGCCCCTCCGCCTTCAGTCCTGCGAGATGCGGCGTCAGGCGTGCGACCTGCGTCAAAGTCGAGGAACCGGCGTCGCCTAACTCGCTGAGATGGGCATAAAGGCCATCAACGGTGACATTGCTATGCGACGTGCATAGATCCATCAAACGTCGGAGGTTTGAAGGCGCTACACCGGCGCGCCAAAAACCTAGATCGACCTTCACGAAAACCTTGAGCGGTGCACCGATCGAAAGCCAGCTGGCAAGATCCTCCTCGCCGGAGATCGAAATCGTCAGATCGAGGTCGCGTACAAGCCCCACCGCGCTCGGGCCAATGCCCGGATACATGAGGATGGGTTTTCTCGGCGCCGCTTTTCGTACGGCCAATGCATCGGCGATGGACACCACGCCAAAGGCGTCGACGCCCGCCGCGGACAAGATCGAAGCAACCTTCCCCGCCCCGCATCCATAGGCGTCCTGCTTCAGGCACGCGAAGATTTTTGTGTTCGGGCCGATAGCCCCTCGAATGGCGCGGAAGTTGGATCCTATGGCAGACAAGTCGATTTCGCGCCAAGTGGTCTCACATAACAACGATGGGTTTTGAAGGGGACTATTGTTCATGAGCCACCTGCTGCAGCGCGACCCGGTCCGGATGGGTTTTTGCCCGCGGAGCGTCATTCAACCGAGCCTCCAAGGCGTGGAAGAAGCCGGTCAGAAAGAATGTAAGGCCGAGATAGAGCACTCCAGCGGCAATGAAGATCTCGTAGGGCGCAAAAGATTCTGAAACCAGTTTGCGCGAATGCCCAGTGATCTCCAGCAAGGTCACGGTGCTGGCGAGCGACGTCGCTTTCACGAGGCTAATAATCTCGTTAGCATAGGATGGAAGAACACTTCTAAAGGCGATCGGGAAGATGATCCGGCGCTTGATCTGCAGTGGCGACATGCCGATAGCCTGTGCCGCCTCAATCATGCCGTCGGCCACGGCTTGGATACCGCCGCGAAAAATCTCCGTCGTGTAGGCGGCGCTGTTAAGGGAAAAGGCCAGCAGGCAGCACCAGAAAGGATCGCGCAGTAGAACCCAAAGGACGCTCGAGCGAATGATGCCGATCTGGCCCAAGCCGTAATAGATGATGAAGAGCTGGACAAGCAGCGGCGTGCCGCGAAAAACATAGGTGTAGGCAAGCACAGGCAGAGAGAGCCACTTCCGAGACGACGCGCGCATGAAGGCCAGGGGCACGGCGAGGACGAGGCCCGCTAGGAGCGATGCGGCTGTCAGGAGGAGTGTCAGCGGAATACCGCTGGTAAGCGTGACCGTGCTGGTGAGGAGGAGTATGACATCCATGACGTGGCACCTCACCGTCCGGGAACGGCAAAACGCCGTTCGAGGAGGCTGAAGATAACCAGCGCCAAACTGGTCAGCGCGAGATAGAGAGCCGATGCAGCGAGATAGAATGTCAGCGGCGCCCGTAACGAGCCCGCGCCGATCGCTGCGACGCGCATGATGTCGGCCAGCCCGACGATCGAGATCAGCGACGTTTCCTTGACGAGGGAAATCCATTGGTTCGCAAGTGCCGGCAGGGCGATCCGCAGCATTTGCGGAAGGATAACCAGCAGCCAGGCCTGCCATGGATGCAGCCCGAGCGAGCGGGCCGCCTCGATCTGTCCGGTCGGTATGCTGAGCACCGCGCCTCGGAAAATTTCTGCCGTATAGGCACCGAAAACGACGGTGAGGGAAATGACCCCTGCGAGGAACGCGTTGACCTCGACATAGCGACTGAAGAAGGCACTGATGGCGACCGTTCCGCCGAAATAAATCAGCAGGATGATGATGAGCTCAGGCACGCCACGAATGATCGTCGTGTAGAAGCCCACGGCGAGGCTAATGCCCCGCCACCGCGACAGTCGCCCCGCCGCGGCAAGCAACCCAAGCGCCATGCCGAGCGCCCCGCTGACAAGCGCCAGCAGCACCGTCGTCTTCAATCCGTTGACGAACTGCACCACGAAACCATCCACGCGTAACGTCCTTCTATCGATGTGAGGCGAGAAAGCCGCGAAGGCGACTTGAGACGGGAGAGGAGAAGAATTCCTGCGGCGGGCTTTCCTCTTCGATCAAGCCCGCGTGCATGAAAGCGGCCCGCGTCGACACCTCTCGCGCGAAAGCCAGTTCGTGGGTGACGATCACCATCGTGCACCCCTCTCCAGCAAGCGCGGCTATGACGCGCAGCACCTCGCCCACCAATTCCGGATCGAGCGCCGATGTCGGCTCGTCGAAGAGCAGCACGCGGGGCTCCATTGCCAGCGCGCGGGCAATCGCAACGCGCTGCTGCTGGCCGCCGGAAAGATGGCGCGGATAGGCGTCCGCCTTGTCCAAAAGCCCGACCTTGGCCAAGTAGTGACGCCCGAGGTCCGCGGCGGCATTGCCCTGCGTTCCCTTTACGAGGACGGGGCCTTCCGTGACATTCTCAAGCGCCGTCTTGTGGGGCCAGAGATTGAAGCTCTGGAACACCATGCCCGTGGAAGCCCGAACCCTTCGGACCTGCCGATGGTCGAGGATTCTGGCCCGCCCACCCTGCTGCGATGCGGCCCGGATCGCCAGCTTCTCGCCATGCACCCAGATGTCGCCGCGATCAGGAACGGTCAGGAGATTGAGGCATCGGAGAAGCGTGCTCTTGCCTGAACCGCTGCTGCCGAGGATCGAGAGGATCTCGCCGGGCCGGACGGTGAGGTCGACGCCGCGCAGGACATCGTTGCCGCCGAGCCGCTTTTCGATGCGCTCGGCGCGAATGCCGTGTCCCGGCGCCTGTTCTGTCATCAATCCGCTCGACATCACGCGCCCCGCGCGGGAAAGCGGCGTCCCGCGTGAACAAGTCACGGCCGATTCTGAGCACGACAAGACCATTGCTGCACGCATGGAGCGGCACCACCCTTTCGTCTTTCAGGCTTGGGTTTTTCGGAGCGTCCCGTGCCCCACTTACGCCGGGTGTGTCTTTAGAGCGGCGTCTTGGGAGGATGATTGCCTGACACTCCAACAGGGGTCAATTTATAAGGGAAATTATTTTTAGATAAGTTCAAGTTATATGGCCCGAAGCCTCGTCCAGCAAAAACGCGACAATTCAAAGCTAAATTGGAAGCGACTTGGTCGAATGTACACGAGTAGTATAAGCTGACCTTTGTGCGCGCCGGGATACAATCGACCTCTAAACGGAAGCCCCAGTATGGTGGAAATCGCAAAGACAGGTATAACACTCCGCCAGCTTCAGATCCTGCGCGAGGTCGTCAGGACGGGGTCCGAAAGGACAGCGGCGAAGGCGCTGGACATCAGCCAGCCGGCCGTCAGCCAGCAGATCAAGCAACTGGAGGGCCTGCTCGGCCTACAATTGTTCGTGCGGGATAAGGGGCGGCTTCTGCCGACGGCACAGACGTTGACCCTCTTTCGCGATGCCGACGCGACGTTCATCCAAATGGAACGGATCGCTAGGACCGTCGCCTCACTGAAGGGTACAGACAGCGACACGATCGCCATCGCGGCACCGCATGTCTTCTCTCTCCATCTCCTTCCCCAAGCCATTCGCAAGTTGCGCTCCCGCCAGCCGGTCACGGCAATCCATATCAAGTCCGGCAACTACCGAGAGGTGGCAGACCATGTGCTGGAGGGACGTGCGGATCTCGGGCTTGCCCGGCTGCCGCTGGATGAAAACGTCTTCGACTGGTGCCCCGCAACGACGGCGACCAATGTCTGCATTTTCCACCCCAATCATCGGTTCTCGCAAAAAGACGTTATCAAGCCGGAAGATCTGGTCGACGAGCCGCTTGCGGACATCGAACCGCAGTTGCACTCCCACCAAATGAACGAGAATGCCCTGAGATACATGGGCGCGGAGCCGCGTCTGGCGATCCAAGTGGATATTATTGGCCAGGAAATCAGCTTCGTCGCCGCCGGACTCGGCATTACGAGCAGCAACACATTTGCCGCCCGGCAGTTTGCATCATTCCCCGTCGAAGTGCGACCGTTCGAGCCGAGTGCCCTCTATCATTATGTCGTGTTCTGGCAGAAGGGCCGACGGTTGGGTAAGTTGCTTCAGGAAACGGTGAACGTGCTCATCGAATGCGCCCAGGACGGATCGGGGGAGAGTTGGGTCATCGAGCGCGCTACAATCTAAGCCTTGATAGGAATCGGACGTCAGTACCGACGTAAGATGGTCAGTCTCAGGCTATTTCTTCGACAAGACGGATATAACGATTTCTTCCTGCGCAACCTATAAGACCGGGCACATCGGATCTTCTACGCAAGTGCAGAAAGCACGTGCTTAGCACGACGAACAGCAATGGCTACCGCTCTGATCACGAGAGGGATCGGGACAAATATAGTGAGCGAGATCGACCTTTGGAACTAGATTTCAACTTTAATGCGTGTCTGAAGGAGGTATTCGATCCTTATTGCTTGGAAAAGCTGCGCAAATCGGATGGCAATTACTTCGCACACCTTAACGGCAGGCTTACCGCTGATAATTGCTTGGTCTTACGATCGCGCAGTTACCCTCGCCCGGTTTCGCCTCATGCCTGCGGCGCGGGGCGGTCGGCGGACAGGTGTCGACCGACATCGACCTATCGGTAGTGTCCTCATGGTTGCCCTATAAGGAAACGCACGCAGCACCCCAAAAAAAGTAGAGGAATCGAGGAGGAGCGCGCCTTGTCCAACGAAACGACCAATCATGGTTAGCAGTTTTGCTCGACCTTTTCAGACACTTCGTGATCGAGCTTCGGCCCTTGCGACAATCGACGACCAAGAGCCGCGATGAATTGGTCATAACGCTCAGCCCCTTTCACGCGAGCTGCCGCCTGTCCCTCTTCCGGTAGGGGAACCGTCGAGTTCAACCAGAACCGAACGAACAGCGCCAACGTCTCGCTGGTAATCTCCAGATCCCGCTCCAACCGCTGAAGATTACGGCCTATCCGATCAAGGCGCTTGACGATCGCTGCCTCTTTCCGTTCATCCGCATCTGGTGAGAGGAATGACGCGATCGCAGCCTCCGCAATCAGCGAAACCGATTGCTCCCGTCGATCGGCAAAGTCGGCAAGTCGCCGTTTCAGATCGGGTTCCACATATACAGACAGTCGCTGCTTTTTTTCGGGGGGACCCGACATCTCAAAGCTCCACTCCGTCATTCGGGTCCATGGTGGCCTGGCGTGCGATCTGGCGCATGCGACGTGCAAGTGCCCGCGCGGAGAGGGCATCCCGCTCCGGCTCACCCGCATACAGATCGAATTCGTTGATCGGCGACGTTAGTGGCTCTGGAACGATCTCCTTGTGCGCCTCCAGGCCGGGCTCGCGGCGCAGGCCAGCATTCGCCTCATCGTCGCTTCCGTCGGCACCGTCCGACTGAACGCCTTCCACACCAGCGGCGCGATGATCAGCCAACGGTTTGGCTGCCAGTGGAACCAGATCCGACCAGTTGTCCGTCGCCGTCGGGCTGTCGCCCGCCCCGTCGCTCGCAGGTGCGGGCAAAACCCGCTCCTTGAACCGCCAATCCTCGAAGTAGCGGGCCTTCTTCGTTCGGATCGGCGGAATGCCGGCCACCATGACAATCTCGTCGTCCGGCGGAAGCTGCATCACTTCGCCCGGGGTCAACAGCGGTCGCGCTGTCTCGGAGCGGGAGACCATCAGATGTGAGAGCCAGGGCGCCAGCCGGTGTCCAGCATAGTTCTGCATCGCGCGCACCTCTGTCGCCGTACCGAGAGAGTCGGACACACGCTTGGCGGTGCGTTCGTCATTCGTCGCGAAGCTGACCCGAACATGGCAATTGTCGAGGATCGAATTGTTGGGACCATAGGCCTTCTCGATCTGATTGAGGCTCTGCGCAATCAAGAAGGCCTTGATGCCGTAGCCGGCCATGAATGCGAGCGCACTTTCGAAGAAGTCGAGGCGGCCAAGGGCGGGGAACTCATCGAGCATCATGAGCATGCGGTGTCGGCGCTCACTCGCGTGAAGATCCTCCGTCAGGCGCCGGCCGATCTGATTGAGAACGAGACGGACCAGCGGTTTCGTCCTGGAGATGTCGGACGGCGGCACGACTAGATAAAGCGTTGCCGGCTGCTCCCCTCCCACGATGTCGGCAATCCGCCAGTCGCATCGGCGCGTAACGGTCGCCACGACAGGATCGCGGTAGAGTCCGAGGAATGACATGGCCGTCGACAAAACACCCGAGCGTTCATTGTCGGACTTGTTGAGCAGCTCCCGCGCCGCGCTGGCGATGACCGGGTGCGCCCCCTGCTCTCCAAGGTGCCGTGCCGTCATCATCGCCGCCAAGGTGGACTCGATCGGCCGCCGGGGATCGGAGAGGAAGGCCGCGACGCCTGCAAGGGTCTTATCCTTCTCGGCGTAAAGGACGTGCAGGATCGCACCGACGAGGAGTGAGTGGGATGTCTTCTCCCAGTGGTTTCGCTTTTCGAGAGACCCTTCGGGATCGACCAGGACGTCGGCGACGTTCTGAACGTCCCTTACCTCCCACTCGCCTTTCCGGACCTCCAGCAGCGGATTGTAGGCGGCCGAATTTGGATTTGTCGGATCGAAGAGCAGGACACGTCCGTGCCTGGCGCGAAAACCAGCAGTGAGCTCCCAATTCTCACCCTTGATGTCGTGGACGATGGCCGAACCCGGCCATGTCAGAAGAGTCGGCACGACCAAGCCAACTCCCTTGCCGGATCGGGTCGGCGCGAAGCAGAGGACATGTTCAGCGCCGTCATGGCGGAGATAGGCCTCATTATACCGGCCGAGCACGACGCCGTCGTCGCAGAGGAGCCCTGCCTTTTTAAGCTCGTCGCCTTCCGCCCAGCGAGCGGAACCATAGGTGTGAACGTCTTTCGCCTCGCGCGCTCGCCAGATCGACATGGCGATGGCGGCGGCAATCGCGAGCAACCCGCCGGCCGCAGCAATGGCTCCGCCTTCCAGGAAGACGTGCGGAGCATAGGCGTCATAGAAATACCACCACCAGAACAGTGCCGGTGGCGGATAGATCGGCTTGCTTGCCACTTCGAACCAGGGTGCCCCAAGCTGCGGCTGGAAGCCTAGCCGCCAAGCGGTCCACTGCGTCGCTCCCCAGATCGTTACGAGCACGATTAGGAGGACAACGATGATCTGGCTCCAGAGAACGCGTGTGGCCGGCAAGTCGACATTTCCCTTCCGCAATCAAAGCAGGCCGACAGTGGAAGGAATCGCGCAACGTGTTGCAACGCGCGCGGTAGCGGATATCGCAAACCAGCGCAGGCCATCGCAAAAAAACTTGCCGCGCGCGGTTCAAAGACCGAGGCCGCGTTTGCGTCCGAAACTCCAGTCAACCCCACCATCGGAGCGGGCAACGCCAGACACATGTTGGCCGATATGCTTCTCGATCGATGGCGTCCACGGCACGAGCTTGAAGCCGAGACCATCGACCACCATGGCGAAGCGGCCGGAGGCTAGAGCGAACTGCCGTCGATAGGTGCCGGCGACAAACTCCCCTTCGGCGGTTGAATGGAACGGCATGTTCATCTCCCGGGAGAGCTTCTCACCGAGCGCATCGAGTTCGCGCTGACGCAGCGTGCCGACGAGGTCACGGGCAAAGATAAGCCGCTCACCCTCTCGCCGCGCCAGCCCCTCCCCGATCAGATGCTCGGTTCGCTCTGCCATCGCCTGGCCGACCTCGATCCCGAAACAGCCGCCAAGCTCGATTCGATCACGGGCGATGAGCTGGCGATCGAGCCAGGTCGCGCCATCCGACTTGATCTGCGCTTCGAGTACGAGATCGGAACGGACGGCCAGGGCGACGCGCCGGGCGCCTCTCGCGTCCTCGAAGGAACGCAGTTCGACAATCGAGCCCGGCGCGCTATCGCCCGCCGCCTCGATATCGGAAAACCGAATGTGGTGGGTACGACCATCTGTGCCGTCGACCACGGCAAAGGCGGTACCGCATAGCTCGTCATCGAGACCGCGCTCGACCAGCCGACCAATGAGCGGCTGATCCTGCACCTCACCGGAAAGCACGTAATCGGCGGCGCTTCGCTCGATCCCCTGACCTGACAGCGCCTGATGCATCCGCTTGATGATGTCGCCGCGGGCGCCGAGTTCCCGCAAGGTCGCCTCGGCTTCTTCAGCGATAATCCACTGGCCGGCACCAATGGTTTCGGCAAGGCCAAGGCGTTCGAGATGGCGCAGCCGCCCGACCTTCTGCACCAGGTGTTCGTCGGGCTGGTGGTCAGGCGGCGGCGCGACATCGATGATGCCATGCTTATCGGCGTCGCGGACAAGCTGGCGATCGATCTCGGTCCAGCGATCCGCCTCGATCTGCCGCTCCAGCGAGCGGCTGATGTCGAGATCGGTGCGAGGCCCCAACTCCTGGGTGATGAGGTCCTGCGCCCGATCCCGAAGGCCGGATCGGATATAGTCTCGGTCTATCACCAGGTCCTGCCCGTCATCTGTCCGACCACGCAGGATAACATGCACGTGCGGATTGTCGGTATTCCAGTGATCGACACCGATCCAGTCGAGCCTTGTTCCGAGATCCCTCTCCGCCTGGCTCATCAGTTCGCGCGTGAAGCGCTTCAGATCCTCCATGTCCACCGCGTCTTCCGGCGAGACGATGAACCGGAAGTGATGCCGATCGTCCTTGCAACGATCGGTGAAGTCATTTGCATCGGCATTTTCGGTCTCCGGACCGAACATGCGCGCCTTATTGCCGTCGCGGGTGACACCGTCGCGGCGCAGGTAGTTCAGATGTCGGGCGAGCGGCCCGCGCTCCCCCTTGTTGCGAACGAAGCGTGCCTTGACCGCGCAAAGCCGCGTCCGGCTGGTAATCAGACGGTTGGCGCGCACGCTCGCCACGCGACCGCGGGCGAAGCTCGGCCCGCGGCACCGGCCGGGCCTGATTTTGCCGGATCGCGATACGCGCCTGCCGGCCTTCTCGGCGGCAGCGAGCGCTTGGGCGATGAATGGCCTTGCACGCTGCGCCTTGCTTGAACGGATGCGCCCTGGCCGGATGTGGAAGTCATCGTCGCGGCTCATACGCTTTCCTGCTGCGATGTGCGATCTTCGTTGAAAATATTCGGAAATTCGCTGACGCGCACATCGCGTTTGTGGTCCGCGAGGTGCGGAAAAGCCGGAAAAAACCAATCAAAGCAACCGACCGTCCCAGCCGCGATGTGCGGCCTTTTATCTTGCCCTCCACGGCTGAATTCGCGGCTCCCCCGCCCTCTCCCGCACCAATTACGATCCGGACCGCTGCAGCACGCCAAGCCACACTTCTCATGGCCGCCGCTCCTCATCGGTTACGCGCCTGACGAATATGCCATCTGCCGCCGGTTCGAGAGCCGAAAGATCAACGATCGCTGTTGTGTCACCTGCTTTCGATCGCCTGTTCGCCGACGCATCCTTGGCTTGATCACGGTCGGCTCTGGACACGAAGAACAACGGTGCACCAGCCCATTCATTGCGCCGTATACGCACCGCGATCCGCACGACGGGCGCAGCCTCGGCGTCAATCATCGGCACGAGTCTTGCCATGTAGTCGACGGTCTCCCGCGGTAAGGGATTGCCGGAAACAAGATGCCTTTCATAGCGACCCGGACCCGCATTGTACGCCGCGAGAAAGCCTGGGGAGCCATAGAGATCGTGCAGTTCGGAAAGGTAGGCAGCGCCCGCCAGGATGTTGTCGCGGGGATCGTAAGCGTCATCGCCAAGATGATGGCGCGCGCGCAGCTCGACCCAGGTCGCTGGCATGATCTGCATCAGGCCCATCGCACCTTTCGTTGAAATAGCGGACGGATCATTGCGGCTCTCGACGTGCATGACGGCGTGTATCCAACGCTCCGGAATGGCGAAGCGTTTGGCCGCCTCGGTGACGGCATCGGCATACGGACCGGGCGTCGCGGAAACCGATGCATGGTCCGCTAGACGATCGCTCGGTGGCGGATCAGCCGACACAACGCCGGGCAGTGCGACGATCGTTGCGAGTGCGATCGGCAACGCTATGATCGCTCGCATGACGTCCTGGCGGCCCGTCTCTCGAACCGAGCTAAGCCTGCCATCGTGCTCGCTGCGGTCAAGGGCAAGGCTTCGCCGCCGACCGGAGTTTTCCGGACGGGCAGCGCCGGACGGCAGGCCCGCTTCCCGGAAAACCAGCCGCCGCCCTTGACCTTCGCTGTGCGCGACGGCTGTCGGAGAGGCGATCGGGTCGAGGGGATTGACCGGCACCCAATCGATCAAGGGGATTGGGCTTGAGGAGCCGCGCGAACGATTGTCTCGCATGGCTCAGCCCTGTTCGTCGCGCCGGATCTTGCGCGTCCAGTGAAGGTTCCAGATATCCTTCTTTGTGTCGGATTCGAACATGCGGGCGCGGATTGGCTCGACAAAGGACGGATCGTCGATCGCGACCGAGAGATAGCTGCCGGCACGCTCGCCGGTACGGTCCCATGCCGCACCGACTTCCTGACCGGCGGCAAAGACGCGGTGGTTCGGCGCGTTCTCCACGTCCGTCTCGTCGGCCGGCAGGATGGTGACTTCGATGTCGAGGGTGAGCGTGCGGATGCGTCCGAAGAAGCCATCATCCTTGCGCGTGAAGGTACCAATCTGGCTCATGGTTTTTCCTTTCGGTGGTTGAGGAAGTGGGTGTCGGTGGTGCGTCATAGGTCCACACCGGAACGGCGCGACCGATGACGGTGGTGAGCGGAAGCGCCCCGAAATACCGGCCGTCGAGGCTGTCGGGCACGTCCCAGTTCATGAAGAAGGCCTGGTCTTTTTGGATCGTGATGCAGCCCTGCCAGACGGGCAGCGGGCGACCACGGCCGTCGCGCTCCAGTGCTGTGCCATAGACCATGTCGTAGGCGCTGATCGCCGTGCCATTGCGGCAGACTTGTGTGCCCGACAGCGCCAGCACGCGCTTCAGCAGCGGCACGCCGTTCGGCAGATAACCGCGCTGATCGAGGAAGCCCGCGAGCTCGTCGGGCGGCATCACCACGGCAAGATCGGTAACATTCAGTTCGTCGACCGGCTCTATGCGATAGAGCCCGATCGGCGCGCTCGCCGAGGCATTCCACATGAGCTTCTTTTGTGGATGGAAGAAGATCAGCCCCGTGGTGAAGAGAGCCGAAACGTAGGTCGCGATGAGCCAAGCAAAGCGCGTCATCGGGCCTCTCCTTCATCACGCGGATCGCCGATCGCCGCCCGCTTCAGCCAGGCGCGATGCTGCTCTCGCGAATAGGCGTGGAAGGGTTCGTTGACGCTGAGGCGGTGATGAAGGTGCCGCCAATGGTCAGGCGAGACCTCGGCGGGCTTGATGCCGAGCGCCTCGATCGCGTCGATGGCGAAGAGCACGGTCTCGACCTTCGGCCAGCCGTGGAGCCTGAGCAGGATATCGCCGCCGGGGCGAACGAAGGGCAGTGTTTGATAGATCTCGCCGGCGCGGACAGCGCGGACGATGTCGATGCGCGAAATCACCGTGCCATAATCGTTGGCCGCCCAGCGGACGAAGGCGAAGAGGCTGCCGGGCGCAAAGCCGACGATGCGTTTGTCGCGGCCGATCCGCTGTTCGGCGGCAATTTCTCCAAAGCGGAGCCAATGCTCGATCTTGCCCTTGCGCCAGGTGAGTTCCACCACGGTCGCATCTCTCGGGAAGCTGTCCGGCCTCTCAAGCGTGTTCATGGCGCGCCTCCCAGCCGCCGCACGGGTGGGTTCGGCGGGTCGGATCGGCCCGCAATCGGAGGATCCACAGCTGTGATTTTGCGGGGGTGCGTTAGGCAGAATCCGAAGGATTCTGTGTTAGGTAAGTTAGAAGGGGCCAAATTGCCCGTTACGCGCCAATGGGTTACGAGGCGTTTGCGTTCCCGATAGCACGGGGATCGCGTCCCTGATAGCACGGGCTTTGCCGTTCCCGATAGCACGGGCCCATCCACAGCTTGTCCACAGCGGGCCATCTCACGGTTTGACGGTCGAGGCCTCATGACATCGCTCCCGAAGTCCGTCGTGCGGCGGAACGTTCAACGCGCGCAGGACGAAACGTCAGCCGCTCGCGCCCGTCCGGGTCAATCGACAGGGCCAGCCGATAGCCGACCAGTGGCTGGCGGGCGACAATCGCCCGCAGCTCGAAGCGGAAGCGACGCAACGGAGAGAGGCTGCCGGATTTCAGATGCAGATGCTCTAGATCGAAACTCCACCCCCAGCTCTGGCGGCCGCCATGCTTGCGCACGAGGCGATAGAGCCAGCGTTCCAGGCCGCCGGTCAGATCGAAATAGGCGTCGTCGATCGTCAGGATCAGCGCATTGTCGAGAACACCCGCATAGAACCAGTCCGGCAGGATGAGCTCGATGCCAAGCGGCCTTCCCTTGTCATCCAGCCGCTCCTTCCATTCGGCGATCCAGGAAAAGCGATGCCGACGCCGCTCGGACGGTTGGCGGATCGAAGTGACGACGGTGGTCGATTGCAGCCGGTCGAGCGCCGCCTTCAGCCGCTCATAGCTGCGGGCGGAGTCGTCGCGATTGATGAAGGAGAGGATTTCGTAAGGGGTGGCCGACATGAACCGCGATGTGCGCAATCCCTTGTCGCGCGCCTCGACGATCTGTGACGCCGCCCAGATCAGGATGTCCGCATCCCAGATCGTCGCCATGCCGTGCTCGGCGGTCGCCTCGACCCGAATGGCCACGTCTCCCATCTTGAAGTCGATCGGCCGGACACGGCGCGATTTGGCGAGCGAGAAGAACGGCCAGGACATCAGGTCCTGTGCGTCTCTTGCCGCGATATCCCCGCCCCGCGCCTGGAAGAGTTCGAGCTGCTGGCCCTGGTAAGTCCGATGCGTCGTCATGGGAAAAACCGCGACCGTCATCGCGCCGTGCCGGCAGCGGGAATGAGCGCCGGCGTCACCCGCGCTTTCGCGGCTTGAGACGTCGACTGCCGCGCGGCGGCTTCCACCCAGGCCTCAAGATCGGCGACCGAATAGACGACGCGGCCGCCGAGCTTGCGATAGATTGGGCCTGTTCCCTCGCAACGGTGCTTTTCCAGCGTGCGGGGAGAAAGATCGAGCAATCGCGCGGCTTCGGGGGTGCGCACGAAACGCGGCCAAGCGGGATCGGTTTTCTGCTGCATCTGCGGTCTCCGTCACAACCGCCACGGCATTGGCGGAACGGCTGCGAGGATGGCGAAGATCAGAGGGCGACACGGAGTGACAAAATGCGCGCGCTCCTGTGAGTGTCCCCCCATCGCAGGCACGATGCGGGGGCAGCCGGGTGCGCGAGATCAAAAGTTCTGATTATTCGGAATCTGGCTTGAGCAGGCGGAGATAGCCGTCCTTGATCAGCTGCTGCGCGGCCTTGAGCAGACGGTGCAGACGGCGGCGTTCCGGGCAATTCTTCCAGTCTATGGAGCGTAGCTTGTTCAGCGCCGGGTTCCACAGCACGCTTGCCACTTCCTGCCGGGAGGCGCCCTTGCTGACGCCGTCCCAGGCGCGGAGCATCAGGCTGAAGCGATGAATGCGATAGGGGGAGAACCGCTGCCAGCGGGGCACTGGAACGGACGCTTGGATCAAGAGCCAGCGATGCCACCGCTGAAGGCTCTGGATGCGTTCGGGAAGGTGTGCATCGAGCGGAATGAGAATGGCGGCCTTGAGCGGCGCGTCACCGCCTGGAAACCACAGGCGATGAAGACCGTCGACGTCGCGGATGTCGACGTGGAAGCCGCCGGCATCCACGGCGTGTTCCGCCGGGAGAGTTTTGGGTTCGAGGGAAAGGCAGCCTTCGAAGCCTAGTGGCGCCGGCGTGATGATCAGTGTCGCGGGAAAGAGCTGCGGCAGCCAGACAGGTTTGGATTGTGTGGCCGGCCGGTACGGATCAGCCGGGAAACGTGAGACCCCACTGCCGGGTCAAGCCCTCCCTGGCAGCGATCAGCGCGGCAGTGTCCTTGCCGCGTTCATCCGTCGCTGCCTTGTAGTGGGCTCTGTATTCATCATTGCGGCGAAGGAATTCGAAACTGATCCCGCCTCGATCGAGCCGCCCAAGTTCCTCTTCGAACTTCGGCGAGCGCCAATCCTCTAATGGTTCCATCGGCAGTCCTTCCGGTCCAGAAACATGAGAGAGGCGCACATGTATCCATCCGGACTCGAACGGAGCAACCCCCATATTTGGAATGAAGTCGCCCCCCAATGCCCGCAACGCGCGCACGGAGATCATGGCAGCAACGTGACGTTTCAAGAGGTTACTGCATGCGCCCGTCGAGCAGATGCCGGTAACCCTCCTTCGTCATCCAGCGGGCGCGGGCGAGATGGGTTTCATGGATACGCCTGGCGCGATCGAGATCGGCGTCCGGATCGATGCCGAAGATGATCTTCACCGCTTCGCGCCAATCGGCGCCCTCGGCATCGGCGTCGAGCAAGCGCAGATAGGTCGCGAAATGCGCCTCGTCATAGTCATTGACGCGGTCGGTCAGCGGCGGGCCCTCGTCGCGCAGGGGCTTGTTCATCGATCGATCCTTACCGTGCGGGCGTGTTTCATTCTGGTCCTGCCCCATCGACCCATTAAGAATTTCACAAGGGCAACGTTCCGGCAAGACAACATTGGGGTTATTGGCGGGCCAGTTTGTGAGATGTTTCGGTGAGCGCTGGTGCCGACATCACGCCTCGTCGCGCAGGAACTCGATCGGATCGACGCCGAGTGCAAGGGCGAGCTTCTCGAGCATGTCGATGGATGCCGCGAACTCTTCGCGTTCCAGCATGCCGACATAGTTGCGGTTGACGTGAGCACGATGGGCAAGCTCTTCCTGCGACATGGACTTCTCATGTCGGACGCGACGCAGGTTTCTGGCGACTCTCTCCCTCAGGCTCATGAGCGAGGAGTCACCAGATACCCAATATACTACCACCCAATATATTAGGTATTCGGCCCGATGGCCAGTGGACGGACGGAAAGTTTGTGTGCCGAAATAGCGAGCCGGGCGCAGCCCGGCGAGCGCGCTGCCAAAGCGGGAATACCGCTATGCCGGAAAGATGGGTTCACGGCTCACGTCGAATACGGCAGTTTCCAGCGCGTCGACTTGACGCGCGGCGGGCCGGCGGACCGGAAGCGAAATCCTCCCTCGCTTCCGGTTCGTTGTTTGTGATCAAACCCGCTCAAGCAGGCTCTTCGCCTTCGCCTCAAGATCGAGCCGCGTATCCTGATGCGACTTGGTGCGGGCGTGCGCCGTTATTCCCTGCACGAAGTCGAAGACGCTTTCCGGCGGGCGCCCTTCCTCCTGCAAGACGACATCGATGATCTTGCCGGTTTCCGCCTTGCTGAAACCGCGCTTGCGCAGGAACGTCTGCCGATCCTCGTCAGTGTGGGCAACGATCCGTTCCCGCGCCGCCTTGATCCCGGCCACGAATGGCGCGGGCGACGAATTGGCGAACGAGCGCAAGGCGGGTGCTGCCTCATGCGCGAACCGCTGCGCCGCGAACTTCGAATGCCTGATGGTGATCTCCTCGAAATTTTCGCAACCCCACAGGTTGCGGTTCATGCAGACGGCGCGGAGATAAAAGCTTGCTATTCCCAGCGTCTTGCTGCCGACTTCGCTGTTCCACGCATAGAAGCCCCGGAAATACAAATCTGGCTCTCCGTTCGGCAGCCGTCCGGCTTCGATCGGATGCGTATCGTCCACCAGAAACAGGAAGACGTCGCGATCGCTGGCATAAAGCGTCGTGGTGTCCTTCGTCACGTCCACGAACGGATTGTGCGTCATCGTCGCCCAATCCAGCACGCCCGGCACCTTCCACATCGTATCGCCGACGCCGTCGCCCGCGATCTTCATCACTGCCGAGACAAGTTCATGATCCCAGATGCGGCCATAGTCGGGACCGGTCACGGCACGCAACTCGATGCGACCGTCTTCCGCTTCCAGCGTCTTGATGAGTTCCGCCCGATGCGACAGCAAGCCATGCTGCAGATTGATGCCAGCCAATGGCGCGGGAAGCTGGCGCATATAGGTTGCCGGTGCGCCCACGAGGCTGCAAAGCTGGCCAAAACTCCAATGCGTCGGTGCAATGGGTTCTTCCTGTCCGGGAACGAGAAGCGCGAGCCGTTCGGCATTGTCGCGGCTCGCTTCGACCCGTACGGCGCGGCTTTCCACGGTCCGGGCCGTTGCACGATCCGCTCTCGCCTTCACGGCGTCGTAAAGCTCCGTCAACGACAGATAGCGCTCGTCGTCCGGCCTAGAAAACCATTCCGACGAAACCCGCCCGATCCGCTCGCCGCGCGAGATGTCCACCTTGAAACCATGCTCTACCTGCTGGCTATTCATGACGTTCATGTCCTTGCTCCTTTTCCCTTGGATGCCGGAGGCATGTCCCTCGACATGCTTCCCGGGGGCGCGCGAGCGCGCGGGGATGGAGGGGGCAAATGCCGGCGAGCATGGCCGGGCTGCCAGCGTGAGCGGGACCAGGTGGAGAAATCGGGAGGTGATAGCTGTGATCAGTCCTGCGAACCGGCGGCCCTGCCATGCGCAGGCGGCGTTTGCGGGGAGCAAGGGGGAAAGTCTCCCTTGGCTCCCCATGATGTAGATGTGGACAAGAATATTCAGGCAGTGAATATTTTTCTGAATATTTTGACAGCAATCGCCGGCGCAGCTATATGGAAGATGTCGAAATGGTAGAAGGCGATTCGGACTTGAACAGAGACAACGCGCTGCTCGCTGCTCGAGAACAGTTTGAAGCACCAATCTGGGCGCTCATCGGAGAGCTCGAAGGCACCCTGGCCGATTTCGCAAAAGTCCGGCATGTGGACTTGGGCGACCCGAGGGCGACTGGATCGGTGCTGAATGGGGCACTGCCCGACGCCGCCGCGGCGGCCAGTCTTTCCGATCACGGATTGTGTGTCGACTATTGCGAGAATGGTCAGAGCAACAAGATTACCGGCACCCTTCCCATTGAAGGGAAGAACTATACAGTTTGCTTCGAGCTTCATTTGGCGGGGCCGCGCGGTGGTACGTCCAAAGCAGCACATCAATTCGCAGCCTTTGACATTGAGCGGGAGCCCACACTCCCTGGCTTTGAAGTGGAAGCACCTTCCGACCTCCTATTTTTTATCGCCTGCCATCTTAGTGGTACAGGTGCTTCAGTTGCGCGGGCGTATCTCAAGTTCGCGGACAAAGTCGACCAGCGGAAAATCGAAATCCATCGCGGTGCGGCCTCTGAGGCTACTGGCGTGGCGGAACCCGCCCCTGTAGATGGGCCGAGCGGAACAAAGGTGACGTTGAAGAAGGTAAAAGGAGACGAGTTCAAACATGGCAGCGAGACCAATAAACGGGGAGATGCTGCTTCTAGCTCGTAACAGACGCGGAAAAACTCAGAAGGAATTGGCCGCAGGGACAGGGGTTGCTCAAGCAGCGATCTCTCGTATCGAAAACGGCACCCGAGACGTGCTTTCGTTGGAAGAGATCCAATCGATCGCGCGTTTCTTGGGATTCCCGGTAAGCTTTTTTTATGAGCAGGAGCTGCTTTACAGGACTCCAATGAGCCTTCACGGTGCAGCGTTCCGGAAGAAGGCTGCTGTCTCCGCCAAAGATCAACATGCTGTCATTGCGCTCGCCAATCATTTCGTCTTCCAGTTCCGCAGACTGTTGGACGCAATCGATTTAGAACCGGAATACCAGCTTCTGCAATTTGAGGTCGTCGATAGCCAGTCGAGTGTCAGCGAACACGCCGGTGCGGTGACATCGGCCAGCATGGCGGCACTTCGTGTGCGCGCGTCATGGCAATTGGGGGATGCTCCGATCGGAAACCTCGTGCGATATGTCGAATCGACCGGAATCCTTGTCGTCGAAGGTGACTTCGGCGAGGCCGACATCGATGGCGTCACCCTCCGGCCGACTGGCATGAGGCCGGTCATCGTCCTTAATCGGAATCGGCCTGCAGATCGCAAGCGCTTTAGCTTGGCGCACGAATATGGACACGTCGTGCTTCATCCCTACCCGTATGAGGCGATGGAGAAAGAGGCGAATGAATTTGCGGCCGAACTCCTCATGCCGCAAACGGGGGTGTTGGCGGATCTGAAGCGGGGACTATCGATCCCGAAGCTAGGGCAACTGAAACAGAAATGGCGGGTTGCTATGTCCGCGTTGATCTACCGAGCCAAGTCACTCGGCGTCATCTCAGATCCAAGTGCTACCCGTTTGTACAAACAGATGAGCATGTACGGGTACCGGACACGAGAACCCAAGGAATTCGACATTCAGCCGGAATCTGGCAAGCTCGGTAGGCAACTCGTCGACCTTCACATGAAAGAGCTAGGGTACTCTTTGGAGGAATTGGCTGACGCACTTCGAACAAATCCACATGAATTTGCTGAAATGCACAGCCTTGCCCCGCCAGAAAAGAACTTGAAAGACGGCAGCAAGCCAAAGCTGCGGCTTGTGGCGAGCCGCGACTGAAGCCGCTGTTGAGTAAAAGGCCCCGCTTGCGCGGGGCCCTGGCGGTGGCTGGATCAGTTGCTGGCGCGTCGGCGCGACCAGATGAGGGCCAGTTCCTCGCCTTCGGTCTCGACCAGGCTGGCGTAGATTGGGGCAGCGAAGCTCGGATCGTCCAGCTTGACGGAAAGGTAAGAGTTGCCCTTGTCGGACTGCTTCTTCCAAGCGGCTCCGAACTCGACGGCCGTTGCCAACACGCGGTAGTCCGGGCCGTTTTCGGTGTCGCCCTCGGCGGGCACGAACTTCACGGACTTGACGTTAAGGGTGAGGGTCTTGACCGAGCCCGAGATTTCGCCGGTTTCGGAACGGGTGAAGGTGCCGATGGTAGCCATGATGCATTGTCCTTTTTGCTGATCGGATCGCGCCTATCGCGATCTCGATGACGGTCGTTGGACCGGGGACGATCGGGCCGCACCAGAATGGCCGGAATGGAATGAAGGGCGGCCGACAGCCGCTTTTTTGATTTCGCGATGCAAAGTCGGCCATCAGGCCGGCGGCGGAAAAAAGCGGATGTCGGACGTTGCGGAATTGAGATCGAGGCGGCCGTTCGCCGCCGGTCTTCGGTCAGACCAGATCAATCGAGTTCGCATTGGGCGTGATCTTGTGGGTGGAAACGGGACGACCGCATCATGGCTACCATCGACGCCTTCGCCTACCCGTGGACAACGGTATCTTCGGCACGCGCAACACCGGCACCGTGTCATCTAAGCCTGTGAGTGTTTTCCGCCATCGCGACGGCGGGCGTGATGGCCAGAGTACTGTTGTTCTCCGCCGCCAGCCGCGCTCGGCGTAAGTTGGAAGTGGCTAACGGCATGGTCGCCACAGTCCATCCCGCCAAGCTGGATGATCCGCGTTTCGTCGTTGAACTTGCATGGATGGCTTGGACAGGGCACCGGACTGCTCTTCAGCCCGGTGCGGTGCTACGTTGTTTCGCGTGAGAGTCACCGCCGGCCTTGCACTGACGGGACCAACCGGAACGACAGGCCCGGCGCTGCTAACCCACCGTTTCCACAATTTCGTAGCTCTTGAGGAAGGCGCCCATGCCCTCGTTGAGCAGCGTCAGCAAGTTGGCTTTCGAGACGGGAAGCGTTTCGATCTTTTCGATTCGGAAGGCAGGAAGCTCCTCATCCGCCGACTTCAGATCGTCGTGTAACCTCATGACTTCGGCTTTTACCTCTTCGAAGCTGGCAAAGTAGACGTCCGAAATGCCGGTTTCCTTCCAACGCGGCTCTTCGTTGTCGCTGACCACGGAGTAGGTGAACAACTCGAATGATTGATCCTGCTTCATATGCTTCTCCTGCTTCATTGAAGTCGAAGCGTGCACATTCCCGTCGCATGGGAAACCCGCAATACTGTGAATCCTACATAGACGGCCACCGCCGGGGCGCTTCATCTCAGTCGGGCGAGCCGCGCCGCTGCCGAGAAACCGACGACTGCGCCGCAGGCTAGGCAGAAGAATTGCCTCGTAGGTTCCGATACAGACGCAGCACCAACCGCGCCGTGCATGAGGGCATATCCTGCGACAGCGGCAGGCACTGCATAGACGACGGCGACGACAAGTCGGGCAGTTTGATTGCGCAAGACCTCCCAGAGGTAAACGAACAGCGCGAACGACAGGGTAGCGGCGACGATGGCAACGATGCCAGCGACTATCACTCCTGCGCCGCATGCGTGCGCGAGGCGGAATGCGGCAAGGCCAAGCATGAACGGCAGGGCATGGGTCGCCAGCGCAAAGGCAAGTACGCACATCGCAACGGACAGCGTGACAGCCAGGAGGATAATCGGCGTCATGGCAACATTCCCCGCGCACTCTCGACATCTGGCGACGATGTGATGCTGCGCGTTTGATAAAGGTGGTAGCCGTGTTTGCGTCGAGGTCACGGCCGCGCCCTTGTGGCGCGGCCGCAAATTTTCCCGATGTGGAGAATTTAGGCCGGAGCGCTGTGGCTCCGGCCAAACCCTGTTCACTCAGCGGCTTCTGAGAAGACAGGCTCGTCGTGCGTGCCGTCGTCTTCGGCATGCACATGGTCCCCGTCTTCGCCCCACCCCTCCGCTTCGCGAGGATCGACGTCCCCGCTGGTGGTCGGGACCGACGCCTCTTCGTCCACAGTGCCGTCACCTTCAGAGGCCAGCAAAGCTGGCCGCTCGGTGCGCAGGAGCGGGGGCAACCAATCGGTTTTCCCGAGAAGATGCTCGGCAGCCTCCGCCATGGGCGTCTTCTTCATGTCCGCGATCCGCTCCGCCGCTTCGTTGCCGCAGGCCTCCCGCACGGCGGCGAGAATATGCGCCTTCGTGACGCGGCCAAGATAGCTGCGAACGGTCGGCCTCCAATACCGGCTCATGTCCAAAGTCAGCGCCGTTGCCAACCTCTCGGCGGAGCGCTGCGCACGCGGGCGCTGCTCCCATGGTTGCTTGACGGCATTCACGGTCAAGGATGCGCAATGGGCAAACAGGGCCATGACGCTCACCGGATCCAGCCCGGCGATGAAGTCCCAGAGATCGGCCACGTCACGCGGCATGTCCGTCGCCCAACCCGCATGGCGATCCGCCAGCATCTTCGCCGCCGCCGTATCCTCAATGCCGTCCGCATGACCGGAAAGCGCGGCACTGGTGGGCCGGATTTCGAGGACGTGGGCGTCCATGCCGCGATAGAAGGTCTGCGCGGCGAGCGCATGGGTGACGGCGATCAGCGCGATATCCGGCTGCTCGCCAAGGGCGAGGCGAAGCCCAAGCGTCCGATGCGCGGTCAGGTCGCGGGTGAGAATATCGGAAACCGGCTGCGTAGCATCGCCTTCGTCGTCCTCCGGGGCCTGATTGGCGGAACCGTAGGGCTGGTCACCTCCCTGCCCTTCCGTATCCTCGATGACTTCTCCGTCCGCATTGACGCGCACGCCATCGATGACGGTTATCCCATCCTCTGCGCCGTCCGCTTCGGGTCCCGGCTTTTCGTCCTCCGGTCGGATGAAGCCGCGCTCGATGCGAGCCGTGCCCTCATAGTTGAGCGAGACGAATGCGCCGCCGACGGGCACTTCCTGCGGGTCGTAAGCATGCCGCAAGGCGTCAAGGCGCTCGATCTCCGCTTCAAGCTCGGAAAAGCGCTGATCGACGTCGGGCGGCAAATCTTCGTCGGTATTCTCCCATTCCGCCGTCAAGCGGTCGAACTCCTCCTGTGCCGCCTCGCGAGCGGCAAGGTCTCCCACCGAAAGATCGACCGGCTGCGGGTAGACACGGCGGAGCCCATGGGCGTGCGGGTAGTCGATGAAGACTTCCGTCCATTTCCATCCCTCCGTTGCCTTTAGCTCGGCGGCGATATTTTGCAGCTTTTCGAGGACCAGCCGGTCCAGAAGGGCAGCGTCCTCGAAGTATCCGCCGCGATCCTCCGTAAACAGGTCGCGCAGGATCGACCCGCCCGCGTCGATATAGGCTTCCGCGCCGATAAACATCGCCTTTCGGTCGTTTGCCTGCACATGCGTCCGTGTAAGCTCGCGGCGGATGATGTAGGCCTCGCGATTATAGCCGAGGCCGTCATAGACCTGCTCCTGCCGCATATGATCGTCGGTGACGGCGAAGGCCATTAACTGTTCAAGGGTCAATCCACCGTCACGATAGACCTGCATCAGCTTCGGGCTGACCGCACCCAAACGAAGCCGCTGCTTCACCACATGGGCAGTCACGCCGAAGCGGGCGGCGATTTCTTCCGCACCCCAACCCCGGTTTTCCGCAAGCGTCCGGAAGGCCTCCACTTGGTCGGCAACCGAGAGATTGGTACGTGACTCATTCTCGTCCAGACTGATTTCGAACGGATCGTTTGTCGTATCGATGACGCAGCGGACCGGCTCCGTCGGTTCGATCTCCTTGCGCTTGGCGCGCAGGACCTGCGCCAGCCTGCGGCCTTCACCGATGGTCACCAAGTAAGAACCGGTCGGCTCGCCATCAGCGCCGAATTCCGGTTCGACGACAAGGTTCTGGAGAATGCCCTTGGCGGCGATGCTCGCCGCATAGGTTTCGATCGTCTCGTTGCTGTGCGGGGTCTTGCGCGCATTGCGCGGCGATTTCTTGAGCTTGTCGAGCGGGATCAGGATTTCCCTGCCGCTTGTGGCTGCCGCCGCACTGCTCTCCGGAGCGGGCAGAGCCGCAATCACATCCGCCGCAGCGTCTGCGATGCTGAGCACGTTTTCGTCCGTTGCCAAATCGTCCGCCGTCGTGATCGTGACGGCTCTCGCCTTCTTCGCTGTCCTTGCCATTGTTCCAATCCTTTCTTTGGTTCAATGCCGGAGGCATGTCCCCGACATGCCTCCCGGGGGCGCGTGAGCGCGCGGGGATGGAGGGGGCAAATGCCGGCGAGCATCGCCGGGCTGCAGGGCGAGCGAGACGGATCGGAGAAGTGAAGGCCGGGCGGACAGTGCCACGGCTTGCGAGCCGGCGGGCCTGCCATGCGCAGGCGGCGTTTGCAGGGGAGCAAGGGGGAAGACCCCTTGGCTCCCCTTTAGGCACGTCGCCCGTTGGTCGGCTTCCAAGGAAAAATGTGAACGAAAAAATCGATTTTGGGGGATTCGCCCATCGCGATTTTCCGCTATGGTTGCGCCCGAGCTTGCTGTCTCCGCCGCACGGACTACGCCCGAATGCGCCCGAGACGCGGGCCAATCAGTGTTTTGCGCCGGAGTTCGCCACAATGCCCGGGAATTCGCATTCACAGATCGGGGCTTTCAGCCCAATCTTTGCCCGGAACGGATTGGTCCGTTCGTCGGCGAGGATGGCGTTGTGGCAAGACAGAAGGGCACAGCCGCAAAGCAGGTTCGGGTGGACCTTCAACCCTCCGCGACCATGCCGGTTTACGATCCGAAGAAACCGGATCCTCGCCTTCGCGATTTCGTGCGGCTTCTCGCGCGACAGGCTGCCCGCAAATTCGTCGAAGCCGAACGGGAGCGCGCGTCCCGCGATCGTTTCCCCGACTAGGGAGACCGCCGCATGAAGGTCGCGCTCTACGCCCGATACTCCTCCGACAATCAACGCGATGCCTCGATCGAGGATCAGCTACGTGTTTGCCGCGCCCGCGCCGAGCGTGAGGGCTGGACGGTGGTCGACAGCTATTCGGACCGGGCGATTTCGGGCGCGTCGCTGCTCAGGCCTGGCGTGCAGGAACTGATCGCCGACGGTCTCAAACGCCGGTTCGACCTGATCCTGACGGAATCTCTCGATCGGCTGTCGCGCGACCAGGAGGACATCGCCGGCTTCTATAAGCGCATGCGCTTCGCCGGCGTCAGCATCGTCACCCTTTCCGAGGGTGAAGTCAGCGAACTGCATATCGGCCTCAAGGGCACGATGGGCGCGCTCTACCTGAAGGATCTTGCCGACAAGACGCGCCGCGGCCTTCGGGGCCGGGTCGAGGACGGCAAATCGGGTGGCGGCCTCTGCTACGGCTATGACGTCGTGCGCCAGATCGACGCTTCCGGCGAGGCCAGTCGCGGCGAGCGGACGGTCAACAAGGCCGAGGCCAATATCGTCCGCCGGATATTTGCCGAATATCTCGCCGGCAAGTCGTCGCGAACCATCGCGATGCTGCTGAATAGCGAGGGCGTGCCCGGACCGCAGGGCAGCGAATGGGGCCCTTCGACCATTCATGGCAATCCGAAGCGCGGGACCGGCATCCTCAACAATGAGCTTTATGTCGGCAAATTGATCTGGAACCGGCTTCGCTACCTGAAAGACCCGGACACGGGCAAACGCGTGTCGCGTCTCAATCCGGAAAGCGACTGGGTTGTCCAGGATGTGCCGGAGCTCCGGATCGTCGACCAGAGCCTCTGGGACCTGGTGAAAGCGCGGCAAGCGCAACTGGCCATGGAACCCGGAACCAAGCCGGGCGACAATCTTCCTCTGAACGATCGCCGGCGTCCGAAGCATCTCTTCACCGGCCTCGTCAAATGCGGCTGCTGCGGTGGCGGCTATTCGATGATCTCGAAGGACATGCTCGGCTGCACCAATGCCCGCACCAAGGGAACCTGCGACAACCGGCTCAATATCCGCCGCGACACGCTTGAAGCGAGCATCCTGAACGGACTCGACACGCACCTGATGGAGCCGGAGCTCTTCAAGGAGTTCTGCGAGGAGTTCACCCGGGAAGTGAACAAGGCCAGGATGGAAGCACGCGCATCGCTCGACTCCGCCGAAGCGGAGATCAAACGTATCGACCGTGAACTCGACACACTTCTGGATCTCATTCTGAAGGGTGGCGCCGCTGAACGGATCAACGAGAAGATGGTGGGTCTCGAGAAGCGGAAGAAGGAGCTGTCGTTGATGCTCGATACGACGGAAGCGCCCCCTCCGCTGCTGCATCCGAACCTCGCCAAATATTACCACGACGAGATCGCAGCCCTTCATGACCAGCTCGGCGATGAAGAAACACGGGCGCGTGCCGCGCAGGTGCTGCGTACGCTCGTCGAGCGGATCGAACTGGTCCCCAATGGCGGTGAACTGGCGATCGTGCTGCGCGGCGACCTCGCGGCGATCCTGAAGTTTGCATCCGGCAAGAAGGATCCGGCCTTCCTTGCCGAAACGGACGTGCTCGAAGGGTTGCTTCGTAGTTCTGCGGATGATGGAGTGCAGAAACGCAAAAAGCCCCACGGAGGGGGCTTTTGTGGATCGCAGGGATCGTTGGTTGCGGGGGCAGGATTTGAACCTGCGGCCTTCAGGTTATGAGCCTGACGAGCTACCGGGCTGCTCCACCCCGCGGCGTTATATTAACACGAAAGGCCGCTTTGTGAGCGGCCCTTTTGATCGGCTTTGGGCCGTTGGATGTGATGAGAAGATTATAGTTGCGATTTGCAGACCTGGCAGCGACCTACTCTCCCGCGTCTTAAGACGAAGTACCATGGGCGCAGGGGCGTTTCACGGCCGTGTTCGGAAAGGGAAC
>NZ_RQIH01000022.1 GCF_003939025.1 Rhizobium sophoriradicis
GCCAGCCGATCGAGATCTACGGCGAAGGCAATATGAGCCGTGATTTCACCTATATCGATGACCTCGTCGAAGCGATCGTCAGATTGTCGGCAATTGCGCCCCGCGAGGAAAATCGCCTCAACGACGCGGCGGTCGAAACGCTTTCGCGCCAGGCGCCCTTCCGCGTCGTCAATATCGGCGGTGGCCAGCCGGTCAGCCTGATGGATTTCGTCGAGACGGTAGAAAAGGCACTCGGCCAGCCTGCCATTCGCCAGATGCTGGCGATGCAGAAGGGCGATGTGCCGCGCACCTTCGCCGCCCCCGATCTGCTTGTCGCGCTGACGGGCTACAAACCGGCAACGACCTTGGACGTCGGCGTCAAGGCTTTCGTCGAATGGTATCTCGATGTGCGCGGCCAACTCGACGGCTGACTTAGGTCGCTCTGGAGGATGCGAGGCGCTTTAACGGAGGAGCGCAGCCGCCTGCACCGCCTCTAAAGCCTTCGAAACCATATAGTCGACGACGACCGTCAGGTTCTGTGCATAGGTTTTGAGTTGGTAACCTTCGCCTTCGACCGCCGCCGGACTGCGCAGAACGAAGGGTACACCCGGCCGTACGAATCCGGCGCGCGTCGTCAGCGGAACCTCGGGCGCGTAGCCGATGGCGGAGGTGTACATCAGGTCGCGTGCGAGGCTGGCGGGGCCGACGGCGAAGGCCGGCCCGGCAGCGGCATTGACGGTCAAAGTCAAGGCGATGGCGGCAAGTGTTCTATGCATGTCGAGTCCCCATTTGTGGATCGGCGGGCTTTCGCTCCGTTCGGTTCCAAACGATCGACGCGTCTGTCCACGCCTCGGCCGCTTTCATGAGACCACTCTACACGCCAGGATTTGCAGTGCTTTTAAGCGGATCGGTCAAATTTTACGAAATTTGACTTTCTCCGGCTTTCCAGGATTTGAGGACCGCACAGCGCCCCGCACCCATGGCGAGCGCCTCCGCCGGCCGATACGCCGCGACCAACACGCAATGCCAATGATGTGAACGCTGGCCCGCAGTCTACAGAATGCGATCCAGCTTCTTGTTGATGTGCAAATTGGGCATCAATCCCGCACTCTGGGCAGCATGATAGGACTCTCGCGCCGCGTCGAACGAGATCGACCACATAATGGCGCTCAGCAGGAGCGCGATAATATAGATTTGGATACGCATCGCATTTGGCGATACGGAAGGAGCAAGGCAGTTTTGTGTCAAAAAATGAGCGTATAACGAGAAAAACGGCGGGATAGTCATTCCGCGGCGGACGACCCCAGACATACTAGTGTCGAAATTAGCGATGCCACAGCGCTACTGTTAGCAGCCACCCCAAGCTCCCTGAGAGGTCCGTTTGCACGGGCTTCATTGCTTTTCCCTGCCGGCACATCTTTGCCGATCTGAAAATCTCGACTGGCTCGAGCAGGAAAGCTCGGTCTGCCCCGCAACCTCCCCGTCCTTTACCACCGCCTCCCAGGATCCGTTCCCTCTCCCGTCAAAACGCATCCCGATATATATCATTCGATTGACTGATTTTTACGTTGGTGCTATAAATTCGTCATGACCCAGAACAACGATACCCAAAACCCACCAACCTCCGCCCGCGCCGAGATCGCGCGGCAGAAGATGCTAACGGCCGCTCTCGACGTATTCGGGCGCTACGGCTTCGATGGTGCTTCGACCCGCCAGCTGACAGAAGCGGCCGGCGTCAACCTGCAGGCAATCCCCTATTATTTCGGCAGCAAGGAAGGCCTCTACATCGCCACCGCCGAATATCTGATGACGCGGATCGACGCCCATGTCAGCGGCATGCGGGCACGCATCGGTGCGCATCTGATGGCGCTCGACGCGGCCGGCGAACCGCTCGGCGAAGCCCAGGCGCGCGCCTTCCTCACCGAAGTTCTCCAGACCATGGTGACGCTCTTCGTCGCAAAGGAATCCGAACCCTGGGCCCGCTTTCTGATCCGCGAGCAGATGGAGCCGACCGAGGCTTTCAGGCGGGTCTATCAGGGCATGATGAGGCCGATGATCGAGATGGGTCGCCGGCTCGTCGGCGCCATTCTGCGCGAGGATCCGGCGTCCGAACATGTGCGCCTGCGCACCTTCAATCTCGTCGGCAGTATCCTCATCTTCCGCTTCGCCCATGCTTCCGTGCTCGCGCAGATGGAATGGGAGACCTTCGGCCCCGAGCAGGTGGAGATCTTGCGGCGCCTGGCCGCCGAACTGGCCGAAGTCATAGGTCAGCCGAAAGGCGGTGCAGCATGAAACGCATCCTTCCCCTCGCCATCCTTATCCTCGTCGCCGGCGGCGCTGCCGCATGGTGGTACGGTGTACCCGAGAAGCTCGGCTGGCTGCCCGAAGCCCGCCGCGAATTCGTCCTTTACGGCAATGTCGATATCCGCCAGGTCTCGCTCGGCTTTCGCGTCAGCGGCCGCCTCTCCGAGCTCCGCGTCGACGAGGGCGATGTCGTCAAGAGGGATGCGGTCCTGGCGAAGCTCGACGCCGCGCCCTATGAGTTCGCCGTCCGCTCGGGCGAGGCCAATGCCGCAGCCCTTCGCGCAACGCTCGACAAGCTGAAGGCCGGCCCGCGGCCGACCGAAATCGCCCAGGCGCGTGCCGCCTATGACGAGAGCCTCGCCGATCTTGAAAACGCCAACCTCGCCTATGAACGCGCCCGCCAGCTTCGCCCGCAGGGCACGATTTCCGAGGCGAGCCTCGATCAGGCGACCGCTGCGAAGGCAATGGCCGCCGCCCGCTCCCAGTCCGCCAATGAGGCGCTGAAACTGCTCGAGGAAGGCTCGCGCGTCGAGGATATCGCCGCCGCCGACGCCCAGCTGAAGGCCGCCGAGGCAACCCTCGCCTCGGCCCGCACCTCGCTCGCAGATACCGAGCTGCGTGCGCCGAACGATGGCATCATCCTCTCCCGGGTGCGCGAGAACGGCGCGATCGTATCGCCGGCCGATACCGTCTTCGTGCTCTCCCTGACCGAGCCCGTCTGGGTGCGCAGCTACGTCGCCGAGCCCGATCTCGGCCGCATCCATCCCGGCATGAAGGTTTCCGTCGCCTCCGATACGGCGCCGGAAAAGCCCTATGAGGGAACGATCGGCTTCATCTCGCCGGTTGCCGAATTCACCCCGAAATCGGTGGAGACGCCGGAGCTCAGGACCGATCTTGTCTATCGCCTGAGGATCGTCATCGACAAGCCTGGCCCGGATCTGCGCCAGGGCATGCCGGTCACGGTGCGGCTTTCCCAGCCTGCGGCGCGCGGACAATGACCGCCGCAGGGCCCAGGGACGACGACAGGCCATTCGTCCGGATCGATGGCGTCACCAAGCGGTTCGGCGATGCGCCTCCGGCCCTCGACGCCATCTCCGGTGTGATCGGCGGCGGTGCGATCACCGGCCTCGTCGGCCCCGATGGTGCCGGCAAGACGACATTGATCCGCCTGATGACCGGCCTGATGCTGCCGGACACAGGCAGCGTGGAAGTTCTCGGCTTCGACACCAGGAAGAATGCCGCCGGTATCCAAGCGGCGATCGGCTACATGCCGCAGCGCTTCGGCCTCTATGAGGACCTCTCGGTGCTGGAAAACCTCAATCTCTACGCCGATCTGCGCGGCTTGCCGAGGAGCGAACGCGCCGGCGTCTTCGACGAGCTGCTGACGTTCACCGACCTCAAGCGCTTCACCGGCCGGCTCGCCGGCAAGCTTTCCGGCGGCATGAAGCAGAAGCTCGGCCTTGCCTGCGCGCTGCTGAAAAAGCCGCGCCTGCTGCTGCTCGACGAGCCAGGCGTGGGCGTCGACCCGATCTCGCGCCGCGACCTCTGGAAGATGGTCGAGAACCTGACGAAGGAAGGCATCGGCGTGCTCTGGTCGACCGCCTACCTTGATGAGGCGGAGGCCTGCGACCATGTGCTGCTCCTGAACCAGGGAAAGCTGCTCTTCTCGGGAAAACCTCTGGACCTGACCGAACGCGTCGGCGACCGGGTCTTCAGGGTTTCCGGCGTCACGGGACGCCGGCGGCAGGTGCTTGCCGAACTATTACAGGCTGATGGCGTCATCGACGGCGTGATCCAGGGCGAGGCGATCCGCCTGGTGGCAGCCAAGGACAAGAGGCCCGATATCGGCAAGGCCGGTGACGGCGCATCGCTTGCCCCTGCCCCGCCCCGCTTCGAGGATGCCTTCGTCGACATGCTGGGCGGCGGTCCCGGAGGCCGCTCCCGGCTTGCCGAGGCGCAAGAACCGCTGAAGGTCGAGGGCGACCGCCCGGTGATCGAGGCCAGGAGCCTCACCAAACGCTTCGGTGATTTCACCGCCGCCGACGACATCAGCTTCGATATCCGCCGCGGCGAGATCTTCGGCCTGCTCGGCCCGAACGGCGCCGGCAAATCCACCACCTTCAAGATGCTCTGCGGCCTGTTGAAACCGACCGGCGGCGAAGGCCGCGTCGCCGGTTTCGATCTTCGCCGTGATGCCGCGGAGGCCCGCAACCAACTCGGCTACATGGCGCAGAAGTTCTCGCTCTATGGCGATCTCACCGTCATGCAGAACCTCGAATTCTTCGCCGGCGTCTACGGCCTTCGCGGCCAGCGCAGACGCGAACGCATCGCGCTGATGGCTGATATTTTCGATTTCGGCCGCCATGACCGCGAGGCAGCCAAGGATCTGCCGCTCGGCCTCAAGCAGCGGCTGGCGCTCGCCTGCGCCGTCATGCACGAGCCGCGCGCACTCTTCCTCGACGAACCGACCTCCGGCGTCGATCCGATCACCCGGCGCGAATTCTGGACCCATATCAATGCGCTCGTCGAAAAAGGCGTCACCGTCCTCGTCACCACCCATTTCATGGACGAGGCGGAATATTGCGACCGTATTTCGCTGATCTATCGCGGCCGCTCGATCGCGCTCGGCTCGCCCGATGAATTGAAGGCCCGTGTCGCGACAAAGGATGAGCCGGACCCGACGATGGAGGATGCCTTCATTGCGCTGGTGCAGCAGTCGGAAGCGGAGGACACCGCATGAGCGCCTCGTCAGGCCGGCTCCGGCGTCTTTCAGCCCTGGTGCGCAAGGAAAGCCTTCAGGCGATCCGCGATCCGAGCAGCATCCTCATCGCCTTCGTGCTGCCGCTGATCCTGCTCTTTCTCTTCGGCTACGGCGTCTCGCTCGATACCAGCCGCACCCGCATCGGCCTGGCGACCGAGGAGATGACGCCGCTGACGCAGGATCTTGCGGCCAGCTTCCGCGCCTCGCGTTATTTCGATGTGGCGATCGGCCGAGACCGGCGCCTGTTCGAGGAAGATCTCGTGATCGGCAAGGTCCGCGGCATCGTCGTCATTCCGGCCGATTTCACCACACGCTATACCGCCGGCAACCACCCCTCCATCCAGGTGATCGTCGACGGTTCCGATCCGAACACGGCCAATTTCGTGCAGAATTATGCGCAGGGTGCCGTTGCCAACTGGGAGCAGCAGCGCCAGGCGGACGTCGCCACCTCCGAAGCCACCATCGCGGTCGAGCAGCGCTTCTGGTTCAATCCGGAGCTGACCAGCCGCAATTTCCTCGTGCCGGGCTCGATCGCCATCGTCATGACGCTGGTCGGCACGCTTCTGACCTCGCTGGTCGTCGCCCGCGAATGGGAGCGCGGCACGATGGAGGCGATGATGGCGACGCCGGTAACCGCCGTCGAGCTGCTCGCCGGCAAGATCCTGCCCTATTTCCTGCTCGGCCTCACCTCGATGACGCTCTGCGTGCTGCTTGCGGTCTTTCTCTTCGGTGTGCCGTTCCGCGGTTCGGTCGCGGCCCTTTACGCCCTTTCGGCCGCCTTTCTGATACCGGCGCTCGGGCAGGGCTTGCTGATCTCGACGGCCACTAAGAACCAGTTCCTCGCCTCGCAGCTGGCGCTGATATCAGCCTTCCTGCCTGCCTTCCTGCTGTCGGGCTTCCTGTTCGAGATCAACTCCATGCCTGAGATCATCCAGTGGATCACCTTCATCGTGCCGGCGCGCTACCTTATCCCCAGCCTGCAGACCGTGTTCCTTGCCGGCGACATCTGGCCGATGTTCACCAAGGCAATCTCCGTCATGCTGACGATCGGCGCCATCATGTTCATGCTCGCCGCGCGTAGCACCCGAAAGAGGATCGGCTGAGATGGGATGGACAAGGCTTTACGCCCTCATCGTCAAGGAACTGCTCGCCGTGCTGCGCGATCCCAAGGGCCGCGCCATCCTCATTGGCCCGCCGATTGTCCAGCTTCTCGTCTTTTCCTATGCCGCCACGCTGGAAGTGCGCAATGTCGACCTCATGATCCTCAACCGCGACAGCGGCCATTGGGGCCAGGAACTGATCGAGCGCATCGACGGGTCGCCGACCTTTCGCAACATCGAATTCGCCGCCGATCAGGGCGAAGTCCGGGTGGCGATCGATAACCAGACGGTGATCGCCGCCGTCGAGATCGGCCCGGATTTTTCGCGCAATATCGAGGCGGGAACACCCGCCGATCTGCAGGTCGTGCTCGACGGCCGCCGCTCCAATGCCTCGCAGATCGTCGCGGGCTACCTCGCGCAGATCGGCGCGACCCTCGCCGCCGAGACGCCGGCGGGCAAGCGCGCCGGCACTGAGATGGTGTCGACGGTGCCCCGCAACTGGTTCAACCCGAACCTCACCTTCCAATGGTTCATGGTGCCGAACCTGATCGCCAGCATCGCGCTGCTGATCGGTCTGATCGTCACGGCCCTGTCGATCGCCCGCGAGCGCGAGCTCGGCACCTTCGACCAGCTGATGGTTTCGCCGCTGCGCATGCACGAGATCCTGATCGGCAAGCTGATCCCGCCGATGATGATCGGCCTGTTCCACATCACCGTCTATATCCTCGCCGCCGTCTTCCTGTTCGAGGTGCCGCTGCGCGGTTCGCTCTTGCTGCTTTACGGCAGCGCGATCTTCTATCTCGGCTCGGTCGCCGGCCTCGGCCTCTTCATTTCGGCACTGTCGATGACGCAGCAGCAGGCAATTCTCGGCGCCTTTCTGTTCATGGTGCCGGCCATGCTGCTTTCCGGCTTCGCAACCCCGATCGAGAACATGCCGGGCTGGCTGCAGCCGATAACCTTCATCAATCCGCTGCGCTATTTCCTGGTGATCGTCAAAGGCGTCTTCCTCAAGGATATCCCCTTGAGCGAGGTGATAAACCAGACGATCCCGCTGGCGCTGATCGCCGCCGTCACGCTCAGCGCCGCCGCGTGGCTCTTTCGCCGGCGGCTGGAATGAGGCGATTTCAGCCACCTCACAGAATGTGAACCGGGCTTCCAAAGCGTGAATCTCCTGCCGGAACATCGGCCAGGCGGCGTCGTTACCCAGACGCAACCCCAGCAAAGGAGAAGCAAAATGTACAAGATTCTACTTGTCTCCGGCGCCCTTGCGCTTTCGTCTTTCGCTACCAACGCTCTTGCTGACGGCGCTGTCACCGGTGCGGCCGGCGGCGCCATCACCGGCGCGATTGTCGGCGGCCCCGTGGGTGCTGCCGTTGGCGGCATAGCCGGCGGTGTCGCCGGCGCTGTCGTCGATCCGCCGCCGCGCGAGGTCGTCACCTACGTCCAGCAGCAGCCTGCCCCGACTGCCCGCGTGGTGGTTGAGGAGCCGATCGTCGTCGGCAAGCCGCTCCCGGCCGATGTCGTCGTCACTCCGGTGCCCGATAACCCGAAATACGCCTACACGGTCATCAACAATCAGCGCGTGATCGTCGAACCCCGCACGCACCGCGTCGTGCAGGTCATCGAATAATCAAGCGGCCGATGCCGCCCCTGCGGCTCGGCAACCTCCGGCCCCGCTTCGGCGGGGCCGCCTTTTGTACGTTTGCGCCAGTGGCCGAAAAGCAACGACAGGACTACAAGGAGCCGCGGCAGCCTGAATCCTGGCGGCAGCGCCTCTATCGGGATCTGTTCGCCGTACAGCTTGCCCTGTTTCAGCGATAGAATAGTCAGGGTTGAAAGCATGTGCCGATCCTTCATCCATCTCGATGGACGAGAGTGGTGCATGCAACGCGGCTGCGTCCTTAAAGGCTCTGCTAAAAGCTGCTAAAACTTCCAAAAACCTATGCGCGCGCCCGCATCCCGGCACGCGCCAGACCGTCCAGAACAGGCGCAAAGCGTCGCGGGTCTTTGGCCGGCTGCCCCGCCAGAATACTCTCCAGCGTAACGTCGGGCGCGATCGCTTCAAGTGCATGCAGGAACTGCCGCGCCTCGTTGATATGGCCGAGATGCGCATGCGCGGCGATCAGCATCCAATAGGTCGGATCGAAATGGGCATTGAGCGCCAGCGAACGCGATGCATAGGAAATTGCCGCCTCGTAATTGCCGCGGGTGAGCTCGGCCATGGCGATGGCGGTCAGCGAAAACCGCGCATCCGGGTCGCGCGGCCCCAGCCTCAAGGCGCGATGGAGGCGCTCGAGCGCCCGATCGATATCGCCGCAATGCAGGGCGGCGGTGCCGGAGCAGGCCGCGACGAAAAGATCGTTGGGATTGGCGGCCGCGGCCGCCTCCAGTACGGCCATGCCGCCTTCATAATCCTTGCCGGCCTGCACCAATGCCATGCCGCAATGGGCCATGACCCGGGGATCGCCGCCGCAGTGCTGGAGACCGCGCCGCGCGAGACTAACGCATTCTGCTACATCGTCCCTTCCAAGCCACGGCCAGCCCATGGCGATGCGATGTTCAAGCGCCCAGGCGGCATGCGACAGGATCATCGGATTTTCCGGCTCGATCGCCAGCGCCTGCTGCAGCAGACCATAGGCGACGGCATTATTTTCCATCGACTCATCGATGATCGCGGCGAGCGCACGCAGATAGAGGTCGTAAACCGCCAGGCTGTTCGGCCGGTCGCGCCGCGATCTCTGGATTTCGGCGACTTCGATCGTCGGTTCGACGGTCGAGGCGACCCGCTCGGTGATATGATCCTGAAAGGCGAACATGCCGCCGATGCCGTCTTCGAAATGATCGGCCCAGAGATTGGCCGCCGTCACGCCGTCGACCAGCTGCACGTTGATGCGCACCTGCGAACCTTCGCGCCGGATGCTGCCTTCGAGCACGTAGCGCACCCCGAGCTGAGCTGCGACCTCCCTGATGTCGATGCTGCGGCCCTTGTAGACGAACGCAGAGTTGCGCGAGACGACCGAAAAGGAACGGAAGCGCGCCAGCGCGGTGATAATGTCAGTCACCACGCCATCGGCGAAGTAATCCTGATCGGCATCGCCGCCGAGATTGACGAAGGGAAGAACCGCCACGGTCGGCGGCTGCGCCGATGCGGCCTCGTCCTGCCGCGGCAGACGATAGCCGACCCTGGGAACGGTGACGATCCAGTCCGTCCCATCGGCCCTTACACCGAGAAGCCTCCGGAGAGCGGCGATCTGGACGGTGAGGTTGCCTTCCTCGACGGCAAGCCCCGGCCAAGCCCGCTCCATCAGATCCGCTTTGGTAACGACCCGTCCCTCGGCTTCCAGCAGCAGACCAAGCAAGGCGGCCGGCCGCGGCCCTGTCGCAACAGGCTTGCCCTCCCGCCACAGGCTTCCTGTCCGGGGATCGTAAAGGAACGGAGCGAAGGAAAGCGTCGAGCTGCCCATGCGGAAGCATAACGCGAAAATTGATCAGATCGAAGTGGCTCGACCAGCTGCGAAGAAAAGTCATCGTCAGAACGGAACCTTACAGCTTTATGCCCTCTCCCAGGTTCAGGCCCGATAGGCGACGAGCACGGCGCCTCCGGCAATCATGATGACGCCGAGCCAGTTCGGCAGCGTCAGGCGTTCTCCGAGGAAAAGCACCGCAAAGACGGACACGAAGACGACGGACAGCTTGTCGATCGGCGCAACACGGGCAGCATCGCCGAGCTTCAGAGCCCGGAAATAGCAAATCCAGGATGCGCCGGTGGCAAGGCCCGAAAGCACCAGGAAGAACCAGCTCCTGCTCGACACCGAGGATGGCTCCTGCCAATTGCCGGTCACATAGATCATCACGCCCGCCGCCAGCAGGATGACGATGGTGCGAATGAAGGAGTCGGAATTCACGTTCTCGACGCCGACCTTGGCGAAAATCGCGGTGAGCGCCGCAAAGCCGGCAGAAAGAAGCGCCCAAAGCGGCCAGCTTGTGAGAAGGCTTTTCATACGGCTTGTCCCTGCCCCTCCGGCTCTTTCTCCAGCAGCATCAGACCTTCAGCTCGCGTCGCTCACGCTCGGTCACCATGGCGAGGTCGAGTACCTTCTGCAGGTTGGCGGCGTGGCGGAAATTGGGATCCGGCTGGATGCCGCTTGCCACCGCCTCGGCGAACCGCTGGTAGTTGGTCGGCACCGGCGTCACCTCGATCTCCCTCCAGGTGGCGGTCTCGGCATCCTCGCCGAGGCAGCCGCGCAATTCGGAACCGCCGGGGCGATGAATGACCTCGAGGCTGCCCTTTTCGCCATAGATGCGCAGCTTCAGCTCGTTCAGATGGCCCGTCGCCCAGCGGCTGGCATGGATGACGCCGAGCGCGCCGTTGGCGAAATCGACCGACATGGTGAAGCTGTCATTGGCGTCGAGCATATATTCGCCGATCTGGCCGCCGGGCGCCTTGTTGAAGGTCTTCAGCCGCGCAAAGACATGGTCGATGTCGGTCGCGGCGCCATAGGCGGCGAAATCGAGGATGTGGATGCCGACATCGCCGAGCACGCCATTCGAGCCGTGGCCGGTGGAAAGCCGCCACAGCCAGGTCGATTCCGTGCGCCAGTCGCCCCAGGCACGCGAGACGAGCCAGCTCTGCAGGTAGGAGGCCTCGACATGCTTGATCGTGCCGAGTTCGCCGGCGAGCACCATCTCACGGGCGCGCTGCAGCGGCGCGACATTGCGATAGGTGAGGTTGACCATGTTGATGACGCCGGCTTTTTCGGCCGCTTCCGTCATCTCCAGCGCCTTCGGATAGTTTTCCGCCAGCGGTTTCTCGCAGAACACATGTTTGCCGGAAGCGATCAGCGCCAGCGTGGTTGGGTGATGGATGCGATCGGGCGTAATGTTCGTCGCCGCATCGAATTCGCCCCAGTCGATCGCCTCGTCCAGCGACAGAAACCGCCTTTCGATGCCGAACTTGTCGGCGAAGGCGGAAAGCCGGTCGGGATCGGTATCGACGGCGCCGACAACAGTCACGCCGTCGATTTTGCTGAAGTGGGTGAGCTGGTTTTTCGCCATCACGCCGGTGCCAAGAACGAGTAGTCGCATGGATGCTCCTCAGCGGTAACCGGCTTCGCCGGCCTGGTGCAATTTCGGGCCGCGTTCGACGATCGGCTCCAGCGCCTTTTCTACAGGCACATTTGGAGCGTCGGTAATACCAGTTAACGCAGCTTGCGGGTTATACGCCCACTTGACGCCGTTGATCAGCACCTTCTGGACGGTGGCGTCGTGATAGGTCGGATAGGTCTCGTGGCCGGGGCGGAAATAGAAGATGTTGCCGGCGCCGCGCCGCCAGGTGAGGCCGGAGCGGAACACTTCCCCACCCTGGAACCAGGAGATGAACACCGTTTCGAGCGGCTCCGGCACCGAGAACTGCTCGCCATACATTTCCTCATTCTCGAGCTCGAAATGCTCGTCTATGCCAGCGGCGATCGGATGGCGTGGATTGATCGTCCACAGCCTCTCACGCTCGCCGGCCTCGCGCCATTTCAGCGCGCAGGGCGTTCCCATCAGCCGCTTGAAGATCTTGGAGAAATGGCCGGAATGCAGCACCAGTAGGCCCATGCCCTCCCAGACGCGCTTTGCGACCCGCTCGACAACGACGTCGGAAACGGCGCCGTGATCCTTGTGGCCCCACCAGGTCAGCACGTCGGTGTCGGCAAGCCGGGCTTCGCTCAGCCCATGTTCCGGCTCCTGCAGCGTCGCCGTCGTCGCCGAGATGCCGGGATCGGCATTCAGCGCATTGGCGATCGTCGTGTGCATGCCCTCGGGATAGATGCCGCGGACGATCTCATTGGTATTCTCATGGATGTTTTCACCCCAGACGACGGTGCGAATGGCCATGGTGTGCTCCTGTAGAGTGGAAGTCTCGATAGGCGGGAAAGTGGATCCAAAGCGCTTTGGAGAACGGCGCTGTGTGCGCCTCGCTCTCCACCACGTCCAAGCAACACATAGCCCTTTGTCAGGAATTTGACAAAGGGGAAAATTTCTCTCGTGAAGTGGGAGACGGTTTCATAAAATATCGAAGCAATATCAATGGGAAACGGACTTCGAAAACAGGTTGACGACGACGACGCCGGAGATGATCAACGTGAGGCCGATGATTGCCGGCAGGTCGAGCCGCTGCCTGAAAAAGACAAGGCCGACGGAGGAAATCAGCACGATTCCCAAAGCGCTCCAAATCGCATAGGCGATGCCGACGGGGATGCTTTTCAGGGTCAGCGACAGGCAGTAGAAGGCGGCCGCATAACAGGCGACGACGAGCGCCGTCGGTCCGATGCGGGTGAACTGCTGCGACAGTTGCAGCGCGGTCGTGCCGATGACTTCAAGTACGACGGCTGCAAAAAGCAGCCCGTAAACGGCGGCCTGGCTCATGACGAACTCCCTTCGGATTACTTGCCCGTCAGCTCCACGAGGCGGCCGATGAGATCGCGCCTCAGGGCACCGTCGATATCGTGGCTTTCCAGCGTGTCCGCGAACCAAAGCCCGTCGGCGGCAAACCGCACGATCTGGGCGTCGAGCGAGGAATCGGTGCCGACATATTCCTCCGCCCGCGCCTGCACCCACTGGCGCCAGCGCAGACGCAGCCGGGGTTCGGCAAGCAGCGCGATCGTCACCTGCGTCCAGTTCCTGGAATCATCGGGACGATCCTTGAGGCCGGATACCGCCTTGACATAGGCCCGGGTGAAACGGCCCTGCGGTAGCGGATCACCTCGCATCAGTTCCTCTATATCGGCGTCGAACTTTTCAAGCAGGCTCTCGAACAGGGCGTCGAGCAGCGCATTCTTCGTCGGGAAGTGATGCAGCAGCCCGCCCTTGCTGACGCTGGAGGCGGCGGACACCGCATCGAGTGTGACCGCGGCCATGCCTTCGCTCGCGGCAAGGCGCGCGGCGACATCCAGCAATTGCTGGCGCACGAGGGCCGGTTGTTTCTTGCGGTGATGAGCGTTGGACATATGGGATTAAAGATACCGTCTGGACGGTTTTGTCAAGCAGAATCTGTGGAAACCCTATGGAGCCGGCATTATGCGCGAAATGCCGCGGCAGCTTGATGACGGTTGCGATCATTTTCCGCCCGGTGCATGAAGGTCGGAAGACGGGGAATGCATCTGGGATGGTTTCGTGACGGAGAAGGTCACCACTCTATATCAAGCGATCGGCGGCGATCACGCCGTGCGGGCGCTGACGCGCCGTTTCTATGAGCTGATGGACAGGCTGCCGGAGGCAAGCAACGTGCGCGCCGTGCACCCGCCGAGCCTTCAGGAGAGCGAAGAGAAATTCTACGAATATATGAGCGGTTATCTCGGCGGGCCGCCGCTCTATACCGACAAGCGCGGCCATCCGCGGCTGCGCAGCCGCCACTTCGTCGCCGAGATCGGCCCTGTCGAGCGCGACGAATGGTTGCTCTGCTTCCGCCGCGCCCTGGACGAGACGATTGCGACCCAGGCACTGCGCGATCTCATCTGGGCGCCGGTCGAGCGCCTCGCCTACCATATGCAGAACAAGGAACAGCCATGAGCCTGAATGCGCGTCTGGAACCAGTGCTCTATCTCTTTGCCGGCCTGTTCGGCGTGGCCGGCGTGGCACTCGCCGCCGTTGCCGCCCATGGCGGCGGGCAAGCCAGTCTCGCGGCATCCGCATCCGCCATGTGCCTGGCGCACGCCCCTGCCCTATTGGCACTGGCTTTCGGCACCACGAGACTCAAAACCGCCTGGCTGGCCGGTTTTCTGATGATCGTCGGCACGCTGCTCTTTGCGGGCGACCTGGTCTCGCTGCGTTTTGCCGGTTCAGGCCTCTTCCCCTATGCCGCCCCGACCGGCGGCTGGGCGATGATGCTTGGCTGGCTGGCGGTTGCGGCAGGTGCGGTGTTGCGCGTTCGGGCGTAGAGTTTGGCAATCGCTGCCGGTTGCTCAAGAGCAAACTAGGAGTCGCATGAAGGTGTGCGTGCAGCCCCCTCATCCGCCCCTTCGGGCACCTTCTCCCCGAGGGGAGAGGGGAAAACGAGCGCTGCGGCACGTCCTTCTACCCTCGGGGAGAAGGTGCCCGAAGGGGCGGATGAGGGGGCTACGAACGCCGAGCTAACTGTCAGCAGCTATATCCCATCGACCACATTGAAGCCCTCAAACACCGGCGGCCCCTTGTACATCGCCTTGCGGTCGCCGGCATTGCGGTGGGCGGCGCGAAAATTCTCAGACTTCGTCCAGTTCTGAAAATCCGCTTCGCTCTTCCAGAGCGTGTGCGAGGAATAGAGCGTATAGCCCTCCTCTTCGTTGGCCTTGCCGCGCAGCAGGCGGAATTCGACGAAGCCGGGCACCTCGGTCAGGCTGGAATCGCGATTGCGCCAGACCGTCTCGAAATCACTCTCGCTCCCGGTTGCGACCTTGAAGCGGTTCATTGCGATATACATGAAATCTCCCTACGCCTTCCGCTTATCCGCCCTTGCCGCAAGCGCGGGAAAGGCGAGAATATTATTGCCGTTTGCCGCCGCCGGGCCAAGTGCTCTCGTCGTCGCTTCTCCGGGCATGCGCGTCTCCCAGGTCGGGAACAGCGTCACATTCTGATAGATCCGCTGGCGTTCGGCATGCTGCTGAAAAAGTTCGTAGAGTTCCGGCACGAGGGCGTCGCCGCTCTGCGCGGCGAGCTTGTGCAGGCCGATCATGGTGAAGCCGTCGGGATGCTGGTCGTTCATCGGGAATTGTCTCGTTCGTTCATCGTCTGCAGCGCACGCTCCAGGCTGGACTTGCTGCCGTTGCGCAGCGGGATGAAGGCCTTGCCGAACTTCTTGCAGCCGGTCTTCACCCGAAGGCAGGCATCGTGGCTGATACAGTCGATCGGGCAGAACACGCAGTCGACCGAGGGAAGCACGGTATCGATGCGGGACACCGCTTCGCGCAGGCCGCCGTCGTGATGAATGAGCTCGGCGCCGAAATTGCTGCAGATTTGGCGAAGATGCGCCACCTGGCAGTCACGCCCGCCGACATAGAGGAAACTGCGGCCATCCAGTTTGGACCGTCCGGGGGATGCCTGACTTGCGTCCTCGCCCGCGCTGTTGCGGACCTCCCGGTTCGAACGCTTCTTGCCCTTTCGAGCCATTTACCACCCGTTCGCTCGTTGATCGTCACACGATTCCTGCGTGTGCGAACGGACCTTATTAAACTTGATTTTTGTAGTAAAGTATAAAGTTGAATGATTTATCATATTTATTGCGAGGTGACCTGAACCTCCTGGGTGAAGCTCCAACTGGTCTTACCCCACTCAGGCGGCAACGGCGGAAACGGCGCAGCGCGGCGTACGCCATCGAGAGCAGCCTTGTCCAAGTCTGGAATACCTGAGCTGTCGGCAACGGAAACTGACGACAGCCTGCCCGTTCCATCAATCGTCAATCTGAGGCGCACGGAAATGGCCTCGCCCATCCTCTTGTATTCGCTAGGCACTCGAATAGCGCGGCGAATACGCTTCTGCACCTTCCCAGGATAATTGGCTACAGCTGCGCTCCCGGCGCCATCGCCCCTGCCGGCTCCCGTTGACATACCGCTAGACTCTGGCGCGTCCTGACCGGTCGCTACGCCTCTCGTCGTGTCTTTGCGATCCGAGCCATTTTTTCCGCCCGTAGGCTCCTCTTTCTTCCGAGACTGCCTTTTTTCATCCGGTTTCGGCTTCTCCACCTTCAACTTCGGTTTCAGCTCCGGCTTTTCCTCAGGCTTCGACGAAACTTCAGCGGCTTCGACGGGCTTCACTTCTTCTGGCAGGACTTCGGTCGGCTGCACTGCAGGCGCCACCTGTTCTGGCGCTGTAGTTGGCATGATATCAGGCACAGGCTGTTCCGGGACCGCCGCTCCCATTGGCTGAGCGACGAAAGTGTCGGCGGGGTTCTGAGACACAAGAATCTCCGGTTCCGCAGCCACAACTGTCTCAGGGGAAATACGCGTCACCTCCTGTGCTGGCTGCATCGCGTCTACAGATTCTACCTCAACGGGTTGAACCGTATCCGGTTTAACTTCCTCGGTGGCAATTTCATCCGGCTTCAATTCCAGCTCGGGATCACCTGCCGAAGTCTGGTCGATATCGTAATCGCCAAACACGATGACGCTCACAGCTTCACCGGCATCTTCGATTACTTCAGTCGGTGGTTTCGGTGCGAACAGGGCAAGAGCGATCGCTAACCCTGCATGAAAGAAGAACGAGCCGACACAAGTCAGCGCCACCCGGCGTCGCACCGGCGCCTTCTCGTCTTCCTGCTTTTCCACCGCCGCATCCATCGGCGGCGGCGGAACGGTAGCTGCCGGTACGCTTTCCGGATGGTCGGGGAAGGAGGATATCTGCGCAAAACGAGTGTAGTGGACCACCGTTTCGCCGGCCGGCTGCCGCTGCGCGTTAAGCAGTTCGGGAAGCTCGTGGCCGGGATGCATGCCGGGCGTGTTGTCGTTCAGGCTGCCGCCGGCGTCCGCCTCCCCGATGAGCACCTGTCTCGATCTGGTTTTCGCTGAAATCGCCATTGTCTACGCCTCGGACAGCCTGAAACATGTCCGCCGGGGTTCATCCCCGGCGTTATCTTAGCCCTCGAAGGGAACGGAAATCTGCGAGCGGGTGACCAGATCCTTCATGCACCCGCCGGCAGCCGGCCCGTCACAGACCGGCGTGTCGTTGATCAGGATGCGGGTCACGCTCTCGCATTTGACATTCGGCATGTCGAACTGACGCACCCGCTTCTTGCCCTGCGGCAGATCGCGGAAGTCGAGGACGGTGATGCGGTCGACGGCGTTCTTGTCGTTGAAGAAGGCGAGTTCGAAGGACACCTTATTGATGGCGGCGGGCAGCTGGTTGAGCGCGACGAAGGTCATCATGCAGCCCTTCTGCGAGGGCGCCAGCGCATTGAGCTCGACATTGAGAGAGGCTGCCGACGCCGTCTCCTGTGCCTGGCATACGCTCGCAACCCCCATCACCCAGCCGGCCGCAACGGCCGCAAACCTACCCGTCATGATCTTCTCCGCCATTGTCGCAGGCCGCCGGCAGGCAGCCGCAAATCAGCAATCTCAAAAACTTGACTATGTTAGTCTCCTATTGCGTCTTTAAAAAAGTATGAGTAAGAAAGTCAAGTTAATTGTCACCACACCGGGGACCACTGATCCCCGGCTTCACGGAATTGCCAACCGACATGATGGTTGAAAAGCCAGATAGCTTTAAACATGCGCCGCTGCCCAGCGAGCCGGCGGCGCAACAGCGGATCGTCGACAGCGCGGATCTTTTCCGCGGCACAAACGAGATCGTGATCAGACACGACGGGCTGGTCTACCGCCTGAAGATCACCCGCCAGGGCAAGCTCATTCTTAATAAATAGGGCCAATAAGTAGGTAAGACATGACTGAACAGAAAAGACCGGCGCCGGCCGAAATCCGTGCGTTTCGCGCCGAAAATTCGAAGATGCGCGAGCGCGATATCGCCGCCCGGCTGAAGATTTCCGAGGCAGCCCTCGTCGCCGCCGAAACCGGTATCAGCGTCACCCGCATCGACGGCAGCGCGCTGAAGCTTCTGGAACGCGTCGCAGGCCTCGGCGAAGTGATGGCGCTGTCGCGCAACGAAAGCGCCGTGCACGAGAAGATCGGCGTCTTCGAAAACATCAAGATGGGCATGCAGAGCGCCATCGTGCTCGGCGAGAACATCGACCTGCGCATTTTCCCCAACCGCTGGGAGCATGGCTTCGCCGTCTCCAAGAGGGATGGCGACCAGGAGCGTCTCAGCCTGCAATATTTCGACAAGGCGGGCAACGCCGTGCACAAGGTGCATCTGCGACCGAATTCGAATGTCGAGGCCTATCACGCGATCGTCGCCGAATTGAAGCTCGAAGACCAGTCGCAGGAATTCGTCGAGGCGGAGATTTCGAATGCCGCCGATGAGACCGCCGATGTCGACCGCGACGAGTTGCGCGACAACTGGAGCAGGCTCACCGACACGCATGAGTTCTTCGGCATGCTGAAGCGCCTGAAGATCGGCCGCCAGGCGGCCATCCGCAGCGTCGGCGACGACTATGCCTGGAAGCTCGACAACGGCGCGACGGCGGAGATGATGCATGCCTCGGTGAAATCAGGCCTGCCGATCATGTGCTTCGTCGCCAACAACGGCATCGTCCAGATCCATTCCGGCCCGATCTTCAACGTGCAGACCATGGGCCCGTGGATCAACATCATGGACCCGACCTTCCACCTGCATCTGCGTCAGGATCACATAGCCGAGACCTGGGCCGTGCGCAGGCCGACCAAGGACGGCCACGTCACTTCGCTCGAGGCTTACAATGCCGACGGCGAGATGATCATCCAGTTCTTCGGCAAGCGCAAGGAGGGCTCTGACGAACGCGTCGAATGGCGCGAGATCATCGAAAACCTGCCGCGGGCAGCAAGTGTCGCCGCATAAGGATCGCAACGATGACGATGCGTAACAATCTGCGCCGAATCCGCCCCTGGCAACTGGCGCTGACGGCGGCCGTCATGGCGCTGCCGCTGATCCCTTCGGCGCCGGCGGTCAAAGGCATCGCCTTTGTCCGCGCAGCCCACGCCGAGGAGAAAAAACTCGATACGTCACGCCTGGTTTCAGTCGGCGGCGACGTCACCGAGATCATCTATGCGCTCGGCGAGGAAAGCCGGCTGATCGCCCGCGACACGACGAGCACCTATCCGGAAGCGGCGCTGAAACTGCCCAATGTCGGTTATATGCGCGCGCTCTCGCCCGAAGGCATCCTCGCCATGAACCCGACGGCGATCATCGCAGTCGAGGGTTCGGGCCCGAAGGAGGCGCTGGCCGTGCTGAAGAATGCCAGCGTGCCCTTCGAGACCGTGCCGAGCCCGTTCACCCGCGACGGCATCATCGCCAAGATCGATCGCGTCGGCGCGCTGCTCGGCGTGCCCGACAAGGCGAAGGCGCTTGAAGGAAAGGTCGCGGCCGATCTCGATGCGGCGATCGCCGACGCAGAAAAGCGCCCGGAGGCCGAACGCAAGCGCGTTCTCTTCATCCTCAGCGCCCAGAACGGCCGGATCATGGCCTCGGGCACCGGCACGGCGGCCGACGGCATCATCCAGCTTGCCGGCGCCCTCAATGCCATCGGCGCATTCCCCGGTTATAAGCCGCTGACGGACGAGGCGATCATCGAAGCCAAGCCCGACATCATCCTGATGATGGACCGCGGCGATGGCGCCGGCACCAGAAACGAGGACCTGCTGGCCCAGCCGGCGATCGCGCTGACGCCGGCCGGCGAGAAGAAGGCGATCGTCCGGATGGACGGCATCTACCTGCTCGGCTTCGGCCCGCGCACGGCCGCCGCCGCGCGCGAGCTCAACGCGGCGATCTACGGGGGCTGATCATGGCCCTGCCGCAAGCCATGACGCAACGAGGGCGACGCTTTGCGATGGCAGAAATCGGCGAAACCAGGCGGGCGGGCGACAGAACGCGGCTCGCCGTACTGGCGATCGCGCTGCTTGTCGCCGGCTCCGCCTTCGCGGTGCTGTTTTCGGTGACGACAGGCGCCTCGGATGCCTCGATCCTCGACGTCGTCGGCAACATGACCGGGTCGGAGGCGGCGCTGAGCGCCCGTGACCGGATCATCATCTTCGATATCCGCCTTCCCCGCACGATCCTCGGCTTTCTGATCGGCGCCTCGCTGGCCGTCTCCGGCACGGTGATGCAGGGCCTGTTCCGCAATCCGCTCGCCGATCCGGGCCTTGTCGGCGTCTCCTCCGGCGCAAGCCTCGGCGCGGTCGCCATGATCGTGCTCGGCAGCGGCCTCTCGGCACCGTTCCAGGCGTTCTTCGGCATCTATGCTTTGCCGGTGGCCGCCTTCGGCGGCGGTCTGGTCACGACACTGCTGCTCTACAGGATCGCCACCCGTCACGGCCAGACCTCGGTGGCGACGATGCTGCTTGCCGGCATCGCGCTCGGCGCGCTCACCCTCGCCCTGACCGGCCTGCTGATCTACGTGGCCAACGACCAGCAGCTGCGCGACCTGACCTTCTGGAGCATGGGCTCGCTTGCCGGCGCCACATGGACGAAGATCGCCGCCGCCGGCCCGATCATCCTCTTGTCCTTCATGGCGCTGCCCTTCATGGCCCGCGGCCTCAATGCCATCACGCTCGGCGAGGCAGCCGCCTTTCATATGGGCGTGCCGGTGCAGCGGCTGAAGAATGTCGCGATCGTCGGCGTCGCCGCGGCGACCGGCGCGTCCGTCGCCGTCAGCGGCGGCATCGGTTTCGTCGGCATCGTCGTGCCGCATATCCTGCGCATGGCGATCGGCCCGGATCACCGTTTCCTGCTGCCGGCCGCAGCCCTTCTCGGCGGATCGCTGCTGATCTTCGCGGACGTGCTGGCGCGCATCCTGGTCGCCCCTGCCGAACTGCCGATCGGCATCATCACCGCGGCGGTCGGCGGCCCCTTCTTCCTGTGGATCCTGCTGAAGCAGCGTTCGCGCCTTGCCCTGTGAGCGATCTTGTGAGTGACGTGCAGATGATCGAAGTGTCCGGCCTTTCCGTGCGCCTTTCCGGCAAATTAATCATCAGCGACGTCGCCTTCACCGCCAAGGCCGGCGAGCTGATGGCGATTGCCGGGCCGAACGGCTCCGGCAAGACGACGACGATGAAAGCGATCTCCGGCGAGCTTGCTTATGGCGGCTCGGTGCGCATCGGCGGCGGCGAGGTGCGAGGACTGAAACCCTGGCAGCTTGCCGCCATTCGCGGCGTGCTGCCGCAGGCAAGTAACATCTCCTTTCCCTTCACCGTGCGCGAGATCGTCCGCATGGGCTTGACCTCGGGCATCAATCTCAGTCCCGACAAGGCCGAGGAGACGGCGGCTGCAGCTCTTGCTTCCGTCGACCTGACTGGCTTCGAAGGCCGTTTCTATCAGGAACTCTCAGGCGGCGAGCAACAGCGTGTGCAGCTTGCCCGCGTGCTTTGCCAGATCGCCGAGCCCGTCGTCGACGGCAAGTCCCGCTGGCTGCTGCTCGACGAGCCGGTCTCCAGCCTCGACATCAGCCATCAGCTGACCATCATGTCGCTCGCCCGCGATTTCTGCGAACGCGGCGGCGGAGTCATCGCCGTCATGCACGACCTCAACCTGACGGCGCTCTTTGCCGACCGCGTCGTGCTGATGAAATCCGGCCGCCTCGCCGCCGCCGGCGGCATCAATGAGGTGTTGACCGATGAGGCCATGCTCTCGGTCTTCGGCTGCGCGCTGCGCATCAATCAGGTGCCCGCCGACGGCACGCCCTTCGTGCTCGCCCACAGCGCCGCTTCCCAGCGCTAACCACCGCGTACGGCGGAACTTTTGAGCCCCCAGCACGTTGTCGGCAGTGATTTGAGTCAATGCCGGGCGGCCTCATCTATGCAACGAACGGTCGTGACCCCGTGCAAAACAGGCGGGCTTGCGCGCGCCCCAGCCAAATGGAGACAGCCATGACCTATTCCATTTTTCACTCCGGCCGCAGCCGCCGCAACGGCACCTTCCACAATTTCGAATCCGGCATCGAGGAACAGATCGAGGCACTACGCGACGAACTCGCGGAACTGACGCGCCTCGTCGGCAAGAGTTCCCGCCTTCACGGCAATAAAATCCGCGGCCAGGCAAGCGCCGGCTATGACGAACTACTCGCCCGCAGCGAAGATCTCTTACGCGAATTGCAGCACGGCTACGAGCGCGGCGCGACCGAGATGCGCGAGACCGTGCGCAAACATCCACTGGCAACGATCGGCGCCGCAGCCGCCTTCGGCCTGGCCATCGCCTTCCTCGCCCGGCGCTGAGGAAGCGCGATGCTCTCGATCCTCAGCCTGCTGACGGGCGCAAGCGTGCACCGGACCGTCGCGCGCGCCAAGCGCACCAGCATCTTCATTGTGCTCGCCCTGCTCTTCCTCCTCACCGCCTATGCGCTGGCCGTCAGCGCCGGCGCCATCTGGCTCGCCGGGATCTACGGCCCGGTCGGCGCCGCCCTCTTCCTGGCCGCCTGCGCGCTGCTGATCGCCATCATCCTGGTGGTGGTGATGGTGATGATCAACGCCCAGGAGAAACGCCGCGCCCGCGAGCGCCGCGCAGCACTGGAATCGCTGGCGGCCGTCGGGCTCGGCCTCGTCCGGGCTCAGCCGCTCCTGACCGCCGGCGTGCTGGCGGCCATTGTCGCGGCCAATCTGGTGGGGTCGAAGCGGGAGGATTGAGGAAGGATTGGGTCCGTCATTTCCGAATGCTTTTCAAAAGGAGAGCGTGTATTCCTCCACACACCGGTGGACGATGCACAGACGCCCGCCTCACCCACCCTCATTCCTGTGCCTGTCACAGGAATCCAGCCATGGGGCGTCCGCGCCGTGAAGCACCCGGTACTTCAACGGAAAGAGTCTCTTGCGCCCAAGGACTTGGGCGCACTGAATTCCTGTGACAAGCACAGGAATGAGGGCGGGGAGAGGTAGCGATCACCCCTTAACACCATGCAAAAAGCCGGTGTTTCAGTAGCCGGCCCACCTCAAAACGCAAACGCCTTCGACGTGAGCGGCGCCGATGTCGCATCCGGGCCGAAATCGGCTTCGCCTGAAATCTGCAGCAACTCCTGCAGCCGCTGGCGGGCGCGGTTGACGCGGCTCTTGATGGTGCCGACGGCGCAGCCGCAGATTTCGGCGGCCTCCTCATAGGAAAAACCCGAGGCGCCGACGAGGATAATCGCTTCGCGCTGGTCAGGCGGCAGCTGGTCGAGGGCCTTCTTGAAATCCTGCAGATCGAGCGCGCCATATTGCGAGGGGTGCATCGCCATCGATTCGGTGAACAGGCCGTCGCTATCCTGCACCTCGCGGCCGCTTTTACGCATCTGGCTGTAGAGTTCGTTGCGCAGGATCGTGAAGAGCCAGGCCTTCATATTGGTGCCCATCTCGAAATGATCCTGTTTGGCCCAGGCCTTCATGATGGTGTCTTGAACTAGATCGTCGGCACGATCATGCCTGCCGATCAGAGAAATAGCGAATGCGCGAAGGCTTGGGAGGGCCGCCAGCAGTTCCCGCTTGAAGCTGGGTTGCACTTTATCTTCCATGCGGGCGGTCCTATTCGGCCATCTTGGCGGAAGCCATCATCTCGGCATGGTCGAGCTTTTCGAGAAGATCGAGAAAACGATCCGGGATCGCTTCACCCTGTGCGGCCGCATAAAGCGAGCGCAATTTGACGCCGATCTGATTGTTCGGGTCCAGGATATCGCTTGCCCGCAGCTCCAGCTGTCGCTGATCGGCTGCTTCTTTCTTGCGTGTGGTCATCAATTCGTCTTCTCGCCGGTTGTCTGTTCCAGAGGCGTGCACGGCATAATCACAACTTGAACCCGCGACACCGAGGCTTTCGACTGTCGATGTCGCCGGGTTTGCCGCGGCGTGGGTCAAAATGCTACGCCCTTTCTTTGTCGGCTGGAATAATGCGGCGCGCCCAAAAAAGTTCCTGCTTTTCCGGAACTTTTTTATCAAGATGACGTTAACCGCTCATTGAAGCCAATGCCGGCCTGTATACAGGAGCCATTTATGACACTTTCTACTCGAATTGCGCCGCACCTGCCTTACCTGCGTCGCTATTCCCGCGCGCTGACCGGTACCCAGACTTCAGGTGACGCCTATGTCGCCGCCGTTCTTGAAGCCATCATCGCCGATCTGTCGATTTTCCCGGATACGGCGAATGACCGAGTCGCCCTCTACAAACTGTTTACGCAACTGTTTGGTTCCACTGCAGTCCAGATTCCAGAGCCGACCTCGCCATATGCGTGGGAACAGCGCGCCACCCTCAATCTGTCCAAAGTTTCGCCCGGCGCCCGTCAGGCCTTTTTGCTCGCTTCCGTGGAGAATTTCCGCGTCGCTGAAATCGCAGAAATTCTCGAGCTCGACGAACAGGATGTCATGCAGCTGCTCGACAAGGCTTCGCAGGAGATTTCCCGCCAGGTGGCAACCGATATCATGATCATCGAGGACGAGCCGTTGATCGCCATGGATATCGAACAGATGGTCGAAAGCCTCGGCCACCGCGTCACCGGCATCGCCCGCACCCATGCCGAAGCCGTCGCGCTCTATAACAAGACGAAGCCAAGCATGGTGCTCGCCGACATCCAGCTTGCCGACGGCAGTTCCGGCATCGATGCGGTCAACGACATTCTCAAGACGTCGAGCGTGCCGGTGATCTTCATCACCGCTTTCCCGGAACGGCTTCTGACGGGCGAGCGCCCCGAACCCACTTTCCTCGTCACCAAACCTTTCAACCCCGACATGGTCAAGGCACTGATCAGCCAAGCGCTTTTCTTCAATGAATCGACCAAAGTAGCCGCCTGAGACGCAATTTTCCGGCCTTCGGAACCAAACCGTCGAAACAGGCGTTCCGGTGCTGCCGGGACGCGCTGACGGCCTTAACGGTTTTTGCAGCGCTTTGTTCTAGAGTTGGCAGGCGGTTTCTGGAAGGCGTTCCCTTCAGCGACGTTCAAGATGTCACAAGGAAAGGCGGCCGAGTGAATACGACTGAACCATTGTCGGGCACGCCTTTCACCTTCGAAGGCAAAGCCGCAATGATGGAACGGGCGCTCGGGAGCGCCGGTATTTCAATTCTCTGCCAGGACGCCCGGCTTTCGATTTTCTACGCTGAAAATCTGCCGCCGCATTTCGCAGCGCTTTTCATGCCCGGCGGCACTGATGCCGGCCTTTTCGGTGACATCCATGGGCAGTATCTGACAGCGCTGAAACACAAGGTTCTGGAGACCGGCATCCCCAACAATGCCGAGGTCGAGATCGACGTCGACGGCGAAATGCGCACCTATGAACTGAAAATCCAGCGCACCGGTGACCGTGGCAGGCACGGGCTTCTGTCCGTCATGACTGAGGTCACCGAAAGCCGGCATCGTGAAAAAGTACTGAAATCGCTGCTGCGCGAACTCTCGCACCGTTCGAAGAACCTTCTCGCCATCATCCAGGGCATCGCTACGCAGACGGCGCGCAACACACTCTCTCTCGACAGCTTCCTCCTGAAATTCCGCGGGCGGCTGCAATCGCTTTCCAATTCCCAGGACCTGATCACGGATTCGAGCTGGCGCGGCGCCTATCTCTTCGAACTCGCCGAAAAACAATTCGCCCCCTACTGGCCGGAGACAGCCGGCTCCATGCCGATCTACGGCATCAACGCGCATCTGACGCCGAATGCCGCCGTACATCTCGGGCTCGCCCTCCACGAACTCATCGTCAACTCCGCCTCCTATGGCGCAATTGCCGGCGGCGCTGCCTCCATCACGCTCAACTGCCGGGAGGCTGCGATTGGCGACAGAAGGGCGATCGAAATCGCCTGGGCTGAAGTGCTGCAGGATCAGTCGGAAGTCCACGAATTCAGCGACAACAGCTTCGGCCGCACCGTGCTGGAGCGTGTCGTGCCCTCGTCGGTCAACGGCAAAGCGGAACTGAACCTTGTGCCCGGTCGCATCGAATATCGGCTGTGCATTCCGGAAACAGAATTCGAAATCTTCAGGCGTGTGTGAAAGCCTCAATGATAAACGGCAAACGGAAAAACAGCCGGTGCGAGGGCGGCGCACCGGCTGTCTTCACTCACCGGGAGGGGACCGTGAGTACGTCCGGATAGTGGGTTGGGGGCGCGCATGTTGGGTCGATGCGATCACCATCCGGATATCGCATTAACGAGGACGTCCAAGTTTGGTTCCCTGGGATCGTAAAAAAAATCCACTTTTTGAATCTTTTTTCGGACGCCCTGCCTGAGCCGAACCCGCAAATATTTCACTTACCCAAAGTGGGAGAATTTCTCCTGTGAAAACAGAAGCTTGCGCGGACGCTCGCAAGAGCGGATCGTGGAAATTTTACCGTTTGATAAATTTTTAAACCTGAGTTAGGCTTTCCCTCACAGGCCGTTTACCAATAATGAGGGAACTTCAATGGAACGACTGGAAACTGGGATTCATGCCGGCCGGCTTTCGCCCGCCGAGTATGAGGCTAACTTTTCCGATCTTCATCCACGCCTCGACAATCACGAGGCGCTGGTCGCCGCCGATCGCTGTTATTTCTGTTATGACGCGCCGTGCATGACGGCCTGTCCCACCTCGATCGACATTCCGCTGTTCATCCGGCAGATCTCAACCGGCAACCCGATCGGCTCGGCGAAGACGATTTTCGATCAGAACATCCTTGGCGGCATGTGCGCCCGCGTCTGTCCCACCGAAGAGCTCTGCGAACAGGCCTGCGTGCGCAACACCGCCGAAGAGCGTCCGGTCGAGATCGGCAGGCTGCAGCGTTATGCGACCGATGCCGCCATGCAGGCAGGCCGACAGTTCTATATCAGGGCCGACGCCACGGGAAAGAACATCGCCGTCGTCGGCGCCGGCCCGGCAGGCCTTGCCGCCGCCCATCGCCTGGCGGTGAAAGGCCACTCCGTCACCATCTACGATGGCAGGGAAAAATCTGGCGGCCTCAACGAATACGGCATCGCCACCTATAAGACGGTCGACGATTTCGCCCAGAAGGAAGTCGATTACGTCCTTTCGATCGGCGGCATCGAAGTCCGCCACGGCACCCTTCTCGGCCGCGATTTCTCGCTTGCCGACCTGCAGGCGCAATATGATGCCGTCTTCCTCGGCATCGGCCTTGCCGGCGTGAACGCCTTGCGCATCGAGGGCGAGAACCTTGCCGGGGTCGACGACGCCGTCGATTTCATCGCCGCACTGCGCCAGGCCGAAGACAAGGGCGACATCGCCATCGGCCGCCGTGTCGTCGTGCTCGGCGGCGGTATGACGGCGATCGACGCTGCCGTGCAGGCAAAGCTGCTCGGCGCCGAAGAGGTGACGATCTGTTACCGCCGCGGCAAGGAGCATATGAACGCCTCGGAATTCGAGCAGGATCTGGCCAGCTCCAAGGGGGTCATTATCCGCCATTGGCTGGCGCCAAAATCGATCCTGGCGCAGGACGGCAAGGTCGCCGCCATCGAAGTGGAATACACCAAGCTCGTCGAAGGTCGCCTGGTCGGTACCGGCGAGACCGGCGTGATCGCCGCCGACCAGATCTTCAAGGCGATCGGCCAGAGCTTCGACGCCTCCGGCCTCGGTTCGCTGCGCATGGAATCCGGCCGCATCGCCGTCGATGTCGAAGGCCGCACCTCCCTCGACGGCGTCTGGGCCGGCGGCGACTGCGTCTTCGGCGGCGAGGACCTCACGGTTTCCGCTGTTGCCCATGGCCGCGACGCGGCTGAATCCATCCATCGCGCCCTCTCCGCAGCAGCCGCTCCGGCTGTCGCGGTTGCTTGAAGGGGAGAATGAACCATGGCTGATCTGCGCAATAATTTCGTCGGCATCAAATCCCCGAATCCGTTCTGGCTGGCGTCTGCGCCGCCGACCGACAAGGCCTATAATGTCGAGCGCGCCTTCAAGGCCGGCTGGGGCGGCGTGGTATGGAAGACGCTCGGCGAAGAAGGCCCGCCCGTCGTCAACGTCAACGGCCCCCGCTACGGCGCCATCTGGGGCGCCGACCGCCGCCTGCTTGGCCTCAACAATATCGAGCTCATCACCGACCGCGACCTCTACACCAACCTGCGGGAGATGAAGCAGGTCAAGATGAACTGGCCGGACCGGGCGCTGATCGCCTCGATCATGGTGCCCTGCGAAGAGCAGGCCTGGAAATCGATCCTGCCGCTCGTCGAAGAGACCGGCGCCGATGGCATCGAGCTCAATTTCGGCTGTCCGCACGGCATGTCGGAGCGCGGCATGGGCTCGGCAGTCGGCCAGGTGCCGGAATATATCGAAATGGTCGTGCGCTGGTGCAAGCAGTACACCCGCATGCCCGTCATCACCAAACTGACGCCGAACATCACCGATATCCGCCGCCCAGCCCGCGCCGCCAAGGCCGGCGGCACCGACGCCGTCTCGCTGATCAACACGATCAATTCGATCGTCTCCGTCGACCTCGACAACTTCGCCCCCAACCCAACGGTCGGCGGCAAGGGCAGCCATGGCGGTTACTGCGGCCCGGCGGTCAAGCCGATCGCCCTCAACATGGTGGCCGAGATCGCCCGCGATCCTGAAACCTACGGCCTGCCGATCTCGGGCATCGGCGGCATCACCACCTGGCGCGACGCCGCCGAATTCCTCGTTCTCGGCGCCGGCAACGTCCAGGTCTGCACCGCGGCGATGACCTACGGCTTCAAGATCGTCGACGAGATGATCTCGGGCCTTTCCGACTGGATGGACGAAAAGGGTCATCGCACTCTCGACGACATCACCGGCCGCGCCGTGCCAAACGTCACCGACTGGCAGTATCTGAACCTCAACTATATCGCCAAGGCGAAGATCGACCAGGATGCCTGCATCAAATGCGGCCGCTGCCATATCGCTTGCGAGGACACCTCGCACCAGGCGATCACCAATGTCGTCAATGGCCTGCGCCATTTCGAGGTGATCGAAGAGGAATGCGTCGGCTGCAATCTCTGCGTCAACGTCTGCCCGGTCGAGAACTGCATCACCATGGAACCGCTGGCCGCCGGGACCCTCGACAAACGCACCGGCCGCGTCGTCGATCCGAACTATGCCAACTGGACGACCCACCCGAACAATCCGATGGCCCGCCAGGCGGCGGAGTGACGGCTTTGCAACGCTGCGGACATGCCTAGTCCGCGGCGTTGTGCTGCCGCGAATGCCAATCCGAGCTTGATTGGCAGCTCGGAGGTGACGAGGGCGCTTCTGGGAACATCATGACGCTGCCGAAGTTAGCGCAGGCGATCTCCACGAGAGACCTATGCGCGACAACCCTAGCAGCGAAAACTTGAAATCGATGCCCCCTGGTTCAGGCCGACGTCTCCCGATTGGAGCGGAGGTTGATGCTGAAGGTGTTTCATTCCGCATATGGGCTCCTGCGCGGAAGCGCTGTTTCCTCGTGATTGACGACGTCGAGTATGAGATGACGGCGGAGGATGGCGGATATTTTCACCTTTATCTCGTTGGTCACGCTGCAGGCACGAGATACCGGTTCCACTTCGGTGACGCGACCGATCTTCTTGCCGATCCTGCTTCGCGCTTTCAGCCCGATGGCCCATCGGGGCCTTCTGTTGTCGTGGATCCGGGGCGTTATCAGTGGAATGATCGTGATTGGCGAGGCATCCGCCCAATCGGAGTTGTTCTCTACGAGATGCACATCGGCACCTTCACTAGGGAAGGTACGTTTGTCGCGGCCAAGGAGAAGCTGGCGAAACTGCGCGCAATCGGCATCAACTGCCTTGAAATAATGCCGATCAATGAATTCGAAGGCGAATTCGGCTGGGGATATGACGGCACACTGCTATATGCTCCGACGCGCCTCTATGGAACTCCGGATGACGTGCGCGCCTTCATCGACGAGGCGCACCGGATCGGCATCGGGGTGATCCTCGACGTGGTCTACAACCACTTCGGTCACGGCGAGCGTTTCTGCGAGTTAACGCCCGATTATTTCACCGAGCGCTACTCGAACGAGTGGGGTAAGTCGATCAACTTCGATGGCCCGAACAGCCACGGCGTTCGGGAATATGTCGCAAAAAACGCGGCCTATTGGATCGACGAATACCATTTCGATGGTCTGCGTATCGATGCAACCCAGGCCTTGTTCGACGCGAGCCTGGAACACATCGTCACGGTCATCGCCAGGGAAGCGCGGGCCGCGGCAGGACAACGGCAGATCTATCTCGTGAGCGAAAATGAGCCGCAACAAACCGACATGGTGCGGCCGGCAGCGACGGGAGGGCATGGGCTGGACGCCTTGTGGAATGATGATTTCCATCGTTCCGCCACCGTCGCTCTGACCGGGCGCAACGAAGGGTACTACCATGATCATCGCGGTACAGCGCAGGAATTCGTGTCCGCCGCCAAATATGGCTGTCTGTTTCAGGGGCAGCGATATGACTGGCAAGACCGACCGAGGGGAACCGCCGGGCTCGACCTCAAACCGTGGAATTTCGTGCACTTCCTCCAAAATCACGACCAGATCGCCAATTCCGGCACCGGCGCCAGGATCGGCCAGATAACGTCGCCAGCCCGCCTTCGGGCCCTGACAGCTCTCCAGTTGCTGGGCCCGCAGACACCCATGCTCTTTCAAGGGCAGGAGTTTGGCGCCTCATCTCCCTTCTGTTATTTCGCAGATCATGACGGAGAATTCGCCGACACTGTACGGCAAGGTCGGCGTGAATTCATCAGCCAATTCCCCAATCTGAGGGACAAACGGCTCATCATCCAGATGGCGGACCCATGTGCCCGCGAGACGTTCGACAGCGCGAAGCTTGATTGGGCTGAATGTGAAAACAACGCGGCTGTCGTTCTTCTTCATCGCGACCTGCTCAAACTGCGTCAAACACACAAGGCCTTTTCTCGCCAAGCCTGCGCTCGTGATGGCCAGATAGACGGCAGCGTCCTATCGAGCTCCGCCTTTCTCCTGAGGTTTTTCGCTGAGCAACAGTCTGACGAGAGGCTGCTGCTAATCAACTTCGGCAAGGACCTCGTCATCGATAGTCTGCCGGATCCGCTTTTTGCTCCACCACAAGGCCAGCAATGGCGTCTTTGCTGGTCGAGCGAGGACGCTTCTTACGGCGGCAGCGGACGCCGACCTTATGACTTTCAGAAGCGTTGGGTGTTGAATGGGGATATTGCTTTGGTTCTCGCCTCCGTAAAGGTGAGCAACGGTCGACCGGCCTCACCCGGCCCCACGAACGACCGTTAAGCCGGAATCTCGCGAGACGAAAACTCCGGCCCCTAACCGAAAACATCGCTCGCTCTGTAGAGGCCGGTTTGTGCAGCATCCTCTCAGGGCAAAGAAAACCGACATGCGGTCGATAAGGCGGGTCCAGACGACAAGCCGACGCTCATCGATAGTCCGGCGCAACGAACGGGTTGCCCAGCTCAACCGTGATCGAGCCGATATGCGATGCGGGCGCCATCCTCCTGAGCGGTTCAGGTGGCGTCACCGATCCTTTCACGTCCCCGGCGCGTCTCCAGTTCGTGAGCGTATGGGCCGGCATGCCCGCCCGTTCTCATGAAGTGCCTATCTATCTCAGCGATGATCGCTTCAGCCTTCTCTCCACCATTCAATCTGATGAGAGCGTCCAATTTTGCTTCCGTACGATCGTCGTTTTCTTTCGAAGAGGGGGAGCCGATATAGAGGAAGTAGGCAAGACCAACGACCTGCCAGAGCAATTGCAGGAATTCGGACTGCCAGTTTTCAAAAGTGTCTCTGCTCATTTCCATGAGGTAGGCGTTGATCTCAGGCGTTTGCCCGTGGCTCTGCTGCTCGCCGACAAAGGCGAACCAGCCAAACAGCCAATGGCCGGCGAGCGAAAATAGGAAGAAGCCAACGGTGATCCAGGCATAGGCGTACTTTTTGAACATGATACCTCCTTAGACAGGTCTATTCTCGAGTGCGGTTGTGTGAGAGACCAGCCGCATTTGCCGACATGCTCATCAGCTGATCCCTGACCTGCCTTCCAAGTCATCCCGCGCAGAGCGATCGAAGGAAGCAACCGACGCTCCAGCCTGGAAGTTCGGCAGTACCTCGCGTCCGAAGATTTCGATGAACTCGCGCTGATTGCGACCGACATTGTGAATATAGATCTGCTCGAATCCCATCGCGACATCGGCTTCCAGCCATTCGACATGCCGATGCGGCTCGGCCGAGATGCGAACGTGCTCATCCATATCCTCCGGCCGCACCTTGAGGCAGGCCTCGTCGAACTCCTCCGGCAATCGAAGCATCTCGGAGATAGCGGCGGAAATCGCGTTGCTGCGCCACTGGTCGTAGGCGTTTGTCCTGGCTTCGTCTTCGGACCCGGCATAGGAAATGTGCGTCTGTAAGTAGAGTGGCTTTCCTGCCCCGCCCCCACGCCGGAAGGCATCGACGATCTCGCCAAGCTTGTCCCGCGGCTGATTGATGGTGATGAGCGCATCCGCCCAACTGCCTGCCCACTCTGCCGTGTTTGGCGACAGCGCGCCGGCGACAATCCGTGGAAGGTCGTCGGGAAGTGTATGAACGCGTGCCTGATCGACTTTGATGGGCTCTGCGCGACTGACAAGCTTCCCCGACCATAAATCCCGCATGATTTCCACCGCCGCCCTCAGCCGTTCATTTCTTTCGGGTTTCGAGGGCCAGCGGTCGCCGGTGACATGCTCATTCATCGCCTGCCCGCTGCCGACGGCAATCCACGGCAAGCGCCCTGGAAACATCTGCGCGACCGTCGCGCCCGCCTGTGCGGTCAGTGCCGGATGATAACGCCAGCCCATCGGAACGGTAATGATACCGAACGGAATAGAGTGCGTGGCCTGGAGCGCCGCCCCTAGCCAAGCCCATGCAAAGCCAGACTGACCTTGCCTCTCGCTCCATGGCGTCAGGTGGTCCGACGACATCACCGCCTGGAAACCTGCGGCCTCTGCGGCTTGCACATGTCCGAGGAGCTCGCTTGGCGAAAATTGTTCGTGGGACGCGTGATAACCGATCAGCGTCATGATCCGTTCCCTTCCGAAATAAACCAGTGATAGGCGTAGGGCTCAAGCTCAGGGCGCGGATGGGCGACCCCCTCGTACTCCATGTTGCCTATGAGATCTCGAAAGCGTTTGGGTTGCATGCCGCCGAAGTTGATTTCTGTTCTGATTTGCCGATCCGCAAGATTATGGACGAGCAACAGGAGCGCGCCGGCCGCTTCAAAACCGTGGACCAAAACAGCCGGATCGCCGGCGCTCAGCCTCACCAGCCGGCCCTTGGTGAAAAGCGGCTGGTTCCTGCGTAGGAAAATAAAGCGCTTAACCCTGTTCAATAGAGAATTCGGGTCCTCACACTGGTCGGCCACGTTCACCTTTCTATAGGAAAACGGCCCCTCGGCGACGAGCGGCTGGCATAGCTTTCCGCTGCTGGCGTTGGAGAACCCCGCGTTCCTCTCCCCTGACCACTGCATCGGTACCCGCACGGTGCTGCGTCCGGGCTGAGAAAGGTCCTCCCCAATGCCAATCTCGTCCCCATAGACGATAAGCGGCGGCCCGCTCAGAGAAAAGATGATGCTGAAGGCAAGTTCGATCCGCTGCTGATTGCCACCTAGCATGGGCGCGACGCGGCGGCGGATGCCGCGGCCGAAGGCCTGCATCTCTTCCTTCGGCGCAAAGGCGTCGAAGACATTCTTCTTCAAATCCGCCGGAACCTGTGAAAAATCGAGCTCATCGAGGTTGCGCAAGAAATTTACCCAGCCGCAGCCCGCTGGCGGCTCCGGAAGCAGGCTCAGTCCTTGGTTGATGGAGGCCGCGTCCTCTCTGGCGAAACCTGCGAAGAGGTAGCAGGCGAGCATGAAATTCAGCAGAAGATGAAGTTGGTCCCCCTCTCCAAAGAAGGCGTCGGAAGCCTCCGGCCGAAGATTGACTTCTCCGAGAAGCACACCGCCCGGTCGCCTGCTGTGCAGATAGCTTCCAATCTGCCTCAATACGCCATGTGGATCGCGGGGGTTGGCGTGTTCGAACCCTTTGTCGGCAATAATAAGTGGAGCCGCGTCCAGCCTGAACCCGCTGACGCCGAATGCAATCCAGTAATCGACGATACGCAATATCTCTTCACGCACCTGCGGATTTGCAATATTCAGTTCAGGCTGAAAGTCGTAGAAGTTATGGAAATAATAGGCTCTCGCCACCTCATCGTAGGTCCAGAGGCTGTTCACTTCGCCCGGAAAAATCGACTTCGCCCCGGAAGCGACGGGTGGAGGGTCGGCGCTCCAGACATAGTAATCGCGGTAGCGCGTCTCGTCGTCGTGTCTGGCGGCTTGGAACCAGGGGGGCTGATCAGAGGTGTGATTGACGACGAGGTCGATAATGACGCGAATGCCGTGCTCACCAGCGCTGTGCAGAAAAGCCAGGAAATCTTCAAGCGTCCCCACCTTCGGGTTGATCGAGTAAAAATCACTGACGTCATAACCGTTGTCGCGGTCAGGACTGCGATAAAACGGAAGGAGCCAGATGCAGGTGATGCCAAGCTCCGAAAGATATGTCAGCTTTTCCGCAAGACCGATGAAGTCACCAATGCCGTCGCCATTGCCATCCGCAAATTTCTCAACATCTATACTGTAGATCACGGCCTCCTTATACCAGCTACTGCTTCGGTGCGGCTCCACGACGGTCTCCTGTTAGTCCTTGCTGGAAACATCTAACGGTTCCGGAGGGGCTGAGTTCCTTGGATCCTCTCAGGTTCACTGGCGTCGCAGGATGATGGAGGGTGTTTTTCCTGTCGGAACCTGCCGGCACCGGAGGAGTTCATCCGCGGAGCAAACGAGAACGGCCGCGATAACGCTCGCACTCCAATGCATTGGAGCACCGCCCCCTATGGCGGCTTTTCGACCGGTGTGCCTTGGATCGAAGTCAATCCCAACTATTCGAAAGTCAATGCCGAAGCGGCCACTAGGGACGAGAAGTCGATCTGGAACCACTATCGCAAGCTGATCGCCCTCCGGAAGACGCACCCGCTCATCGTCTACCGCGAATACCGATCCTGGCTCGACCAACACCCCAATGTCTTCGTCTATACCCGTACGCTCGATAGCGACGATCAGCGAAACCATTGAGCTCAAGCCATACGAGGCGTTCGCCATAAGCGTCTGAGTGAAGCTCCGAAACGAACATGGCAGGTCTCGCCGGGACCGGAGTGACGGCTTTGCAACGCCGTTGACAAAGGTCGATCCGCAGCGTTGCATTGAACCGGCAATAGATTTATGTCGAACTCGCTGCACGATCGCAGCGTGTAACCGCAGAGGAGGCAGCCATGGCTCGCAAACACCTCACCGACTTCAGCTTTTGAGGTCACGTCGAAACGACGTAAATCCTTCCCGTCCGAAGCCCGGGTCAAGACCGGTTCGCAGATCGTTCATGGCGATGTCGAATTGATCGAAAAACTCGGCCGCAACGATCCCTGCCCCTGCGGTTCCAGGAGGCGGTTTCAAGAATTGCTGCCTGCATTCCGGCCGCTATGACGGCATTCAACGGGATTACTATTTTTAGAAACCGTGACTGAAGGTGGCGGCGCCCTTTACAGAAGGGCGCCGCTCATCATGCGGGCAAAGCGACATGCCGGATCACAGCTGGAAAGTCCTGATCTCGTTGCCCCGTTCGATGGTCCGGTTGGCGACAAAGCGTCCGGATTTGGTCGCCGCCTGCTTCTCAGCCTCAATTTGGTGCAACATTGCTTGGAGGCGCTGAAGCGCCAGGGCTTTGTTGCGGTGCTTGGAATTGCAAGCATGAGGCGCGCTAACCGCAGAATGATTTCCGATAGGCGCCTGGGCTCGTCCCCAGCCTCCGACGAAAATGATGCCGCATGGTCGCCAGCGTGCCAAAGCCGCTTGATATGGCGATGTCGTCGAGCGATACCGCAAGCTCTTTCTCGAGAAGATCGCGCGCGTGCCGCAGCCGCTCCTTCAGCAGCCACTCGCCGACACTCTCACCCGTTGCGGCTTCGAAGCGGCGTTGAAAGGTGCGCATGCTCATGCCCGCTCTTTTGGCGAGCAGATTGATCGGCTGCTCCTCGGACAGGCTTTCCCGCATCCATTCGATCAGCGGCCCGAGACGCATGCCCTCGCGCTCCTCCGGCACGGGAGCCGCGATGAACTGCGCCTGCCCGCCCTCACGATGCGGCGGAACGACCAGCCGTCGCGCCACGCTGTTTGCGGCATCCGGGCCGAAATCGCCGCGCACCACATGCAGGCAGAGATCGATGCCGGCCGCGCTTCCCGCCGCCGTCAGAATGCTGCCCTCGTCCACGTAGAGAACATCGGCGTCAAGAGTGATGTCGGGATAACGCGCTGCGACCGAGGCGACGTAGCGCCAATGCGTGGTCGCCCGCCGTCCGGCGAGCAGACCGGCCCCAGCAAGCACGGCAACGCCGGAGCAGAGCGACATGATGCGCGCGCCGCGCTGATGGGCTGCCCTAAGCGCTGCGGCGAGCGGCGCAGGCACCGGCGCATCGATCGCCCGCCAGCCCGGCACGACGATCAGGTCCGCCTCCTCAAGCACCTCCATTCCCTTGTCGACGGCGACCGTCAACCCGCCGGCGGCGCGCAGCGGCCCCGGCTCGATGCCGCAGACGGAGAAGCGATACCAGCCTTCGCCCATCTCCGGGCGCGGCAGGCCGAAGACCTCATAGGCGATGCCGAATTCGAAGGTGCAAAGCCCATCATAGGCAAGGGCTGCGACCAGGGGGCCTTTCGTCTGATGCGGCGATGTGTTTGGCATGATTTTTACGGTGTCAGTCATGATGGCCAATTTCGCAAAGCTGTAGCATCGGCGATACCAGGCTGCAATTCCAACACGAAAGGAAAGACATATGCCAAGCCCTGTCGCCGAAATACCCGCCGCCGAGCCCGATCTCGCCGCCGCCCATTATGCCGCCAAGCTCGCCTTCGAAACCGATTGCTCGGATGTCCATGCTGCCTTTGCCGGCGCCAAGGTCGATTTCGTTCTCCTCGACGTGCGCTCGGCGGCCCTGTTTGCGCAATCCCATGTACCTGGCGCGATCAATCTTCCGCACGGCAAGATGACCGCGCACCGCATGTCGGAATGGGCAAGGGACACGCTGTTCGTCGTCTATTGCGCCGGTCCCCACTGCAACGGCGCCGATAAGGCCGCTTTCCGCCTCGCCAAGCTCGGCCTGAGGACGAAGTTGATGATCGGCGGCATGACCGGCTGGGCCGACGAGGGCTTTGCCTTCGAAAGCGCGGCCATGGCTGCCGAATAAGACGGACAATGCCCTCATCATGCGGTCACATGGAGTTGAGGGAAGCCCATGTTTTTCTATGGGCTTCCCTGGAAATACGGGAATGCTGCAATATATCGCTAGTTCATCCTCAGATGAACGGCACCCTATGCCATAATCCGTAGACCGGTCCGCATGTCACTTCGCAGCGTGCTTCGCGCACAAACAGCAGATTGCCACGCCGAGGTCGATATGCTTTTCGGCACCTTCGATCTTTCCAATAGAGAGCGGTATAGGACATTCCTGCGCGCGCATGCCCGGATCGTGCCGGCCGCCGAAAATGCGATCGAGAATGCCGGAATCCTCCGCCTGCTGCCCGACTGGTCGGAACGCAGACGCGCGCCGCTTCTCTTTGCCGATATCCGCGCGCTCGGCGATCAAATGCCGGCGCTCCTTCCGCCGCCGGCGCTCGGCTGCGAAGCGGCACTCTGGGGAGCGCTCTATGTACTCGAAGGCTCCAAGCTCGGCGGCGCTCTGCTCGCCAAATCCGTGCCGGATCACCTGCCGAGCAGCTATCTCGCGCCGCAAGGGTCGAAGGGCGCCATGCGTCTCTTCATGGAGCGCCTCGACGCGAGCGATGTCGACGATCCCGCGGCGGCCGTCGCCGCGGCCCGCACTGTCTTCGATCTCTTCCTCAAAGCCGGTCAGCTTGAACTGGAAGCCGTCCCATGAGCGGCACACGCGAACCCGTCGACCTCACCAATTGCGACCGCGAGCCGATCCATCAGCTCGGCGCAATCCAGCCCTTCGGCTTTCTGCTGGCAGTATCTTCGGATTGGATCGTCACACGCGCCTCCGTAAACCTTGCAGACTTTCTGGGCGTGACACAGGCCGATGCTCTCGGCCGTCCCGCTTCCACGCTGATCATGCCCGAAGCGCTCCATGCGATCCGCAATAAGCTCACCACCTTGCGCGGTGCCGATGTCGTCGAGCGCATTTTCGCGATCGCCCTGACGCCCGATCAATCCAAGTTTGACGTTGCCGTGCACTTCAATGAAGATCAGGTCATCATCGAAGGCGAGCGCTGCCAGGAAGATAGGCGCAACGCCCCATCCCTCTCCATGCGCAGCATGATGTCCCGCCTCGACCAGTCGGAAACGCTGGATGCCTTCTTCCGCGAGGGGGCAAGACAGGCGCGCGCCCTGACCGGCTTCGACCGGGTCATGGTCTATCGTTTCGACGAAGGCGGTTCCGGCGAGGTTGTAGCCGAAGCCGCCCGCAGCGGCATCGGCTCGTTCCTGGGACTGCATTATCCCGCTTCCGACATCCCGGTGCAGGCGCGAGCGCTTTACCTGCGCAACCTGTTCCGCATCATTGCCGATGTCGATGCCGTTCCGGTCCCGGTCCTTCCGGAACGCGACGAACGCGGCCAGCCGCTCGATCTCTCCATGTCGGTGCTGCGCTCGGTTTCGCCGATCCACATCGAATATCTGAAGAATATGGGCGTCGGCGCTTCGCTCTCCATATCGATCGTGGTGGATGGCAAGCTCTGGGGCCTCTTTGCCTGCCACCATTACGGCCCGCGCCTGCCGTCGGCTCAAAGCCGCTCCACCGCCGAACTCTTCGGTCAGATGTTCGCGTCGCGTCTGGAAAGCCGGGAACGGCGGTTGGCGCTCGACTATGAGACCAAGGCGCGTCGCATCGCCGACCGGCTTCTCACCTCCGTCGCCGACAATGCCAGTCTGCTCGACGACCCGGCCTGGCTGATCGAGGCAGTCGCCGACGCCATTCCTGCCGACGGGATCGGTGTGTGGATCAACGGCCGGCTGGCGCTTGCCGGCATCGGGCCGGATGAGAAAAATTTTGCGGCCCTCGTCCGCCATCTCAATCGCAACGCCGCCGGCCGCATCTATGCCGTCGACAGGCTTGCCGAAACCTATCCGGAGCTCGGGATCGACGGTGCGGTGGCGGGCATGCTGGCGATCCCGATCTCGCGCTCGCCGCGCGATTATGTCGTGCTCTTCCGCCAGGAGCTGGTGCGGACCGTCCGTTGGGGCGGCGACCCGCACAAGCCGGTGGAATATGGACCCAACGGCCCGAGGCTGACGCCGCGCAAGAGTTTCGAGGCCTGGTCGGAACTGGTGCGCGGCCGCTCACTTCCGTTCACGGAAGCGGAGCGCCGCGTCGCCGAAACGATCCGCGCCACGCTGATCGAGGTGGTTTTGCGCCTGACGGACGAGGCCAGCATGGCGCGCCAGATGGCAAATGAGCGACAAGAGCTGCTGATCGCCGAACTCAACCACCGCGTCCGCAACATACTGAGCCTGATCACCGGCATCATCCGCCAGTCGCAGACAACGTCCGTGAGCCTCAGCGACTACATCCGCCAGATCGAGGGCCGCGTCCAGTCACTCGCCCGTGCTCATGACCAGATTACCCGCGATCACTGGGCGCCTGCTTCGCTTCGGCAATTGCTGCTGGCCGAGACCGCCGCCTATCTTGGCAAATATGCGCAACGCATTCAGATGCGCGGCGAGGACGTGCTGCTGGAGCCGCAGGCCTTTTCCACCGCTGCCCTTGTTTTCCACGAGCTGATGACCAACAGCGCCAAATATGGCAGCCTTTCCGGCACTGGCAGCGGCATCGTCGAACTCGGCTGGTCCCGCGATGACGAAGGCAATCTGCGCATTGGCTGGCGCGAAAAGGATGGCCCGCCCGTCACCGAACCCACGCATCACGGCTTCGGCTCGACGATCATTCGGCGCTCAATTCCCTATGACCTCGGCGGCAAGGCCGAAGTGCGCTACAACAGGAACGGGCTCGAAGCGGATTTCTTCATTCCGGGGCGGTATGTTGTCCGCCCGACGAGTGAGCGATCAGATTCAACGCCGTTCGGCGCAGCTGCACCCAAGCTGATTGCAGGCGGTCGACAGCCGCTTTCCGGCCTGAGCGTGCTGCTGGTGGAAAACAACCTGATCATTGCCATGGACGGCGAAGATATATTGCGCCGGCTGGGCGCCGAAGTAGCAACCGTACCAAGCGTTGCCGAGGCCATGAAAATCCTGGACCACCGGTCCTTCGACCTGGCGCTTCTCGATGTCGATCTCGGTGATGAGACCAGCTTCGGGATTGCCGACCGACTGGCAGCCGGAGGTGTGCCCTTCATTTTTGCCACAGGCTATGGGGAGGGCATCGCCCAGGCGAACAGCCATTCGGATGCGCCCGTCTTACAAAAGCCCTATACGATGGAAGCTGTGACGGACAGTCTCGCCCGTCTGCCGCTTCCTAAACGTAAGTAGACATCAGCGTTCGGAGCGATCCGGCCGCAGGCCGCCGATGAAGAGCTGTTCCAGAAACCGCGCCGCATCCTCGAAGCGGCCCTCACCGGCATGCTCCTGTCCGAGCACAGCGCGCACTTGTACGTCGAAATCCGCATAATGCTGGGTCGTCGACCAGATCGAGAAGATCAGGTGGTATGGATCGCATTCGGTGATCTTGCCTGATTTCGCCCAGGCGCGGATGACCTCGGCTTTCTCGTCGACCAGTTCCTTCAGCGGACCCTTTAGCTCGTCCTCGATATGCGGCGCGCCCTGCAGCACCTCATTGGCGAAGAGCCGGCTTTCCCGTGGAAAATCGCGGGCCATCTCCAGCTTGCGTCTGATATAGCTGCGGATTTCCTCTTCCGGATTGCCTTCGGCGTCGAAGGCGCGCAACGGCTCCAGCCAGGTGTAAAGCACGCGGTCGATCAGCGCCCGGTGCATGGCTTCCTTGGTGCGAAAGTAATAGAGCAGGTTGGGTTTCGACATGCCGGCCACTTCGGCGATCTGGTCGATGGTCGAGCCGCGGAAGCCGCTTGCCGAAAACACGTCGAGCGCCGCTTCCAGGATCTGCTCTTCCTTCTCCTCCTGGATTCGCGTCCGCCTCAGGGTTTTCGCTGCTCTCGGTATGGTCACAGGCTGTCGTTTCCCCTTGAAATTCAACTTCTTCGCTCAAGTTTTTGACCGGAGGCCACCCCGCCGCTTGCTTGAGCAACTGCTCGTATTTTTATCGGCAATTTTCGTGATTTTCGTCTTGAGCCCGGCGATGGAAGTTGTAATGTTTACCAATCGGTCAAATTATCCGCCAGATGAAAAACAAAGGCAACTGGCGATTTTCCGGCGCTCGACAAAACCAATAAGAGGCGCAGGAATAGACCACGGGAACAGGCAGGCATGCCACTTCGCATGACTGCCGCAAACAGGTGAGGGCTTGAAAAATGGTGGCAGCACCAGGCGAGAACATGCGCGTCAATGGCGACCGTCTCTGGGACAGTCTCATGGACATGGCGAAGATCGGACCGGGCATCGCCGGCGGCAACAATCGCCAGACGCTGACGGATTCGGATGCCGAAGGCCGCAGCCTGTTCAAGACATGGTGTGACGACGCGGGCCTCACCATGGGCATCGACCAGATGGGCACGATGTTCGCCACCCGCCCCGGCACCGATCCCGATGCTTTGCCCGTCTATGTCGGCTCGCATCTCGACACCCAGCCCACCGGCGGCAAATATGATGGCGTTCTCGGCGTGCTCGCGGCTCTCGAGGTCGTGCGCACCATGAACGACCTCGGCATCAGAACCAAACACCCGATCGTTGTGACCAACTGGACGAACGAGGAAGGCGCCCGTTTTGCCCCGGCCATGCTGGCCTCGGGCGTCTTCGCCGGAGTGCACAGCCTCGACTTTGCCTATAATCGCAAGGATCCCGAGGGCAATCTGTTCGGCGACGAGTTGAAGCGCATTGGCTGGGTCGGCGACGAAGAGGTCGGCGCCCGCAAGATGCACGCCTATTTCGAATATCACATCGAGCAGGGCCCGATCCTCGAAGCCGAGAACAAGCAGATCGGCGTCGTCACCCATTGTCAGGGCCTGTGGTGGCTGGAATTCACCCTGACCGGCAAGGAGGCCCATACCGGCTCGACGCCGATGAACATGCGCGTCAATGCCGGCCTTGCCATGTCGCGCATCCTGGAAATGGTTCAGGGTGTGGCGATGGGCGAGCAGCCGGGCGCCGTCGGCGGCGTCGGCCAGGTCTTCTTCTCGCCGAATTCCCGCAACGTGTTGCCTGGCAAGGTGGTCTTCACCGTCGACATCCGCTCGCCCGACAAGGCCAAGCTCGACCGCATGCGGGCAAAGATCGAGTCGGAAGCGCCTGGCATCTGCGATGCCCTGGGTGTCGGCTGCTCCATCGAGGCGATCGGCCATTTCGCCCCCGTCACCTTCGACGAAAAGCTCGTCACCGCGGTTCGCTCCGCCGCCGAACGCCTCGGCTACAACCACATGAACCTCATCTCCGGCGCCGGCCACGACGCCTGCTGGGCCGCCAAGGTCGCGCCCGCGACGATGGTCATGTGCCCCTGCGTCGGCGGCCTCTCGCACAACGAAGCGGAAGAGATTTCCAAGGAATGGGCGTCGGCGGGCGCCGATGTGCTGTTCCATGCGGTGGTCGAGACGGCGGAGATCGTGGTGTGATGTCTGATGTCTCGCCCGGAGCCCCCTCATCCGACCCTTCGGGCCACCTTCTCCCCGCTGGGGAGAAGGGAGCGGCTAACGTTGCGTCTTCCCCCTTCTCCCAAAGTCGACGGCTTCCAGCACGCCGAAAGCACGACGGATCAACGCCGAACCGAATGGCTCAATGCCAATGGCTTTTGGTCCTGCGCTTCTGGAATCAGGAAATCTCGCGCGAGCGGCGCTCCGGACTCGAAACGATCCTTGCGGCCTTGCAGGGCCGACTCGAATTCAGTCCCGAACTGCCCGGCTTCTATTCGCCAGCCGCATTCACAAATAAGGATAGGCAACGATCATGACCACAGTCATCAAAAACGGTACCATCGTCACGGCCGACCTCACCTATAAGGCTGACGTCAAAATCGACGGCGGCAAGATCGTCGAGATCGGTCCGAACCTCTCCGGCGACGAGACGCTCGACGCCTCCGGCTGCTATGTCATGCCGGGTGGTATCGACCCGCACACCCATCTGGAAATGCCCTTTATGGGCACCTATTCCTCCGACGATTTCGAAAGCGGTACGCGCGCGGCCCTTTCCGGCGGCACGACCATGGTGGTCGATTTCGCCCTGCCTGCCCCGGGCCAGTCGCTGCTTGAAGCGCTGACCATGTGGGACAACAAGTCGACCCGCGCCAATTGCGACTATTCCTTCCACATGGCGGTCACCTGGTGGAGCGAGCAGGTTTTCAAGGAGATGGAGACCATCGTTCGCGACAAGGGCATCAACACCTTCAAGCATTTCATGGCCTATAAGGGCGCGCTGATGGTCGACGACGACGAGATGTTCGCCTCCTTCCAGCGCTGCGCCGAGCTCGGCGCGCTGCCGCTCGTGCATGCCGAAAACGGCGACGTCGTCGCCTCGATGTCGGCAAAGCTGCTCGCCGAAGGCAATAACGGCCCCGAGGCGCATGCCTATTCCCGTCCGGCTGAAGTCGAGGGCGAGGCCACCAACCGCGCCATCATGATCGCCGACATGGCCGGCTGCCCAGTCTATATCGTCCATACCTCCTGCGAACAGGCGCATGAAGCGATCCGCCGCGCCCGCGCCAAGGGCATGCGCGTCTATGGCGAGCCGCTGATCCAGCATCTGACGCTGGACGAAAGCGAATATTCCAATCCCGACTGGGATCACGCCGCCCGCCGCGTCATGTCGCCGCCCTTCCGCAGCAAGCAGCATCAGGACAGCCTCTGGGCCGGGCTTGCCTCCGGCTCGCTGCAGGTGGTCGCCACCGACCATTGCGCCTTCACCACGGCACAGAAGCGGTTCGGCGTCGGCGACTTCACCAAGATCCCGAACGGCACCGGCGGTCTCGAAGACCGCATGCCGATGCTCTGGACCCACGGCGTCAACACCGGCAGGCTGACGATGAACGAATTCGTCGCCGTCACCTCGACCAATATCGCCAAGATTCTCAACATCTATCCGAAGAAGGGCGCGATCCTCGTCGGCGCCGATGCGGACATCGTTGTCTGGGACCCAAACCGTTCGAAGGTCATCTCGTCCAAGGCCCAGCAGTCGGCGATTGATTACAACGTCTTCGAGGGCAAGGAAGTGACGGGCCTGCCACGCTTCACGCTGACGCGCGGCGTGGTCGCCATCGAGGAAAGCACGATCAAAACCCGCGAGGGCCACGGCGAATTCGTGAGGCGCGAACCGGTCACTGCCGTCAGCAAGGCACTATCCACCTGGAAGGAGATCACCTCTCCGCGCAGGGTGGAACGAAGCGGCATTCCGGCAACCGGCGTATGACGATGGAGCATAATGATACGGCCATCAACCGGGGAACGACGCCTTCATGCGGATGACCTCACGCCGGCACCAGCGCGTCCAGCTCCGGGAGAAGCACGACGCTTTCCTGCTCGTGTGGATCGGTGCGGGCAATAACTGCCGTGCATGGCGTGCTGCTGAGGTTCGCCGGCATATGCGGCACGCCGGCCGGGATGTAGAAGAGCTCGCCGGCATGGGTAACGACGTGATGCTCCAGCCGGTCCCCGTACCAGGTATGGGTCTCGCCGGAGAGCACGTAGATCGCCGTCTCGTGCGCCTCGTGCAGATGCGCCTTGGCGCGTACGCCGGGCGGGATCGTCAGGAGGTGCATGCAGATGCCCTTGGCGCCGACCGTCTCGGCCGCTATCCCTTCGAAGTAGCTGAGCCCCTGCTTGCCGTCATAGGCATGCTTAGGGCGAACGATGTGGCAGGTAGGTTGTGATGTCGCGTCCATTCTCTTCCTCCATGAAATGTGCCGCCGGCAGTGCCTGTGGCGATGGTAACATGCAAACCGCCTCCCCGCGGCGAAAACAAGAACGGTCGCATTGATGCAAGCACCCTCCGTCGTATCCGCCAAGGATCTCTGTCTCACCTACCAGGCGAATGACGGCCCGGTGCAGGCCCTCAGCGATGTCAATCTCGATGTCCGCAAGGGCGACTTCGTCTCTTTCATCGGCCCGTCGGGCTGCGGCAAGACGACCTTCCTGCGCGTCATCGCCGATCTCGAAAAGAGCACGTCGGGCGAGATTTCGATCAACGGCATGACGCCGGAAGAAGCCCGCAAGGCCCGCGCCTACGGCTATGTCTTCCAGGCGCCGGCGCTCCTGCCCTGGCGCACCATCGAAAACAACATCGCCCTGCCACTGGAGATCATGGGATATTCCGGCGCCGACCGCACGCGGCGCATTGCCGAAGCGCTCGATCTCGTCAGCCTTTCCGGCTTCGAGAAGAAATTCCCCTGGCAGCTTTCCGGCGGCATGCAGCAGCGCGCCTCGATCGCCCGCGCGCTCGCCTTCGACGCCGATCTGCTGCTGATGGACGAACCCTTCGGCGCGCTCGACGAGATCGTCCGCGACCATCTGAACGAAGAACTGCTGAAACTCTGGGCCCGCACCAACAAGACGATCTGCTTCGTCACCCATTCCATCCCCGAGGCCGTCTACCTCTCGACCAAGATCGTGGTGATGTCGCCGCGCCCGGGCCGTGTCACCGACGTGATCGACTCGACGCTGCCGGCCGAACGCCCGCTCGACATCCGCGACACCCCCGAATTCCTGGAAATCGCCCATCGCGTCCGCGAGGGGCTGAGGACGGGGCATAGCCATGAGGTTTAGGCGCGTGTTGTCGGAAAAGACCCCTCCCCAACCCCTCCCCACAAGGGGGAGGGGCTTGAGCGCCGAACCCGTCGCCAGCCTTGATACTATTTCGCGACCGTCGCTGGAGAACTCGGCGAGCGCGGCAGGTTTGCCCCTCCCCCTTGTGGGGAGGGGTTGGGGGGGGGTTTAAATGCCACCTTCAAACATCACCCCCAAAACCCGCGACACGGCAAAGCGCCTTCGTCGTGAACTCACGAAAGCCGAGGCCGCGATGTGGGACATGCTGCGCGATCTCAGGCCCTATGGCGCGAGATTCAGGCGTGAGACGCCAATTGGTCCCTATATCGCGGATTTCGCTTGGCTTTCAGCAAGACTGATTGTCGAAGTCGACGGCGACAGTCACGAGACGGTCGAGGGTCGGCGACATGATCTCGCCCGCGATGCATTCCTGCGCAGTCAAGGTTTCACAGTGCAGCGCTTCGACAACGCCCAGGTGCTCGACGGACCCGACTACGTGTTTATCACCATCGAAAAACACGCCGCTCCATTTTTGAAGGAGCGCGTCGCGTGAAACCCGACACTTTCAAAAACAAGGTCGTCCCCGTCACCACCATCCTGCTCGTCCTCATCGCCATCTGGTATGTCGCCGCGGTCCTGATGAACGCGCCGTTCCAGCGGGACATGGACAGCCGTGCCGGGGCCACATCGACGACGCTCGAATTCATCGGTAAGACGCTGGCGCAGCCGAAACCGATCCTGCCGGCGCCGCATCAGGTGGCGCAGAATGTCTACGAGAACACCGTGCTGCGCAGCCTGTCGAGCAATCGCAGTCTCGTCTATCACAGCTGGGTCACGCTCTCCTCCACCCTGCTCGGCTTCGGCTTCGGCATGCTGCTCGGCATTCTCCTTGCCGTGCTGATCGTGCACAACCGCGCCATGGACCGCTCGCTGATGCCGTGGCTTGTGGCGAGCCAGACCATACCGATCCTCGCCATCGCGCCGATGATCGTTATCATTTCCTACAATGTGCTGACCGGCGACAATGCGCTCGCCCATCTCCTGAACCTCGATTCCGACGCCTCCCGCCTCGTCTCCAAGGCGCTGATCTCCACCTACCTCTCTTTCTTTCCCGTCGCCGTCGGTATGGTGAAGGGATTGCGGTCGCCTGAGATCATGCATCTCGACCTGATGCGCACCTATTATGCCAGCCCGATGCAGACTTTCTGGAAGCTGCGCGTTCCGGCATCGATCCCCTTCCTCTTCACCTCGATGAAGGTCGCAATCGCCGCAAGCCTGGTCGGCGCCATCGTCGGCGAGCTACCGACGGGGGCCACCGCCGGCATCGGTTCGAAGCTGCTTGCCGGCTCCTATTACAGCCAGACCGTCGACATCTGGGCGGCCCTCGTCGCCGGATCGCTGCTGGCCGGCATCCTGGTTGCAATCGTCGGCCTTGCTGCGAAGATGGTCGACCACGCCATGGGCGGGAGGCCGGCATGAGACATCTGTCCTTCTCCTGGCAGGGCGTGACCGCTCTCCTTCTCTGTATGGCTGCACTGATCAACTTGCCGCTTTTGGCCGAGGGCGCACCCCGGCCCTTAACTGACGGCACGGCCAGCCTCGTTTTCATCATCGTTATCGCCGCCGCCCTGCTTTCCTTTGCGCCGCAGCCGCCGGCCTATCGTGCCACCGTGCTGTTCATCGGCGCCCATGGCGCCGCCTGGATGCTGCTTTCCGCTCTCTCCGGCAACGAGGGCATGGCCAGTCGGGCGTTCTTCCTGCTGCTCTTCGCCTGCTGGCTGCTGGCCTGGCGATGCGTCACCGAGCTTTCGAAACACCAGCCCGTAACCGCCTTCGGCAAATCGACGCTTCAACTGCTGATCCCGGCAATCTTCGGCGCCTGGATCCTGATCCTCTGGGAAGCAGCCACGCGCGGCGCCGGCATTCCCTTCATCATCCTGCCGCCGCCGAGCGCCATCGGCGCCCGTATCATCGCCTCCCTGCCGATCCTCGGTGCCGACGTCAGGCAGACGATCTTCAAGGCAGTGCTGATCGGTTATATCGTCGGCTGCCTCAGCGGCTTTGTCGTCGCCGTGCTGGCCGACCGCATCACCTTCCTGCGCCGCGGTCTGCTGCCGATCGGCAACATGGTCTCGGCCCTGCCCATCATCGGCGTCGCCCCCATTATGGTCATGTGGTTCGGCTTCGACTGGCCGTCGAAAGCGGCCGTCGTCATTATCATGACCTTCTTCCCGATGCTGGTGAATACCGTCGCCGGGCTTGCAGCCTCCGGCAGTATGGAACGCGACCTGATGCGCACCTATGCCTCGAGCGACTGGCAGACGCTGCTCAAGCTCAAGCTTCCGGCGGCCATGCCGTTCATTTTCAACGCACTGAAGATCAACTCGACGCTGGCGCTGATTGGTGCCATCGTTGCCGAATTCTTCGGGACGCCGATCGTCGGCATGGGCTTCCGCATCTCCACCGAGATCGGCCGCATGAATGTCGACATGGTCTGGGCGGAAATCGCCGTCGCGGCGCTGGCCGGCTCGATCTTCTATGGCGTCATCGCCCTGACCGAACGGGCGATGACATTCTGGCATCCGTCTATCCGTGGTGGCTAGACGCGCGCGGGCTCGCAAACGGGTCCGGGCATAACTTCAGAGGGTAAGGATAAGAAAATGAGAAAGTTGATGGTTGCAATGATGGCGAGCGCGATGACGCTTGCCGCCGCGCACGCGATGGCCGCCGACAAGGTGGTGCTGCAGCTGAAATGGGTCACGCAGGCCCAGTTCGGCGGCTATTACGTCGCCAAGGACAAGGGCTTCTACAAGGAGGAAGGTCTCGAAGTCGACATCAAGCCGGGCGGTCCTGATATCGCCCCCGAACAGGTGATCGCCGGCGGCGGCGCCGATGTGATCGTCGACTGGATGGGCGGCGCTCTGGTTGCCCGCGAAAAGGGCGTTCCGCTCGTCAACATCGCTCAGCCTTTCCAGAAGTCGGGCCTGCAAATGATCTGCCGGAAGGACGGCCCTGTTAAGACCGAGGCCGACTTCAAGGGTCATACGCTCGGCGTCTGGTTCTTCGGCAACGAGTACCCCTTCTTCGCCTGGATGAACAAGCTCGGCCTGTCGACGGAAGGCGGCCCGAACGGCGTCACCGTGCTGAAACAGAGCTTCGATGTGCAGCCACTCGTCCAGAAGCAGGCCGACTGCATCTCGGTCATGACCTATAACGAATACTGGCAGGCGATCGATGCCGGCTTCAAGCCGGAGGAACTGACGGTCTTCAACTATACCGAGATGGGCAACGACCTCTTGGAAGACGGCCTCTATGCGATGGAGGACAAGCTGAAGGACCCGGCCTTCAAGGAGAAGATGGTCAAGTTCGTCCGCGCCTCGATGAAGGGCTGGAAATATGCGACCGATAATCCTGACGAGTCTGCCGAGATCGTCGTGGACAATGGCGGCCAGGACGAAAACCACCAGAAGCGCATGATGGGCGAAGTAGCCAAGCTCGTCGGGGACGGCTCCGGCAAGCTGGATGAAGCTCTCTATGCCCGCACGGCAAAGGCGCTGCTCGACCAGAAGATCATTAGCAAGGAGCCATCGGGCGCCTGGACGCACGACATCACCGACGCCGCCTCCAAGTAAATCCGCTGCAATGCAACGGGAAACGCGCGGGGAGATTTCCGCGCGTTTTGTCAGTTTTCCGCGCCCAGAAGAAATGGCCCCGCGCCTGTCGCATTTGTCGGACGTCAAACGTCATTGGGTAGAGGCGCGATCAATCATCGTCATGTTCACATAACCTTCCGATGATTGATTCAGGTTAGCATGGTAATTATTATGAGCTCGTGGGGAATTGTTTTCTGCCGGACTTGCATATCGAGCAAATCGATACCAATTAGAGACCGATTTGCCGGTGAGGGACGAAGACGGCAAATGAAGTGCGGATACCCTTGAGAATACAGGAAGGCAGTGGCCTGATCGCGAGCTGATCTGCAGACGCGCGAATTCGGCCAACCTTGTTACAAGATTGGACGAAGACGAATGGCACGCAAGCCGATTGGAATTCTAGGCGCATCCACCCTCTTTGCAGCCGCACTTGCTGCATCCTCCGCCTTTTCGCAGGAAACGCCGGTCGCAAAACCGCAGCAGAACCTGCCGGCGATCGTCGTCACCACGGCTGTAAATCGCACCCTCGTCGACCGTGTCATCGGCACGGGAACGGTCAAGCCAGTCGAAGAAGTCTATATCCAGCCGCAGGTCGAGGGCCTGTCGATCCGCACGCTGAGAGCCGATATCGGCGACAAGGTTCAGGCCGACAGCACATTGGCGACGCTCAACGATGACGCGCTGGTCCTGGAGAAGAGCCAGATGATGGCGACGAAGGCCAAGGGCGAGGCAAGCCTCGCCCAGCTGCGCGCCCAGCTCATCGAGGCGCAGGCCAATGCCGAACAGGCCAGGCAGCAGCAGGCCCGCGCCCAGGAAATGGTCAAGAAGGGCACGGTTTCCACCGCCCAGGTCGAGCAGGCCGATGCGACCGCCGCCGCCGCCAATGCCCGCGTCGTCTCCGCCGAGCAGGCGATCGAGGTCGCTGAAGCTGACCTCAAGGTCTTCGACAGCCAGATCGCCGATGCCGATCTGAAGCTGGCGCGCACCGATGTGAAGACGCCGGTCGCCGGCACGATCTCGGCAAAGAACGCCAAGGTCGGCGCCATTGCCGCCGGTAACGGCGACCCGCTGTTCACACTCATCCGCGACGGCGATATCGAGCTCGTCGCCGAGGTCGCCGAAAGCGACATCGTCAGGATCATGGCCGGCCAGAAGGCGACGATTTCGCTTTCCGGCAGCCGCGAGAAGCTTTCCGGCGCCGTGCGCCTCGTGTCGCCGACCGTCGATCCGGCCACCCGCCTCGGCCTTGTCCATATCTCCATCGACGATGACAGCAAGGCGCGCTCCGGCATGTATGGCAGTGCCGAGATCATCGTGCGCGAGACCCAAGGCGTATCGCTTCCCTTGACCGCGGTCTTGACCGGCAATGAAGGCTCGTCGGCCCGGAAGGTCGAGGATGGTGTGGTAAAATTCGCCAAGATCGAGACCGGCATCCAGGACGGGGCCTATGTCGAGATCGTCAATGGATTGAAGAGCGGCGATGAGGTCGTGGCCAAGGCGGGCGCCTATGTCCGCGACGGCGACCGCATCACGCCGGTGCGTGAACAGCCCTCGGCTTCCAACTAAAGAGACCATCCGATGAATTTTTCAGCCTGGTCCATTCGAAACCCGATCGCGCCGCTGCTGGCCTTCTGCCTGTTGATATTCATCGGCATCCAGTCCTTCAACACGCTGCCGATCACACGCTTCCCGAACATCGACGTGCCGCTGGTTTCGATCAGCGTGACGCAGAGCGGCGCTTCGCCGGCCGAACTGGAAATGCAGGTGACCAAGGAGATCGAAGACGCGATCGCCTCGATCACCGGCATCGACGAAATCCAGTCGACGGTAACCGACGGCAGCTCGCAGACCAACGTCATGTTCCGCATGGAAGTGCCGACGGAACAGGCCGTGCAGGACGTCAAGGATGCGATCGACCGCATCCGCAGCGACCTGCCGGCCACGGCCGAAACGCCGATCGTCACCAAGGTCGACGTCGAGGGCCAAGCGATCCAGACCTTCGCCGTCTCCTCGCCCGCCATGTCGCTCGAAGAACTCTCCTGGTTCGTCGACGATACGGTCAAGCGCGCCCTGCAGGGCCAGGCCGGTATCGGCCGCGTCGACCGCTACGGCGGCGCGGAGCGCGAAGTGCGCATCGAACTCACCCCCGCCAAGCTCGATGCCCATGGTATCACCGCCGCAAGCGTCAACCAGCAGCTGCGCGGCACCAACGTCGACCTCGGCTCCGGCCGCGGCCAGGTGGCGGGCAGCGAACAGGCGATCCGCGTACTCGGCGATGCCCGCAATGTTGCCGAACTCGCAGACACGACGATCGCGCTGCCGAACGGCCGTTTCGTCAAGCTGTCCGACCTCGGCGTCATCAAGGACACTTATGAGGAGCCGAAATCCTTCTCGCGCTTCAACGATACGCCTGTTGTCACCTTCGGCGTCTTTCGTTCGAAGGGCGCCAGCGAGGTCAGCGTCGCCGAAACCGTAGCGCAGAGCCTCGACAAGGTCAGAAGCGAAAACCCGAATGTGAAGATCGAGATGATCGACGATTCGGTGTATTTCACCTACGGCAACTACGAAGCCGCCATCCACACGCTGCTCGAAGGCGCGCTGCTCGCCGTCATCGTCGTCCTGCTCTTCCTCCGGAACTGGCGCGCGACGCTGATTTCGGCGATCGCGCTGCCGCTGTCTGCGATCCCGACCTTCTGGGTCATGGACATGATGGGCTTCTCGCTGAACCTCGTCAGCTTCCTGGCCCTGACGCTGGCGACCGGTATCCTCGTCGACGACGCGATCGTCGAAATCGAAAACATCGCCCGCCATATCAAGATGGGCAAGACGCCCTATCGGGCGGCGATCGAGGCGGCTGATGAAATCGGCCTCGCCGTCATTGCCACCACCTTCACCATCATCGCCGTCTTCGTGCCAGTTTCCTTCATGCCGGGCATTCCCGGCCAGTACTTCATTCAGTTCGGCCTGACCGTCGCCTTCTCCGTCTTCTTCTCGCTGATGGTGGCGCGCCTCATCACCCCGATGATGGCCGCCTACCTCATGCGCGCCGAAGACGGTGTCGACGACCATCACGACAATGACGGTCTGCTGATGAAGGGCTACACGCGCCTGATCCGCGCGACGACCGGGCATAAATATTCCCGATATCTGACACTATTGGCGGCGGTAGGCTTCCTCGTTGGTTCGGTTATGCTGCTGATGAAGGTTCCGGGTAGCTTCCTGCCGCCCGAAGACGCCTCGCGCATCGTTCTCTCCGTCGAACTGCCGCCCAACGCGCGGCTCGACGACACCGAGACGACGACAAAAGCAATCTACGACAGGGTCAAGGACATCAACGGCGTCGAAAGTGTCTTCGTCCTCGGCGGCGCGTCGCCGAAGGGCGATCTCGAACTACGCCGTGCAACCATCACGCTGGCTCTCCACAAGCTCGACCAGTCGCTGGTCAAGAAGGTGGTCAACGATGTGCTCGGTGACATCCCGGTCATCGGCCCAATGCTGCCAAAGGTGGAAGTCCACGGCCGTGAACGCCCGCAATGGGATATTGAAAAGGAAGTCTTCGCCAAGGTGCGCGACATTCCCGACGTCCATATCCTGAAGCTCAACGATCGGGGCGAACGCGACCTCTCCTTCAACTTCCTCTCCAAAAACGAGAAGGATTTGAACGACGCCGTCGGCATTCTCGAATCCAAGCTCCGCGCCGACCCGCTGCTCGCCAATGTCAGCGCCGACGGCGCCCTGCCCCGCCCGGAACTGCAGGTCTACCCGCGCAAGGACGAGGCCGCCCGCCTCGGCATCACCCCGCAGCAGATCTCCGAAACGATCCGTGTCGCCACTATCGGCGATGTCGATGCGGCGCTTGCCAAGATCTCGCTCGACGATCGCCAGATCCCGATCCGGGTGCAGGCGGCACTCGACATGCGCCGCGATCTTGCGGCCCTCCGGGCATTGAAGATCCAGACCGCCAGCGGCGGCACCGTTCCGCTTTCGAGCGTCGCCAATATCGACTATTCGGAAGGCGTCAGCTCGATTAAGCGCAACAACCGCAACCGTGTCGTCTCGATCGGCTCCGACCTGCCGCAGGGCGTGGCGCTCGACACGGCTTCGGCCCGTTTCCGCGAGATCGTCAAGGAGACCAACATTCCGGCCACCGTGCATCTTGCCGAAAGCGGCGATACCAAAGTGCAGACCGAGATGCAGCAGAGCTTCGTCAACGCCATGTTGATGGGGCTGCTGCTGGTGCTGACCGTGCTGATCCTGCTCTTCAAGGATGTGATCCAGCCCTTCACCATCCTGTTCTCGCTGCCGCTCGCCATCGGCGGCGTTGCGGCGGGCCTGATCATAACCAACAACCCGCTATCCATGCCCGTGATGATCGGCATTCTGATGCTGATGGGGATCGTCACCAAGAACGCTATCCTGCTCGTCGATTTCGCGATTGAGATGCGTCATCAGGGCATGGGCCGCGTCGAGGCCATGGTCGAAGCCGGCCGCAAGCGCGCCCGGCCGATCATCATGACCTCGATCGCCATGTCGGCAGGCATGCTGCCTTCCGCGCTCGGCGTCGGCGAAGGCGGCTCGTTCCGCGCGCCGATGGCGATCGCGGTGATCGGCGGCATCATCGTCTCGACGGTGCTTTCGCTTGTTGTCGTGCCCTCCTTCTTCCTGATCATGGACGATCTGTCCCGCCTGCTCGGCTGGATGTTCGGCCGCATGGTCGGCAGGAAGGACGAGGAGGAACTGCCGCTGTCGCCCGAGGATCTCACCCGCGTGGCCCGCGAGAACCGCAGCGATATCGATGCGCTGGACGAGCGCCTGACGGCGATCGAAAAGCCGGAAGGCAAGCGCAAGACCGCCAAAGGCAACGACACCAACGTGCTCCGGCTACCGCCGTTTGCGGCGGAGTGAGCAAAGCCCAAGAAAAAACAAACGGGCCGGGAGCGATCTCCCGGCCCGTTTTGTTTTGTCAATCATGCCACCGGCGGTTTCGACCGGCGGCGGTTTGACTCAGAGCCCGCCCTGCTCCCTGAGGAAATTGACGATCGAACTGATGCCGTCGCCGCGCTTCATGTCCGAGAAGACGAACGGGCGGCTCGCGCGCATGCGCGTCGCATCCCGGTCCATCACCTCGAGATCGGCGCCGACATAGGGCGCCAGATCCTTTTTGTTGATGACGAGCAGGTCGGATCGGGTGATGCCGGGCCCGCCCTTGCGCGGGATTTCCTCGCCCTGGCAGACGGAGATCACATAGATGGTGATATCGGCGAGATCTGGCGAAAAGGTCGCCGCCAGATTGTCTCCGCCGGATTCAATGAAGACGACGTCGAGATCGGGAATGCGCTCATTGAGGCCGGCGATCGCCTGCAGATTGATTGTCGCATCCTCGCGGATGGCGGTATGCGGGCAGCCGCCGGTTTCGACGCCTACGATCCGCTCCGAAGGCAAGGCCTGCATGCGCACCAGCGCCTCGGCATCCTCGGTCGTGTAGATGTCGTTGGTGACGACGGCGACGGAATAGTCGTCGCGCATCGCCTTGCATAGCTTTTCCGTCAGCGCCGTCTTGCCCGAGCCGACCGGTCCGCCGATGCCGACGCGCAGGGGTCCGTTCCTTGATTTCATGTGTTTCACTCCAATCGCACCGAATGATAGCGACGGCGGCAGCGGGCGCCACCGTCAAATGACGCAGTCTTTGCGGATAATTGACTTCCTCACGAGCGGAACAACCGCGTCGCCTGCGTCTCGTGGCGCAGGCTGGCGATATCGGCCTGCACGGTGGCCGAGCCGAGGTCGTCGAGCGACGACGCTGCCGCCCGCCGGGCAACCTCCGCAATGTGCCCTTCAAGGCCGGCCAACAGGGCAACACCGTCCCTCTGCCCGGCGACGCCGAGGCGGATACCGGTCGAAACCGCTTGCGAGGCATAGGCGTGCAGGAAGACTGCGAGCACCTGCTCGGACCCTATACCATGCGCACCGGCAACCGCGCCCACCGCGACGGGATAAGCGGTCTTGCCGGTCAGCCTCTCGAACACTTCGTCCGGCCAAGCCCGGGCCGCCGCTAGGAAGGCGTCTCCGAGCAGCATGGTTTCCTGATGGCGCTCGCGTGATCCGGCAAGCGCCTCTGCGAGTGCGGCAACCTCGGCGAGGCGCGCGGCTTCTGCCTGGCACCGGTGGCTTTCGGCAAGCAGCACCGCATCGTTCCAGATCGCGCCATGGCCGATCAGCGTGCCGATCCACGCCGCAAGCGAGGCCGCATCCGTGACGAGCCCGTCAGCCACCGCCCGCTCCAGCCCTCCCGAATAGGCAAAGCTACCGATCGGAAAGGCCGGCGAGAGCCATGCCGTCAAGCGCAGCATTGCCTGCAGCTCGAAATCCCCAGTCATCGAGCCTCAGTCGTGCTTGTGGCCGTGATGCCCGTGGTGGTGATCATGATCATGATCATGGTCATGGTCATGGTCACATCCCGGCCCATGCACATGGTCGTGGCCGTGTTCATGTTTGTGCTCATGCCTATGGTCATGAGACGCATGACCGTGATCGTGCGAATGGGCGGCATGGGAATGATAAGCACCGCGTGCCGGCTGGAAGGGCTCGTCGATGTCGAGGACGGTGGCGCCGAGGCCCTGCAGCATCGAGCGAATGACATGGTCGCGCAGGATGACGATGCGGTCCTCCTCGATCTGCGCGGCAAGATGCCGGTTGCCGAGATGCCAGGCGAGCTCGACGAGATGCGTGCGGTCGCGTCCGCGAATTTCGAAGAGTTTCTCGTCGGCAGCCAGAATTTCGATCAGTTCGCCATCCTCGCGCACCAGCAGGTCGCCGTTGGCAAAAAGCACCGGGTCCTTGAGATCGAGCATGACCATCTCGCCATTTTCCAGATGCAGCAGCTTGCGGCGCAGATGGCGCAGATCGTGCGGCAGCTTGACCTGGGCGGTCGGATGGGAGGATGGGGTACCGGCGGGAAGATAGGAAGTGACGCGCTGCATGATATGTCCGTATTGCTAAGACGACCATGCAAAATAGCCTTTCCCGATGCAAGCACCAATGGCCTTTTTCTCAGGTCAGGACTTTTATGTCCCGTAAGCCTGCATCACGTTGTCGCCCCTGCCCTTGGCATCGAGCCCATTATCGGCGAGTCCGTGCCAGGCATGATGGAGACCCTCTCGTTCGTGCACGACGGCGCGCCGGTCCACAGCTGCGTCAATTGTAGACACCAACAGATAGTCGCAATGATTGTGGAAGCGGGTTCCATAAGCCGGTTCGAAGTCCGGCCGAGCGGAGCGCGGCAGCCGTCCAGGTGTTGCAGCCGAAGAGGGCGTTGAAATATCCCTCCGCCTCGAAGAACCGGTCGATCTCGCCGTAACCTGCGTTTGAGATCGGCTTCACCTCGCCCGCGTCGCGGACAAAACTATCCGAGATGAAATTGCGCAGCCGCGCCAATTGTTCGTTACCGATATCGAAGGCCATAATGGCCGGCTGCGGCTCGGTGATATGACCGGCGAGATCCACGTGCAGCACCGAACGGTCGATCGTCAGGGCCCGCAACACCGGCATCGGCTTTAGCTCCGACCATGTCGGCGTTTCCAGATAGAAGGCGCGGCCGCCCCAGCCGACGACTAGCCATTCCGCGTTCGGATGGCCGAGCGGAAAGCCGGAATCGTCGAGAAAGGAAAAAGCCGCCCGCGTCTCCTCGTCGAGTGGAATCGCAATATCCGTATGGATCGTTCCCGACAGAAGCAGAATCCGGTGGGTTGCCACCGCGGACGATGCTTCGACCGGTGCGATCAGCGGCCGGGGAATGAAGGTTCCGGCCGTCGCCAGAGCGACGACCAGCAATATGGTCCGCAACATCCAGCGGATGCCTGTTTTCATCGGAACCGTCCGGCGCACGGAACGAGGGGGCCTAGAACAGGAAATAGCGCTGCGCCATCGGCAGCACCGTCGCCGGCTCGCATGTCAGCAACTCGCCGTTCGCCCTGACCTCATAGGTCTCAGGATCGACCTCGATCTCGGGTGTCAGGTCGTTGTGGATCATCGATGCCTTGGAGATGCCGCTGCGGGTATTCTTCACCGCCAACAGTTCCTTCGCAACTCCGAGCCTGCCCTTGAGACCGGCATCGAGCGAGGCCTGGCTGACAAAGGTGACGGAGGAACTGGTGAGGCTCTTGCCGTAAGAAGCAAACATCGGCCGGTAGTGCACCGGCTGCGGCGTCGGGATCGAGGCGTTCGGATCGCCCATCGGCGCTGCCGCGATCGAGCCGCCGAGCAGCACCATGTCGGGCTTCACGCCGAAGGAGGCCGGGTTCCAAAGCACCAGGTCGGCGCGCTTGCCGACCTCGACGGAACCGATCTCATGGCTGAGACCGTGCGCGATTGCCGGGTTGATCGTGTACTTGGCGATATAGCGGCGAACGCGGAAATTGTCGTTGTCGCCTTTCTCTTCCTTCAGCCGACCGCGCTGGCGCTTCATCTTGTCGGCCGTCTGCCAGGTACGGATCGCCACTTCGCCGACGCGGCCCATGGCCTGACTGTCGGACGAGATGATCGAGAAGGCGCCGATATCGTGCAGGATGTCTTCGGCCGCAATCGTCTCCTTGCGGATGCGGCTTTCGGCAAAGGCGATATCCTCAGGGATCGATGGCGACAAATGATGGCAGACCATCAACATGTCGAGATGCTCGGCGATGGTATTGACGGTATAGGGCCGCGTCGGATTGGTGGACGACGGGATGACGTTCGGCTGGCCGCAGATCTTGATGATATCCGGCGCATGCCCGCCGCCTGCCCCTTCCGTGTGGAAGGCATGGATGGTGCGACCCTTGATGGCGCCGATCGTATCCTCGACGAAGCCGCTTTCGTTCAGCGTATCGGTGTGGATCATCACCTGCACGTCATAGTCGTCGGCGACTGAGAGGCAGCAGTCGATCGCGCCCGGCGTCGTGCCCCAGTCCTCGTGCAGCTTCAGCGAAGTGGCGCCGGCCAGCACCATCTCCGTCAGCGCGCCCGGCAGCGAAGCATTGCCCTTGCCGGCAAAAGCGAGGTTCATCGGGAAGGCGTCTGCCGCTTCGATCATCCGCGCGATATGCCAGGGGCCGGGCGTGCAGGTCGTGGCGAGCGTGCCGTGCGCCGGTCCCGTGCCGCCGCCGAGCATGCAGGTCATGCCCGACATCAGCGCTTCCTCGATCTGCTGCGGAGCGATGAAGTGGATATGGCTGTCCATGCCGCCGGCGGTGACGATCTTGCCTTCGCCGGCAATCGCCTCGGTGCCAGGGCCAACGATGATATTGACGCCGGGCTGCGTATCGGGATTGCCCGCCTTGCCGATCGCAGCGATGCGCCCGTTCTTGAGGCCGATATCGGCCTTGTAGATTCCGGAATGATCGACGATCACCGCGTTGGTGATGACGGTATCGACCGCGCCGTCTGCCCGCGTCACCTGGCTCTGGCCCATGCCGTCACGGATCACCTTGCCGCCGCCGAACTTCACCTCCTCGCCATAGGTGGTGAAATCCTTCTCGATCTCGATGAAGAGCTCCGTATCGGCGAGGCGCACCTTGTCGCCGGTGGTCGGTCCGAACATGCCGGCATAGGCGGCGCGCGAGATCTTATAGGGCATCCATCAGACTCCGTAGGAGGAAGAGACAAGCATTTTTCCGCCGAGCCGCCTGAGGCGGCCCGCGGCAATATAACCATCGACAAGCTGCCGTTCGGCGGCAAAGGGGTGCCATTCCCAGCCGGCATGACCGAAGCCGGCCAGCGCCACCTCGGACTCGGCAAATTTGCTCAGTACCTGGGCGATGACGATCATGCCACTGCTCGGCACGACATAGGGGGTGGGCGCAAAGGCCGAAAGAGAGGCATCGACGGCGTCGTGGACCGATTGATCGATCACCACATGCTTCTTGCCGACCTCCGCGCAGAAGGCGCCGAACGCCTCCGTATAGTCGTCGCAGAAATCGTCGAGATCGGGATGCGAGATGGCAAGCGGCGCTCGCATCGCGGCGAATTTTTCCGGGTCACGCACGCTCCAGATTTCGCGGGCCGAGACGACGCCGGGATGAGCGCGCCACTCAGGCGAACTGAGCATCGCCTTGGCCGGCCGGCCGGTGTTGCAGACCGCAACGGCATCCGTGCGACCACCGCCGGCGCCATAGGAGCGGCAATCGTTGAAGCGGATGACGAAATCGGCGGCATCGATTACGCGTGCTTCCGCCTCTGCGACCTCGCCATTGCCGACGATCACGATCTTCTTGATCACCTCAGTTGCCCATCGTCTCTTCGAGCTCTTTCAGCTCTTTGGTGCGCTTGTCCGTTTCTTCTGCCAGGCATCCCGCAACCAGCATCGGCTCCATCGTGCCACCGCGAGCCTGAAAGCCGAAGGCGTCGCATTGGGCGTCGCGATAGTCGATCCAGGCACGTTGCGCTTTCACCAGCGCCTTTTCCGCGCCCTTCATGTCGCCGTCGAGATCCTTGTCGATCGCCACCATGGCGGCGCGGGTTTTCTTGTATTGCTCGTTCAGCGCCTTGTCCGCGGTCTCGTGGCGCGCCGCCTCGCAGGATGTCATATCCGATTGCGTCTTGGGGTTCTGGCAATCGATGTCCTGAGCAAAGGAACTACCCGCCGCCAGCAGCATCGCCGCCCCGATGAGGCAGATGTTCAAACGCATGCATCCCTCCCGTTAAAGCTTGCCCATCACCAGCTGACGGAAGCCGTAGACCTCGCGCTTGCCGGCAAGCGGGATCAGCGTCACCGAGCGCGTCTGCCCCGGCTCGAAACGCACCGCCGTTCCCGCCGGAATGTCGAGCCGCTTGCCGTGCGCCGCCGCGCGGTCAAAGGAGAGGCCGGCATTGGTCTCGGCGAAATGATAGTGGCTGCCGACCTGCACCGGCCGGTCGCCGGTATTGGAAACTTCCAGCGTTACCGTCGGTGCGCCGGCATTGAGTTCGATGTCGCCGGTTGCGGCAATGATTTCGCCTGGAATCATGATGTTCCCCTCAAGCTGCCCTGGGCGCGCAGCCCTCGGCCTTCAGCACACGTTTCGTCGACGCCGGATGTTTGGCGAGCATATCAGTCGGCCGTATGGGCCTGGCAACAAGATTGCCGCCGCAATTCGGGCAGGTGCCCTTCAGCACATCGTCTGCGCAATCGGCGCAGAAGGTGCATTCGTAGGTGCAGATCCGCGCCTCGGTGCTCTCCGGCGGCAAATCCTTGTCGCAGCATTCGCAATTGGGTCTGAGCTCCAGCATTCTATTTCCTCACCGGATCGGCTCGTGCACGGTGACCAGCTTGGTGCCATCGGGGAATGTCGCCTCGACCTGCACATCGTGGATCATCTCGGCAATTCCCTCCATCACCTGATCACGGCCGATCACATGGGCGCCGGCCTCCATCAGCTCGGCGACCGGACGGCCGTCTCGGGCGCCTTCGACGACGAAATCGCTGATCAGCGCGATCGCTTCGGGATAGTTCAGCTTGACGCCGCGCTCGAGCCGCCGCCGCGCCACCATCGCCGCCATTGAAATCAGCAGCTTGTCTTTTTCTCTCGGAGTGAGGTTCATTGCTTGCCCATCTGCTTCATGCTTCGCTTTAGAGATTCCAGACTTTCGGCACAGGCGCACCATTGCGCAAGACGGAAATGACAGGGATCAGGATTTTTCTCAGGGTGAAACCGTCGGCCGCCGCAAGGCGAACGACCAGCTTGTCGCTCCAGGCGCTTGCACCGCCCATCATCCCATCGACGAGCGGCCGGACCCTGCCAAGATAGGCCTCCGCCAGCGGCCCGGCATAAAGCAGCGTCGCAAAGGCCACCTGCCCGCCGAGCACGGCCGGGCGTGCCGAGAGCGCCGCAACACCCTCGGAAAGCCTAAGCTCCTCGGCATGGATCAGCCGGCCCGAGCGGCGGATGCGCCAGCGGTCGCGGAAAAGCCCCGTGTCAACCGTCTCGCCCATGGCCTTGCGGCCGAGCAGCACGGCTTCTACCGCCAGAAATTCGGCAGTGTCGTCGAGATCCACATCGAGCCGGCGGAAGAGCGCCGCCCGGTCGAACAGGATCGTTTCCTGCGGCAGCCAGTCGACACGTGCCCCCACCCCCGCTTCGATGCGGGTCGTCACCCCGGCGACGCCGGCCGAGGCCTTGTAGATCTTTTCGCAAGCCTGGGTGGTAACGTCGATCTTCGTCCCGGCGCCGGCAACGATGCTCCAGTCCATCCGGTCGCCGCCCGTCAGCCCGCCGGCGGTATTGATAATGACGGCTTCCATCGAGGCATCGAACGTATCCGGCAGGCGGATCTTCGCCGCCCCCTCCTGATAGAGCTCACGGATGCGCGTACGGCCGTCGAGCAGTTTTGCTGCCAGATGCCCGCGCCCCTCCGCTCTTTGCGGTCGCGTGGCTGTCGCCACAATCGTCATATCGTTCCTTTCAGTCGCGCCGCCGCTTCCATTCAATCGCGCTGATGACAGAAAGGAAGCAATTCCCATGCCGCCTAGCAAGGACCGTCTGCCCGCGCGGGTGATTGGCAAAGCATTGCGCCGTCTGCCGTAAAAAGCGGCAGCTGCCGGTCAGACGGTCAGATGACGGCGGGCCTCCGGCGTATCCAGCGTCTCGGCAAGTCCTTCATGCACGATCTCGCCGCGATCCATGATGTAGACGTAGTCGGCAAGCTCGCGGCAGAAATCTAGGTACTGTTCCACGAGCAGGATCGCCATGCCGGTGGAATCGCGCAGGTAGCGGATTGCCCGGCCGATATCCTTGATGATCGACGGCTGGATGCCCTCGGTCGGCTCGTCGAGCACGAGGATCCTCGGCCGCGTCACCATGGCGCGGCCGATCGCCAGCTGCTGCTGCTGGCCGCCGGAAAGATCGCCGCCGCGCCGCGACAGCATCGACTTCAGCACCGGGAAAAGACTGAAGATATCGTCGGGAATGTTGCGGTCGCGGCGGCCAAGCGGAGCAAAACCTGTTTCAAGATTTTCCTTGACCGTCAGCAGCGGGAAGATTTCCCGCCCCTGCGGCACGTAGCCGATGCCCTGCTTGGCACGGGCGAAGGGCGGCAGGCCGTTCAGCCTGGTATCGTTGAAGGTGACAGTGCCGGCCGACAGCGGATGCTGGCCGGTGACCGCGCGCAGAAGCGAACTCTTGCCGACACCGTTGCGCCCCAGCACGCAGGTGATCTTGCCCATCTCCGCCTTGATCGAGATGCCGCGCAGCGCCTGCGCTGCGCCGTAATGCAGATTTGCGTTTTCGACTGTCAGCATTCGTTCACCCATTCCCCATCAGTTCATCAGCGTGCGCCTCAGCGTCTGCAGGGCGTACTCCTGTTCTTTTGTTCTTTCGCCGCCGGCCGCGGCCACGTCCTCGGCAATACCGATCAGCTGCTGGCGTTCCTGCATGTCGAGCGCCTTTATCCAGAGATCCCGGAACCGGCGGATCGGATCTTCGGGACTGGTGACATTCTTGGACGCCCACTCGCCGAAAACCAATACCTCTTCCATGTCGCCCGGCCTAATGACACCTTTCATGCGGTTGCGGACGACATCCTTCGCAGCGTCGAGATGGATCGGCTTTTCCTTGGCAAGGCAGAAGAAGAAGGCCACCGCCGCAATCGCCGGATCGGCAATCGATGCCAGCGGCGCTGCCTCCGCCTGCTTGCGAAGCTTTCCGCGCTTATAGGCACCCCGCATACGCTCGACGGAATCGATGATCTCGTTTCCCGCCTCACGCATCATTTTAAAACGCCAATACCAGATGACCGCGCCGCTGATCGCCGCGACCAGAATGCCGAGAAAAGCCATGATGAAACCCCACAATAAACCCGCTCTTTTAGAGCGTCTTCTCTTGTCAGGTTCAAGACTCGAAGTTGCATTCTTCACCGCCCCAGATAGTTCTCGATCACCTTCGGATCCGAACTCACGAAATCGATCGATCCTTCCGCCAGCACCGAGCCTTCCGCAAGGCACGTCACCTTGACGCCGAGGTCGCGGATGAAGCCCATATCGTGTTCGACGACGACGACCGAACGGGTCTTGGCAATATCCTTGAGCAGGATCGCCGTCTCCGCCGTCTCAGCATCGGTCATGCCGGCCACCGGCTCGTCGACGAGCAGCAGCTTTGGCTCCTGCGCCAGCAGCATGCCTATCTCCAGCCACTGCTTCTGCCCATGCGAGAGGTTGGCGGCCAGTTCGTCGCGGCGATGCGTGAGCCGCACTGTCTCCAGGATCTCCTCGATACGCGTCTTGTCTTCGCCGGACAGCCGGTAGAACAGGGTCGAGAACACCCCGCGGCGGCGGTTCAGCGCCAGCTCCAGATTGTCCCAGACCGTATGGCTTTCGAAGACCGTCGGCTTCTGGAATTTGCGGCCGATGCCGAGCTCAGCGATATCGGCTTCGTCCTTCTTGGTGAGGTCGATCGTGCCGTTGAAGAACACCTCGCCTTCGTCAGGCCTGGTCTTGCCGGTGATGATGTCCATCATCGTCGTCTTGCCGGCGCCGTTCGGGCCGATGATGGCGCGAAGTTCGCCCGGTTCGATGACGATCGACAGCGAATTCAGCGCCTTGAAGCCATCGAAGGAAACGGAGACGCCGCTGAGGTATAGCACGCTGGTGGGTTTGACGTCGGGGATCATTGTGCTCACTCCGCTGCCTGGATTTTCGGCTCGATACCGTCTTCCTCAGCCGCCGGCTCGGCAGCGTCGGTAACGGGTTTCCGCCTGACGAGATATTGCGAGATCGTACCAACGACGCCCTTCGGCAGGAACAACGTCACTGCGACAAAGAGACCGCCCAACGCAAACAGCCAGAACTCCGGAAAGAGGCCGGTAAAGATCGTCTTGCCGCCATTGACGAGGATCGCGCCGATAATCGGCCCGATCAGCGTCCCCCGCCCCCCGACAGCCGTCCAGATGACGACTTCGATGGAATTGGCCGGCGCGAATTCGCCGGGATTGATGATGCCGACCTGCGGCACGTAGAGCGCGCCGGCTATCCCCGCCATCATCGCCGATATAACGAAGGTGAAGAGTTTGAAATGCTCGACGCGGTAGCCGAGGAAGCGCGTGCGACTCTCGGCATCGCGTACGCCGACCAGCACCTTGCCGAACTTAGAGCGCACGATCGCCGAGGCGATCGTCAGTGACAGCGCCAGGAAGATCGCGGTCGCGGCAAAGAGGCTGGCACGCGTGCCGTCGGCCTGGATGTTGTAACCGAGGATATCCTTGAAGTCGGTCATGCCGTTATTGCCGCCGAACCCCATGTCGTTGCGGAAGAAGGCAAGCAGCAGCGCATAGGTCATCGCCTGGGTGATGATCGAGAGGTAGACGCCGTTGACGCGCGAACGGAAGGCGAACCAGCCGAAGACAAAGGCGAGCAGACCGGGCACGGCGAGCACCATCAACGCCGCGAACCAGAACTGGTCGAAGCCGTACCAGAACCAGGGCAATTCCTTCCAGTTCAAGAACACCATGAAGTCGGGCAGCACGGGATCGCCATAGACGCCGCGCGAGCCGATCTGACGCATCAGATACATGCCCATCGCATAACCGCCGAGCGCGAAGAAAGCGCCGTGGCCTAGTGAGAGGATACCGCAGAAACCCCAGACGAGATCGAGCGCCAGCGCCAGTAGCGCATAGGTCAGATATTTGCCGAACAGCGCCATGATATAGGTCGGAATGTGCAGCGGATGGCTCGGGCCAGTCGCAAGGTTCAGAACCGGCACCAGGATGGCGACCACCAGCAACAAGGCGACGGCGATAGAGATCCTGCGATCGAGAGACCGGAGAAGGAAGGCCGTTATCATGCTTCCACCGCCCTTCCTTTGAGTGCGAAGAGCCCGCGCGGACGCTTCTGGATGAAGAGAATGATGAGGACGAGCACCAGGATCTTGCCAAGCACGGCGCCGGCGAAGGGCTCGAGGAACTTGTTGACGACACCGAGCGACAAGGCGCCGACCAGCGTGCCCCAAAGATTGCCGACGCCGCCGAAGACGACGACCATGAAGCTGTCGATGATATAGTTCTGGCCGAGGTTCGGCGAGACGTTGTCGATCTGCGAGAGCGCCACGCCCGCCATGCCGGCGATGCCCGAGCCGAGTGCGAAGGTGAAGGCGTCGACCCAGCCGGTGCGGATGCCCATGGAGGAGGCCATGCGCCGGTTCTGCGTTACCGCCCGCATCTGCAGGCCGAAGGCGGACCGCTTGAGCAGCATCAGCAATGTCAGGAACACCACCATCGAGAAGACGATGATCCAGAGCCGGTTCCAGGTGATGACCAGCCCGCCGAAATCAAAGGCGCCGGACATCCAGCTCGGATTGCGAACCTCGCGGTTGGTCGGGCCGAAATAGCTGCGGATTGCCTGCTGCAGGATCAGCGAAACGCCCCAGGTGGCAAGCAGCGTCTCCAGCGGCCGGCCATAGAGATAGCGGATCACCGAACGTTCTATGACGAGGCCGACGAGGCCGGTGAAGAGGAAGGCGGCCGGCACCGCGAAGGCCAGCGAATAATCGGCGAGCGAAGGAAAGGCCGAGGCGATCGTTTCCTGCACCACATAGGTCGTGTAGGCGCCGATCATCACCATTTCGCCATGCGCCATGTTGATGACGCCCATGACGCCGAAGGTGATGGCCAGGCCGATTGCAGCAAGCAGTAGCACCGAGCCGAGCGACAGGCCGTACCAGACGTTCTGGACGACATCCCAAAGCGCCACGTCGCGCTTGATCGAGTCGATCTCGGCCTGGATTGCCGGCTTCAGATCGTCGGGCGCGGTCGCCATCGCCATCGACAGGATCGTCAGCGCATTGCGGCCGCCGCGCGCCGCGACCGTTTCAATCGCGGCCTTCTTCTCCTCGATGCCGGCGTCGCTCTTCAGCACCATCACGGCGCGCGCCGCTTCCATCGTGTTTTTGATCTCGCCGTCCTTCTCGGCCGAGAGGGCCGAATTCAGGAGATCGAGATTGGCGGGATCGGCGTCCTTGAGCATGCCCTCGGCCGCTGCGAGCCGCGCGGAGCGATCCGGGCTCAGCAGCGTCAACTGACTCATTATGGTCGTGATCGTGGTGCGCAGCGCATTGTTGATCTTGACCTTCGACATCATGTCGGGATCGATGTCGGCGACCGCCTCGCCGGTGATCGGGTCGGAATAAGTCGGCTCGTCCTCCGTGCCGCCCTGCACGAGAACGGGGCCGCCTTCCGAATTGACATAGAGCTGGCCGTCGCTCAAGCGCTGCAGGATCTGGCTCACATGCGGATCCCCGGAAGCGACGAGCGCCCGGATGGCCGCATCGCGCTCGGGAAAGCCGCCGACGCCGAGTGCATCGACAAGGGCATGCACATCGTCCTGGGCGCGAAGGCCGGCCACCGGCAGCGTCAGCCCCGAGAGCAGGCACAATGTCAGAAGAAAAATCTTGATGGCGCGAAACATCTTCTCTCTCGACCTGGAGGCGCAGCGGTAAGGACGGAGCTTCCGTCCGGATCGGCTCCGGACGGAAGTCTTCAGGCTGTCAACGGATCGGATCCTTCCTCAGGAGCCCTTGCCGCCGCACTTGCCGGTGGCGACATTGAAGTTGCCGCAGTTGAGGGGCTTGCGCCAATCGGAGATCAGGTCCTTGGAGTCGGGCAGGTAATCCGACCATTCGTCGCCGACGACGGCAGGCGTCTGCTGGACGATTTCGAACTGGCCGTCGGCCTGGATTTCACCGATCAGCACCGGCTTGGTGATGTGGTGGTTCGGCATGACGGTGGCATAGCCGCCGGAGAGGTTCGGCACGGTGACGCCGATGATGTTGTCGAGGACGGCATCGGTATTGGTGGTGCCGGCGGCCTGAACGGCCTTTACCCAGGCGTTGAAGCCGATATAGGCGGCTTCCATTGGGTCGTTGGTCACGCGCTTGTCGTTCTTGGTGAACGCGTGCCATTCCTTGATGAACTTCTTGTTGGCCGGGCTTTCAACCGACTCGAAGTAGTTCCAGGCGGCGAGGTGGCCGACGAGCGGCTTGGTGTCGAGACCGGCAAGCTCTTCTTCGCCGACCGAGAAGGCGACGACGGGAATGTCGGTTGCCTTGATGCCCTGGTTGCCGAGTTCCTTGTAGAAGGGCACGTTGGCGTCCCCATTGATGGTGGAGACGACGGCGGTCTTCTTGCCGGCCGAGCCGAATTCCTTGATCTTGGCGACCTCCGTCTGCCAGTCGGAGAAACCGAACGGCGTGTAGTTGACGAGAATGTCTTCCTTCGGAATGCCCTTGGATTCGAGATAGGCCGCAAGGATCTTGTTGGTTGTGCGGGGATAGACGTAGTCGGTGCCTTCAAGCACGAAGCGCTTCACGCCCTCGGTGTTCATCAGGTAGTCGACCGCCGGAATCGCCTGCTGGTTCGGAGCAGCACCGGTGTAGAAGATGTTGCGCGAGGATTCCTCGCCTTCATACTGCACGGGGTAGAAGAGCAGCGAGTTCAGCTCTTCGAAAACCGGCAGCACCGACTTGCGCGAGGACGATGTCCAGCAGCCGAAGACGGCGGCAACCTTGTCCTTTTCGATCAGCTCGCGGGCCTTTTCGGCAAACAGCGGCCAGTCGGAAGCCGGATCGACGACGATGGCTTCGAGCTTCTTGCCGAGAAGACCGCCCTTCTTGTTCTGCTCGTCGATGAGCATCAGCATGGCGTCTTTCAGCGTGGTTTCGGAAATCGCCATCGTGCCGGAAAGCGAATGCAGCACGCCGACCTTGATGGTGTCATCGGCCGCGACCGCGCCATTTAGGGCGGCCGACGCCGCCATGACGGCGCCGAGTGCAGCACCCGTGATAGTGGATTTGAGATTCATATGGTTGATCCCCTCTCTTGTTCCGCAACAGGCCGGAAACGGAGTTAACTGTTGCCGAGGCGACTATCGGGTGCCGCATCGCAAAAACACATACGCAAAATGACGTAGGCGCAGGAGGTAAACGGGCAGGCCGAAAAGCAAAGGGCATCCCGCGACCGGGATGCCCTCCAGCTATGACACGGAAATCAGTCGCCGATCGTCAAAGTGACCGATGTCGGACCATAGGAGAGGCTCGCCCTGTGGCCGGAGATGGTGAACTTGCCGAAGCTGCCGGTGACGTTGGATGCCTTCAGAATCTCGATCGTGGTTCCGGGCGCCGGGGTGAAGCCGTCGGCAAGCGTGACGTCGAGGTCGCCGGCGAGCTCCGCCTTGCCCTCGACAACGAGTGTGCCGGCACCGTCCGCGCCAATCGCCAGCTTCACGACAGCATTGGAGGTCTGCTGATAGTCGCCACCCACGGTCAACGGCTTGTCGGCGGCGAGAACCAGCGAGCCACCATTGACAGTCAGCCCGCCGGTGCCGAAGGCCGAAGACGAGCCGGCGACCAACACGCCCTCTTCCAGAACCGTGCCGCCCGCATAGCTGTTGGCGCCTGACAGGCCGAGGATGCCGCTGCCGCTCTTCACCAGCCTGCCCTTGCCGGCGATGTCGTTGCGCCAGGTGTCGATTGCACTGAAGCCACCCTTGGCCGCATCCATCGTCACGCTTACATCCTGGTCGAAGGCGCCGTAACCGTCGGCTGCGGCGAACAGGTTGAGGCGGCCGTACCCTTCGGCGTCGTCGATGAGCGGATAGCCAGAGGCGATCGCCGTCGTCTTCAAAACCTCGCGGCGCTGTTCGCCGTCGAGATAAGGCAGACGGGTCTCGAGCAGCGCTTCGGCGCCCTGCGGCACGCGGGCCGGCTGATCGGTCGCATGGATCGTCGGCAGGCCGTAGCTCAGACGCTGCAGCACGTAAGCGCGATTGGCGTCATGATCGGCAAAACGGTCTGCGGCAAGCGGCGCGGCATGGGCGGCGACTTGAAGCGCCCCCGCATCCTGGACGCCCGACTTGGCGATCAGCCACGACTGCGCCTGGGCATAGCCATCGCTCTTCAGCGCTGAATTGTCGGCCTTGTTCAGATTGTAGACGACCGTCGCGGTGCCGAGCATGCGGCCGCCCATCACGTCGAGCGGAGAATGCATGCCGGAAAGGATGCGATCCTCGCCCAGTTCGCTGGCGCGCGTAATCATTTCCTGAAAGCGCTGCGGCACGAGATAGGCCATGGCGAGCGCATCCCGCCACGCTTCCGCCGTATGCCCGCTCGGGAAACCGCCGTCCTCGACCGGCTTGCCGCTCTTGGCGGGCACCAGGGTCGGGACAACCGACACGTCCTGGCTCCAGCGATACGGACGGCCATATTTAAAATAGCGCTTGGCGGGTTCCGTCGAGCCGTCAGCGCTTGCGGCGTTGATGAAGTCGATCGCAAGCCCCATGTCCGGGTTGGCATCGGTCTTGTTTTCCGGATCCGGCTTGCTGCCGGCGCCGCGATTATTGCCCTTGTCGTCATATTTGACCGTCGTCGCGTCGGCCGCCACCTCGGTGATCGTGGTGGTCTGCTTGGAGCCGGCCTTCCAGGCATCCGTCAGCGGGCCGAGGCCGTCGACGATGCTGGCATTCTTGCCGCGCCGGTCGTCGAGATAGGCGGCGACCGCCTGCTCGGCCGTCCGCGCCCGCGTCGCCTTGACGACATAAGCGATGTTCGCATCATGAACGAGCTTGTTGACGATCTGGCCGTCGGTTTTGCTGAAAGGAATGCCGTCCCAATCCGTCTTGGCGACCGCCGGGCAATTGTCCTTGGCCGGCGCTTCGACGCCCGCGTCGACAAAAGGCGTGCGCGGGGTCCAGACTTCGAGGAAGCCGGAGAGAAGGTGAACGGCGGCATTGGTGTCGGCAGTCGAAAAACAGGCGTCACCGCGTTTGTTGGTGTTTCCGGCCTCGACGTAAGGTGCTTTCGCCGCCGTGGCCTGCTCGGCGCCAGCAAGCGACGGCACGATCGAAACGAGGCAGACGAGAGCAGTGCTCAGGCGGAAAAGGCTTGAAACAGACATGGATGATACCTGAAATGGTTGAAGGAACGGCGGGAGAGTTAGAGGGCGAGTGTGACAGAGCGGCTTCAAAAATATGGCAGTTCAGTGAATCTGCCAGTGCTCCGCCCTTGCCTTTCTCACCCATACCGCCAAAACTGTTCCGAGACGATTAGGCCAACCGGAATGTCGAAAGGAAGACATGGCAGCGCGCCAACGCATCATTCCGGTAAGACGCGAATATAATCGCTGGGTCGCCAACCAGACGCTGGAAGATTACGCGCTGCGTTTCACCGCAAAGAGCGCCCGCCACTTCTCCTCGCAGCGCATCGCGCAGACGGCGATCGGCGCGATCTCCTTCCTGGCGCTCGAGGCGATCGGCGGCGCCATCACACTCTCCTACGGCACCACCAACGCCTTCTACGCCATCATCGTCGCAAGCATCGCCATGCTGGCGATCGGCCTGCCGATCAGCCGCTACGCCATCCGCCACGGCGTCGATATCGATCTGCTGACGCGCGGCGCCGGTTTCGGCTATATCGGCTCGACCATCACCTCGCTGATCTATGCGAGCTTCACCTTCATGCTGTTTGCCATCGAGGCCTCGATCATGTCCGGCGCGTTGGAACTGACGCTCGGCATTCCGCTCTGGATCGGCTATATCGTCAGCGCCGTCATGGTGATCCCGCTGGTGACGCACGGCGTGCGGCTGATCAGCAAGTTCCAGCTGATGACCCAGCCCTTCTGGATCGTGCTGAATATCCTGCCCTTCCTCTTCATCGCCTTCATGGACTGGGAAAAATTCGATCTCTGGCGTGCCTTTGCCGGCATCCGCCAAACCTCCGGCCCGCCAGGCACGGTCGCCGCGTTCGATCTGGTGCAATTCGGGGCAGCCTCGGCCGTCATCCTGGCGCTGATGTCGCAGATCGGCGAACAGGCCGATTTCCTCCGCTTCCTGCCGCCGGAGCCGCGGCGCAAGTGGCGCCATCGTCTGGCCGTCTTCCTTGCCGGACCCGGCTGGGTCGTCATCGGTGCGCCGAAGCTGCTTGCCGGTTCCTTCCTGGTCGTGCTGACCCTGGCCTCCGGCGTGCCGGTCGATCGCGCCGCCGACCCGGCGCAGATGTATCTGACCGCCTTCGGCTACATGGTCCCCTGGCACAATGCCGCGCTGCTGCTGATGGCCGCCTTCGTCGTCGTCTCGCAGCTGAAGATCAACGTGATGAATGCCTATGCCGGCTCGCTCGCCTGGTCAAACTTCTTCTCGCGGCTGACGCACAGCCATCCCGGCCGCGTCATCTGGCTGGTCTTCAACGTCGCGATCGCCCTGCTCTTGATGGAACTCGGGATCTACCGGCTGCTGGAGGAGACGCTTGGCATCTTTTCGATCATCGCCATGGCCTGGCTGTGCACGATCTTCGCCGATCTCTTCATCAACAAGCCGCTTGGGCTCGCTCCGCCCGGCATCGAATTCAAGCGCGCCCATCTCTACGACATCAATCCGGTCGGCCTCGGCGCCATGACGCTGTCGGCAACAATATCGCTGATCGCTCATTTCGGCGCCTTCGGCGCTATCGCCGCCTCGCTCGCCCCCTATATCACCCTCGTCATAGCGCTTATCGCCTCGCCGGCGCTCGCCTTAGCGACAAAAGGAAAATTCTACCTCGCCCGCAAGCCGCGCCAGAGCTGGAAGAACCTGACGAGCATCACCTGCTCCGTCTGCGAACATCCTTTCGAGCCGGAGGATATGGCGTGGTGTCCGGCCTATGCCGCGCCGATCTGTTCGCTCTGCTGCTCGCTCGACAGCCGCTGCCACGACATGTGCAAACCGGCCGCCCGTTTCAACGCGCAGGTCGGCACCGTCGCCAAGGTGCTGCTGCCGGAAACCATTCTGGGCAAGCTGACGACGCGCCTCGGCCGCTACGGCATCGCCGTCGTCCTGGCCTTGACCGCCATCGGCGCGATCCTGGCGATGATCGCCCATCAGGTCGCCGCCGCCTCCCCCGAGACGGCTGAAGTCGTCAACCGCACCATCCTCATCGTCTTCTTCGTCTTCTCGGTGATCGCAGGCGTCGTCTGCTGGTTCTATGTGCTCGCCCATGACAGCCGCGTCGTCGCCGAGGAAGAATCCTCGCGCCAGAACACGCTGCTGCTCAAGGAAATCGCCGCCCACAAGAAGACCGACGCCGCCCTGCAGAATGCCAAGGAGACGGCTGAGGCCGCCAATCGCGCCAAGAGCCGCTATGTCGTCGGCCTCAGCCATGAACTGCGCACGCCGTTGAATGCCGTGCTCGGCTACGCCCAGATCCTCGAGCGCGACGAAACCATTCCTCCGCCGCGCCAATCCTCGATCAAGGTCATCCGCCGCAGCGCCGAACACCTCTCCGGGCTGATCGACGGACTGCTCGACATCTCCAAGATCGAGGCCGGCCGCCTGCAGGTCTATTCCAACGAGATCAACATCCAGGATTTCCTCGACCAGATCGTCGAGATGTTCCGGCCGCAGGCGCAGGCAAAGGGGCTTGACTTCGTTCACGATCGCTCGCCGGCCCTGCCGCAATTCGTCCGCACGGACGAAAAACGGCTGCGCCAGATCCTCGTCAACCTGCTCTCCAATGCCATCAAGTTCACCGACGAAGGCAGTATCACCTTCGATGTCGGCTATCGCAGCCAGGTGGCGACCTTCACCGTTGCCGATACCGGCCGCGGCATCACAGAGAAGGACCTGCCCCGCATCTACGAACCCTTCCAGCGCGGCGAGGCCGAAAGCGTGCGGCCGATGCCGGGTCTCGGGCTCGGCCTCACCATCACCCGGCTTCTGACCAACACTCTCGGCGGCGAGATTTCAGTCTCGAGCGTGAGGGACGAGGGTTCGACATTCCGCGTGCGGCTGATGCTGTCGGCCGTCATGCGCGCCGCCGCCCCGCCGCAGGAAAAGCGCATCGTCGGTTATGACGGTTCGCGCCGCACTTTGGTTGTCGTCGACGATAATGAAGATCACCGCGAAATGATGCGCGAAATCCTGGCACCGCTCGATTTCATCGTTCTGACGGCGGCAGGCGGCGCCGAATGCCTGACGCTGATCGACGGCATTATGCCGGATCTCTTCCTCGTCGATATCCTGATGCCCGGCATGACCGGCTGGCAGCTCGTCTCGCGCCTGCGCGAGGCCGGCCAGACGGCGCCGATGGTGATGCTTTCGGCCAATATCGGCGATGCGGCCGTTCTGAGCGACAGTGACGACAGCCACAATGATGCGATCGGCAAGCCGGTCGATATCCGCCAGCTGCGCGACAAACTCGCCCTCCATCTCGGCCTGAAATGGATCTATGCCGACGACGCCCCCGCCATTGTGGAAAAGACCGAAGCGTCGATGCTCAGTCCTGGCCCGGCCCATGTGCAGGAATTGCTGCGGCTCGGGGAGATTGGCTATATCAGAGGCATCGAAGCCAAGCTTTCGGACCTTGCCAAGCTGGAGGCAAATCGGCCATTCACGGAAGAGCTTCGCGCCTACGTCGCCGCCTTCGACATGGGCGGCTTCATGACCTTCCTGCACGACTTCGACGAAAAGGTGGAATCCATTGGCTGAGCCGGCCCTGCCCCGTGACATCGTTCTGCTTGTCGACGACTCACCCGAAGCGCTCGGTTTCCTGGCCGATGCGCTCGAGCAATCCGGCTTTTCCGTGCTTATCGCCACATCGGGCACGGCAGCGCTCGGTATCGTCGAGCGCATCACGCCCGATCTCATCCTGCTCGACGCCGTCATGCCCGCCATGGATGGCTTCGAGACTTGCCGCAGGCTGAAGGCGAATGTCGCTGCGGCGCAGGTGCCTGTCATCTTCATGACCGGCCTGACCGAGACCGAGCATGTCGTGCATGCGCTGGAATCCGGCGGTGTCGATTACCTCAGCAAACCGATCAATATCGACGAGCTGCGCGCCCGCATTCGCGTCCATCTCAGAAATGCCCGCTCGACCCAGAGCGCCCGCGTCGCCCTCGACGCCGCCGGGCGCCATCTGCTGGCGGTCAAGGGCGACGGCGCGATCCATTGGTCGACGCCGCAGGCAACGCGCCTTGTCAATGCCGCCATGGGCAGCGACGACGGGATGGAAATCGTCGTCCGCCATATCGCCGGCTGGATGCGCGACCGCGTCGCCGCAGCGCGCGACGGCATCATCTCGATCGCCCATGCCGGCCAAGCAGCGCTGCAGCTCGCCTTCCTCGGCGCAATCGGCCCTGACGAATATCTCTTTCGCCTCACTGCCGCCAATCCGCGCAGCGACGACGAGATGCTGCGCCAGCGCTTCTCGCTCACCCAGCGCGAATCCGAAGTGCTGCTCTGGATCGCCAAGGGCAAGGCCAACCGCGACATCGGCGAAATACTGGGATTGTCGGCGCGCACGGTGAACAAGCATCTCGAACAGATCTATGTGAAGCTCGGCGTCGAAAACCGCGCATCGGCCGCCGTCAAGGCGACCCATGTGCTGCACGAGATGTGAGCGATAAAGCGGCGCATCAAATTTGATTAATGCGACGCGCTTTAGCTCTTTGTTTTTATGCATGTCGTTGTCCCCGAACCGCTGCACTTTTCCAGGCGACAAGGTATTAACGGCATGGGATCGCCGCCGCCGAAATTGCCGAGGATCTTCGCGGGACGGCCGCAGCAGGTCGGTGGCCCTGCGGCGAACAGAAATTGAAACCTTCGTAAAACAAAGAAGCCCGGTCGGAACCGGGCTTCAATCTCATATCCCAAAAGGGAAGTTATGCTTACATGCCCTGCGGGACGTAGGTGTACTTGCCGTCCGCGCCCTTCTTCCATTCGTACATGATGTAACCAGGAATCTTCGGGTCGCCCTTTTCGTCGAACGAGATATCGCCGAGAACCGTCGGGAACGGACCCTTTTCCTTCATCGCCGTGGCAACGGCCTCAGGATCCACCGAACCGGCAGCCTTGGCGGCACCTGCGATCGCCTGCATCGCAGCATAGGAGTAGAGCGTGTAGGCTTCCGGGTTGAAACCGGCGGCCTTGAACTTTTCGACGAGTTCCTTGTTTGCCGGGTTCAGCGTCGGGTCGGGACCGAAGGTGTTGAGGGTACCGGCAACGGCGTCACCAGCGATCGAAGCCAGCTCGTTCGAAACGATGCCATCGCCCGAAACCAGCGTTGCCTTCAGGCCCTGGTCGGCGGCCTGACGGATGATGAGACCGGCTTCGGTGTGCAGGCCGCCCCAATAGATGATCGAGACGCCGGCTTCCTTCATCTTGGCGATGAGGGCCGAGAAGTCCTTGTCGCCGACGTTGATGCCTTCGTACATGACTTCGGTCACGCCGGCAGCATTCATCGCCTTCTTGGTTTCGTCGGCAAGACCTTGACCGTAGGGGGTCTTGTCGTGAACGACGGCGATCTTTGCATCCTTGAAGTGGTCGGCAAGATACTTGCCGGCGATGGCGCCCTGCTGGTCGTCACGGCCGCAGGTACGGAACGTGTTCCAGAGACCGCGCTCGGTGAACTTCGGGTTGGTAGCAGCCGGGGTGATTTCGAGAATGCCGTTTTCGGCATAGACTTCCGAAGCCGGGATGGAAACGCCCGAGTTGAAGTGACCGATAACGAACTTGACGCCGTCAGCAACGAATTTGTTGGCGACCGAAATGCCCTGCTTCGGGTCGGAGACGTCGTCGCCGAGCTCGATCTTGATCTGCTCGCCGTTGATGCCGCCGGCAGCGTTGATATCGGCCGCCGCCTGCTCGGCACCCTTCTGAAGCTGCGCGCCGAAAGCGGCGTTCGGGCCGGTCAGCGGACCAGCGACAGCGATGAGAACGTCGGCCCAGGCGTTGCCGCTGAAGGCGACCATCGCCGTCAGAGCCACTGCCGACAGAAGAGACTTCTTCATATTGTTACTCCCAATTTTTGGGCGGGTTCCGGTCCAAGGCCCGGCGCATTACCCACCATTGACTGCGCCAGGAAAGCTGTTCCACTCTGAAGGCAATTCATGCCTAGTTTCAACGGACTGTCAATGTTTGTCCTTCCACGAAAACGCGGAAGTTTTTTCGTACAGCCAGTAATAGTTGTTGACCATCTGATTGGTGCGGCGATAGCGGAAGCCGGCCGTCGAGAAGACGAGCAGCGTCACGAAATCGATGCCGTAATAGAGGGCGCTGAGCATCGGTCCGTTGAACAGGGCGTGGTGCAGGAACTGCATCGCCCAGGCAAGCAGGAAGGTATAGACGACGACCAGCGGATAATTGTTCCAGCCGTCGGCAACCGCCTTGCCGGCCCGCCAGGCCGTCCAGAAGCCGATCAGCACGACGAGCGTACGGATGACGATCCGAACGCCGATATCGCTTTCGAAGAAAAGACCCTGCATATCAAACTCTCCCTTCGACTAATGTCTTCCGCCTTCGAGATAGGCGGCGCGAACCTCGGGATTGGCGAGCAGTTCCTTGCCGGAGCCGCTCATCGTCACCTTGCCGTTCACCATCACGTAAGCGCGATGGGAAAGCCTCAGCGCAGCGAATGCATTCTGCTCGACCAGGAATACGGTTAGCCCTTCCTGTTCGTTGAGCTTGCGGATCGCCTCGAAAATGCCCTTGACGATCAGCGGCGCAAGGCCGAGCGAGGGTTCGTCGAGCAGCAGGAGCTTCGGGCGCGCCATCAGCGCGCGGCCGATCGACAGCATCTGCTGCTCGCCGCCCGAGAGCGTGCCGCCGCGCTGGGCGTGGCGTTCCTTGAGACGCGGGAAGAGCGTGAAGATCTTCTCGACGTCCTCGGCGAAATATTTGAGATTGTCGAGGCCGGCGCCCATCTGGAGGTTTTCCAGGACCGTCATGCGCGGAAAGATGCGGCGTCCCTCAGGCGACTGCGCGATCCGCAGGCGCGCAATCTCGTGTGTCGGCAGCTTGGTGATATCGCGGCCCTCGAAGACGACCACGCCCTTGCGGGCCTGTGGACTGCCGCAAATCGTCATCATCAGCGTCGACTTGCCGGCGCCATTGGCGCCGATCAGGCTGACGATCTCGCCCTTGTTGACCTGAACATCGATGCCGGCCAGCGCACGGATATTGCCGTAATAGGTTTCGACGCCATTCACCTGAAGGAGCGGTTGGCCCGTCATTACTTCGCCCATCAGTTTGCGCCTCCTTCGAGCTGCTCGACGGCTGCGATCACCTCTTCCACTTCTTCATCCTCGACGCCGAGATAGGCCGCGATGACCTTCGGATCGTTCTTGACGTGATCCGGCGTGCCATCGGAAATCTTCTGGCCGTATTCGAGGACGACGACATGGTCGGAGATTTCCATCACCACCGACATGTCGTGCTCGATGAGCAGGATCGACGTTCCGGTTTCAGCCCGGATGCTCTGCAGCAGCGCATTGAGCGTTGCCGATTCCCGCGGGTTGAGGCCGGCGGCCGGTTCGTCCAGGCAAAGCAGCTCCGGGCCGGTGCACATGGCACGGGCAATCTCGAGACGCCGCTGGGCGCCGTAAGGCAGATCGCCTGCCGGATCGTCGGCACGATCGATCAGATCGGCCTTTACCAGCCAATGACGCGCGAGCTCGATCGCCGCGGCGGCCTCTCGCCTGTAGGGGCCGACGCCGATGAGGCCGAGGATGGTATAACCGGATGCCTGCATCAGCTTGTTGTGCTGGGCGACCAGCAGGTTTTCGAGAACCGTCAGGCCGGAGAACAGCCGGATGTTCTGGAAGGTGCGCGCCACCTTGGCTTCTTTGGTGATGCGAAAGTCCGGCAGACGCTCCAGCAGATATTGCTTGCCGCTCTTCTGATTAAGCGTGATCATGCCCATCGTCGGCTTGTAGAAGCCGGTGATGCAGTTGAAGACGGTGGTCTTGCCGGCGCCGTTCGGGCCGATCAGCGCGGTGATATCGCCGCGCTTGGCTTCGAAGGAGAAGTCGTTGATGGCCATCAGGCCGCCGAACTTCATCGACAGGTGCTCGACCTTGAGCAGCGTATCGCTCGATATCGTGTTGGTAACGGGGCTCATCAACCGTGGCCCTCCTTGGTAAAGCTTCCGGATATTGCCTTGCGCTCCTTGAGGAAGGCCGTCGGTTCACGCGAGCCTACGAAACCGCGCGGCTTGAACAGCATGACGACGACCATGGCGAGGCCGAAGAGCAGCATGCGGTAGAGTTCCGGCGTGAAGTCTGGCCCGAAGACCACTTTCAGGAAGTCCATTTCGCGCAGCGCCTCGGTGCCGCCGACCATGACGATCGCAGCGATCGCGATGCCGGTCAGCGAGCCCATGCCGCCGAGAACGACGATGGCGAGAACGACCGCCGATTCCAGGAAGATGAAGGATTCCGGCGAGACGAAGCCCTGCCGCGCTGCGAAGAACGAGCCGGCGAAGCCGCCGAACATCGCACCCGTCGCGAAGGCCGTGAGCTTGGTCGTCACCGTGTTGATGCCGAGCGAACGGCAGGCGATCTCGTCTTCGCGCAGCGCTTCCCAGGCACGCCCGATCGGCATGCGGCGCAGCCGGATGGTGACGTAGGCCGTCAGCATGCAAAGCGCCAGGATGAGATAGAAGAGGAAGATCTTGTAGTAGGCGGACGACATCGGCAGCTGGAAGAGCTTGGCAAAGCCGCCGGCCGTCGCATCGAAGGGGATGCCGAACAGCGTCGCCTTCGGAATGCTCGAGATGCCGAACGTCCCCTTGGTCACATCGGTCCAGTTGATGAGGACGAGACGAATGATTTCTCCGAAGGCAAGCGTGACGATGGCGAGATAGTCACCGCGCAGGCGCAGCACCGGGAAGCCGAGGATGACGCCCCAGAGTGCGGCCAAGATGCCGGAAAGCGGCAGCAGCACCCAGAAGGACAGGCCGAAATAGCTTGACAGCAGCGCGTAGGAATAGGCGCCGACCGCGTAAAAGGCGACATATCCGAGATCGAGCAGACCGGCGAGACCGACAACGATGTTCAGCCCCCAGGCGAGCATCACGTAGATCAGGATCTGGATGCCGAAGTTGTCGATCCACTTCAGCGAGCCCTGGGCACCGACCAGCGCCACGATCACGACAGGATAGAGCACGAGCGCAAGCAGCGCGATCTTCAGGAAGTGCCGATGGAAGAAGTTCTTCTCGGTCGAAATATCGAGATCGCCCTCCCGCGCCTTTCTAAGCTTGCGGCGGTCGATGTTCGGCTTGATGAAAACGACCATCAGGAAACGGCCGATCGCAGCGACAGCGACGAAGATCGCAAGCAATCCCCAGCGCTGGACGATGATCAGCTCGTTGTTGATGTTCTGATCGGTCTTCAGACCGACATAGAGAACGAACATGCCGAGTGACAGGACGGCGGCGAAAAGGGCTTCGGTAAGGCCTTTGCGGACAAGTCCGGCATCGGGCTTGCCTGCAGTATTCTCGAAGTTTGCCATGACGTTATACCTTCTCGACTTCCGGCCGCCCGAGGATACCCGTCGGCTTGAAGATCAGCACGAAAGCGAGGATGGCGAAGGTCGCCACATCCTTGTACGCGATGGTGAAATAGGCCGACCACAGCGATTCGATCAGGCCGATCATCAGCCCGCCGAGAACGGCGCCCGGCAATGAGCCGATGCCGCCGAGAACGGCTGCGGTGAATGCCTTCACACCCGGCGTAAAGCCGTCGGCGAATGACGCGACACCATAATACATCAGATACATCGTGCCGGCGACGGCAGCGAGTGCCGCACCCATCACGAAGGTGATCGAGATCGTCTGGTCGACGTTGACGCCGAGAAGCGCCGCCATCTTGCGATCCTGCTCGGTGGCGCGCTGGGCGCGGCCAAGCGCGGTACGATTGACGATGTACCAGAAGGCAGCGAGCAGCACCGCGGTGATCACGATGATGATGATCTGCTTCAGCGACACCGAGATGTTGCCGAACTGATAGACCGAGCTCACCATCGGCGGGATCGGCTTGTTGCGCGGACCCTGCGTCACCTGGATGAAGTTGGACAGCACGATCGACATGCCGATCGCGGTAATCAGCGGCGCCAGGCGGAACGAGCCGCGCAAAGGACGGTATGCGACACGCTCGATCGTCCAATTCCACAAACTCGTCATCAGCATCGCGACGACAAGCATCGCCAGCAGCAGAATTGCCACGGGGAGACCTGCGAAGATGGATGTGAGGACGAGGAAGACGATAAGAGCGGCGAAACCACCGAGCATGAAAATGTCGCCATGGGCGAAGTTGATCATGCCGATAATGCCATAAACCATCGTATAGCCGATAGCCACAAGGCCATAGATGGATCCGAGCGTCAGCCCGTTGAAGAGCTGCTGGACGAAATACTCCATATGTCGTTTTCCCCTGGATGCGAGCCGAATATGCTGCATCTCTTTTTGGTTCTTCGGTCACCCGTTTCAGGCAACCTCATGACCGCATGCATAGCGGTTTCGTTGCAAATGTGAAGACAAAAAGGATTTACTCCGGCAGATTCTTGTTCGAACAGGGCTAAATGGCGCATTTTGCACCAAAATCCACAGAAAATCGGCGAAGCACGTCCTGTTTTTAGCCAAAAACCGGCGTCGAATTAACCATCCGGCGATTTCACTCTCAACTTCATGAAGCTCTTGCGCCGTAGGCTATTCCACAGAATTGGAAGATGGAGCAAAATCAGACCCGCAACGCGCCGCTTTGGCGAATCCCATTCCAGCGAATAACTGCCATCTTCGTCTGACAAGACCGAAAGCTTATGGTAGCATCGCAGACTGCGTTATCGGGGTGCGGAGCGCGGGGCAAAACACCATATAAGATTGGCTATGGTGGCAGGGATGGTTTGCGGACGAGCGACAACGGGGTGCTCACCGCGCGGCGAACGGCAAAGGACAATGCTGAGGACATTCGAAAAGGCGGCGCTCGAAGCCGGCAGGGCCATCATAACGGTCTTGCGCGAAGGCTTTCCCGTCGCCATGAAGGCGGACGCAAGTCCGGTCACGGTCGCCGACGAGGAGGCCGAACGCATCATCCTCGCGCATCTTGCCCGAGACTATCCCGAAATACCCGTCGTGGCGGAAGAGTCGGTCGCCGCCGGCAGTGTGCCCGACATCAGCGGTCGGGGCTTCTTCCTGGTCGACCCTCTCGACGGCACGCGTGAATTCGTCGACGGGCGGCAGGAATTCACCGTTAACATCGCCTATATCGAGCACGGCGCTCCGGTGGCCGGGATCGTCTACGCTCCGGCGCTCGGACTTGCCTTCTCGGGAGAACGCGGCCACGCCGAAAGGCTCGTGGTTACGGAGGATTTCACTGTCGGCGCACGCAGTGCAATCACCGTGCGCAAACAGCCGACCGACCGTCTGGCGCTCGCGAGCCTTCGCCACAACAGCCCGGAGACCGGAACCTTCCTTGCCGACCATGCGATTTCGAAGTGCACCAATATCGGTTCGTCGCTGAAATTCTGCCTGCTGGCCGAAGGCAAGGCCGACGTCTATCCTCGTTTCACCCGCACGATGGAATGGGACACGGCGGCCGGCGACGCAGTGCTTCGCGCCGCCGGCGGTTCGACCGTGACGCTCGACGGAGCGCCGCTGACCTACGGCAAGACCGGAACGGCAGCCGATTTCGATTTCGCCAACCCGAATTTCATTTCCTGGGGCGGCAGGAAACGCGTCCTCGAGCCCGCCTGACCGCCGGCAAGGATCGCTGAAAGGCCGCAGGCACGTTTCTTCGCCGTTCCGCGCCTTCCACAGGCCCCTTCCCCGTGCCGATTATCTCAGCTCCGCCGGTCATGGACTGATTCGCAGAGCCGGATGACAGACGTGATTCTGCGGGATAGCCCCGTGTCTCCACAGCTTCTGCCTGCAAAAGCTCGTCGATCCCGCCTTGGTTTTGTCACATTTTGGCACTGTTAGATAACAGGCCGACCGTTCTTGCGAAAAAATTTCGCCCCGGTTTCTGTTAAGAAATGACGCTTGTGGGCAATGCGGTACGTACCGAAAAGGAACGTCCGGAGCACCCCGGAAGCCCCTGCCAAAGGCCTAAAAACCTTGACGAAATTCCAATTCTTAACAAAATATCATGAGTTTGCCTCAACTTAACGCAAGTGCGAAAGATTTATTGCGATGCGATATTTCTCTGGACACCATTACACAATTGTCGCATTTTTCCGTTTTAGTAGGGTTACCAACACCTGAGTGCAGCCCTGGTGACAGGGTAAACCATTGATCGCCTATTGCCGCCGCGCCCCTCGAAGACAACAGAGTACGATCCTTGAGCATCACGGAACTAAACAACACCATTTCGACAGAGTCCTTCCGGCCGAGCCGCCGCCAGCAGCCGAGCCTGAAGATCCAGACCCCGGTTATCCACAGCGATGCGTCGCAGGCGCCGTGGGTGGATCTCGTCCTGAAGCGGGCGTTCGACATTGTTTCGTCGTTGAGCGCCCTCCTCGTCCTCGCGCCCTTACTTCTCCTTGTCGCCCTCTTGATCAAGCTGGACAGCCCCGGACCGGTGCTGTTCAAGCAGACCCGTTGGGGTAAGAACTGCAAGGCCATCAAGGTCTACAAGTTCCGCTCCATGCGCACCGATCTCTGCGATGTCTCGGGCGTTGCCCAGACGGTGAAGAACGACCCGCGCGTCACCCGCATCGGCGCCATCCTGCGCCGCACGAACATCGACGAGTTGCCGCAGCTGTTGAACGTGCTGTTGGGCGACATGTCGGTCGTCGGTCCGCGCTGCCACGCGATCGGCATGCGCGCCGGCGGCATGCTCTACGAAGAGCTGGTGCCCGAATACCACCAGCGCCACGCAATGCGTCCGGGCATGACCGGTCTCGCCCAGATGCGCGGCCTGCGCGGCCCGACCGATCGTCCGGCCAAAGCCCGCGCCCGCATCGCCAGCGATCTCTATTACGTCGGGAATTTCTCGATCTGGATGGATATGCGCATCATCGTCGGAACTGTCGCATCGGAACTGGCCGGCGGAAAAGGCTTCTAAGCTTTTTGTGAGAACGGGCCGGCTGCTCGGAGCAGCCGGTACCGGAATGCTCGGGCGACCGCCCGCATGCGGTTGAGCGAATCGCGATTGCCATCTCACTCCTCAGCTACCCCCACGATCATATAGGACGAGAGATCGAGAAGAATCGCGTCTCGTCCCTGCTCCTGCCGTCAGCCGACCCAGCGCCGTTTCTGAGGCGCATAGGACGCTGCAGCACTTTGAATAGGTTCAGGCATCCGATCTGGCGCGAGGTGAGCGCCTTCCAGACTGAGCTGGCCCGAGAAGCGCCTGAGGCGGTGGAGCGATTGCCAAGCCTGCTTCGCTGCCGGCATGGGCGCCATTGCCTAACAAAGGCGAAAATGTATTGTTTCAGGTCAGCGCCACGTAATGCGAAGGCAACGGTATTTCTCACCGCATCCTGGAAGAGCGTGTCCAGATGACGATTTCCTGGTTGGCCGCCCTCCTCGCAAACGCCCCTTCCGCTCAGAAGATCGTCAGGGATCGTCCGCTCCATTGCCGTCACCTGGTCTGTAGCAATAAATGAGTTCGGCGGCCTGGTAAAAGCTGACGAGGCTTTGCTGCCGATTGCTGATCAACGGTTTTCGCTGCCGGCGATGAAAGGCTCACGCCGGAGTGTCGACGAAGACCGTTTGGCTGTGCAAGCGAGGGCAGCAAGCATCAAATCGTATGAACTGGGCCGGGACAAGGGAGGTCGGAGACGAAGTCTTGCGAGGCAGACAGGCATTCATCGGCCACTCCGGGGCGTCTAAATTTGTTATCAAAGTCTTACGTTGGGCTTAGGCAATTTTTAAATGTGGCAGGCTAGAGTGGCGCTCGTGGTCTTGCGTTGTGTAGAGAGTCCAATGACCGAAATGATACGTCCCCGAGTGAAATATGTCATCGGCCCCGATGGCAGCCCCCTGACCATCGCGGACCTTCCGCCGCCCAATACGCGGCGCTGGGTCATCCGCCGGAAGGCAGAGGTTGTCGCGGCTGTTCGCGGTGGCCTGTTGAGCTTGGAAGAGGCCTGCGAGCGTTATACGCTCACGGTCGAAGAGTTCCTGTCCTGGCAGTCGTCGATCAACAGCCATGGCCTCGCCGGCCTGCGCACCACGCGCATTCAGCAGTATCGCCACTGATCGCACGCCAACATCGACGAGTTATTTCGGGCCGGACGCATCTCCCGTCAGGGAGTGCAGAAGGCCCGAAATCATTGACGAGGCCGCATAGCACCACAGGCCAGGCTGGGTGAATGCATCTGCCAACCCCGTCGTCTTTGCCGCCGCAATGACGATCGCGACCAGCAGCACGTCCATCATTGACCACTTGGACAGATGCGGCACGACGCGACGATAAAACAGACTGCCGGCCCCGCCGCCGGCACCTGTCGCTTCCGCAGCGATCCCGACCATCTTCAGAATCGGAAGCACGATCGACACCAGTGCAACGATCGCCGCCAGCAGCCCATCCCCGCCCTGCCAGAGCGAGGCTACGATCTCGACAAGCGATGGGGTCTGATCGAAGAAATACAATGTCTCGAAACGGACCAGCGGCAAGATGAGGCCGAGCGCCAAGAGGAACGGCGCCGCCACGAGCAGAACCGGGCGGATCATCGAAAGCGCCCTCATCCGCGCGAACCTCGCACCGAACCGATCTTTTTCATGAACACTCCGTCTCCTCGAGCAATTGCCTCGCCGACTTGGCATGATCGCGAGGTCGTGTCACCGTCGCCGGCGACAATATCCCCATCCCTCTGCGAGGAAAGACAATGGACATTCGAAACGACGAAGGCGCCTCCGGCGGCCGTTATTCGGCCGAGGTAGAAGGGCATCAGGCGGAAATGACCTATTCGCGCACATCGCCGAAGCTCGTCATCATCGATCATACCGCCGTTCCCGATGCCCTGCGCGGCAAAGGTGTCGGCCAGGCACTGGCGCTGCACGCGGTGGAGGCTGCCCGCAGCGGCGGCTGGAAGATCATTCCGCTCTGCCCTTTTTTCAAGGCGCAGGCGCAGCGCCACCCGGAATGGCGCGACGTCGTGAACTGACAAACACCAAAAGCCATGTATGACGGACCAGCACGCCCGTCATACATGGCTTCTCTGTGGCGATTCCCGGGGCGCCGAAGCCGGCGCCCGTCGTTTTCTCTTACGCCCTTGCTCGGGCGCCGCTGTCACGTTCTTCCAGCGCCGACGCCCTTGCATATTCCGCCTGCATCTCCTCAAGCGCCAATTCCAGCGCCTCTTCCTGCATCTTCAATTCCTTGATCGAAACCTGCAGGTTGTCGGCCCGCTGACGCGCGGCCTTGGCGAAGGTCGGATAAGCAAAGTGATTCGGGTCTGATATACCGGACTTCTTTTCCTCGACGACGATCTGGCTCTCCAGATCCTTCGTCATCCGTTCGAATTCGGACATCATCATCTGCAACTGCTGCAATTGACGTCGTTTTTCGTTCACCTGAAACTCTTTCAGGCGAACGAGACTTTCTCGCGACTTCATACGCATTACTCCCGTGATGCGAGACCCCGGCTCAACTTGAAACCGCCCTGCGCGCCGCTTTGACACGGTTTGCTAAAAAATTTCCTGCGATATTAACAAAAACCTACCGCTGGTAACCTTTCGTTTACGGGCATCGTTAATGATAGGCCCGATGATTTAAGGGTCGGTAAATGCCGCGGCATGAAGTTCGAACCTTTTCATTGGCGAGTCGGATGAATCACTTAGCGCTGTTTCCTAATGTTAAAATTGAGGAAAGCCTTTTTGAGATTCCTATTGGAAAACAGAGAAATGGAAAAAATATTTAATAAATTCGATACTCCTTGCCAGAGTGAATCAGAATTTGTTAACCATTTCGTGGCAGCTTCCAAATCACGTAGCTTGTTCGGTAGCGTGTAGGGGGCCAGACCACCTTTCGGCGGCGGTAAAGGGGATAATTATGCGGGTACTTCTCATCGAGGACGACAGCGCTACGGCGCAGAGCATCGAGTTGATGCTGAAATCAGAGAGTTTTAATGTTTATACCACCGATCTCGGTGAAGAAGGCGTCGATCTGGGCAAGCTGTATGATTACGATATCATCCTGCTCGATCTGAACCTGCCCGACATGTCCGGATATGAAGTGCTTCGCACTCTCCGGTTGTCGAAGGTCAAGACACCGATCCTCATTCTGTCGGGCATGGCCGGCATCGAAGACAAGGTTCGCGGCCTCGGCTTCGGAGCCGACGACTACATGACCAAGCCGTTCCACAAGGACGAACTCGTCGCCCGCATCCACGCCATCGTCCGCCGCTCCAAGGGCCACGCCCAGTCGGTGATCATGACCGGCGAACTGATCGTCAATCTCGATGCCAAGACAGTTGAAGTCGGCGGCCAGCGCGTCCATCTGACGGGCAAGGAATACCAGATGCTGGAGCTGCTTTCGCTCCGCAAGGGCACCACGCTCACCAAGGAAATGTTCCTCAACCACCTTTACGGGGGCATGGACGAGCCGGAACTGAAGATCATCGACGTCTTCATCTGCAAGCTTCGCAAGAAACTCGCCAATGCCGCCGGCGGCGCCAACTATATCGAGACAGTCTGGGGCCGTGGTTACGTTCTTCGCGAGCCGGATGGCACCGAATACGCGGAAACCGCCTGAGCTTCCAATCTTCCGATCCCCCTTATCGGAATGACGAAATCCCGCCCTTCCGGCGGGATTTTTCGTTTCCGCCGCACAGGGCCGCCGCCCGAATAAGCGATCAAGACTCGGTCGATCGGCGGGATAGGCGTAAAGAGCGCCGCATCAAACTTGGCGCATGCGACGCACCTTGTTCATTGTTTTATGCATGTCGATCAACGGAGGAGCGCAGCCTCAGCCGGCGTCCGGCTACGCTTCGGCGTTTATGTTCACGGGCGGCCGATTCCGCCGGCAAGAAGCCTGCCGTCAGGCAGCGATCGCGCGGTTCCCGAAAACGGCGGTCAGGATCTTGCGATCGAAGGGTTTGAGCAAGAAATCCGTGGCGCCGGCGCGTTTGCCGGCCATCAGTTTCTTGAGGTCCGCTTCGATGACGCAGTAATAGATCTTGACGTCCTTGCCCCCATCCATCGCGCGGATGGCGGCAATCAGGTCGAGCGCGCCTTCCATGCCGGAATCGACGATCAGATATTCCGGCAGTTCCGCCTGGCAGCGCTGCAGCGCCTCGCTGGCATTGGAAGCCTCGCTGACGAGAAAATCGAGTTCGGAGAGAATGCGCTTGCCGACTTTGCGGACGATGTCCGAATTATCGGTGATCATGAACCTTTGCATGACTGCTCCTTTGCCCCCGCATTCGTCGCAACAAGAGGCCTCTTACAACCCTGGAGGATAGGTCCATCAGGCTAAGGAATCGTTACCGGATGGGCGCCGACGCCCGCCCGGGCTCCGCAATCAAGCAGCAGCGACTACCGCCGTGAACACCAATTCGTCGGCGCTGGCGCTATGATCGAGCGTCATTCCGCACTCTTCAGCCAGCAGCACGGTGTAATAGGGCTGTATCGAATGGGCGTCGATTGCCTCCTCGATCGTGCCGGTCGATATTTCAACGAATTTCGGCGGCAAGCGCATCATCTTGCCCTTGGCGGTGAGCGTGAATTTGGCGTCGAATTCGGGATTTTCCAGCGTCACCTCAAGCACGCCGCCGCGTGGAATGGAGGAATAGGCGACGAGGAAGAGGTTAAGCAGCAGCTTGACCCGGTTCTTGGCAACGATGGCGCGCGGTCCGTTCCAGATAACCTCGGTCTTTTTTTCCGCCACCGCAAAATCCTTGGCGGCCCGCTCGGCCTCGCCGGTGTCGATCGAGGCACCGACGGAACCGGACGCGCCGAAGGCGAGACGCGCGAATTTCAGCCGAACGGAAGCATTGAGGGCGCTGGTGCGGATCAGGTCCATCGCATCAGCATCGGCGCCGCCTTCATCGAGAAGTTCCAGACCGTTGTTGATCGCGCCGACGGGCGAGATGACGTCGTGGCAAACGCGGCTGCAGAGGAGCGCGGCCAGATCCGGGCCGGACAGGGTAAGGTTCGGGTTCTTGGACATCATCGTCTCCTGAGGGGCGGCAATTTCATCGCGCCCGGTAATATGCGTCATCTAAATTGCGCGAAGTTTGCGATCGCATTGGGTGCCATAATGACACCATATTTGGTAAACCGATTGTTAAGATGATCGGCGCAAAATGCAGCAATTGACGCGAGCGGTTGTCCGCTCCCGACCAACGACGAACGGATGACACCATGCGCCCTCGATTTCCGCACCGATTCATCGGCTTCTGCAGGTTGCTCTCGGCCCTCGTCTTCTCCTCGATGATAGTGGCCGGGCCGGCCGCCGCTCAGAACAACGGTCAGTATACGATGCAGGAAATCATCGATACCGGCCACTCCTTCTTTGGCTCCGCCAGCGGCGGTCTTGGCAAGGTGGTGGAAAGCGCCTTCCAGAAATACGGCCTGCCGAACGGTTATATTCTCGGACAGGAAGGCGGCGGCGCCTTCATCGCCGGTCTCACCTATGGCGAAGGCCAGCTGAACACCAAGAATGCCGGCGAGCATCCGCTCTACTGGCAAGGCCCCTCCCTAGGTATCGATTATGGCGGACAGGGCTCGCGCGTCATGATGCTGGTCTACGATCTGCCTTCCATCGACGGCATCTATGCCCGCTTCGGCGGCGTCAGTGGCTCGGCCTATGTGATTGCGGGCTTCGGCATGACGGTGCTGAAGAACAACGACGTGCTGGTCGTGCCGATCCGCACCGGCGTCGGCGCCCGACTCGGCGTCAATGTCGGCTATCTCAAGATCACCCAGGCGCCGACCTGGAACCCCTTCTGAAGCCACAGGAGCGTCGGAAACCGTCGCCACCCGCATCGGCGCCCTTGCCCCGATGCGCCATGCGTGCTTAATCATCACGGATGACCCGGAATAGGACGCCGAACGCGTAATCGGTTTTCGGATGTCAAGTTCCGCCCAACGAAGAACGGGATTGGCCCCGCCGTGATCGAATACGCTCTCTTGTTCGGATTGGGCTTCCTGACCGCGGCCTTCCTCGTCTTTCTGGTTTCGCCGGCCGTACACCGCCGCATCGTCTGGTATACCGAAAACCGGCTGAAAGCGACGATGCCGCTGAGCCCGCAAGAGGTCCGCGCCCAGAAAGATATGGTGCGCGCCCTTTATGCCGCCGAAAACGCGCGCACCACCCAGGACCTTTTGCGTGAACGCGAAAAATCCTTCTCGCTCCAGCTGCGGCACGATGCCCTTGCCGTCGATGCCGGCAGGCTTGCCGCCGATATCGGTGAATTGCAGGCCCAGATCGGCGAGATGCATGTCGAGGCGGCCGAGCAGCGCTCGCACCTGCGCAAGGATGAGAACTATATCAGCCAGTTGAAGACCAATCTGCATATTGCCGAGCAATCCGCTGCCAACAAGGAGAGCGAACTGGCGGCAATGCGGACGCGGCTGAGCAAGCTCAGCGAACAAACCGATGGGCTGAGAATTGATCTGGCCGCGCGTGAAACAGAGGCCGAAAGCCTGAAATTCCGCGCAAACGCTCTGCGAGACGAACGCGACACATTGCGCCAGGACGTCACCCTGCTGCAGAAGCGGGCCAAAGATGCCGAGCAGAAACTGACACAGCAACAGCATATGGTGATCCGCCTGGAAGATAAGGCCGCGCGTGAGAGCGCTTCCGCCGCCGAGAAGGAAACCCTGCTCGCCCGCCGTCAGCAGGAAATCGCCAAGCTGAAGGAGCAGTTGAAAGCCGCCAATGCCGAGATCCGCAAGATCAACCGGGTGCTGCGCGACGCAGGCCTTGCCAAAATGGCGGCTGACCTGCCGGCGGAACTGACGGCCGAAGACACAGCCGCGTCCATGCTCGATACCGCCGCAATGGCGGCTGAGATGGGCGAGGATGTCCGCAAGCGCAGCGCCGCCCTTGCCGAGCGCCTGCAGAAGGCAAAGTCCGTCGCCGGACGTGATGGTGCGATCCGCGAGGAGATCGCCTCGATCGCCGCCAATATGGTGGCGCTGACCGCACTCAACGAAGGCCCTTCCTCGCCGATCCGCACGCTGCTGCCGGATGCCGGGACCAAGAACCCGAACGACCGCGTCAGCCTTGCCGACAGGGCGGCCGCCATCATCGCCAATCCGGTGCGTTAAAGCATGTCGCGCAAAACTGTGCAGCCGTTTGCGACAACGACATGCGAGATAATAAAAGACCCAAAGCGGGGAGCGAATCTGAAGATCGCGACTGCTTTAGGGGTCAGATCCGACCCATGGCCGAGGCCATGGAAAACAACGCGATCCCCGTCGCCGTCGCCGCATTGAGGCTATCGAGCTCGTCCGATTGCGGGATGCGCGCGCTCTGAAAGCGGGCCAGCAGCGCTGCCGGCAAGCCCTCCCCCTCGGTGCCGACGACGAGCGCCATGCGTGCCGCCGCCGGAATGGCGCGAATGTCCGTTTTCCCATGCGGCGAAAGCGTCCAGATGGCAAAACCCCGTTCGGCGAGTGCAAGGAGCAGATCCAGCGCCTTGCCGCCGCGCCGGTGCGGAACGCTCAGCACCGATCCGACCGAGACACGCAGCGCTTTGCGATAAAGAGGATCACAGGAGGTTTCGTCGAGCAGCACGGCATCTGCCCGGAAGGCGGCGGCGTTGCGGAACATCGAGCCAGCATTGTCGTGATTGGAAATGCCGCAGCCGACGAGGACTAGCGCCCGTTCCGGCAGGGCGTCAAGAAGCGCTGCCTCGTCACGCTCCTCCCGCCGGCCAAGTGCGAGCACGCCGCGATGCAGATGGAAACCGACAATGCCCTCGAGCGCGTCGGCCTCGGCGACATAGACAGGCACGTCGGCGGGAAACCGGTCCAGGATCGGCAGGATGCCCTCGACACGGTTGCGCAGCAGCAGGATCTTTTCGGCGCGAAAGCCGCGGCCTTGCGCATGCGCCTCGGCGAGCATTCTAAGCACGACGGTACCCTCGGCGATGAAGCGGTTTTCCCGCCCGGTCAGATCGCGCTCGCGGATGTCGCGGAATTCCGCGACGCGCGGATCGTCGGCTTTGGCGATGGCGATCGGGGGAGCGGCCATGCCGGGCTCAATTGCCCGTGACGGTCAGCTCAGCGACGGAGCGGCCGCTCCGGAGATCGAAGATCAGCGCCTTGGCCTTGCCCTCGACGGTCTCGCCGTAAAACAGGATCTGCCCCGCCGAGAACGAGGTCGACTGCACCTTGAAACCCAGCGGCAGCGAAACGGTCGCCGCAAGCGGCGCCTCCGCGGGCACACCGGAGGCAGCGGCAGCCGGAGCCGTGTCCTTCGGCTCGCGCATCGTCTTGTAGACAACCGCACCGAAGACCGCCATAAGGCTCACGAACATGATGGCGCCGGAAACGATCTGCAGGCGGACCATCTTGCGCCGGACACTTTCCATCGCCGGATCAAGGGGCTTCTCTTCCTGGTCGTCTGGCTCGATTGCTGTCATCTGTGCGTCCCGTTCTAAGAATACGTCGGAGAAGAAGCGTCTTGAGCGACCCCTTTAAACAAGCAGTTGGCATTAGAAAAGTCCTGACCGCCGATGAAACCGCCGAAGGCCGGCTCGACGCCTGGCTGACGGCGCAGGTCGGCGAGGATTTTTCCCGCAGCCGTATCAAGGCACTGATCAAGGACGGCCTGGTTTCCATGCGGGGCGTACCCGTCACCGATCCGCAGCGCAAGGTGCGCGTCGGCGACAGTTTCGAGATCACCCTGCCCGAACCGGAAGACCCGACGCCTCAGGGCGAGGATATCCCGCTCGATATCCTTCATGAGGACGACGACATCATCGTCATATCGAAACCTGCCGGCCTGGTCGTCCATCCCGGCCCCGGCAATTGGACCGGAACGCTGGTCAATGCGCTGATCTATCATTGCGGCGATACGCTCTCCGGCATCGGCGGCGTTCGCCGCCCCGGCATCGTCCACCGTCTCGACAAGGACACGACAGGCGTCATGGTGGTCGCCAAGAACGACGTTGCCCATCGCCACCTCTCGCTTCAGTTTGCCGACCATGGCCGCACTATGCCGCTGGAGCGTGCCTATCAGGCGATCGTCTGGGGCCGGCCCCGGTCGCTGACAGGCACGGTCGACGCGCCGCTTGGCCGCGCCACCGGCGATCGTACCCGCCGCGCCGTCAAGCGCCCCGACAGCCATGATGCCGACGAGGCGATCACCCATTACGAGGTGATCGAGCGCTTTCATGAATCCCCGGACGCGACGGCGCTCGCCTCGCTGGTCGAATGCCGCCTCGAAACCGGCCGCACCCATCAGATCCGTGTGCACATGGCCCATATCGGCCACCCGCTGCTCGGCGACACGGTCTACGGCGCCGGCTTCAGGACCAAGGCCAATCTGCTGCCCGAAGAGATCCGCAAGGTGGTCAACGGGTTCGACCGCCAGGCGCTGCATGCCTTCATGTTGCAATTCGAGCATCCCCGCAGCGGCGAACTCATGCATTTCGAGGTACCGCTGCCGGAGGACATGGTGGAACTTGTCGAGGCCTTGCGGAGTTAGAGGGGACCGCGGAATTCCGCCTCCCCCGTCTCACACCTGCGTGAGCGGCGCCTTGAACCGCCGTTTCGCCATACTTATCTGTATATCGACTTAGTGCGGGCTTGGGTAGAAAGCCGCACGTCCCGGTTTGCCTTTTCGACGCGGGGACGCGTTTTCATCGGGAACCGGAATTCACTTTAGGAGGGTGCACTATGGCCCGAAATACCTTGCCGTCCATTACCGCCGGCGAAGCCGGCCTCAATCGTTATCTCGACGAAATCCGCAAATTTCCGATGCTCGAGCCGCAGCAGGAATATATGCTGGCCAAGCGTTATGCCGAGCACGGCGACCGCGACGCCGCCCACAAGCTCGTCACCAGCCATCTCCGCCTCGTCGCGAAGATCGCCATGGGTTATCGCGGCTACGGCCTGCCGATCGGGGAAGTCGTCTCCGAAGGCAATGTCGGCCTGATGCAGGCTGTCAAGAAATTCGATCCGGAGCGCGGCTTCCGCCTCGCCACCTATGCCATGTGGTGGATCAAGGCCTCGATACAGGAATATATCCTGCGCTCGTGGTCGCTGGTGAAGATGGGGACGACCGCGAACCAGAAGCGCCTGTTCTTCAACCTACGTCGGCTGAAGGGCCGCATTCAGGCGATCGACGATGGCGACCTGAAGCCGGAGCACGTATCGGAAATCGCCACCAAGTTGAACGTCTCGGAGGAGGAGGTCATTTCGATGAACCGCCGCCTCTCCGGTGACGCCTCGCTGAACGCGCCGATCAAGGCCGCCGAAGGCGACAGCGGTCAATGGCAGGACTGGCTTGTGGACGATCACGACAGCCAGGAAGACGTTCTGATCGAACAGGACGAACTCGAAACCCGCCGGCGTATGCTGAGCAAAGCAATGAGCGTGCTGAACGAACGCGAGCGCCGAATCTTCGAGGCTCGCCGCCTCGCCGAGGAGCCGGTGACCCTGGAAGACCTGTCGGCCGAATTCGACATCAGCCGCGAACGCGTCCGCCAGATCGAGGTTCGCGCCTTCGAGAAGGTGCAGGATGCTGTCCGCAAGGAAGCCCTGGAACGCGCCAAAGCCGTCCGCGTCGTCGAAGCCACGGCCTGATAAGGCTGATTTGAGAACTGCAGCGCCACCTCCCGATCGGAGGTGGCGTTTTTTGTTTCTACGGAGAGTGCTTGGGGAAGGACGTTGCGGCACGTCCTCTTCTCCCCAGCGGGGAGAAGATGCCAGCAGGCAGATGAGGGGGATGAGCGGCAAAGCCGCGAATGCACGTAGCGGAAGCGGAGGGCAACATGAAGGGCGTGCCATGCGGCCCCCTCATCCGACCCTTCGGGCCACCTTCTCCCCGCTGGGGACTGTTGCATAACCGGCGTTGCAGCTTGGGTCAGGCGATTGCCGTCATCTGTGCTTGCCCCGCTTCGGTGTGTGGCGGGGTGATGGTGGCTGAATTTGATGATTTGGC
>NZ_RQIH01000023.1 GCF_003939025.1 Rhizobium sophoriradicis
TGCGGCAACAACGCATCAACAAAGCTGAATTGACCCGTCTGCTTCACCGCCATCCAAATCATCTCCGTTCAAAAACAACGGAATCATATTCTCAGCATTTTGCAACAGTCCCCGCTGGGGAGAAGAGAGGGAGCCAAGCCGTTTTCTTTATTTCCGAAGATGATGCTTTCAACAAGGACGAGACGCTGCCACGGCCAGTGGCAGCTGCCTCACTGGCTAGTCGAGACATCCCCGAGCGCGGTCCATTCCTTGATGGCGGTATTGAAGGCATCCGTTCCCGTGCCGCCCTTCTCCATCGTCAGCAGCGCGCGGCGGCCGTTGCGGTAGGTGATCGGGATATCGATCCAGTTGCGGGTCGACATCAGGTCGAGATTGGCCTTGCGCGCATCGGGATAATCGTTGAGCGCGATCATGTGGAAATCGTCGGTGATCTTGGCCGGAACCGCAATCAGCGCGTCGCCGCGATCCTGTTCCGTGCGTTTCATCGAGATGCGCTGGACGCTTTCGATGCTGCCGCCCTCGAAGTTCGGCGGCACCGAGAAGACGATCTCGACGAGATGGCTTGCCGGCAGCGACGGATCGGAGTTGCGCTTGAACGTGACGAGGGCCGAGAGATTGCGCTCGGGAACCGTGACGTTGCCCTGCACCGTCGCTTCCTGCCTTCCACCCTGGCCGGCCTCGTGCTGCACGCTCCAGACGACCGTTCCCTCGATCGCCGTCGGCGAACTCTGGCCGATGCGCTCCTCGTAAAGGAACATCTTTTCCGACGACCCAACCGGGGCGGCCTGCTGCGGCGATGCCGCAGGACCGTTCGGCGTCAGCGTTCCCGGCCGGACGGCATCACCTTGCGCGCTGGCAGCCGGCGCATCCGCAGCCGCGACATTCTGCTCGGCCACCGATTTCCCCTCGGCGGTCGGCGTTCCCGGCACGGCCGCCGGGCCGCTGTCGACTTCGGTTCCATCGGAAAGCAGTCGCTGGGTGAATTTGGAATTGGCCGCAGCGCCGTCATTGTTCAATGACGCCACTTGCTGGTTCGGCTGTGCCGGTGCCGCTGGCGCTGGCGCGTTCTGCGCTTCCGGCGCGGCTGGCTGGCCTGGCGTCGGCGTGCTCGGCTGAGCCGGCGTTTCGGAGCCCGCCGGCGTCATTGCCGCCTCGTTCCTCGTGGACTGCGAAGGCGCCGAGCTGACAAGCCCATCGACCATCGCCACCAGCGCCTCTCTGTTCATCCAGCCGGCATAGGCGCCGCCGCCGATCAGAATAAGCGCGAAGATGAGGGTGATCACCGTGCCGATGCCGAAGCGACGCCGCTTCGGCTCCATGCGGAAATTCTTGCCCTGCAACTTGGCGGCGACGATCTGATCGATATCCATTGCTGGATTGGCATCGTCATCGTCGGCGGCGACCGAGCCGCGCCGGTCATAACCGCGTAGTGCCTTGGCTTCGCGCCATGCCTCGTTCGGCGCGCCGGCAGCCGGCGCGGCCTTGCCATCGTGCACTTCGGCAAAGATATCGACATCGTCGAAATGCGAGGCAACCGGCGTCTTCTTGTTGCTGCCGACTTCGATCGGCGGCAGATCGTCGAAGGCGGCCGTTTCCCAGGAGAAGCTTTCCTTTGCAGCCGGCATGACGGCCGCGGGCGCTATCTTTTCGAGGCTTGATATCACCTCTTCGAAGGCGCGCGCCGAAGTGTCGGCGGCGACAGGAGCCGTTTCCGAATATTGCCGGAGTTCCTCTTCGGCCCATTCGGTCTCGGCATCCTTCGGCGCTGGAGCCGGTGTTTCGGCAGCCGGCTCTCTCCAGACCGGGTCGAAATGCGCAGCCGCATCCGCCTGCAGCGGCTCCTCGCGGCTGTGCTCCACGAATTCCTGCGCACGATTGAAATCGGCGACCGGCTCGACCAACCGGTTGGACGCGTGCTCAATGCCGCGCGTGGCCGGCTGGAAAGATTCGATGGGCTCGTAAGCGGCCTCGCCATTTGGTTCGTGGCTTTCCAGCGTAGCCGGTTCGGCCGCAACCTCGTCGGCATCCGCCGCGTTCTGCTCGTCGGCGCGATCGTCACCAGCCTCCGCATAGCCATGTCCGGCAGGCTGCGGTTCGAAGCCGTCATGTTCAGACGCCACTTCCTCGGCAGCGACATCACGCGCCTCACCGGCACGCCATTCCTCGGCCGGCGCCTCCTCCTCATGGGAGGGATGCCAGTATGACTGGACGGGCGCATCCGTCTCGGCGGAGACTGCTGTTGGCACGGATTCGGGTGCAGCGGGCTCGGGTTCTACAAGCTCTGCTTCCGCAGGCTGCGGCTCCTCGGCCACGCCCTCTTCCGGAGCTTGCTCGTGTGCACCGGCTTCAACGGGCTCGGTTTGCTCGACGACCTCTTCTGCCGGCGGCTCTGCCTCGACTGCATCAACCGGCTCGTCGACGGCCGGCTGAGACACAGGCGCCGGTTCGCTTTCACCGTGAGCCGCGTGTTCCTCGACGGGCTCCGGCGCGGCGACGGCCTCACTCGCCTCACCGACCGACAGCGCCTCGGAGTGTTCACCCTCCACTTCGCGGATGGCGGCCTCGAGCTTTTCGAGCTGGCGTTGCAGCATGGCTTCCGGCGGACGCGGCTTCATGTTCTCGAGCTGCCGCTGCACTGCGCCGCGAGCACGTTCGTAGACCTTTACCCGCATCTCGGGGGTATTTTCGGCCAGGCCGTCGACGGCCCGCCGAATGACTGCAATAAAATCCGCCATCAGTACTTTCTCAAGAAGTCCGGTATTCTCCCGAACCTAGCCTCCGCAGTGACCGGTGACCTTAATCCTCAAACGGATCGGTCACAAGTATCGTGTCGTCCCGCTCCGGGCTGGTGGACAGGAGCGCGACAGGTGCCCCGATCAGCTCTTCGACTTGGCGAACATACTTGATCGCCTGCGCCGGAAGATCCGCCCAACTGCGGGCGCCGACGGTCGATTCCTTCCACCCCTCGAGCGTGATATAGATCGGTTCGACCCTAGCTTGCGCTCCCTGGCTTGCGGGAAGATGATCAATCTGTTCGCCGTCGAGCATATAGCCGACGCAGATCTTCAGTTCCTCGAGGCCGTCGAGCACATCGAGCTTGGTGAGCGCAATGCCGGTGATGCCGTTGGTGGCGACCGACTGGCGAACCAGCGCGGCGTCGAACCAGCCGCAGCGGCGCTTGCGCCCTGTCACGGTACCGAACTCATGCCCCTTCTCGCCGAGGAACTGGCCGATTTCATCAGTGAGCTCGGTTGGGAACGGGCCTTCGCCGACACGTGTCGTGTAGGCCTTGGTGATGCCGAGGATATAGCCCAGCGATCCCGGTCCCATGCCGGAACCGGCCGCGGCCTGGCCGGCCACCGTGTTCGAGGAGGTCACAAAAGGATAGGTGCCGTGATCGATGTCGAGCAGGCTGCCCTGTGCGCCTTCGAAGAGGATGCGGGCGCCCTTGCGACGCTCCTTGTCGAGGAAAAGCCAGACGGTGTCGCGGAACGGCAGCACACGGTCGGCGATGGAGGTGAGCTCCTCCATGATCGCCTCGTGGCTCACTTCGGCAACTCCGAGGCCGCGGCGAAGTGCGTTGTGATGTGTGAGGATTCGGTCGACCTTGCCGGAAAGGCTGTCGAGATCGGCAAGATCCATGACACGGATGGCGCGGCGGCCGACTTTGTCTTCATAGGCCGGGCCAATGCCGCGGCGCGTCGTTCCGATCTTGGTGCCGCTGTTGGAGGCCGCATCTTCGCGCATCGCGTCGAGTTCGCGGTGCAGCGACAGGATGAGCGTCGCATTGTCGGCGATGCGCAGATTGTCAGGCGTCACGCTCACACCCTGGGCCTCCAGCCGACCAATCTCGGCGATCAGCGCGTGCGGGTCGACGACGACGCCGTTGCCGATCACCGCCATCTTGCCCGGACGCACGACGCCGGACGGCAGCAGCGAGAGCTTGTAGCTCGTGCCGTCGATGACGAGCGTATGGCCGGCATTGTGGCCGCCCTGATAGCGCACGACGATATCCGCGCGTTCCGAAAGCCAATCGACAATCTTGCCTTTGCCTTCGTCACCCCATTGCGAACCGACCACGACTACGTTCGTCATCTAACTCTTCCTGTTACCGGCGCGGAACCGCGCACCTGCTCAAACCCGCGCATCTATAAAGCTTTGTTTTTGGGAAAGCGACCCTGTTGTCACAGGCGATTGGGCTTTTTACGTGACAAAACAGCAGTCGGCAGGCTATTTCCCCTGGGAAAACGCCGCTTGTTGATCACCAAAAGACGAGAAAGAACGCTCTTGCAAGCCACGGCCTATATTTGCCTCGTCATCGCCACCCTCTGCTGGGGCGGCAACTCCGTCGCCGGCAAGCTCGCGGTCGGCCATGTCAGCCCGATGATGCTGACCTTCCTGCGCTGGTTCCTTGCCGTTGCGATGATCGCCCTGATCTCGGTGCCGCAACTCAAGAAGGACTGGCCGGTCGCCAGGAAAAACCTGCCGCTGCTGCTTTGCTACGGCGCCATCGGCTACACCCTCTTCAATGCCATGCTTTACTCGGCGGTACAGTATACGACGGCAATCAATGTCGCCATCGAGCAGGCCGGCATTCCCATGCTGATCTTCCTGCTGAATTTCGTTTTCTTCCGCACGGGCATTTCGTTGGCGCAATGCTTCGGCTTCGCAATGACTTTGGTGGGCGTGGCTCTGACAGCAGCGCATGGCGACCTCGCCACGCTGCTGCAGCTGCAGCTCAACCGGGGCGACGGGTTGATGCTGATCGCCATCGTCGCCTATTCGCTCTACACGATCTTCCTGCGCTGGAAACCGCCGGTCGACTGGCGAACGCTGATGGCCTTCCCGGCCGTTGCCGCCATGCTGACATCGCTGCCGCTGCTCCTCTGGGAGGCAGGCCGGGGCGCGGCGCAATGGCCCGATCAGGCCGGCTGGGGCATCACTCTCTACACGGCGATCTTCCCCTCGCTGCTGGCGCAGATTCTTTACATCAAGGGCGTCGAGGCGATCGGCGCCAACCGGGCCAGCCTGTTCATCAATCTCGTGCCGGTATTCGGAACCCTGCTCTCGGTCGCCTTGGTCGGCGAGACGCTGCAGTCCTTCCATATGGTCGCGCTGGCCTTGACGCTCGGCGGTATCGCCATCGCCGAAAAAGGCCGTCCGAAAGCTTCGGCTCCAACGGCGCCCGCCTCACCGGTGGATTAGCCAAGCTCCAGGGTCGTCACGCCGAAGACGTGTTTCAGCGGGGTGGCGGGGGCCGGCCCGCGATACATGCGCATGGTCTCGAACACCGGCTGAAGGCCCATGCCTTCAGCAAGGGCGATCGCCTCGCGGTTTTCTGCGGGAATATCGATGAAGACTGTTGCCCCTTTCGCCTCCGGGACCAGTTCGGCAAGCAGCGCCGCGGCGCTATCGGCATCATTGGCAAAGAGCGGGCCGATCTTGTAGCCCTCATAGCAGCGGCGGATCGTGCCGTAGCCACGGATTTTATGGCTCTTCCGTACGACGGCGGTACGCCGTCCCTTGCGGCCGGTACACCAGGCGGCAAGGAAGGTTTCCCGCGGCTGCGGGAAGATCGCCGAATCATAACGCAGCAGCCCTTCCAGGCGCGAATCCAGCACCGGCTGCGCAACGAGCGTCGAGGCCGGCAGGGCGCTGGCGACGCCGCCATATCGAATGGTGAGATAAGCGGGTTCGAAGCCGGCCCTGCGGTAGTTCTGCTGCTGCGCGGCGACGCCGTCGAGACCGATCGTCCGGCCCTCCGCCGTAGCGATCCCCGTTTGCCAGATCGCTTTGCCGTAACCCTTGCCACGGAAATCGGGGTGGACGATGTAGAGGCCGAGAAAGGCAAAGCTGTCGCCGTATTTGACGACCGAGATCGAGCCGACAGGGACTTCGCCGATGGAGCCGACGAAAAACCCGGACGGATCAGCCTCGAGGAATGCAAGCGAATCGTCGAGGCCGGGATTCCATCCCTCCTGACGCGCCCATTCGAGCACGAGCTCCAATTCGCCGGGCCGCATCGAACGAACGGCAAATTCCGAATTCATGCGATCTTCCCAGATTGATGTCCCGCAAGTCCATCCCGCCAACAGCAAAGCAATTGTCAGATCACGGCTTCCCGTTCGCGCTTGCGAATGATGGAGGAACAGCGCCGATGGTCTTGACGCTGCGTATAATCATTTCCGATGCAATGCAGTAAGCTTCGTTTCCGCATTACCATGAAACAATGCCGTTGCAAGCTCAAGAAAATTACTTGGCGCCTGATTATCTTCCTGCCGGCGCGAATAAAATCCCGCGCCGAAATCTGCTCGTTCACCTCGTCTTGAAGACGAGGAGCGGTTCGGCTGGATATCAGCCGCCTATCGCTGCCTTCTGCTTTTCGGCTCCACTCGTGAGCGGCGAGAACAGCCGTTCTGTCTCGGCCGCCGGCGCCGGGTAACCAAAAGCATAACCCTGCAAACCGTCGCAGCCAAGCTGCGCCAGCACGGTGGCATGCGACTCGGTTTCAATGCCCTCGGCGATCACCTCGACATCGAGCGCCTTGGCGATTTCGACGATCGAACCGATCACCCGCCGCTGCTCCTGCGAGCTGACGACCTCGGCAACGAGTTGCCGGTCGATCTTCAGTCGCTTCGGCCGCAGCTTGACGAGACCGATAAGCGAGGCGTGGCCCGATCCGAAATCGTCGATTTCGATGTCGATGCCCAGCCGTTTGATATCATCGACATGATCGAGCAGCGTCTCTTCACTGTCGTCGAGGAAAATCGTCTCGACCAGCTCGAAGACGATTGCGCCGGGCGGAATGTCGAGTGTTTTTAGCTTGCGGAGCAGCGCCGGGTCGGCAAGGCGCGACGCCGAAATGTTGACGGCAATGCGCGGAACCGCAAGGCCGCGTAACTGCCAGAACTGCCGGTCCTCGAGAACACGTTTCAAGATCGCCGCATCGATCTCAGCCGCAAGCCCGTGCTCGTCGGCGATCTTCAGAAATACGCCCGGGGCGAGCACGCCCTTGTCCGGATGTTTCCAGCGCGCCAACGCCTCGAAGCCGATAACCTGCCGTGTTCTGGCAGAGAGTTGCACCTGATAATAAGGAATGATCTCGCCGCGCTCCAGCCCGAGCTTCAGCTCTTCGACCAAGCGACGCTTGGATCGCAGATCCTCCTGCAGTTGCCGCGTGAAGAATTCGATGCGGTTTCGCCCGAGCTGCTTGGCGTGGTAAAGCGCCACGTCGGATTCGGCCAGCAGGTTGCGCACCCGCCGATCGGCGCTCCACGATACGCCGATCGAAGCCCCGGATTGCAGCATCTCCTGGCCGTAGCGGATCTTTTTCCGCAGCCGCCGCTGAACATCTTCGGTGATCAGTTTCAGCTCGGCGAGATCGGTGAAATTGACCAGCACGACGACGAAGTCGTCGCCGCCAACGCGGGCAACCATGCCGTTTGCGGGTATTGCGGCGGCGAGGCGAAGGGCTGCGGCCTTGAGCACGGCGTCGCCGGCCGCATGGCCGTGGCTGTCGTTGATCTGCTTGAATTGATCGATATCGAGATGCAGCACGCCAAGCGTCGCGACGCTCCTGTCGGCCGGCAGCTCCGCCAGCCGCTTGTCGAGAAGGCGCCGGTTCGGCAAGCCGGTGAGATAATCGTGATCGGCGACATGCTCGATACGCGCATTGCTTTCCTCGAGCGCCAGCGCTCTCGCCTCGGCCATCATCTTCTGCCGTGCAAGCTCGGCGTTGAGCTGTACGTCGGCTGTCACATCCCACTCGGCGCCGATGAAGGAGGGCGCCCCCTCCGCATCCACATAAAAATGCGCTCGCGAGCGAAGATGCCGGATTTCGCCGCTCGGCAGCACGATTCGGAATTGCGAGTCATAGGCGCCGCGCGCAGCGATGGCCTGCTCGAAATCACGTTCGGCCCGCTCTCGATCGTCGGGATGGATCGCGTTCGCCCAGAACCATACCGGCACTTGCCGACATGTCTCGCCGGTCTCGTAGAGCCGGTGCATCTGTGCGTCCCATAAGATCCCGTCCTTTGCGATGCTATGCTCCCAGACACCGATCCGGGATGCGTCGAGAGCGAGTTCGAGCCGGCGCAGAAGATCCTGAAACTCTTGTTCGGATCGTGTGGCTTCATTTTCTGGCAACACGGCCTCGGCCTTAGAAGACTTGCGTCATTGCAATATGGTCTTCGGCCGGCATTAAGGAAGCCTTGCCCTATGGACCGAACAAATGACGAGGTGAAATCTTCGTTACGGCTTTCCCCTTTTGGATCAACGGACTTGCGATCTGCCGCAGCTTCGGGATCAGTGATTATGCCTCGGTGGTCTTTTCGCGATCTGGCGGAAGTCCGCTGCCCCTTCCAGAACAGCGCCATCGACCAGCTGCGTGACGGAACGGCGGTAGATTTGCTGCCACGGCGTCGCATCCGCCGGCACCGGTGGAATGCCCTCGCCCTTGCGCCGTTCGATCTCGGCGCCATCCACCAGCATGTCGCAGCGCCCGTGGTTGAAGTCGATGCAGATCGTGTCGCCGCTGCGAAGCCAGGCCAGGCCGCCGCCGGCAGCGCTCTCCGGCGAAGCGTTGAGGATCGAGGGGCTGTCCGCCGTGCCCGACTGACGGCCGTCGCCGATCGTCGGCAGGCTACGGATGCCGCGCTTCAGAAGATGATCCGGCGGCTGCATGTTCACAACCTCGGCCGACCCCGGCCAGCCGAGCGGCCCGGCGCCGCGGATCACCAAGATCGTATTCTCGTCGATGCCGAGGGCGGGATCGTTGATGCGACGGTGATAATCTTCCGAGCCGTCGAAGACGACCGCCTTACCCTCAAAGACGCCTTCTCGCCCGGGCTCCTGGAGATAGCGCCGACGGAAATCCTCTGAAACCACACTCATCTTCATGATGGCGAAGTCGAAGAGATTGCCCTTGAGAACGAGGAAACCGGCGCGCTCCTTCAGCGGGTCGTCGAACCGCCGGATGACCTCGCGGTCGCTGGCCTCCCGCCCCTTCAGGTTCTCGGCCATCGTCCTACCCGTCACCGTGCGACAGTCGCCGTCGAGTTTTCCGGCCTGCAGCAGCTCCCACATGATCGCCGGGGTGCCGCCGGCGCGGTGATATCGCTCGCCGAGATAGGCGCCGGCCGGTTGGACATTGGCCAGCAGCGGGATATCGAAGCCATGCACCTGCCAGTCGTCGGGATAAAGTTCAACACCGGCATGCTTGGCCATGGCCGCCAGATGCGGCTGTGCATTGGTCGAGCCGCCGATCGCCGAATTGGTACGGATGGCATTGAGGAACGCCGCCCGCGTCAGGATATCCGACGGCTTCAGGTCCTCGAACACGATCTCGACGGCCCGCCGCCCGGTGCGGTAGGCCATCTGGCCGCGCTCGCGATAAGCAGCCGGAATGGCGCCGCACCCGGTCAGCGACAGGCCGAGCGCTTCGGCCAGCGCATTCATCGTCGAAGCGGTGCCCATCGTGTTGCAGTGGCCGACGGAAGGAGCCGAATCGAGCGCCGCCTGCAGAAACTCCTCCCGGTCGATTTCGCCTGCCGCATATTTCCGCCGCATCCGCCAGATCACCGTGCCGGAGCCCGCCAGTTCCCCCTCGTGCCAGCCGTCGAGCATCGGCCCGCCGGAGAGCACGATCGCCGGAATATCGACCGTCGACGCAGCCATGATCGCCGAAGGCGTGGTCTTGTCGCAGCCGGTGGTCAGCACCACACCATCGAGCGGGTAGCCGTAGAGGATTTCGACGAGACCGAGATAGGCGAGATTGCGGTCGAGTCCGGCCGTCGGGCGCTTGCAGTTCTCGAAGATCGGATGTGTCGGAAATTCGATCGGAATGCCGCCGGCATCTCGAATGCCGTCGCGCACGCGCTTGGCGAGTTCGATATGCACGCGATTGCAGGGCGTAAGATCGCTGCCGCTCTGGGCAATCCCGATGACCGGCTTGCCGGAGCGTAGCTCTTCCGGCGTGATGCCGTAATTCATGAAACGCTCGAGGTAGAGCGCTGCCATATCGATATGATCGGGATTGTCGAACCAATCCTGCGAACGCAGGCGGCGTGTCTTCGTTTGGCTGTCCGTCATTACCATCCTCCCGATCGGCCACACTTCTCTTCGAAGTCGAGAAGCGGGGGCCTTCCGCCCGTACCACCATCTTCCGCAAGCGCTCCGGCCTTCGGCGTTGCGTATCCAGATGGCGGAGGTAAGGCCGCGCCGCTCCTCCCAGCTGCTATCCGTCTTTGATAGTCTCCTCGGCCATGGTTGCAACCGTTTTGATGCACGTAAAGCATTTTTGTCGGATGGCCGAAAAACGATACGGGCGAGAACCGAAGTTCCCGCCCGATTTACTCGACAAAGGAAGGTTGAATTGCGTTATTCGGCAGCGAGCCGGATGACTTCGGCCTCTTCCTCCTTGTGCTCGTCCGGCTTGTGCTGGACGAGCGGACGGTTGCCCGTCATCCGGCGCAACAGCACGTAGAAGACAGGCGTCATGAAGATGCCGAACAACGTCACGCCGATCATGCCGGAGAAGACCGCGACACCCATGGCTGCACGCATTTCCGCACCGGCGCCTGTGGAGACGACGAGCGGCACGACGCCCATGATGAAGGCCATGGAGGTCATGAGGATCGGGCGAAGGCGCAGACGGCTGGCCTCGACCGCTGCCTCGCGCGGCGTTCTGCCTTCGAACTCCAGTTCGCGGGCGAATTCGACGATGAGGATCGCGTTCTTCGCCGAGAGGCCGACAAGGACGACTAGGCCGATCTGAGTGAAGATGTTGTTGTCTCCACCGGTGAGCCAGACGCCCGTCAAGGCCGCCAGCACGCCCATCGGCACGATCATGATGATCGCAAGCGGCAGCGTCAAGCTTTCATACTGGGCGGCGAGCATCAGGAAGACGAGCAGCAGCGCCAGCGGGAAGACCACCACGCTCGAATTGCCGGCCAGGATCTGCTGATAGGTCAAATCCGTCCATTCGAAGTCGATGCCGGCAGGCAGGGTCTCGCGAAGGATCTTCTCGATTGCCGCCTGGGCCTGGCCGGAGGAGAAGCCCGGCGCCGGACCGCCGTTGATATCGGCGGCAAGGAAGCCGTTGTAACGGTTGGCGCGTTCCGGACCGGTGCTTGGCTCGACCTTCAACAGGGCAGAAAGCGGGATCATCTCACCCGATGCCGAACGGACCTTCAACTGGCCGATATCTTCCGGCTGGGCGCGGAATTTCGCATCGGCCTGCACACGGACGCTGTAGGTGCGGCCGAAGGCGTTGAAGTCGTTCACATAGAGCGAACCGAGATAGATCTGCAGCGTCTGGAAGACGTCGGTGACGGAAACTCCGAGCTGCTCGGCCTTGGCGCGGTCGAGATCGGCATAGAGCTGCGGCACGTTGATCTGGAAGCTGGAGAACAGCCCGGCAAGTTCGGGCGTCTGATAGGCCTTGGCAAGCACCGCCTTGGTCGCCTCGTCGAGCGCCTGGTTGCCGAGACCGGCGCGATCCTCGATCTGCAGCTTGAAACCGCCCGTCGTGCCGAGACCGTTGACCGGCGGCGGCGGGAACATGGCGATGAAGGCGTCCTGGATGGCGCCGAACTTTTGGTTCAGCGTCATGGCGATGGCGCCGCCCGAGAGATCGGGCGTCTTGCGCTCCTCGAAGTCCTTCAGCGTCACGAAGACGATGCCGGCATTCGAAGAATTGGTGAAGCCGTTGATCGACAGGCCCGGAAAGGCGATCGCATTGGCAACGCCCGGCTGGGCGAGAGCAATGTCGGTCATCCGTTTGATCACATCTTCGGTGCGGTCGAGGCTGGCGGCATCCGGCAGCTGGGCAAAGCCGATCAGATACTGCTTGTCCTGCGACGGCACGAAGCCGCCCGGGACAGTGGTGAACATGCTGTAGGTCGCGCCGACCAGCGCCAGATAGACCACCATGACGATGCTCTTGCGCGACACCAGCCCGCCCACACCCTTGCCGTAGGCATTCGAACCGGCGCCGAAGACACGGTTGAAGCCGCGGAAGAACCAGCCGAAAATGGCGTCCATGAACCGCGTCAGCCAATCCTTCGGCGCATGGTGACCCTTCAAGAGAAGGGCTGCGAGCGCCGGAGAAAGGGTGAGCGAGTTGAAGGCGGAGATGACGGTCGAGATCGCGATCGTCAGCGCGAACTGGCGATAGAACTGACCCGACAGGCCGGAGATGAAGGCGAGCGGCACGAAGACCGCGACAAGGACCAGCGCGATCGCCACTATCGGGCCGGAGACCTCCTTCATCGCCTTGTAGGTGGCCGCCCGCGGCGACAGCCCATGCTCGATATTGCGTTCGACGTTTTCGACCACGACGATCGCGTCGTCGACGACGATGCCGATCGCCAGCACCAGACCAAACAGACTAAGCGCGTTGATCGAGAAGCCGAAGACATACATGACCGCGAAGGTGCCGATGATCGAGACCGGAACCGCGATCAGCGGAATGATCGAGGCGCGCCATGTCTGCAGGAACAGGATGACGACAAGGACGACGAGCGCGACAGCTTCGAGCAGCGTATCGATGACCTTCTCGATCGAGGCGCGCACGAATTTCGTCGTATCGTAGACGATCTCGTATTTGACGCCGTCAGGCATGGCCAGCTGCAGCTGGTCCATGGTCGCGCGCACATTGTCGGCGATCTCGATCGCGTTCGAACCGGGCGCCTGAAGAACGGCGACGGCAACAGCCGGCTTGCCGTCGAGCAGCGAGCGCAGCGTATAGTCGGCGGCGCCGAGCTCGATGCGGGCGATATCGCGAAGGCGGGTGATCTCGCCGTTGGCGCCCGTCTTCACGATGATGTTGCCGAACTCTTCGGGCGTGCGCAGACGGCCCTGAGCATTGACGTTGAGCTGAAGATCGACGCCCGGCTGGCTGGGCGACGCGCCGATGATGCCGGCGGCGGCCTGGACGTTCTGCGAGCTGATGGCGTTGCTGATATCGCTGGCGGCGAGATCATGCTCGGCGGCCTTCTGCGGATCGATCCAGACGCGCATCGAATAGTCGCCGGCCCCGAAAACCTGCACCTGGCCGACGCCCGGAATGCGGGCGAGCCGGTCCTTGACGTTGAGGGTCGCGTAGTTGCGCAGATAGGTGATGTCGTGACTGTTTCCGTCGGAGACGAGGTTGACGACCATGATGAAGTCGGGCGAGCTCTTGACCGTGGTGATGCCCAGCGCGCGGACTTCCGCCGGCAGGCGCGGCTCGGCTTGCGAAACGCGGTTCTGTACGAGCTGCTGCGCCTTGTCGGGATCGGTGCCGAGCTTGAAGGTGACGGTCACGTTGAGCACGCCGTCCGACGTCGCCTGGCTCGACATGTAGAGCATGTCCTCGACGCCATTGATCTGCTCTTCGAGCGGTGTCGCCACCGTTTCGGCAATGACGCTCGGATTGGCGCCGGGATAGGTGGCGCGCACGACGACCGACGGCGGCACGACGTTGGGATATTCGGAAATCGGCAGCGCCCTCAGGCCGATCAGACCGGCGACCACGATGAGGACCGAAAGGACGCCGGCAAAAACCGGGCGGTCGACAAAGAATCTGGAGATGTTCATATCAAAGCCCTCTCCGGGGTGAACATGGATGCGAAGTCCCTCTCCGGCGGCTGGGAGCCGCCGGCGGGTGAAATCAATTCGGCTATTGACCTTCCCCCACAGGGAAAGGCGCAAATTACTGAGCGGTCGCGACCTTCTCTTCCATCTGCGGAATGACGACGGCGCCAGGACGAATGCGCTGCAGACCGTTGACGACGATCTTCTCGCCGGCGCTCAGGCCGCTTTCGACCACCCGCTGACCGTCAGACAGCGTGCCGAGCTGGACCTGCCGGTAGGCGACCTTGTTCTCGCCGTCGACGATGAAGACGAACTTCTTGTCCTGGTCGGTGCCGACAGCACGGTCGCTGATGACGATCTTGTTCTCAGCCTTCGGCTGGCCCATGCGCACCCGCACGAACTGGCCGGGGATCAGACGCCCGCCCGGATTGTCGAAGACGGCGCGCACGCTGATCGTGCCGCTTGATGCATCGACCTCATTGTCGATCAGTTGCAGCTTGCCCTTGATCGGGGTGCCATCATCCGCGAGCGTGCCGATTTCGACCGGGATCTGTTCGACCGGCGGCAGGGCGCCGTCCGTCTGCGGCAGCTGGGCAAGGGCGCGCGTCACCATTTCCTCGCTGGCATTGAAGCTCGCATAGATCGGATCGACCGAAACCAGCGTCGTCAGTTCAGGCGAAGCCGAGCCGGCCGCAACCAGGTTGCCCGTGGTCACCTCGATCTTGCCGATGCGGCCCGAAACCGGCGCCCGCACCTCAGTGTAATCGAGATCGAGCTGAGCCGACTGCAGAGCGGCCTGCGCCGAACGCAGCCCCGCCTGCGCCTCGGCCAGCGCGCTTTGACGCTGATCGAGATCGCTTTGGGAGATGGTGCGGTTGTCGGAAAGCCTGCGGCCGCGATCGAGCTCGGTCTGCGCCAGGCTGACCTTGGCTTCAGCCGAAGCGACCTGGCCCTGCGCCTGCGCCACGCTCGCCTGGTAAGGAGCCGGGTCGATGGTGAACAGCAGGTCGCCCTGCTTGACCAGCGCACCTTCACGGAAGGCCACCGACAGGATGGCGCCGGCGACGCGGGAACGAACCTGGACACGGTCGACGGCTTCGAGGCGGCCGGAGAAATTTTCCCATGCCGTTACGTCGCGCGCCGCGACGACGGCAACCGTCACCGGCACGGCGGGAGGCTGCGCCGGCGCGGAAGCGGCCGTGGCGGTCGTGCTCATCGGCAGTTCGAAAAACAATGCAGCGCCGGAAACCGACGCAATAAGACCCATGCCGGCGCCCACCAGGGCCCAGCGCTTGCTTCTGGACGTCATCAGTACTCTCCTTACGGCCCCAAGCCGCTCAAATATCAGATCTTCTTCAATGCAATTGCGGTTGGACGCCTACGTCCTGAAGGAAACTTCCGAAGTGGCGGCTGACGTGTTCCTGCCAATCGGGCGCTTCCCCGGATTTCCCACCATAAATCGAGGGCCAGCCCGTCCCGGCGGGAAGGACATGCTGGCGCACACCGACGCCGGCCTTCTTCAGGCGGGCACCGTAACCAATTGTTTCGTCGTGCAGAGGATCGTCCTCGGCGGTGAAGATCAGCGCAGGGGCGACGCCTGAAAGACGCGAACAGAGGCAAGGTGCCGCGTAAGGGTGGCAACCGCCGCCGCTTAAGTAATGGCTCCAGCCCTCAGTCCAGCGTTGCCGCATGCCGATGGCTTCCGCTTTGCGGATAGAGGAGGTGCCCATGAAGGGATCAAGCAATGGCGAAATCAGCACCTGGCCGTCGAGCGCGTCGGGCAGCTGGTCGCGCGCTTTCAGCGCCACACCGGCGGCGACATTGCCGCCTGCCTCCTCACCGGCAACGAATAACAGCGACTTGCGGTCGCCAAGACCGGCAGCGCGCTTGTTGGCGAGATAGGTAAAAACGGAAAAGGAAACTTCCAACACTTGCGGAAACAGGTTGCCGGACAGGCTGCTGTAATCGACGGCGGCGACGATGGCGCCTGATTTGGCGAGGCTGATCGCCACCGGCCGGTCGACATTTGTCTCCCGATCTAGAAACGCGCCGCCATGCAGGTAAAGCACGATCGGCGGCCCTTTGCCGTAATCGGCGCCCTGGTAGATGCGTGCGGAAACGGGGCCGATGGCCACCTTGTCCAGCATCATATCTTTCCATTCCACCGTCATGGTTCCGGCCTTTGTACGCATCGCCACTGACCGACAACGCTGTCGCTTGCATTTTGTACAAAAAAGATATTGTTATTCAGAACAGGGAATAAGAAGTGATATCGCGATTACACTGTTCCAATTCTCGAATAATGGTGCAACGCAAACTGCGGACTTGAAACCGATGGATCAGCTTTCGGCAATGCGTGTCTTCATCCGCGTGGTGGAGACGGGCAATTTCACCCGCGCCGCCGACATGCTCGCCATGCCCAAGGCGACGGTGACCAATCTTATCCAGGGCCTGGAGGCGCATCTGCGCACCAAGCTTCTGAACCGTACCACGCGCCGGGTGATGGTGACCACGGACGGCGCGCTTTATTACGAACGCGCCGCGCAGCTTATCTCCGAACTGGAGGAACTCGACGGCAGCCTCTCCAATTCGCAGAGCCTGCCGAGCGGGCGGCTGCGCGTCGAGATGAGCGGCGCCTTTGCTGATGCGATCGTCGTCCCGGCGCTGTGCGACTTTTATCAGCGCTATCCCGATATCCGTCTGGACCTCGGCGTCAGCGACCGCACGGTGGATTATCTGGTCGAAAATGTCGATTGCGCGCTGCGGGCCGGCACGCCCACCGACCAGTCGCTGATCGCCCGGCGCGTCTCGGAGATGGAGCTCATCACCTGCGCTTCGCCAAGTTACATCCAGAAATTCGGCATGCCCGAACGCCCTGAAGATCTGGAGGCCGCACACTACTCGGTCAATTATTTCCGCGCTCAGAACAACCGGACGCTGCCCTTCGAATTTCGCAGGGACAACGAGACGATCGAGACCAACCCGCGCTACATCGCCTCCGTCAACGACAGCCGCACCTATCTGACCGCGGCACTGACGGGGCTTGGCGTCGCGCAGGTGCCGACCTTCATGGTGCGCGAACCGATGCGGCGGGGCGAACTCGTCCGCGTGCTGCCGGAATGGCGCCGCGATCCGATCCCGCTCTATGTCGTCTATCCGCCGAACCGTCACCTCAGCAACAAGGTCCGCGTCTTCGTCGACTGGCTGGTGAAGCTTCTGGTCGAGGCCAGGCTGAACGACTATTGAGCGGCAAAACAGATACGGCCCGGAAGGCAGGGGAACCTTCGACGGGCCGCAATATTTTGAACATCGGGCCTGTCGCGCCGCAGAGCGGCGCGGCAGGCTCTGGAGGTTCGTAAGAGAGCGTCAGGGAACTCCACTCTCTCGCGATAAATCCGTTATAAGCACTCTCCATAAAATTGTAAGAGGAAAAACTCACAAGCGCCGTTCACATAATCGCGATGAGGTCGGCCTGGTCAGACCATGCCGCCATTGGCGCGCAGCGTCTGGCCATTGATCCAGCCGCCGTCCGGGCCGGCGAGGAAGGCGACTGACGAGGCGATGTCCTCGGGCGTGGCGAGGCGCTCCAGCGGGTTCATCTTCGCCATGCGGACGACGAGTTCTTCCGATTTGCCGTCGAGAAAAAGATCGGTGGCGACAGGACCGGGCGCAATCGCATTGACGGTAATATTGCGGCCGCGCATTTCCTTGGCCATGATCGCCGTTAGCGTTTCGACGGCCGCCTTGGTCGCGGCGTAGACGCCGTAGGTTTCAAGCTTCAGCCCGACGACCGAAGTCGAGAAATTGATGACCCGGCCGCCGTCGCGCAAACGCTTGGCCGCTTCCCTCAGCGTGTTGAAGGTGCCCTTGAGGTTGACATCGATCTGCCGGTCGAAGTTCTCATCGTCAGCCTCGGCGAGCGACGAGAGCATCATGATGCCGGCATTGTTGACGAGCACGTCGATGCCACCGAAAGCAGTTTCCGCGGCATCGAACATGCGGCGCACGGCGTCCGCATCGCTGACATCGGCTTTCGCGGTCAGCGCCTCGCCGCCGGCCAGCTCGATCTCCCGGGCCAGTTCTTCGGCCGGCACGGCATTGCCGGAATAGTTGAGGACGACAGTGAAACCGTCTCTGGCGAGGCGCTTGGCGACCGCCGCGCCGATACCGCGCGAAGCGCCGGTAACCAGTGCGACCTTGCTGCTTTGGTTGGAAGTCATTGTTCTTCTCCTTCATCTGCGCCGCAGCGGGTTTTCGACGGAAAGAAGATGCGCCTTTTGCCAGTGCGGATAATCGTGCATTCTTCGGCATCATTATCCGTGAAAGGCGAACAAACAGATGGACAGGTTCGATGCCATGCGTGTGTTCTGCCGCGTCGTTGAGCGCCGCAGCTTCACCCTTGCCGCGGAAGACACCGGCCTTCCGCGCTCGACCGTAACCGATGCGGTCAAGCAGCTCGAGGCCCGCCTCGGAGTGCGCCTGCTCCAGCGCACCACGCGCCATGTCAGCCCGACGCTCGACGGCGAGGCCTATTACCAACGCTGCCTGTCGATCCTCGCCGACATCGAGGATGCCGAAGGCGCTTTTGCCGGCGCCAGACCGAAGGGACTGCTGCGCGTCGATGTGCACGGCACGCTGGCTCGGCATTTCGTGCTGCCGAGCCTGCCTTCCTTTCTCGAGACCTATCCGGAGATCGAGTTCTAGATGAGCGAGGGCGATCGGCTGGTCGATCTGGTGCGCGAAGGCATCGATTGCGTGCTGCGCGTCGGTACGCCCGGGGATAGCGATATGGTCGCCCGGCGCTTCGCCATGCTCGACGAGATCACCCTCGCCTCTCCGGCCTATATCGCCGCACATGGCCTGCCGCAGCATCCGGACCGGCTGACCGGCCACCGCATGGTCGGCTTCCGCTCCAGCAGCACCGGCACTCTGCTGCCGCTCGAATTCATCGTCGACGGCGCAGTGCGCAACGTCACCATTCCCGCGATCGTCGCCGTCAACGCCGCCGAAAGCTATGTTTCCGCGGCAAGGATGGGCCTCGGCCTGATCCAGATCCCGCGCTATCACGCTGAAAGAGATCTCACTGAGGGAAGGCTGGTTCGTGTGCTCGAGGATTTTCCGCTGACCCCGACGCCGGTATCCCTGCTCTATCCCCGCAACCGCCAGCTTTCACCGCGCGTGCGCGTCTTCATCGAGTGGCTGGTGAAGGTCTTCGCTCGACAAAATTCGGAAAGCGGGCATAACTAAAACACGCCTTGCTAATGTAGGCGCTTTTGGGGGAGCCATGGCACTCAGCGACATCACTGTCTACCAGACGGAAGACGGCTTCGTCGTCGAATTCGGTGGCGAGGGCGAAGACAGCATTGCCGTGACGCTGCGCAGCACGCCCGAGCTGACCTCGGAAAATGCCGTTTCGCGCGCCAAGGCCCTGGTTGCGACAGCGATTGAACCCGTCCATGGCGACGGCCCGCGCAGCAAGGATGCCAACGTGCTCGAAGAGGAACTGGAGGAAGGCCTCGAGGATTCTTTTCCGGCAAGCGACCCGGTTTCGGTCACCGTCACATCGATCCCGATGCGCGATCCGAACGCCGGCCGGTAACACCCGCTTGCCACGTCAAGCCCTTTGGGGGTGACGCCAAGCGCGCCGAATGGTATCTGCCTCGGCCATGACCGATGGTGGAATGACAAGCGGCGCGATCGGCGCCGGCGCGCTTGCCGGCGAAAGTCTCAGGGTGTTTTTCGAGCGCGACGCAATCGCCGTTGCCCGGGATCTGCTCGGCTGCCATCTCTCAGTCGACGGCGTAGGCGGCCGCATCACCGAGACGGAAGCCTATTTCCCCGATGACGAGGCCTCGCACAGTTTTCGCGGGCCGACCAAGCGCAACGGCGCCATGTATGGCCGCCCCGGCAATGCCTACATCTACCGCATTTACGGCATGTATTGGTGCCTGAACTTCGTCTGCCGTCCGGGTTCGGCCGTGCTGATCCGGGCGCTCGAGCCGGAAACGGGAATTCCTTTGATGATGGAGCGGCGCGGCACCGATATGCTGACGGCGCTCTGCAGCGGCCCCGGCAAGCTCTGCTTGGCGCTCGGCATCGACATTCAGATCAACGACAGGCTGCTCGACCGCCCACCCTATGCACTGACGCCCTCCGCGCCGGTGCCGATCGTTTCCGGAAAGCGCATCGGTATCACCAAAAATGCCGACGTGCCATGGCGCTTCGGCATCCAGGGATCGCGTTATCTCAGCAAACCGTTTCGCTGACTATTCCATCACGGCACTGTGGTCGACGGCGGGCGCGGCCTTCGGCTTACGCAGCAGCAGCACGAGCGGAATGACCGCGAGCGACATCAGCATCAACAGCTTGAAATCGTCCATATAGGCGATGATCGTCGATTGCAGCGTGATGATCTCGTTGAGCGAGGCGCGTCCGGCTGCCGTCACGGGACTGAGCCCCTGTGCCGCCACCGCGTTGAAGGCGTGGTTGAACGGCGTCACATAGGCAGCGATCGATTCATGATTGCTCTGCGTATTCTCGACGATCAGCGCCGAGACGATCGAGATGCCCACAGACGAGCCGATATTGCGCGACAGATTGTAGAGGCCGGTGCCGTCGCCGCGCATATGGGCGGGCAGCGTGGCGAAAGCGATCGTCGTCAGCGGCACGAAGAGAAAACCGAGACCGGCGCCCTGGATAAAGCCGACCGAGATGATCGTCCATTGCGAGACGTCGGGCGTCCAGCCGGTCATGTCGTACATCGCCCAGGCGGTCAGGCCGAGGCCGAGCACCAGCAGCCAGCGTGTATCGACCCTGCCGATCAGCCGCCCGACGATGAACATGCAGAGCATGGTGCCGAGCCCGCGCGGCCCCATGACGATGCCGGCGGTAATGACGGGATAGCCCATCAGCGTCTGCAAATAAGGTGTCATCAGCGCCAGCGAGGCGAGATAGGTGATGCCGATCACGAAGATGAAGATCATGCTGATCGAAAAATTCTGGTCGAGAAACAGCTTCGGATTGACGAAGGATTTCTCCGCCGTCAGCGTGTGCACCAGAAGCAGATAGAAGGCCGAAGCGCAGATAATCGCTTCGAGCATGATCTCGCCTGAGGAGAACCAGTCGAGCTGCTCACCGCGGTCGAGGAAGAGCTGCAGCGAGGCAATGAACAGGCTCATCATCCCGAAGCCGAACCAGTCGAGCTTGGCGAGCGCATCCCTCTTCGTTTCCGAAACGAAGACGACGATTCCGGCAAAGGCCAGCGCGCCGATCGGCACGTTGATGTAGAACACCCAGCGCCAGCTGATATTGTCGGTCAGCCAGCCGCCAATGACAGGCCCCAGCACCGGCCCGACCATGACCGAGACGCCAAAGAGCGCCATGGCCGAACCGCGCTCCTCGACCGTGTAGATGTCGAGCAGGATGCCCTGGGAAAGCGGCACCAGCGATGCGCCGAACAGGCCCTGCAGCAGGCGAAAGGCGACGATCTGGTTCAGCGATTGCGCCAGGCCGCAGAGCACCGAGGCGCCGACGAAGCCGGATATGGCGACGAGCAGCACGCGCTTGCGGCCGAACTTGGCGGCAAGGAAACCGGAGGGCGGCGTCATGATTGCCGCCGCGACGATATAGGACGTCAGCACCCAATTGATCTGGTCGGCCGACGCCGACACGCTGCCCTGAATATAGGGCAGCGCCACATTGGCAATCGTCGTATCCAGCGCCTGCATGATGACGGCGAGGATGACGCAGGCGGTGATCGCACCGCGATTGGCAACAGGGGTCGCCGAAGACGCGGGAGAGCTACTCATCATCCCCGCCCTGAGGCCGGCCCAGAAGCTTGTTGACGAAGTCGGGCAGGCCGCGGGCATGGCCGGTTTCGACATCGACGACCGTGCTCATGCCGACGCGAAGCGGCGGCTTGCCTTGCGTATCCTCGATGCTGACGCGCATCGGAATGCGCTGGACGACCTTCACCCAGTTGCCGGTGGTGTTCTGGGCCGGCAACAGCGCGAAGCTGGAGCCGGAGGCCGGGCTGATGCTCTCCACCTTGCCCTTCCACGTCACGCCGGGATAGGTGTCGACGTAGATCTCCGCCGTCTGGCCGGGTTTGACATAGGTCAGCTCGGTTTCCTTCGGGCTGGCGGCGATCCACAGATGGTCGGTGGCGACAAGCGAGAAGCCCTGCTGCGAAGCCTGCAGGTAGGAGCCGACCTGCAAGGCGTTGACATTGGTGACGATGCCGTCGAACGGCGCCTTGACGACGCTGTGGTCAAGCTCGCGCTGGGCATTGTCGACATTCGACTTGGCCTGCAGGTAGAGCGGGTTCTCCTCGATCGGCTGGTCGGCCGATCCGCCGAGCTGGGCAAGCGTCGTTGCGGCCTCCGCCTTGGCGACGGTCACCTTCTGTTGCGCGGCCTCGAGATTGTGCTTGGCCTCGTCATAGGCCGATTGCGTCGCGCTGCCGTTGTTGACGAGGTTTTGCTGCCGGTCGAACTGCTCCTGATAATAAGGCAGGTCGGCCTGCGCCTGGGTGATCTCGGCCAGCGACTGCTGATAGCTGGCCTTGAGGTTCATGATCTGGTTGCGCTGCACGCCGAGCTGCGCCTTGGCGCCGTCGAGCGCGATCTTGAAGGAATCGGTCCTCAGGCTGAAGAGCACCTGCCCCGCCTTGACCGCCTCGTTCTCGCGCACGTTGATCTCGTTGACGATGCCCGAGACATCGGTGGTGACGCCGACCATATCGGCCTGGATATAGGCGTTGTCGGTCGACATCACCTGGCCGCCATTGACGTAATAATAACCCGCGGCGACGAGCGCCGCCGGCAGCAGCGCGAACAGGACGGGCCGCGTGAGACTGCGCCGGCGGCGGACCTTGTTGCCGCCAGGCGCAGCCACGGCGGCAGCCGGCGCTGAACTGGATGAAGGCGCTTCGGCTACCGTTTCCTGCTGTTTGACTTGGTTTTCTTCAGATGTCTTGGCATTGGCGTCGGCGACGACGCGGAGGTTGGATTGATCAGCCATCGTTCATCTCATTCTCTTCAACCGGTGTTCGGCAAGCCTGCACCAGGTTCGTCTTCATAACGGATAGTATCTCGTAGAGCTGCTCGCGTTGCTCGGCGGAAACGCCTTCCAGCGCCTCGGCTCGGGTTACATCGCCGAGTTCGCGCATTTCGGCGAGCAACGGATGCGCCTCCTCGCGCATGTAGAGCAGCCAGATGCGCCGGTCGGTCGGATGCTGGCGGCGCTCGATCAGCCCGCGTTCGGCAAGCTTGTCGAGGATGCGCACCAAAGTGATCGGCTCGACTTCGAGGATTTCGGCAAGGCCGCTCTGATGGATACCTTCATTGTTCGAGAGATAGGCAAGTGTCTGCCACTGCGAACGCGTCAGCCCGAGGCACTTCGCGCGTTGCTCGAACCGCTTGCGCAGCAGCCGTGCGACGTCGTGGAGAAGGAAACCGAGAGTGGGCGTGGTGTTCATTGGTACCTTTGCCGGCTATTTATAAGCATACTTATGATATGGGTATTTATATTCCGGGCGAGTGCACTGCACAAGAGCAGCGTCGACAGATTCAGGGCCGCGGTCGAAATGCCGCAGCCGCGGGGGGCAAACCATACCTTCTTTGCCGGTTGCAGCGCACGTACGGTGGCCGCAGGGCAGTTTCGGCCCTAGTTCCTGAAGAACTTCGCCTCCATGAGGTGCGCAGGAGGGCTCGATGGCGTTCTTCGAAAGCATGCTGACGCTGCTCCTTGTGGCGATCGTCTTCCTGCAATTCTCCAGGAGATTCCGGATCCCCTATCCCACAATGCTCTCGCTCGCCGGCGTCATCGTCGCCGCCGTGCCCTGGGCACCCGAGATTGCAATCGATCCCGACCTTGCACTGGCGCTGCTGGTCGCGCCCGTGCTTTTCGACGCCGCCTACGATCTGCCGCCGCGGACATTGCGCCGCAACTGGATGCCGCTCCTCTCGCTCGCCGCCATCGCCGTGGTGCTGACAGCTGCCGCCGTCGCCGTCGTCGGGGTGACGATGGCCGGGCTGCCGATTGCCGCGGCTGTCGCGCTCGGCGCTATCGTCGCGCCGCCGGATGCGGCCGCCGCGACCGCCATGCTCGACCGCTTCGCGCTGCCGCGCCAGACCTATGTCGTCCTGAAGGGCGAGAGCCTTCTCAACGATGCCGTGGCACTCCTGATCTTCAGCGCCGCCGTCACCGCTGCCGCAAGCCCGACCTTCTTCACCGGCGCTCTGGCGGAACTGGCTCTGGCCGTGCCGGGCGGCCTCATCCTAGGTTATCTCCTCGGCCGGCTCTACATGGTCGTCGGGTTGAAGCTCGCCGGCACTCTCGGCGGCACTCTGCTGGAGTTCGTCGCCACCTTCGGCACCTGGATCATCGCCGAGCGGCTGCACCTGTCGGCGATTCTGGCGATCGTCGTATACGCGATGGTGATCGCCCGCTACATGCCGGAACGGCAGACGGCCCGCCACCGCATCCACTCCTACTCCGTCTGGGAGGCTGCCGTCTTTCTGCTCAATGTGCTCGCCTTTCTGCTGATGGGCCTGCAGGCCCGGCAGATCGTGCTTGATCTTGATCCCGGCCGCCTGAATTTCGCGATCACCTTCGCTGCCGCAGTCTTTGCCACCGTCATCGCGGTGCGCCTGGCCTGGGTGCTCTTCTATAACCGGGCGATCAATTTTCTCGCGGCGCGCGGACGCGCGAAACAGGCGGCCCCGACGTTCGCGACCAGCCTGCTTGCCGGCTGGTGCGGCATGCGCGGCCTCGTCACACTGGCGACCGCCCTCGCCCTGCCTATCGATTTTCCCGATCGCGACATCATCCTGCTCAGCGCGCTCGCCGTCGTCCTCGGCACCCTGATTGTTCAGGGTCTGACGCTCGGATCGCTGATCCGTTTCCTTAATTTCGAACCGGATACGTCTCTTGACCGCGATCTCGCCAGAGCCCGCGTGGCGTTGATTGATGCAGCACTTGCCGAGCTTGCTGGCGGCGAGGACGAATCCACCCGCATCCTGCGTGACGTCTACACCTCGGAGCGCAAGATCGCCGCGGATGGGAAACATCCACGCGAGGTCAGCAAGCTCGACAAACAGCGCCGCAACGTAATCGTCGCAAAACGCGCCAAGCTTGCGGCGATGCGCCGCGCCGGCGAGATCGACGACGATGTCTTTCACATGCTTGAACAGGAGCTTGACTGGGCCGAACTCGGCGCGCTGCCGCCCGGCAGGGACGAGATCGTCGAGAGCTGACACTGCCTATGAAGCTTTTATGGATTCAAAAACGCAGCCAATTGGCATTTGCAATTTTTCGCCCCTGCCGCTTATAGTCCGCTTCCAAAGGGTTACGATTTTTCTCATCTGCATTGCCTGCCGGCCTTCCTTGCGAGGGGATCAAACGCCGGAGAATTCCGGGGGCGTACGCCCCCGTTCAAGCAGCAAGACATGAACAGCATCACTTCATCTTAGGTTTGGCGGCAATAAACGGCCGCCGAGATTGGAGGACCGGCATGACTTTCGCGCTTCGACAGATGATGCTGTTTGGCAGCATGGCCGTGCTCATGCCGCTAGCGGCGCTTGCCCAAAACGCCCCACCGGCCCCACCCGTCACCGTTGCCAAGCCGGTCGTTCGCGACGTTGTCGACAGCGACGAGTTCATCGGCCGCTTCCAACCGGTCGACGAAGTCTCCGTTCGCTCGCGCGTCGGCGGTTACCTGCAGGAAATCCATTTCCAGGACGGCGCGCTGGTCAAGCAGGGCGACTTGCTCTTCGTCATCGACCAGAGACCGTTCATAACGGCGCTCAACCAGGCAAAGGCGACGCTTGAGGCCTCCCAATCCACCCTGGTCTTTGCCGATGCGCAGTACAAGCGTGCGCAGTCGCTTGCCTCGAGCGGCAGTCAGTCGGCCCAGACGCTGGACGATCGCCGCCGCGAATTCGATTCGGCCGAGGCCAATGTCCGCGGCGCCCAGGCCGCAGCCGACCGTGCGTCGCTCGACATGGAATATACGGAAATCAAGGCGCCGCTGAGCGGCCGCATCGACCGCCGGCTGATTTCGGCCGGCAATCTCGTGCAGACCGACCAGACCGTGCTGACGACGATCGTTTCTCTCGACCCGATCGATTTCTATTTCGACGTCGATGAGCGCCGCCTGCTGAATTTTGCCGACACGGCCCGCAAACTGGGCAAGGATCTCCAGCAGGGCGGCGGCGGACTGGATGTGTCCGTCACGATATCGGATCCCAATGCCAAACCGTTCAAGGGAAAGCTCGATTTCGCCGAAAACCGGGTCGACAACCAGAGTGGCACGATTCGCCTGCGGGCCCGTTTCCCCAACCCTGATCTTGTCCTGCAGCCCGGCCTCTTCGGCCGCATACAGGTGGAAGCCTCCAACACCTACCAGGCCGTTCTTGTCCCCGACGAGGCAATCGGCTCGGATCAGAACGAGCGCGTCGTCTATGTCGTCGCCGACGACGGTACGGTTTCGAGCAAACCCGTGAGGCCTGGACCGCGGCTCTACGGCTACCGTGTGATACGCGAGGGTCTCGACGGCACCGAGATGATCATCGTCAACGGAGTCATCCGCGCCCGTCCCGGCTCGAAGATCACGCCTCAGATGACCGAACTGCCGAAGGAGCGGCAGGACACGGCGCCCGAAACCGCTGGCGCGGAGAGCGGACAATGAGATTCGCTCATTTTTTCGTGGACCGGCCGATCTTTGCGGCCGTGATTTCCATCGTTCTTCTCGTCGTCGGCGGCATCGCCTATACACAGCTGCCGGTATCGCAATATCCGGAGATCGCGCCGCCGACCATCGTCGTGCGCACCTCCTATCCGGGCGCCGATCCGCAGACGATCGCCGATACGGTTTCGACACCGCTCGAACAGCAGATCAACGGCGTCGAAGACATGCTCTACATGTCTTCTTACTCCAGCGCCGACGGCGCCATGTCGCTGACGATCACCTTCAAGCTCGGCACGGATCTCGACAAGGTCCAGGTGCTTGTCCAGAACCGCGTCTCCATCGCCCTGCCCCGTCTTCCCGAGGAAGTCCAGCGGCTTGGCGTGACAACCGACAAGAGTTCGCCGGATCTGATGATGGTCGTACACCTGTTGTCGCCGACCCATCGTTATGACCAGCTTTACGTCTCGAACTACGCCCGCAACCGCATCCGCGACGTTCTCGTTCGCCTCGATGGCGTCGGCGACGTGCAGCTTTTCGGCGAGCGCCAGTATTCGATGCGAATCTGGCTGGACCCGGAAAAGCTGTCTGCCTACGGCATGACATCCGATGACGTCGTCGCCGCCCTCAGAGACCAGAACGTCCAGGTGTCGGGCGGCAAGATCGGCGCGCCGCCGGTCACCGGCAAGAACGCGTTTGAATACACGGTGCGGACGGACGGACGTTTCTCCGACGTGCGCGAGTTCCGCTATGTCATTGTGAAATCGACGGAGAGCGGCCGGCTCGTGCAATTGCAGGACGTAGCGCGCATCGAGCTCGGCGCACAGGACTACGTCACCAACAGCTATCTCAATAACGACCCTGCGGTCGCACTCGGCATCTTCGCCCGACCGGGGACCAATGCCCTCGACACCGCTCATCAGGTCCAGGCGATCATGAAGGACCTGTCGCAGAATTTCCCGCAGGGCCTGGAATATCGCATCGTCTACGACACCACCGAATTCATCTCGGATTCGATCTCCGAAGTTTATCGAACCATCGCCGAGGCGGCGATCCTGGTGGCGATCGTCGTTCTCGTCTTCCTGCAATCCTGGCGCACCGCGATCATTCCGATCATTGCCATCCCGGTCTCGCTGATCGGCACCTTCGCCGTCCTGCTGGCGTTCGGCTTCTCACTCAACATGCTCACCTTGTTCGGCCTGGTGTTGGCAATCGGCATCGTCGTCGACGACGCGATCGTCGTGGTGGAAAACGTCGAGCGCAATCTCGCCCGCGGCATGACGCCGAAACAAGCTTCCCATGTCACGATGGACGAGGTCGGAACCGCGGTCGTCGCCATCTCGCTGGTGTTGATCGCCGTCTTCGTGCCGACAGCCTTCATTCCAGGCATCTCCGGACAGTTCTACCGGCAGTTCGCGGTCACCATCGCCGTCACGACCGCGATATCAGCCTTGAACTCGCTGACGCTTTCGCCCGCCCTGGCAGCCATATTGCTCAAGCCCCATGACCACGAGACCAGGCGCGTCAACGTGGCCACACGCCTGGGCCGCAGCCTTGCAAATGGCTTCAATCGCGGATTTGACCGGATGAGTTCCGGCTATTCCTGGACCGTTCGGCATCTGGTCAGCAGTTGGGTCGGCTTGAGCGCCGCAATGGTCGCCTTCGTTTGCCTGCTGGGAGCAACCTGGTACATGGGCACGCGCGTTCCCTCGGGCTTCATCCCGACCATGGACCAAGGTTACGCGATCATCGTCATACAGCTTCCTGACGGCGCCTCGCTCGCGCGTACCGACGCCGTCGTCAAGCAGGTGGGTGATATCGCCCGTACCGTGCCGGGTGTCGGCAATGCCGTGCAATTTGCCGGCTTCAGCGGGGCGACGTTCACCAACGCCTCGAATGCCGGCGTCGTCTTCGTCCCGTTCAAATCCTTTGCCGAACGCGAAGAAGGCGGAGACAACGCCAACAAGATCATCGGCGAGCTTTTCGGCAAGCTGCAAAGCATCCAGGAAGCCTTCATCATCGCCATACCGCCGCCGTCCGTGCGCGGTGTCGGCAATTCCGGCGGCTTCAAGATGCAGATTTCCGATCTTGAAAACGCGGATATGACGCGGGTGCTCGCCCTCGCCCGCCAGATGATGGGTGCGGCGGCGACGACGGAGGGGCTGACCGGCGTCTTTACGACATTTTCCGATGCAAGTCCGCAATATTTCCTGGCGATCGACCGCGACAAGGCGCGCTTCCTCAATGTGCCGATCCCCAATATCTTCAATGCGCTTTCGATCAACCTAGGCGTCGCTTATGTCAACGATTTCAATGCGTTCGGCCGTGTCTACCAGGTGCGCGCCCAGGCCGACCGGCAGTACCGCATGGATAGGGAAGATATCCTCGCCCTGAAGGTTCGATCGGCGACCGGCGCGCTGGTCCCGCTTGGAACCTTGATGGATATTCAGGACGCCAGCGGCCCGGCGCTCGTCCAACGCTACAATATGTATGTCTCGGTGCCGCTTCAGGGTAATCCGACGCCAGGCACATCGACGGGCGACGCCATCAAGAAGATGGAAGCGCTGGCGGCGCAAATCCTGCCGCAGGGAACGACGTTCGAATGGACGGAACTCGCCTATCAGGAAACCCATACCGGCAACACCGCCATCTACATCTTCGCCCTGTCGGTGATCTTCGTCTTCCTGGCGCTGGCGGCGCAATATGAAAGCTGGGTCCTGCCGCTCGCGATCATCCTCATCGTACCGCTCGCGGTGCTGGCGGCGCTGATCGGGGTTTCGCTCCGAGGTATGGACAACAATGTCCTGACGCAGATCGGCCTGATCGTTCTGATCGGCCTTGCGGCCAAGAACGCCATTCTGATCGTCGAGTTCGCGAGACAAGCGGAAGAGGAAGGCAAGTCGCCGGTAGAGGCGGCCATCGAGGCTAGCCATCTCCGCTTGCGCCCGATCCTGATGACGGCATTCGCCTTCATCTTCGGTGTTCTGCCGCTTGTCATCGCCACCGGCCCCGGCGCCGAAATGCGTCAATCGCTCGGCACCGCGGTCTTCTCGGGCATGCTGGGCGTGACGATCTTCGGTCTGTTCCTGACGCCGGTTTTCTACGTCGTGCTGCGCGGCCGGCGTCGCAACCGTTCGGTCGAAAGGCCAGTCGAGGCCGTTCCGACCGAAAGGGAGACGGTCTGATCGGCGTGATGGCGGAGCCTTCCCGGTGGCGTGATGTCAGGTGGAAAACAGATGCACTTGGCCCTGCCACAGGCGGGCAACGGTCAGCCTGCCGCTGCGAAAGGCGCGTGTGTCGAGATTGAGCCGTCTCGCGCGAATCTCCGGCTCGTCATTCGGCGTATGACCGTGGACGACGAGCTTCGGCAGCGGGATCCTGCTGTCGAGAAAACGGTGGCGGATGAGGACCAGATCCTCGTCGGTCTGCGCCTCGAGCGGCTGCGCCGGATCAATGCCGGCATGGACGAACAATACGCTCGGCGTGTCCAGCATGATCGGCATAGCCCGCATGAAATCGATATGCGTGTGCGGCAGCGAATGACGGAGGAAGGCGTCGAGCTGTGCGCCGGAGGGGAAGACCAGCGGCAGATGCTCCGGATCGAGCCCATAGGATTTCAGCGAGTGCGCCGCCCCGATCCGCATCCAGTCGTCATAGGAAAGCCAGCCGTCGATATAGTCGAGCATTGCGATCTCGTGGTTGCCTGCAAGGCAGATCCGATCGAAACCCTCCGGCGCCGGCTCCATGAGGTGAGCGATGACCTGTGCCGATTCCGGGCCGCGGTCGATATAGTCGCCGAGCGTCACGATCAGCTTGCGCCCCGGCAGCCGTGCCGCATCGCTTAAGATTGCCTGTTCTGCCTTGACGAGCAGATCGCGCCGGCCGTGAATGTCGCCAATGGCATAGGTTGGGATATCGGCAATATCCAGCGTCAGACGCGGTCTCGGCTGGCGTGCCATTTTCGAAACCTCGCTGCGGCGAGCAAGAGAGTCGCTCATCATGTTTCTCAATCAAGGAAGCCCGGTTAACCATAAGTAGCGTGGAGGGCGAGGCGATCAAGTTGGTGAGAAAATTCGAAGCGTCGGTTTTTTCTAGAAAAACCGTTCTTATCATCCGGAGCGAAATCCCTCACTCCTGTTATCCCTCAGAGGAAAGAGTGATCGATGGGAACCGTATCGCAGTTTCATCACCGCCTGAGACCGCCAGCGCAGCGCATCGAAAGCGAGGAGGCGGCAATATCCACGGCCCGTGACCTCGCCGCCGCATTCCGGCGCGAGTCGAGCGAACGGGATATCAACCGCATTCTGCCGTTTGCCGAGCTCGACGCCCTGTCGATATCAGGACTGACCGCAATCACTGTTCCGCCCGACCATGAAGGGCTCGACGTGCCGAACGCCCTGCTGGCAGAAATCGTTGCGATCGTTGCAGAGGCCGATGCCTCGATCGGCGAGACCCTAGAAAATCATTTTTCCACGCTGGAAACACTCCGCGTTCAGACCGCCGAAGATCTGAAGGCATCACTCTTTGCCCGTGTGCTGCTCGGCGACCGCTTCGCGGCGGCCACGTTCGTTGACGGATCCGAACTGGTCGGCGAAGGCCTTGGCTATCGCCTGAGCGGCCGCACTCGGCAGGCGGCCGGAATTCTCTATGCCGACTGGATTGTCGCTGCGCACACACTTGCGCCCAACCGCCCGGTGACGCTGTACCTCACCCGTAGCGACGACGACCTGCAGGTGATCGATGATTGGGACGGCTTCGGCCAGCGTACCAATGGGTCGGCAACGGCGATCGCCGGCGCACTCCATGTTAATGCCGATGCCATCGCGCCGGCGCCTTCGTTTCGATATTCGACCGGCGTCTCGCTTGGCCTTTTGCTCAAGGCCGGGGTAAGCCTCGGTATCGCGCGCGCCGCCTGGGCCGACCTGATGACAGCGGTCGGCGATCACGCCGCCGTCCTCGCTCACATCGGCAAACACGCCGTCAGCATCGAAGCGACGGCGGCGGCCTTGGAACGGGCTGGCCGAAAACTCGACTTTGCCCAGGTCAATCCCGTGGAGGCGGCGATGGCGGATGCGCATTTTTCCGCTTCGGCGGCCGCGATCATAGCCGGCGAAGCGGCGCTCAGCACCGCCAACGCGCTGTTCGAACTCGCAGGCCAGGCATCGGCCGCCATCGGGCTCAATCTCGATCGCCATTGGCGCAACGCCCGCATTCACGGCTTGTCGCTGCCGCTGGACCGATTGCTGCGTAGCGCAGGCGAATATGTGTCGCAGAAGATCGAAACCTGAACGATTGCAGCAGAGCGCCGCCGTTGTGCGGGGACGATATGAAAGGGAAGAGATCTCAGCTGGCGGCAGAGATCGGTAATTCCTCCGTCGCGCCCTCGACCTGTCCGCCCGCCGCAACGAATTGTTCGAGGGTCATATTGTCGAGAATGGCGGCGATCGCGTCCCGAACATCGGTCATCGAACGCCGCACCTGACAGGTTTCCGGATCGGCGCAGTCGTCGCAGGCCTCATAGGCCGTACGGCTGGCGCAGCGGATCGGCGCCAAGGGCCCGTCGAGCGTGCGGATGACATGGCCGATGCGGATTTCGGAGGCCGGCCGCGAGAGGGAATAACCGCCGCCGGGCCCCTTTTTCGAACGCAGAATGCCGACATTGCGCAGTTCCAAGAGGATCGTATCGAGGAATTTCTTCGGGATATTGTTGCGGGCGGCAACGTCATTGATGAAGGCGGTCTCGCCCGGCGGCAGCCGCGCCAGATCGACCAGCGCCTTCAGGCCATATTTTCCCTTTTTCGTCAGCATTTGTCTTTGCCCTGTCGAAAACGCAGTATTCACCCCGCCAATAGCAGGCAAATAGCGTCGAAAGCGTGAAGATACAACAAAATAGCTATTATTTATAGCTTATCTCGGCAACGTCCACAGAAGGCGCCGCCAATCTTCGGCCTGATGATCCGTCAGATCGTTTTCAACATGCCGCCGTCAACGAAATAGGTCGATCCGATGCAGTAGCTTGCTCGTTCCGAACTGAGGAAGACGAAGACATTCGCCAGTTCCTCCGGCGTGCCGAAACGTTTGGAGGCGGCATGCTCATTGGCGACGCTCTGCAGGTAGCCTTACCAGTTGCCGCCGCTTTCGGCGGTCAGCTGCTTGGCGGTCTTGATCCAGTCCGGCGTCAGGATCAGGCCGGCATTGACGCAGTTGACGCGGATATTGTCCGGGATGAGCTCGGTCGAGAGCGTCTTCGAAAACATCATCAGCGCTGATTTACTGACATTGTAGATCGGCTCGTACCAGAGCGGCTGGACGGCGCAGATCGAGGCATTGTGCAGGATGACACCGCCGCCGCGCCTCTTCATCTGCGGCGCGATCCCGCGTGCAAGCCGCACGGCAGCCATCACATGCAGATCCCAATAAGCCTGCCACTTCTCGTCAGGCGCCTCCATCACCGTCTCGTTCGATCCGGTGCCGGCATTGTTGATGAGGATATCGGCGCCGCCCTTCTCTGCGGCCGCAGCAATGATCGCCTCCGTTCCCGCAACCGTCGCAACGTCGGCGGCAACCGCGGTGGCGCTGACACCGTATTTTCCGGCGATACGGGCAGCCTCCGCCTCCAACCGCTCACCGCCGCGCGCGGCGAGCACGAGGTTGGAGCCCTCGGCCGCCAGCCCTTCGGCGATCGCCAGCCCGATGCCGACCGACGCGCCTGTTATCACGGCGATCTTTCCCTTCAATCCCAGATCCATATCTTCCTCCACAAGCGCCGGCGAGCCCCGTCCGATATGGCGAGTGTTCCGCCAATGAATCCGGGCGTCAAGCCTTGCGACAGACTCCGATCTGTCGCAGCCTGAGCTCCCACCTAGGAGGAGTTTTCATGCGACGTTATTCAGCCTGCATAGAATGGCTGTTTGCCGAAGGAGACGGCAGCTTTGCCGATCGCATCCGCCGCGCACGTGCCGGCGGCCTGACGGCGGTCGAATTCTGGCGCTGGAGCGACAAGGACCTGGATGCGATTGAGGCGGCGCTTGATGAAACCGGCCTTGCCCTCACCAGCCTTGTCGCCGAACCGATGATCGCGCTGACCGATGCGGCCAACCGGCAGTCCTGGCTGAAAGGCCTTGCCGAATCCGTCGCCGTTTCGAGACGCCTCGGCGCGCCGGTGCTGATCGCTCAGGCAGGCGACGATCTTCCGGGCGTCAGCCGCGAAGAACAGCGCCGGGCGCTCACCGAAACGCTGAAGGCCGGCGCCGATATCCTCAAGGGCAGCGGCGTGCGCCTCGGCGTCGAGCCGCTCAACATCCGCATCGACCATATAGGCTATTTCCTCGATTCCACCCGCGAAGGCCTCGATATCGTCTCCGATGTCAGCCGTCCCGAGATCGGCATCGTCTACGACATCTACCATTCCGCCGTGATGGACGAACGCACCGAAGAGGTGCTCGACGGCCGCCTCGACCGCGTCTTCCACGTCCATGTCGCCGATCATCCCGGCCGCAACGAACCGGGTTCCGGCGGCATCGACCTCGCCCACCGCCTCAACTGGATCTTCGCCAACGGCTATGATGGCGCCGTCGGCCTCGAATACCGGCCGAGCAGGCCCGGCGCCGAAGCGGTCGAGGCCGCGATCGCATCGCTTGGCGGCTAGACCGAGTCCGCGTCTTCGGCAAAGGGTTCAAGCTCCGGATCGAAATCGACGCCGACGACATTGTTGAAGATGGCTGTCGCCAGCATTATGCCGGCGAAGGCGACGAGATCGATGAGCACCTTGGTCTCGTAGCGCTCTTTCAGTCTCGTCCAGAGCTCGGCCGGAACGGCGTTGGAATCGACGACGATCGCCCTGCCGAATGCCTCGAGCAGTGCTTCCGTTTCCGAAAGCTCCAGCGCATTGGGGTCGAAACCCTTGTTGATCAGCGCCCGGCGAAAGAAGGTGATGGCGATCGTCGAACTCGCCGCTTTCGAGATCGCATGGGAGAAGATCCAGATTTCCCGGTCGCTGATCACAGGATCGAGTTCGGCCCGCAGCGTGAACCACTCGGCATAGATGCGATGGGCGACCGGCGAATGCAGGAGCGTCCGCTTCATGTTGGTCATGCGCCCGCGCATCCTTATTTCTTCATCATGCGCCGCGCGAACCTCTGGCGAAGCGGTGTCGTAATCGATCTGCGGGAGGTGGCTCATCAAGTGAACGCTTTCCTAGAAGATAAATCCGCTTGGCCGCCGGGCGGCGCCCACCTAGATTGTTTATATCGAAGGCGGAGGCAAGGCATGAGCGGCGACCACGAGCATTCTCACATCGACTGGCGGGAACATGGCGTCAAGGTCATTCCCGGCAATTCGCTCGATCCTAACACGGCGCAGACGCCGGGCATGAACCGCGCAACGGCGATCAACAATGCGCGCGCCGGCGCCGAGAAGATCTGGGCCGGCACGGTGACGATCCATGCCAATGCCAAGACCGGCGCCCACCACCACGGCGATCTCGAAAGCATCATCTATGTCGTCAAGGGCAAGGCCCGCATGCGCTGGGGCGAGCATCTGGAATTTACCGCCGAGGCGGGCCCCGGCGATTTCATCTATGTCCCGCCCTACGTGCCCCATCAGGAGATCAACGCCAGCCGAGACGAGACGCTGGAATGCGTGCTCGTCCGCTCAGGCCAGGAGCCCGTCGTCGTCAATCTCGATATCGAGCCTGTGGAAAAACCGGAAGACGTTCCCTGGATCGATCCGATCCATCGCTGACGCCGACCGTCGATGAATTCGTCAGGCGTGGACGGGGCCGGCACTGCTCATGGCAGGGGTCTCGATGATCCGGCCGGTATCGGCGGCATAGAGGTGGATCGCATTGTGATCAATCGCGATGCCGATCGGATCGCCCGATTTCACGCTCACGGCATCCGTCAGCGCCACGGCAAAAGTCAGTCCGTCGAAATCGGCATGCACGACGCGGCTCGCGCCGAGCTCTTCGATGAAATCGGCCGTCGCGATCAAGGCGCCGGGTGCATCCGGCGCCACCAGCAGGGCGGCCTCTGCGCGCATGCCGAGCACGACGCGTTTGCCTTTCAGCGGCGCGGCGCGTTCGCGCGGCAGCGCAATCTTGCGGCTCTGGTCATAGACGAAGACACCTTCATCGTTGATCGTGCCTTCGAGCAGGTTCATCGCCGGCGTGCCGACGAATCCTGCGACGAAGCGCGAGACCGGATGATGATAGACCTCTTCCGGCGTGCCGACCTGCTCGACCCTGCCGCCATTCATCACCACCAGCCGGTCGGCCAGCGTCATCGCCTCCGTCTGGTCATGGGTGACGAAGATCGAGGTGGCGCCGAGGCGGCGGTGGAGCCGACGGATTTCGGCGCGCATGGCGATGCGCAGCTTGGCGTCGAGGTTGGACAGCGGCTCGTCGAAGAGGAACACTTTCGGCTCGCGGATCATCGCGCGGCCCATGGCGACGCGCTGGCGCTGGCCGCCGGAAAGAGCGGCCGGGCGGCGGTCGAGGAAAGGTTCGAGGCTGAGCGCCTTGGCGACCTCGGTAATGCGTCGCTGACGCTCAGCCTTCGCGACGCCGGCCACCTTCAGCGCATAACCGATATTCTCGGCAACGGTCATATGCGGATAGAGCGCATAGTTCTGGAACACCATCGCGCAGCCGCGCTCGCGCGGCTCCAGCTGGTTGACAACGCGGCGGTCAATGGCGATTTCGCCGCCGCTGATTTCCTCGAGACCGGCGATCATGCGCAAGAGCGTAGACTTGCCGCAGCCCGACGGGCCGAGGATGACAACGAATTCACCGGATTTAATCTCCAGGTCGACGCCGTGAACCACGGGATGCTTGCCGTAGCTCTTCTTCACATCACGGATTGAGATCGGTGCCACAGGTCTGTTCCTTCACTTCTCGGTGGAGATAAGGCCGCGCACGAACCAGCGCTGCATCAGGATGACGAGCACCAGCGGCGGCGACATGATGATCAGGGTACCGGCCATCGCGACGTTCCAATCGGGCAGGCCGAATTCGGACGGGATCAGGGTCTTGAGCTGCGTCACCGCAATGCCGAAATTCGGATCGGTAGTGATCAGCAGCGGCCAGAGATACTGGTTCCATGCCCAGACGAACATGATGGTGAACAGCGCGATCATGTTCGGCCGCGACAGCGGCACCAGAATGTCCCAGAAGAACCGAACCGGGCCCGACCCATCCATCTTCGAGGCCTCGGCAAGTTCATCCGGAACCGTCAGATAGAACTGCCGGTAAAGGAACGTCCCGGTCGCGGTTGCGACCAGCGGCAGAACCAGGCCGGGGTAGGAATTCAGCAGACCCCATTCGAGCTTGATCTGGATGCCGGTAATCTGGGCCACGAGCCAGCTGATGCCGGTGACATCGAGGATCGTCTGGAATGGCTGCAGCGCATTGGCCGCGATCGAATAGGTCGGCACGATGCGCACTTCCAGCGGCAGCATCAGCGTGATGAAGATGATCCAGAAAATCACATAGCGGCCGCGGAAGCGGAAATAGACGATCGAGAAGCCTGCCATGGCGGAAAGGATAACCTTGCCGGCAGCGACCGACGTCGCGAAGATGATGCTGTGCAGCAGCTTGGTGCCGAGATCGGCGCGCACCCAGGCTTCCCGGGCGTTTTCCCAGAAATGCGAGCCCGGCGTCAGCGGCAGCGGCACGCGGTTGACTGTCTCCAGATCCAGCGTCGAGGCGATGATGACGATGGCGAAAGGCAGTAGCGCGATGACCATGCCAAGCGCCAAAAGCGTATAGCAGATGAAGTTGAATATCGGCGTGCGTTCGATCATGTCCGCGACCTCACTTGTAGTGCACGCGCCGCTCGATGAAGCGGAACTGGAAGATGGTGAGCATGACGACGAGCAGCATCAGGATGATCGATTGCGCCGCAGCGCCCGAATAATCCAGGCCCCGGAAGCCGTCGAAATAGATCTTGTAGACCATGAGCTCCGTCGCCCGGGCCGGGCCGCCCTGCGTCATCACATCGACGATGCCGAAGGAATCCTGGAAGCTCTCGGTGATGTTGATGACGAGCAGGAAGAACAATGTCGGCGTCAGCAGCGGCAGCTGGAGGTCCCACATGCGGCGCAGCGGCCCGGACCCATCCATGGCGGCCGCTTCGATTAGCGAGCGCGGAATACCCTGCAGAGCCGAGAGGAAGAAGATGAAATTATAGCCGATATATTTCCAGGAGAAGGCGACGATGACGGCGATCATCGCGTCCTTGCCGTCGAGCGCGGGATTCCAGAGGCCGGGCCAGACATGGTTGATGACCGAGAGAAGGCCGGCCTCCGGCGCCAGGATGAAGCGGAAGGCCAGCCCGAGAGCGGGCGCGGCGATCGCGTAGGGCCAGATGAAAACCGACCGGTAGATCTTGTGGCCGCGCAGTTCACGATCCGTCAAAAGCGCCAGGATGAGCGCTAGCCCCATGGCAATAATCGTCGAGCTGAAGCCGAAAACCATGCTGCGGGTGATCGATTCCCAATAGATCGGATCGCTGAGCAGCAGTTTGAAATTGTCGAAGCCGACCCAGGCATTGCCGCCGCCCCATGGCTGCTCGAGCGTGAACGCCCAATAAAGCGCCTGCGCGCTTGGCCAGTAGAAGAAGACGAAGATCAGCAGCAGCATCGGGAATGCGAAGAGAAGGCCGATCGTCGTCGAGGAGAAAGTGACGCGCTTTTCCATGGGTGGTCGTTTTCGCCCTGGTTTGACTTCAGGCGCGGGCGGCAGCGCATCCGCGACTGGTTGGGAGAACTTACAAAGACGCACCCGGCACGCACAAGGCGGGCCGGGTGCGGCTCAATTCGGCGATCAGGGGAGCTGAACGTTCTTGTAGGTCTGCTGGAAGCGGCGCAGGAGCTGGTTGCCGCGTTCGGCAGCAGAGTCGAGCGAGGCCTGGACGTCGGCATTGTTGACGAAGATCGCCTGCAGGCCGTTGGCGATCTCGGTGCGGACCTGCAGCAGGCCGCCGAGACGGATGCCCTTGGCGGCTGCGTCGCCAGCCGGGGAAGCGGTCAGGCTCTGGATGGCGAGTTCACGGCCGGCGTAAGGCGCCTTATCGTAGAAGCCCTGCTTCTTCAGATATTCGAAGCCGGAGTTGCGAACCGGGATGTAGCCGGTAACGGTCGACCAGGTCAGAGCTTCTTCGGGCTTCGCGATGAAGTTGAAGAAGGCAGCGGCTGCCTTGTACTCGGCGTCCGAATGGCCCTTCAGAACCCAGAGCGAAGCGCCGCCGACATATGAGCTGTGACGGGTTGCGTCACCATAGGTCGGGAGCATGGCAACGCCCCAGTTCATGCCCTGCTTGGCGGTGCGGCCGATATTCCCGTGGTCGCCGACCGAGGTCAGGATGACCTGGCAGTCGCCGGCGGCGAAGGCTTCAACGAAGGTCTGGCCGACGGCCTTGTTCTTGATGACGGCGAGCTTGTTGTCGTACCAGGACTTGAGATCCTTGATGTAGCTGACGAGAAGCGGGTTCTTGTTGAAGACCAGCTCGGCGTCGAGGCCTTCGAAGCCATTCTTCTTCGTGGCGATCGGCTCACCGTTGACGGCTTCGAACTGCTCGACGTACTGCCAGACTTCGTTGCTGGAGATGTCGAAGGCGAGCGGGCATGCATAGCCGGCGTCCTTCAGAGCCTTGAAGTCCTCACCGGCTTCCTTCCAGGTCGCCGGAGCATGATCCTTGCCGATCTTGGCGAAGGCGTCCTTGTTCCAGTAGAGCAAAGCGGTCGAGGAGTTGAAGGGGAAGGAATACATCTCGCCCTTCGACGTGGCGTAGTAGCCTGCGATACCCGAGAAGTAATCGTTCCAGTCGACGGTGTAGCCCATGTCGGCCATCAGCTTGTTTGCCGGGTAGTAGGCGCCGGAGAGCATGATGTCGAGCGTGCCGGCGTCGGAAACCTGAGCGATGGTCGGCTGCTTGCCGGCGCGGAAGGCGGCAATGGTGTTCTGCAGGGAGGCGTCGTAGCTGCCCTGGCTGGTGCAGACGACTTCGTAATCGGCCTGCGACTGGTTGAAGCGATCGCACTGTTCCTGGACACGCTTTGCGATGTCACCGGAATTACCGAACCAGAAGTCAATCTTGGTCTTTTCGGCGGCGGCAGCGGGGCCAGCAAGAAACGCTGTAGCGAGAAGGGCGCCAACGGCGCCGAGAAGCTTGGCTTGCATGAGAACCTCGAACGTAAAAGGGACGCGCACTTTCAGCGCACGCCCTATTAGCTGGTTCAAATTGCCGCGGCCAATGAATATTACATGACATGAAATGAACGAAATCCAGTCGTCACAAAATCGTCACACGGTTGTTGTTCACAACTCTCAGGGGAAATATTTAGATCAGCGCCGAGCGGTCTGCAAATATATTTACAGATGCACGCATCTATATTCTGGAGAGTACAATTTCAAAGAGTATTTAATATTTACTAATATTTTGGAATAGCTCACCTATTCATTGCTCCGTCATATCGAAACTTGCAAAAAACGTCCTCGTTTTGCCGTTGCACTGCTGTGCAACGCCCAGTTTCAGCCCCTAAATTAGAGGGAATCCTTCAAAATTGCTGCAAAATGGGGGTCGAATGCGCGGCTGATCGGTCCGGCGGCAGCACCGAGCGCCACTGACCATGGATCGGCCATGCCGGGCTGCAGGCGCGGCAGCGTCCGGCCGCGCCGTTCGGCGATCGAGGGCAGCAGCGGGCCGATGGCGGCAATCAACCGGTTCACCAGCGCTTCGGGGGCGCTGCCGCAGAGGATCACCGTCTGCGGATCGAAGACCGTTTCGACGAGATGGATGCTCCAGCGCAGGTCCGCCGCCGCCGCTTCGATCCAGGTATCGATGCCTGGATCGCCCCTCGAGGCGAGGTCGTTGATGTGCGCATGCAGATCGGGATCGGCGGGATCGATCGACAGGTACTGGTAGAGCGAGGCGAGCGAAGCGCGATGTTCAAGCGGCGTTGATTTGCCGTCGGCAAAGAGCAGCGCCATGCCGATCTCGCCGGCATTGCCGTTGGCGCCGCGATAGAGTTCGCCGTTCAGAATGAGGCCGGCGCCGATGCCGTAGCCGACGAACAGGCAAACGGCATGGTCGAGACCATGGGCGGCCCCCACCATACGCTCGGCAGTCGCGGCCGCCGCCGCATCGTTCTGCAGGCCGACATCGAGCCCGGTGCCGGCGGTCAGCGTTTCCAGCAGCGGAAACTTCTGCCAGGCCTCCATCATCCAGGGATCGTCGCCGCTGCCGGCGACGCCGAAGGGTCCGGGCATGGCGGCGCCGAGGCCGACCAGCCGCTTTTCCGATTGCTGGACGATCCCGGCAAGTTCTGCACGCACGCCGGCAACGAGATCGAGGATGACCTTCGTCCCTTCCGACGGGCCTCCGGCCGGGAGGCCGGCCTCATCGCGCACGAGAACATTGCCGACGAGATCGACGGCAACCGCCCGCGTCACATGCCGGTCGATCTGCAGGCCGATCGCGAAGGCGCCCTCGGGAACAAGCCGATAAGGCGTCGAGGGCTGGCCTCTGCCCTTCCGCACCGCCTCCTGCGAACTGACGAGACCGTCGCGCTCCAGCTCCTCGATGATATTGGACACTGTCTGCTTGGTCAGCCGCGTCGCCCGCGCCAGATCGGCGCGCGAGAGCGCACCGTTGATCCTCAAGGCATCGATCATCACACGCCTGTTATGCGCGCTGGTGCCTTCGTGATTGGTGCCGCTCTTGGCCCGGATCGGCCTGACGTCATTCATGTGCAATTGCCTCTTGACTCCAATAGAATGTTGGCGAAGTAATAAGTCAAGACATTTGACTTAATAAGGGGCCGAAGAGTCCCAGGGAACGCAGGAGCCCGCACAGGGCCTCCAACGACGCTCCGAGATAACGGACCGGCACGGTTTTATGTCACGCGTGCCTTCTCGAAACCGATGGCGGAAAAACCGCCCTCGGCCATGCGTAAATGTCAAAAACTGGAGGCTGCAATGCTGAAATCCTTGAACAAGACGCTTTTGGGTGCGGCCTTGATCGGCGCATCCCTTGCCCCGCATGCTTTCGCCGAGACGACGCTGAACGCGCTGTTCATGGCGCAGGCCGCTTACAGCGAGGCCGATGTGCGCGCCATGACCGACGCTTTCGCCAAGGCGAACCCCGACATCAAGGTCAATCTCGAATTCGTTCCCTATGAGGGGTTGCACGACAAGACCGTGCTGGCGCAAGGTTCCGGTGGCGGTTACGACGTCGTCCTTTTCGACGTCATCTGGCCGGCCGAATACGCCACCAACAAGGTGCTGGTGGACGTCTCCTCCCGCATCACCGACGAGATGAAGAAGGGCGTGCTGCCGGGCGCCTGGACCACCGTGCAGTATGACGGCAAATATTACGGCATGCCCTGGATCCTCGACACCAAATATCTGTTCTACAACAAGGAAATCCTGGAGAAGGCCGGCATCAAGGCGCCGCCGAAGACCTGGGACGAACTGGCCGAGCAGGCAAAGGCGATCAAGGACAAGGGCCTGCTTGCCACCCCGATCGCCTGGAGCTGGTCGCAGGCCGAAGCGGCAATCTGCGACTACACCACGCTGGTCAGCGCCTATGGCGGCGATTTTCTGAAGGACGGCAAACCTGCCTTCCAGAGCGGTGGCGGCCTTGATGCCCTGAAATATATGGTGGCCAGCTATACGTCAGGCCTGACCAATCCGAACTCCAAGGAGTTCCTGGAAGAGGACGTCCGCAAGGTCTTCCAGAACGGCGATGCCGCCTTCGCGCTCAACTGGACCTACATGTACAACATGGCCAACGATCCGAAGGACAGCAAGGTCGCGGGCAAGGTCGGCGTCGTGCCGGCGCCGGGCGTCGCCGGCAAGAGCGAGGCTTCGGCCGTCAACGGCTCGATGGGCCTCGGCATCACCTCCGCCAGCCAGCATCCCGACGAGGCCTGGAAATACATCACCTTCATGACCTCGCAGGCGACACAGAACGCTTACGCCAAGCTCAGCCTGCCGATCTGGGCCTCCTCCTACGCGGACCCGGCCGTTACCAAGGGCCAGGAAGAACTGATCTCGGCCGCGAAGGTCGGCCTCGCCGCCATGTATCCGCGCCCGACGACGCCGAAATATCAGGAGCTTTCGACGGCGTTGCAGCAGGCAATCCAGGAATCACTGCTCGGCCAGTCCACGCCCGAGGACGCGCTGAAGTCGGCCGCGGAAAACAGCGGCCTCTGAGCCCGGCATGAACTCCGGGCGGCGCCTGTCGCCGCCCGCCTCCCAAACCTGTGAATGAAGAAGGGTCGCCTCGATGTCAAGCACATGGCTGACAACCCGCGCGTGGCTTTTGATGCTGCCGCTTCTCGTGGTCATGATCTCAGTCATCGGCTGGCCACTGGTCGATACCGTCGGCCTCTCCTTCACCGATGCCAAGCTCGTCGGCACCGGGGGCAATTTCGTCGGCATCGATAATTACGTGAAGATGCTCTCCGGCTCGAATTTCCAGCGCACCTTGGTCACGACCGCATGGTTCGCGATCGTCTCGGTCGCCGCCGAAATGGTGATCGGCGTGCTTGCAGCACTCCTGCTGAACCAGCAGTTCCGCGGCCGCACCGCGCTGCGCGCCCTGATGATCCTGCCCTGGGCGCTGCCGACGGTGGTCAACGCCACGCTCTGGCGGCTGATCTACAATCCGGAATACGGTGCGCTCAACGCTGCGCTGACGCAGCTCGGCCTGCTCGATGCCTATCGCTCCTGGCTCGGCGAGCCCGGCACGGCGCTCGCCTCCCTCATCGTCGCCGACTGCTGGAAGAATTTTCCGCTGGTGGCGCTGATCGCGCTTGCCGCACTCCAGGCCGTGCCGCGCGATATCACCGCGGCCTCGCTCGTCGACGGCGCCGGCGCGCTTGGCCGTTTCCGCTTCGTCATCCTGCCCTATCTCGCCGGCCCGCTGATGGTGGCGCTTGTGCTGCGCACGATCGAAGCCTTCAAGGTATTCGACATCATCTGGGTAATGACCCGCGGCGGCCCGGCCAACAGCACCCGCACGCTGTCAATCCTCGTCTACCAGGAAGCCTTCTCCTTCCAGCGGGCAGGTTCGGGCGCGTCGCTGGCCTTGATCGTCACACTTCTGGTGACGCTGCTCGCCGTCGGCTACGCCGCCCTGGTGCGCAGGACCGCGGGGAGTGCCGCCTGATGGAACGTCAAAGCCCCCTCTTTTCCGCTTTCATTCATCTTTGCGCGCTGCTGCTTGCCGCCGTCATCCTGGCGCCGATCCTCTGGCTCTTCATCATGAGCATCTCGCCGGCCGCCGACCTTGCGGCAAAGCCGCTGCGCTGGTGGCCGCAGACGGCGGATTTCTCGCGATACCAGCTCCTGCTGTCGACATTGGAAAACAGCGCCGGCGCCGCTTTCACGTCGTCGCTGCGCAACAGCATCGAGGTGGCCGGCATGGCGACCATCGCCGCCATCGCGCTCGCCATTCCGGCCGGCTGGGCGGTGTCGCGCACGCCTTCGGTCGGCTGGTCGCTGTCGATGGTGATCGCCACCTACATGCTGCCGCCGGTGGCGCTCGCCGTACCGCTCTATATGGGTCTCTCCCATCTCGGCATGCTGAACAACGTCTTCGGCCTCGCCCTCGTTTATCTCACCATCCTGGCGCCCTTCACCACCTGGCTGATGAAATCGGGCTTCGATTCCATCCCGCGCGAGATCGAATCCGCCGCGATGATCGACGGCGCCGGCCTGTTCCAGACGCTGAGGATCATCACGCTGCCGCTCGCTGCCCCCGTGGTCGCGACGTCGAGCCTCTTTGCCTTCCTGCTGGCTTGGGATGAATTCTTCTATGCGCTGCTCTTCACCTCCGACCAGCGCGCCAAAACACTGACGGTCGCCATTGCCGATCTCGCGGGCGGGCGCGTTTCCGATTACGGACTGATCGCCACGGCAGGCGTGCTCGCCGCCCTGCCCCCGGTGCTGATCGGTCTCGTCATGCAACGCGCCCTGATTTCAGGGCTCACCAGCGGCGGCGTCAAGGGGTGAACATGACAACAGAAACAAACCGGCCCGCCGGACTTGCGGCGATCGACCGCGAAATGGCGCGCCAGCACGCCGATGCCATCGCCTCTTATGAAGCCGCGGCACCGATGGCGGCAAGAGCCGCCGCCTCGCTGAAGAAGACCGGCCGGCTGCTTTTGATCGGCATGGGCGGCTCGCATGCGGTCAACCGCGCCGTCGAGCCGCTCTACCGTGCGCTCGGCATCGATGCCGTCGCCCTGCCGCTTTCCGAACAGCTCGGCCAGCCGCTGCCGATCGCCGGCAGGACGATCTTTGTCACCTCACAATCCGGCGAAAGCGCCGAGGTCCTGCGCTGGTTCGACGAGACCGGCGGCACGGAGGAAACCTTCGGCCTGACGCTCGAAGCCAGCTCCTTCCTTGCCAGAACCGCCCCATCGCTGGTCGGCAGCGGCGGCACCGAGCTTGCCTTTGCCGCCACCCGCAGCCTGACCGTGACCTTCGCCCTGCATCTGGCGATTCTTGCTGCCCTCGGCGAAGATCCGGCGGCCGCATTTGCCGTCCTCCAGGCGCCCGAAAACCATGACATCTCAGCGGCCCTTTCCGCCCTCGAAAACGTCGTGACCGTCGTTACCTCGGGCCGCCGCCTGCAGGGTGTCGCCGAGGCATTGGCCCTCGGGTTGACCGAGCTTTCGCGATGGCCCTGTTTTTCCCTCGAAGGCGGCCAGCTGCGCCATGGCCCGATGGAGATGCTGGGACCGGAGATCGGCGTCGTGCTGTTCCGCGGCCTCGACGAGACGGCCGGCCTCGTCACCGCCATGGCGGTGTCCGCCGTTGAGACCGGCGCGCCCGTCATCCTGTTCGACGCCTCGAACGAAGCCCCGGTCACAGGGGCGGTGACGATCGGTTTTGCCCCGGCGACAGGCCTTGCCGCGATCTTCGCCATGCTGCCTGTCGCCCAGCGGCTGATGATCGCTTTTGCCGAAACCCGCGTGGAGAATGCCGGAACGCCGGTCCGGTCCACCAAGATTACCCGGAGTGAATGAATGCGGCCGCTTGCAGTCATCGGCAACGTCAATGTCGATCTCATCCTCGGACCGGCCACCCCCTGGCCGAAGGCCGGCACGGAAATCATCGTCGATCATGACGAGCTCCGCGTCGGCGGCTCCGCTGGCAACACCGCACTCGCCTGGCAGGCGCTCGGCATCGAATTCGAGATCGCCGCCAATATTGGCAGCGACCAGTTCGGCCGCTGGCTTGCCGAGGCCTTCGGCCGGCGTTCCGAGAAGTGGCCGGTGCGCCCCGAGAGAACGACGCTTTCCGTCGGCATCACCCATCCGGACGGCGAGCGCACCTTCTTCACGACGACCGGCCATCTGCCGCGCTTCAGCCTCGCCGACGTCTTCGCGGTCATCGACGGCGAAAGGCTGCGCGGCGGTTACGCGCTTCTCTGCGGCGGCTTTCTAACCGACGACCTGGCGAGCGAATATGACGCCTTCTTCGACTGGGCCGAAGGCCACGACATCACCGTCGCACTCGATACCGGCTGGCCGCTCGACGGCTGGACCGAAGAAAATTGCGCGGCCGCCCGCGCCTGGCTTTCGCGCAGCGGCATTGCACTGCTGAATGAGGTCGAGACGACGACGCTTGCCGGCATCGCCGATCCGGTCGAAGCCGCCCGTGAGGCCAGGTCGCATATGCCGGAGGGCGCGATCGTCGTCGTCAAGCGCGGCCCGGACGGCGCCATCGCCATCGGGGCGGATGGTCTGCCGGCGTCTGCGGCCGCGCCCCTCGTCAAGGTCGTCGATACGATCGGCGCCGGCGATGTCTTCAACGCCGGCTTCCTGGCGGCATTGGCAGATGGCAAGCCGCTGGCCTCCTGCCTGGCGGCTGGGACACAGGTCGCCTCGCGCGCCATTTCCACCCTTCCCCGCAGCTATGGCGAGCCATCGTCTCCTCAGGAGCCCATGTCATGAGCGCGCTCGACATCCAAAACATCCGCAAGACCTATGGCGAGGTGGAGACGCTGAAGGGCATCGACATCTCGCTGGAAAGCGGCGAGTTCCTCGTGCTGCTCGGCTCCTCCGGCTGCGGCAAGTCCACGCTGCTTAACATCATTGCCGGCCTTGCCGAGGCGACGAGCGGCGATGTCAGGATCGGCGGGCGCTCGGTGCTTGGCGTGCACCCGAAAGACCGCGACATCGCCATGGTGTTTCAATCCTATGCGCTCTATCCCAATCTGACGGTGCACCGGAACATCGGCTTCGGCCTGGAAATGCGCAAGGTGCCGGCGCCCGAGCGCGACAAGGCCGTGCGCGATGCCGCGAAACTCCTGCAGATCGAAAACCTTCTCGACCGCAAACCGAGCCAGCTCTCCGGCGGCCAGCGCCAGCGCGTCGCGATCGGCCGGGCGCTGGTGCGTAAGCCGGAAGTGTTTCTCTTCGACGAGCCGCTCTCCAATCTCGACGCCAAGCTGCGCATGGAGATGCGCACTGAGATCAAGCGGCTGCATCAGATGCTGAAGACCACGGTCGTCTATGTAACCCATGATCAAATCGAGGCGATGACCCTTGCAAGCCGCATCGCCGTCATGCGCGACGGCCGTATCGAGCAGCTGGGCACGCCTGAGGAAATCTACAACCATCCGGCAACACTCTATGTTGCCACCTTCGTCGGCGCTCCGCCGATGAACCTGCTGAAGGCGACAGTGCGCGATGGCCGGCTGGCGATTGCAGGTTCTGATGCCAGCCTGCCCCTACCGACCCGCTTCGCCCAAGCCGCCGTCAATGGCCGCGAACTCGTCCTCGGCATCCGCCCCGAGGTCCTTCGCACGGACGGAGCCGGCCCGTCGCTCAAGGCAACCCTGGAGGTCGCCGAGCTGACCGGCCCAGAACTCGTCGTCACCGCCCTTGCCGGAAATCAGCGGCTGATGGCTTGCCTACCGCCGCGCACGCCGATCCGCGACGACGAAACGCTCACCCTCTTCTTCGACGAGGAGGCGATGCATCTCTTCGACCTGGAAACCGGTCTCAGCTGCCTCAAGGAGCAATAGGCCGACCATGGCACCCTGAGCTCCTCGTTCAATTCGCCGCGTCGGCGGGCTTTCGCTTGTAAACATGGATATAGTCGACGAGCAGAATGGAAGGATTCGGCGTTTCATCGATCGGCCATCCCGAGCCGAGCGCCAGATTGACCAGCGGATAGAACGGCATGTGGAACTCCTTCGGGGTTTCGAAGCTCCAAAGGTATTGCCGATCCAAATAGAAGGTCGTCCTGTCGGCTTGGATATCGACGCCGTAGGTATGATACTCGCTGTTTAGAATTCCGTCCTCGACCGTTTTCCAATAGCCGCCGGTCGAGTTCTGGCCGCCTTGGCTCTGACGCCAGATATGAAAACCCATGCTGAATTCGTAAGGCGCGCGGCCGTAATATTCCAGCACGTCGATCTCGGCTGTGTATTTCGACCGGTCGAGCCCGATGAGCCAGAAGGCCGGCCAGACGCCCTTGCCCGGCGGCAGCTTCATCCGTGCTTCGAAATAGCCGAACTGCTGCGAGAAACCTTCGCCCTTCGGGTTCACTGACGACAGCAAGCCTGAACGCCAGGTGCCATCGGCCTCCTTGCGTGCTTCGATCTTCAGAATTCCCTGATCGGTGGTAAACGGAAAGCCGGGAGCCGGATCAGTGAAACGGGCATCACCGAAATCGCCGTTCCAGGGCGTATGAGCGATCCAGCGGGAGCTTTTCTCTCCCCAGGGCGAAACGTCGAGGCTGTCGAAACTCTCGTCGAATGTCAGCTGGTATGCATCAATATTGAGCGGTTCCTGGGCCACGCTGGGCTGGCCGGGCAGCGCGCCTAGACCGAGTACGACGAGCAGACCGAGCCACTTGGCAGATATCCCGTAACGCATTGTTATTCCCTTGAAAACGCTTCAACCAAATCGTCGGGGGCATTTGCCCCGATCATGAGGTGAGAACCTCGTTCCGTCGCGGCATCAGCCTTTGAACGACGATGGCCTCAATGCCGTCGGGCCTTCCGACCATGTGCCACAGCAGTAGCGCGCCAACCCAGAAAATGCCCGCTGCCACCCCGCCGCAAAGCGCGACGCAGACGACAAGAGTGACGCCGACAGGCATGGCGACGAGCATCGGCCCCACCCAGAGCAGGAAGGCGATCATCGGCAGGCTCGCGGCCAGCGGACGGATAAAGGAATTCAGTTGCGTGGCAAAACTTGCGCCGATCAGCCGCCGTGTGATGACAAGCGATGCGCCATAGGCGACGAGGACTGCCACGATCCGCGCGCCGAGTGCCCCCGCCACCTGAAAATAGCCGATGCCCAGAATGGTGACCGGTACCCTGACGGCGAACTCGACAAACATCCTGAGAGCGACATAACGGGTATTGTTCATGACCATCGCCAATGGCGGCATCATGTTTGTCGGAAGACCAAGCAGGCTGACAAGGCACAGCCACTGCAGAATTGGCGCGGCCGATGCCCATTTCTCGCCGACGAGGATGCGCACGGTCGGCTCGGCGAGAAGGGCAAGTGCAATGAGAATGGGTGCTGCGACGAAGGTGATCGCATTCGTCGCCTTCAGATAGGCGGCGATCAGGTTGCGGCGATCTTCGACCGTGGAGAAGGCCGCCATCAGCGGGCGCAGCAACGGTCCGACGAAGGTTTGATACGGAATACCGGCGATATTGTCGGCGACGCTGAAGGCGCCGAACGTCGACAGGCCGGTAAAACGCGGCAGAAGCAGCCGGTCCAGTTGCCAGTTGATCGAACTCAACACCTGCGACACCGTATTCCAGCTGATCATGTCCTGAAAATGCTTCCATTCGGAAAGGCTGAACGTCGGTCGCATCGGCGCAAGAACATAGGAGGTGATCATCGCCGCGGTCGGGCCGGCGACCGCTCCGATCGCCAGCCCCCAATAGCTGCCTGTTGCCACAGCTACCCCCACTCCGAACAGCAACGTCGATCCCTTGGCGATGAGGTCGAGCGCGAACTCACGTTTGAAATCGAACCGCTGCATGAAAAGAACCATGCGCGGGCTGACCACGCTGCGCATCGCAGGCGCGATCGCGAGAACGGCGACAAGGGCGAAAAGCCGAGGATCGTTGTAGACCAGCGCCATTGGCCAGGAGATGATCATCATCAGCAGGCTGATGGCCAGCCCTCTCAGCAGGCTGAGGGTGAAGGCCGTGGCGAACATCTCGTCCGAAGGCGACGATTGACGCATCAGCGCCTGGGTCAACGGCAGGTCCAGGATTGCCTCGACGATAACCAGGACCGACGTCGCGATGGCGACCAGGCCGAAATCCGCAGGACTCAGCAGCCTTGCCAGGACAAGGAGGCTGACGAAATCGAGCATCCGCGCGAGGAATTTTCCACTGATCGTCCAGATGCTCGCGGTCGCCGTCCTCTGAGATACGCTTGACATGATCGGTTTATCTATTTCTCGTCGAGGGGTTGAGACGGCGGTCGGGGCTGCAAGGCGGGCTGCTGCGTTCTTTCCCCCTCAACCCGGCCGTCTTCTGAAGACGCCGGCTGCTCCGTCTCTGTGGCTGGACAGTTGTTGCTCAATGAGACCGGACAGGCGATCGCGGAATACGGCCGAGGAGAATTTCAGCGAATGCGCGCGGATTGCATGCGGATCGATATCGTCCTCGACCTCTTCGAATGCTGCCATCGTTTCCAAAAGGGCTTCCGTCGTCTGCTCAGCGAAGCGAAAGCCGACCTGCGGCGCGGATACGGTTTCCCGGGCGCCGCCCGCATCGAAGGCCAAAACCGGCCGCCCTGATGCCATCGCTTCAACCGGCAGGATGCCGAAATCCTCCGTGCCCGGAAACAACAAGGCCCTGCATCGCGACAGGTGATCGCGCAGCACGTTGAAAGGCTGATGGCCGAGAAACTGAACGGTCGGCCCGGCGATCGACTTCAGGTAAGGGAGTTGTTCGCCCTCGCCGATCACCACCAGTTTCCGGCCGGCCTCGGTGCAGGCGCGCACGGCGATATCCGGCCGCTTGTAGGTGGTTAGCTGTCCCGCATAGAGGTAGAATTCGCCTTTCCCCTTGCCCACGGCAAAATCGTCGGTCGCAACCGGCGGATGGATAACGACGGCGTCCCGATCGTAGAACCGTCGGATGCGGCTTGCGACATATTCGGAGTTGGCGACGAACACATCGACGCGTGAGGACGTCGTCACGTCCCAGGCGCGCAGCACGGGCGCGGTAATTGACATCAGGGCACGTCCCACCCAGGGCAGGCCATGGCGATAGACATGGAACTGATCCCAGATGTAGCGCATCGGCGAATGGCAGTAGCAGACATGGAGGGCGTCGGCGCGTGTGATGATGCCTTTGGCGGGGCCGGATTCGCTCGACAGCACAAGGTCGTAATCCTGCAGATCGAACTGCTCAAGCGCAAAGGGCATCAGCGGCAGCATCTTGGTGTAGTGTCGCTGAGCGCCGGGGATCTTCTGCAGGAAGGACGTGCGAATGTTGCGCGTCTTCAGAAAATCGCTGATGCGATCCCGGTTGCAGACGAGGGTGAAGATGTCGGCCTGCGGGAACATCCGGCACAGCTCTTCCAGAACCTTCTCGCCGCCGCGCATCGAAACGAGCCAGTAATGTACGATGGCGACACGAAGTTGCCCGCTCTCTTTTGAGGTTCCGGCCTCGGTGACGCGTCTTTTCGCCATAACAGGCGCATCGGTCAAAAACAGCCTCGCGTCGGGAAGGGAGGTCGCCGCTTTAAGGGTCAACTGAATACTCCTTGTATCGCCACACCGTCTGCCGGCTCGGAAACCGCATTCGTCGAAATCAGGCTGTAATATTCGGCAAGAAGCGCATCGCGCCATTCCTCGTGTGTCGTGGCGAGATCCGGCGACAGCCGGAAGGCCAGCTCGCTCATGGCGCGGACCTCTTGCGCGGGCATTTGACTGAACCGCGTCAAAGTATCGGCAAAGGCACTTTCATCGGCGGTGTCGCAGGCAAGTGCCATGCCGGCTCTTTCCATTTCTTCGGCGAGAAAGGCGCTCCGCGACATGATGACGGGCAGACCGCTTCTTGCCGCTTCGATAGCGACGAGACCGAACGGCTCGGGATAGCGCGAGGGCATCAACAGCGCACGCGCCTTGCGGATGATCGGCCCTATCTCCGCATGCGACTGCCAGCCGACTGCCCTGACATGATCTCCCGACGCTGCGACCCGCGGCATCAGCGGCCCGTCGCCGATCACGCAGAGCCTGACACCGGCTCGGCGCGTGGCGGCGACGGCGTCCTCAACGCCTTTCTCCTCGTCCAGCCGTCCGATGAACACGAACTCGTCGTTGGCTTCCGCTTCGATGCGGTTGATGGAGAGTGGAGCGACGGGATTGCGGATCGTCGTCAGCCGTTCTGGCCGATAGCCGGCGCCGACCAGAAAACTCGCCATCTTCTCATGCAGCAGGATGATCCGGCCGAATTCAGCCTGACCCTTCAGCAGCCGAAGGATATTCGAGCCGCGGGCAACCCGCCACAATTTGTGCGAATAACTTCTCTTGTCGCAAGCCGTCGCAATGCAGCCTCCGCCAAGCGGGCGTCGTAGGCAGATTTCCTGCGACTGATAGTCGAAGAAGGCGCCATTGGGGCAGGCCGTGAAGAAATCATGAGCGTGAACCACGCACCGTCCGGCGACCGGCGCCAGTGCCTTGAAAATCGCGGGAGACAGGATCTGGTGCCAGCCATGCACATGGTAGACGGTGTTGACGGTATCTTTTTCGGCAATCCAGTTCGCCGCCATGCGGACGGCAGCGCCGTTGTGAATGCCGGTGACGAATGCCTTCGCACGCTCGGCGCTGAGCAGGTCGCGGCTGTTCAGCCCGAACATCGAGATCCCGAGCGCGACAAGCTCCGCATTGGCCGCATCATCCCCGCTGATATAGGTCACCGGGATGTCGAGCCCGCGAAAAAGCTTGGCAGACAGTACCGCCAGGGCTGTCGCACCGCCTTTGGCCACCGAATAGTCGTCAATCACGACCACGCGATCGATCTTTGCCGTGCGTGGGCCGGGAAGGCGGCCAATGCTTGCGGTGGATCGAAGGCCCTCGGAAAGCGACGGGCGCATTACTTCACCAAAACCGCGCCGTTGGCACAGGCTTCAAGCGCCTTGCGGTTGAGAATGCGGATCTTGCCCTGCCCCCCGTCGATGATCTTGCCTTCCCGCAGGCGCCGAAGGGATTGATTGACCTTCTCGCGCGACGCCGGCAGCGTCGCGGCCAGGTCATTTTGGGAGATGATCAGTTCGTCCCCGCTGTTTACAACGTCTTTTCCATAAACAGCCGAAAGCCTCAGCAGTGTGCTGGCTAGCCTCGACTGCAGGCTCGACGCCGCATTCGAAATGATCCGGAGTTCAAGCTCCGAAATACGCGCCAGCGCCCTGGAAAAAACCTTTTCGCGGAAGGAGGCATCACTGGCGTATTTGTCGCGCAACAGGCGACCTTCGAAGAAATGCAGCTCGCAGTTGGAGCCGGCTCGGTATTCGAGGCTTACCGTCTGCCTGCGCAGAACCTCGAGCTCGCCGATCAGGCCTGATTTCGGAATGATCTCGACAATGAATTCCCTGCCGTCGGGCAGCATCGTACTTGCGTTAACCACCCCGGAATGCACGCGCGCGAACATATCGATAAGGACGCCGGCCCCGGCAATGACCTCGCCGCGCCGGAAACGCCGGACGCTCGACCGGCAGGAAAGAAATTCATCGTCAAGCACGATGCGGCTGCCGAGATGACTGCCGCCGCTGGCCGATATCGTCGGCTTACCGATGCCGGCCCTGCGATCTGATGCGTGTGTCACCCCGTCCATGCGCATAACTCCAATACTCGAATAACGACAAAAATGCTGCACCGCACCATTTATATTACCTTAATATCCAAGTCAAATTACATCTCCAATAATCAACGTACATATTGAGATTACAATTAGTCGAAAAAACAAAAATACATCAATATATCGCGTTAAGAACCTCGAGAAGATCAAATAAAGCGCATCTGATTGAAATTTACGCTCATCGACAAGTCTTGATGATTAAAAAATACCATTAATCCGAATGACGATATCACAAATATAGATGTATCTACGCGCCATAACCACGATTTGGTAGTTTATATCCTGATTTAGAATCAAAATAGTTTGCCAGACGCCACGATCGGGTCTCTCTTCTGCGGTTTCCTAGCATAAAGTATTTATTAAGGATTATGACTTTGGTAACAGACAACAAGAGTGCGGCGCAGCAAATTTCGAACGGTTGTTAATCGGAAAGTTTTTGGAGACCCCCAATGGCATGGGATGCACATAGTTTCGAGGCATGGTCGCGTGTCGAACGGTCTGCGAAAGACGGCGACCTCTATGCGTCCCGGCCTCGTACAGCGGGCAGATCGGTCAAGCGCGCACTCGACCTTCAGTTGGCGATCACCGCCCTGGTCCTGCTTTCCCCGCTTCTGCTGCTCGTCGCAATGATCGTGAAATTCTCCGACCGCGGCCCAGTCTTCTATTCCCATACGCGCATCGGCTTCGGCGGAGCGCCGTTCGGATGCCTCAAGTTTCGCACGATGAAGACCGATGCGAGCGCGCAGCTGTCCGAATTGCTGCAAAACAGCGCGGCTGCGCGCAGCGAATGGGAAGCGACGCGCAAGCTGAAGGATGATCCGAGGATCACCGCCGTCGGCGACATTCTGCGACGGTCGAGCCTCGACGAGCTCCCCCAGTTGTTCAATGTGCTGCGTGGCGAAATGAGCCTGGTCGGACCGCGGCCGATCACCGCCGAAGAATTGCCGCGCTACGGCGAGCACATCTGGGCCTACATGGCCGTCCGTCCTGGACTGACCGGTCACTGGCAGACCAGCGGGCGCAACGATGTCAGCTATGAACACCGGGTTTCCCTCGACGTTCACTACCTCAATAACTGGTCGCTCGGCCGGGACTTGATCATCATCGCCAAGACGATCCCAGCTCTGTTTTCGCAGCGTGGCTCGTACTGAGTATCGAAGGAGAAAGCTGCCGAACATGTCCGTCGGAAGACACGCCCCCTTCGTCCCCTCCAGGCTGCCAGTATCTCGTAACTCCGTAATCTCGCCAGTTTGGATTAGGACGACATGACCTCAAGCACAATCTTCAGCGGTGTTTCCCCGATATCCCTGCCTGCCGCCGCAGCCGCTGGCGGGAACTCGCCGCTGACCCTGCGGGACATGCTGTTTTTTCTTAAAATGCGCTGGCTATGGATCCTGGCCACGACCTTTGCCTTCCTTGTTATCGCCGGCAGCTACCTTCTCACCGCCGCGCCGACTTATGTTGCCAGCACGCAACTTGTCATCTTCCCCCAGGTGAACAGCTCCGAAGCTCAAAGAGCCTTCGCGGAAGATGCATTCATCGAAGGGCAGCTGGAGATTGCCAGATCAAGCGATGTCGTCGACGGAACGGTAAGAGCGCTCGACCTTGATAGCGATCCCGACTTTGTCGATTGGAAACCTTCGCTTCTGGACAAGTCGAAGGACTGGCTTCTGAGAATTTCTGCTCAAATGGATACGGGGCAGGAAGCGGCAGGCATGAGAGCGAGTGATACCCCATCCAGACCGCGGACGGAGCAGGAACAGCTCCACGACCTGGCAATCGCCACCCTACAGAACATGATGGCCTTACGCCGGATCGGGAATTCCACGATCATCGAGATATCAGCTGCAGCGTCGACCCCTCAGAAGGCCGTCGCCATCGCTGATACGCTCGCCAGGCAATATATCCAGAAGAATATCGCAATGAAGGCCGATTCCTCCCGCCAATACAGCGACTGGCTGGAGAAATTCGTGAGGGAGCAACAGCGTGGGCTCGCCGATGCCTCCAGCGCCCTGAACACATTCAACAGCAACCCGCGCGACCAGTTCAAGCTTGCGGAGCTGCAGAGCGCGACCGATGCCCGCCGCGCCCTTTATGAAAGCACGCTGACCCAGCTTACCGAAGCCAAGCAGCGCATAACCTACCCCGTATCCGACGCCACGATCGTCTCACGGGCCACGCTACCTCTTTCAAAGGCGAGGCCGCGCAGCACGCTCATCTTTGCCTTTGCCGGGGCGGTCGGCCTTGGCGTCGGCCTGGCGCTCGCCATGGTAAGGCACGCCAGCGACCGCCGGATCGTCCGTCCTCAGCAGATCGCGGATGCCGGCGGAGTGCCCATCGTCACCGTGCTGGCAAGATCGAAGCAGAACCGGAATGGGCACTCAGCCGGCGTCCTCGCCGCCGACGCGGGCAGCATGAATACGGCCGCCTATCCAGTTATTCCCGGCATGGCGGAATTGAGCGCAACCGTCGTCGGCCTTCGGCGCAAACGCCGCGTCGTCATCGGAATCGTCGCCGTCGATACGGGCAGCGGGACATCGACCATTGCATGCCAACTGGCGGTGCTGTCGTCGAAGTCAGGGGCGCAGACGCTGCTCATCGATGCGGCAGCGCAGAATTCCTCGCTCAGCAAATTGATCGCGCCTCATAGTTCCAAAGGTCTCGTCGATGTTCTCGACAATGGCGAACTGATCCAGACGGCGGCGTTGCCCCTCACCCCGACCCTGAAATTCCTTCCACTCGGGAAGGTAGAAGCCGTGACGCCGGCCGTTCGTCTAAGTTCCCGCCGCACGCAGTTGAGCTTCGCCGACCTGAAAAAGGAATTCGACGCCATATTCGTCGATATTTCCGCCTTCTCGACTTCCCCCGACGCCAATGCGATCGCGCCGGAGCTGGATGGCGTCCTCGTCGTCACCTCGCATGGGCGTACTTCGATCGACGATACCGTGCGCGTTATCGAGACCATGCGCAATGTCGGCGCCGAGATCCTCGGCGCGGTCATCAACCATGCACCGAAGAGAATAGAGTCATGATCTCCCCTTCGACAGGAACAGCAGGACAGGGCCGTCCATTGCGAATTGCCTTGGGGATCGCCTCGGCGGGTCGCCCTTCGATATTGCGGGAGACCATCGATTATCTCACCGGCCTGCCGGACCAGGCGGAACGGCTCATCGTCTGCGTGCCCGTCATCGAGGATGCGGCCGGGCTTGCCGACCGCCGCGACGTGGACGTCATCGTCGGCAGCCGCGGCCTGACCGCCCAGCGCAATAGGATCATCCAGGCCGCCGCGGCTGATACGGACGTTCTGATCTTCCTCGATGACGACTTCATTCCCGCCGCGACTTTCCTATCGCGCATGGCGGCCGTCTTTGCAACAAAGCCGGACGTGGCAATCGCCACCGGCGAGGTGCTGGCCGACGGCGTGCTCGACGGGGGCCTCAGCATGGCGAAGGCCTTGGAGGTTCTCTATACGGCAGGCGAAGGCGCCGAGCACGTGGCGGATGTCTATAACGCCTATGGATGCAACATGGCGGTTCGCCTTGCGCCCGTCGTCGAGCACGCCCTGACCTTCGACGAGCAGTTGCCGCTTTACGGCTGGCTCGAAGATGTCGATTTCAGCAGGTCCGTCGCCCGCCACGGCCGGTCCGTCTATGTCGAAGGCGCCCGCGGCGTGCATCTCGGCGTCAGATCCGGACGCCAGCCCGGCCGAAGGCTCGGCTATTCGCAGGTCGCCAATCCTGTCTACCTGATCCGCAAGGGCACGATGTCGAAAGGCCGTGCAATCGCGCAGATCGGCCGCAATATCCTGGCTAATATGTCGGGCATCCTGTTGAAGGACCGGCTGATCGATCGGTGGGGACGTTTGAACGGCAATTTGCTGGCGCTGACCGATCTTGTCGTCGGTCGTGCCTCTCCGTCCCGCATTCTCGAATTCGGCACTTCCTCGCCGCACGAAATGCCTTCACCGTCGATCGCAACGGAGCGGAGATAGACCAATGCAGCTAGCATCCCTGTTCCATCGACTCGTTTCCGCGACACTCGCCTTGCTGCCATTCGCCTGCCTGACCGGCTGGAGCGTCGCCCATGCGCAAACATTCACTCTCGTGCCGGAAGACAAGGTCAGGCTGCGCGTCGTCGAATGGCGGTCGTCGGATTCCCGCTATGCCAGCTGGGAGGCCCTCGATGGCGTCTATACCATCGACGATGCCGGCAACCTGTCGATCCCGATCGCTGGCCACCTGCAGGCGAATGGAAAGACGACCGAGCAGCTTGCCGATGCCATTGCCAGCGCGCTGGCCGAAAAATCCGCACTTCCGGGCAAGCCGTATATCGCCCTGGAGATTGCCGAGCACGCACCGATTTTCGTGACCGGAACCGTGCAAACCCCCGGCCGCTATCCGTTTGAACCCAACATGACGGTGATGAAGGCCGTCAGCATCGCCGGCGGCTTCCTCAGAGAACGCGAGGACAACACCTATTTCGAGCGCGACCGGATCCAGGCTGCCGGCGCCTACCGGACGGCCGTTATCAACCGGCGCGATCTCCTGATGCGACAGGCGCGGCTGCGCGCCGAGATCGCCGGCCAACAGAGTTTCGAGATCCCCGACGAACTGGTGGGAACGCCCGACGTCGACAAGTTGAAGGCACAGGAATTGAACCTAATGCGGTTGCGGCGCGTCGATATCGACAGCCGGATCGAAGCGGCGAATGACCTGACCCGCCTCTATGGCCAACAGGTCGAATCGCTCACGGCCAAGATCAGTTCGCAAAAACGGCAGATCGACCTTGCCCAGAAGGAACTGGACAATGTCAACAGCCTGGTGAGCAAAGGCCTCGTCAGCAATTCCCGCCAGGTCTCTGTCGACCGCTGGGTGGCGGATGCGCAAGGCACCTTGATCGATCTCGAAGTCGCCCTGACCACGGCTCGCCAAGGCCTCAGCGAAGCCGACCGTTCCAAGATCAACATCGTCAACAGGCAGAACAGCGAAAACCAAGACCTGCTGAACCAGGTCAATCTCGCGATCGGCAGGGCGGCGATCGATATCCAGGTAGCCCAGCTCCTCGGCGAACAGGCCGGCTACGACGCTCAGCTCGCCCAGATCAACACGGACGCGCCGGGGCTCGGCCGGGCAAAAAAGAACTACAGGATCGTGCGTCGCAATGATGACGGAACCTCCCACGACATCGTGGCGGACGAGCAAACCGCATTGCTACCGCATGACCTCGTCGAGGTCGGTCTGGACACGGCCCCTCAAGCGCCATCCTCATCGCCGCAGACAGCACCGCAGAAACAGAGCTTGACGGTCCCGTCATCCGATGTGGCCCGAGACAATCGCTCCGCTCCCGGCTGGATATCCCAGACCGGATCGAATTAGGAGGCGATTGTGATCATCGACGACAGCCGGCGGGCTTTCGCCTCGCACATCCTGCCGAAAGCTGGATGCGACTTTTCGGCAAATGCCAGGCCTCGGCCGCTCATTCTTCTGCTTGGGATCTGAAGCATGTCGATAGATCCGATCGGTTTCGTGGTTCTGCTGCTTGGCGCGCTCAGCATGCTGAACGGCGCGCGTTTTGCCGTCACCGCCCTTTGCCTTTCGACGCTGCTCGGTGCCGCAGCGGCTCTGCAGTTGCCGGCGCTCGGCGGCAGCAGCATCCAGCCGAGCCATCTTCTGGTGCTCTTTCTGGTCATGACGGTCTTGCTGCGCCCGGTTCAGATGCAAGCGACGCTCGCCAGCATCGCCTATCCCGGCCCCGGCTTCTGGTTTGCCTGCTACATCCTGTTCTCCGTGGTGTCGTCCTTCTTCCTGCCCCGTATTTTTGCCGGCGCGACCCTCGTTTACTCCTCCGCCAGAGACCCCTCGGGGATGATGTCGACGGTAGCGGCTCCACTGGCTCCGGGTTCATCCAATATCAGCCAGTCCGTCTATCTTCTCGGCGACCTCGCCTGCTTCGCCGTCGTCGCCGGACTTGCCCGGTTGGGATATGGCCGGTTCATCGCGCGGCAGCTGATCGTCGCATCGATAGCGTGTTTTGCCTTCGCGCTGATCGACCTCGCAACGTTCCAGATCGGCCAGGCCCAGCTGCTCGATATCATCAGGAATGCGAATTATACGATGCACACGGCCGAGACTATCCACGGTTTCAAGCGCATCGTCGGCCCCTTTCCCGAAGCAAGTGCTTATGGCGCCGTTGCATTGGCCTATTTCGCCTTCACACTCATGTTATGGCTGGAGCGCGTCCAAAGCCGCATGACTGGGTTGGCAACTCTTCTGATCGGCCCGACCATCGTGCTCTGCACCTCGACAACCGCCTATGTCGCGGGCGTCTTTCTTGTCTGCATGTTCGTGTTGTTCTGCCTGAAACGACTGATCGGCGGTTCCGCCACGACCCCGCACGTGACTTTCCTTGCGATCACGCTGTTTTTCATCCCCTGCGCCATCACCGCGCTCAGCCTTGTCCCCGATGCGTGGAATTCCATCGCCGGTCTCCTGACCACCACCGTATCGGACAAACTGCAATCGCAGTCCGGCGAAGAGCGCACCGCCTGGAACACCCTGGCATTGATCGCATTTGTCGATACCGCCACTTTCGGCGCCGGACTGGGCACGGTTCGAGCTTCCAGCTTCATCGCGGCGTTGCTGTCCAATGTCGGATTGACCGGCACCGCGCTGTTCGCCGTCTTCGTGTACAGTCTGATGAGGGCAGCCGGCCGGCACAAATCCGGCGACCGGCAAACCCACGCGATCGGAACCGCCGCCGTAATGGCATCCATCGCACAGATCGGCTCCGCAGCGATATCAGGAAGCGGCACGGATCTCGGCTTACTGTTCAGCACTTCGGCGGGGCTGGCCGCGGGCTGCCTGGCCGAAGCTTATGTGCCGCGGCATCGGGCGCCCTCATCGCCTGCGAACCGGCGTCCTATAGAGGCATCGGCATCTCCTTTGAGAGCGCCGATGTTTTTAACGCCATGACGCCCGCTCGGGACTTTCGCGATTGCGCCGAATGGCGGCCTGGCGCAGCCGGACACGGGCGAACACAGGTTCGGGGCCGCTCGGCGACGCCGCACCCTCCAGGGATTCCCGGTGAAATCAGGCTGCCGTTCGCAAGCGATCCCAAACCACGATCCAGGGAGGGATATGCCGCTGCTTCCGTCCCAATATCAGCTCTGCTGACGCTCGCTGGCGGCAGAGACACTGTCGGGGGAATTGCTCTGCCGCAGTCTGGCATTGCGCCGCAGGACACCCGACAGGAAGACGCCCGACAGATAGCCAATCTCCATCAGCACGAGGATCGCGATACCGGATCCGATCGCCGCTACACTGGAGGACTCATCCACGAAGGCCACGCCGCCGAAGCCGATTGCCACAAGCAATGCGAAGATTGCGAAAGCCCAAGCGCGGATGCAAGCACCGGCAGCTATCGAAATCACGGCGGCGATGAGCGCGGTAATCAGCATTCAAATACCTTTTCTCGCTGCGGCCCGACATGCGCCCCGGCCCCCATTGTCGTGCCGGGGGAGAAGATATCCAAACGCAGCGTCGTCGCAGGCAGGGCATTCTTCATGGTGAATATCTCAACAATGAAACACACGAAAACCGCCAGCAGCCGGACGCCGACCAGCCAACGACCGAGGCTGTGTCGCGGCAATATATACCGGACCGGGCTTTCATACGACAGCCCCTTCCGCTCAATCAACAACTGTTCCCTCGACTTGGAGGGCGACAGCGATTCTGTGCTGTTAAAAACGATCGGAAAGGTGAAGACATGAACAATCAGTGCGTCGTCTACGTCACGGATGTCGAATATTCATTTCCGACAATTCTCTCAGCGCTGCAGGCTCGCAAATTCGCGAGCCCCGCGACCGATGTCTGTGTCCTCATGTCGGAACATCTCGATAATTTCGACGAACTCAAAGCCCTACTGGCTACGAGCGGGGTCGACTTGATCGATGCGACCGAAGCGCTGCAGGACTCGCTCGGCAAGCTCGATGGATCGCACTTCCAGGGACGTATCAGCGTCAGCACCATGGCCAAGCTGGTCCTGTGCGAGATCCTGCCTGCCAACTATACCCAGATCATCTACCTCGATGGCGACACGCAGATAGTCAGCGATCTCGGCGGGCTCGAAAATGCGGTTGTGCCCGAGGGCAGGTTTTTTGCGGCGCGCGATTACACGGCGATCCATGACTTCCTCGACACCGGAAAGAACAGCCACTATTTCAACGCGGGGGTCTTGAAATTCCACCGCAAAGGCTGGATCGGGCAGGAGGCGCTTGAGCTTTTTGCTAGAAATCCCGAGGCCTGCGAGGGCAAACATGATCAGGGCGCATTGAATTATGTCTGCGGGTCATCGCTCATCCTCGTATCGAACCGCTGGAACTTTCCTAAACAGTTCCTTCATCTGGTCAACATGTCCGCCCTGTCGATCGTCCATTATATGGCGCATCCGAAGCCTTGGCATGGCACCTTCTTTCCCTGGACCGATCGGGAAAGCCAAGTCTATGTCGACTTGCGCAAAGCACATCCGATTTATAACTCGCTGTATCGCGGGATAAGCTTCGATCGTAAGGCCCTGTATAAGTACCGGTCGATGCGGGCGCGCATCAAACACGCAATCGAGGCGAACGGACCCAATCCGCGGGTCCAGAGCCTGCTGGTTGGCGATTACGCCGTGTGATGCATTGAGGTCCGCCTGGGGGTGAATAGCCGCGGGACTGATCTCGGCATCGCGGTCGACCCTTGGGTTGCAGGCGGACGCGCAACTATTCATCTATTCATTGCAGGATGGATAATGGTCAGGACAGAATATGAGTTATAGGGCTTCCGCCACCAGTATCTCGCATTACGCAAAAGCCCGCCTGCGCCGCTCGCTCAAGGCTCGGCAGGTTCGCTACGACCTGCTGCGCAACGGGCTCAAGCAGGCGCGTCACGTCGTCATTTGCGTCATGCGCGACGAAGGGCACCGGCTGGCATTTTTCCTCCAGTATTATCGCGATCTCGGCTTCGAGCACTTCATCTGCATCGACAACGGCTCGACAGACGGCACAGCCGAATTGCTGTCCGGCTTCGACGATGTCTCCCTTCTTTCTGCTCACGGATCCTACAAGGCGGCGAGATTTGGAAACGACTGGATCAACGAAGTCATCAACCGGCACTGCCAGCAGAAATGGGTCCTCTATGTCGACGCCGATGAGTTCCTGGTTTATCCGCATTGCGACACACGACCGATCGATCAACTGACCGCCTATATCGATTCCACCGGCGGTCATTCGCTGCGCTCGGTGATGATCGACATGTACAGCCGGCATCCCGTTCTCGAAAACATATGCGAACCCGGCCGCAATCCGCTCGAGGTCTGCAATCTCTTCGACCGGTCCGGCTATGTCGCGCATTTCGACGAACGCAACTGGACGATATGGATCAAGGGCGGCGTCCGCGGCCGGGTCTATTTCCATGACCGGCTCTGGGATGGTCCCGCGCTCAACAAGATCCCTCTCGTCTATATCGAAGGTGAACGTCTTTTTCTCAAATCATCGCACCAGGTCTGGCCGCTCTCCCTGAATTTGGGCGACATGCGCGGAGCGCTCGGCGTATCCGGCGCCCTTCTGCATTTCAAATTCCTGTCGACCTTCGTTCACAAGGTTGCCGATGCCGCGCACCGCTCCCAGCACACGGAGGAATATGCGGTATATTCCTCGAGCAAGGACAAGGATGATTTCGTCTACGACGATACGGGCACCTACCGCAGCTGGAAGGATCTCTCCGATCACGGGCTTATTCAGGGTGAAGGATGGAAATACTGGAAGAATGCCTCCGAAAGCGACGTCTAACCACTATTATCGGGAAGCCGCTTCAACCGCCGTCAAACACAAGCCCCGCCGAGGCGGGTTTTGTCGAGGCTTTCGCTGCCGCATTCGTCGAGGCGCCCTCAAGCAATGGACGCCACACCATCGGCGTAGGCTTCCAGCGCCTTCCGATTGAGAATACGGACTTTGCCCTGCATGCCGTCGACCACTTTGCTTTCGCGCAAACGCCGCAGGCATTGATTGACCTTTTCGCGCGACGCCGGCAGCGTCGCCGCCAGGTCATGTTGGGAGATGATCAGCTCATCGCCGCTATGTTGTGCATCCACTTTGTACACGGCAGAAAGGCGCAGCAGCGTCCGGGCCAATCTCTGCCTCAGGTTCGATCCAGCGTTGCAAATGATCCGCAGTTCGAGTTCGGAAACACGCGCCAGCGCCTTCGACAGGAGCTTCACCTGAAATTGCGGATCGTTCGCACACAAATCCCGCAGCAAACGACCATCGAAGTAATGCAGTTCGCAGTCCGATGAGGCGCGATATTCCAGGCTGAGGGATTGCTTGCGCAACACCTTCAATTCGCCGATCAAGCCGCCTTTTGGGATCATCTCCACGATGAACTCCTGTCCATCGGCAAGCGGCGTGCTTGCGCTCACCATTCCGCGCTGGACGCAGGCGAACATGTCGATGGCGTCCCCGGCGCAGCCAATCACCTCACCCCGTCGAAACTATCGAACACTCGAACGGCAAAACGGGAACTCGTGATCCAGATCACCACGGCCGCCGTATATGATATCTGCAGGCCCTGAAGTAACCGCTTCGCCTATTCGCGCCGCGCATGCACCAGTCTCGCTATCTCTTATAGTCAAATTATAATAATATAAAGTATTCATCTTGATTTATATACAACTAGTGACTAATGCTCACATAAATATACAATATAATTCAAATTTAATTCTAACTCATCGATTATTTTAAGACCGGATTTTTATACGATTTATGACAATCACTGAACGAAAGATTGGATCTATAGAATAATATCGTCCACTTTCATTAATTAATAATATTTCGTTTATATATCCAAAAAGCAAACAGTATCGTAAAGCTTTAAAGGAAGAACTTTGGGAAATAAAGAATTTATTCACCATTATGACCTCGGTCACAGACGTCAAACTTGTATTGAATCAAGCTTCGGATGGTATTTCTGGGATTCGCCCAACGGAGACGCGGATGGCGGGAAAAAATCAGGGCATCAACCCAGCTGACCTTTGGCGGCGTAGCACCGGGGTGCGGAAGGAAGGGCGTCCCTTCAATTCGTCAAAATCCCATACAATCAGCAGAATTTTGAAGCGCGCGTTAGACTTTGTCATTGCGGCATCTCTTTTATTTCTTCTGTCGCCGCTCCTTCTGTCGGGAGCAGTCATTATAATGCTCAGCGATCGGGGTGCCGTTTTCAAATCCCATCGGCTTATCGGCTATAGGGGAAAAGAGTTCGGTTGCCTCAAGTTTCGGACGACACGATCAGACGCAACGCCCAGCCTGCATGCGGCTATCGTCGGTGACATCCTGACGCGATCGAGCCTCTACAAGCTTCCGCAACTGATCAACGTGCTGCTTGGGCAGATGAGCCTCGTCGGGCCTCGCGCCATTGCCAAAGAGGAACTGCCCCATTACGGCGAACACGCCTATGCCTACGTCGCAGTCCGTCCTGGCCTGACCGGTCATTGGCAGATCAGCGAACACGTCAGTTATCAGAATAGAGTTTTCCTCGACGTCGAGTATCTGCGCAATTGGACACTCACGTTGGATTTCATGATAATGGCAAAGACTATGGCGGCCCTGCTTTCCAGGCACGCTTTACTGCCCAAGACGGACCTGTAGGGTCGTTCGGTTTTCCCTCATACTCGTAGCATTATCCGTGGGGGCGCTTGCCGGTCATAGGATCGCGCTCGGCAACAGAGTTCCTTTTCCGGCGCTTTCGCATATGCTCCCACAACGAGTAGGCGAATAGACCCGCCAGATAGCTCACTTCCATCAAGACAAGCGCTTGGAGGCAGTAGGCGATCGCATCCGAGAAGGAGGAACCTTTCAGCAGGATCACAGCACCCAAGGCAACGACCAGCAGAAATGCAAAGGTTGCAAAGGCCCAGGCGCGAATGGTCGCTCCAGCAGCGATGGAGATGGCAACCACGACAAGCGCGCTCTTCAGCATTAACCCGCTCCTCTCTTCACATCTCCTTTAAACCGCCGGCTGCCTCAATGACATGGCAAAAGCTCAAAGTCGAAGCGAAGTTCGATTAAAGTATTTTATCTATTATTGTTAAAATATTCCTAAAACACGCTCAGTAAGCCGACCGAACCAAGCGCAGAATATTCGGCTATTCATCCGACAGGGACGCTCTATCGTCCGAAACCAAGAGATGTTTGCGGCATGCAGCAAGATTAATGCACGTCATCATGTGCAGTAAGCCTCCTCCTTACCACGACAGAGTGATGAGCCTCCCCCGACAATCGACCACGGTTCAACGAAACAGGGCTCGCCGGTGAATGGCGAGCCCTGCTGATGTCCTGCATCGATAAGGCTATTTCGAGACTGCGGCGGCCAATTGCCGTTTTGCGCCGCGCTGGAGGCTGAAATTTTCAAGCCAAGTAACTTGTTTCCTCAATTTCAACGCCGGCTTTTCGATGAATCTCCACGAGAAGGCGGCAAAGCAGGTCGCAAGGATGCTACAGACAATGCCGTTCAACCACCAGTTATGCGCCCAAGATCCGAGCGCTACGAACGCCTGTTGAATGGGATAGCCGTAGAGAAAAACGCCATAGGAATAGTCGGCCCCACTGAGAATGCCAAGCTTGCGGGGCGAGGTCAGGCCGAGGAAGACCGTGACATATCCGATTGCCGGAATGGCAATGAAATCTCCAAAGGAAGTGAACCAATAGGCCCATAATATGATTGTGGCCGAAGCAAGGAAAATTCTCACATCCCAGAGAACCTTGTCCTTGTAGAGATAGAAGGTCACCCCCATGAGAAACGCGCAGATGAGCAGATTGCCCGACGCGGTCGTGGGCATGGTTGCCCAATCGCTCTCATGTTTCCAATACCTTGCGATACCGAAGCTGATGATCAAAGCCGGCGTTGCGATAAGGGCGATCACCCGCCGCCTGACCACGCCGAGCAGAAACAGGGCGGCGATCGCGGCATAGCACTCAAGCTCGAAGGGCACCGTCCAGAGCTGCCCATTGACCATTGCGGCGTCGGGATTATCCAGGAATACACCGGGGAGATTGAAGTGGATGTGGCCTGTGACATTCAGCAGATAAGTAAAGAACTGAGGATCGGTGAAATAGTCACTTAGGTCATACTCTGTATAGATCGCTCCGAGTATAAAGGCTGCCAGCAATACCTCCACCGCAAGGGCAGGGTAGATCCGGATAAATCGGTTGCCGAGAAAGGAGATCAATGTCTTCGACCGTTCAAGACTGCCAGCCACTAGGAATCCGCTCAAGACGAAGAACATCGGCAGCACTGATTTGATGACAGGACGGAAAGGCGACTCCCAGAGAAACAGGTCATCGCCGTATGTGACGCGGGCCGTATGTATCCAAAGTACTGAAAAAGCTAACAGTAATCGCATATAATCGAATCCTGTCGGTCGCCCTTTCGCTAGATCAAGCTTTTCGCCGAGAAACATCTGTGGCCCTTTCAGAAGTATTGACTCGATTTGGATTGGCAAGCTGTCGCCGCAGCGCAGCGGCGGCATGATTGCCGGGTCGGGACCGCGTGTCAGTGACCAGAGCTACATTAGGAAAAATTGAAGGAGAGAGCGCCCCTCTCCCGAAGACGAGGCAACTGACCACAACCCAATCGCCCTGCACTTTCCGCGGCGCCATGCGACGGTTGGAGTTGGACCAGGCGATCGGGCAGCGAATTCAAATGAGGAAACCATGAAATTTCTGGCCAGGCTGTTTTTGATTGTTCTCGCCTTTATCGGATTGGGCCTGATAGGAGGCGGCGCCCTGCTGCTCAGCCTCGGTGGCTCGCCCTATTACGCGATCGGCGGGGTTGCCTATCTGGCTGCCGCGCTTCTGCTGTGGCGCCGGCAGATGTCTGGCGCCCTCATTGTCCTGCTTGTCGCAGCTCTCACCCTTCCCTGGGCACTATGGGAGTCGGGTTTCAATTTTTGGGCGCTCTTTGCGCGTTTGATGTCCCCCATCGCACTGGCGGGCTTTGCACTTCTCTTTGCGCCGTCGCTGTCGCCAACCGCCAACCGGAAGCTCTTTTACGGCGGCACTTTGCTTGCGGCGATCCTGCTCGCGGCGGGGTTCAGCCTTGCTTTCACGCCGCATGGGCTGATCCGCCCTTCCGCCGATATCCCCGCCTATAAGACTGCCAAGGGCAACAACTCCCCCTCCGACTGGACATCCTATGGCCGCAGCACGGCCGGGGATCGCTACTCCCCATTCGATCAGATCAACCGCGGCAATGTTGCCAAGCTCGATCTTGCCTGGACATATCGCACCGGGAAAAGCGATGGCGCCGACCAGAACACGCCGCTGCAGATCGGCGACACGATCTACACCTGCACGCCGACGGACGTGATCGCAGCGCTTGACGCAGATACGGGCAAACCGCGCTGGACCTTCGATCCGAAGGCGGCGGCGCCGTACTGGCAGCGCTGCCGCGGCCTCGGTTACTACAAGATGCCATCGGAGGCCCAATCAGCCGACGGTCTTTGCAATGAGCGTCTGGTGCAGACGACGATCGATGCCCGCCTCCTGGAGATCGACAGCAAGACCGGCGCGTTCTGCAAGGGCTTCGGAGACAATGGCACCGTGCGGCTTTCCCAGGGCATGGGTGAAGTCAAGTCAGGTTACTATTTCCAGACATCGGCCCCGCTGATTGCCCGTAATCTGATCGTCGTCGGAGGCTGGGTCATCGACAATCAGGAGGTTGGAGAACCCTCGGGCGTCATCCGCGCCTTCAATGTCGTCACCGGCGAACTCGAATGGGCATGGGATCTCGGCAATCCCGAGATCACCAAACTCCCGCCGGAGGGCCAGACCTATACGCGGGCCACGCCGAACATGTGGACGACTGCGGCATTCGACGACAAGCTCGGCCTCATCTATGCACCGCTCGGCAATACCACCCCGGATTATTACGGCGTCAATCGCCCGGCTTTCGCCGATCAATACAATGCCACTTTGGTGGCGCTCGATGTCACGACGGGACGGGAGAGATGGAAGTTCCAGACCGTGCATCACGATATCTGGGACTATGACCTGCCGGCCCAGCCGGTTCTGCTCGACCTGCCCGATGGCAATGGCGCCACCGTGCCGGCTCTCCTACAGACCACCAAACGCGGGCAGCTTTTCCTGCTCAACCGTCAGAGCGGTGTACCCCTTGCCGAGGTTCAGGAGAGACCAGTGCCGCAGGAAGGCGGCGCACCGGAAGAGAAGCTGTCTCCGACGCAGCCCTATTCCGTCGGCATGCCGACGATCGGTGCGGAACGGGTGACGGAGCAGACGGCTTGGGGACTGACGATGTTCGATCAGTTAGCATGCCGCATCGCCTTTCGAAAAATGCGCTACGACGGCGATTTCACCCCGATCGGCCCGCAATATGCGATCCAGCAGCCGGGAAATCTTGGCGGCCTCAATTGGGGGAGCGTGTCGGTCGACCTGCCCAACAACCGGGTCTTCCTGAACGATATCCGCGTGCCCAGCCTCTTCGCACTCATTCCCCGCGGGGAGTATGTCGATTTTGCCCTAACCACGACCGCTCACGGCCCCTCCGCCCCGCAGCGCGGCACGCCTTACGGCATGGCCACCGAAATGTGGACCTCGAGACTCCGCGTTCCCTGCACGCAGCCGCCCTTCGGCACCGTCACAGCCGTGGATCTGAACACACGCAAGATCGCATGGCAGGTCCCGGCCGGGACCGCCGAACAGCTCGGGCCGTTTAAGATCAAAACCAATCTGCCGATGCCAATGGGCCTGCCGAGTTATGCCGGCACGTCGGCGACCGCCGGCGGCGTCGTCTTCTTTGCCGGCTTCCAGGATTATTACATCCGCGCCTACGACGCCGAGAACGGCGATGAGCTCTGGAAATATCCCCTACCGGTCGGCTCGAGCGCCACGCCCATGACCTACGTCTCGCCGAAAACCGGCAAGCAATATGTGGTGATCTCGGTTGGCGGAGCGCCATATTCCAAGGACAACGGCGATTACGTGTTCGCCTTTTCTCTAAAAGACGAAGATTAGCGCCGCTGCCGGTCACACTGTGCTATTTTGGTCCGATGAGGAACTGAGGCTACGAGCGTGACGCGAAAACTGGCGGCGATCCTGGTCGCGGATGTAGTCGGCTAAAGCCGTCTCGCCGGTGCGGACGAGGATCGCATCCTGGCGCGGCTGAGAACCCTGCGCAGCGACCTGGTCGATCCGACAATCGCCGTGCACAATGGCCGTATCGTCAAGCCCACCGGCGATCGAAGCCTCATCGAGTTTCGCAGCGCCGTCGACGCCGTGCGCTGCGCGATCGAGGTGCCGACGGCGATGGTCGAGCGCAATATCGGCGTGCCTCCGGAGCATCGCATCGAGTTCCGGGTCGGGATCCTTTGCGATGTCACCGGAATTGCCGAACCAGAAGTCAATCTTGGTCTTATCGGCGGCAGCGGGACCAGCAAGAATCGCTGTAGCGAGAAGGGCGCCGGCGGCGCGGCGCTCCGCCGATGAACCTGCTGAAGGCGACAGTGCGCGATGGCCGGCTGGCGATTGCAGGTTCCGATGCCAGCCTGCCCCTGCCGGCCCGCTTCGCCCAAGCCGCCGTCAATGGCCGCGAAGGCTGGCCTGGTATCGCTCCGCCGATGACAATAACCTTGTGAAAAAGCTCATACTAGGGCACAATTTATGAACGCATCTGAAGTTGCGGCACGATCTCATAGCCGGCCGTCTCGCGCCGAGTGACAGTTCGCGCCGGAGGGGCGGCGTCGATGGATCAGGGGTTCTTTCTTCTGTTCGCTACGGTGTCCGTGGTCACCGCTCTGACGGTGGTCCTGGCGCGGAATCCGGTTCACAGCGCATTGGCGTTGATGGCGTGTTTCCTCAATATCTCGGCCATCTTCGTCTTGCTCGAGGCGCCGTTCCTCGCGGTTATCCAGATCTTTGTCTATGTCGGCGCGATCATGGTCCTGTTCCTGTTCGTGATCATGATGATCGATGTGCGCGAAGCGGTGTTGCAGCGGTTCTTGCCGGGCGGCAACCTGTTGGCTCTGGTGCTGGTCGTCGTGCTTGGGCTCGAGATGCTGGTGCTGGTGCTCTGGAGCGACCGCTTTTCGGTCATCGAACCTGTCGCCATGCGCGGCGGCGATCAGATCAGGCAGCTCAGCACGACACTTTTCGCCGACTATCTCCTGCCGTTTGAAATCGCCTCCGTGATCCTTTTGGCGGCCCTGGTCGGCGCCATCGTGCTGGCGCGGAAGGAGCAGGACTGATGGTTCCGCTCTCGTGGTATATTGTGCTTGGAGTGGTCCTGTTCGTGATCGGAGCAGCGGGCGTACTGATCAGGCGCAACATTCTGGTGGTGCTCATGTCGCTGGAGCTTTTGCTCAACTCCGTCAACATCAACTTCATCGCTTTCGGGCATTACTACGACGATTTCCGCGGGCAGATCTTCGCGATCTTCGTCATCGCAATCACCGCGGCGGAGGTTGCCGTCGCCCTCGGTATCCTGGTCGCCCTCGTGAGGAACAAGTCCACCCTCAAGGTCGACGACGTGACCATGATGAAAGGATAGCGGTTTGGACCCGGTGATATCGATCCGGCCGCTGCTTGCCGTTGCCGTCGCAGGCATGGCGGCCCTTGCGATTCTCCTTCTGAACAACCGCGAGAAACTCCGCGATATCGTCTCGCCCTTGGCCGCAATCGTCATGTTCGCGATTGTCGCCTCGATGGCACCCACCGTGCTGGCTGGCGGGACGATCGATTTGCGCCTGTTCGAGATCCTGCCGGGGATTGACTTCGCTTTCCGGGTCGATGCGCTCGGCATGGTGTTTGCCACCGTCTCGTCGCTGCTGTGGATCGTGGCCGCGATCTATTCCATCGGCTACATGCGGCACTTGAACGAGCATGCGCAGACCCGGTTCTTCGCCTGCTTCGCCAGCAGTCTGGCCGCCGCCGCCGGGGGTGCCTTCGCCGCCAATCTGTTTACGCTGGTGATCTTCTACGAGGTGCTCAGTCTCGTTACCTATCCCCTCGTCTACCACCACGAGGACGAGCAAGGATGGACGGGCAGCCGCAAGTACCTCGTCTATCTGATGGGCGCGTCGAAAAGCGTGCTGCTCGCCGCGCTGGCGCTGACCTACCACATTGCGGGGTCGCTCGACTTTGTGAGGGGCGGGCTGCTGGCGGGAGCTGATGCCTCGGCGCTGCTGCTGACGGTCGTTTATTTCTGCTATCTCTTTGGCTTCGCCAAGGCCGCGGTGATGCCGATGCACGCCTGGCTGCCTGCCGCGATGGTGGCTCCGACACCGGTCAGCGCGCTCCTGCATGCGGTGGCCGTGGTCAAGATGGGCGTGTTCTGCGTGCTGCGCGTGGTCTTCCATGTCTTCGGCGTCGAGCTGGTGGGGAAGCTGGGCCTCGGCATCGCCACGGCCTATCTGGTTTCATTCACGATCCTCACGGCATCGATCTACGCCCTCACGCGGGACGACCTGAAGGCGAGGCTCGCCTATTCGACCGTCAGCCAACTCTCCTACATCGTGCTGGGCGCGGTTCTGTTGTCGCCGGTCGCGATGGTCGGCGGGATCGTTCACATCGCGGCGCATGCGTTCTCCAAGATCACACTGTTTTTCTGCGCGGGTTCAATCTATTGCGCGTCTGGCAAGCGCAACATCAGCGATATGGCTGGGATCGGCCGCAGGCTGCCCTGGACGATGGGGGCGTTCCTCATCGGTTCGCTCAGCATGATCGGGATGCCGCTGACCGCGGGCTTCGTCAGCAAGTGGTATCTGGCACGGGGTTCGGTGGAGGCGGGGGAAATCCCCTTCCTGATCGTGCTCCTCATAAGTTCGGTCCTGAACGCCGCCTATTTCCTGCCAATCAGCTATCTCGCCTTTTTCGGGACTGAGGCACAGGAGGGCCCCGCGACGGTTCGGGAAATTCCGATGGTCACCATCCCGCTGGTCGCGACCGCCATCCTGTCGGTGCTGATGGGCATCTTCCCCGGCTATTTCCTCACCTTGGCGGACGGAGTGGTCAGATGATCAAGCGCGTGGTCGATTTCTTTGGTGCCGAAATATATGCGCATCAGCGGCGCCGGCTGTTTTATCTGGCGCTCGTTGTTATCGTGATCGCCGACTTTCTCGTTCCCCGCGAACACGCCGAATACCTGTGGGACCGCCTGCCGGGCTGGTCGGCCGTCTACGGCTTCGGCTCCTGCGTGCTGCTCATCTTCGTTTCCAAGTTTCTCGGCCATCGGGCTGGGCTGATGCGGCGCGAGGATTACTATGACTGACTTCATCCATCCGGCCCTGCTCTTCATTCTCGGCGCTCTGCCGATCCCATTCCTCAGAGGATCGATCCGCAAGGCTTATCTGCTGCTGATCCCGGCGTTGGCGATCCTCGCCGTGGTTACGATGCAGCCGGGCAACTACGGCGCGGCGTCGTTCCTCGGGCAGCAAATCCAAGTCGCGAAGGTCGACAAGCTGAGCAGCGTCTTCGCCACGGTTTTCACCATCATGGCCCTGATTGGAACGGTCTACGCGCTGCACTTGCCTCGCCCCGGCCAGCACGTCGCTGCGTTCGTCTACGTCGGGAGCGCGCTCGGCGTGGTATTCGCCGGCGACTACCTGACGCTGTACCTGTTCTGGGAAGGCATGGCGTTTGCCTCTGCCTATCTGGTCTTCGCACAGGGCGGCCGGCAAGCGATCAGCGCCGGGTTCCGGTATCTCATGGTCCATATCACCGGCGGCGTCGTCCTGCTTGGCGGCATCATTCTCTACGGGCTTTCAACAGGCTCGCTACTCCTAGACCCGATCGGCGGGGGGATGGGCGCCGGCGCCTACTTGATCCTTGCCGGGTTCCTTCTGAACGCCGCCGTGCCGCCGCTCAACGCCTGGCTGACCGACGCTTACCCTGAGGCAACCGTCACCGGGGCGGTATTCATGAGCGCCTTCACCACCAAGACCGCCGTTTATGTGCTGGCGCGCGCGTTTCCGGGAACCGAGCTTCTCGTTTGGCTCGGCATCGCGATGGCGCTTTACGGCGTCATCTATGCAGTACTGGAGAACGACTGCCGGCGCCTGTTGGCCTATCACATCGTCAGCCAGGTGGGTTATATGGTGGCGGGCGTCGGTATCGGGACCGAGATGGCTGTCAACGGCGCCACCAGCCATGCCTTTGCGCATATCCTATACAAGGCGCTTCTGTTCATGGGTGCCGGGGCGGTGATCTACGTCACCGGCCGGCGCAAGCTGACCGAGCTTGGCGGGCTCTACAAGACCATGCCGCTGACGGTGGCGCTCTACATGGTCGGCGCCTTCGCGATCTCGGCATTTCCCTTCTTCTCGGGCTTCGTCACCAAATCGATGGTGATCGCCGCCGCCGGACAGGATCATCGGGCGCTGGTGGTGCTGGCGCTGACAATGGCATCGTCGGGGACCTTCCTGCACACGGGCTTGAAGCTGCCGTTTTACATGTTTTTCGGCACGGACCGGAAACTGGAGGCGCGGGAGCCGCCGCGCAACATGCTGGCCGCCATGGGAATGGCGGCGGTGCTTTGCATTGCGATCGGAGTGTTCCCGCAGCCGCTTTATGCGCTTCTGCCCTATCCGGTCGACTTCGAACCTTACACTGGCCTCCATGTCACGGAGAGCCTCGGCTTGCTGATGTTCGCTGCCTTCGGGTTCGTTTTGTTCCTGCGGGCGCTCGACCCGGAAAACACCATTAGCATCGACACCGACTGGTTCTATCGCAAGGGCGGACGGGTCTTCATGTGGTTCGCCGAACGACCGCTGGCGCGCTACGAGAAGGCGGTGAGCGGGGTGTCCGAAACCGCGGCGCTACCCCTGCTGTATGGGGCGGCACGGGCGGGACTGCGGATCGATCTCACCGTGGTAGACGCCATCGTGAACGGCGTTGCCCGCTCGATCCTGCGCGGCGGCGGGCGGCTCCGGCAACTCCAGACCGGCGTCGTGACCCATTACGTGCTGGCGATGATCGTCGGTGTGATCGCGGCCACCGCCATCTTCGCCGTGGCGTGGCGGTAGGGGGTCCCATGGGGTTACCGCTACTCAGCCTCATCATATTCACACCCGCCGCCGGGGCAGCGGTTCTGATGTTTCTGCGCAGCGACGCTGCTGTGCGGTGGATGGCGCTGGGTGTCACCGTCCTCGACCTTGCTCTCTGCATCGCTATGTTGGTCGGTTTTGACACCACGACCCACGCGATGCAGTTTACCGAGACGCGCCCGTGGGTTCCTGCGCTCGGGATCACCTATGCGCTTGGCATCGACGGAATCAGTGCGCTCTTCGTTTTCTTGACCGCGCTGCTGGGCTCGACCTGCGTGCTCGCCTCGTGGGTCGCGATCGACCGCAAGGTGAAGGAATTCATGGTCAGTCTGCTGGCCATGGAGGCGCTGATGCTGGGGGTTTTCTGCGCACTCGACCTGTTCTTGTTTTACGTCTTCTGGGAAGCGATGTTGATCCCGATGTACCTGATCATCGGCGTCTGGGGCGGCGACGGCCGGGTCTATGCGGCTTTCAAGTTCTTCCTTTACACGCTGGCAGGCAGCGTCCTGTTCCTGGTCGGCGTCATCGTGCTCTATTTCAGCGGCGGCGAGACCTTCGACATTCTCGCTCTGACAGCACAGGATTTGCCGTTCCGGGTCCAGTCGTGGCTGTTCTTCGCTTTCCTGGTTGCCTTCGCGGTCAAGGTGCCGATGGTCCCGGTCCACACCTGGCTACCGGACGCCCATGTGCAGGCGCCGACAGCGGGCAGCATCATCCTCGCCGGAGTACTGCTGAAGATGGGCGCCTACGGCTTCCTGCGATTCTCGCTGCCGATGCTGCCGGAGGCGTCAGTGTATTATTCCACCCTGATGCTTTCGCTTTCGGCACTTGCGATCGTCTATGGCGGGTTGCTTGCGCTGGCGCAGGACGACCTCAAGAAGCTGGTGGCCTATTCCAGCATCAGCCACATGGGCTTCGTGACGATGGGGATTTTCGCGCTGAACCTCCGCGGGCTCGAGGGCGGTATCCTGCAAATGTTCAATCATGGCGTGACAACGGGCGCGTTGTTCCTGTTCGTCGGCCTGATCTACGAGCGGACCCACACCCGCAGCATCGCCGATTATGGCGGGCTGATGAAGGCAGCACCGGTCTATACCGCCTTTCTTGCCTTGTTCATCCTGTCGTCGATGGCGCTGCCGGGAACGAATTCGTTCGTGGGCGAGTTGCTCGTGCTGTCCGGCGGGTTTGCAGCCAACCCGGCCGTCGGCGCGGCCGCCGTTCTGGGCGCATTGCTGGGCGCGGCCTATCTGCTTGGCATGTATGGTAAAGTCGCGCTTGGTCCGGCGAGCGTCAGCGCCCGGTTCAAGATGCGTGACGTAAACGCCCGCGAGCTCGCTGCGATCCTGTCGCTGAGCGTCTTCGTGCTCTGGGTCGGGCTCTATCCAAAACCTTTCCTCAACATCATCGATGCCTCGGCGAAACATCTGCTGGCGCAGGTGCACGGTGAGGAGAGCGGCCAATGACCGCCGCTGCGCTTCTCCAGTCGGTCCTTGCGAGCCTGCCCGAGATCATCGTGATCACAGGGGCCTGTATCCTGCTGATCCTCGGACAGTTTGTGCCAAAGAGACAGGAATATTTCCTTGTCTCGGCGTCCGTTGCCATCGTGCTGTTTGCCGCCTTGGCAACACTGATGCTGGCGGGCGAGGTGCGGCCGGCCTACACGGGCATGTTCGTCGCCGACCGCTTCGCGGTCTTCTTCAAGTTCGTGTTCTATTTGGCCACGGTTCTGACATTCCTCCTCTCGCGAAAATATGCGGATGTCGAAGGGATCGGCAGCAGCGAATACTATGTCCTGCTGCTCTTCGCGCTTTCGGGAATGATGATCATGGCGTCGGCCACCGATCTCCTGTCGATCTATGTGGGCCTCGAACTGGTGGTGCTCTGTACCTATGTGCTGACCGGCTTCCTGCGGCGAGAGCGGCGATCGAACGAAGCGGCGCTGAAATATGTGATCCTTGGCGCGGTCTCGACCGGGATTTTCCTTTACGGCGTTTCGCTGGTCTACGGGCTGACCGGCACCACGCAACTGGACGCGATGGCTGCAGCGGTGACCGGCGATCCGCTCGATCCCGGATTGCTGCTGGCGGTCGTCTTCATTGTCGCGGGGCTGGTCTTCAAGGTCGGCGCGGTGCCGTTCCATATGTGGGTTCCGGACGTCTACGAAGGCGCGCCGACGACGATCACCGCCTTCATGTCGGTCGGCCCGAAAGCGGCAGGGTTCGCGGTTATCCTGCGGGTGTTCCTCAACCCTCTGGTCGCAGCCTCGGACGTCTGGATCATCGTCGCCGTCATTGCGGTGGCGACGATGGCGCTCGGCAGTTTCGTCGCGCTGGTCCAGGATAATTTCAAGCGCCTCCTGGCCTATTCCAGCATCGCTCATGCCGGCTTCGCCATTTTCGGCGTGGCCGCCGGCGGCGCCGATGGGATCGCCAGCGTGATGCTCTATCTGCTGATCTACGCGTTCATGAATCTCGGCATTTTCGGCACCGTCATCATGATGCGGAACGGCGATTTCTCGGGCGAGGTCATCGACGACTATGCGGGTTTCGCCAAGTCGCATCCGGGGCTGGCGCTTCTGATGCTGCTCTATCTCTTCTCGCTGGCCGGCATTCCGCCGACGGCCGGGTTCTTCGCCAAGTTTTACGTGCTGGTCGCCCTTGTCGAGCGTGGTTTCGTCATGCTTGCGGTTATCGCAGTACTGCTCAGCGCCGTCGCCGCCTATTTCTACATCCGCATCGTGATGGTGATCTACATGCGCGAGCCTAAGAGGGCGTTCGCCCCGGCACTGACGCCTCTGGTCGGCGCGACACTCGCCGTCACCGCTGCCGGCACGATCGGCATCGGCCTGTTTCCGTCGTGGTTTCTGAAGCTTGCCCAAGATTCGGTATTTGGCGGGTGAGCGATTGGATTTGCAATGATCACACCGACGGAATAGACTTGAAAGCAGAGGAAGGATTGCCCAAGTCGCGCCGCGGCGTGACCGATTTACCCGATCGGGATGAGGTCGATGGGCGACCGGTGCAGTGACATGACTGCAATGGAATTCTTGCCGGTTCTTTTCATGGTCGCCGGAGTCGTTCTGGTGACGGGGGTGACGTTGTTCGTCTCCTCGCTGCTGCGCCCATCCAATCCTTATCCCGCCAAGAACATGCCCTATGAATGCGGCATGGACGCCGCGGGCGAGGCGTCGGCGGGCCGCTTCAGGGTACCGTTCTTTATTCTCGCGATCCTGCTGGTCGTTTTCGATGTCGAAGCGATGTTCCTCTTTCCCTGGGCTGTCGTCCTGAAAGAGATCGGGCTGGTCGGCTATATCGAAATGATCGTCTTCATGGTGCTGCTTCTCGTGGGCTTCGCCTACGCCTGGCTGAAAGGAGCGCTGGAATGGGAGGCGTAAACAACGCGATCCGCGACAGCGTGCTGTTCACCACGGCTGACAGCATCATCAGTTGGAGCCGCAGATCGGCGCTGTGGCCGGAGACCTTCGGCATTGCCTGCTGCGCCATCGAGATGATCTCCGCCGGTTGCGCCCGCTACGATCTCGACCGGTTCGGTGTCGTGTTCCGCCCTTCGCCGAGACAATCCGACGTCATGATCATCGCCGGCACCGTGACACGGAAATTCGCGCCCGTCGTGCGGCGGCTCTATGACCAGATGCCGGAACCACGCTGGGTGATCGCAATGGGCACCTGCGCTATTTCGGGCGGGGTCTACAACACCTACGCCGTGGTGCAGGGATCGGAAACCTTCGTGCCCGTCGATGTACATGTGCCTGGCTGTCCGCCCCGGCCTGAGGCGCTGATGCACGGCTTCCTTCTGCTTCAAGAAAAGATCAAGAGGTCGCGGGCACTCGCCGGCACGCCTCTGGATCGGGTTATAGCATCATGAGTGCGGAGCCGTCCCTCAATCGCGCTCCGATCATGGAGCGCTTCGGAGAAACAATCGAGGACCTCGGCACTGCGCACGGCATCGAGGCCTTTGCCGTTCCGCCGGAGAGGATCGTCGAGTTCTGCCGGTTCCTGAAAGAGCATCCGGCGCTGCAATTCAATTTCCTCTCGGACGTTTGCGGGGTCGATCATTATCCCGAAATGCCGCGGTTCGAGGCGGTCTACCATCTCTATTCGCTGCCCAACAGGCGGCGGGTCCGCATCAAGTGCCGCCTTGGCGATCCCCCTGAAGTGCCTTCGGTCACGGGAGTCTGGCGCACCGCCAACTGGCATGAGCGTGAGGCCTGGGACATGTATGGCATCCGGTTCACGGGACATCCCGATCTGCGCCGGATCTATATGTGGGAAGGCTTCGAGGGCTTTCCTCAGCGCAAGGATTTCCCCCTCAGGGGCTTTAGGGACAAGTTGAACCCCTTCGGTGCCGAAGGTCCGCCGCCAACGCAGCCCGACCTTGCCACCAGGGACATTCCGTAGGGGAGGCCGTTCGACGCCGGACCGTTGAGATGACTGAAGTCACCGAACTCAGCAGGCCTGAGGGCGAAGCGCTCAATACCAGGGAAGTGCTTCTCAACCTCGGTCCGCAGCACCCCAGCACCCATGGGGTTCTTCGGCTCGTCCTCGAACTGGACGGCGAATTCGTCGAGCGCGTCGATCCGCATATCGGCTACCTCCATCGCGGCACCGAAAAACTGGCGGAGAGCTTCACCTATACCCAGATTTTCCCGCTGACGGACCGGCTCGACTATCTCTGCCCGCCCTCGAACAACCTTGCGTTCGCGCTGGCAGTGGAGAAACTCCTCGGCATAGAAGCACCGATCCGGGCGCAATATATCCGCGTGATGATGGCCGAGCTGTCACGGATCTCCGGTCACCTCCTGATCACGGGCGCTTTGCCGATGGATCTCGGCGCCATGACCGCGCTGCTTTACGTCATGCGCGAACGTGAAATGATCATGGACCTCCTGGAAATGATCACCGGTGCGCGCATGCACACCTCGTTCTGCCGGGTCGGCGGAGTGCGCGAGGACCTGCCTGACGAATTCTTCCCGAAGATCCGGGAGTTTTGCGACATCTTCCCGAACCGGATCCGCGACTATGAGCGACTGCTCGAAGATAACCGGGTGTTTCTCAATCGCACGAAGGGGATCGGCGTGATCTCCGCCGAGGATGCTGTCGATCTCGGCCTCAGCGGCCCGAACCTGCGTGCGTCCGGTGTCGACTGGGACATCCGGCGCGATGAGCCCTACGAGATCTACGACCGGCTGGATTTCAACGTCATCACCCGTGACGAGGGCGATTGCTATGCACGCTGGCGATGCCGCGTCGACGAGATGCGCGAAAGCATAGGGATCATCGAACAATGCATCGACCAGATGCCTGAGGGGCGGTTCCAGATCGATATGCCGACAATCGCCTTCCCGCTGGACAAGGATCGGGTGCACTGCTCGATGGAGGCGCTGATCCAGCATTTCGACCTGTCGGCCTACGGCTTCAAGGTGCCGAAGGGCGAGGTCTATTCGGCAATCGAGGCGCCAAAGGGCGAGCTTGGCTTCTACATCATCAGTGACGGCTCGCCAAAACCGTTCCGCATGAAGGTGCGGGCACCCTCGTTCGTCAATCTTCAGGCCCTCTTCGGGGTCACCAACGCCCGCTATCTGGCGGACATGATCGCCGTGCTCGGCAGCCTCGACCCCGTGATGGCCGAGGTGGACAAGTAGCAGAGGATTTGGAACGTGATGGCCATGCGCGAAAAGATCGAAGAGGCGGCGGCGCGGTATCCCGACCAGCGCTCGGCGATCATGCCCGCGCTTCGGATCGCGCAGCGGGAGCATGGCCATCTGCCTGGTCCGGTGCTGGAGGAGGTCGCCAACATTCTCGGGGTCGAGCGGATCTGGGTCTACGAGCTGGCAACCTTCTACACGCTCTTCCATACCGAACCGGTGGGCATGTTTCACCTGCAGCTTTGCGACAACGTCTCCTGCATGCTGTGCAGATCCGAGGACCTGCTGAGGCATCTGGAGGAGGTCCTCGGGATCAAGAAGGGCGAGACCACCCCGGACCTGCTGTTCACGCTTTCGACCGTCGAATGCCTCGGCGCCTGCGAGATGGCTCCAGTGATGCAGGTCGGCGACGACTATCACGGCGACCTCGACATCGCGCGAATCGACGCGCTTCTCGACAGGTTGCGAACGGAGGCGGGGCAAGCGACTGGTGCCGATCTCGCCTCAGCAGCACCGCCGGGAGAATAGCCTCATGTTCGAACCGATCCTCCTCAAGAATGTCGATGTTCGGGATGGCCATCTGCTCTCCACCTTCGAGGCCGGCGGAGGCTACCAGGCTCTGGCCACGGTACTTCGCGAATACACGCCCGACGAGGTTATTGATCTCGTCAAACGGTCCAACCTGCGCGGTCGCGGCGGTGCCGGATTCCCAACGGGCATGAAATGGGGTTTCGTACCGAAGCGGACCGGCAAGCCGACATATCTGTGCTGCAACGCCGATGAGGGCGAGCCGGGCACGTTCAAGGACCGGATCATCATGGAGCGCGACCCGCATCAGCTGATCGAGGGGTTGGCGGTAAGTGCATACGCGATTGGGGCCGAAACCGCTTATGTCTACATTCGCGGAGAATATGTGACGGCGATCCGTCGGTTGGAGCAGGCGATCGCCGAGGCCCACGCAAAGGGTTATCTCGGAAAACGCATTCTGGGCTCGGATTTCAATTTCGCCGTACACATCCACTGCGGCGCCGGCGCCTATATCTGCGGCGAAGAGACTGCGATGCTCGAGTCGCTCGAGGGCAAACGGGCGCAGCCGCGATTGAAGCCGCCATTTCCGGCCGTGGCGGGGCTCTACGCCAGCCCGACAGTGATCAACAATGTCGAGACGCTCGCTTGCGTGCCGCATATCGTTATGCGGGGGGCGGACTGGTTTCGGGGCATCGGCCCGGACAAGAGCCCCGGCCCGAAGCTCTACTGCCTCAGTGGGCAGGTGCACAAACCCGGCCTCTATGAATTGCCGATGGGCATACCGCTGCGCGAACTGGTCGAGAACCACGCCGGCGGCGTGCTGCCGGGACGCAGAATCAAGGCGGTGATCCCGGGCGGGGTCTCAGCGCCGGTCATACCGGAGCACGGGCTGGAAGTGAGGATGGATTTCGACTCGCTGGCTGCCGCCGGTTCGATGCTCGGTTCGGCTGGCGTTATCGTGATCGACGACTCGACCTGCATGGTCAAGGTCGCGACCCGGATCATCGAATTTTTCCATCATGAGTCCTGCGGCAAGTGCACGCCGTGCCGGGAAGGATTGAACTGGACCGTAAAAGTATTGCGCCGGATTGAGACCGGGGAAGGTGCTGCCGGCGATCTGGAGCAGCTGGAGATGCTCTGCAAGGGCATTTTCGGCAATACGTTTTGTGCCTTGGGTGACGGCGCAGCGATGGGATTGCGGGCGGCACTCGCGCATTTCCGCGATGAGTTCGTCGCCCATATCGAGGAGCACAGGTGCCCCTTTCACTGAAGCCTGCACCGCGACAGGACTGCGAGGAAGTATGGTTAGCATTACGATCGATGGACGAACGCTGGAAGTTGAGGCTGGCTCGACAGTGCTACAGGCCGCCCGGCGTTTGGGCATCGATATCCCAACCTTCTGCTATCTGAAGCGCCTGCCGCCGCTGGCCTCCTGCCGCATGTGCCTGGTGGAGATCGAGGGGCAGCGGCGGCTGCAGCCGTCCTGCGCCACCGCCGTCACCGAGGGTATGGTGGTGCGGGCGAAGACAGCTCTGATCGAGGAAACGCGCGCTTCCATGCTCGATATGCTGCTCGCCAACCACCCCCTCGACTGTCCGATCTGCGACAAGGGCGGCGAATGCGAGCTTCAGAACATGGTGATGGCCTACGGGCCTCGCAAAAGCGAGTTTCACGATCCCAAACGTGTCTTCCATTCCGAGGACATCCGTCTCAGCCCGGTCATCATCATGAACGTCAACCGCTGCATCCAGTGCCAGCGCTGTGTCCGGATGTGTGAGGAGGTCGTCGGCGCGGTCGCCCTGGGTACCGTCGAAAAAGGCATGGATACCGCCGTCACCGGCTTCGAGGGTAGTCTCGCAAGCTGCGACCAGTGCGGCAATTGCGTCGAGGTCTGCCCGGTCGGCGCGCTGATGAGCTTTCCCTATCGCTACAAGGCGCGGCCCTGGGATCTGGTCGAGACCGACACGGTCTGCCCGCATTGTGGCACCGGTTGTCAGTTGACGGTGGGCACGCGCAAGGGCGAGTTCATGCGGGTGCGTTCGAAGTGGGACGAGGGGCTTAACCGCGAAGTGCTCTGCGTACGGGGACGCTTCGGCCTCGATTTCGTCGAGAGCCGGGACCGGATCAAGCGACCGATGATCCGTCGTGATGGTACCCTGGTTTCGGTTTCCTGGGACGAAGCGGGGGACTATCTGCGCCAGCGGCTGTCGGCCGTCGAGGGCAAGGCTGCCGGCGGGCTGGCCTCGCCTCGCCTACCCAACGAGATACTCTATCAGTTTCAGAAGCTGATGCGGACGGCATTCCAGACCAACAGCATTGATTGTTCGTCACGCTGGTCCACGCCCTTCGATACGCTCGGCCCGCTAATGGCAGCCTTCAACAGCCGCGCACCGCTGGACGAAGTGATCGGCAACGACTGTGTGCTCGTGGTCGGCGGCAACGTCACCGAGGAGAACCCGGTCACCGAATACCTGCTGCGGGATGGCGTGCGGCGGCGGCAGACCGGATTGCTCATGCTCTCGGCGCGGCCATCCCGTCTGGATGCCGATGCCAGGGTGGTGGTTCGCGTGCCGCCGGGCGGAGAAGCGGCGTGCCTTGCGGCGGTGGTGACCGGTCTCGTAGCGGCAGTTGGTGAGGCCTTGCCGGGCACCGTTCTTGCGGGCATCGGCGCGGCAATCGGCAAGTCAGCGGTGGAAACCGGCATTGACGGGCCCGATCGTCTGGCCGCGGCGCTCAAGGACGGCCGCAGCGTCACCGTGCTTGTCAGCGTCGACCTCCTGAGATCACCCGAAGCGAGCGCGACGCTGCAGCAGATCAATAATCTGCTGCAGGCTCTGCGCCTGCTCGGCAAGGACCTGGCGATGCAGTTCCTCTTCGACCGTGCCAACCAGATGGGCGCCTGGGACATGGGAGTTCTGCCGGCGGCTCTGCCGGGGCTGCGGGCGGTAACCGACGAGGTAGCGCGCACAACTCTTGCGCGGAACTGGGGCGCCGAAATCCCGTCTGAACCCGGCGCGGATCTCGACGCCATTCTGGAGCTCTGCGTCGGCGGGCGAATGGGCGCTCTCTACATCGTCGCAACCGACCCCCTGATTGCCTATCCCGACAGGGATTTCGTGTCGCGGGCGCTTGGCGCCGCCGATCTCCTGATCGTGCAGGACGCCTTCCTCACGGATACGGCGGGCCTTGCCGAGGTCGTCCTACCCGCGGCAGGTTACGGCGAGGAAACCGGCACGTTCACCAACAACGAGGGCCGAATCCAGAAGGTCCGCAAATTCCGCGAACCCGCCTTCGAGGCGCGGAGCAATCTGGCGATCTTCGACTTCGTCGCGGCGCTTCGCAACCAGGCACTGCGGCCGTCGACGCAAGGCGAAATTTTCGACGAGATTGCGCGGTTTGTTCCCGCCTACCAGGGATTGACGCAGGACGGACTTGGCGCCGACGGCGCATTCACCAAGGCGGTGCCGACGGCACCTGCGGCCAGGTTCTTTGCGCCGCCGCCCGTCCCGCCAGCAGCCGACCGGCTCATGCTGATCACCGGGGACTGCCTGTTCCACAACGGCTATCTTTCCGAACGGTCGGACATCCTGAACACGGTCGCCAATGATCCCTATGTCGCGATGAGCGCGCAGGATACCGCACAGCTTGGCCTTTCGGATGGCGATCAGGTCATTGTGCGTTCCGCCCAGGGCGAACTGACGGCCCAGCTCAAGGTCGACGGGCGGTTTCCCAAGGGCCTCGTCTTCGTTCCGGAAAACTATAGAGCCTTGCGTCTCAACGGCCTGATGCGGCGGGGTGAATACCCATGCCCGGTGGAGGTCCGGAAGGTGCAGGCCACGCTTGAGGTCGACCGCACGAGCCGGATCTGGCGTGGGGTCTGAAGATTTGGGGTCGGGGCGCCGCGCCGCCCGCAAGCTGCCCTGCCCCAATGCGTGTCGCCCGGAAGTGTGCAGCGGTTCCGGGATAACGACATGCAAAAAAACAAAGGGCTAAAGCGCGTCGCATGGATCAAATTTGATGCGACGCGCTTTAGCCTCCTCACATCAAGCTGGCGGCATCAGTGATACCTGGTTCCGCAGATGTAATCCTGCAGTTCCTGCTCTGTGCGCTGCGCTTCCTCGAGCCTATGTTTAACCACGTCGCCGATACTGAGCACGCCGACAACGTCGCCTCCATCCAGAACCAGCACATGACGCGTACGCCGCTGGGTCATGATCCCCATCACGACGGGTAGCAAATCTCGTGTCGAACAGGTCGCCACACTGCGGTTCATGACATCCGCGACGCGCATCAACGCCGCCTCGGACCCGTATTCCGCCACCGCATTGCAGCAATCCCGCTCCGATAGCGAACCCAGGTATTCGTCGTTCGATTGGCCGACGACGACGAAGCCGATATTGCTGTCGCGAAACAGCCTCAAGACTTCCAATATCGTCTGATCGGGAGCAACCGCGATGACACCGACACCCTTGTTCTTCATGATTTCGCCGACAAGCATCTGAGCCTCCTGTCTGCGCGCTCCGGATTGACGGATGGCGCGCGTTCACGTTCGCCGGATATTCCGCCACCAATTGTAGCCCTGCTTCTCTTTCGTCTCGACGAGCACGTCCTTCTTTGTGTTCAGGCGTGCGGTAACCACGCCGCCGCCGGTTGCCGCCTTGCCCGGCTTGGCGAGCAGGTCGTCGCGCCCGATCACCAGGTCACGCGAGGAAAAACTCGAAAATTCGTACTGCTGGCCGAGCGCGATTGCATCGGCTGGGCAGGCGTCCTCGCACAGCCCGCAGAACAGGCAGCGAGCCGTGTCGATCTCGAATTTGGCCGGGTGCCGGTTGCCCTTCTCGTCCTCGTAGGGGACGACTTCGATACAGTCGCAGGGACAGATCCGCGCGCAGAGTTCGCAGGCCACGCATTTGATCTCGCCTGCTTCATCACGCTTCAGGAAGTGATGCCCGCGATAGCGGGAATAGGGCAACCACTTTTCCTTGTCCGGATATTGCATGGTGACCGGCTTGGAGAACATGTAGCCGAAGGTCAGAGCCAAGCCGTTCGCCAGATCGGCGAAGAACGCCCAGCCGATCCATCTTCCAGCTTTGTCCTGCGCGCGCGACATCGCCGCCTCGCTACGGAGCCGCCATGGCCCCTAAAAGTACACCGGTTACAATTATGTTCGCCATCGACAGAGGAAGCAAGACTTTCCATCCGATCGCCATCAGTTGGTCGTAGCGGTAGCGGGGGAAAGTGAAGCGGAACCAGATAAACACATAGACGAAGAATGCCACCTTGACCACAAACCAGAGCAGTGGTGGCAAGGGGATTAGGATACCGTTCCAGCCGCCGAAAAACAGGATCACCACCAGGACCGACACCAGCAACACGATGGCATATTCGCTGACCATGAAGAACGCAAAGCGGATACCGCTGTATTCCGTATGGAAGCCGGCGCCCAGATCGCCTTCCGCTTCCGAAAGATCGAAAGGAATACGCTGCGCTTCGGCCAGTCCGGCGACGAAGAACACGAGGAAGCCGACCGGCTGGTAGACGATGTTCCAGACATCGGTTTGGGCCCGCACGATGTCGAGCAGGCTCATGGATTGCGCCAACATGACCACCCCGACCACCGCGAACCCCATCGGAATCTCGTAGCTGATCATCTGCGCGCAGGTCCTGAGGCTGCCGAGAACCGCGTATTTGCTGTTAGCGGCCCAGCCACCGAAGATGACGCCATAGACCTCGATCCCGATCACCGCAAAGACGAAGAGCAATGCCACATTCATGTTGGAGACGTAGAGCGTGATCTCGGAGCCGAGGACCGAGATGCTTTCGCCGAAGGGGATCGCGACGAACACCACAAAGGGAGGGGCGAGCGCCAGTATTGGCGCCAGTTTGAACAGGAATCGATCGGCCTCGGCCGGGATGTGGTCCTCTTTGGTCAAGAGCTTGATTCCGTCCGCCACCGGCTGCAGAAGCCCATGCCACCCCACGCGCATCGGTCCCATCCGCTGCTGAATGTGCCCTGCGATCTTGCGTTCCAGCCAGGTCAGCGGCAAGGGCAGCAGCAGCAAGATCGCAATCAGAAACGCGACCTTGAAAACGATCAGGCCAAGGGCGACGATAAGCTCCATGATCCGCGGCTACTTATACATCGGGTTGAAACGCGCAACCGGACTTTGGCTCCGGCTATACGCTGAGCACTTGAGCACTTTGTCAGGCTACATAGTATAACGGCGACGCAGCTCTTACAATGCCACTACAGTTATGTGGTCGCTGCGATGATGTGTCTGGGTTCAGGACGGTTCGAGCCGACTGGTTCGATGCGCACGTGTGTGTATTGCGCTACTTGCGGATAGAACGATGGTTGTTTGTGAACCATCTGAAACCTGGCCATTGCCGGCATCTATCTGGCTTTCCTTGAGAAGATGAAGTCTTCGTCCCAACGATTCTCAGATGTGTTTTGGAATCAAAAAGCCCGCACGAGGCGGGCTTTTGTTTATTTGGTTGCGGGGGCAGGATTTGAACCTGCGGCCTTCAGGTTATGAGCCTGACGAGCTACCGGGCTGCTCCACCCCGCGCCATCGCAAGTCGGATTGACTTGCTGCAGTATTATAACACGAAAGGCCGCTTTATGAGCGGCCTTTTAACGGCGTGTTGGCCGTTGGATGTGATGAGAAGATTATAGTTGCGATTTGCAGACCTGGCAGCGACCTACTCTCCCGCGTCTTAAGACGAAGTACCATGGGCGCAGGGGCGTTTCACGGCCGTGTTCGGAAAGGGAAC
>NZ_RQIH01000024.1 GCF_003939025.1 Rhizobium sophoriradicis
CACCGGCATTCGGATCGGTGTCGTTGGTCAGCACATTGCCGCTGGCAACCACGCCGCCCGAACCATTGGCCACCCCGCCCTTCTCGGTGGCATCACCCGCATCGGCAACTGCCGTCGGCGGCGTGTTCGAGGCCGACGTCGTAAACATCACATCGACCCAATAGTTTGTCGATTGGAAGGTGCTGGTTGGAAACAGGCTGTTATTGCCATAGCGGTAGACGCCGTTACCGCTGGCCGGCGCCGTCAGCGGACCGCTGGTCACATTTGAGGTGAAGTAGTTGGTGGTCGTCGAATAACGGCCGCTATTCGTGTGGTAGGATGCAGTGTAGGTTTGTCCGGCCGTCAATGACACCGGACTGGTGAAATAGGCAGTCTGCCAGCCGCTGGTCGTCTCATTCGTGAAGGTGAGGGTCGCAAGCCGCGTACCGGTGCTCGACCATAATGAACCAGTATGCGTGCCGGTATCTTGATCGCCCTTGTAGAAGCGGATGCCGGTGACGGTGCCTGCCACGGAGGTCTGGAATTTGACGCCGAGTTCGACGGCTGAGCTATCGTTGGTGTTAACGACCGCCGGCGTCGCCGAACCGAAGAGCGACGTGTAATTCGGCGCGCTGACGGTGACCGTGCGTCCCGCCGAAGGCGTTTCGAGATTGATGCTGTCGTCGACGGCCCGCGACCGGATCGTATAGCTGCCTGCAACTTGTGGCGACCAACTATAAGTCCAGTTCTCATCGCCTGTCGCCGGATGCCAGCTCGCCCCGTTGTCGGTCGAAACCTCGACACCGGCGATGACACCGCCGCCCGTGTCAGCCGCGGTACCCGAAATCGTGACGGTGGTTCCAACGGCCACCGTGGCGGGCACGGTAATGACGGAGGTCGGCGCAACATTATCCGTGGAACCGGTTGAGGCGACGAGCCCGGACTGCAGTGTTCCCGGCTGAATGCCCATATCGGCGAGCAGATTGACCATTGCCTGCTGCACGCGCGGGTCCGTCGGCGTCGCCTGGAGGTCGTGATTGTCGCTCAGGCCCCATGTCCAGTAGACGGTGCCGGCGCCGAACACCAGCGCGCCGCTCGGAGCGCGATAGAGCGTCAGATTATGGGTCGAGATGCCATTGCCGGTCGTGTTTCCGTAATCGAGCAAATAGGTGCCGACCGGAACCGTCGTCGATGATAGCTTGACGAGGCCGGCTGGATCGAAGCCGTTATCGACCGCTTCGTCCCACTCGTAACCAAGATAGTTCTTGGTGAGCGTCGCCGTCTGGCCGGGCTGAAGGTTGGCGACGCTCGTATTGCGCCAGAAACGCAGATTAGCGTCGTCATAAGGAATATTGATCGCCTGAAGATTGTTGCCGACATCGTCGACCTTGAACAACTGCCCGGTCAGTGAGTTTTCCGGGTTTCCGCCGCCGATCGCTGGTGGGCTGAGACGTGGATCGCGGAAGGTGCCTGTCCATTCGTTGGAAGGGTCGATGCTGGCGCTGGGCGACCATGTCTCTTTGTAGGAGATCAGCGTGCGATAGGGCGTCGCGTCGGCGCTATAGGCATTGCCCCAGCGGGTGCGCCAATAGACCTCATTGCCGCTCCAGAACTGCAGGTTGACGCCCGCGTCGCGTGCGGCCTCGACATTGGTTCGTTGCTGGCCGGACCAATATTCGTCGTGCCCGGCATCGATATAGGTCTTGTGATTGAGCAAGAGGCTACCGTAGCGGTCGGCGTCGACCCCCGCCATGTAGGAAACGTCATAACCGTTCTGCTCCAGCCAGTAGATCCCCGCGTATTCGGCGCCGAACAGATAGTCCTGCGGACCGGCAAAAGTGCCGACCCCGCCGCGGGTCGCAATCGGTCTGTTGTAACTGACTGCATAGGCGCGACCAGCACCCTGCCCCGTCGCCGGCCCATTGCCGCCATAGAAGTTTGCGCCGCCCCAACCGTTGTAGGCGTGCCAGGTTTGGTCGGCGGTCTGGAAGACGATGTCGCTTTGGCTGCTGTCGTCGCGCACGATGAACGGGATATGATTTGAGCCGGAGGTGCCATCCTGACGCACGAGCTTGGCGATATAGACGCCCGAAACGGCGTCCTCAGGTACGGTCCACGATGCCGAAACAGCCCAGTTTCCCGCGTCCACGGTGCCCGTCGTGGCATTGCGCAACGGATTAGGCTGGGTCTGCAAACCGGTGTGCTGCATGGTCGCGACCTTGCGGGCCCCCATGCCGCCATAATAGCCGAGCCGGTAGATATCGATCCGGTAGTTGGTGGAATTCGTGTTGATCTTGAAGCTGATCGTCTTGCCGTTGTCGACGCTGATATCGGTCGCAAACCCTTCGATGTTGGAGCTACCGGCACCGACGATGCCCCACTCGCTTTCCGGATTACCCGGCTTCTGATTTTCCAGGACGATCGCGTTGCTGGCCGCAGCCGCCGCGGCTGCCTGGTTTTGGGTCGTCAGCGACCGCTGCGTCGTCGGTGGCGTCGTCACAGAGCCGGAAAGGATGCCGACACCCTTCGTGTTGGTGCCCGTTCCGGTCTCACCGCCTCCTGGCAAGGATCCGTTCAAGGCCGTTGTTTCCGTCCAACTTGCCGTTCCGCGCCAACCCGAGAGGGGCGACAGGTTTCGATCGAGAAGCGGGTCGCTGATCGAGGCGGCAATGGCCCGCTTGGCCGTCGACACAAAGTCCGGCCCTTCGGTTAGCCTGGTCCCCTGCAGTTGGCCGTCCTGTTGGAGCATCGCGCCGCCATGCGCCCAATCGAGAATCCGCGTCGGAGACGTAAAATAGCCGCATCCGCAGACGCCAAAGGGCATGCCGAACGCCAGTGAATTTGCTCCCCCGTGCTGAGCGCTCGCCTGCGCTGACGGGCTCGATTCTAGAATGACGACGTTGCCCGAGGGCGCACGCTCGCCGGCCAGCGAGGCAGAATCGTGCGCCGAGGCCGTCGCCGCAGGGCTCTGCGGCAGATAAGGCGCCAGAGGATCGTCGCCGATGAGGCTCATTCCAGGGTAGCTGCGATAATGCGGCGATCGAGATCCGTTCGCGTTCTCGTTGAACCCTGCAAAGCCCGGCCCATGGGCAAACAACCGAGACGCAACCGTGTCACCTTCCCGGTCTCCGGTCTCGCGATCTACCGCGAAAGGCTCGAGCAAAGGCGGCAGTGGCTGGGTGATACTGCCCTGACCGTCCGGCTCGGCGATCACGCCCGTCTGATGTTCCCCGTCGTGCTCGGCGAGCGCCGGCATTTCGTTGGGATCGTCGACAAGCACGCCATCATGCTTTTTTCCATCGGCAGTTTGCGCGGAGGTCGCAAGTTGAGCACGATCCGCGTACGTTTCGGCCGGCTTGCGCGGCCTTCCTTTTTCGCCGGCCGCCAACCACCGGGGAATCAGCGAATCCACCAAAGAGCGCGAAGTCCACCGACGAGCGTTGCGATACATGGCAGATACCTCTCGCGAGATTTGCAGGATCGAATCTATAGGATCGTTTCGTACGTCCCCTGAATTGTAGTCGAAAAACACCAGGGTATATCCTACGCCTTTCGCTCTACAGGCGGCATCCTTTGGGCAAACGGGCCGTGTTGCGTCGCGGACGCTCTAAATGCGATGCACGAGGGCGACAATTCGCCCTCCCGCGCGAGTTTCGAAGCCGCAGCGGTGGCTAGGCCGTTTGTCATCCGGGAAAATCGACGATCCGACCAGAAAGCCTCTGCCGGCAGGATTGCGGTCCGTCCAAGCGAGCGCGCCTATTCCCGCGTGCAGAACCTGTTGATTTTCCCCGGTCAATACCTTCGCGTCGCGCCGAAGATATATGTTTCTACTCGATTTAGGCGGAAGTACCTCCCACCTCATCAATATTGATATGGCAAAACAAACGACCTCCACCTTCCTCAAGGCTTCGCCAGACTGCACACTGGCGATGTAACCTCGGACTTGGCGTCCGGTGTTCAAGCAGCGTTCAAACGTATTGTATCAGCGTCCTTGTAAGAATGTTTTGCAGGCGAGACATGTACATGAATCTACCACACCGCGCCCCTCGCGTGTTCCTCCGCGCGATGTCCGTCATCAGTGCACTCGTTTTTGTCGCCGGAGCTGTACCGCCAGCTCTCGCCGGTAGCTTGGCGCCACAAACGAAGATCCGCTTGACGGTCGTTCAATGGATAGCCTCCAAAGGCCAGTTTGAACGATGGGATGGGATCGGCGGCGAATATACGGTTTCCGATGCAGGTATCGTCTCCCTCCCCTTCTTAGGGTCGCTGGCGGTCGGCAATCTGGACAATGAGGGTCTTACCAAGGAGATCGGCAAGCGCCTTCAGGCAAAGATGGGCCTGGCCCAGGCACCTGCCGTGACCATCGAACTTCTCGAATACCCGCCGATCTACGTCGTGGGACACGTAACAACCCCGGGGCAGTATAGCTTCCGCCCCGGACTGACCGTCCTCCAATCACTGGCGATGAGCGGCGGGCCGCGTCGCGCCAAAGATCAGGAGAAAACGCATTCGACCCAACTCGTAGGAGAATTGCGCGAAATCAATCACTCGATCTTGCGCAGCACCGCGAGATTGGCGCGGCTCCAGGCGGAGATAGATGGAGCGCAGGAGATTACCTTCGATCAGGCGACCGGCGCCGATCAGCAATTTGCCGCCGGGATATACAATGAGGAAAGGATTATCTTTAGGGCTCGCGCCAATGCGCTGGAGAGGCAGGCAAGAGCATTCACCGAATTGCGCGATCTTTTGACCACTGAGATATCGACGTTGGAAGAGAAACTGACGGGCGCAGACGACAATATCAAATCCGTCGAGGACCAGTTGCTCAGCGTCAAGTCGCTAGTTCAGAAGGGCCTGACGGTCTCGTCGAGGCAGTTGGATCTGGAACGGTTGCTGACGACTTACCGCTCCGACAAGCTCGACCTTGTCACCGCCGTCATGCGGGGCCGCCAGGCAATCAGCGAGACGACACGGAACCTCGAGGGACTTTACGACGCACGCCGGAGCGAAGTGGCGATCGAAGCACAGTCCGAACGGGCAAGTCTCGATCAAATGAAGATGAAGCGCGACACAACGCAGAAGTTGCTCGTCGAAGACCTTGGAAGCAATGACGGCATTGAAAGCCTCGCCGAGGACCTTCCGCTTACCTTCAGCGTGACCCGTCGCAACGGAGGACAAATCGACCAGTTCCAAGCCTCGGAAACGACGACGCTGGCGCCGGGCGATGTCGTGAGGGTCGTTCAGCCTCGCATTTTGGACAGTTCGCTTCAGACCAATTCGAGCCGATCATCAGAAGCCCCCGCGCTCGCAGATCGAGCCGGCCAGTGACCCTCGACGAGCACCTATTCTCATTCAGCTGTAGCGGACGTTTGAGCGCGGCCAAGGCGCCAAGGTCGCCTGTCTGGAAGGAATGGCGCTTGATGGGGACCGGCCTGACCCGAGCGACAAGGGTTGAATGATGACTTTGCGCATGATCCCACCCAGCGGTCAGACTTATACCCAAATCCTCAAGTCGACGATGCTGATGGGTGGTTCCTCGCTGGTAAATGTCGCCCTGAGCATCGTTCGCAACAAGGCGCTCGCCGTTCTGCTCGGCCCTGAAGGCGTGGGGCTTCTCGGCCTTTACACGGCAATCCTCGATATCGCCCAAGCGATAGCTGGTCTGGGCGTGAGCAGCAGCGGTGTGCGCCGAGTAGCCGAGGCGGCGGGCGTCGGCGACGAAGAGAAGATCGCGCGGTCGGCGACAGCGCTCAGGCGCATCTCGATGGTGCTCGGGTTGCTTGGCGGGCTTTTACTTGCTGCGCTGGCCTTTCCGGTGTCGAATTTCACCTTCGGCGACTACCAGCATGCCGGCGGCATCGTGCTGCTGTCCCTGGCGGTATTCTTTCGGATCGTGTCTGCCGGGCAGGCTGCGTTGATCCAGGGCTTGCGGGGCATTGCAAATCTTGCCCGCATCAACGTGCTTTCGGGGCTCTTCGGCACGATGATCAGCATCCCGCTGATCTATCTGTTCGGCGAGCAGGCGATCGTACCCTCTCTCGTGGCGATCGCGGCCGTGTCAGTCCTTCCCACCTGGTGGTACAGCAAACAAATATCCACGCGCCCACCGCCAATGTCGGCACACCAGTTTGGCCCGGAAGCCAAAGCTCTGTTCAGGCTCGGCGTCGCTTTCATGGCAAGCGGACTCCTGACCTTCGGCGCGGCCTATGCCATCCGCCTTATCGTGCTGAATGAAGGCGGCATCGTAGCGGCTGGATTGTATCAGGCAGCCTGGGCGCTCGGGGGGCTGTATGCCGGTTTCATCCTTCAGGCGATGGGAACGGATTTCTATCCGCGCTTAACCGCAACCGCGAGCAACAATGCCGAGTGCAACCGGCTGGTCAATGAGCAGGCGGAAATCAGCATGCTGCTGGCAGGCCCCGGCCTGATCGCCACCCTGACCTTGGCGCCGCTCGTCATGAGCTTGTTCTATTCGGCCGAGTTTCATGGAGCCGTGGAGCTTCTGCGCTGGATCTGCCTTGGAATGATGCTCAGGATCGTCGCCTGGCCGATGGGCTTCATCGTGCTGGCGAAGGGTGCGCAGACGATCTTCTTCTGGACGGAGGTCGCAGCAACGCTGGTGCATGTGGGGCTGGCGTGGCTCTTCGTGTCAAAGTTCGGTACGACAGGAGCCGGCACGGCGTTCTTCGGCCTCTACGTCTGGCACAGCATCCTGATTTACGTGATCGTGCGTCGGCTTACCGGTTTTCGCTGGTCGCGCGCCAATCGCAGGCACGCGCTTCTGTTCCTGCCTGCATCGGGATTGGTCGTATCGGCCTTTTTGCTCCTGCCGGCATGGTCGGCGACGGTGATCGGCTGCGTCGCCGTTGTCGTGACCGGGCTTTACTCGCTGCGCATGCTGGTGGAGCTGCTTCCACCGGAGTCGATGCCCGCAATCGTCAGAGGATGGATCACGAAATCCGCATGAGAAAAAGCGCGCATTGGACAATGCGCGCTTTTCTGATGTGGTATTCCGCCGCGGGCAGGCACTCGCTTCAGGCCGGGATGACGGCCTGCTCGGGCTGACGGACGACGCGCCCGGCGTCGGCGACGGCCTGGCGTAATGCCTCGATGACTCTTTCGATATCGACCTCCGTCATCTGGGCGTAAAGCGGCAGGATGATGGTTTGCTGCTGCGCCGAAACGCTTCGCGTCAGGCTGGTGGCCGCGCGATGGGAGTTTTGGCCGGAATAGGCTCCCTCCAGATGAATGTTCATAACACCGCGTCGCGTCGATATCCCTTGATCGAGCAGCGCTTGCATGACGGCCCGCTGGTCGATTTCATCAGACAGTCTCACGCAGAAGCTTTGCCAGTTGCTTCGAGCCCAGTGCGGCTCGGTGGGCATCGACAGACCTTGGATCGTGGACAGCCCCTCGCAATACTGCGAGGCAAGCTGTCTCCGCTGCGCAATCAGCTCCGGCAGCCGCCGCAACTGCACTCGTCCCACCGCGGCCTGGAGGTCGGTCATCCGGTAGTTATAGCCCAGCTCATCATAGTCCTCAAAGATCACCTGCTTAGAGCCGTGGCGGACTGCGTCGGTGACGCTCATACCATGCTGGCGCCACAGCCGGAATTTTCGGTCATATTGAGGGTTCGCCGTCGTCAGCATACCGCCATCACCCGTGGTGACAACCTTTCGGGGATGGAAGGAGAAGCAGGCGATATCGCCATGCGGTTTGCCAATCTTTTCCCAACCGCCTTGCCACAGGATTTCGCTTCCCGTAGCACAGGCCGCATCCTCGATAACCGGTATCGAATATTTCTTGGCGATGTCCACAATCGAACGGAGATCGCAAGGCATGCCGAGCTGATGCACGCACAGGATTGCCTTGGTGCGGGGCGTGATTGCCGTTTCGATCAAGCGGGGGTCGATATTGTAGCCATCCGCCTCGATGTCGACGAAGACCGGCACTGCACCGCAGTATCGAACAGCATTCGCGGTGGCGATAAACGAATGGCTGACCGTGATGACCTCATCGCCAGCTTTGACGCCGACTGCCATCAAGGCGAGATGAAGCGCCGTTGTGCAGTTGGAAACAGCACAGGCGTGTGCCGCGCCGACAAATGCCGCAAATTCACGCTCGAAAGCGGCGACTTCCGGCCCTTGGGTCACCCATCCCGATAGAATAACGCGGCGCGTGGCCTCAGCCTCTTCCTCTCCGAGGACGGGTTTGGCGACGGGGATTGTGGATAAAAACGGGCTCATGCAGCTTGGCCTCCGGCCGCAGCAGTCTTCGACTGCCACCACGCGACAAGGTCACGAAGCCCCTGCTCCATCGAGATTTCCGCCTTGAAACCCAGAAGCCTTTCGGCCTTGCTGATATCAGCAAGACGGCGGGTTACGCCGTTGACCGTGCGCGCTTCTTTGTGCTGCGGCTCAAGTGAGGACCCCATGATGTCGCTCAGCATCTGCGCGAGTTGCAGCAGGCTTATTTCCCTGCCGCTCGCGACGTTGAACACCTCGTCGGTAATGTCGCTCTTCGCCGCCAGCACGTTTGCCCGGGCGATGTCGCGTGCATCGACGAAGTCCATCGTCTGGCTGCCGTCTCCATAGATCAGCGGCGGCATTCCGGCTGCAAGGCGTTCCATCCAGCGGATCAGCACTTCGGTGTAGGCGCCGTAAACGTCCATTCGCGGTCCGTAGACGTTGAAATAACGCAGCGCGACATAGCGCAGGCCATACATGTCGGCGAAGCTGCGCAGCAATCCCTCGTTGAAGGTCTTTGCCGCGCCATAGATCGTCCGGTTGTTGTAGGGATGATGCTCTTCGGTCGTCGGAAAACTTTCGGCAAGCCCCAGTACGGAGGCGGAAGAGGCGGCAACGACCTTCGAAACTCCCGCTTTGACGGCAGCTTCGAGAACGTTGAACGTGCCTTCGGCAAGGACTTCGAAAGCCAGTCGTGGCTCTTCGGCGCATTGGGTGATGCGGATGGCCGCCTGATGAAAGACGATATCGACGCCGTCAAAGGCTTTCGCCAGCAGTGCCCTGTCGCGGATATCTCCGTCGATGATGTTAAGGGGCGCGCTGCCGATTGCCGAGCTGAGATTGTCCCGGCGCCCGCGCACGAAATTGTCGAGGATGATGATCTCGCGAGGTTTTTCCAATGCGACAAGATCGGCAATATGCGAACCGATCAGACCGGCACCGCCGGTAATGAGCACCCGTTTGTTTTTCATGATCTTTCCTCACGCGACATGTTCGTCATCGGATCATTCTCCGAACGCCAACGAATAAATTTCGCAGGAACCCCTGCGACAACCGAGAAGGGCTCGACATCCGAGACGACGACGGCTCCCGCTCCAACGATCGCCCCCTTCCCGATAGTCACGCCGGGAAGAATGGTCGCATTCGTTCCTATATCGGCCTCCGCGCAGATGCGGACCGGCCTGATTTCAAGATCCGTCCGAATGATCGGGACATCCACCGGCAGTGCCGTGTGGCTCGAGCCAAGCACCTTGGCGCCAGGTCCCCACCCGACGGAATCCTCGATCACCAGATCGCGGGCGTCGAAATAGGCCGTCGGTCCGATCCAGACATTGTCGCCGATCGTGCATCGGCCGTCGAAGCGTCCCTGGATATAGGCCTGAGCCCCGATGAACACCCCGTTGCCGATCTCGAACGTCTCCGGGTGTTTGAAGCCGGCGCCGCCTGCAACCTGCAATCCCGTGCCGCAGCTGCGCGTTATCGCCTGCCAAATGGCTTTGCGCATCATGGTGTCGACGACACCATCCCCCGTCGCGAAGCGACCGTAGAGCTCGATCAGGCCGGCGCGTCCATAAGATTGCCTGAGTTCTTCGACGAGCCCCGCCTGGTAAGCCGGATCCGCCGGTCTTTCTTGACGGCCGTGCACCGCATGCACGATCCGAATCTCGCCCGCACGATCAGCTGACATAGGCGTCTTCCAACGCAGCTGCCACCTGATCGACGTGCCACGCGGGCATCTCAGGATAAATCGGCAGCGAGAGAACCTCTTTTGCAGCGGCCTCCGAGACCGGGAAATCGCCGGCTTGGTAACCGAGGTCGGCATGAGCCTGCTGCAGATGGACGGGGATCGGATAGTGCAGCCCGGACTGAATGCCCTCGGCGCTCAGCACGCGCTGAAGCTCGTCGCGATCGCGGCTTCTGATTGCATAGACGTGGTAGACGTGGCGCCGGCCGGCTTTCTCGACAGGCGTCGTCAAATGCGTCGATCGCCCAAGCAGCGACGAGTAGCGGCCTGCATGCGCGCGCCGCGCCTCGGTCCAGGCCTCGAGGTGCCTGAGCTTGATCCGCAGGATCGCGCCTTGAATGGCATCCATGCGGTAGTTGAAGCCCTTCAGCAGATGATGATAGCGCTGCTCCTGGCCCCAGTCGCGTAGCATGCGCATTGTTTTTGCCTGGTCGTCGCGGTTGGTCACGACGATGCCCCCCTCGCCGCAGGCTCCGAGGTTTTTACCCGGGTAGAAGCTGAAGCAGCCCGATGCGCCGAGGCTGCCGGCGCGCGCGCCTCTGTATTGCGCCCCATGCGCCTGGCAGGCGTCCTCGATAACAGGTATCCGGTAGTGGCCGGCAATCGCTTGGATCGCATCCATATCGGCCATCTGCCCGTAAAGATGGACGGGAATGATGGCCTTGGTGCGGGGTGTGATCTTTGCCTCGAGCTGAGCCGGATCCATCGTCAGCGTGACCGGCTCGACATCGACGAATACTGGCCGTGCGCCCGCATAGCAGATCGCCGATACGGTCGCGACGAAGGTAAATGGCACGGTGATGACTTCATCGCCGGGGCCGACGCCAGCCGCGAGAAGCGACAGATGCAGCGCGCTGGTCCCGGTGTTGACTGCGATCGCATGTTTGACGTTGCAATAGTCCGCGAATTCCTGCTCGAGGCGGGCGACCTCTTCGCCCAGTATGTATTGCCCCGAAGCCAGGACGCCGAGCACCGCGGCGTCGATTTCGCTCTTGATGGAATTATACTGTGCCTTGAGGTCCAGGAACGGAATCATGCAATGCGCCTCGCCTCTTCGAGCTCGATGATACGACCGCGCTGAGCGAGCGACCGGCTTGCGGCTTCAAGGATGCGGACGACACGCAGCCCGGCTTGGCCGTCGGTAATCGGCCGCGTATTCTGCTCAATGCAATCGACGAAGTGATCCAGCTCGCGTTTCAACGCCTCGGTCATATCGAGCTTGGGCGCCCACATGTCGCCGCTGCGGTAGCCGACCAGCATCTGATGGACCTTCTCGCCATATGCATCAGAGTTGGGGCACATGGTGATGCCCTTGTCGTAAACCTTGATCTTTTCGCTGGGCTCCAGATCGTCATAGACGATCATCTTGTTGCTGCCGCCGATCAGCGTACGGCGCACCTTGACCGGCGCCAGCCAATTGACGTGGATGTGGGCGATGAGCTTGCTTTCGAAGAAGAGCGTCAGATAGGCGATGTTCTCAGGTTCGCCGAGGACATGGCTCATCCCCGTTGCGGAAACCGCCACCGGCCTTTCCTGCAGGACATGGTCGAGGATGGACAGGTCGTGCACCGCGAGATCCCAGATGACGCTGACATCATGCTGGAACAGCCCCAGATTAACCCGAACCGAGTCATAGTAATACATGTCGCCGAGGCCACTTTCGACCAGCTCGCGCATTTTGCGGACAGCGCCGGTGTGGACGAAGGTGTGATCGACGGCGAGCACGAGGCGTCGCCGCGCTGCTTCCTCGACCATCCGCGAGGCTTCTTCCGTCGTCGATGCCATCGGCTTTTCGACGAAGACATGCTTTCCGGCCATCATCGCCTGCATTGCGAGCTTGTAATGGGTAGAGACCGGTGTCGCGATAGCGATGGCATTCACTCTCGGATCACGCAGGACTTCCTCGAAATTATCGGTGATCGTTACTGCTGGATAGCGGCTCTTGACCGCCGCCAACCGTTCGACATTGAGATCACAGACGGAAATAAGCTGTGCCCCCCCCGCCTCGGAGATATTGCGGACCAGGTTCGGACCCCAATATCCATATCCAACAACAGCAATGCCGATCATCGCATTCCTCCAAACGCTTGCATGTTTACTGACCGGTCATGAACGTGACCGGTGATCCTGGCCGGAACACCGGCAACAATGGCGCCGTCAGGCACATCCTTCGTTACGACAGCGCCGGCGCCGACCTGGGCGGCCTCTCCGATGGTCACGCCGGGCAGAATGGTGGCGTTACTGCCGATCGAAGCATGGCGCTTAACCAGTGTGGGAATGACAACCCAGTCGGCCTCGGTCTGCAGACTGCCGTCCGAATTGACGGCCCTGGGGTAAGTGTCATTGGTGAACATCACCCCGTGGCCGATAAAGACGCCGTCTTCCAGCGTCACGCCTTCGCAGAGGAAGGAATGGCTGGAGATCTTGCAGTCTTTTCCGACGATGACGTTTTTCTGGATTTCAACGAAGGTGCCGATCCGCGTTCCCGCGCCGATCGTGCAGCCGTAAAGATTAACCAGATCTCGATGGTGAATAACGCAGCCGTCATCCAGCTTGACGTTCGATGCAATCATCCGGTTCGTCCCCTACTCCAACAGGCCCTGATTTGGCTGAAACCGGTCACAATCTTGGGAATGCACAAGATTTCATTTCGACAGGGCAAATACTTCTCTGCCTCCAAGGAGAATTGTTTTCACCCTAATAGTAAAGGAAACAATACGTGGAACCTTATTCACCAAAAGGCGTATATGCTTACGGGGATCGGATGACGAGGCTCGCATGCATCTATCGCAATCGCTCGGCAGGAACGGTTGTCAGCCGATGGTCGATCCTGCCACTGGATCCATGCCGGGTAATTGATTTCACATGTTTGGTAAGTTTCATCGAATATATATAGTAATGTCACAAATCTTTATACAAAATGTTTATAAATATATTGATCGGCCCCACAAGTTGTTCTATTGATATCCAATGATGGAACAAAGGTGCAGGCCTAACCACTATTAATTAGTGTGACGACCCCGGAAGTGTGGTAATAAATTAGCACTTTTGTTAATCAAACTCTCCTTTTTGCGAGGGGAGTTCATGTTCGACTTGGCGTACAGCGTGGAAAAAGACTAGGAGGACGAGGCATTGGATACAATAAACATAAACCATAGGCAGGAAAATATATCACTTCCCCTAGAGATAGAAAACGGCCCGGCGGCGCTTGCCCGACCGGCAAGTCCAAAGCACTCACTTGTTATACTCGACAGGAGAGAACTTGATCGGCATTGCCTAGCGCAATGCATGGCCGCCCATACGGCAGATTTCGAGATTCTGGCGTTTGGATCGATTGAGGAGTGGAAGCAGAAGCACGAAGAATATCCCCCACTTTCGGCAATTCTCTTGAATGTCGGCGGCAAGATGGTCGATGACCCTGCCGTTTCGGAGCAGATCAAGAGCCTTTCGTCCGAATTCGTCTCGACGCCGGTGATCATCCTGTCCGATAGTGATGATTTCGCCCAGATCGTCAGGGCGATCGACTGCGGAGCCAAAGGGTACATACCAGCCTCCGTCAGCATTAGCGTTTGCATGGAGCTGATCGCACTGTCGGTCGCAGGTGGACTTTTTGTGCCTGCAAGCGCTCTGTTTGCCATGCGTCACTTGCTGCAGTCGAGCAGCTCGACGGCCCAGCCGCTGGCGGGGATATTCACTGATCGTCAGGCCGAAGTGGTAGCGGCGCTGCGGCGCGGCAAGGCGAACAAGATCATTGCCTATGAGCTCAATCTTCGAGAAAGCACCGTCAAGGTGCATGTCCGCAACATCATGAAAAAGGTTAAAGCCACCAACAGGACGGAAGTCGTGTTCAAGCTGAACGACCTCTTTCAGAATAATCTTTCGGGCGGCTCAACGGCAAGCAGCCTGTGCTGATGCGGCAGGCAGGCCCTATCGTGCCTCGCGCTGCGAGCACATTTTCTTCTAAACATCTCGGTGGCGGCACGGAAAATGCGCCACCGAGTCGATAATCTGACATCATGGATTGTCATCGGGTGGCGCCTAGGCTCAGTTGAGTTCTTTCCCACGCGCCTTCCAGGTGTCGCAACCCACACCTACATTTTTCGCAAGTCAATTACGGATGTTCCTTGGAGGCCGTGAAAGCGCCATTTGAATCCTGCGCAAAGAGCCTCTCTGCGAGTGAGGAACCAGACCCCGCGCCAGGTGCCAGAAATATCGGAACTCCGGCAGAGGCGGCACATTCGGGCGCAAGCCGTTCAGGCGCAGTTTCACCATCAGACCATCGATGCCTGAATAGAGTCGCAGGCGCAAACCGCCATCAGCTTCGAAGTGTGGAGCTTTCGTCTTCTCGCCGGCTGCGCTGCCCCCAAGGGTGGCAAGCCGCAGACTATTTGCAAGATCAAGCCGCTGACACCGCTCAAGAATATCGGTGAACCATACGAGCCACTCGGAATCCGTCCGATCGGGAAGCTGATGAACGCTTTTCCGATCGCTGCCATCCGATCTCGGGACAACCGCATCAACCGAACCACCGAGTTGCGCGATGACAAGGTGCGCGCGCCTGATTTCGTCGTGAAATAGAGATGGATAAAAGTCTTGCAGCTTGGACGCCTGCTTAAGCTGGCCTCTGCAGATCAAAGCGAGAAGGAAATAAGCCCATTCGACCGGATCCGGGTCGAGCGCCCCATAGTCTGTCATCGTTACCTTTACGAGGTCTACCAGAAGGCCCGAGGCGCGATCGGCGTCGCCCTCTTCCAATGCACATAAGGCAAGGCGGAATTTCGCTTCGGGCAGGTAGGAGACAAAGTCCAGGCAGCGTTCGTAGCAGTGCTTGGCGTCCTCCACTCTGCCCTGCTCGAGGAGCAAGTCCCCCTGCTTCAGCAAAGCGCGGTCGCTCGCTTCTCCCACGATGTGGACGCTTTGTTGCATTGAGGTACGCCCTACCTTCGCAAGTTTGCCGAAGGGGCCGGATTGGATGATCTTTTCGCCGACCTGCAGGCCTTGGCTGAGCATGAACCACTGATATATTTGCGGCCTGTGGGTCAATGTATGACACGAATGGACCAAGTCGTAACCAGCTGCGGTGATCCGCCGTATTTCGTCGGGATGAGCAAAAAGGTAATCCAGTTTCTCGACCACGTTGCTGCTGTCGACAAAAACACAGTTCTCCATGTCGACAAAGCCAGCCGCCTCCACCGCTGCCGTTCGTTCCGCCACGAGACAGGACTTTGCCCCGGGGATCTCAAAATGCTTGCGCACGACCTCGCCGCCCATGGTGCCGCATGTGGGGGCGACGAGGCTTGCGTTGAGCGCGCGCGCATAGGCCTCTCCGGATAAGAGCCGGGACGCCAGCTTGCTCTCATAGGCGTGTTGCGGTGAGACCAGGCAGGGATAACGGTCGCGGATGATCGGAAAAATCGCCTGTCGCCAGGGATAGAGGCCGTAGGCCTGACCTGTGAGGGTGACCGGGATGACCTTTTGCTGCCCATAGTCGCGGTAGACTTCGGGATCGATGAAATTTGGCCAGACGAACAGATTTTCCTTTACCGCCGGCATGTATTCCGGAGTCATCGTTGCGATTGCGAAATAGGTCTCGATGCCCCACTGCTCCATATCGGAAAGGAAGCCGGCGCGCCGATCGCACCATGGGTCGGCATTGTGAAGGCCAAGCTTCGGGACCGCGAGATTGGTAGTGGTGTTGGTAATTTTTATCCGACGTGAGCCGTGCGACCGATAGCCGCTTTCAAACAGCGTCAGATCCGGTTCGTACCTGTCGCATATCTCTGCATAATCGCAGTCGCGGTTAACGACGACGACATCGAAATGTGTTGCCAGGCATTTGACCTGCTGCTGCATGTGCAGCAGCAGGTAACCGGCCGCGTTCGCATTGGGTTGGTGGTCCCATTGGAAAAAAACGAGGCGCGGTTTTCGATGATCAACCTTGCTGTTCATGTCCCTATCGGATGGCTCCAGGAGCAGTGACTTCGACGCTCGGAGCTGCCAGATGTGGATAGGGCTCTTGCCAGGAGTTGACACCAATCCTGTTCTTTAATCCACCAGAAAGCTTCCACTCGAAATAAGCGATCGTTCTCTCAAGCCCCTCACGAAGGTTCACATTCGGTTGCCAGCCGAGGTCCTGCTGTGCGCGGGAAATGTCGGGCTTGCGCTGCGTCGGATCGTCCATCGGCAAGGGATTGTAAACGATGCGTGATTTCGAGCCCGTCATCGCGATTACCATTTCGGCCAGTTCCCGGACCTGGAATTCTCCTGGGTTACCGAGATTGATCGGACCGGTAACACCGGCCGGCGTCCCCATCAGGCGGATGAAGCCCTCGATCAGATCGTCTACATAGCAAAATGAGCGCGTCTGCGTGCCGTTGCCGAAGATGGTGATCGGTTCGTTTTGAAGCGCCTGAACGATGAAGTTGGAGACGACCCGTCCGTCATTGGTCTGCATGCGCGGCCCGTAGGTATTGAAGATCCGCGCTACCCGAATTTCCACGCCATATTGGCGATGATAGTCGAAGAACAGCGTCTCGGCGCACCGCTTGCCTTCGTCGTAGCATGCGCGCGGGCCTATGGGATTAACGCTGCCTCGATACTCCTCAGGTTGAGGGTGGACCGCGGGATCGCCATAAACTTCGCTCGTCGATGCCTGAAAGATTTTCGCCTTGGTACGCTTGGCCAAGCCAAGCATGTTGATGGCCCCATGTACATTGGTCTTCACGGTCTGCACGGGGTCGTGCTGATAGTGAACCGGAGATGCTGGACAGGCGAGATTGTAGATCTCGTCGACTTCCACATAAAGCGGGAAGGTAATGTCGTGCCGGAGCACCTCGAAGCGAGGATCGTCAAGAAGATGCAGCACATTGTCGCGCGAACCGGTGTAGTAGTTGTCCACGCAGAGGACATCATTGCCCTCTCGCAAAAGCCTTTCGCACAGGAATGAGCCCAGAAATCCGGTGCCGCCGGTAACCAAAATTCGCTTGTGTCCGTGCATTGATGTGCTCCGTTGTTTGATAGTTGCCCGCAGACGAGAAAAAGGTCAGCAAGCTCCCTTGCCCTTTAAGACCGCAGGAATTGTGCTGAGAAGGATGTGCCAGTCGAACCACAATGACCGGTTGTCGATATAGAACCCGTCGAGTTGCTGCTGGAGTTCGAGATCCGCATTGCTCCGTTCGGATATCTGCCAGAGGCCCGTCAGCCCCGGTGTGACCGAACGCCGCTTGTCGCGAAATTCGCCATCCATCGCCGAGAGGTGATACTCCGGAAACGGACGGGGTCCCACCAATGCCATTTCCCCTGCAATGATATTCACGAGCTGCGGGAGTTCATCGATGCTCGATGCGCGAAGGAGATGCCCGATCACCGGCAAGACGCGCGGGTCCTCCCGAAGCTTGAAGTGAGTGGACCATTCGGCTTGTGCGACTGGATTGTCTCGGAACAACGCTTCGAGGCGTTGTTCCGCATCTCTGTACATCGTCCTGAGCTTCAGCACGTGCACCGGCTTGCCAAACAAGCCTTCCCTGGCGTGCCTGAAGAAGACCGGCCCCGGATCGATGGCGTAGATCGCGGCAGCAGCAATGAGAATGATGGGCATAAGCACCAGCACCGCGGGGATTGCGATCGCGAGATCAAGGGCGCGACGCACCAGATTCGAGTTTGCCGCCCCCCTGCTGCTCGCCAGGCGAACACCGATCTCTCCGCCGATGTCAGCCGGCCGCAATCCGGTTACCTTGAGGTTGGGCGTGTCGGAGAGCAGGATGACCTCGGCGAAGGTCTTGCGTAATGTCGCCAACTCAGCGGTAAGCGAGCCCATATCATCGGCGATCAAGGCAATCGATGGGCGGTCATCAGGTGACAGTTCCGAAAAATTGGGCTCGCAGGGTTCCGGCCGAATGCCATACTGCCAATGGTCTGTGAAATGCGCCATGAGGGCGGGGATACGATTGCGGCCACCGATGATCACCGCCCGCTCTCCCCAGAATCCAAGTCTCCGCGACAGACCACGGGCAACCCCATGCATGGCAGGCTGAAAAATCAACCCGAGGCCGAGAAACCCGAAGATGGGAAGCAGCGCTCCGGTCCCTTCCGGTAGAAGGATCGCCGCCAGCGCTGCGATGACCGCGACCTTGCCCGACGCTGTCGTGCGGCGGCGCAGATGCTCGTGGTCATGAAGCCGATAGCCGGGATAGAGCGCGCTCGATGCATAGAGGATGATCGCTGCCAGGGCCGCGAGGGCGAAAGCACGCTCCAGCACCATGTTCTCCGACCCGTCGGGAAGAAACGGCAGAAGAACAGAATAGGCTATCAGATAACCCGCAATGTCGGCGCCAACCAACAATGATGACGTAGCGAGCCGAGGTATCCTGCGTCTGAGTGGAGCTGGCATATTCAGCCTTAGCCCCCTGCTGAACGCAGCGCCCGGCGTGGCGTTTGCCATTGGCGGGACAGAATTTGCCGGACCCGTTCGCGTGGCGGTCGCATCATTTGAGGTGATTGCCTTCGGCAGGTCGGATATCGACGCTAGTAGGGACATGTGGCTTTACACCTTTACGGCTACTGCTTTAGGCGCGCTCGACCCAAAAACCTCGTCTTCGATTGGAAACTTCCGAAGTCCCAGTCTCTGGAATGCTGTCAATGAGATGAAGGTCGGCACGACAAGCGCATAGCGCCGCCACAGCCGTCGCGGCTCGCATAGAAGACGAAACGCCCATTCGAAGCCGCTTCTTTGAATGATCCTGGGCGCCTGTCGCTTCAGACCGGCGTGGAAGTCGAAAGCAGCTCCGACGCCGATGAGCATCGAAGCATCCAGACGATCGCGCATGCGAGCCATCCAGAGTTCCTGCTTGGGGCTGCTGAGACCGACCCAGATAATATCCGCGCCTGACTGATTGAGCCGATCTGCAATATCCGCCTCTTCTTGCAGCGACAATTGATGAAAAGGCGGTGCGTAGGAGCCGACTATCTGCGCGTCCGGGAATCTTGCGAGAAGGCGCGCCTGCAACTGCTCCAGCGTCCGGGTTGTTGCGCCATAAAGGAAGTGGCGCGAGCCCTTGGATCTGCCCGCATCGAAAACAGAAAGCATCAGGTCAGGACCGTAAACCCGGTCGCTCTCCAAATGGCCAGCACGTTTCAATGCCCATACCAACGGCATGCCATCAGGGGTCACGAGGAACGCCCGGTTATGTATCGACCGAAGCTCGGCATCATCCTGACATCGGACGACGCCGTGTGCGTCCCGAACGCACACATATCCCTTCCTGCCGTCTTCGATCGCGTTTTGAATAAGTCCGGTCGCGCTTTTAAGATTGACCGCCGAAATGCGAACACCAAGGACATTCGTCCATTTGAGCGCGCCCTCTGAATGAAGAACTGAAGCCTGGCTGCCTGCTGGTTGCTTTCTCATGACCTGCGCTTTCGCGACCGAAACTGTCATCAGAATATCCTGGTAGGCCGATTGCCTCCATACTTGCTGCTCCAGCTATTGGACGTAGAATAGACTTCCCGTTTACGTCTTACGCCGAGATGACTTACAATATTGGAAGTAAGTCTGCGTACCCCATGGTGTGCCACGATGCTCCTTATGATAACCGTCGCCCCGAATTGGAGGCTTAGTTGAAGGCGAAGATGCCGAAGAAGTTTTGCGCCCCGAGCAAGATTGGCCAGGCTAGGGCATTAACAAAGCGGGAAGACAGACATGGTGAGCCGATAGGCAGATGACGGCTCCGGCTAACAAGCCTTTGGTCGATGCCGACAGAGGCAGGCGGCCGCAGAAAGATCAATGAGATCGCTAAACCGCCTAACGTCGTTCTCACCGGCTAAGGCCGGGACGGTCAAACGACATCGCCGGCGCTGCCTACATTCGTCGACCGGGCCCGTGCAGCATCTTGATCGGCGCTCTCCGCTGCATAACTCCGGACCTGACCGCAGAAGGCGCTCGTCATGGGCGCCCGTTTGTTACTCTGGCGCGATGACGCTTCCCGTATCCGCCCCGGCCCTCTGGAGATCACTCAGACTGCCAAATTCTCCGAAGCGCATGATCCTAGGTTCTATTCGGAAGCTTCTATCGTTCAAATTGCCGATGTAGCGGTTACCGGAGAACTGCACATATCCAGGCCCGTGGTCTGGAGCGTAGACGTATGCTGCCAGCCGGCTGCTACTGTCAATCGACACAACGTTGTTCTCGATACGGTTTGGCTCAGCCCATGGCGGGTGCCAGCCTCTGCCGGTACTGTCGTCAACTCGAAAGGCCGCACCCGATCCGCGTGCAATCACGTTTCCGGTCACCAGGTTGCTCCAGCCGCCGTTGATGCCGATCGCCGCGACGTTATCCGAGAGCGAATTTCCTTCGATGCGCAGCCCGCTCGCCTTGCCATCCGTATAGATTGCCCAGCTGATTGGAGTGGGCCATTCGCTGGTGTTTTCATATCCGGGAGGCCAGAACGTTCCGTCAGCTCTGTTCATGAGATGGCCGGTCCCGGTCACGAGATTGGAGCGGATGGTGCTTTTCAAGGAGTCGGCCTGCTCGCCCATCATCTTGATGGCACCGCCATCTGCGGTCCGCTGGTTGGCGTTACGGATCACGTTGTGCTCTATGACGGCGTTATAGACGGCGTCGTTAGAACCCCACAGCGAACCGCCGGTGATGCCGAACTGCGCCGTGTTTTCGATGAGGTTGTCGGCAATTCTGACATTGTCGGCCGCCTGGAACCATACTCCGGCGGTCTCCAGATACACAGTTCCAATGTCATGGATGTGGTTTGAAAGGATTCTGGCTCCGTCCGACTTGCCGAAGGTGCCATAATTCGTGCCGACGTAAATGCCGTTGCCAGCCGCATCCGCGATCACGTTGCCGGCAATCAACGCGTTCTTGCTTTCCGTCACATGGATCCCGACGCCGACATTCTCGATATTGTTGCCGAGGATTTGGACACCGTCGGCGTGTTCGATCCGGATGGCGCCAAACCCTCTTGTATCCGTATAGAATTTCCCGCTGCCTTCAGGCGCTCCGTCTCTAATCTCGAGCCCGGATACAACCATCCCATTGGCGCCATCCAATTTCAAGAATGTCGGCAGGACACCCGCAACGACGACGGAACTCGGAAACGACTGACCGATAGGGATATAATGAAGCCGGCCCACGACACGGTCGTGCCACCACTCTCCAGGCGCGTCGAGCAAGGCCTTGGCTCCGCTCAAAAAGTAGCGACTGCCTTCTGCGGTAAAGAAATAGCTCGTGCCTTTGGTACGGACGGTCCGGCCGGTGCCATCGATTGATACGACCGGAAGCGTATCATTGCCCCACTGGCTTCCGGGTTGAAAACCTCCAACGATGTCGACGACCAGCCCGCTCGCATCCCCCAGTTCCGGAAGATCGCCGGCATGGAAACAAAAGCGCGTGTTTCCTTCCCACATATCGATTGCTGGCTCGCACTTTGCCGCGAATAACCAACCCTTGCGTGGGTCGCCATCAGCGGGAGCGTTGGGGAATCGAGCCCGGTTTTGCCGTATCCCATCGACGAAAAGGTCGCCGACGCCTGCATCCGGCGGCAGCGTCAGCGGCGCCGTCCAGCGGCCATCAGACTGCTGCGCCCAGTTGGGCAGTCTTGGCCCCCCATGCAGAACCGGCGTTTCATTGCATCTTGCCGTCAGGATCAAGCCCGCGTCGCGAGCGTCGAAGACAATCGGCTGAGTAAGATAGTAATCGCCCGTACCGAGCGCGATCGTGGCAGGCCCGCCCTTGTCACGGGCTGCATCACGGGCCCTTTCAATGCTGGCGAAGGGGCCGTCGCCGCCCGGCTGACTTGCAGTCGGGAGCAGGCCGCTCCAACTGTCTTCTCCATCGGGAGAGACGTAAAATATCGTCCGCGCCGCGGTGCTGCTTCTCAACACGTCGTTTAGATCCGTCCCCTGCAATTTGACTGACGAGGTCGCGAAAGCTTCCGCGCAGATCGTTTCCCGGATGAGCATTTGCAGGCGCTCAGGCGCGACCATATCCTTTTCGGCTGAAGCCGAACTGCCGGAATTGGGAAAGAGCATGACAGGCAAGATGCTCAGGATCAGTCCAAAACGCCGCCTCATGATTTCTGCAACCCTCTCATACGGCCACGCGAGACGCCTGCCAAGATGGCGAAGGGCTGCTCGAAACGACGGGCGCATACAGCGAAAACATGATGATGGCTGTGGTGAACAGGATGAAGATCGCGTCATTCTGAACCAAAAAAATACTCTCGGTCAGATTCATCACCAGGATCATGATCGTAAGGACATTGAGCCAGAGCCATCCATACTGCGCATCATAACAATGAAGGAAAGCGCCCTGGCGGATTGCATGGGGAAGCATCAGGGCAAACGGGATCATTCCCATTACTCCAAAGCTTAACAAGATATCGCGATATCCATTATGTGAGTGGGGCGCGGCCCATCCTATCTTTGTCCAGATGTGCGCCGCTTCGGGGTTCGCGTCCGTCCAGAATGCCTGGTAACCATAACCGAGCAGCCAACGATCGGATATCTCGCGATCAACCAGCTCCCATAATGGCACCCGACCCGTCAAGGTCGCGTCCTTGCCGAGCGCTTCAAGGGCCGGAACCAGGAATTCGTGAAGCGAAATCAGAATGCCGACAGACAGCTGGATGAAAAACAGCACGATGACGATGCGGCCAATGCTACTGCTTCTTTGCAGGAGGGAATAAAAGCCGATCAGGCAAAACGCGACTATCGTCGCAATGATTGCGGTCATCGATCCGGAGCTCGCCAGGCAGATGATACCCGCGGCCAACAGGATGAACGCGGTTCGCCGGAGGTCGAGCTTGCCGTCGATCAGCACGGCGGTCGCCACCAAGATCATCAGCGCCGCGTACCAGCCAAGCACGTTCTTGTGAACGAAGACTCCCCGCATCGCACCATCCGGCATAGTGGCGAGGGCTGGTGACACCACAGAGATAACCACACTGAGGAGGATACAGGCTCCCAGGGTCACAAATAACAGGAACAGCAACTGCCTTGGCGTGAAACGGATCGCCAGGACGTAGGAAAGAAGCACGCAAAATAAAAGGCCGATTGCGCGCCTCAAGGTCGATGAAGGTCCTATTGACCACAAGGTCGACAAAAACGGCAGGGCGAGGATCAGGGGAACAATCAGATTTCGCCTGACCGCCGTTAGAAATTGCGGAAAATTGCGTATCAGGACCAAGATTGTAAATGCATATATTGGAAGGCAAGGAAGACGCAGTATAGATTTGGCAGATTCGCTGAGCGTGCCGTCCGCGTCTGACAGCATAAGTGGCAGAAGGGCGCCTGTCTGAAAAAAAAGGGATATGCCGGCGCCCCAGCATTCTATGGCCCGCCAACTGATGGTTGGTCCGCTGGCAGTTCTGAGGCTAGCTACTCCCATGATCCGTTCCGACTGAGTTGAACAGACAAGCGACTCTTGATCCGACGGATCAAAACAACAGGTCTCGGCCTTTTGCGGCACTGCTTTCAAGCAATCATCCGGCCACATCAACAGTCAACCTGTCCTAGGGAAGGGCCGGCTACGCCTAATGCACCCTCTCTCCACCCAAAGGCGATGTTGTGGTTAAGCTCCGAGCTTGCATTACCCCAAAGGCGGGTCGTCATGCCCGCATGATTGCCCTTAAGAGCAGATGTTGCGCATGTCCGTTCACCGGTACCGTGGCGACGATGTCTTGTGAATCGTGGTGAAGCCGCGCTCCACTGGACTGAGGCAACAATTCTGGCAGAGGCTGTTTCTGCAGTCGAAGCCTGCAAGGTTTAGGATTGCTATGTTCCTGCGTCATGATCCTAGTTCTCCATCCAACGCCACCGGCGCAACACTCGCCGCGGTGTCGTCAGCGGCGATCTCATTGGCTCCGCGCCAGGCGCTGTTCGGTCGACGCGGTACTTTGAATATCGCCATCAGCGGGGCACTAAACTTCGTCGGCTGCGTGACGGTCGGCCTCCTGCGCAACTTTGCGCCGCTGCAGAGCGGCGCATGGCGACAACCTACCTGAGGGGGCGTCATGGAACGGCCGACCCTCAGTGTCCTCATCAACAATTACAACTACGCACGCTTTGTCGGGCGGGCGATAGACAGCGTGTTGAGCCAAGCCAAGGGCAACGTCGAGATAATCGTCGTCGATGACGGATCCACCGACCACTCGCGCTCCGTTCTGGAAGCATACGGCAACCGGGTGAAGGTGATCTTTCAGGAGAACGCCGGACAGGCCGCTGCGATCAATGCCGCGGTAGGATCGAGCACCGGCGAGATCCTCTGTTTTCTGGATGCCGACGACTGGTGGGCACCGAGCAAGCTATCAGCGACCGCCGCAGCGTTTCGCGCGAACCCCCAAGCATCGCTCGTCTATCATCGACTGCAGCCGACGCTTGTCGATGGCACGCCGACGTCCAAGCCAATCCCTCGAACCCTCTGTTCGGGCGCGTTGTCGTCGCTGCTCACACGCTCTGCAGGTTGGTGGCCATTCCCGATGACCTCGGCGGTCGCGGTACGACGCAGCGCTTGGGATGATGCGGGCAACATTCCAGAACAGTTCCGCATATCGGCCGACGCCTGGCTCGTGGGAATCTATCCGTTTCTGGGGGATGTGATCGCCATGCCGGATCCGCTTGGATTCTACCGCATCCACAATAACAATTGGTATCGCCCCACCGAAGATGCCGCGACGCTCAGGAGACGTATGACGCACTGGCAGCATACTGTTGAAGCAACGAACCTGTTTCTCTCAACTCATGAACTGCCGGCAAGACTACATCTGAGGGATCACTATCCCTATCGCGTTGCGTCGGCAAAGCTGCAGGGCGCCGATGCGCTCACGCGGTTAAAGCTTGCTATCGAGGGCCTCTTCTTTGCCGGCGAGCCGAACCTGCTCAGGCGGACGCGCGACAGCTTGCGCTCGGCGCGCGGCCTGTCGCGGCTCGGTCTGGATGTGGGCTTGTCGGGGGTAGCGAAATGAAGGCGCTGCTATTGGTTTCCGAACTGGAAGACTATACCATTTCCTTTGCCAGCGGCGTTGCTCAGCACCTCGATGTTGTGCTTGCCGTGCCGCGCCGGCGCTATGCACATCTCGCCTCTTCCTTCGACCCGGCTGTCGATTTGCACCTTCTGGACTGGCCGAGACACCGTTCTCTCTCCAATCCGTGGTTCCTGTACCAGCTCACGCGCCTGATCCGGCGCGAACAGCCGAACCTCATTCATCTCCTCAGCAATTCGACGCTTTGGCTGAACCTCGCCGTTCCGTTCTGGCGCCCTATCCCGCTTGTGACGACGATCCATGACGTCGAAATCCATCCGGGCGACGCGGATACGCGTACCTTGCCCGGCTGGGCTCCCGAACTGATGGTGAAGCAATCCGGACACCTTGTCGTGCATGGCGAGGGGCTGAAGCGGATGGTCCTCGACCGATATGCAAAATCGCCCGACCGCGTCCATGTTCTTTCGCACCCCTCCATCCTTCGCTATGCGGAGCTCGCCCGGCGACAGAAGATGACGGCGCGCGAAGCGGATGGAACGATACGCGTCCTGCTGTTCGGACGGATATTCGCCTATAAGGGTCTGGAACATCTGGTCCGGGCCGAAGCGATGCTCAAGGACGCGCTTCCTAACCTGCGCGTCACGGTCGCGGGCCGTGGCGACAATCCGGCGATATTCCTGCCGCTTATGGGGGATGCCGACCGCTACGATATTCGCAATCGTTTTATCGAGGATGCAGAGGTCGCCCAGCTTTTCCTGGACACCGACATCGTCGTGCTTCCCTATGCGGAAGCCTCCCAAAGCGGCGTGCTCAACCTTGCCGCCGCATTCGGCAAACCGGTCATCGTTACTGATGTCGGCGAGTTGCGGGATACCGTTGAGCCCAACGGGTTGGGGATGGTGGTCCCCCCCGGCGATGCCAAAGAACTCGCGGCAGCGATCAGAACATTGGCAGACAACGGCGAGCTCAGAACCAGGTTGGGCGCCAATGCGCTCGAATGGGCCAAGGGGCCGAATTCGCCTGAACGGGTCGGCGGCCGGGCCGCGGCAGTTTATCGGGAGGTGGTCGGGTCATGCTGATGGAAGCCCTCACAGACAGAAGCCGGCCGGCGGCCCGCAGCGCGGCTAGCGTCCGCCATTATCTTCCGGGCGGCTGCGAGAACGGCGGCGGCATCGGCAGGCTTGTCGGCTATATAATAGAGACGGCGAAAGAGACCGGCGCGAAGCATTTCGTCACCGATACAAGAGGGGCTCGATGGTCCAAACTGACTTCGCCGGCGCGACTGGTCGGGGCCGTCCTGACAATGGCAAAGGACCGGATCGTTGCGCCTGACCGCATTCACCATATCCACATCGCTGGCCGCGGCAGCACTTCTCGCAAACTGATCCTGACCGAGGCTGCCCGGCTATTAGGGTGCTGCCACATATTGCACCTTCACGACTACGATTACGCCGGCGATTTCGCGCAACGCTCGCCGCGTCAACAACGGCTCATACGTCGGATGTTTCAGAATGCCGACCGTGTCGTGGCGCTGGGCCAGCGCGATCGCGCGACGCTGACGACCCTTCTGGGTGTTGACGAGCGCCGCGCGGTCGTCGCCCATAATTGCGTCCCCGATCCCGGGACGCATAATATTTGCGACGGCGGGACACCGCTGATCGTATTCCTCGGCCGGTTGAGCGAACGCAAGGGGGTCACGGAGCTTCTATCGGCCCTGAACCACCCGCTTATGAAAGAACTTGGGTGGCGGGCCGTACTGGCCGGCGATGGTCCTGTCGAGCATTATCGCCGTCTGGCTGACGCCATGGCGCTTTCCGATCGGGTCGAGATGCCCGGCTGGCTTGACGCCGGTGAGGCGCGAGCCTTGTGCGCGCGTGCAGATATTCTGGTCCTGCCGTCGCACGCCGAAGGGCTCGCAATGGCCGTGCTCGAAGGACTGTCCCATGGGCTTGCCGTCGTAACGACGCGTGTTGGGGCGCATGAGGAAGTCATTACCGATGGTGAGACCGGGATTTTCGTGCCGGTGGGAGACCAGAATGCCCTGGCCGCAGCTTTGGCAAAGCTGGTGTCTGACCGAGAATTGTGCATCCGCCTCTCCGTCCAGGGGCGCGCGCATTATGTCAACTATTTCAGCATGATGGTCTATATGCGCTCGCTTGAAAAACTTTACGAAACCGTATCCGCGAAACACCAAGGATGGGCTGCCGCACGATGACGATTTCCACTGTTCCGCCGGACCGCAACCTTCCGATCTCGCCAATGCGGTATGATCCTCGCGCTCAGGTCGACATCAAGGCGGATAACCTAGACCTCGCATCCGCCTTTCGTATGCTGCGGCGAAGAATGGTCTTGATCATTGCGATAACCTTGCTGCTGGTGGCGCCCGCGGCGATTATGATCTCTGGGTTGAAGCCCACCTATCAGGCCTCGGCCCGATTGATCGTCCACCAGCCTCTCGCGACATCACTTGGTGCGGAGGATACCAGCCGCGGCAATCCGCTTGACGTGAAATCGGAGACTGAGCGGCTTTTATCCAGAAGTATTGCAGAGCGAGTCGTGCGCGAAATGCGGCTTGACATGCGGGACGAGTTCAATCCAGCGCTGCGGAAGGTCTCGTTCTTTGAGAGTATCCGGGCAAACCTGCGAGGCCTGTTTGACGCGGAAAAGCCCGCTTCGGCGGCACGAGACAGCATCGAGGCCACTATCCGGGAATATTATCAAGCACTCGGAGTGTGGCACGAAGAGAGGAGCGAAGTTATCCAGATCAGCTTCACGGCAAATGATGCTGAACTCGCAGCCGCTGTTCCTAACCGTGTCGTCAGCATTTATCTCGACGAGCGGAAGGGCAGCGTCAGTGCCCGCCTGGATGCAGCGGAAACATGGATCCGACAGCGCATTGCCGAACAGAAGGGTCGCGCGGTTATTGCTCGCGACGCTGCCCGCAACTATCAAGAATCGATGGACATCCTCTCGAAAGAGGACGCTCAGGATGAACGTATCAAAACCCTCCTGGAACTCACCGGGCGCGAAGGTAAAATCGAGGAAAGCCGGCTTGAGGTAAAAGCGACGATATCGGCGCTGGAAGCCGCGGATAACCCTTCGGCGGCGGTGCAGAACATCGCCGTCCCCGATAGCATCACCACGAAGCAACGCGATCTTCGCGCACAGGAGGAAGATCTTTCCCGTCTGCTCGAGCTATATGACAGCAATGCCGAGGCCGTGGTGGATTTACGCAGGAAGATCGAACAATCCCGTATCGATCTCGACCTCGCAACCAAGCAATATCTCCAATCAATGCGCGCCAAGCTTGCCGCCCTTGATCATGAAGCCAACGCAGTGCAATCCATCTTGGCTGTCGCTAAGGAAAAACGCACACGCGATGCCCTGGCGCAGACCGAATTGACACGACTGCAGCGTATTGCCGAAAACGAGCAAGCCGCACTCGACAAGCTTGAGGACCAGCGTCGGGACCTCGCCGCCAAGGCCACACTGCCGGGCGCGGAATTGGAGGTTTTCTCACCGGCTTCGGTGCCGCTCGTGTCACAGGGACGCGGAAGGCTCTTCTATCTGGTGGGCGCCCTCCTGGCTGCAATCTCGGCAGCCGTGACCGCTGCTTTCGTACTTGAGATGTGGGACCAGTCCGTCCGGAGTTTCGATCAAATAGCAGGAATGGCCCGCACGATACCGGCGGGACTTATTCCACGGCTGGCGCGGAGGGAAAATCCAAAGACGATTTTCAGGCTTGTGCAGGTCCCGATGTTTGACGAAGCACTCCGTACCGTGATCCTGACACTCAAGCAGTCCAACGGCGGCAAGGTGCCGAACAGTATCGTCGTTACGTCGGCTCACAGCGGAGAAGGCAAGTCGCTTGTCGCAAGATCGCTGGCTATCGAACTCTCCGCCGCCGGAATTCCAGTACTGCTGGTCGATGGCGACCTTCGACGCGGGGAACTCGAGTCGTTCTTCAGGTCGGGGCTACAGCAGGGTTTGAACGAATACCTGAACGGCCAGGCAGATATCCGCGACATCGTCTACCACCATCCAAGCGGTATCGACTTCATTCCATCTGGCAAATTCAGTCTTCAGCGACGCGTTCGTCCGAACGGCCTGGCAGATATCATCGAGGTGGCGGGCGCGGCCGGCCGGATTGTCATCTTCGATAGCGCGCCCGTGCTCGCCTCGACAGACACCGTGCTTCTGACTGCGCTCGCGGAAAGAACACTGGCCGTTGTCAGATGGGGGAAGACGAGCCGTCGCGCGGTCGAGTTCAGCCTGCAGCAAATGAAAAGCCCGCGAAATTCGGAAATCCTAGTCGCGATCAACAATGTAAGCCCCGACAAACACGCGCTGTATAATTTCAGTGATTCAGAGCTTTTTTCCAAATCTCTGATGAAATATTACCAGCCTCACACCGACGATACTCAGAAAACAATAATTAATAATATATTTTCTTTGAAATCGAAGATAATACATAAATGAACTGCCGCACTATTGTTCGAGTTGGAGGGCAATCATGGATATGGGTATGACAAAGAACCAAAAAGTTGCACTGATTACGGGCATAACAGGTCAGGACGGTGCGTATTTGGCTGAAATGCTCCTGGACAAGGGCTATATCGTTCACGGCCTCAAACGACGCTCATCGTCCTTCAACACCAGTCGTATCGAGCATCTGTACGAGGATCCCCATGTCGAGAATCCTCGCTTCATTTTGCACTTCGGGGATATGACGGATTCGACCAATCTCATCCGCGTCATCCAGGAAACGCAGCCGGACGAGATTTATAATCTCGCCGCACAGAGCCACGTTCAAGTTTCGTTCGAGACACCGGAATATACCGCAAACGCCGATGGAACCGGCACCCTGCGGCTGCTCGAAGCAATTCGCCTGCTGGGGCTGACCAAGAAGACGCGCTTCTACCAAGCGTCCACCTCGGAGCTCTATGGCAAAGTCCAAGAAGTGCCGCAGAGCGAAACGACGCCTTTCTACCCTCGATCACCCTACGCGGCAGCCAAGCTCTATGCCTATTGGATCGTGGTCAATTATCGCGAAGCGTACGGCATGCATGCTTCGAACGGCATCCTGTTCAATCATGAAAGCCCGATCCGCGGAGAAACTTTCGTTACCCGCAAGATCACGCGGGCGGCGGCGGCGATCCACCTTGGATTGCAGGACAGGCTCTATCTCGGCAATTTGGATGCCAAGCGCGACTGGGGACATGCTCGCGAATATGTCCGCGGCATGTGGCTGATGCTGCAACAGGACGAACCGGGGGACTATGTCCTTGCGACCGGCGAGACGCATTCGGTGCGTTCCTTCGTCGAAAAGGCTTTTGCCAAGGTGGGCATGCCGATTGATTGGCGTGGGAACGGGGTCGAGGAAAAGGGATTCGACAAGACTTCAGGTCAGTGTGTTGTAGAGATCGATCCAGCCTACTTCCGCCCGACCGAAGTTGATCTTCTGATTGGCGATCCGACGAAGGCGCACACGACGCTTGGCTGGAAACACGAGACCAGTCTCGATCAGCTGATCGCGGAAATGGTTCGCGAGGATCTGAAAGTCATGGCGCGAAATGTTCCTTCGGTCGGTGTGACCAAAGGTTTTGCTTACGCCTAAGGTGATTTACAGCCTTGCCGGAAAAAGCGTCGATATTTGCGGGGTCACGGCGGCAAAGGTCGCTTCTGAGCTGCCGTGCTTGCCGCAATCTCAGCCTTTGCGCCAACCTTCTGCCCCCCGCAATAGGCCGATGATCCGGTCCTGTTCCGGCGAGCCGTCGTTCTCGCCTCTCATCCGTAATCGCTTCTTTCTGACGCCTGCGTCCTTAACGGGCCGACCCCATTCTCAAAATGACGGGCGGCGACTGGGACATCAGCCCTAACGCACGCCTCTGAGGCGGCGACGCAACAACGCTCCTGGCGCCAATGAGACTGCTCGAGCCAGGATCGAAGGGAACGAAATCGAGATGGTCTGGTTAGGCCGGAGAAGGGCCCCGGCGATGAGGCGAGCCTAGGAGCGCGTCGTGAATGTTTTAAGCTTCCCCGGCAGGAAAGAGCGCCGCGACAATCCGGATCGCGCTTTCGTAAGCACCGACGCGGATGAGCGACGGCTCTACAGATTCGCCCTTCAGTACGAGATGGATGGAAAGAGCTGGGCGACCGAAGTCTGGGCCTATTCGCTGAAAGACGCCGAAGATCGCGTCGCTGCCATGCGACGATCGCTGACGATGTGCGGCCAGCTCTATGCCGAGGTGGAGGCCGATGCTCCAACACAAATCTAAGCGCATGTAACGCGGCTGGGCCGGCTTCCACTCATCTTTCCGGGATCGGGGACTGGCGGGACCGCGTGACGCTTCCCTGGTTGGCAGGGGAATAGCTTGTTTCTCGGGGAGCTCGGCGAGCGAAGTAACGGGCGGTGCGGCGTTTCCAAGCAAGGTTGGTCATCCTTCGCACCTCAGTTTCCATCAGCTTTGCGCGGGGGCCGCCTGCGAAACAGCGACGTTCCGTGGCCGGCGGGGCGCCGCTGCGCGCCGCACACGGCCACCGAGACTATTGGCAAACCACTCCACCGTGTATCCAAGACCTTCGGCAAGCGGCACCGTCGGCCGCCAGTCGAGAAGGTCCGTCGCCCGGGAAATATCAGGACGGCGGCGCTGCGGGTCGTCCTTCGGCAGCGGCCTGTAGACGATGACGGTCTTTCTCGGCACCATTGAACGGATCATCTGGGCGAGTTCGTTGATGGTGAATTCGCCGGGATTGCCGAGATTGACCGGCATTCCGGGATTAGGCGTGACATCCATCAGCGCCATAAGACCGCCGACCAGATCGCTGACATAGCAGAATGATCGCGTCTGCATGCCGCTCCCATAGATGGTAAGGGGTTTTCCCGAAAGCGCCTGGACGATCAGGTTGGAAACGATACGGCCATCATTCGCCTGCATGCGCGGCCCATAGGTGTTGAAAATACGCGCAACCCGAGCATCGACGCGACGGGCACGCAACATGTCGAAGCAAAGCGCTTCCGCCGCGCGTTTTCCCTCGTCATAGCAGGCCCGCGGTCCGGTGCAGCTGACATTGCCCCGGTAATCCTCACGTTGCGGATGTTCGGCCGGATCGCCGTAGACCTCACTGGTCGAGGCCTGGAGGAAAGACGCGGCATGCCGTTCGGCCAGCGCCAGCAGGTTGCCTGTACCGGCGACACAAGTCATCATCGTGTGGACGGGGTCTGCCTGATACTGCGGCGGCGACGCGGCGCAGGCCAGATTGTAGATCTGGTCAAGCGGCTCGCCGATGTCCAGGAACTGGCAAACATCCTGTTCCACGAGCCGGAAGCGCGGATGGTTCGTCAATGGCCGGACATTGTCGCGCGAGCCGGTGATATAGCTGTCGACGCAAATGACGGAATCGCCACGGGCGAGGAGCGCGTCGCAGATATGCGAACCGACGAAACCGGCACCTCCTGCCACCAGAACAGTCTTGCCTTTACCGCGACGATTTCCCTGCAGCATCGATACTCTCCTTCAGGCTGAGATACGCTCGTAAGCTCGATTTACCGGTAGCTCCGACAGCGTCCGGGCAAATTCGCCGGCACGGGCCAGACCGGTATGGCCGTCCATCACGCGTCTCCTGGCCGCAGCGGCGATCGCCGCACGGTCGCTGTCGGCAAGCTCCGTTAGCACTGCGACGACATCTTCCGGCCCACGGGCGATGATCAAAGCTTCGCCATCCGGCAGCAACTGGTCCAGCCCCTGCCAGAAATCGCTGATAACAGGCGTTCCGCAGGCGGCGGCTTCGAACAGGCGCACGCTCGGAGACCAGCCGGCAGCGATCATGTCCGAGCGGGTCACGTTCAAGGTGAACCGTTGTCGCGTGTAAAAGCTTGCGTGCGCGGCAGGCGCCAGGTGTTCGATACGCTGCACATTGGCCGGCCAATCGATATCAGCCGGATATCGCGGTCCGGCAACGACAAAGCGCATGGACGGCAGTCGGCGCGCCGGCTCCAGAAGAAGGCGCTCAAGTGTCGGCTGCCTGTCCTGGCTGTATGTTCCGAGGTAGCCGAGATCCCAGCATTTGGGCTCGCCGGTGTCGGCATAGCGGCTCTCATCCACGGAGCAGTAGAGCGCGATTGCCCGCCGCGCACCGTAACTGCGCTCCAACAAGGTCAACACCGTCCCTCCGGAAAAGGAAAAATAGGCATCGAACAGTAGGATCTGCCTCAGCGCTAGATATTCTTCATCGCCGCGATCGAGCTTTGCGAGGGTGACCGGCGTGTCGATGTCGTAAAAGCAGAACCGTTTCGGCCCGAGCCTTTCGAGTTTGTCAATGAGGGCGACGCCGTCCGGAACATAGGATCCGACGACGACGGCATCGGCCCCGCGCAGCCTGTCTCCATGAAGTCCGATCATGACGTCGACATCGGTATAATAGGCGAGATCGCAGAATTCAGGCGAGACGAGGTCGCGGTGGCTGGCGTACCAGGGCACGTCGCGTTCAAGGAACAGAATCCGGTGGCCTTCCTGCCGCAAACCCTTGATGAGGGCGCGATAGGTCGTGGCATGACCGTTTCCCCAGGAAGAGGAAAGTGAAAGTCCGAGGAAGACGATATCGAGTGGTTTCGTCATTCGGCGGCCTCCATCCGCGCGCCGAGACGCGCGCGGAAGATTTTGTCCACCACCTCGGCACGATTGACATAGGTGTGCTCTGCCAGCACGCGCATGCGCGCCCTCTGCCCGATCTCCTGCGCGGACCGGCGGGATAACGCCGCAACCAAGGCAGCGACATCCTGCCCGTCACGCGCGACCAGCACTTCTTCGTCGGGCTTGAGGAAAAGCTCGATACCCTCCCAATGGTCGGTGATGAGGCAGGCGCCGGCGCCGGCCGCTTCGAAGACCCGGGTCGCAGGCGAGAAACCGTTTTCCGCCATGCTGGCGCGCGAGATGTTGAGAACCGCCATAGGGGTTACGTTGAAAGCGTTATGATCCCCTGTCGGCACATGGCCGATATAGCGGACATTTGCGGACATCGGCTTGTCCTGCCAGCCCGAGCCGCCGAGCAGAAAGTTGCGGTCCGGCAGGCGAAACGCCGGCTCCAGGAAGAAGTGCTCGACTCGCGCCTCCCGGTCCGGCAGACGATTGCCGAGAAAAGCGAGATCGGCAGTAAAACGACCCTCCTCCGGCACCGGGTGATGCGTTTGCGGATCGAGCGCATTATAGATCGGCACGCAGTCTGCCGCCCCGACCGAGCGGTACGCGGTCACGACAGGGTCGCCTCCGCCGTAGGTCAGCACCAGATCGATTTCAGCGAGTGCACGCCGCAGCGGGTGATCCGAACATCCCTTCAGTTCGGCGAGCGTTGCGGGCGCATCGACGTCCCAGAAGATCTTCAGCGCCTGCGTCTGCGCATTACGAAGGACCTCTTCCAGCAGCAGATCGTCTTCGAAACCGACGCCGCTTGCCTTGACGACGATATCGGCCTCAGCCGCTTCGCTCGCAGCGGCCTTCAAGGCGTCGATCGTCCCGTCATAAACGACGACCTTGCACCAGTCCGGCGGATCAATGTCGCGGTGCTTCTGCCGATCGTAGACATCGGGCTCGTAGAAAGTGATGTCGTATCCTTTCGCCGCCAGGGCTCGCAACAGACCGCGATAATAGGTGGCAGCCCCATTCCAGTAGGCGGAGACGAGACTCGAACCGTAAAAGGCGATTTTCATTCGGCTGCCTCCCGAGAGTGCAGATCCTGCGCAACCCTCTTGCTGCCGCAGTGCGCCAGGATCGTGAAAAGTTCGTCGACGCGGTGCCGGCAGGTGTGGCGAGCCTTGATGGTCTCCAGGCCGGCGGCCGTCAGGCTCGCCGCCCGGTCGGCATCGCACAGAAGCTCACGCAGGCTTTTCTTCATCTCCGCGCCGTCGTGAACGACAAGGTAGTCGGTGCCCGGCGCAAAGAGGTGCTCGGCGTCGTCCCAGGGCGCCGAGATCAGCGGGATGCCACAAGCAAGAGCCTCGAAGATGCGGATCGTCGGGATCCCCGGCAGGTGCTCGACATATGGCCGGCGCGGAATGTGCACCGTGACCTTGTGGCGGGCAAAGGCGACGGGGACATCGGCATTGGCGATCCATCCACCGTAAGCGATGCCGGCAGCGCGCAGGGCATCGAGTGCATGATCGGGATAACGGACCCCGCGAACCGTCGTCTTCAGGCCGAGCTCCATTGCCGGGCGGATCAGGAATTCGGCAATCTCGGCGGAGCGCTCATCATCGCCCCAGTTGCCGATCCAGATGAGATCTCCGATCCTTTCGATCTCGGGCATCGGCCGAAACAGGACCTCGTCCGCCGCCTCGTGCCAGACAAATACAGACTTGCCCCAGCCGGCGCGAAGATAACGTTCGCGCAACGTCTGCCCGAAGGCCAGCACGCCGTCATAGTCCTCGAGGATAAGCGCCGCGATATCGCCTTCAGCGGAAACCGCCCGATGATGCGTGTCATGGAAGAGCAGGGTAAAGGCCGCGCCATTGCGCCGGATGCAGCCGAGACGTTCGACCAGTTGCGGGTCCGTCCATTCGTGGACGATCACCACATCAGCATCGGCCAGTGCTGCTTCATGATCGAAGTCCCTGGCGTAGATCTGCGAGCGGTGCTGCGGAAAGGCCGCATGGAACTTCTCGACCGCAGCCGGGCCCTGATCCCTCACAAGGTTGGTGCGGCTCCAGGCATCCTCCGGCTCCAATGCCAGCGTCTCATGACCGCGCCGCTGGAGATCGCGCATGACGCCACGAAGGAAATGCGCGTTGCCATGGTTCCAGTCGGAAACCAGCGAGTGGGTATAAAAAACGAATTTCATGATCACTCCGCTGCTGTCGAGAAGGTGCGGCCGGATATGCCGGAATAGATCCCGCACATGGCCTGCGCCTGCGCCGCGAGGTTGAAGCGGGCAGATTGCCGGCGCGCCGCCAGGCCGAGCGCGACACGCTGTTGCGGATCCTCGGCAAGATTGTTGAAGGCGTCGGCGAAAGCGTTCGGATGCCGCGGATCCGCAAACAGGGCAGCACCTTTCCATATCTCGCGATAGGTGGGGATATCGGAGAGCACCAAAGCCGCGCCCGCCCTTGCCGCTTCCAGGGCCGCGAGCCCGAAGGGCTCGTAGAGGGAGGGTGACGCCACGACGGCCGCCTGCCGCATCAGGATCTTCGTCCGCTCATGGGAAAGCTCGCCTTGATGGTCGGCGTGGCGGAACGGCTGGTATTGATCATTGGGACCACCGTTGGCACCCACCGCCAGCACCCGCCAGCGTGTCAAGGCTGCGGCCGCATCCAGCGCGGCGCCGTTTTTTCCCTCATCCCACCAGCGGCCGGCAGCGACAACGAAGTTCCGTTTGGGCTCATCGGAAGCAACGAGCGCGCTCGAATTATAAACAACGTGAAGGTTCTGGATCGGTCCATAGGCCGCTTCCATCGCCTCCGCCTGGCTGCGACTCGGCGCAATTACAGCGTCTGCGCGGGCGAAGCCTGCCTGGTTCAGCCGATATTGCCATTGCCAGTTCCGCGGCACCTCGGTGCCGCGTACGGCGGCGAACCAGGTCACCACACAGGAATGGCACACCACAATTACCGGCAGCTCCGTTTGCAGGTCCGCGGCCTGCGACGGCAGATTGAGATGCAGAAGATCGGCCTTTTCGCGACGGGCGAGATCGGCGATGAGGCGCGGCACTTCGGCAACAGACTTTTCGTCCTGCACCATCCAATCGAGCGGAGCGTCCAGCCAGACGAGTTTCCCAAGCCGCCTAGCCTCGGCAATCTTGTCCTCCGCGGGCATGGGACCAAAACCGGCGAAGACGATTTCAATGTGCTTCGCCTTCAGGGCTGCCGCCAAATCCATGGCGTAACGCCACACGCCACCGATGGCATCAAGCGTCATCATCACACGGCTGTGCCCGTTCTGTCCGGTCATGCCGACGCCTTCCGCTTTTCACTGCGGATGCGCCGACCGCCGAAACGATTGGCGATCAGCCATTCAGCAAGGTGTCGCAGACCGTCTCGCCATCCGACGCCCGCTTTCCAGCCGATCTCGGTTTCAAGTTTTCCGGTATTGGCAACGAAATAGAACTGATCGCCGGCCCGCCACGGGCCGAAATTCGTTTCAACAGAATATCCCGTAAGCTCTTCGATCTCGCGTAGCACCGCGAGGACGCTGACCGCATTGGACGGGCCTCCTCCGAGGTTGAAGGCATTGCCGGCGAGCCGATCGATATTGGCGAGCAGCAGGCGGTAGGCGGCCACCGCATCATCCACATGCAGGATGTCCCGCACCTGCTTGCCGCTGCCGTAGACCGAAATGGCTTCGCCGCCAAGCGCACGGATGAGGAAATGCGCCACCCAGCCTTGGTCCTCGGTGCCGAATTGACGCGGCCCATAGATGCAGCTCATGCGCAGGACGGCAGCCGGTATGCCGTAGGACTTCGCATAGTCGAGGATATATTGGTCGGCGACACCCTTAGAGCACCCGTAGGGTGTGCAGAAATCAAGCGGCCGATTCTCGGCAATGCCTTGCGCCCGCACGATCTCATCTTCGGGGACATAGCGATCATCAAGCTCGACCATCCGCAGATCGTCCAGAGCACCATAAACCTTGTTGGTGCTTGCGAAGATGACCGGCGCCCGCCGGCCTGCCTTGCGGACGGATTCCAGCACGTTGAGCGTACCGCGGGCATTGGTTTCGAAATCTTGCAGCGGATCGGCGAGGCTGGTGGTCACGGCTGTCTGCGCGGCATAGTGGAAGACGGCTTTGGCATCCTTGAAGGCTGCTTCGATCCCCACCAGGTCGCGAACATCGGCAAGAACCGGATGCACCCGTGCTCCATGCCGTTCGATCAGCCATGAGAGGTTCTGATCGACGCCCGAACGTCCCAGATTGTCGAGAATAATGACGTCTTCACCGTCGTTCAACAGACTGTCGGCGAGATTGGACCCGACGAATCCGCTGCCGCCGGTCACGACAACAGGCGCGGCATCGGAGGCGAGATGGGGCGCAGCGAGCGCCGCAACCTCCTCCAGCCTGTTGATGCCTCCCTCCATCAGAAGGCGGGCAAGCAGCTTCGGCCTATTGTCGTGGGTGACTGCGCCGAGATGATAGTGCCGCGGATCGAACCACAGACCTTCCTGAACCGGCACATCCGGCGGCACATCGCCCCATGAATACCAATAGATGCGGTCGGCCCGGACGTTGAGCGCCTTGATGAAGCGCCGTGCCTGTTCGATCTCGTCATTGCGCCAGGTCGAATAGCCGGTTTCGGTAATCCATATTTCGGCTTCGGCATTATAGCGATCGATGATCCCGCGCATCTCGCCGAGATGCATGTCCCAACCGCCCCACGTTGCTTCCTCACTGTCCCAGGTCCCGGGGAAACCGTGGAAGCCGACGGCATCGACGACACCGAGCACGCCGCGCGTGCCCATCAGGTTGAGCCAATAGGGATCGAAGGGGCACGGGCCGCCGAGCACCGGTTTGTAGCCTCGCTGCTTGGCCCAATAGGCGGCACCGCCGACCATCTCGCAGAAGAGCAGAAAATCGCTGTCCTGGCGCCAATCCCAATCGAGCAGATTGTTCGGTTCGTTCCAGAGCTCGATGTGGCGGAAATAGCCGCCGTAGCGCGTCAGGATATGATCGACGAAGTCGGCGTAGGATTTGAGATCGAGCGGCGCGCCTGAAGACTTCCCCGTCCTGGAAAGGCATGGCGGCGTGTAGTGGATGCAGGGCAGAAGATCGATTTCGCTGCCGACGCGTGGAATGAACCAGTCGAACCATTCCTGCCCGCCCGGCGCCAGATATTCGGCCCAGGATAGATGTGTCCTGAGATAACTCGCGCCGCTCGCCAGTATATCCGGCAGTAGGGTCTCGGTCCGCTCATGTTCTCCCGGTCGGAACCATTCGACGAATCCGAAGCGCCGAGTCTCCCGCTGGCTGGATGCTCGAGAGCCGGCCTTGTTCATGAAACCAGCCCCCGTTCTTCAAGTTGCCGCTTCATCTCGGCGCCACGGTCGATCGCTCCTGTCTGCCGGACCCAGTCGACGAAAGGAGCGAGCGAATTTTCGAGATGGTATTTGGGCTCGAAGCCGAGCAGTTCACGTGCCTTGGAGATATCGGCAAAGCAATTGCGTATGTCGCCGGAACGCGCCTTGTTCATGATATCGGGGGCGATCTCCGGCACGCCCATCGCGTCGGCAAGAAGCATTGCGACGTCGGCGATCGAATAGGCCAGGCCGCTGCCGATATTGATCACGTGGCCCGACGCCGCGGGCTTCTCCAGAGCCAGCCGGAAGGCCCTCGCCACGTCGCGCACATGGACGAAATCGCGCCGCTGCTTGCCATCCTCGAAGATCATCGGCGGCTGCCGGTTGGCGAGGCGCGAGCCGAAATTTGCGAGCACGCCGGTATAGGGGTTGGAAAGGGCTTGGCCGGCGCCGAAAACGTTGAAAAGTCGCAGCGCGACGGCATCCAGGCCATAGGCTTCGCCGAAGATCAAGACCTGCTTTTCCTGGGCATATTTTGTCAAGGCGTAGATCGAAGCCAGGTCGACCGGCTTCTCCTCGTCGGTGGCGACGGGCGTCAACGGCTCGTCATCCGGGCCGAGCGGATCCCATTGGCCACGCTTGATATGGTGGCTTCGCCGCCTGACATAGCCGAGCCGTCTGCCGTCCCCGGTCAGATAAAGCCCTTCTCCATAAACGCTCATGGAGGAAGCGACGACGATCTTTCGGACAGGCATGCCGATCATGGCTTCGAGCAGCACCGCCGTTCCGAGGTCGTTGCAGCTGACGTAGCGGGCAATTTCATACATTGATTGTCCGACGCCGACTTCGGCGGCAAGATGAATGACGCCATCGACATTCGCGAGCGCCGCGCGCACCGCGTCCTTGTCCCTGACGTCGCCGCGAATGACCTCGGCACCCTCCGGCACGACAAGCTCGGCGTCGGCATGCACTTGGTCGATCAAGGCATCGAGGACGCGCACCTCATAGCCGCTTTGCAGAAGTTCTTCAGCAACATGGCGGCCGATGAAGCCGCACCCTCCTGTTATCAAGATCGTCATTATTGGATCCGTCCGGTTGAAGAAATTGCTTCGGAGATAGCGGCCGAACCGAGCGTGGATAGAAAAGTTCCTGCATCAATGACATCTTTATTGACTTCATCATCTTTGACTTCTTTGACCTCCACCGGGAACTCTTCGCGGGCCTCACGGGTTCGATGGACGCCAGCTTGGAGGACATCCCATGAACATTGCGGCGAGGCCCGCGGGCGAGCTGATGCGGGCGGCGATCGTGACCGGTCCCGGTCATGTTTCGGTCGAGACTCGTGCCCTGCCGGAACCGGGGCCGGGCCAGGTCAGGGTGAGACTGGAAGGCTGCGGCGTCTGCGCTTCGAACCTCACGCCCTGGGCCGGGCCGGAGTGGATGACTTTTCCGACGGAGGCGGGCGGTCTCGGGCACGAGGGCTGGGGTGTCGTGGACGCCATAGGCGACGGCGTCACTGACCTGCAAAAGGGAGACCGGGTCGCGGCGCTATCCTACCATGCCTACGCCACGCACGACCTCGCGGATGCCTCGATGGTTGCCGTGCTGCCAAGGGAATTGGATGGTCAGCCGTTTCCGGGGGAGCCGCTCGGATGCGCCATGAACATCTTCGGCCGCAGCGGTATCAAAAGCGGCCAGACCGTCGCCATCATCGGCGTTGGTTTTATTGGCGCCCTCCTGACACGGCTCGCCGCGGCAGCGGGAGCAAGGGTGATCGCCATCTCTCGGCGGTCCTACTCGCTCGAGGTCGCAAAGCGGATGGGCGCTGCCGAGGTCATCCCGATGGACGATCACTGGCGCATCATCGAGGACGTCAGGACGCTGACGGACGGATGTTTCTGCGACTGCGTCATCGAAGCAGTAGGCAAACAATGGCCGCTCGACCTGGCGGCCGAGCTTGCCAAGGAGCGGGGCCGGCTTGTGATCGCCGGCTATCACCAGGACGGCCCTCGCCAGGTGAACATGCAGCTCTGGAACTGGCGCGGGCTCGATGTCATCAATGCTCACGAGCGTGATCCCGCCGTCTATATGAGGGGCATTCGCGAGGCGATAGAAGCGGTGCGCCAGGGCCGGATCGACCCCCAGCCGCTTTATACGCACATCTATCCCCTGGAGCGGCTGGACGAAGCACTGAATACCACACGCGACCGGCCTGACGGTTTCCTGAAAGCCTTGGTGCAATATTGATGGATAAGCTGGTTTCGGCACAGACGGCGACCGCCCTCAAACAGGTGAAGCTCGGTTTTCTCGGCGTCGGTTGGATCGGCCGGCAGCGCATGAAAGCGGTGCTCGACAGTGGCTTTGCAGAGGCCGTCGCCATTGCCGACCCGTCGACCGAGATGATGCGCGAGGCCTGTGCCCTTGCACCCGATGCCGTGATCGCCGCCGATCTGGAGGAGCTGCTCGATCAGCAGCTCGACGGCATAGTCATTGCCACGCCGAGCGCCAGCCATGCCGCGCAGTCCATCCGCGCGCTCGAGGCCGGGGTTGCCGTCTTTTGCCAGAAGCCGCTCGGGCGAACGGCATCGGAAGTCAGGGCTGTCGTCGATGCCTCCAGGGCGGCGAACAGATTGCTTGGGGTCGACCTTTCCTATCGCCATACGGAAGGCATGCGGCAGATCCGTGAGCTCATCCGCTCCGGTGCACTTGGAAAGGTATTCGCGGCGGACCTGACTTTCCATAACGCCTATGGTCCCGACAAGGCCTGGTTCTACGACAAGACACTGTCCGGCGGCGGCTGCCTTATCGATCTCGGGGTTCATCTGATCGACCTCGTCTTATGGTGTCTCGATTTCCCATCCGTCGCGACCGTCACGAGCGAGTTGAGAGCCGGCGGAAACCGCCTCGGGGAAAGCCGCACCGTCGAGGACTTTGCCGCGGCGACTCTCACACTCTCCGGCGGTCAAGTGGTGCGCGTGACTTCGTCGTGGCGACTTCAGGCCGGCTGCGACGCCGTGATCGGCGCCGATTTCTTCGGAACGGAAGGAGGCGCCTCATTCAGAAATGTCGACGGATCGTTCTATGACTTCACCGCTGCAAAGCTATCCGGCACGTCCCGCCAAAGCCTGGCCGAGCCGCCAGAGGAATGGGGCGGACGAGCCGCCGTCGATTGGATGAGGAGACTAGCCCGAGGTCAACGCCACGATCCTGCCGCTCAAGAGTTCGTCGCGGTCGCGGAGGTCATCGACCGCATCTACCAGCAGGCGGATACGATCTCATGAACCAGTAATAAGGCCGTAGAAGACGATCGTCGCATAGAGGATGAATGCGACCACGCCGACCGTGCCGACCAGGATGAGTGCAATTCTGCCAGCATTGAGCCTGGTGCGTTTGCCTGCCGAAGAAGATGATGGTCGCTGAACAGGATCTTTATCCCCGTCGCTCATCGTGCCTGCTCCGTAGCCGGCGTGGGTGATTTCTCATCGGGTTCACCCGGATGTGTCGTCAGCACGAAAGCCAGAGCAACCAGACAAGCGATGAGAAAGATAGTGATGACGAATATCATCATTCGCCATGGCGGCCTTTCATCGTCGAAGCCTGAGCCCGAGGCGGAAGGACCGACTTTCCTCACCTCGGTCACGGCGCGCCCCTTTGCGGAAGATCGATCTGTTCATCGAGCTCGTCCTTGAGATTGTCGAGCCGATCGCGCAACAGCGAAGCTTTCGTGCGTTTGATTTCCTCGTCCGTCAGCTCGACCATGCGGCCGCTGTCGTCGGGAATACCCGGGCCGCTTCCGGCAATGGTTTCGTTTCTCGGTCTGTCGTTCGCGCCGGTCGATATCTTCGCTCGTTTGTCCATGACATCCTCCAATCAGCATCCGGGGCCTTCTGGAGACGCGGCACGCGTCTCATGGTCCAAACGACACGGAGATAGCGAAGTTCCGGGCTAATCGGGCGGGCATGACAAACACCTCTCACGTCAAGGCCGCCGCCTTCAGCGACAGGCCGGAACATTGAACCGCTCCAGGTGTTGCTTTGCGTATCAAACACAGGAATCGACGATGACCGTGCGAACAGCCGGAAAGGGCAGAGACAATGATGTGCTGATCAAGGCAAAGGCGGTCCCGCAGCTCATCGATCCCGCCGCCGAGCCGTTCGTCACCGAAGTCGTTGAGGAGCTCGTCAAATCCCGCATTCCTTTTCTCGTCGCCGGCACCTACGCCGTCTGCGCCTACACCGGCATCTCCCGCCAGACGAAGGATTTCGACATATTTTGCAAGGCCGGCGACTATGCGCGCATCTTGGGCCACTTCAAATCGAAGGGCTATACGGTCGAAGTCGAAGACGAACGCTGGCTCGGGAAAGTGCTGAAGGGCCACCACTTCTTCGACGTCATCTTTGCTTCATCCAACGGAACCATGCCGGTCGGCGACGACTGGTTCGAGGATGCGCGAAAGGTCGAAATGTGCGGTCACACGGTTAGGATCGTCAGCCCGACCGAGCTGGTCTGGTCGAAATGCTTTGTCCAGCTGCGACATCGCTATGATGGTGCCGATGTCGCGCATGTCATCTTGAAGGCACATGATGCCATCGATTGGCGCAAGCTGCTCGCCTATCTCGAAGTCCATTGGGAGGTGCTTCTCATCCACATTCTGAACTTCCGATGGATTTACCCGACCGAGCGGGACAAGATTCCCCGGTGGCTGCTGGAGGAGCTTCTGGACCGGCTGAAGGCACAGCAGGAATTGCCACTGCCGCAAATGAAAATATGCCGCGGACGGATGTATTCCCGCGTCGATTTCGAGATCGACGTGAAGGAATGGGGTTTTGCCGATGTCGGTGGCGAAGGTGAACTCAGAGGCGATTAGGAGAAATGCGATGGATGATCAGCGAAAGAGCGTGAAGGTTGCGGCAGTGGCCGACCTGCATATGACTGAGGACGGCGCAAAATCCTACAAGGATCTGTTTGCCGAAATCTCACTGGTCGCCGATGTCCTGGTCATTGCCGGCGACCTGACCGATCTCGGCCGGCCGAAGGAGGCCGAATTGCTCGCCATCGATCTCAGACATTGCACGGTGCCGACGGTCGCCGTCCTCGGCAATCACGATCATGAAAGCGGTCAAGTCGAGGACGTCTGCAAAATTCTGACCGATGCCGGCGTGAAATTGCTGAACGGCCATGCAGCCGAGATCGCCGGTGTCGGTTTCGTTGGCGTCAAGGGTTTTGCCGGCGGCTTCGGGCGCCATATGCTCGGTTCCTTCGGCGAAACCGCCATCAAGGCGATGGTCGCCGAGAGCGTCGAGGAATCGATGCGGCTGGAAAACGCGATGCGGCAGGTGCGTTCCGATCGCTCCCTCGTCGTGCTGCACTATGCCCCGATCGCCGAAACCGTTGCAGGTGAGCCGTTGGAAATCTATCCCTTTCTGGGCTCCTCGCGGCTTGCGGAAACCATCGACCGGTTTCGCGTGAACGCCGTCGTGCACGGCCATGCCCATCGCGGATCCTATGAGGGCCGCACACCGGGCGGCGCCCCGGTCTACAATGTCGCGGCCCATGTCGAGAAACCGACCGGCAAAGCTTACGCCTTACTCGAGCTTTGACGGCGGTCAGCCGAGGGCGGCGGCTATTTGTTGGTCCTTCCGCGGCGGCGCGGGTCGACACCGCCCTGGGTCGTCGTATCGTTGGCGGCATCGCCGTCGACAGTATTTTCGGCCTGCATCGCCTCGTCCTCAGGTGGAGATACGATGCCGCGGGAGCGGCCGATACCTGGGTCGTTCGACAGGTCGAGGTCGCTTGGTTTGGTGGTCTTTGCGTGTTTGGGCGAAGTCATGATTTGCTCCTTCGTGATGGGAAGCTTTGTGGTTCGAGCCGGACGTTGCGGCGGATTTGCCGTGCTTGCATCCTCAGGACGAACTCGTACCGCGAGTCTCTGTTCCGAACTCCTCGGCGCTCCGATCGGGAGCCGCGAACAACGGGAACATTTCACAGAAGCTGAGGTTGGAGCGCCATCGACGAGCGCCGAGGAGAAAAAACGTGAGAGCTCTGACCTGGCACGGCAAGCATGATATCCGCTGCGAGAGCGTGCCCGATCCTAGGATTGAAGACGGCCGGGATGCCATCATCAAGGTCACTACCTGCGCGATCTGCGGGTCCGATCTGCATCTTTATGACGGTGTCATGCCGGAAATGCACAGCGGCGACGTCATGGGCCACGAGACCATGGGCGAGGTCGTGGAGGTCGGCAGAGACAACACCAAACTCAAGGTCGGCGATCGTGTCGTTGTCCCCTTCACAATTTCCTGCGGCGAATGTTTTTTCTGCAAACGCGGTTTTTATTCGGGCTGCGAGCGCTCCAATCCGGATCGTTCGAAAGTCACGAAGATGTGGGGCAATTCGCCGGCCGGGCTGTTCGGCTATTCGCATCTGCTCGGCGGTTATGCCGGCGGGCAGGCGGAATATCTGCGCGTGCCCTACGCCGATGTCGGTCCGATCAAGGTGCCGGACGGGCTCTCCGATGATCAGGTGCTTTTCCTGTCGGACATTTTCCCCACCGGCTACATGGCGGCGGACTTCTGCAATATCCAGCCCGGCGATACGATCGCGATCTGGGGCTGCGGCCCGGTCGGCCAGATGGCGATCCGCTCCGCCTTCCTGCTCGGCGCCGAAAGGGTAATCGCTATCGATGCGGTGCCCGAGCGGCTTGCGCTTGCACAAGCTGCCGGAGCGATCACACTCGATTTCATGGACAAGGATGTCTACGACCAGATCATGGATTTGACCGACGGGCGCGGCGCAGATGCCTGCATCGACGCGGTGGGAACCGAGGCCGAGGCAGCCGCCAGTTGGGATTCGCGCCTCGACCGCATCAAGGTCGCAATGTTCATGGGCACCGACCGGCCGCATGTGCTGCGTCAGGCGATCCATTGCTGCCGCAATTTCGGCACGGTCTCGATCGTCGGGGTCTATGGCGGCTTTCTCGACAAGATCCCGATGGGCTCGGCCATCAATCGCGGCCTGACCTTCAGGATGGCCCAGACACCGGTCCAGCATTACTTGCCGATACTGATGGAACGTATCGAGAAAGGAGACATCGATCCGTCCTTCGTCATTACCCATCGCGGCTCGCTGGAAGACGGGCCTTCCCTCTACAAAACGTTCCGCGACAAGCAGGACGGATGCATCAAGGTCGTCCTCAAACCCTGAAGGAGCATGATGGCTGATAATGAAGGAGGCAAGGGCCTCGCCGTCGTCACCGGCGCCTCCACTGGCATCGGCTACGAACTGGCGAAATGCGCGGCCCAGGATGGTTATGATCTCATCATCGCCGCCAACGAGGAGCGCATCAATCAGGCCGCAGCCCACCTCAAGGAGTTCGGCACCGCGGTGGAGGCCGTTGAGGCCGACCTGTCGACAACTCAAGGCGTAGATCGGCTTGTGGAACGGATCACCGCCAGCGGCCGGTCGGTGGACCTGTTGATGGCCAATGCGGGACGCGGGCTCGGCAAGGCCTTCCTCGACCAGGATTTCGCTGAGGCGCGCAAGGTCGTCGAAACCAACATTACCGGAACGATCCACTTGATCCATGCCGTCGGCAACCAGATGCGCAGCCGCGGCGAGGGACGTATCCTGCTGACAGGTTCGATCGCCGGCTTCATGCCGGGCTCTTACCAGGCCGTCTATAACGCTACCAAGGCTTTCATCAACAGCTTCTCTTTCGCCTTACGCGAGGAATTGAAGGATTGCGGCGTAACCGTCAGTTGCCTCATGCCCGGAGCAACGGAAACCGAGTTCTTCAAGCGGGCAGGTCTTTTGGATACGGCGATCGGCCAGTCGAAAAAGGATGACGCAGGCGAAGTCGCACGCATCGGCTATGACGCGATGATGGACGGCGAAGGCGATGTCGTCAGCGGCTGGAAGAACAAGCTCCAGGCCGCCGTTGCCAACGTCACGCCGGCGAGCGTGCTCGCCCACCAGCATTCGAAGATGGCGGAGCCGGGCTCTGGTCGCAAATAACAACGGCCCTCGGCAGGAACGCGGCGATCGATCGCCGCGTGAGGGCGTTCAGTCACGCTCGACGAATTTGTTGAAGCGGCTTGTCTTCCCGTCCTTGGTCTTATCCTGGTAGAGAAAGGCGAGCTTGTTTTCGTCGAAGATCTTGAAGAATTCGTCCCAGCCGATCTCGTCGAATTCCTCTTCCTTCTCTCCGAAATCGATGCGCAGGACGCCGCCTTTGCCGCCGGTTCGGATAGCAGCCGGCCTGCCTTCCCTGTCCTCCGCCCATTTGCGGATCTTCTTGTGGTCCGTCGTTGTCTCAGAGCTGCTCATCTATACCTCCGTCTATTCTTTTGCATTGCGCAAACCCGTCACAGTCACAGGAGCGGCTGTCTTTGCTTCCAGTCGCGATACGGTGCCAGCAGTCGGCCGGGATAGCGCCGTTCGATTTCGCTTTCGGTCAGAGCGATGCGGGACAGAACCTCCTCCATTGCGTCTTGGTCGGCTCTGTCGCTCGCTTTTTCCAGCTCATTCATGGTTTCGAACAACTCGTCATCCGTCATCGCTTCCAGGCGGTTGGCGAGATCTTCGACCGGTTCGCTCATCAGGGGATTGGTGGACATTGGCGCCTCTTGCTGATGGCTGTCCAACTTCGCTCTTCACACTAAGTTCCCCGGACGACACGAACGAAAGGTCCTCATGCTGGCGGCGGCTCTTCCCGATATAACCGCCAGGGAACCGTGGCCACAGTCAGCCGCGGCCCCCCAAGCTTGACGAGTTTTGTCCGTAGCCGCCCTGCCCTGTTCATGTGCAGAAGCTTCTGCCACCATCTATCTTTGACGGTTTCGGGAATGAGAACCGCGACACGCCTTTCCGGGCTGTCCGCATCCAGCTTTTCGACCAGCCGCAGAAGCGGTTGGTGCAATTGCCGATAGGGAGCAGGGATGAGCATGAGCCGCGGCGGTCTCAAACCCAATGCGGCGATCGGCTCTTCGACGTCGATGCGCCATTTCTCGCGGAGCGCCTTTTCGCCCTCCTCCCGATCAGGTCCGCCAAGACGGATGAAATGAACCGCAACGACATCAGGCGAGATGGTCAGGGCAAATTTAATGGCGCGTTCGCTCAGTCTGTTCCATGCTTCGGTTATAACTAGAACCGTCGGCGGCTCGATATCTTCGAGGGTGATCGGACCCGGCTTCCGCAGTTCGCGTTGAAGCGAGATATAGTAGCTCTTGATCATCTTCAAAACGGCTATGGCTACCGGAACAGCAACCAGGGTGATCCATGCACCCTCGGCAAATTTTGCGATCAGAATGATGACTAGCGCTGCCGCAGTCGAAACCGCGCCGACCGCATTTATCGCGAGCTTTGCTCCATACCGCCTGGACCGGCGGCGCCAATGCTGGGTCATACCGGCTTGAGAGATCGTGAACGTCAAAAAGGCCCCGATCGCGAAGAGGGGGATCAGATTGTCGGTAATCCCTCCGAAGGCGATAAGAAGTAGCGCGGCGAAGCCGGAGAGAAAGAGGATGCCGGCGGTAAACACCAGCCGGCGCCCCGGCTGAGCAAAGGCCTTAGGAAGATAACCATCGGCGGCGACCATCTGGCAGAGCCGGGGAAAGCCGACAAAACTAGTATTGGCCGAAAGGCAAAGGATGCTCAGAAGGCTTGCCATGGCGATATAATAGAAGGCGCCGTGGCCGGCAATGGCGGCAAGCAGCTGCGACAGCACGCTCTGGTAGCCTTCTCTCGTCTGATCCATTGCACCGATCTCAAAGGCGGTGGCGATCGTCGCGACACCGCCAAGCAGCAAACCGAGAACAACGACAATAATCGTAAGAGTGAAGTAGGCGTTGCGCATGACGGGTTGCCTGAACGAACCCATTCCGTTGGAAACAGCCTCAACGCCGGTCATAGCCGTGCAACCGCTGGCAAATGCATGCATGAGGAGCCAGAGTGTTGCGCCTTGTGCCGCCGGGCCGAGCGGCGGCGGCGCGACGACCGGTGCCTTCTCCCCCAGGCCTAGTCCGACCAGCCCATAGGCGATCGCACCCAAAAAGCAGATGATGAAGAGATAGGTCGGCAGTGCGAACAACCAGCCGGCCTCCCCCGTCCCGCGCAAGTTGGCCAGCATGACGACGAAGACGATCGCGAGGCAGAGCGGCACGATGTAGGGGTGAAGGCTCGGTATTGCCGAGACAAGCGCCCCGACCCCCGCAGAAACGCCAACCGCGACATTCAGCACGTAATCGATCATCAACGCCGCGGCGGCAAGCAAGCTCGGATATTCCCCGAGATTTTCCTTCGCCACCACATAGGCGCCGCCGTTCGTCGGATAGGCCGCAAGCGTCTGCCTGTAGGAGAAATAGAGGATCGCCAGCAGAGCGACGATGCAGCCCATCACCGGGCCGATATAGACCAGGCCGAGCGCACCGAGTGGAATGAGAACGGTGAGCGCTGCTTCTGGGCCGTAGGAGGACGATCCCAGGCCATCGAGTCCAATCGCGGGCACGGCTTCGACCCAACCGATTTTCTTGTCTTCGTGCTCGCGGTTGGCAAGACGCCGACCGAACATGAGGGTGCTGAGGTTCAATTTCTATTCCTTATCCAGGCTGAGCGATAACCAACAACGGGAGACCGCCACGGTTCCCGAGGCAAAGTCATTGAAAGATGCGACCGAGAGGCAGGACGGCCGGGCGCGATCCTCCGACGCGCGCAAATCAATGCCGCTCTGACGGCCGCGGCGATCCGGTTGCCGGCGGAGACCATGGCTGAAACGAGCCTAAGCCATAGCCAGACCAGCGGGCCCGGCTGCTTCGGAACAACCACCTGCTTTCGGCTGTTGTCTTCGAGAGTGGAGGTAATCCCATGGATATGACCCGCATCCGAGACCACATGGTAGAACATCACGTCGTGGGCCGCGGCATCCATGATCAAAACGTCACCAGGGCGATGCGCATGGTGCCGCGCGAAAAATTCGTCGATCCGGGCTTCGAGGAGTTCGCCTATGAGGATGCGCCCTTGGCGATCGGCGAGGGTCAGACAATCTCGCAGCCTTTCATCGTTGCCCTGATGATCGAAAAGGCCGATCTGGATGCGGGTGACAAGGTTCTCGAGGTCGGAACCGGTTCCGGATACGCCTCTGCCCTCATCAGCCGGATCGCGCGACACGTCTATTCCGTCGAGCGCCATGAACGGCTGGCGCTTCAGGCCAGAGAACGGTTTGAAAAGCTGGGCTATCGCAATATCGACGTCCGGGTGGGCGACGGCAGCAAAGGCTGGGCTAAAGCTGCTCCCTTCGATGCGATTATCGTTTCCGCTGGCGCACCCGAGGTGCCGGCCGCTCTGAAGGAGCAGCTGGATCTCGGCGGGCGGCTCATCATCCCGGTCGGCGGCGGCGAGGAACAGCGCCTGAAACGCATCACACGCACGGGGCCGGCCACCTTCGAGGAGGAAGATTTGGGCGGCGTGCTCTTCGTCCCGCTGATCGGCGAGGATGCCTGGACCGCGGCCCATCCAATGTACACGGCAACAGCCCTGTCGTCGCTCACGGAAGAAGTATCCAGCAAACTGATCTCGGCAGCGGCGGAAGAATTTTCATCGATCGAGGACAAGAGCTTTGCCACCCTTTTCGATCGATTTGCTGACAGCCGCATTGTTCTGCTTGGGGAATCCACCCACGGGACAGCCGAATTTTATCAGACGCGGGCTGCCATTAGCCGGCATCTGATCGCACATCATGGGTTCAATCTTATTGCAGTCGAAGCGGATTGGCCGGACGCTTCCGCAATAGACCACTGGATCAATGGCCAGAGACCGACAGACGGCGAGCCATTCAGCCGTTTTCCCCGGTGGATGTGGCGGAATCTGGAGTTTTCGCGGTTCATCGGCTGGATGAAGGAGGAAAACGAACGGGGCAAGGCATCGCACAAGGATCCGATGCGGTTCTATGGCCTCGATCTCTACAACATGTCAGGGTCGATCCGCTCCGTCCTTCACTATCTCGAAAATGTCAGTCCGGAGACAGCCAAGATCGCCAGGGAGCGCTACGGCTGCCTCAGCCCCTGGCAGAGCAATCCCGCCACCTATGGTCGGGCCGTGCTGACCGAAGCCTACAGATCATGCGAGGACGCAGTGCTAAAGCAATGCACCGAACTTCTGGCCCGATCGCTGAATGACGCGGCCTCGGACAATGATGACTTTCTGAACGCCGTCCAGTCCGCAAGATTGCTCGCCGCCGCCGAACGATATTATCGCGTCATGTATTACGGCGGTGCCGAAGCCTGGAACCTGCGCGACTCTTATATGGCAGACACGGTCGAGCACCTTCTCGACTTTCACGGACCAGCGGCAAAGATCATCATCTGGGCTCACAACTCACATATCGGCGACGCCCGCTACACAGACATGGCAACGGCTCGCGACGAACTCAGCCTCGGTCAGCTGTGCCGGCAGCGTTTCGCCGGGATGACAAGCCTGATCGGGCTGGGAACACATTGCGGCGAAGTGATCGCCGCCGACGATTGGGACGGGCGGGCGGAGAGGAAGCAACTCAACCCGTCGCTCCCGCAGAGCTACGAGCGCTTATGTCACGACGCCGCAAAGCCGCAATTTCTCCTCGACCTCAAGGCCGATGAGGAACTGCACGCAAGCCTGGTCGAACAGCGGCTTCAGCGCTTCATCGGGGTGATCTACAGGCCGGAATCCGAACGGCTGAGCCACTACATGTCGACATCCCTGTCGCGGCAATACGACGCCTTCATCTGGTTCGACGAAACGCACGCGCTGTCACCGCTTGTCGCTCAGCAGTCCGGGAAGGGCGATCAGGAAACCTTCCCTTACTGTTTCTAGGCCCGGCACCTCCATCGAAGCAGCCGAGATCAGTCTCACGTGCGAAGCCGGGAACTCTCGGCGCATCCGCAAGTTTAGCGGATCACCAACCCAGGAGATCAGTATGAAACGCTTTGCTATCGCTTCGCTCGCCCTTTCGCTTGCCGTTCCCGCTTTCGCGCAGTCGGCGGCTGAAAAGTCCGGCGTCAATTCCCTGATGGGCGTGCCGCCGAAAACGGAGGATTTCGTCAAGGAGGCGGCGGCAAGCGACATGTTCGAAATCGCCTCAAGCAAGCTCGCGGTCGAACGCGGCGATGAAGCGACAAAAGCCTTTGCGCAGCAAATGCTAACCGAGCACCAGAAAACCAGCGAGGAACTAAAGGCGCTGGTATCGGGCGGCAAGGTCAAAGCGACCCTTCCGGACGCAATGACCTCGGATCAGCAAAGCATGCTCGACAAGCTGAACGGCCTCAAGGGCGACGATTTCAACAAGCAATATCACGCGGATCAGGAAGCTGCCCACGAAGACGCGGTCGATCTCTTCAAGCGCTATGGCGACGAAGGCGATAATCCGGAACTGAAGGCGTGGGCGGCAAGCACGCGGCCTGCGCTGGAACACCATCTCCAGATGGCCGAAGAACTTAATAAATAGCGGGAAGACAAAAGGATCCAAGGCAACAGGAGCTGCCGGAGGCGCAGAAAACCCCAGCAACAGGCGGAAGATATGCACGAATATGTCAGGTATTCCGCAGGCGCCGTCCCGGCCGGCTCGCTGATCGTCAAGCTCTATCGATCGGGGAACCAGATCAGAGGATATGTCCGCAAGGTCGCAGATACGGATCAGGACGATACGATCTTTCCCGGCGAGGAAATGGAACCTGAGGCAGCGTTCAAGCTGGCGGAAAACCATCGCGGCAACGCCCCCATCTTCGTCGATCTTGTCGAAGACGTTGCGTGGGATCCGTCCTGGGGCCGCCTCAGGCAATAGCGTACCGAGCGATCATCATGCCGCCGGCTTGCCAGAAGCTCTGGACCACCTACGGCGACGATAACCCTGCGTCCGCGCGCAGGCTATTACCTACGCCACGCATTGTTCGGGGCAGATCCGCTCCCCCCCGCCGCTCAGAAGGACAAATCGAGCACCCTGCCCTCGAACAGACGGTCCCTTGAGCCTTCAAGATGCGTCTTCATCAGCCGCTGCGCGTCATCGGCCCGGCCGTCGGCGATCGCTTTGTAGATGGCGTTATGCTCTTCATAGACCTGTTCGAGCCCCTGACGAGGGCCGAGCAAAGAGAGGCCGTGCAGATGCATGCCGACGGCGATATGGGCTTTCAGCGCATCGATCGAGGCGGTGTAATAATGGTTGTTGGCAGCCTCCGTCACCGCGCGATGGAAGATGAAATCGGCGTCGGTGCGGTGAAGTTGATGGCTGGTCGCCTCGCGCAAATCTGCAAGCGCATTGGCGATCTTCTGGATCGCCTGCTCATTGCGGCGCTTGGCGGCGAAATAGGCGGCGGCCGGCTCGATGGTCAGGCGGAATTCGTAGCAGCGCTGAATATCGGCAATGGTCTTAACAGGCGAATAGGCAAGCTGGGCCGTCGGCGATCCATGCGCACTGACGAAGGTGCCTGCCCCCTGGCGGGCATAGACAATGCCCTGGTCGCGCAGGCGCGCCAGCGCATCGCGGACGATCGGTCGGGAAACACCGAGCATCGAGGCAAGTTCGTGTTCGCCGGGAAGGCGGGAATCCGGCGGATAGTTTCCGCCGCGGATCCGCTCGAGCAGCTGGTCGAAGACGCGATCGACCAGCTTGACGGCCTTGCCGCGTTCGGGCTTGCCCGGCGGGCCGGCTTCCGCGTTCAAAGATTCGCCATTTGCTTCAGTCACGTCATTCTCCCCGACGGTATCTTATGCCGCCTGATTCCGAAGAACCAGCTTTAACAAACTATCCGGCTTACCGAAGCCCCCCGACTTGACGGCACACCGAAAAGGCCGCCCGCCGGCGGCCGTCACATCGAACCACGGAATACCCGCCTCGATTTCGCCCTTCGGCTTGAGCACCTTCACCTCAAGCGCATGGAGGATTGCCAGCGCCGTATCGCCGCCGCCGACCATCAGCATATCGGGCCGCGTATCGTCGATCACCCTTTTGACACCTGCCGCAAAGTCACCGGCAACGAGCGCCGCATCGGCCGCCATGTCGCCGGTACAGCGCAGCAGCACCGGCAGCGCCAGGCCCTCGCCGTATTCGATCAGCCCCATCGGCGCGTCCACCACCATACGTAAGGCGCCGGAGGCTTCGAGCCGGTTCATCTGGGCTAACGTGATCGGATCGCGCGAACCGAAGGCAAACAGCGTGCGCGGGGTCGGCGTAAATTCCGTCACCGGCCGCCGCCCGGCTTCACCGAGCCGCCGGGCGAAGGCCGCACCGAGGCCGCGCGCACCGACGCCGAGCGTCGTCAGCCAGACATGACCCGCGACGATCTGATCGAGATCGGCATCGTCCGCGGCGTCGGCAACGATGACATTGTCCGAGCGGCTCTCGAACAGATCGGCGATCGGCAGCGGCTTGTTGACGCCGCGGCCGACGACACAGCCACGGTAGGTCAGGCGCTCCTGGTCGGGAATGGCGGGCGCTACGAGGATATCCTTCAGGCCGAGCGCATCCGCAAGCACCAGGCTTTCCGCCGCGACATTTCCCTTCAGCCGGGAGTCGATTTTCTTCATGACGATGGCAGGCTTCACGTCGCGAAACACCTTCGCCGCCGATCGGACCTTTTCGGCGGCATCGCGCTCGCCAAGTGCGCGCGAGGCGGTATTGACGACGACGACATCGCAGCCGGTGGCGATCGCCTCCTGCGCCGCTCCGACATCGACGGCGACTGCGACCGAGAGGCCGGCCGCAACGAAGGGGGTGCCGGTATCGAGCGCCCCCGTCAGATCGTCGGCGATGATCGCGGCCTTCAGCGTCATGTGATCTCACCCGTATTGACGGCGTGGCAGGCGACGAGATGGCCGGGCTTGGCTTCCTTCCAGACAGGAATGACCTTGCTGCAGACATCCATCGCGATCGGGCAGCGCGTGTGGAAACGGCAGCCGGAAGGCGGGTTCAGCGGGCTCGGCACGTCGCCCTGCAGGATCTGGCGCTGACGGGTGCGCTCATGCTCCGGATCGGTCTCCGGAACGGCCGACAACAGCGCCTTCGTATAGGGATGCAGCGGGTTGTCGAAAAGTTCCTCGCGCATCGCGAGTTCGGCGAGCCGCCCGAGATACATGACGCCGACGCGGGTGCTGATATGGCGCACCACCGCGAGGTCATGGGCGATGAAGAGATAGGTCAGACCGTATTTCTCCTGCAGATCGAGCAGCAGGTTGATGATCTGTGCCTGGATCGACACGTCGAGAGCCGAGATCGCCTCGTCGCAGACGATGAATTTCGGCTGGCAGGCGAGCGCCCGGGCGATGACGACGCGCTGGCGCTGGCCGCCGGATAGCTCGTGCGGGTAACGCTGGGTAAATCGCGTGGGCAGGCCGACATCGGTCAGCAGCATCGCCACCTTTTCCTTGAGCTCGGCCTTGGTGCACAGCTTGTGAAAGAGGATCGGCTCGCCGATCGCCTCGCCCACCGTCATGCGCGGATTGAGCGTCGAATAGGGGTCCTGGAAGACGATCTGCAGGTCGCGGCGGAACGGCCGCATCTGCTTTTCATCAAGCTTGGCGAGATCCTGGCCCTTGTAGACCACCTTGCCGCTGGTCGCCTTGTAGAGGTTGAGGATGGTGAAGCCGGTCGTCGATTTGCCGCAGCCGGATTCGCCGACGAGGCTCAGCGTTTCGCCTTCCATGATGTCGAGATCGACATTGTCGAGCGCATAGACGGTTGCCGAGCGTTCGCCGAAGGCGCCGAGCTTGACGTGGAAATGTTTGACCAGATTTTCAACCTTGAGCAGCGGTTGCGCAGCCATCACGCGGCCTCCTGCATTCTCTGGACGACGAAACAGGCGGCGCGATGATTGCTGCTGCCGCTCAAGGGTTCGAGTCGCGGCACCTTCTCGTGACAGACCGCCTCTACGAGCGGGCAGCGCGGCGCAAAGGGGCATCCCTTCGGCCGGCGGCCGGGCTCCGGCGGCGTGCCGCCGATCGAGCTCAGCCGGCTTGCCGGCGGATCTGACAGTTTCGGGATCGAGGAGAGCAGGCCGCGCGTATAGGGATGGCTCGGCCGCGCATAGAGCTCGTCGACCGGGGCGTCCTCGACGACCGTGCCGGCGTAAAGCACCGCGACGCGATCGACGAGGCCGGCGATCAATGCCAGATCGTGGGTGATCCAGACGACGGACATGCCGAGCTTGGCGCGCAGATCCTTCACCAGATCGACGATCTGGGCCTGGATGGTGACGTCGAGCGCCGTCGTCGGCTCATCGGCGATCAGAAGCTTGGGATTGCAGGCAAGGCCGATCGCGATCATCACGCGCTGACGCATGCCGCCGGAAAGCTCGTGCGGAAAGGCCTGCAGCCGCTCTTCCGGGCCGGGAATACCGACGAGGCGCAGAAGCTCGACGGCACGGACGCGGGCCTCCGACTTTTTCATTCTGCGGTGATAGATCAGCGGCTCGCAGATCTGGTCGCCGACCCGCATGACCGGATTGAGCGAGGTCATCGGATCCTGGAAGACGAAGCCGATATCGCCGCCGCGCACCTTGCGCAGCTCGGCATTCGACATCGTCTGCAGGTCGCGGCCGGCGAAGGTGGCTGTGCCCTTGGCGACCTTGATCTTGTTCGGCAGAAGCCGCATCAGGCTCAGCATGGTGAGGCTCTTGCCGCAGCCGGATTCACCGACGACGCCCAAGGTTTCGCCTTTGTCGACATGGAGATCGATGCCGTCGACGACGATGGCCGGGCCGTTGCGGCCATCGATCTCGACGGTAAGCGCCCTGACATCGAGCAGGCGTTCTCTGTTTTGAGTGTCCATCATTTGCTGCCCCGCGGGTTGAGCGCGTCGTTGAGGCCATCGCCGAGGAAGCTGAAGGCAACTGAGGCAAGGCCGAGCACGGCCGCCGGAGCGGCGAGAAGATGCGGATAATGCTGCCAGACGCGAAGGCCGTCCGAGATCATGTTGCCCCAGCTCGGCGTCGGCGGATTGACCCCGACGCCGAGGAAGCTGAAGGCGCTTTCCAGCACCATCGCCGTGCCGAGGCCGGCGCTGACCGAGACGATCAGCGGCCCGAGCGCATTCGGCACCACATAACGCTTGATGATGACCCAGTTCGAAAGCCCGAGCGCCTGGGCAGCGGTGATATAGGGCCGGCTGCGGATCGACAGCACCTGGGCGCGCACCAGGCGCGCGTAAGGCGGCCAGGAGATCAGCGCCATCGACCCGAAGACGAGAATGAAATCCACCCAGATCGTCTGGCGGTAGAAGGGATTGAGGGTCTCGAGGTAGCGCGCCTCCATCCAGCGGGTGATCGGCGACTTTAGCGAGGCGTTGATGACGACGACGAGCAGCAGGTTGGGCACCGACATCGTCACGTCGGTCAGCCACATGATGGCACGGTCGAAGGGATTGCCGAAGAAGCCGGCGACGGCGCCGAGCGTCAGGCCGATCAGCACCGCGAAGAAGGTGACGATGACGGCAACGAGGAAAGCGGTCCGCGTGCCGAAGACCACGCGGCTGAAGACGTCGCGGCCGAGGTCGTCGGTTCCGAAGAGGTGGCTAATCGACGGCAGCGCATTGCGGGCGTTGAGATCCTGGCTGAGATAATCATAGGGCGTGAGATACGGCCCGAAGATCGCGGTGAATGCGAGGAGCAGCACGACAACGAGGCCGAATACCGCAAGCTTGTTGCGCTTCAGCCGATGCCAGGCGTCGCGCCAGAGGCTGACCGGCGGTTCCTCGATCGTTTCAGGGGTGGAAAGAGGGATTGCGGACACGGTCAGCGGCTCCTTCTTGAATCATTGGCGCGGGGGTCGAGCAGCGGATAGAGCACATCCACCAGCAGGTTCGAGACCATCACCAGGAACGATCCGATCAGAGTGATCGCCAGGATGACCGGGTAGTCGGAATTGATCAGCGCCTGCACCGTCAACCGGCCGAGGCCCGGCAGACCGAAGACGAGTTCGACGAAGATCGCGCCGTTGACGATGGTAATCATGATCAGACCGAGTTGCGTCACGACAGGTGTCAGCACCGGCCGCAGGATATGGCGCAGCGCCACGATGATCTCGGGCACGCCCTTGGCGCGGGCGGTGCGGACGAAATCCTCCGACAGCACCTCGATGACGGCGGCACGGGTCTGGCGCACGATCAAAGCGATCGGCTGGAACGACAGCACCAGCAGCGGCAGCAGGATGCGGATATCGAAGATGCCGCCCCAGCCATAGGGCACGCTGGCGCCCGGCAGCAGCACGATGAGGCCGACCATCAGCAATGGACCTGCGACATAGGCGGGGATCGCCCAGAGGAAGAGCGCCGAACCCAGAATGGCATAATCCAGGCGCGAATTCTGATTCAGCGCGGCGACCATGCCGAGCGGGATTGCGACGAGGGCCGTCAGAATGATGGAACAGAGGGCAAGCTGGAAGGACACGGGTGCCGCGGCCGAGACCATCGCCCAGACGGCGCGGCCCGAGGTCAGCGAATTGCCGAACTGGCCGTGCAGCAGGTTCCAGATGTAAAGGCCGAACTGCTCGATGAAGGGCCTGTTGAGGCCGGCACTTTCACGGATGGCTTCGATGCGCTGCGGATTATAGGCGACGTCACCAGGCGCGCGCAGGAAGATCAGCTTGATCGGATCGCCGGCGCCGTAGAAGGCCAGCGCGTAAACGGCGAGCATCACCACCAGAACGGACGGAATCCAGATGGCAAACCGGGTTAGCACGTAGCGCAGCAAGGCCACCTCCCACCTGTTGTTCGATGCGGTCCGTCCTAAAGCCAGGCAGATCGCATCTCTTCGTCTTGAAACTTGCGCGAAGGCCTTGCAGCCTTCGCGCGCTTATTGCCAGGAACGATCATTCCCAATCAGCCGATGGAGATGTTCCAAGGTTCGGCGATCTGCCAGTCGAGGTTCTTCTCGAGTCCCTTGACCTCCTTGGTGGCCCAGCGCGACATCGCCTGAGAATACCATGGAATGAAGGCCCAATCCTCGCGGAATGCCTTCTGGGCTTCCTGGGCGAGAGCAACGCGCTGCGGATCATCCGCAGCCTTGGTCGCCGCTTCGGCAAGGGCGCCGTCGACCTTGTCGTTCTTGTATCCGCCGAGCTTGTTCTGCGCGTTCGACGAGGTCGAGGCGATGCTGCCCGTGAGATAGGAAACGGCATCGGGAACACGGGTGCCGACGTCGTCGCGGAAGATCTGGACCGAGTTCTGATCCGGACCGGCATAGGAGTCCTGCTGCGGCTTCATGTCGACGGCAGTGATGCCTAGGTTCTGACGCCACTGCTCGGCAATGAACTGGGCGGCGGCCTGAATGGCCGGCGCCGAAATGCCGACGAACAGGATCTTCGGCAGGCGCTCGGGCCCGCCATAGCTCGATTCGGCAAGCAGCTTCTTTGCGGCTGCCGGATCATAGGGAAAGGCCTCGAAGCCGGAATTGTCGGCGCCGGGAACCGAGTTGAGGATCTGGTCGGCCTTCTTGTGCGGCCCATCCGGATAGGACGCCTTGAACAGGCCGTCGCGGTCGACCGCCATGATCAGTGCCTGGCGGACCTTCGGATCGTCCATCGGCGCGCGGGAAATGTTGAACCAGAAGTGCTGGCTGGTCGGGATCAGCGGGCCGGCCGAGAATTCCGCGCCGAGATCCTGGATGATCGTCGAGGTGACGAGCTCGGTATGGGCGTTGAACTCGCCCGACTTGATCAGCGACGTGGCGGTGACATTGTCCTCGATCGAGGTGATGTCGATGCGGGCAAGCTTCGGCTTCTGCCCAAAGAAGTTCTCATTCGGCTCGAAGGTGATCTTGCCGGCATCGATATCGATGGCCGTCAGCTTGAAGGGGCCGGAGAAGACCGGCTTGTTCTCCGGCTTGTACCAGTCGATGATCTCCTCGCCGTCGCTGCCGCGCGACTGCGACGCCTTGGTGATCGGGGCGATGTGGTTGGCGAGCCGCATGAAGAAGATCGGATCGGCAGCAGCCAGCGTCACCACGACCGTGCCCTCGTCGGGTGTCGCGACACCGGTCAGCTCGTTGCCGGAGCCGGCGGCGATTTCCGCATAACCCTTGACCTTGCTCAGCACCTGGTCGGCGCGCTGGCTCTTGGTGTTCGGCATTGAGGCGACTTCCCACGATCCCTTGACGTCGGCCGAGGTGATCTTGCTGCCGTCGGAGAATACGGCCTTGGGGTCGATCTTGAAGGTCCAGACTGTGTTGTCGGCCGATTCCCAGCTGGTGAAGACGTAGGGCTTGATATTGCCCTGACTGTCGAAATACATCGGCGAAGCCCACCAGATCGAGTTCCAGCGGAACGTTCTGCCACCGCCGCGCAGCGGCGACCAATCCTGGTCGAATGCCGGATGGGCGACTTTTAGTACCTGGCCTTCATCGGCCAGCACGATGCGGGCATTCATCCCGAACACCGTCAGCCCGACGCCGGCGGCAAGGCCGAGCTTCAGCGCGTTGCGGCGCGATAAATTGGTTTTATCCGATTGATCAAAAGACATGTCATTCCTCCCAGGTGAAATCGGCAGCGCTCTCCCGGCGCTGCCAGGCGCAGCACAATCCGTCGTCTATCGTTCTCTCGTTATTGTAAATATGTCAACAAAAATCCGCGATTTTCATTCGAACAAAATTTATCTTTCAAAAAATATGAAGAATTACAATCAGATAAATTTTCGCTTTCAGATTAATCCCTTTTGTCTTCTTGACAAAAGCGCCACAATGGAAAAGTTCTTAGCACTCCATCGCAGGCAGATGCATGACAATCGGGCGCAGTCGCGCGGTTCGGACACGGATCGGCAAGCCAGGGCGCACCGAAGGAGGAGAAATGAGCCATCACAGGATCACCGGCGTCTTCAGCGCGGCCGCAACGCCGCTGACGGCTGACAACACGCCGGATTTCGCGCTTTTCACCGACCATTGCCGGCAGCTGCTGGCCGAGGGATGTCATGGCGTGGCCCTGCTCGGCACGACCGGTGAGGCCAATTCCTTCTCCGGCAATGAGCGGCGCGCCATTCTGGAAGCGGCTGTGAAGGCCGGCATTCCGGCCGATAGGCTTTTGCCGGGCACCGGCGTCGTCGCCATTCCGGAGACCGTGGAACTGACACGGCACGCGCTGTCGCTCGGCGTCACCAAAGTGGTGATGCTGCCACCCTTTTATTATAAGGGCGTCTCCGACGACGGCCTCTTCGCTGCCTATTCGCAAGTGCTGGAAAAGGTCGCGGATACGCGTCTGCGGGTCATTCTCTATCACATCCCGCAGGTTTCGGGCATTCCGCTGTCCATTCCACTGATCGGCCGGCTGATTGCGGCATTCCCGGAAACCGTCGTCGGCATTAAGGAATCGGCGGGCGATTTCAACAACATGCAGGCAATTATCGCCGCTTATCCCGGATTTTCTGTCCTGGCCGGCGCCGATCCGCTGCTGCTACCGCTGATGAAGGCCGGCGGCGCCGGCTGCATCACGGCCACTTCCAATCTGGTGGCGGATTCGCTCCGCACCGTTTACGACCATGTCCATGACGAGGCGCGCGCCGCCGATGTCGAGGCGGCGCAGGCGCGCATCAACGCCTATCGCACGCTTTCCAACTCCTACGTCCAGATCCCGACCATCAAGGCAATGGTCGGGCTGAAGACGGGCAATCCCGCCTGGAAGCGCACGCGCGCGCCGCTGATGCCGCTGAGCGAGGCGGATTATGCCGCACTCGCCAATAGCTACGCCAAATTGTCCTGAGGAGATCCGCCATGCGTTTTACCGGCCTGCCTTCGGAAGCCGTCCCTGCTCTGATGACCGGGGCCGTCACCCCTCACCCCTCTGTCGCAGGCCGCGCCGACGCCTACCTGCCCTCCCCCTGCATCCAGAACCATGCGGCTAATCTTGCCTTTCTCCCCGACGGCACGCTAACCTGCGTCTGGTTCGGCGGCACGATGGAGGGCATGGGAGACATTTCGATTTACATGTCGCGGCTGGCGCCGGGCTCCGATCGCTGGTCGGATCCGGAAAAGATGAGCGACGATCCGGAGAAATCCGAGCAGAACCCCTTGATATTCAACGCCCCTGACGGAAAGATTTGGCTGCTCTACACATCGCAGACGTCAGGCAACCAGGATGGCTCGATTGTCAAATTCCGGACATCGAATGACGGCGGCAAAACATTCGGCCCGGTTCAAATCCTCTGCGACAGCCCCGGTACCTTCGTCCGCCAGCCGATTGTCGTCAACGACCGCGGCGACTGGCTGCTGCCGATCTTCCGCTGCGTCGGCCTTGAGGGTCGACGCTGGAGTGGCGATGCCGATACGGCAGCGGTGCTGATCTCGCGTGATCGCGGCGCGAACTGGCAAATGGTCGATATTTGGGACAGTCTCGGCGCCGTGCACATGAACATCCTGCCGCTTGGCGGCAGCGAGATGGTCGCCTTCTACCGCAATCGTTTCGCCGAAACCATACTTTCCAGCCGATCGGCGGACGGCGGCGAAAGCTGGAGCCCGCCCGAGCCGACCGAACTGCCGAACAACAACTCCTCAATCCAGGCCACCGTTCTGGATGATGGAGGGATTGCAATGGTTTACAACCATTCGAATGCGACGATGTCGGATGCGCGGCGCCAGTCTCTCTACGACGAAATCGAGGGTGACGTGGCTGGAGAGAGCGCTGCTATCGTTGCCGATGCCGGCCGCAAGGCGGTCTGGGGTGTTCCGCGCGCGCCCCTTAGCTTGGCTATCTCGAGGGATGGCGGCAGGACCTTTCCGCAGCGCATGGATCTCGATACCGGCGACGGCTTCTGCCTCAGCAACAATTCGAAGGATTCGCTGAACCGCGAATTCTCCTACCCCTCGGTCATCCAGGGCAGCGATGGCACGCTCCATGTCGCCTACACCTATTACCGGCGCGCCATCAAATATGTGCGGCTCGCCCCGCAAGCGCTGCCGTAAGCAAGCTGCCGGCCTAGAATTGTAAAATCGGCTTTGCGATCCTTGCGTGAGAGTATGCGGGACATCAGGAAATTGGCCGGCTCGCGCCGGGATTTGACAACAGTTTTGGCTCTCCGCCACCGGCGTGATAGCGGCTAACCTTTCAATTGACGCTTCATTCATGCTTTCAATAAGTATCTGTTTTCACGTAAATATTTTCAAGGTTCGATCGGTTGGACCGGCCATGCCGGTGATAAAATCTCCCCGAGCCAGGAATGCCTGCTTGACATTGATCTTACAACTTTACAATAAATGGGGTGACATTACCGCCGCAAGATCCTGCAGGAGGACTTCATGGCCAGCTTGGATTCGCCAATCACCATCGTTCGGCCGCATCTGATCGAATTCGGCATCGGCACGGCGGCAAAGCTCGGCAAATGGGCTGCCGAAAAGGGTTTCAGGCGCACGCTCGTCATCTCCGACGCTTTCAATGCCGCGCGCATCGACCTGCTGGAATTGAAGGGCGAGGTGACGGTCTTTGCCGACGTGACGCCGGAGCCGGATACGGCCAACCTCGAAAAAGTCCTGGCGGCGGCCAACGGCGCTGACGCCGAGCTGATCGTCGGCTTCGGCGGCGGCAGCGCCATGGATCTGGCTAAACTCGCCGCCGTTCTTGCCGGCTCGGCGCAGACGCTGCATGAGGTCGTCGGCCCGAACAAGGTGCATGGACCGCGCAAGGCAGCGCTCGCCCAGGTGCCGACGACATCGGGCACCGGCAGCGAGGCTGGCATCCGCGCGCTCGTCACCGACCCCAGGACGATGGCCAAGCTCGCAGTCGAAAGCCTGCATATGCTGGCCGACATCGCCGTCATCGATCCGGCGCTCACCTTCACCGTGCCGGCCCGAACCACAGCCGCCACCGGTGTCGACGCGATGGCCCACTGCGTCGAGGCCTTCACCAACCGCAAGGCTCATCCGATGGTCGATATCTATGCAATCGAGGGAACGCGGCTGGTCGGCAAATATCTCGCCCGCGCCGTCAGAGACGGAAAAGACGCCGAAGCGCGCGCCGGCCTGTCGCTCGCCTCGCTTTACGGCGGTTTCTGCCTCGGCCCGGTCAACACCGCCGGCGGTCATGCGCTTGCCTATCCCCTCGGCACCCGCTGGCATGTGGCGCATGGCGCTGCCAACGCGCTGATCTTTCCGCATGTTCTCGCCTTCAACACGCCGTCTGCACCGGGGAAGACGAAAGCGGTGATGGAGGCGCTTGGGCGTCAAACCTCGGACAACACGACATCCGTCTTCGATGCGGCCTATGCTTTCTGCGCCGAACTCGGCATCGAGATGAAACTGTCAGGCCTTGGCGTGCCGGAAAGCGATCTCGACGCCATGGCCGACGACGCCTTTGCCATCCGCCGTCTGCTCGATAACAATCCGCGCGATCTCACCCGCGCCGACATTCGCTCGATTTATGCGGCCGCTTTCTAGGCGACAGGGTTTTCAGAAGGGACTTTGATGATGGACAGGAATGCAAAAGTCGCCGTGACGCTCGGTGATCCCGCCGGCGTCGGCCCCGAGGTGATCGTCAAGGCACTGGCAGCCCTTCCGAAGGAGGAGCGTCGCGATTTCGTCATCGTCGGCAATGTCGAAGTGCTGGAGCGCGCCGACCGCGTCAGCGGCACCGCGCTGAAATTCGGTTCTGCCGACGCCGCCAGCGACGACAGGATCGCCGTCGATGAAGTCCCACTCGCCGCCGCTTTGCCCGAGATCGGCAAGGTCAGCCCGGTCGCGGGCGACGCTTCCGTGCGCTATATCACTCGCGCCGTCGATCTCGCCATGTCAGGTCAAGCCGATGTCATCGTCACCGCGCCGATCAACAAGGAGGCGATGAACCTAGCCGGCCATCACCATGACGGCCATACCGGGCTGCTCGCCCATCTCACCGGCTCAAAGAGCTCCTTCATGCTGCTTGCCTCCGAGCGGCTGAACACCATCCATGTCTCGACCCATATCTCGCTGAAGGGCGCGATCGAACGGGCCAAGACCGAGCGGGTGCTGGCGACCATCGAGGCCGGCCACAATCATTTCCTGCGTCTCGGCAAACAGGCGCGCATCGCCGTTGCCGGCCTCAATCCGCATTGCGGCGAAAACGGCCTGTTCGGCACCGAGGACATGGAATTCCTGGTGCCGGCGGTCGAACAGGCGCAGGCCAAGGGCATCGACGTCGTCGGTCCGATCTCGGCCGATACGGTTTTCGCTCGCGCCTATAACGGCGCCTTTGATCTCGTCATCGCCCAGTATCACGATCAGGGCCACATCCCGATCAAGCTCGTCGCCTTCGAGACGGCGGTCAACGTCTCGCTCGGCCTGCCGATCGACCGCGTCTCGGTCGATCACGGCACCGCCTTCGACATCGCCGGCACCGGCAAGGCCAATCACGTCAACATGCTCTCGGCCATCGCCTATGCCCGGCTGATGGCGAGCTCACCGCGGCGGGACGCGTAATCGCCCTATTCCGAAGGAGCGGCGGCCACGCCTCGCGGGAACGGGGATCTCTTACTTCGCCTCGTCACATGCCAAACAGGTCGCGGTGATAGAACGGCGTGGCTGCTGGCCGCAGAAGATTGCCGCACAGGCGTGACATCGCTATGTTGTAGCGGGCACGAACAGCAAAGGAGGTTGCCTATGACACCGCGGGACGCCTGATCCAGCACTATCAAGACTTCTGCCTTTCCAAGGGCATCGACTTCACACGCATCGAATCCGTACTGCCGCATGACGATACAACGCTCTTCTGCAGCGCTGGCATGCAGCAATACAAGCCTCTCTTCTCCGATCCTTCCTACAGCGGAACCGTCGCAAACAGCCAGGCCTGCCTGCGCTTGGGCGACCTCGACGAGATCGGCGACGGAACTCACTTCCTCCACTTCACCATGCTCGGGCTTTTCTCCTTCAGGGAAATGACCGTCGGCGACGCCATCGATTTTTGGCTCGCGTTTCTCGGAACGCTCGGTCTGGCGCCGGATCACGTAACGATGCATCCAGACCGCCTGATCGAATGGACGCCGCTCTATGGCGGGCGCGTACCCATCGTTGCAGATGCCGAATGCATCTGGAGCGATGGCAGCATCAGCGGATACTGCACCGAGTTCTACAAGCATGGCATAGAGATCGGGAACATTGTCAATCCGCTCGGAAGCTGTATCGATGTCGGCTTCGGCGCGGAGCGTCTCGATATGATCGTCAACGGCACGCCGCCGGCCGATGCGCTGGAGACATTGCGCGAGACGGTGATGACGATCGTAGAAAGCGGATATCGGCCGGGTAATAAGGAGCAGGGATATGTTCTGCGCAAACTGCTCCGCCGTATCCACAGGATGGGCGGCACGCTCGACCATCCGTTCTTCGGGGAAGAGGTCGAACGCCAGAAGCGGCTCGGCGCCAAGTATCTGCGCCTGCGCGATCGCTATTGCGACAAGGGGGCGGAATGGTGGTTCGACACCCACGGCATTGATCTCTCCGACATCGAGGAGATCATCGAGTAGCAGGGATGAGGCTTCCCGGAATTGAACCCGGGAGGCCTTGCCACCGCCGTAGATGCCCCGCGGCGATCCGCATTGCACCGTCTCGGCTATCCCGCCGAAGTGTCCGAGATCATCCGGGAGACGGCATTCTTCCAACCGATGATCTTGGCCTGCCGCTCTGTCTCCGCCATTGCGGGGCTGAAACGTCGATCACAGGCCCAAGCCTTGGCAAATTCACGCTTGCCCGGCCAGATACCGGCCCTCGAGCCGGCAAGCCAGGCGGCCCCGAGCGCCGTCGTCTCGTGGATCGCCGAGCGGTCGACCGGGTTCCCGGTCATGTCGGCGAGGCATTGCATCGTCCAATCGGAAGCCGCCATGCCGCCATCGACGCGCAACACCGTCTCCAACTGATTGGCGCCCCAATCCCTCTTCATCGCCACGAGCAGGTCGAGCGTCTGATAGGCGACGGATTCGAGCACGGCGCGGGCGAATTCCGCCGGTCCGCTGTTGCGCGTAAGGCCGAAGATCGCACCACGCGCAGCCGGATCCCAATAAGGCGCGCCGAGCCCGGTGAAAGCGGGGACGATATAGACCTGCTGCCCGGGATCCGCCTTGGCCGCAAGCACCCCTGCCTCCGACGCCTGGCCGATAATGCCAAGGCCGTCGCGCAGCCATTGCACGGCGGCACCGGCGATGAAGATCGAGCCTTCGAGCGCATAGGTCGTCTCGCCGTCGAGGCGGCAGGCGATGGTCGTCAGCATCCGGTTGGCGGAGGAAACTCGATCCCGGCCGGTATTCAGCAGGGCGAAGCAGCCGGTGCCGTAAGTCGATTTCATCATGCCGGGTTCGAAGCAGGCATTGCCCATCGCCGCCGCCTGCTGGTCGCCGGCGACCCCGAAGATCGGAAGCTCGGCGCCGAGCAAGGCTTTGTCGATGCGGCCGAAATCATCGGCGCATTCCCTGACCTCGGGCAGCATGGCGGCCGGGACGCCGAGAATGCCGAGAAGTTCCTCGTCCCAAGCGCCGTCATCGATATTGTAGAGCAGCGTTCGCGATGCATTGGTTGCATCTGTCGCATGCACGCGGCCGCCGGTCAGCTTGTAGATCAACCAGCTGTCGATCGTGCCGAAACAGACCTCGCCCGCCTCGGCCTTCTCGCGCAGCCTATCGACATTGTCGAGCAGCCAGCGCAGCTTGGTTCCCGAAAAGTACGGGTCGAGCAGCAGTCCGGTTTTGGCGGAAAACAGCTTCTCATATCCATCGGCCTTCAGGCTATCGCACATTTCCGCCGTGCGCCGGTCCTGCCAGACGATCGCGCGGTAAAGCGGTGTTCCGGACTTGCGATCCCAGACGACTGCCGTTTCGCGCTGATTGGTGATGCCGACGGCTGCGATCGCGGCGGCATCCACGCCGGCATCAGCGATCGCCTTGCGCATCGTATCGACGACGGACTGCCAGATTTCGGCAGCGTCGTGCTCCACCCAGCCGGGGTGCGGATAGTATTGCGTGATCTCCGCCTGAGCGGAGCCTGCCATTTTCATGTCGCCGTTGAAGATGATCGCGCGCGAAGACGTCGTGCCCTGATCGATCGAAAGAATATTGCCGCTCATATCCGTCTCCGGCTCACGCGAAACCGCTCCGCCTGCCCGGAAGGGCAGGACGCGAAGGCCTCAGGAGAAAAAGATTGTAGGTGCCACCGGCTTGTCGCCGGTGGCAGGAAGTGATGGCCGGAGGTCTCGTTGCCTCCGGCCGGGTCCGCCTTACTTCTTCTGCCAGCTCTTGACGAGTTCGTCGTAGTTGACGGTGAGCGGCTTGTCCTTCTCGTTCTCGATCTTCAGCTGCGGAGCGAGGTTACCCTTCTTCACCGCGTCAGCGTTCCAATAAGCGAGATCATGCTCTTCGGCGAGCTTCGGGCCGATGTCGCCCTGGACCTTGGCGCGTTCCAGGCGCTGCAGCACCTTTTCCTGCTCCGAGCAAAGCGAGTCCATGGCTTCCTGCGGCGTCTTGGCGCCGGAGGATGCGTCACCGATCGCCTGCCACCAGAGCTGTGCGAGCTTCGGATAGTCAGGAACGTTCGTACCGGTCGGCGACCACTGCAGGCGGGCCGGCGAACGGTAGAACTCGATCAGGCCGCCGAGCTTCGGTGCGCGGTCGGTGAAGGACTTGTGATCCAGCGTCGACTGACGGATGAAGGTCAGACCCATATGGCTCTTCTTCACGTCAACAGTCTTCGAGGTGACGAACTGGGCATAGAGCCAGGCCGCCTTGGCGCGGTCGACGGGCGTCGACTTCATCAGCGTCCAGGAACCCGCATCCTGATAGCCGAGCTTCATGCCGTCCTTCCAGTAGACACCATGCGGGCTCGGCGCGAAACGCCATTTCGGCGTGCCGTCCGCATTGACGACCGGCAGGCCTTCCTTGACGAAATTGGCGGTGAAGGCCGTGTAGGTGAACATCTGCTGGGCAACTTCACCCTGCGAAGGCACCGGACCGGATTCGGAGAAGGTCATGCCCTGAGCGGCAGCCGGTGCGTATGCCTTCATCCAGTCCAGATATTTCTGGATGGAATAGACAGCGGCCGGGCCGTTGGTATCGCCGCCGCGCGCGACGCACGAGCCGACGGGACGGGAGTTCTCATCGACCTTGATGCCCCATTCGTCGACCGGCTTGCCGTTCGGAATGCCCTTGTCGCCGTTGCCGGCCATCGACAGCCAGGCGTCGGTGAAGCGCCAGCCGAGCGACGGGTCCTTCTTGCCGTAGTCCATGTGGCCATAGACCTTCTTGCCGTCGATCTCGCGGCCGGTGAAGAACTCGGCAATATCCTCATAGGCCGACCAGTTGACCGGCACGCCGAGATCGTAGCCGTACTTCGCCTTGAAGTCGGCCTTGTTCTTCTCATCGTTGAACCAGTCGTAGCGGAACCAGTAGAGGTTGGCGAACTGCTGGTCCGGCAGCTGATAGAGCTTGCCGTCAGGCGCTGTCGTGAAGGACTTGCCGATGAAGTCGTCCACATCGAGGCCCGGATTGGTGACATCCTTGCCTTCATTGGCCATCCAGTCGGTCAGCGAACGGGCCTGCTGGTAGCGCCAATGGGTGCCGATCAGGTCGCTATCGTTGATATAGGCGTCATAGATGTTTTCGCCGGACTGCATCTGCGTCTGCAGCTTCTCGACCACGTCGCCTTCGCCGATCAGGTCGTGGGTAATCTTGATGCCGGTTATCGCGGTGAAAGCGGGCGCCAGCACCTTCGATTCATAATCATGCGTGGTGATCGTTTCGGAAACCACCTTGATGTCCATGCCGGCGAAGGGCTTCGCGGCATCGACGAACCATTGCATTTCCTTTTCCTGATCGGCGCGGGAAAGCGTCGAGAGATCGCCGACTTCCTTGTCGAGGAAGGTCTTGGCCTCGTCCATCCCGGCATAGGCCGATGCCGTCATCGCCAGCAGCAGGCCTGCTGTCGTCGTCAATAAGTGCCGTCGCATAATATCCTCCCAGGGTTTGCGATTGCAGTCACATACTCAGGCGGCCAAGCACCCCCGGCCATCTGTCTTCACTTTGCCGTCACACGTAGCGGAACACGCCGATGGCGTAGACCACGGAGATGGCAAGAGCCCACCACAGGTTGGGCCCAGCGAGCCCAAGCCATGCAAGATGAATGAAAGCGCTGCCCAGCAGCGAAATGAAAAGCCGGTCACCGCGCGTCGTTTCGAAACGCAGCACGCCCGTGCGCGGCGAGCCGCCCGGAGAAAAATACTCCCCGATGCTCATGGCGATCAGAAGCGCCAGGATCGTCAGGAAGAACAGCGCCGTCGGCAGCGTCCAGGCCATCCAGGAAAAGGTCATGTCCGGTCCTCCTCAGACGCGGCCCAGGGCAAAACCCTTGGCGATGTAGTTGCGAACGAAATAGATGACGAGCGCGCCCGGGATGATGGTGAGCACGCCGGCAGCCGCGAGCACGCCCCAGTCCAAGCCGGCCGCCGAAACCGTTCGCGTCATGATCGCCGAGATCGGCTTTGCCGCCGTCGTCGTCAGCGTGCGGGCAAGCAGCAGTTCGACCCAGGAAAACATGAAGCAGAAGAATGCCGCCACGCCGACGCCGCTTGCGATCAGCGGAATGAATATCCTGATGAAGAAGCGCGGGAAGGAATAACCGTCGATATAGGCGGTCTCGTCGATCTCCTTCGGCACGCCGGACATGAAACCTTCGAGGATCCAGACGGCGAGCGGCACGTTGAACAGGCAGTGGGCCAGCGCTACGGCGATATGCGTATCGATCAGGCCGAAGGCCGAATAGAGCTGGAAGAACGGCAGTGCGAAGACCGCCGGCGGCGCCATGCGGTTGGTCAGCAGCCAGAAGAACAGGTGCTTGTCGCCGAGGAAGCGGTAGCGCGAGAAGGCATAGGCCGCCGGCAGCGCCACGGCAACCGAGATCACCGTGTTCATCACCACATAAATGATCGAGTTGATATAGCCGTTATACCAGGACGGGTCGGTGAAGATCACCGTATAATTGTGCAGCGTCGGGGCCGCCGGCCAGAGCGTGAAGGCGCCGGTGATTTCGGCATTTTCCTTGAAGCTCATGTTGATCAGCCAGTAGATCGGCAGGAGCAGGAAGAGGATGTAGATCGTCGGCACCAGCCAGGAGAGGCTGCCTGCGGGTTTGTATTTTCTGGTCATGTCTGCCCCCCTTAGCTCGCGTCGCTGCTGGTCATCACGGTGTAGAACACCCAGGAGAGCAGCAGGATGATGAGGAAATAGATGATCGACATTGCCGCCGCCGGACCGAGATCGAACTGGCCGACCGCCATCTTCACAAGGTCGATGGAGAGGAAGGTCGTCGAGTTGCCGGGGCCGCCGCCGGTGACGACGAAGGGCTCGGTATAGATCATGAAGCTGTCCATGAAGCGCAGCAGCACGGCGATCAGCAGCACCCGCTTCATCTTCGGCAGCTGGATGTAGCGGAAGACGGACCAGCGCGAGGCGCCGTCGATCTTGGCAGCCTGATAATAGGCGTCCGGGATCGAAACCAGGCCGGCATAGCAGAGCAGCACGACGAGGCTCGTCCAGTGCCAGACATCCATGACGATGACGGTAACCCAGGCGTCGACGGGATCGCGGACATAATTGTAGTCGAGACCGATCGCAGCGAGCGTATGACCGAGCAGACCGATATCGACGCGTCCAAAAACCTGCCAGATGGTGCCGACGACGTTCCACGGAATGAGCAGCGGCAGCGCCATCAGCACCAGGCAGACCGGGACGCCGGGACCCGACTTCGGCATGTTGAGCGCGATGAAGATGCCGAGCGGGATCTCCAGCGCCAGAATGATGAAGGAGAACAGCAGATTACGCTGAAGTGCTTCCCAGAAGCGGTCGGAATGCAGCGTCTGGACGAACCAGTCGGTGCCGGCCCAGAAGAACTCGTTATTGCCGAACGTATCCTGCACCGAGTAGTTGACAACGGTCATCAGCGGAATGACCGCTGAAAAGGCCACGAGCAGCAGCACCGGCAGCACCAGAAACCACGCTTTGTTATTCCACGTCTTCTGCATGGCTCAGGCCTCCCTGCCGACACGCCAGCTGTCGGCGTAGATGCTGATGGCGGACGGATCGAAGGTGACGCGGGCATCCGCGGGAATATCGTCGTCTTCAGAGACGACGATCGCGATCGGCTGGCCGGCGAAACGGGCGCGCACGATCTTCTGCCGGCCGATATCCTCGATCTTGTTGATTGTAACCGGCATGCCCTCCCGCCCCAGGCGGATGAATTCGGGGCGAATGCCAAGTTCGGTCTTCACCGCGCCATTGGTATTCGGCGCATAATCCAGCGTCAGCACCTCGTCTCCGACCTTGACGGCGCTGCCGTCGACCTGTGCCGGCATGACGTTCATTCCGGGCGAACCAATGAAATAACCAACGAAGGTGTGGCTCGGCCGCTCGAAGAGCTCGGCCGGCGTGCCGATCTGGACGATCTGGCCGTCATACATGACGACGACCTTCTCGGCGAAAGTCAGTGCCTCGGTCTGGTCGTGGGTCACATAGACCATGGTGAAGCCGAACTGCTTGTGCAGCCGTTTCAGCTGCGAGCGCAGCACCCATTTCATATGCGGATCGATGACGGTCAGCGGCTCGTCGAACAGGATGGCGTTGACGTCGTTGCGCACCAGCCCGCGGCCGAGCGAGATCTTCTGCTTCTGGTCGGCCGTCAGCCCCTGCGCCTTGCGCTTGGCCCAGCCGGCAAGGTCGATCATTTCGAGAATGTCACGCACGCGCCGGTCGACATCCGCCTCGGCCACGCCGCGGTTGCGCAGGGGGAAAGCGAGATTGTCGTAGACGGTCATCGTGTCGTAGATGACGGGAAACTGGAAGACCTGGGCGATGTTGCGGCTCTGCGTCGAAAGGTTCGTCACATCCCTGCCATCGAAGAGAATGCGGCCGTGCGAAGGCTGCAGCAGGCCGGAGATGATGTTGAGCAGCGTGGTCTTGCCGCAGCCGGAGGGGCCGAGCAGCGCATAGGCGCCGCCGTCGTTCCACTCGTGATCGACTTCCTTGAGCGAATAATCCTTTTCCGTCTTCGGATTGGCGCCGTAGGCGTGGCGGATATGGTCGAGCGTGATGCGTGCCATGGTGCTCTCCTATGCCTTTCCGGCTGCAGCGACAGCGCCGACCGCAGCAATGGCGCGGCCGTCGGCGCCGAAGGCCATCAGGTGGCGGGTGTTGAGAAAGGCCTCGATCTCAATGTCCGGATCGATGTCGTGAATGCCATGCGCCAGCATCACCCAGCGCACGCCGTCATATTCCAGATGCACGAAGCTCTCCGAACCGGTGATCTCGGAGACCAGCGTGCGCGTCTGCAGGCGGGCCGCATCGCCGGTCTGGGCTCGGAGGCCGAGATGATGCGGATGAAAGGCGATCGTCACGGGCCCGTTCGGCACCGCGGCCAGATGCGAGGGGACGGAAAGCGTGGCTCCGCTCGGGCGCGTGAAGATATCGCCCGATTTCGTCACGTCGAGCGTGTTCAGCGGCGGATCGGCGAAGATGCCGGCGCTGTCGAGATCGACAGGGCGGCGATAGACGTCGATGGTCGGCCCGAACTGGGTGACCCGACCTTGGTTCAAAGTTGCCGTATTGCCGCCGAGCAGCAGCGCCTCGGACGGTTCGGTGGTGGCGTAAACGAAGATCGCACCCGACTGGGCAAAAATCTTCGGCAGCTCCTCACGCAGTTCTTCGCGCAATTTGTAATCGAGATTGGCGAGCGGCTCGTCCATCAACACCAGGCTGGCGTTCTTGACGAGGGCGCGCGCAAGTGCCGTGCGCTGCTGCTGGCCGCCGGAGAGATGGAGCGGCGTGCGGTCGAGATAGGGCGTGAGCTTCAGAAGCTCGGCCGCCTTGCGCACGTCGCGATCGATCGTGGCGGCGTCCTTGCCCGATATGCGCATCGGCGAGGCGATGTTTTCATAAACGGTCAATGCCGGATAATTGATGAACTGCTGGTAGACCATGGCGACATTGCGCTTCTGCACCGGCATGCCGGTGACGTCGGCGCCGTCGAAATGCACGGAGCCGGCGGTCGGACGGTCAAGCCCGGCCATCAGCCGCATCAGCGACGTCTTGCCCGACAGCGTCGGCCCGAGCAGGACGTTCAGCGTGCCGCGCTCGAGGACCAGATCGGTCGGATAGATGTGATAGTCCGCGCCCACCATTTTGGCGGCGTTCCGCAGTTCCAGCATTCCTGTTCCCGTGCCTCCACGCAGCGGGGATCACACGCCGCCTATCCGGCCATCGCCGGCATGGCAGCCATGTACTCCTCCAGTGACTGAGCCTGCTCCTTCGAAAGGCGCAGACCATCCTTTGTTCTCCTCCACAGCACGTCTTCGGCGTGCCGGGCCCATTCATGTTCGACGAGATAGGCGACCTCGGCCTCGTAGAGATCGCCGCCGAACAGCCGCCCGAGATCGTCAATGCCACGGGCATTGCCGAGTAGCGTCTCGGCCCTGGTGCCGTAGCGACACACCAGCCGGCGAGCGTGCCGATCGGCGAGGAACGGATAGCGGCTTTTCAGCTTGGCAACCTCGGCCTCATAACCCTTGACGGCGAAATTGCCGCCGGGCAGATGGCTCTTGGCCGTCCACGGAGCACCCTTGACGCCGATCGCAGCACCGATCTTCTCCAACGCATGCTCGGACAGCCGGCGATAAGTGGTGAGCTTGCCGCCGAAAACATTAAGCAGCGGCGCGGTCTCCCTCTCGCCGTCGAGCTTCAGCACATAGTCGCGCGTCGCCTCCTGCGCCTTCGAGGCGCCGTCGTCATAAAGCGGGCGCACCGCCGAATAGGTCCAGACGATATCCTCTGGCCGCACCGGCTCCTTGAAATATTCCGACGCCGCATTGCAGAGATAGACCGTCTCCTCCTCGGAGATCCTGACATCCTTGGGATCGGCGGTATAGTCGCGGTCGGTCGTGCCGATCAGGGTGAAGTCGCCCTCATAGGGAATGGCGAAGATGATGCGATTGTCCGGATTCTGGAAGAAATAGGCGCGTGGATCGTCGAACTTCTTCTTGACGACGATATGGCTGCCCTGGACGAGGCGGACATTGTGGGCTTCTTTCTGACCGAAGGCGGAACGAATGACGTGATCGACCCAGGGACCGGCGGCATTGACCAACATGCGGGCCTGATGACCGTCTTTGCGGCCGGTGACGGTATCGACAGTCTCGATGTGCCATAGGCCGCTCTCACGCCTTGCCGAGACCACTTTGGTACGCGGCAGGATGGTCGCACCCTTGTCGGCAGCATCGCGGGCGTTCAGCACCACCATGCGGGCATCGTCGACCCAGCCGTCGGAATATTCGAACGCTCTCGTAAACAATGCCTTCAGCGGCTTGCCGGCCGGATCCTTGCGCATGTCAAGCACCGACGTCGCCGGCAGCAGCTTGCGGCCGCCAAGATGGTCGTAGAGGAAGAGGCCGAGCCGGATCAGCCAAGCTGGGCGGATGCCGCCCTTATGATAAGGCAGCACGAAACGCAGCGGCCAGATAATATGCGGCGCCATCGCCCAGAGGATCTCGCGCTCCATCAGCGATTCACGCACCAGGCGGAACTCGTAATGCTCGAGATAACGCAGGCCGCCATGGATCAGCTTGGTGGCGCCAGATGAGGTGCCCGAAGCGAAATCGTTCATCTCCGCCAGCGCCACGGTATAGCCGCGCCCGACAGCATCGCGAGCGATGCCGCAGCCGTTGATGCCGCCGCCAATGACGAAAATGTCGTGTATCTCCCGGCCCAATTGCCCCTCCGAGCCTGCTGCTTATTTCGCATCGCACAAAACTTGCGCGATTGCGAAAGTGACATCAGTAAAAACGAAAGAAATCCGAATGTCAAACGAATGTTGGCGGAACTATCGCGATCTGCTGCTCGTTTCGATCAGTTTCACATTGTTTTCGAGGCAAAGATTGCGGATCGACGGCACCGGACAGTGGTCGGTAATGAAGGTGTGAACCTGCGAAAGCTGGCCGATCCGGACCGGCGCGGTGCGTTCGAACTTCGTGGAATCGGCAACCAGAATGACGTGCCGGGCATTGGCGATAATCGCCTGGGCGACCTTCACCTCGCGAAAGTCATAATCGAGTAGCGCGCCGTCGATATCGATCGCCGAAGCGCCGATCACGGCATAATCGACCTTGAACTGGCGGATGAAATCGACCGCCGCTTCGCCAACGATGCCGCCGTCCGAACCGCGCACGACCCCGCCGGCGATCACCACTTCGATTGCCGGGAAGAGGCGCAACCGGTTGGCAACGTTGATATTGTTGGTGATCACCATCAGCTCGTGATGATTGGCGAGCGCCTCGCCCACCGCCTCGGTCGTCGTGCCGATATTGATGAAGAGCGAGGCGCCGCTCGGGATCAGTTCGACGGCCGCCATGCCAATCGCCTGTTTCTCCGAAGCGGCGATCTGGCGGCGGGCTTCGTATTTGACGTTCTCCGTTCCGCTCGGGAACGTCGCCCCGCCATGGATGCGGGTCAGCACCTGCGCATCGCAGAGATCGTTCAGGTCCTTGCGGATGGTTTGCGGTGTCACCGAAAACCGTGAGGCGAGCTCTTCGACCAGAACCCTGCCGCTCGATTTCGCGATCGCCACGATTTCAGTCTGTCGGTCGGTCAAGAACATCGGCGCCCCCTTTCGATCTGCTTTCGTTTTTAAAGAAAGCGAAGGGCGGCGCAATGCCTATTTGTCGGCGGCCGAGTTTCGCGCTCCGAATCTGATGGCCGCCGCGCCGCGCAATTAGCGTTTCCGCATGAGGTTGACCACGAGAACGCCGAGGATCGCCATGGCTCCGCCGATCGCGCCGAGTGCCGTCGGCGTCTCGCCGAGCCAGACGAAACCGATCAGCGTTGCGACCGGCGGCACGCCATAGAGGAAATTCGAGGCGCGACCTGCCGTCAGCCGCTTCAATGCAATCGCCCAGGTGAGATAGCCGATCGCGGTGGGGAAGATGACCAGATAGGCAACGCCCCAGTTGACCTCCGCGGGCGCTGCCGCCAACGCGCGGATCGTCGCCGGGACGGCCGGAAACAGCGGCACGGAGCCGATCAGCAGGATCCAGGCGGTGACGGCAAGCGCCGGCAGTCGGCCGAGCAGCGGCTTCTGCAGCACGCTGGCGATCGCCGAGCAGAGCGCTGCGCCGAGGATAAGGATTGCATTCGGATCGAGCTTGAAGCCGTCGTCGGAGGCGACCGCGATCAGCGCTACACCGCCGAAGGAAACCGCGGTGCCTAGCCAGCCCCAGCGGCCGAAGCGCTCGCCGAGCGCGAAGGTGGCGATGAGGGCGGTAAAGACCGGCATGGTATTGATGATGAAGCTGGCCGGCCCCGCCGCAACCGTCTGCTCGCCGGTGTTCAACAGAACCGCATAGGCGGCGATGAAGAGCACGGCGGCGACCGAGAGGCGGAAGAAATCGCTCTTTTCCGGCATCGGCCGGTAGATGGCGAGATAGACAAGGGCAAGGACGCCGGCCGCCACGTAACGCCCTGTGGCCAGCTCGATCGGCGTCAGCGGCCCGAGGCAGATGCGGATCACGACGAAGGAGGAGGCCCAGAAGACAATAGTGACGACGATCGCCGCAAAGGCCACCAGATCAAATCTGCCCTGCTCTTTCGTCGAAACCGGTGCGCTTGCCGCCATGCTCATTGTCGCCTCCATTGGTGCTTTGACCAAGGATTAAGCTGATGACGCGTGCTTGAAAAGCATCTCAATCGATGATCAAATGTGCGTATGGTTCACAGCTCGCCCGTGCTTCCGCCACTTGATACGCTCGAGACCTTTGCCCGCGCCGCCCGGCTCGGATCGTTTTCCGCCGCCGCGGAGGAAAGCGGCATCACTCACGGCGCCGTGTCGCGGCAGGTGTCGCGGCTCGAACGCTGGATGGGTGTGCGGCTGTTTGCACGAGAGGCCCGCGGCGTTCGCCTGACGCCGGAAGGCATGCGGTTTTTCGCGCGCGCCGAGGAAGCGCTTTCTTTGCTCGGCAATAGCGGCGAGCGCTGGCTGCCCCGGCCGAACAAGGCGGTGGTGCGCCTTTCGGTGACGCCTTCGGTGGCATCATTGTGGCTATTCCAGCGCCTGGCGAAGCTCGAAGGAAGCGAGCTGCATGTTGAGCTGACGCTCGAGCACCGGTTGGCGGATTTCGGCGAAGGCACGGATCTTGCCATCCGCTGCGGCAAGGGGCCGTGGGCCGGCGTGCGCGCCCTGCCACTGTGGCAGGAGAAATCCTTTCCGATCGCCGCCCCGGCGCTGGCAGACCGGCTCGGACAGCGCTCCGATGCACTTTCCCTGCTCGAGCTGCCGATTCTGCACGACTCCAATATCGAAGGCTGGCGCCGCTGGCTCTCTCGCGAAGGTGTCGATTATACGCCGCGCGGCCAGGATCGCCGCTTCGAGGATTACAATCTGGTGATCGATGCCTGCGCGCAAGGACTCGGCATCGCGCTCGCCCGCCCTCCCCTATCGGATGCGGCGCTCGCCGACGGACGCGTCGTGGCGGTGTCGGACCGTACGCTCGACTATCACGTCGCCTTTCACCTGATTCGGCCCGATGATGCACTGCGAAGCCCCGCCGTCGAATTTGCCCGTCGCTTCCTGCATGAAGCCGGTCATGACGAGGCGACGATCTGCGCCTTTATCGCACCCGGCAGGGCAAAAGCGTGAGACCCACCGCCGCATCCGGCCTGAACGTCTCGGCGGCATATCACGGCTGTCCCAGATTTCCGGATAATCATCCATTACTGCGCGCGCAAACAGGCGCGAGGGATTTGACGCCCCCGCCGCGTCTCGGCAGGGGCGAGTCAGAAACCGGTCAATCCGCCGGGGTCAGTGTCATCGATGCGCTGCCGGCCGCAACGTTCAGGCCGAGTTGGCCGGTCAGGCTTACCGTCTGCAGATGGATCGAACCGGAGGTGCCGCCGACCAGGAGGTTGGCGCCGACGCCGGCGCCGACCGTCGCCTCCGCGCTTGCGCCGACATAAAGGCCGGCGAGCGACCCGCGGTGATAGCCGGCCGTCGGCGCAAACACCGCCCAGATCAGCCGGCTGCGCGTGGTGAAGCCGAGGTCGATGCCGAGCTTTCGCATTTCGCCGGTATAGTGATCCAGAAGCTCATTGCCGACGATCGATTGGAAGACGCAGTCTGCTTCCTTGGAGGAACCGAGCACATAGCCCGTGCCGCCGCCGATATCGCAAGTGAGATAACCGATCTTCACGCCATTGCGCAGATCCGGCTCTTCATATGTTCTGGTGACGGGATCGGCAGCATTAACCGCCCCCGCGCCGACAAACGTCAACGATACCGCGGCAAACGCCGTCGCAAGAGTTTTATTCATAAGTCTCTCCTTCTCAAATCGTGACGGGAACACCCGGCTGGCGGGCACCGGCTATCGGAGGGGACCGCAATGCAGTCCCAGAACGGTGCCGTTTTCGCGTCGCCTTTCAATGCGTGGGAGGCGCAAGCGACAAGCTCACGGTTCAGCCCCATTGGGACATTTCGAAGGCACCATGCTTGCCGCATGCGCCATTTCACGATCTTGTTAGGAATGGTTGCACGAAAAACACATTCGCCCAGAGCGGGTTCTCGCCGGCGCGTGGGCGAGCACCAAGAAAAGGAAAACCCGGCGATAGTTATCACCGGGCTTTATACTTTATTTCTCCTCGCTATACTCTGCGCATGAAGCGCATGACGAGCGAGACAACGAACAACACCAGGAAAATGAAGAACAGAACCTGGGCAATAGAAGCTGAGGCCCCGGCGATGCCGCCAAATCCGAGGACGCCGGCAATCAAGGCCACAACGAGAAACACCAGAGCGTAGTAAAGCATCGCAATCTCCTTTTACGTTGCTGCTGACATAACGGAGACCGCCCATTTTGGTTCCCTGCCTATCATGCTCGGCAGGGGGAGCATCGCATCGGCTTTCGTTCAGCCGAAATGAAGAACGCCGCTGTAGGTCCGGTCGCCTTCGGTCGGCTCCGGAGGCTCGGCCGCATCCAGATATGTCTTGAGCGGCCCGGTCAGCACGAACCAGATGCTGGCCCCCAGCATGAAACAGGCGCCCACCGGCTCGTCGATACGAGCGACGAACGGAAGGCAGGCCGATGAGAACAGTACAATGATGCGCACCGACCACTCCGCCTCACGTTTGGCGATAGCGCGCGCCCTCAGCGACTTGTACTCCCGGGCGCCATAGGCGCTTCCTCCCGCCTTTTTCGCCGAAAGCAGCTTTCTGGCCGACGGTAGGGCCAACATGAGCAGCGCGGCGACGCTGAGCGCGAAAGGCCTGCCGGCCATCACCTGCCCGCTCGCGACAAGGAGAAAAGAGAGCACAACGAGATTCCACGTCGGCTCCAACAGCTCCGGGGGCTGCCGCGTGCGGATGTGCCAACCCCGCAGCAAGCCCGCCGCACCGTGCAGTAGCGGCTGATCGATATAGCGATTGATCCAGTCCATGCAGACGCGCCCGTCCCCGATTTGAATGAAGAGGGCTCCGAACATCACGGAAATAGGTCATCATCGTGGCAGAGCGCCGGCAATATCAGCCGAGCTATACTTCGCTCACAGGAAACCGCCTAGTCCAGTTCCCGCGCAACTTCCCAGACATGGCCCGACGGATCGGTGAAGTGCGCCGTGCGGCGCACCCCGACGAATAGCCGTCAACTCCGCAGGCCAGGCGCCTCGTGACCGGTGCGCGCCACATATTCCGTATAACCGCCGCCATACTGGTGGACGCCCTCCGGCGTCAGCTCTAGCACGCGGTTGGAGAGCGCAGCCAGGAAGTGTCGGTCGTGGGAGACGAAGAGCATGGTGCCCTCATATTGCGCGAGCGCCTTGATCAGCATCTCCTTAGTGTCGAGGTCGAGATGGTTGGTCGGCTCGTCCAGCACGAGCAGGTTCGGCGGATCGAAGAGCATCATCGCCATCACCAGCCGGGCCTTCTCGCCGCCGGAGAGCACCCGGCACCGTTTCTCGACATCGTCGCCGGAAAAGCCGAAACAGCCGGCAAGCGCCCGCAATGGCCCCTGCCCTGCCTGCGGAAACCTGTCTTCCAGCGATTGGAACACCGTCCGCTCGCCGTCGAGGATATCCATGGCGTGCTGAGCGAAATAGCCCATCTTGACGCTGGCGCCGAGCGCAACACTGCCCTGGTCAGGGGTGGTGGTGCCCGTCACCAGCTTCAACAACGTCGATTTACCGGCGCCGTTGATGCCCATGATGCACCAGCGCTCCCGCCGCCGCACCATGAAGTCGAGACCCTCATAGATGCTTCGGCTGCCGTATTTCTTATGGACATTCTTCAGGTTGACCACGTCCTCGCCGGAGCGCGGCGCGGCCTGGAACTCGAAAGCGACCGACTGGCGGCGCTTGGGTGGCTCCACCCGGTCGATCTTCTCCAGCTTCTTCACCCGGCTCTGCACCTGCGAGGCATGCGAGGCCCGCGCCTTGAACCGCTCGATGAATTTGATCTCCTTGGCGAGCATCGCCTGCTGGCGCTCGAACTGGGCCTGCTGCTGCTTCTCGTTCTGCGCCCGCTGCTGCTCGTAGAATTCATAGTCGCCGGAATAGGCCGTCAGGCCGCCGCCGTCGATCTCGATGATCTTGTTGACGATGCGGTTCATGAACTCGCGGTCGTGCGAGGTCATCAGCAACGCCCCTTCATAACCCTTCAGGAACTCTTCCAGCCAAATCAGGCTTTCGAGATCGAGATGGTTGCTCGGTTCGTCGAGCAGCATGACGTCGGGGCGCATGAGCAGGATGCGGGCAAGCGCCACACGCATCTTCCAGCCGCCCGACAGCGCTCCGACATCGCCGTCCATCATTTCCTGGCTGAAGCTCAAACCCGCAAGCACCTCGCGGGCACGGCCCTCGAGCGCATAGCCGTCTAGTTCCTCGTAACGCGCCTGCACCTCGCCGTAACGCTCGATGATCTCTTCCATGTCGCCGGCTCTTTCCGGGTCGGCCATGGCGGCCTCGAGCTCACGCAATTCGCCTGCAACGATGCTGACCGGGCCGGCACCGTTCATCACTTCGGCGACGGCGCTGTGGCCCGCCATCTCGCCGACATCCTGGTTGAAGTAGCCGATCGTCACGCCCTTCTCGCAGGAGACCTGCCCCTCGTCGGGCTGCTCTTCGCCATTAATCATCCGGAAGATCGTCGTCTTGCCGGCGCCGTTCGGGCCGACCAGACCGATCTTCTCGCCTCTGTTGAGGGCGGCCGAGGCCTCGATGAAAAGGATCCGGTGGCTGAGCTGTTTGCTGATATTCTCAATACGAATCATGATGTGCGCGGGTGTCCGGGGAAGTTTCGGCGCCCTTATGCCACGCATGGAAACGTCAGGATAGGCCCGTTTCAACCCTCTCGATCTCCGGCTTCCGATTGGATAATATTGCCGCCTACGCTGATTTAAGGATTTCCAGCCAATGAGCGTTCGCCTACCGCAGACTTTCAGGCAGTCGCAGCAGGACGCCAATGGCGCCAACGCCCTCGAATATGGGCTGATGTCGGAACGCGCCAATTCGCTCGGGCGTCATGGGCTGAAGGTGGAGGCGGCGCTCGCCGCGTTAAAAGCCTGGGCCGTCGAACGCCAGAGCGCGGAGGAACGCGAGAGGCTGCTCAACGAAGCCTCCGATGCCGTCTGGGCATTTTTCGTCCAGCGCGAGAGCTGCGGGTTGCGAAACAATCGCGACGCCATCCAGCGTTACGGCATCCCAAACGAGGTGCTCGCCAGACTGGGCGCCATACGAAAATGACGTGAAGCCGTGCCCATCACGGCGAAAGGAATTGCGATGCCAAGCTCTACACGGATCGGCAATCGGCATCTTGCCGTCGACGTCTCCTCTCTCGGCGCCGAGATGCAGGCGCTCACGAGCAGCGATGGACGCTCCTGGCTATGGACGGGCGAGGCGACCTACTGGGCCGGACGATCGCCGATCCTGTTTCCGATCGTCGGCAAGGCGGCTGATGACAAGCTGGCGATTGGCGGCGCGGTCTACCCGATGGCCCAGCATGGCTTTGCCCGGCGAAGCGAGTTTAGCCTCGCCGCGTCGACGCCGACCATGTGCCGGCACGAACTCCCAGCCTCGGCAGCCACGCAGGCGGTCTATCCGTTCGACTTCCTGCTGGCCGTGGAGCATGCGGTGCAGGGACGCGCGTTGACGGTGACGGCAGAAGTAAACAACCGCGACGCAAGAGCGCTGCCCTTCGGTCTCGGCTTCCATCCGGCTTTCGCCTGGCCGCTGCCTGACGCCGCCGGACGCCCGCACATGGTCACGCTGGACAATGAGGGTGAGCCGGCGCTCGCGCGGCTGGAGGGCGGCCTTATCAACCCCGCCCCACTGCCCTCCCCATTCGATAAAGGCCGGCTGGTGCTGGATCATGCCATGTTCGAGAAGGACGCGATGATTTTCCCGAAGGGTGCCGGCGATGGGCTGCGTTACGGCGCCGAAGGCGGGCCGAACCTGCGGTTCCAATTCGAAAATCTGCCCAACCTTGCTCTGTGGACCAAACCGGCCGCGCCCTTCATCTGCATCGAACCCTGGCATGGAACGGCGGCGGAAGCCGGAGGTTCGTCCGAGCTGTCGCAACGACCCTCCACCACCATCCTGGCGCCGGGGGCGACGGCGCGTTTCGCCTTTACGGTCGAGATCTTGCAATAGAAAGTGGCGCGCCCGACAGGGCGCGAATGAACGTTCTCCGGCACGGTTGTTTCCGCAGCTATCGCCGAGCCGCCAAATCGCATCGCATCTATTTGATTCATGCGATGCGCTTCGGTCCTTTGCTTTTGCGCGTGCTGTTGTCCCGCAACCGCTGCACACTTTCCGGGCAAATGCGCGGGCGCCGGCCAGGACGTGCTCAGGTCGGCGGGGCGCCCAGCGCATGCAGGATACCGCGCAGTTCGGCAAGGCCGCGCATGCGGCCGATGGCGGGATAACCGGGGGTGACGACCTTGTCGAGATCGTCGAGCATGCGGTGGCCGTGGTCGGAGCGGAAGACGATGGTGTCTTCGCCACCCCGGCGCTTATCTTCCGCCACCAATTCCCGGAGCACCGCGACCATGTCGACGTCGCCCTCGAGATGCGCGCTTTCGTGGAAGGTCCGACCGTCGCCTTCGCGCGTCGTGGCGCGCAGATGGGCGAAATGAATGCGCGAGGCGAAGCGCCGGGCGATCGCCGGCAGGTCGTTGTCGGCACGCACGCCGAGGCTGCCGGTGCAGTAACACATGCCATTCGCCGCCGACGGCACCGCATCGAAGAGCGCGGCATAATCATCCCCCGTTGAGGCGATGCGGGGAAGACCGAACAGCGAACGCGGCGGATCATCGGGATGCAGCGTCAGCTTGACGCCGCGGGCTTCGGCAGCCGGCGTCACCGCCTCCAGGAACTCGATCAGGTGCCGGCGCAGCCGTGCGGCGTCGATACCGCTATAGGCGACCAGCTTTTCCCGGAAGGCCGGAATGGTCAGGGGCTCGGTAGTCGAACCGGGCAGAGCCGAGGTGATGATGCGGGTAATCTCGGCAATCTCCTCCTCCGACATCGCCTCGAAGACGAGACGCGCCCGTTCGCGATCTTCCACTGAATATTGCTGACCCGCATCCGGCCGTTCCAGAACGAAGAGGTCGAAAGCTGCGAAGCGCTCGTGATCGAAGCGCATGGCTGTGGCGCCGGTCGGCGTCACGAAATCAAGTTCGGTGCGGGTCCAGTCGACCACCGGCATGAAATTATAGCAGACGATCGGGATGCCGCAGGCGGCGACCGCTTCGAGGCTGGCAATCCACGCCTCGATTTCCGCTTTCGCCTCGCCGCCCTTGCGCTTGACGGCGTCGGGAATCGGAATGCTTTCGACCACCGACCAGACGAGCGGCGACCGGTCGGCAGGCGTGGTCTCGATCAGCGCTTGGCGTTCGCGCACTTCCTTTTCCGTCCAAGCCCTGCCGATCGGCACCTGATGCAGCGACGAGACGATATTGGTCGCGCCCGTCTGACGGACCTCATCCAGCGTCACCGGCGCTTCCGGCCCGAACCATCTCCAACCCTGCCGCATCTTTCTTCCTTCCCTTGCTTTTCGTTCGTGTGGTCCTGCCTTCAGCAGAAATAATCGGGGTAACGCGAGCGCAGCTCGTCGACATCGGGAATAACGGCGCTCAAGTGGTGGATCATCGCGCTACGCGCAGCCGCCGCCTCATGGGCGGCGAGGGCGTCGCGGATGATCATATGTTCGGACACCACGTTACCCATACGCCCAAGCGCCGGCAGCGCCAGCCGCCTCGCCCGGTCGATCTGCACCTTGACCGTCTTCAGTATCCCCCAGATGCCGGGATAACCTGATATCTGCGCGATCGCCTCATGAAAGGCCTCGTCCTCCTCGTGGAAGCTTGAGGCGTTGCCGACCGCGGCATGCGCGCGCTGTCGGGCGATAATGGCATCAAGGCGGGCGACATCGGCAGCGGTGGCGGTCTGAGCCGCCATCTCGGCGGTCGTGCCTTCGAGCGCTTTGCGCACGATGACCGCCTCGGGAATCGCCGAAACCGGCACCCGCGAGACGACGGTGCCCGACTGCGGAAAAATATCGACCAGTCCGCCTTCGGAGAGCCTCAGCAACGCCTCACGCACCGGCGTCCGGCTGACGCCGAATTCGTCCGCGATCCGCTTTTCCTGCAAAAACAGACCAGGCGGCATCCGGAGCGAGACGATATCGGCATAGAGACGCTCATAGATGACGCCGGCGGTGGTGACGCGGCGCGGCCTACGGCCGGCTTCCTGCGAGGTCGGGACGACCAGCGCGTCGATTTCTGAAGCTTGCCTCATAAGCGGTACCGGTCATTGGCTTTGGCATACTAGTATATTAGCTGCGACCCTCTGCCAAGCCACTTGGACGGAGTGGCTGCATTTTGAACAGTAGGATCTCTCGAACAGCCTTCAAGTGCTGATTGAGGGCTCAACATGGGAACTTAGATCAGCGGAATTGGTTGAAATCCCATCAAGGAGACGCCGATGAAAAATCCGTTGCGACGCAAAAGAAATGAAATCGCGGCCGACGACACCCGACTGAAGGCTTCATCCCCAGCCGGCGCAGGCAAAGGGAAGACGCCGCGGCAAGCCATGCAGGAACCAGCAGATCAGAGCATCGGTTCTCAGGCAGCCACCCGTGAGGACAATATCCGGAAAAGGGCCTACTCGCTGTGGGAGAACGAAGGAAGGCCGGAAGGCAAGCATCAGGATCACTGGACCCGCGCCGAGCACGAGCTCGATGCACGGGGCGAGACGGACCATCCTCCCAGGCTCGAGGCGCTGCGAGAGGCTTCGCGCGAACATCGCGACACCTTCCTCGTCAAAACGGATCTCGAAGACGCGGATCAACGCGAAGCCTCGCCCGGCACACGCGAGCAGGATTGAAATTGCAGCCTCGAGCAAATTTAGGACGAGCAAATTCAGGAAAGGTCCCGACATGGCTGACAAACAGGATTTGAACGCCGGCTTCACCGGCACACCCGTCGAACCGCCGGAAGGATTAGCCAAGGCCGCTCAATCGGCGGCGAGCGGAGTGAAACGCGAGGTCTATGCAGTCACCGCCGGCGCCAGAGACCACCCGCACACTGCAAGCGCTTTGTTGCTTGGCATCGGTATTGTGGCGTTCGGGTTCGGCTATCTCCTTGGTCGATCATCGGCGGAAAGCTCGGCCCGCTCATATTGGCGTTAGCTGTCCGACCTCAACTAACGAGCCGCGCGAGCGGCAAGAATGATAGAGCCGGATCGTTGCGCGACCGCCCTCCTATACGCGGCGCAATGATAACCCTGACGGTAAGATCGCACCCAAGCGTGTTTCGTTATCGCATCAGCTTTGCTGCTGCAGGGCGTCGCGGCGCATCGACGGCAGAGGAACAAGCATTCGGGTTTGCTGTTGCCGGAATACAATAGTGAGAAAAGCGCGGGTTGGGGTCCGCTTCCACAACTTGACAGCGGTGACATCGGTCCTTAGCGAGGCTGGATCAATGACACCTCAGGATCAGCAAAGTGAATTATTTCAGGCAACTCGTGATTGCGATA
>NZ_RQIH01000025.1 GCF_003939025.1 Rhizobium sophoriradicis
GCCGATCAAAAGGGCCGCTCACAAAGCGGCCTTTCGTGTTAATATAACGCCGCGGGGTGGAGCAGCCCGGTAGCTCGTCAGGCTCATAACCTGAAGGCCGCAGGTTCAAATCCTGCCCCCGCAACCAGAACACAAAAGCCCGCCTCGTGCGGGCTTTTTGATTCCAAAACACATCTGAGCGAGCACTCAGTCCCAAAGGACCGGGTTTGGATCCCTGGTGTCCAGCGCATTTCGTGCCAGGAATTCCGCCGCCCGCACCGTTTCCAGAGCGTTCGCCGCCTCCCTGAAATATGGCAGGGTTTGCCACAGCGTGCGATCGCCGACGATGTAGAAGCGGCGCTTGGCGCGCGTCAGCGCCACGTTCAAGAGGTTTGGCTTGGAGGCGGCCCAGCCGGCCGCTCCGCGATGAGCGGCGTCGGCGCCGAGCACCAAGAAAACACTATCCTCTTCCTTGCCCTGGAACGTGTGCACGGTGCCTATCCTTTCCTGAAGCCACTTCTGCAGTTTCGGGGGAGACGCTTCCGTATATCCCTCCTGGTCGATCCAGCACGCCTGGGCCAAAGCCCGTCGCAGATTGTTCTTCACTTCCTTGAACGGCGAGATGACGTAGAGGTCCGGCAATGCACCGGAACGGCGGTAGCTCGCGGTGAGGAGATCGACGATGAAGTCCGTCTGCTCCGCACCGCCTGTTTGCCCGACACCTTGCCCTTGACGTCGATCCAGGCGCTGTCGCCATAGAAGGGCGGTGCGTCGCCGGCCGGCCGGCGCTCTGCCAGCCCGAAGATCATCTTGTTCTGGTAAGCGATCTGGTTGGCAAGGCTGAACATCGGATCGATGCAGCGTCGATGCACTCTGAGAGGGCTGCCGATCCAGAGTCCGTCTGCTTCCTCGTCTTGAAGCGTTGTTCCGTAGCGATTGGCGGCATCGGCCAGCATCTGCACCGACACCCTGTTCGGCGAATATTGGCCTGCCGCCGTGTGGAGCGAAAGCGCCGAAGCGGCGCCAATCAGTGCGCTCGGAAGGGTAAAGACCGGCTCGATCTGCTGGGGATCGCCGATCACCATGGCGCGGCGCGCCCGCAACAAAGCTCCGACGGCCGCCTGCGGCACGGCCTGGCCGGCTTCATCGATGAAGACCCAGCCGATCGAGCCGGCTTCGAGACCGCGGAACTGCCGGGCAAAGGAGGCGAATGTCGTCGAGACGACGGGAACGATCATGAAGAGGCTTTGCCAGATCGATGCAACGTGTTTGTCATCGACGGGATTGTTGTTGGAAAGCAGTTTGCTGATGGCAACGATATTGCCGCCGAAACCTCCGCCCTTCCGACCGACCTCAGCCAGCCACGCTTCGTGCAGCGTCAATGCTGCTTCGAACAATGCCGAACGCAGAGCCGCCAGTTCGTCCTGATGCCAGAACCCGTCAATCTGCACCTGCGCGCTGTCGAGGTCGGCGAGGCGCTCCGGTGCGGCGGGGTGACCGAGAATTGCTCCCAGCCGCTCGAGCTCTTCGGTCTTCGCAATCCAGATTTTCCGTCGTGACCGCAGTGCGCGTGCGGCTTGGTCATGCGCTCGCAAAGCACGTTCCAGCGCGGGTTTCTCGGCCTTCGCAAGCCGATCTTCGCATTCCGCCAGCGCCTTGCGCAGTTCCAGCTGCTGGCGCGCATTGGCGGCGACATCTTGGCGATGCCGCCGGGCGGGGTTGGTCGCAAGCACTCTCTTCCATCGCGCAGGAGCGCTGCGGTCGAGCAGCTGTTGCTCCTCCATCAAAGAGGACAAACTCTGCTTGATACGGCCCATTTCGGCCGCGACCTCGTCGCACCGGTTCTGCGCATGGCGAAGCTCGTCAGCGGCGGCGGCCAGCTTTTCGAGCGTTTCGCGGCAGAATGCATCCTGCGTAACCAGAGCAATTTCATCACGGAGGTCGGCATAGCGGGCATATTGGCCGATCTTGCCGCGAACCACGTCATCGGCGGCATGGAAGGCGGCCGACGCTTCGGCGAAGGTCGCTCCCTCGTAGCTCTTCAACCATTCCCAGATGGTCTGCGGCTTCTCGGCGCCCGACCAGCCGGGCTTCGACCTGTCGGTGATTTCCATGAAGGCGAACCGCTCCTTGAACGCTCGGCGGTTCCTGGAATTGCCGAGCGCGCAGGCAATCAATCCCCAAGGGCGATCGCTGTCGGAGAGCCTGATGACCCCTCCATTGTCCTTCTGGCAGGCGATCTTATGGGCGACCGTCTGGAGATATCGGAAGGAAGATGACTTCGCAATCGCGCTCTGCTTGGGAAGATCGCGCGAAATATTCTCGACCGCGGCGTTGTTGGAGGACGCGACGACCATTTCGAATCCGGTGAGCGCCGGGATCAGCGCCGATATCGAGGCCGAGCTGCGGTCGGCAAAGGTGACGCGCCGCGGCAAGCCGTCAAAGGCATCGCGTGCCGTCTCCAAGGAGGCCAGGACCCGGGCGCGCCGAACGATATTATCCGCGAACATGTCGCGCAGCAGAGTGGTCTTTCCGGTGCCCGGTGGGCCGTTGACCGAAAATAAACGCGTTTCCAATCGGTCGCCAATGGCCGAGTTGATCGCGAACTGTTGCATGAGGCTCATTGCGAGGTGAGGTTCGCTCAGCCAGCGTCCACGGTTGAGATTGCCAGGATGCAGCGCCCGAACGATCGCGGCGCGCCCATCCTGCGAATAGAGGTCGATCCGCTTTTCATCGGCCAGCGGGGTGAGATATCGCCTGAGCGGCTCTGGGACATTGCCTTGCTTGATGCAGATCATTGCCCGTTCGATGTCCTCGATGAAGAAGCTGTTCAGGATACCAATGTCTTCTTCAACGCTTGCACTTTCGTCCTCCTGGTCGTCGGCATGGGCTGCCTGATCCTCCTGTTGCGGCTGTAACGAGATGAGATCAGGTCTTTCCACCCTGTCACGGTAACGTATTTCTACGGCGGCGACGGGCTTTTCCTCGCGCGAGACAAAGCCTGCCCAATCGCAGAGCAATTCATTGAGCGTCAGGATCTCCGCGGCATCGATCGGCTGATCGGCACCGGCCTCGAAGGACGAAGATGTCAGCTGCCGCTGCGCCTGAAAGTTTTGCAGCAGTTCCGACAGTTGCCGCTTGCTGGCGGCAAAAGCCTCGTGGCTGAGCGAGGCAAGCCCGGATTTCCGCACGCGGCCAAGAGCCCACGGAAGCGTGGAAACCGAAAAGGTTTCGAACATCGGCTCGCCCAAGGGCGTGAGCTGCAGGCTGGCAAAGCAGCTGTCACCATCGAGATCGCCGCGTTCGGCATCCTCGTATTCGGCCATATCGCCCGCAACACCCTCGAAGTGCCTGCGAATATCGGCGATTTCGGATTTGCTGAAAACGCCGAGGAACAAGGTAAAGCCGGTAATCTGCTTCTCCTCGGGTATAACAGGACGGCTGAGTGCAGCCCCATCCTGGAGGAGCGTCTTTGCATGCAGCCAGAAGACCGTCCGTCCATCACCTGAGACGAGGCGGCTGGAGAGATCGTACGGTATAAAAAACTCGATTTTGTGCCAGAAATCGAGAATGGCCAGAAGCCGTTCCCGTTCCGCCCTGTCTGCATCGACCTGCATGACTTCTCACTGAGGAGTTACGAAGAGGCTCGCGCCTCTTTTAGCAACGATTGCAGCTTAAAATCAAAGAGCATGGATGGTGATTACGCGTCCGGCCGAAGCTTCCGCCAGTGGGCGCTGGGTTGAGCCAACAACCTGCGACGGTTTACCCGCCTTCATACTCGTTGAGCAAAGATGATATAAATATTACAATTTGTACTGAAACATTACATTCCTCTGATTATCTATAGTGAGAGCAAATATAAGCCTATAGTATATGGGCCAACAAAAATACAACCGATGTGCAGTAATGTATCGTTTTTTGCTCGCGAAAACTAATCACTTTGGGCCATTTCCTTCCTTCTCAATCCGTATTAACATAATTAAGAAATGTCTAAAGAAGAGGGCGGTGACATCAAGGGGGCGGCATTTCATACTATCTTATACCCGCCATCGCTTCACGTTTGAGTAAAGTGTAACGCTAGGGGAGGCGTATATGTTCATGACAGGCTCAGGAATGGAGAATACCGACCAGGCAAGAAAGTCCAGCGCTTCCGGAGATACTATCGTTGTAGTTGCCAAGGCGGATCTTTTTTCAGAATGCATGGTGGAAGCACTGGCAAAGAAATTCCCGAACTGCGACGTGCCAAGCATATCAAAAACGAATCCGATGCTGGAAAAGGATACCAGCGATCTGAAGCTCGTATTATTCTATCATATAGCCCAGCCTGAGCTTCAGGAAGCGTTGAAGGCGGTGCGGGAAAATCACCCGGAAGCCTCCATCGGACTTGTCGTCGAGGCCATCGACATGCTGGAACCCTATGTCAGCCGTTTAGTGGAGGCAAGGATCATCGACGGTGTCCTGCCGCTCAATCTTCGGCTTGATGTGTTCATGGCCGCGGTGGATCTGCTGATGAAGGGCGGGGAGCATTTTCCTTCAGCGCTTCTTAATCGTCTCGGCAACAAGAGCGCCCAACTGGAGCCTTCACTCTATCAGACGAGATCGGTCGATGCTGCGCGCACCAATGCGCTCAAGCTGAGACGCGACAGCATCTCCGCCTTGACGACCCGTGAGGTTCAGATCCTCGATCTCATCTGCAAGGGGACGCAGAACAAGATTATCGCCGACAAGCTGCATCTTTCCGAAAATACCGTGAAGGTTCACGTCCGCAACATCTATAAGAAGATGAACGTCCGAAACCGCACGGAAGCTGCGTCCCGCTTCTTCAATGAACATCCCGCCGGCGATGACGAGATGTCCAGCCGTTGGCGCAACTGATCTATAGCGCAGCGCCTCTGTTCAGAGGCGCAAGGAAAGCCGCAGCACGGTTTACTACGGGATAATCTATCCTTGCCTCGGTGCGATTCCAAGGATTTGCTTCAGATCGATGGACGCGCAAAGCAGCGCGACTTCTGTCCGAAGCCGCTCGGAGAGCAGATATACGGGGCTGATCCGTGATAGGCGACGACGCGCGCAGGTGTTGCGGCCGGCCGTACGGCCCGCTTTTCCGGGTAGGCGTATGCCGTCGAGACGCGTGGCGCCTGAAAGGCGACGACATTCTTCTTAGCGACGGCGGCTAGGTCGTCGCCAACGACCGCACAAGCTGTCGATCCGACCGCAAGAAGCGTCGTGACACAGGCAATCATCGCAAAATGAAATAGACGCCAGCCTTTCGGCTGCGCTGTAGCTTGTTTTTTCGACATGGCCAAACCCCTCGCACATGGCGTTTCCGGATGCAAGTCCGACCGTGCAGTTCCGCGCGGCCGGCGCTTCATTTCTTTGTATCCTTTCTTTATTGAGCAAAGCTTGAGTGAGGTATGGATTCCCGTTCTACGTGAAAAAATATATAAAATGATTAATTATTTGTTACATTAAAGAACAATTCGATACTTATTTTGGGTTCTATATGCTTTTAATGTTGACCTCTCTAACAGTCTCATTATCACTAAAATAGTGAATCAATTATCCGAAGAATAACTGTTAGCTATCTGAGCAGATATACTAACAACGTGAAATTAACAGCCGGAGAGTTGAGATACGCAATGCCTGAATAAATCAAAAGACTGAGATAAGGGAAGGAGTTTGTAATGCGTAGTTTCGTTCCCGGCGAAGGATATTCTGAAGTACAAGGCGTACCGGTGCTCAAGAATCCGGGCACCGCTCTTGTCAATGGCGGAGCGGGTTTTCTTGGTTCGCATCTCTGCGAAAGACTCCTGCTACGCGGCCACAGCGTCATATGCCTCGATAATTTTTCGACCGGCCGCCGTGTGAATGTCGATTATCTCCAGTCGAACCCCCGCTTCCGCATCATCGAGCACGATGTTCGTCAGCCCTTCGATATCGAGGCGTCGCTCATCTTCAATTTTGCCTCCCCCGCCTCTCCGCCCGATTATCAGCGGGATCCGGTGGGCACATTGCTCACCAATGTGCTGGGCGCCGTCAACACCCTGGACTGTGCGCGAAAAACCGGTGCGATCGTCGTTCAATCGTCGACATCGGAGGTGTATGGCGATCCGAACCAGAGCCCGCAGCGCGAAACCTATTGCGGCAATGTCAATCCGATCGGGCCGCGTGCCTGCTACGACGAAGGCAAGCGCAGCGCCGAAACCCTGTTCTTCGACTACCACAGGACCTACGGCGTCGACATCAAGGTCGGCCGCATCTTCAACACCTATGGACCGCGCATGCGCCTGGATGACGGCCGCGTCGTCTCCAATTTCATCGTTCAGGCTCTGCGCAACGCCGACCTGACGATTTACGGCGACGGCCAGCAAACCCGCTCCTTCTGCTATGTCGACGATCTCGTTGAAGGTTTCCTGCGTTTCTCGGCAGCCGGCAGCGCATGCCACGGCCCGATCAATCTCGGCAATCCGGGCGAATTCACCGTCCGGCGCCTGGCCGAAATCATCCGGGATCTGACAAATTCGCGCTCCCGCATCATTCACCTGCCTGCTGTCGTCGACGATCCCCGCCAGCGGCGGCCGGATATTTCCCGTGCCAGAACCGAGCTGGGATGGCAGCCCCAAATCGAGCTCGAAGCCGGCCTGGCGCGCACGGTCGAATATTTCGATGGCCTGCTTGCCCGGACAGAGAAGGCGGAGGCCGTATGACATGCCCCGCTACATTCTCGTCACCGGCGGTGCCGGTTTCATAGGCAGTCACATCTGCAAAGCGTTGTCGCGCGCCGGAATCATCCCGGTTACCTACGACAACCTGTCGACCGGACATGCCGACAGCGTCCGCTGGGGGCCGCTCATCCGCGGTGAACTCGGCGATGCGGTCGCGTTGCGCCGGACGTTGGCTGAATTTTCGCCCGATTGCGTTATCCATTGCGGCGCCAACGCCTATGTCAGCGAATCCGTCGACATGCCGAGAAAATATTACCGCAACAACGTCATCGGCAGCCTGACGCTGCTCGAAGCCTGCCTCGATCAGGATATCGACCGGATCGTCTTTTCGAGCAGCTGCGCCACCTATGGCGTTCCCGCCTCGTTGCCGATACGGGAGGAAACACCGCAGCAGCCGGTCAATCCCTATGGCCGCACCAAGCTGATCTTCGAGATGGCGCTCGAGGATTTTGCCGCCGCCTATGGCATCCGCTTTGCCGCGTTGCGTTATTTCAATGCGGCCGGCGCCGATCCCGATGGTGAGCTTGCCGAGCGCCACGAGCCCGAGACCCACCTCATCCCGCGTGCCCTTCTCGCTGCCGCCGGCAAGCTGGAGCGGCTCGATATCTTCGGCACCGATTATTCGACAGCCGACGGAACCTGCGTTCGCGACTATATCCATGTCAGCGATCTCGCACAGGCGCATTTGGCAGCCGTCAATCACCTGATGGCGGGCGGCGACTCCCTCAGCGTCAATCTCGGCTCCGGCCGGGGCACCTCGGTGCGTGAGATTCTCGATGTCATCTATCGCATGACCGGCCGTGAAGTGCCTGTCCGCTATCGCTCCCGCCGTGCCGGCGATCCGCCGATCCTTTTTGCCAATACGGCGAGGGCGAAGGCGGAGCTCGGCTTCGCGCCGACACTCTCGGATATTGATACGATCATCCGCACTGCCGGCCCCACCTTCGGGCTGGAGGTGACGGCATGAGCCTCATTTCGGAATTAGGTTACCCGATCAAGACGGCGAAAGCTGCCGCCGGCCCGTTCAAGCCTGTTTTCACCCGGTGGAATCGTGTCGCATATGGTTTTGGCATCCTCTGCTGGCTGGCGGCACTCGGCTATTTCTGGATCTGGTGGTGTCAGGCCGCCCATATCATTTCCTGGGCTGCCTTCGTGCTTGTCACAGTCGTACTTGCCTGGATCACGCTCGTCCCAGCCTATTTCATTCTGATCTTCCTCAATGCAAGAACAATCAGCTCACGCACACCGCTGCCGGAAGGACGCATGGCGATGGTCGTCACCAAGGCGCCGTCCGAGCCCTTTGCCGTCGTCCGCGCCACATTGCAGGCGATGCTCGATCAGATCGGCGTCGAGTTCGATGTTTGGCTGGCCGACGAGGATCCTTCCGAGGAAACCAGACGCTGGTGCGCCGAGCACGGCGTGCTGATCTCCACCCGCAAAGGCGTGGCCGAGTATCACCGCACGACCTGGCCGCGCCGGACGCGATGCAAGGAAGGCAACCTTGCCTATTTCTACGACCATTTCGGCTATGCACGTTACGATTTCGTCGCCCAGTTCGATGCCGATCATGTGCCGACACCGACCTATCTCCGTGAAGTCCTGCGCCCCTTCGCCGATCCTGGCGTCGGCTATGTCACCGCTCCCAGCATCTGTGATGCGAATGCGGCGGCAAGCTGGGCGGCGCGGGGAAGGCTTTATGCGGAGGCAAGTCTGCATGGTTCGCTGCAGACCGGCTACAACAATGGCTGGGCACCGCTCTGCATCGGCTCCCACTATGCGGTTCGCACATCGGCCCTGCGTGAGATCGGCGGCCTTGGCCCCGAACTTGCCGAAGATCATTCGACCACGTTGATGATGAATGCCGGCGGCTGGCGCGGTGTCCATGCCGTCGACGCGATCGCTCACGGCGACGGCCCGGCGAACTTCGTCGATCTCGCCGTCCAGGAATTTCAGTGGTCACGCAGCCTCGTCACCATCCTGCTGCGCTACTCCCGCCGCTATGTCGCCCACCTGCCCTGGCGGTTGAAATTCCAGTTCGTGTTTTCGCAACTTTGGTACCCGCTGTTCTCCGCCGTCATGGCGGTGATGTTCCTGCTGCCGGTTGCCGCTCTGCTGACGGGCCATATTTTCGTCGCTGTCACCTATCCGGATTTCCTGCTGCATTTCGCGCCGATATCGATCGTGCTGATGCTGTTTGCATTCTTCTGGCGGGCGACGGGAACTTTCAGGCCGCATAATGCGAAACTGTTCGGCTGGGAGGGGCTTGCCTTCATCTTCCTGCGCTGGCCGTGGTCGCTTGCCGGCAGCCTGGCGGCTGTTCGCGACCACCTCTCCGGCTCTTTCGTCGACTTTCGCATCACCCCGAAAGGCAGGCAGGAGCAGCATTCCTTGCCGCTGCGCGTTTTGGCACCCTACATCTGCCTCGCCGGCCTGTGCGCCGTCGCCATGGTGTTCGCCGCCGACGCCGCGGCCGCCCGGGGTTTTTATATTTTCGCTGCGATCAATCTGGCAATCTATCTGTCGCTGACGGTGCTGATCGCCCTTCGTCATGCAATCGAGAACGGTCTGCCGCTGCTGCCGCAGTCACGCGGCCTGTGGCTGGCAACGGCGACGGGCTTTGCAATCTGCATCACCGGCAGCATGCAGGTCGGCGGCCATGGGCTGCGCAGTCTCGAGGCTCTTTCTCACGGTCAGTCGTTCATCAGCTTCAGCCAATCGCAATTTGCCGTGGCCGGTGCCGGCCTCGGTGGCAGCAAAACCCGAACCGTGAAGTTCCGCCTCAGATGGAATGGCTTCGGGAGCGTGGGACGGAGCGAACAAGGTGTGTGAGCCGGCGGATCCGGCCAGTGTCGAGGAGGATGTCATGCGTATCGGATCGAGACTCTATGGGGCGGCCCTTGCTTTCAGCCTGTGCCTGCCACTGGCGGCGCAGGGTGCCGAGACCGCAAAGAAGAAAGAGCCGACGCCGCTCAGCGCCTATGAGCTCTATCGGATCTACGGCGACAGGACCTGGACCTGGGACACCGGTGGCGGCCGCTTCATCGAGGATGGCCGGCGGTTTGTCGCCTGGGTGAACGACAAGGGCAAGCAGTCGTTTGCCGAGGGCAAATGGGTCGTGGATGACCTCGGCCAGCTCTGCATGCGCGCCACCTGGACGAATGCCGAGGGTGCGGCGCGCGCCAGCACCTGTTTCGGTCACCGCAAGATCGGCAACACGATCTATCAGCGGCGCCAGCCGAACGGCAACTGGTACGTCTTCCGCCATTCCTCGGTGCGCGAGGATGATGAATTCCGCAAGCTTGTTGCCGCGGATACTGTCAGCGCCAAGGCACGCGATCTGAAGCAGGTCCTGTCGGACCAGGAACTTGCCCGAAAAGGAGGGTAGCCATGAAGAAGCTGATGAAAAACCACCTCTCGACCGCTGCGCTCGCACTTCTGCTATTGTGCGTCGCGGATCTGCCGGGCCGAAGCGAGGTGCAATATGCCGGCATTGCCCCGAACCAGGCATCCAGCCTGCGAACGATCATCGACAAGCGCCCGGTGGTTCATGCCGACGGCATCAAGTTCGGCGCCTATGACCCGCATGGGGATTTCGGCGCTCAGACGAATGTCTCGACCGAAGCCCTGTTCCTGCCCTGGGAAGACGTTGATCTGGAGACGCTGCGTGTCGCCGATGCCTATGCCCAGGCCAGAGGCCGCAACCTGCTGATCACGGTCGAGCCGTGGTCCTGGGACGTCGACTGGCGGCTGACCTCCGAAGAGCTTCGCCGCAAGGTGCTGCGGGGCGATTACGACGTCAACATGCGGGCGATCGCGCAGATGATCTCTCAGCTGAGGAGCCCTGTGATCGTCCGGTGGGGCCAGGAAATGGAGGACAAATCGGGCCGGTTTTCATGGTCCGGCTGGAATCCGGCGGATTACATCGCCGCCTATAAGCGGATGATGGATATCGTTCGCGACGAGGCGCCCGGCACCGAGCTCATGTGGTCGCCGAAGGGGGAGCCCGGCCTTGATGCCTATTATCCCGGCGATGATTATGTCGATCTCGTCGGCCTCTCGGTTTTCGGGCTCCAGCGCTATGACGAGCTTGCCTACAACAAGCACCGGACCTTTTCGGAAGCGTTGAAGCAGGGCTATGATCTCGTCGCCGGCTATGGAAAGCCCATCTGGGTCGCAGAGCTCGGCTACGAAGGCGGCGACGCCTATATGAAACCCTGGATCGAAACCGCGACGCTGAAGCAGAGCGCCTTCCCGAACCTTCAGGAAGTGGTCTATTTCAATGACCGCGACGTGCACGCCTGGCCCTTCAACCTCGGCCGGCCGGACTGGCGCGTGGTCGAAAGCCTGGCAGCCAACTGAAAGGCATCTGAAGCGCAAATCCATAAGATCGCAACGCGCTTCATCCGGAAACCAGAAAGGCCCGCCGGGGTTTTGCGGGCCTCTCCTCTCATATCCGGCAGCCGATCATCCCTTGAGCGTTGCCTTACCCTCTTCGACGAGCCGGGTCGCCGCATCGGCGGGCGAGGTCCGTTCGAAGGCAAGTTCGTCGCAGATCGGGCGCAGCACGCGTTGGTCGAATTGGGTTGCACCCATCGGCACCGGCGGGGGATATTCGCCGACCTGATCCTTGAGCATGTTGACGTATTTGACCGTTTCCTGCTCCGTCGGGTTCAGTTGCGGCAGAATGGCTTCACGCACGACCGGCGACATCGGCACGCCGCGCTCGACGCCGAGAATCTTGCCGGCCTCGATGTCGTTGACGAAGAAGTCGATGAATTTCGCCGCCGCTTCGCCGTTCTTCGTCGTGGCGCCGACACTCCAGATCAGCGCAGGGCGGTAGTAATGGCCCGACGGCCCTCCCTTCTTTTCCCGCGGCAGCATGGTGATGCCGAGCTTGTTCTTGATGATCAGCTGATAGCCGATCATCTGGTTGGAATAGGCCATGCCGATGACCGACTTGCCAAGACCAAGCGCATTGGTGTCGATGGTGTTTTGGTCGAGCGTCTGGACGTCGGCAGCCACCGTGCCCCCGGCCTTGCGCAGCTTCTCCCAGTAATCGAACCATTCCGTGGCATCGTCGGCCGTGAAACCGAGCCCGATGGTTTCCCTCGCAAATAGGCTCTTGCCGCGTTGGCGCAGCCAGGCGTCGAACACATAGGCGTAGCGGGCCGCATAGGGGCCCCCGCTCTTGCCGGACGACTTGGCGAGTTCGACGGCGAGCTTGGCATATTCATCCCAGGTGAGATCGGGTGTCGGCAGCGGAATGCCGGCCTTTTCAAATTCGACCGTGTCGAAGAACATCGAGAAGGAGTTGAGGCCGAGGCCGACACCATAGAGTTTGCCGTCGATGGTGGTGAGTTTCAGCATATCGGCGCCGAAGGACTGGACCTTCAATGCCGAAGGGACGAACTCGTCGAGCGGCATGCAGGCGCCGCGCTTGGAATAGTCGGAGATCGTTCCCGGCTCGAGCTGGAAGATGTCAGCGATCGAACGGCCGGCCATCTGGGTTGCGAGCTTCGTCCAGTAGCCGTCGCCCGAAAGCGATTCCCCGACGATCGTGACGCCTGGTGTCTTCGACTGGTAGAGTTTGGCGACGTCGAGCGTGCGTTTGGCGCGGTCGTTCGACCCCCACCACATGGCGCGCAGCGACGTGTCTTCGGCAAAAGCCGGAATGGCGCTTCCCGCGCCGAAGGCCAGGCCGGCGGCTGCACCGGCTGAACCCATTAGGAATGAACGGCGGTTGACCTGCATACTATCCTCCTTTTCCCCATCTGCCCGCTGCCATCCTCCAACGGCGTCTGTCGGGCATTTCGGCAAGCAGCCTACGCAAAAAAATAATTATTGCAAGAAATAAAGCTGGTATTGCAAATTTGCGTAGTTTGCATAAACTTTGCCCATGAGCGATGAAAAAATCAGACGGCCGCGTCAGGCCGATATAGCCACATTGGCGGGCGTCTCGGTCTCGACGGTATCTCGCGTGCTGGCGAACGAACCGGGGATCAGCGAAACCGTCCGTCGTCAGATATTGAAGGTGGCCGCCGAACACGGTTATCCGGTCAAGCCGGCTGTTGAGGCCGTTGCCGGCGGGCTGGCGCTGATCGCCAGCGACGGCGTCACGGGCGGCCTCAGCGTCTTTTACGAGGCGATCGTCGAGGGCCTGCGCGCCGGAGCGGCCGAAGCGGGCATGCCGTTTGAAGTCCGGATGGTCCGGGAGGAGCGCATCACGCCGGACGCTGCGCGCGATTATATGCAGGCCGCGGCCGCCGAAGGTCTCTTTCTCGTCGGCATCGATCCAAATGAGATGCTGCGCGACTGGCTGCAGGACAGCATGGTGCCGACCGTTCTCGTCAATGGCACCGACCCCGCAATGCGTTTCGATGGGGTTTCGCCGGCTAATTTCTTCGGCGCCTATCAGGCGACTGGCCGGCTGACGAAGGCCGGCCATCGCCGCATCCTGCATCTGAGCGGCTCTCATCGCCAGACAATCCGTGAGCGTATCCGCGGTTTCGAGGCGGCGATTGCCGCTGTCCCCCGCGCCGAAGGCCGTTTCGTAGCCATGACGCTGCAGGGCAGCGCCAGCCGCGAGGCCCATGAACGCACGGCGGCGATCCTCGCCGAGAATGCCGGTTTTACCGCCGCGTTCTGCATGAATGATTTCATCGCCGTCGGCGTCCTCGAGGCTGTCATAGAAGCGGGCCTGCGTGTGCCGGAGGATTTCGCCATCGTCGGTTTCGATGATCTGCCCTGTGCGCTGATGACCAATCCGCAGCTTTCCACCATGCGCGTCGACCGCGCCGCCCTCGGGCGTGAAGCCATCTCGCTGATGCTATCGCGTTTCCGCAACAGGACGGCGCCGGCGCGCCACATCTGCCAGGCCGTCGTTCCCGTTGCGGGAGGGACCGTTGTGAACATCGAACCCCGTGAGTGATCCGATGACCTATGATCCCGCCAGCGCCAATCCGCTCGCCGGCAATCCGCTCGAAACGCGCGCTGATATGAGCCGCGCCCTGCTTGATCTCTTCGATCCGCTGCTTGCCTGTTTTTCGAAAGGCAATGCCCGCGTCAGGTTGAGCGGCGGCGCCGCCCATTTCGACCGGGCGGCGGCTGATCTCGAAGGTTTCGCCCGCCCGCTCTGGGGCTTGGCCCCGCTCGGCGCCGGCGCCGGCGACTTCGCCCACTGGCATCGTTTTGCCGAGGGCCTTGCAAACGGCACCGATCCCGCTCATCCCGAATATTGGGGAACCGTCAATGGCCGCGACCAACGCATGGTCGAGCTTGCCGCGCTCGGTTTTGCCCTGGCGCTGGTGCCGGAAAAAATCTGGAAGCCGCTCGATGCACGCGCCCGCAGCAATGTCATCGCCTACCTCAAGCACGCCAGGCAGTTCGACTATGCGGACAACAACTGGAAATTTTTCCGTATTTTCGTCGACATCGCCCTCGATCGTCTCGGCGCCGATTTCGACCGAAGTCTGACACGGCAATATCTGGAAGAGCTCGAGGGCTTCTATATCGGCGACGGCTGGTATCGCGACGGAAACGTGCGCCGCATCGATCACTACATTCCCTTCGCCATGCATTTTTACGGGCTGATCTATTCGAAGCTCGTCGACGACGATTACGCCAAGCGCTACCGCGAACGCGCCATCCTCTTCGCCCGGGATTTTCGCCACTGGTTTGCCGCCGACGGTGCCACGATCCCCTTCGGCCGCAGCCTGACCTATCGTTTCGCCTGCGCCGGCTTCTGGTCGGCGCTGGCCTTCGCCGATGTCGAGGCACTGCCCTGGGGCGAGGTCAAGCACCTCTGCCTGCAGCATCTGCGCTGGTGGAGGGACAAGCCGATCGCCGATCGCGACGGCGTTCTGTCGATCGGTTTCGGCTATCCGAACCTGTTGATGTCGGAGAGCTACAATTCCGCCGGCTCGCCCTACTGGGCGTTGAAGGCCTTTCTGCCGCTTGCGATCGCCGAGAATCATCCGTTCTGGACCGCCGAAGAAAAGGCGCCGGAGCAGGCGCCCGAGGTCGTTCCCCAGCGCCATCCCGGCATGGTGATGATGCGGACGGGCGGCGACGTCGTCGCGCTATCGGCCGGCCAGGAAAATCTGCAGATGCGCTTCGGAACGGAAAAATACGCGAAATTCGCCTATTCCTCCCGTTACGGCTTCAGCGTCGAATCTGACGAACGCGGCTTTGCGCTCGCCGCTTTCGATTCGATGCTGGCCTTCAGTGACGACGGGCTGCATTACCGCGTGCGCGAGACGAATGAGGAAGCCAGGATCGCTGGCAATGTGCTTTACGCGAAATGGTCACCTTTCCCCGATGTCAGCGTCGAAAGCTGGCTGGCGCCCGCGGTCCCCTGGCATATCCGCCTCCACCGGATCAGGGCGGCCCGGCCGCTGAGGGTCGCCGAAGGCGGCTTTGCCATCGCTCGCCGGGATTTCGAGCTGGACACGCTGTCGGCTTCGGATGGGACTGCCTATGCGATCGGCGAAGCCGATTTCAGCGGTATTCTCGACTTGGGATCATCGGTCGAACGCGCCGGGCTCGCGCAGAAGGCACAGCCCAACACCAATATGATCGTCGCCAAGACCATCGTGCCGCAACTGCGCGGCCAGATTCCGGCCGGCGAAACCATCCTGGTGACGGCGGTGCTGGCCCTTGGCGATCCCGCTGCCGTCGCCTCCGCCTGGACGCGGCCGCCAGAAGCGCCTGATATTGCGGCGCTGGAGGCGCTGGTGCGGGAAAAGGGTGTGACCGTCAGCGCCATCGAAGCCCCGGGCCAGATGCCATGAGCCGCCCGGCAATCGTCCTTGCCATGGAGCCGTCGCGCACGGAGCATGTCCTGCCCGCCGAGATCCTGCGCCGGCTCGATACGATCGGCCGCCTGCTGGACCCCGAGCCGCTGCAGCGCCTCGACGACGCGCGGGCAAGGCGACTGCTTTCCGAAGCCGAAATCCTGGTTACCGGCTGGGGCGCACCCTATGTCGGGCCCGAGATTTCCGCCGCCGCGCCGCGGCTTCGCCTGATCGTCCATGCTGCGGGTACGGTGAAGGGCATCATCGACGAGGCCATCTTCGAAGCCGGCATCGCGGTCAGCCACGCGGCCGAGGCCAATGCGGTGCCGGTCGCCGAATTCACGCTGGCCGCGATCCTCTTCGCCGGCAAGCGCGCCTTCCGGTTCCGCGATCTCTATGTCGCCGACCGCCACCGCGATCGCACCTATCCGATGCAGCACGAAGCGATCGGGAATTATGGCCGCACCCTCGGGATAATCGGCGCCTCGCGCATCGGCAGGCGGGTGATCGAGCTGTTGAAACCGTTCGACTACAGGCTGCTGCTGTTCGATCCCATGGTCGATGCCGCCGAGGCGGCAGGCCTTGGAGCGGAGAAGGTCGAGCTCGACGCATTGATGCGACGCGCTGATATTATTTCCCTGCACGCGCCGTCACTGCCGTCGACGCAGCATATGATCGATGCGCGAAGACTGTCGTTGATGAAGGACGGCGCGACGCTCATCAACACGGCGCGCGGCATCCTCATCGATGAGGCCGCTCTGCTTTCGGAGCTGAAGACCGGCCGCATCGACGCGGTTATCGATGTGACCGATCCGGAAATTCCGGAGGCCGGTTCGGCCTTCTACGATCTGCCGAACGTTTTCCTGACCCCGCACATTGCCGGTGCCATCGGCTTGGAGCGGGCGCGTCTCGGCGAGATGGCGGCGGATGAGGTCGAGCGTTTCACGACTGGCCGGCCGCTGCTCTACCAGATCCGCCGGCAGGATCTCGAAAACATCGCCTGACGCTTTAGCGTCAGCGCGGTGTCCTCAGCGAATTGGGTGAACCGTCATTGGCAAGTTCGGGCATCAGCTCGGCGATTTCGACCACCTTGCCGGTGCGCGAACTCGTCAGCGCGGCAATGCCGCAGAGCACGGACATGGCGCCCGCCCGCGTGCCGGCGCGCTGGCCGAGCCGGTCTTCCATGTGGGGTTTGAAGATCATGTTGCGCATCCGGTCGTCGCCGCCGTAATGGCCGCCGGTGAAATGCGGGACGACGATCCGTTCGACCGCTTCCTTGCCATTCGGGAAATTGCGGATGAGAAGAATAGTGTCCTCCTTCGGCTGTTCCCAGGGCTGCGCCTCATACTGGCGGATTTCGATACGGCCCTTGGTGCCGTTGAAGGCGAGGTGATGGCCCTCTATCGGCTGGAACGTATTCAGTGAATAGGAGACATGGACGTTGTTGCGGTAGCGGAGCGACACCACCATCGTGTCGGGAATATCGATATCTTCGCGGAAGACGCAGCCATCGCGGAAATAGCCGTCGATCTTCGAAGGATCCTCGTAAAGCTGATCGAGGAAGGGATCCTTTTCGAGATCGAGATAGTAGTCGCATTCATGCGCGTGCGGACAGAGCTTGCAGCGGGGTCCGCGGAACGGGCCCTTGCGGCCATAGTTCTGCAGATCGGCGAAGGACGTGACGGCCTCGGGGTCGCTGTCGAGATACCAGTTCAGGAGATCGAAATGGTGGGTGGCCTTGTGAACGAACAGGCTGCCGGAATTTTCCGTATAGGCATGCCAGCGGCGGAAGTAGTCGGCGCCGTGCTTGGTGTTCAAGTACCAGTGGAAGTCGACGGAGGTCACCCGGCCGATCTCGCCGGCATTGAGCAGTTCCTTGATCCGGGCCGCCGTCGGCGCATAGCGATAGTTGAAGGAGACATCGACCCGGCGACCGGTGCGCTTCTCGGCGTCGAGAATCCGGCGAATTTTCGCGATCGAGGTGGTCATCGGCTTTTCGGTGATGACGTCGATGCCGGACTCCAGCGCCCGCACGATGATATCGTCATGCGTCTGGTCGGGCGTGCAGACGATGGCCAGATCCGGCTTCTGCTCGGCGAGCATGGAATCGATGTTTTCATAGAGCGGCGCATTGCTGCCGATCATGTTGCGGGCGCGCTCGCCGCGCAGCGAGTTCTTCTCGACGATGGCTGTGAGGTCGACATGTTCGCGCCAGCCGGCAAGCAGGTCCTTGCCCCACATGGTGGTGCCGCGGTTTCCGGTGCCGATCAGGGCAAAACGGCGTTTCTCCATCGAATGATTCTCCTGCATGCTGATGAAACGAATTTTGAAATCAGATCTGGCAGCAGCTCCGGAAACGCTCGACGCAGGTGGCGATCACCTCGTCGGCCGGGCGCTTCCACCAGGTCTCTGCCGAAAAGATCTCCACCTCCTGCGCCCCGAAGAAGCCGGCGTCCTCGATCATCCGTCTTATGCCCTTGAGGTCGATGACGCCATCGCCCATCATGCCGCGGTCGAGCAGCATGTCCTTGGTTGGCACCAGCCAGTCGCAGATGTGGTGGGCAAAGATCCGTTTCATCCGTCCGGCGCGGGCGATCTGGTTGGCAAGATCGGGGTCCCACCAGACGTGGTAGACGTCGATCGCGACACCGACATCCTCGCCGAGGGCTTCGCACATGTCGAGCGCTTGGCCGAGCGTGTTCACGCAAGAGCGGTCGGCGGCATACATCGGATGTAGCGGCTCGATGGCGAGCTTCACGCCTGATGCCTGTGCATGCGGTAGCACCGCGGCAATGCCGTCGAACACCATCTGGCGGGCCGCGACGATATCCCTGGAAGTGCCCGGCAACCCGCCGACGACGAGCACCAGGCAATCGGCTGAGAATGCCGCCGCCTCGTCGATCGCCCGCCTGTTGTCGTCGAGGTTCTTCTGCCAGTCGGCCTCGTTCGCCGCCGGAAAAAAGCCGCCGCGGCAAAGACCGGTGAGTTTGATGCCGTTCGATTTGACGATGCGCACCGCCTCATCGAGGCCGGCCTTGGCGACCTGGTCGCGCCAGGGCGCAATCGAGGTGATGCCATGCTTCAGGCAGATATCGACGGCTTCGGCAAAGCCACATTGCTCGCGGATTGTCGCCAGATTGATCGAAAGTCCTTCGACCTGCATCTCATTCCTCCCTTGCCGTGCCTGAGATCAGTGAACGCCGTGGACGGCCAGCACCTGGCGCATCCGCGCCGCTGCGAGTTCCGGATCGGCCAGCACCCGCGCCTTGTCGGCCAGGCGAAAGAGTTCGGCCAGATGCGTGAGCGAACGCGTGCTCTGCTGGCCGCCAACCATGGTAAAATGGTCCTGCAGGCCGTTGAGGTAGGCGAGGAAGACGACGCCGGTCTTGTAGAAGCGGGTCGGCGCCTTGAAGATGTGGCGCGACAACGGCACCGTCGGCTCGAGCAGATCGAAGAATTCGTGATTGCTCTTGCGGCCGAGCGCGTCGAGGGCAGCGGAGGCTGCCGGCGCGATCGCATCGAAAATGCCGAGCAGCGCGTCCGAATGGCCCTCTTCGTCGCCGGCAATCAGCTCGGCATAGTTGAAATCGTCGCCGGTATACATGCGCACGCCTTTCGGCAGCCGGCGGCGCATCGCCACTTCCTTCTCCTTCGAGAGCAGGGAGATCTTGATGCCGTCGACCTTTCCGGCATTGGCTTCGATTACCTCAAGGCAGGTTTCCATCGCTTTCAGATGGTCGTCATTGCCCCAGTAACCCTGAAGCGCCGGATCGAACATTTCGCCGAGCCAGTGGATGATAACGGGTTCCTTGACCTGGCGAAGGATGCGGTCATAGACCCTGATATAATCGTCCGGGCTCCTGGCAGTGACGGCAAGCGCACGGCTTGCCATCAGGATGATGCGGCCGCCTGCCGCCTCGACCGTTTCGATCTGCTCTTCATAGGCCTTGAGGATCGTGTCGATTGTTACCTCGGGGCCGGGTATCAGATGGTCGGTGCCGGCGCCGCAGGCAATCAATGCATCCTTGCGGCCGGCGGCTTCGCTAAGCGCCCGACGGATGAGGTCACGCGCTTCCGGCCAGCCGAGGCCCATGCCGCGCTGCGCCGTATCCATGGCTTCGGCGACCCCGAGGCCGAGATCCCAGAGCCGGTGGCGGAAGGCGAGCGTCCGCTCCCAGTCGATCGCCGGCGTCAGCCATGGATCGTTGTCGGCGAGCGGGTCGGCGACGACATGGGCGGCGGCAAAGGCGATGCGCGGAAAGGCCTTGGCGTCGCGCTTCTTCAGTTCGATTGGCGTGCCGGTCAGCGTATAGGGGATGATCTTGCCGTCGAGGGGGAGATTGATCGTCGTCACGGCTCAGAACTCCAGTGCGGGAACATCGAGCCAACGACGCTCAGCCCAGGATTTCAGGCCGAGCTCGGCCAGTTGCACGCCCTTGGCGCCGGCTTCCAGCCCATAGGGCCACGGCGCATCTTCGACGACATGGCGGATGAACATTTCCCACTGCGCCTTGAAGCCGTTGTCGAAAGCCTGCGTGTCCGGAACCTCGTCCCAGGTCTTGTAGAAATCGATCGTCTGCGGCTGGTCGGGGTTCCAGACCGGCTTCGGCGTGTTGACGCGGTGCTGGCTCCAGCATTTCGTCAGCCCGGCGACGGCCGAACCATGGGTGCCGTCGACCTGGAAGGTGACGAGATCGTCGCGGCGCACGCGCACCGCCCAGGAGGAGTTGACCTGCGCGATCACGCCGCCTTCGAGCTCGAAGGTCGCATAGGCCGCATCGTCGGTGTCGCAATTATAGGGCTTGCCCTGCTCGTCGATGCGGCGCGGAATATGCGTGGCGCCGAGGCAGGAGACGGCCTTGACCTCGCCGAACAGATTATCGAGCACGTAACGCCAGTGGCAGAGCATGTCGAGGATGATGCCGCCGCCGTCGCCCTTGCGGTAGTTCCAGGAGGGGCGCTGCGCCGGCACGCCCCAATCGCCTTCGAAGACCCAGTAGCCGAATTCGCCGCGCACCGAGAGGATCTTGCCGAAAAAGCCGGAATCCCTGAGCAGCGCCAGTTTGCGCAGGCCGGGCAGGAAAAGCTTGTCCTGGACGACGCCGTGCTTGAGGCCGGAGCCGCGCGCCTTGCGGGCAAGGTCGATCGCCACCTGCAGATCGTCGGAAATCGGCTTTTCGCAATAGACGTGCTTGCCGGCGTCGAGCGCCTTGGACAGAAGCTCGGCGCGCATCAGCGTCGTGCCGGCGTCAAAGAAAATCGTGTCGTCGGGATTGGCGAGCGCGGCATCGAGATCGGTCGACCAGCGCTTGATGTTATGCTTCTTCGCCAGCTCTTCCATCTTGGCGCCGTTGCGGCCGACGATGATCGGGTCGATCTCGAGTTTCTCGCCGGATTTCAGCGTGATGCCGCCCTGGTCGCGGAAGGCCAGAATCGACCGCACCAGGTGCTGGTTGTAACCCATGCGGCCGGTGACGCCGTGCAAGATGATCCCCAAGCGTGCCATTTTTTCCTCCCTGCAATTTTTTGCGGCGGGAGCGGGCGTCCTGGCCCGGCCCTCCCAAGCCGGTAACTAAACGGTTACTTGATGGCAGAAGAGCGGCGAGCCTGTCAAGAGTCAAATCCTGCTTTCGAGACTCAGCGCTTGATTGAGGCAAGCGTGACGTGGACGATATGCTTTTCCCAGGCGTCGAGATGGCTCGGCTCGAGAAGGTCGCGGCCGAAGATCGTCGAGAGCGTGTACTGGTTGGAAAGGTAGAAATAGCCGAGCGAGGCGATCGTCAGGTAGACGTGCAGGGGATCGGCGGTTTCGATGAAGACGCCCTGCTTCTTTCCCTGCTCGAGCACTTGGGAAAGCTCACCGATCAGATGCGAATGCAGCTCCTTGAGCCGGACGGACTGACGCAGCCAGCGGGCGCGATGTAGGTTCTCCGTGCCGAGCAGGCTGAGGAATTCCGGATGCTGGAGGAAATAGCGCCAGGTGAAGAGCGCCAGTTCGCCGATGCCTTCCTCCGGGCTGCGATCGCCGATATGCAGGGCGCGCTCGGCGGTGCGGATGCCGACATAGGCCTCCTCGAGCACTTTCAGGTAGAGCTGCTCCTTGTCGCCGAAATAGTGGTAGAGCATGCGTTTGTTGGTGCCGGCCCGCTCGGCGATGGCGTCGACGCGGGCGCCGCCCATGCCGTTTTCGGCGAATTCCCGGGTTGCCGCTTCGAGGATCGCCGCGCGCGTCCGCTCCGGATCACGTTGGGCCGTCCGCTCCGGCGACGGTCGCCGGGCCTGCTTCCTTTCCCTGTTTCCCCCGTTGTCGTTCATCAGCTCCACCCCTGTCGTCACGTGTTGCGCTCATAAGCCTTCGATGCGAAATTGTAAAAACCGAATTTCGAATGGCAGCCCGCGCAACAGAAGGTCGGAGCATGACGTCGCCTGCAACCGCGACGCTTTTCGCCATCATGCTCTGACCGACACCGCTTGACAGGGTTGCCGCTTTGCTCGTAGCTTGTAACCAATTAGTTATTTGCGCAAGCAAAACTGGTTTGGAAGCGTGTGGAGGCGCTTCCCTTTGGAGGAGGAAAAAAATGACTCTGCGTGTAAATAGACGTAATTTCGTGGCCGGAGGCGCAGCCCTTCTGTCGCTTTCAGCGCTCGGCACCAGCGCCTTGGCACAGGAAAAGCGCCTGCGTCTCCTGTGGTGGGGCTCGCAGCCGCGTGCCGACCGCACCAACAAGGTGTCGCAGCTCTATCAGACGAAGAATCCCGGCACGTCGATCACCGGCGAATTCCTCGGCTGGGGCGATTACTGGCCGCGCCTTGCGACCCAGGTCGCCGGCCGCAATGCGCCCGACGTCATCCAGATGGATTATCGCTACATCGTCCAATATGCGCGGCGCGGCGCGCTTGCTCCGCTCGAATCCTATATGCCGGCCAAGCTTAATCTCGATGATTTCGACAAGGCCCAGATCGAGGGCGGTAGCGTCGACGGCCATCTCTATGGCGTCAGCCTTGGCGCGAATTCGGCAGCCACGGTGCTGAACACGACCGCTTTCAAGGAGGCGGGCGTCGATCTGCCGACGCAGGCGACCACTTGGGATGAGTTCGCCCGCATGGGGGCGGAAATCACCAAAGCGGGCAAGCGCAAGGGCATGTTCGGTATCGCCGACGGCAGCGGCGCGGAACCGCTGTTCGAGAACTGGCTGCGTCAGCGCGGCAAGGCGCTCTACACTGCCGACGGCAAGATCGCCTTCGGCGTGGAAGACGCATCGGAATGGTACGACATGTGGGCGAAGTTCCGTGAGGCCGGAGTCTGCGTTCCCGCCGACGTGCAAGCCCTTGACAAGAACGATATCGAAACCAACACGGTATCGCTCGGCAAATCGGCCGCCGGTTTTGCCCACTCCAACCAGTTCGTCGCTTATCAGGCAATGAACAAGGACAAGCTGGCGCTCACGAACTACATGCGCGTTAAGCCGGATTCGAAGGGCGGCCACTATCGCAAGCCTTCGATGTTCTTCTCGGTCTCGGCCCAGTCGAAATCGATCGACCTGGCGGTGGACTACGTCAATTTCTTCGTCAAGAATCCTGAGGCAGTGCTGCTCCTGGATGTCGAACGCGGCATTCCGGAATCGGCTGCCATGCGCGAGGTTGTTGCGGCGAAGCTCGATGAAAACGGCAAGGTCGCATTGGACTATGTCAGCGGTCTCGGCGATCTCGCGGGCAAATTGCCCCCGCCGCCCCCGGCCGGCGCCGGTGAAGGCGAGCTGACATTGCGCAACATCGCCGAGCAGGTCGCCTTCGGGCAGCTGTCTCCTTCCGACGGAGGCAAACAGCTTGTCGACGAAATTACGCAGATTCTCGCACGAGGCTGATCCCGTATGAGCAATGCGATGCGCACGCCCGCAGGGGCCATACCGGTGGAAAGATATCAGGGGGCCGTGGCCGAGGGACGCTTCCGGCGTCTCTGGAATGCCAATGCTCCCGGCTACCTCTTCCTCCTGCCATGGCTCGTCGGCTTTTTCGGGCTGACGCTCGGGCCGGCCCTGATTTCGCTCTATCTCTCCTTCACCGACTACGACATGCTACGGTCGCCGAGTTGGGTGGGAACGGCGAATTACGTGCGCATCGCCACGGCGGATCCGAAATTCTCGGCAGCCATGAATGTCACCCTGACCTATGTCGTCTTCTCGGTGCCGTTCAAGCTGACCTTCGCCCTGCTGGTCGCTATGGCGCTGAACCGCGGCCTGCGCGGGCTGACCTTCTATCGCGCCATCTTTTACCTGCCCTCATTGCTGGGCGGCAGCGTGGCGATCGCCGTTCTCTGGCGCCAGCTTTTCGCCAGCGATGGTCTCGTCAATGCCGCGCTCTCGCAGTTCGGCATCGAAGGTCCGAGCTGGATCTCGCATCCGAACTATTCGATCTATACGCTGGTGGCGCTGTCGGTCTGGCAGTTCGGCTCGCCGATGATTATTTTCCTCGCCGGCCTGCGCCAGATCCCGCAGGACATGTATGAGGCGGCCAGCCTCGACGGCGCCTCGAAATTCCGGCAATTCCACAAGATCACCCTGCCGCTTCTGACGCCGGTGATCTTCTTCAACGCCGTCGTCCAGACGATCGAAGCTTTCAAGGCCTTCACGCCGGCCTTCATTATATCGGGCGGCACCGGCGGGCCGATCAATTCGACGCTGTTCTACACGCTCTACCTCTATCAGGAAGCCTTCGGCAATTTCCGCATGGGCTATGCCTCGGCGCTCGCCTGGATCCTGGTGGTGATCATCGCGATCTTCACCGCCTTCTCCTTCCTGACCTCGCGTTATTGGGTGCACTACGATGACTGAGATGACCGCTTCCGTCACTGCGGCCAGGCCGCCATCGGACATCACCAAACGCAGCCTGCCGGCGTCGCTCGTCATCCACGCCCTGCTGATCGCTGCTTCGCTTCTGATGCTCTATCCGCTGTTGTGGATGGTCTCGGCATCGGTCAGGCCCGAAAACGAAATCTTCTCGTCGACCTCGCTCATCCCGTCGTCGATCGATTTCGCCTCTTATGTCCGCGGCTGGACCGGGCTCGATGTTAGCTTCGGCCGATTCTTCTGGAATTCGCTCGTCATCTCGCTGCTGGTCGTGACCGGCAATGTCATCGCCTGTTCGCTGACGGCCTACGCCTTTGCGCGGCTGCGTTTTGCCGGCCGGAATTTCTGGTTTTCGATCATGCTCGGCACGCTGATGATCCCCTATCACGTGACGCTGATCCCGCAATATGTGCTGTTCCTCGACCTTGGCTGGGTCAACACCATCCTGCCGCTTGTCGTGCCGAAGTTTCTGGCAAGCGACGCCTTCTTCATCTTCCTGATGGTGCAGTTCTTCCGCGGCATCCCGCGCGAACTCGACGAGGCGGCGATGATGGACGGCTGCAGCGCCTGGCGCATCTACTGGAAGATCATGTTGCCGCTGTCGCTGCCGGTGCTGGCGACCGCCGCCATCTTCTCCTTCATCTGGACCTGGGACGATTTCTTCGGACCGCTGATCTACCTGAACGACATGAACACCTATACGATCCAGCTCGGCCTGCGCACCTTCGTGGATTCAACCAGCGCATCGGATTGGGGCGGCCTGTTCGCCATGTCGACCTTGACGCTGGTGCCGGTGTTCTTCTTCTTCCTGTTCTTCCAGCGCCTGCTGATCGAGGGCATCGCCACGACGGGCATGAAGCGTTGATGGCGACAACGGAAAAGAGTGACATGAACATCAAGACGGTGGCGATCGTCGGCTGCGGTATCGGCCGCTCCCACATCGTCGAAGGCTACCTGCCGCATTCCGACAAGTTCAGGGTGGCAGCGATCTGCGACCTGAACGCAGAACGTCTGGCGGCAGTTGGCGACGAGTTCGGCATCGAGCGCCTCACCACCTCTTTTGAGGAACTGCTCGCCGACGACACGATCGACATCATCGATATCTGCACACCGCCCGGCATCCATCTGGAACAGGTGGTCGCGGCACTCGCCGCCGGCAAACATGTCGTTTGCGAAAAACCGCTGACCGGCTCGCTCGCCGCCGTCGATGCCATCATGGAAGCGGAAAAAACCGCCCGAGGCGTGCTGATGCCGATCTTCCAGTACCGTTATGGCGACGGCATCCAGAAGGCCAAGCGGATCATCGACGCCGGCATTGCCGGTAAAGCCTATACGGCCTCGGTCGAAACCTTCTGGCTGCGCAAACCCGAATATTATGCCGTGCCCTGGCGCGGCAAATGGGCGACGGAACTCGGCGGCGTGCTCGTCACCCATGCGCTGCATCTGCACGACATGCTGATGCATCTGATGGGCCCGGCGGCCAGGGTCTTCGGCCGCGTTGCCACCCGCGTCAACGATATCGAGGTCGAGGATTGCGCCTCCGCCAGCCTGCTGATGGAAAACGGCGCCTTCGTCTCGCTGTCCTGCACGCTGGGTTCGCAGGAACAGTTGAGCCGGCTGAGGCTGCACTTCGAGAATGTCACCTTCGAAAGCAGCCATGAGCCCTACACACCCGGCAAGGATCCCTGGAAGATTATCGCCGCCAATGACGACGTGCGGGAAAAGATCGGCCGGGTGATTGCCGACTGGAAGCCGGTCGCGCCGCGATTCACCACCCAGATGGGTCAGTTCCACGCCTTCCTCAGCGGCCAGGGGCCGCTGCCGGTGACGACAGTGGATGCCCGCCGCGCGCTGGAGCTGGTGACCGCCATCTACCAGTCATCCGACAGCGGCGCCGAAGTGCCGCTGCCGGTCGGCCCCGACAGCCCGAAATACGCCGATTGGCGCGCAAGAACGAAGCAACGATAAATTACGAGAGGGGTTTGAGACGATGGCAACCAGTGTCGTTCTTCAGAAGGTGGAGAAGCGCTACGGCGCAATGGATGTCATCCATGGCATCGACCTTACGATCGATCCCGGCGAATTCGTCGTTTTCGTCGGGCCCTCCGGCTGCGGAAAATCGACCCTTCTGCGCATGATCGCCGGCCTCGAGGAAATATCAGGCGGCGCGCTGCTGCTCGACAGCGAGCGCATGAACGAGGTGGCGCCGGCCAAGCGCGGCATTGCCATGGTCTTCCAGTCCTATGCGCTCTATCCGCATATGTCGGTCTACAAGAACCTCGCCTTCGGCCTGGAGACGGCGGGTTACAAGAAGGCTGACATCCAGCCGAAGGTCAAACGCGCCGCCGAAATCCTGCAGATCGAGAAGCTCCTGGAGCGTAAGCCGAAGGCGCTCTCGGGCGGCCAGCGCCAGCGCGTGGCCATCGGCCGGGCTATCGTGCGCGAGCCGCGCATCTTCCTGTTCGACGAACCGCTGTCGAATCTCGATGCCGAACTGCGCGTGCAGATGCGCGTCGAAATTTCCAGGCTGCACCGGCAGCTCGGCAACACCATGATCTATGTCACCCATGACCAGGTCGAGGCGATGACGATGGCCGACAAGATCGTTGTCCTGAATTCCGGCCGCATCGAGCAGGTCGGCGCGCCGCTCGATCTCTACAACAACCCCGCCAACCGCTTCGTCGCCGGCTTTATCGGCAGCCCGAAGATGAACTTTCTGCAGGCGCGCATCGAAGAGGTCGGTGAAGCCGAAACCAGCATTCATGTCTGCGGCAATTCCGTCCGCCTGCCGCGCCGCCTGAAAGGCGAGGCCGGCGAGGCCGTCACCTTCGGCATCCGCCCCGAGCACCTCTCCCTCACGCAGGGCACCATCACCCTTTCGACCGTTAATGTCGATCTCGTCGAAAATCTCGGCGGCGCCACCATGCTCTACACCACGACGCCGGATGGCCAGCTGCTGACTGTGGCGCTCGACGGCCAGCAGAAGGTCGAGCCCGGCGCCAATGTGAAGACCTTCTTCGATCCGGCCCGCTGCCACGTCTTCGACTCCGCCGGCAAGACCATCTGACCCGATAGCGCCCTTGCGCGTCCGGAAGGACGCGCGCGGCTGCTTGACAGCCTGTCCTCCTCTGCCCCATCATTTTGCCAGCGCCGCAAGGGGGATAGCATGACGCCTGAGGATAGGATTCATGCGCTTGGCATCTGGCAGGGTCCGATTGAAATTTCGCCGATATCCGGCGGCATCACCAACAGGAACTATCTGGTCAGCGACGCCGTCGCGCGCTGCGTGGTGAGACTCGGCACCGATATTCCGATCCACCACATCATCAGGCAGAACGAGCTTGCCGCAAGCCGTGCGGCGCACGCCGCCGGCCTGTCGCCCGCCGTCATCCACCATTCGCCCGGCGTGTTGGTGCTCGACTATATCGAGGCGCGGGCGCTGTCGCCCGAGGATATCAGGACGCCGGAAATGCTGGCCCGGATCGTGCCGCTGGTGCGCGCCTGCCACCATGATATCGCACGGCATTTCCGCGGCCCGGCAATGATCTTCTGGGTCTTCCATGTCATCCGCGACTACATCGCCAGCCTGAAGGAGTCGGGCAACCTCCACCTCCCACTGCTGCCGGCGTTGATCGCCAAGGCCGAGACGCTGGAAGAGGCGGCAGCGCCGTTCGAGATCGCCTTCGGCCATAACGACCTGCTGGCCGCCAATTTTCTCGATGACGGCAGCGGCTCTGGCTGATCGATTGGGATTATGCCGGCTTCAACACGCCGCTGTTCGACCTCGGCGGATTGGCCTCAAACAATGAGTTCTCGCAAGCTGCCGAGCAAACGATGCTCGAGACCTATTTCGATCGGCCGCTGACCGATGAGCTCAGCCGGCGCTACAGCGCGATGAAATGCGCCTCGCTGCTGCGCGAGACGCTCTGGAGCATGATTTCGGAAATCCATTCCACCATCCAATTCGACTATGCCGCCTATACCGCCGAAAATCTCGGGCGTTTCGAGCGCGCCTATCAAGCCTTTGAACAGGAACGATAAATGACGAAACAACTACCGAAGACGGCAAAAGCCGTGGTCATCGGCGGCGGCATCATCGGCTGCTCGACGGCCTATCATCTCGGCAAGCTCGGTTGGACTGATACCGTCCTTCTCGAACGCAAGAAGCTCACCTCGGGCACGACCTTCCATGCCGCCGGCCTCGTCGGCCAGCTGCGCAGCAGCGCCAATATCACCCAGCTGCTCGGTTATTCCGTCGATCTCTACAAGCGGCTGGAAGAGGAAACCGGTCTCGGCACCGGCTGGAAGATGAATGGCGGCCTGCGCCTTGCCTGCAACGAGGAGCGCTGGACGGAGGTCAAGCGCCAGGCGACCACGGCGCAGTCCTTCGGCCTTGAAATGCAGTTGCTGACGCCGCAGGAGGCCTTCGATCTTTGGCCGCTGATGACAATAGACGATCTGGTCGGCGCCGCCTTTCTTCCGACAGACGGCCAGGCCAATCCCTCCGACATCACTCAGGCCCTGGCGAAGGGCGCCCGCATGTCCGGCGTTTCGATCTTCGAGGACACCGAAGTCCTCGACCTCGACATCGACAAGGGCAAGATCCGCGCCGTCGTCACCGCTGAAGGCCGCATCGAATGCGAGCGCGTCGTCGTCTGTGCCGGCCAATGGACGCGCGCCTTCGCTGCCCGCTTCGGCATCAACGTGCCGCTGGTGTCGGTCGAGCACCAATATATCATCACCGAATCCTTCGGTGTGCCCTCCAATCTGCCGACGCTGCGCGATCCGGATCGCCTGACCTATTATAAGGAGGAGGTCGGCGGCATGGTCATGGGCGGCTATGAGCCCAATCCCATTGCCTGGGCAAAGCAAGGTATCCCCGAGGATTTCCATTACACGCTGCTGGACAGCAATTTCGACCATTTCGAGCAGATCATGGAACAGGCGCTCGGTCGCGTTCCGGCGCTGGAGAAAGTGGGCGTCAAACAGCTGCTGAACGGCCCGGAAAGTTTTACGCCGGATGGCAATTTCATTCTCGGCGAAGCGCCGGAGCTCAAGAATTTCTTCGTCGGCGCCGGCTTCAACGCCTTCGGCATCGCCTCGGCCGGCGGCGCCGGCATGGCGCTCGCCGAATGGGTGACCAAGGGCGAGCCGCCCTACGATCTCTGGCCGGTCGATATCCGCCGTTTCGGCCGCCCGCATTTCGATACCGACTGGGTGCGCACCCGCACGCTCGAAGCCTATGGCAAACACTACACCATGGCTTGGCCGTTCGAGGAGCATTCGAGCGGGCGCCCCTGCCGCAAGTCGCCGCTCTATGACCGGCTGAAGGCGCAGGGTGCCTGTTTCGGCGAAAAGCTCGGCTGGGAGCGGCCGAACTGGTTCGCCGATCTCTTCGCCAATGAGGAGCCGAAGGATATCTACAGCTACGGCAGGCAGAACTGGTTCGACGCCGTCGGCCGCGAGCATAAGGCGGTGCGCGAGGCGGCCGTCATCTTCGACCAGACCTCCTTCGCCAAATTCGTGCTGAAGGGCAGGGATGCCGAGGCGGCCCTCTCCTGGATCGCCGCCAACGATGTCGCAAGGCCTGTGGGCGCTCTCATCTATACGCAGATGCTGAACGACAAGGGCGGCATCGAATGCGACCTGACCGTCGCCCGCATTGCCGATAACGAATATTACATCGTCACCGGCACCGGTTTCGCCACCCACGACTTCAACTGGATCGCCCGCAATATTCCGGCGGAGATGCATGCCGAGTTGGTCGACGTCACGTCAGCCTATTCCGTTTTGTCGCTGATGGGACCGAATTCACGCGGCGTGCTGGAAAGAGTGACGAGCAGCGATGTCTCGAATGCCGTCTTCCCCTTCGGCCAGGTCAGAACCATCGGCATATCGGGCTGCCCGGTGCGGGCCTTGCGCATCACCTATGTCGGCGAACTCGGCTACGAACTGCATGTTCCCGTCGAATATGCGACCACTGTCTATGACGTATTGATGGCTGCTGGCGGCGAGCTCGGTCTTGTCAATGCCGGCTACCGCGCCATCGAGAGCTGCCGCCTGGAAAAGGGCTATCGCGCCTGGGGTTCCGATATCGGCCCCGACCATACGCCCATCGAGGCCGGCCTCGGCTGGGCGGTGAAGATCAGAAAGAACATTCCCTTCCGCGGCCGCGAGGCGATCGAACGGCAGCTTGCGGATGGCGTCAAGAAGCGCCTCGCCTGCTTCGTTCCCGACGATCCCGATACCGTACTGCTCGGCCGCGAAACCATCTATCGCGACGGCAAGCGTGTCGGCTGGCTGTCAAGCGGCGGCTTCGGCTATACGCTGGGTAAGGCGATCGGCTACGGCTACGTCCGCAACCCCGATGGCGTCTCGGAGGAGTTTGTTCTCTCCGGCAGCTATGAGCTTGACGTTGCAAGGCAGCGCATCCCCTGCCGGGTGTCGCTGGCCCCGCTCTACGATCCCGACATGGCGCGCATCAAGGCTTAGTGACGCCGGCCGATTGCCCAAACTTGCATTGCGCGCGGCTTCCCTGCTAATGCATTGTCGACACATGCGTCTGAGCGCGTGTCGTTTGGCTGGTGATGCTTACGCTAAGACAGATTGAGGTCATACGCGCCATCATGGTGACCGGCAGCATCGCAGGCGCTGCGCGGTTGCTGAATGTTTCGGCGCCCGGCCTCAGCCGCCTCATGAAATATACGGAAGATTCCCTCGGTATCCGGCTCTTCGACCGGCGCGCCGGCCGCTTTGTGCCGACATCCCAGGCGCGCAATATTTTCGACCTGCTCGATACCGTGCATCGTAAGATCGACGATCTCCAATCGGCCGTAGCCGGGCTCGGACGGGGACAGAGCCAGGAGCTTCGCATCGCATCCGTGCCGAGCATCGCCAACGTGATGGTTCCCCGCGCCATCGCCAAGCTGCGGCAGCGCTTTCCGGATCTCGGGCTCGACGTCAACATTCTCAAGATCGAGGAGGCGATCGATTACCTGCTCCTCGGACGCGGCGAACTGGTCGCGATCTCGTCCCGCTTCGATCACCCCCTTATAGAATTCGAGCCTCTGGCGAGTGGCAGGCTGTTGTGCATCGTCCCGGAGACGAGCCCGCTGGCGGCCCGGGACAAGATCACGCCCCAGGAAATGTCCGGCTATCCGTTGATCGGGATCGACCCCAAGGACCCGTACGGCGCGATCATGGCGGCCATGTTCACCAATAGCGGCATCGCCTATCAGATGAACATCAAGGCTCGTTTCGGCACGACGGTTTGCAGCCTGGTGGCGGCGGGTCTGGGGATCGCGATCATCGACGAGTTCACCGTGGCGCATGGCGTCGTTCGCGGATTAAAAGGTATCGAAATCGACGCCGACAGTGTTTTCCATACCTACATCGCCTATCGCCGGGATTTGCCTCTCTCCGCCTATGCCGAGCACTTTCGGCAGCTTCTTCGCCATGAAATGCAGGGCGCGAGTTCGCTGAGGCCCGCCGATAGAGCGTCAACGCGGAAGAAATAGCATTTTCGGTCGCCGGCAGAGCTTGCGGCCCGATCCCACGGTCTCGGGCTCACTCGGCACACGATTTGATCATTAACATGATGTTACGGAAGCCTGCGAAAATGATACTCGATATAGCGGTCTTTCATCGCTACGCTTCCGTGGAGAATTGACACAGGTCGAGCGCTATATCGGCCGCACAAACCAAGTGCGGCAGGATGTTCCGGCTCCCTGGCTAGGAAACGGACGGCAGATGGCGGGAATTATTCCTTCTGGAAATACGAGGCTCTTCATAGTCGTGGGCGACCCCATCGCGCAGGTGCGCTCGCCGGATGTCATCACGCGGCTTTTGACCGATCGGAAGGAAGACGCCGTCGTCGTGCCGATGCATGTGGCTTCTGCTGATCTGCCCACCGTTTTTGACGCGCTGCGGGTGGTTTCCAATATCGGCGGAATCCTCGTCACCGTTCCGCACAAGCAAGCGGCATTCGGCCTCTGCGCGACGACCTCGGATCGCGCCAGCTTCGTCCAGGCGGTCAATGTCGTGCGCCGCACGCGCGACGGCTGGCATGGCGACAATACCGACGGACTCGGATATCTGGACGGAATGGAGAAGGAAGGTTTTCCCGTCGCCGGCCGCAGATGCCTGCTGGTGGGGTGTGGAGGCGCGGGTTCGGCGATCGCCCTCGAAATCATGAGGCGCGGAGCGGGAATGCTTGCGATCCACGATATCGACACCGAGCGGCGCGATGCTATTATTGAAAAGCTCGACAGGCTTTATCCAGGCCGGGTCGTCTCCGGAGATGCGAATCCGGCAGGCTATGATCTCGTTGCCAACGCCACCCCGCTCGGAATGCGGCCGGATGATCCTTTGCCGATCGACGCATCCAAACTGGAAGCCCGGCAATTCGTTGCTTGCGTCATCACCAAGCCGGAAGTTCCGCCGCTCATCCAGGAGGCACGCCGGCGTGGGTGCCGGACGATGACGGGCGCTGGGATGTTTGACGCGCAAGCTCTTGTCCTTGTGGACTTTCTGTTGATGCGACCGCCTGGACCGGAAGTGTGCTTGAAAAGCGGCTAGCTTTCGTCTCCTGCTGATGGAGGCCGGGGCGCTTTAGGAGACGGCGCCGCAAAAGCCGGTCTTATTTTTACTGGGAGGACAGTATGTACCTGAAGAATCTGCTCACAATATCAACTGCCGTCTTCGTCGGATTGGGTGTCGCTCATGCCGAAGACACGGTCAAGCTCGGCATGGTGGCCGAGCTTTCCGGCGCTGGCGCCCCCGCAGGAACCAATTGGCGCGACGGGATCAAGATCGCGGTCGAGGAAATCAACGCCGAAGGCGGGATTCTCGGCAAGAAAATCGAACTTGGCGAATATGACACCCAGACCGATCCGCAGGTTTCGCGCGCCCTTGTCCAGAAGGCGATCGATGAAGGCGCCTATGCGATCCTCGGCACGATTTATTCCGGCTCGACGATGGTCAATATGCTCGTCGCGCAACAGAACGGCACGCCGCAATTCGTCGGTTCGGAATCTCCGAGCATCGTTCAGAAAGGAAACCCCTTCGTTTTCCGGACGTCGTCCGGTTCCCAAAAGGGCATTCCCGCGCTGACCAGCTATTTCACCGGGACGATCAAGGCGAAGAAAGTCGCCGTCGCCTGGGTGAATAACGAGTTCGGCAAGGGGGGGCATGACGTCTTCACCCAGGAAATGAAGAAGGCCGGAATCGAGATTGTCGCCGACGTGCCGTCCGAGCAAGGCCAAGCCGACTATGCTGCCGATATCGCCAAGCTGAAGCAGGCCGGTCCCGATGCCGTGTTCGTCTATATGAATCAGGAGGAGTCCGCTCGCTTCCTCATTGAGGCCAGGAAGCAATCGCTACCCATGCCGCTGGTCGGCGAAGTCACCCTGACCGAAGCCAAGGTGGTTGAACTGGCAGGCAGCGCCGCGGATGGCGCCATCGCCCATGTCGGCCTGACCGCGAGTGCGACGGACGTACCGGGCATCGGCGCCTTCGACAAGAAGTTCGAGGAGACCTTCAAGCGCAAGCCCACGCATGACGCCATCAAGGGTTATATCGGCGCCTGGACGACGAAATACGTCACGGAGATGGTCGGCGAGCTCGATGGAGAGGCCTTCGCCGAAAAGATGCACGGACTGTGCCTGAAGGCCGCGGACTACCCGAAGATCCTTCTCGACACATGCTGGGACGAACACGGCGAAATGTCGCGTCCGAGCTTCATGGTCCAGGTGAAGAATGGCTCGCCGGTCGTGATCGGAACTGTTCCGGCCAACTGATCATCCCCTGCTCTGCCGCGGCCGCTTCGGCTGCCGCGGCCATCGAGAGAGTGGCACAATGTCTCAATTCCTACAGGTCCTACTGTCCGGTCTGGCGACCGGTTCCATCTACGCGCTCGTCGCCATCGGTTTCACCCTCGTCTGGCAGGCGGCGCAGACGGTGAATTTTGCCCAGGGCGAGTTCGTCATGCTGCCGGCATTTTTCGTGCTTGCCTGCATGAGCATTCTCGGCATGCCCTTCTGGGCTGCGCTGCTGGCCGGGCTCATACTGTCGGTCGTTATTCTTGGCATCCTCTTCAAGAAGCTCATGGTCGAGCCGATCCTTCCCCATGGCGGGATCACTTTGATCATCGCGACTATGGCGCTCGGAATTCTCCTGAAGGAGAGCGTCAAGGAATTCTATTCGGCCGAAGCTCAGCCTTTTCCCGCGATGTTTCCAAATGATCCGATCGACGTCTTTGGCGCTGTCCTTTCGATGCAGGACATTCTCAATCTCGTGCTTTGCCTCGGCATCGTCGTGCTGCTGACCTTGTTCCTGAACCGCACCCGTACCGGGCGCTGCATGCAGGCCACCGCGCAAAATCCGGCAGTCGCGGAAATCCTCGGGGTCAACGTCAAGCGGATGATCCTCTACACGTTCCTGATCAACGCAGCGCTTGCCGCCCTTGCATCCTATCTGATCACGCCCGTCTATCTCGCCAAGTTCTCCAACGGCGAAACACTCGGCCTGATCGCTTTCATCGCGGCAATCGTCGGCGGTTTCAACCAGATCCGCGGAGCGTTGGTCGGCGGCCTGCTGATCGGTGTTCTCGACAACCTGACCGCTGCCTACGTCACGGCCCAGTATCGCGCGGCGCTTCCCCTGGTGCTCCTGATCGTCATCATCCTCGTCAGGCCGCAGGGCATCATGGGAACGTCCGAAGGGAGGGCCGTCTGATGGCGAAGAGTTCCACCATACGTATTCTGGTCATTCTCGGGCTGCTCGCACTCGCTGTCGCCGCCCCCATCGGTCAAAAGAACTACATCATTTACATCTTGACCTCCTGGCTGATCTTTACGATTGCGGCCATGGGACTGAACCTGACGCTGGGCTATGCCGGCCAGATATCGCTGGCGCAGGCCTCGTTCATGGCGATCGGCGCCTATATTACCGCGCTGCTGACGCTCGCAGGCTGGCATTGGATTGTGGCCATGCCCCTGGCGCTGCTTGCATGCTTCGTCGTCGGCCTGCTCCTCGGCTATCCGGCGCTGCGTGTCAAAGGCCACTTCCTCGCCTTTGTGACCTTGGCCTTCAACACGCTCGTCTTTCTCGTGCTGAGAAACGAAGATTGGCTGACGGGCGGAAGCATCGGCCTCGTCGGCATGCCGCGTCCCGACTTCGGCCTGTTCTCGACGATGAAGCAATTGCCTTTTTATTATTTCACACTTGCCGTCACGGCATTTGCGGCGCTTGGGATGTGGGGGATCGTCCGTTCGCCTTGGGGCCGCGCCTTCAAGGCTCTGCGCGAAAACCCGATCCGCGCCGAAAGTCTCGGCGTCGATACACGGCGCATCACCCTTCTCGCCTTTGCCATCGGCTCGACATATGGCGGACTTGCCGGCACCTTGATCACGCCTCTCGTCCAATTCATCGAGCCCGGATCCTTCGCGCTCGCCCATTCCCTTCGCATCCTGCTGATGGTGATCGTCGGTGGCGCCGGGTACTTCTTCGGCCCGTGGGTCGGCGCCGGCGTCGTCATTCTGCTGCCGGAGATCCTGCGCTTCACCGAAGGATATTATCTCATCATCTATTCGGCGCTGGTCATCGTCATGCTGATCTTCGTGCCGTCGGGGCTGATTGGTGTCGGCGCCAGAATCCGTGACAAAATCTGGCCGAAGCAACAGGTCCGCGCAGACATGGCGGAAGGAGCCAGCCTGAAATGAACACGCCCATTCTCTCCGTTCGCAACATTGGCAAGAGCTTCGGCGGAATCCGCGCCGTCGACGGCGTTTCCTTCGAGGTCAACAAGGGCGAGATCCTCGGCCTGATCGGCCCCAACGGATCGGGTAAGTCGACGCTCTTCAACTGCATCCTCGGCCAGTTGACCCCGGATGCGGGCGAGGTGACGGTCAACGGCAAAAATGTCTCCGGCATGCGCGCCTCCGATTTGAACAAGCTCGGCGTCGGGCGAACCTTTCAGCAGCTTTCGGTTTTTCCGAAAATGTCGGTGCTCGACAACATCATTCTTGCCGGGCAGGAGCATCACGGCACGATGCTGGCACGTCTCTTCGGCCCCGGCGACGCCGGCTTGACGGCCGAAGCGGAGCGCATGATCGCCTTCTTTCGCCTCGGCCATCTGCGCGACACACTGGCGGGTTCGCTCTCCTACGGCCAGCAAAAGCTGGTCGATGCGGCGATGGCCTTCATGGCCGGCCCGAGTCTCGTTTTGCTCGACGAGCCGGCGGGCGGCGTCAACCTGACGATGCTCGCCAACCTCAAGGACCGGCTTGTCGCCTACAATGCCGAGCACGGCACGACGTTCGTCGTTATCGAACACAATATGGAGTTCGTGATGAGCCTGTGCTCCCGCATCATTGTTCTGGCGGAAGGCAACATCATCGCGGAAGGCACACCGGACCAAATCCGGTCGAACCAGACCGTCATCGACGCCTATCTTGGAGGTTGACAATGCTCGAGCTCAAAAAAATCCAAGGTGGTTACGGCAAGATCACCATTTTGAACGGCGTGTCCTTTTCGATCCCGAAAGCTTCGATCACCACCGTCATCGGGCCGAATGGCGCCGGCAAGTCGACCGTCTTCAAGGCCATCTTCGGCCTGCTGAACATCCATTCCGGTCAAATCTTGCTCGATGGCCAGGATGTGACCCGGCAAACACCGCGGCAGATGATCGGGCATGGCGTCACCTATGTTCCGCAAGGCCGCAACGTCGTTCCGCAACTCTCCGTCTATCACAATCTGGAACTCGGCGGCATCACCGCAGGCGACCAGGCGAATGTGCGCAAGCGAATCGACATGGTGATGGACCAGTTCCCGATGCTGCGCAAATTCTCCGACCGCAAGGCGATCGAACTGTCGGGCGGACAACAGAAGCAGCTGGAGGTGGCGCGCGCCCTGCTGCTTGACCCGAAGCTGATCCTGATCGACGAGCCTTCGATCGGCCTGTCGCCCAATCTCGTGCAGGAGGTTTTTCAGACCCTGATCAGACTGCGCGACCGAGGTGTCACCATCCTGATGGTGGAGCAGAACGCCAAGGCCGCGCTCGCCATGTCCGATTACGGCCTCGTTCTCGAGCTCGGCCAGACGCGTATGCACGACAAGGCTTCGGCTTTGCTTTCCGATCCGCGCGTCGGGCAGCTCTTCCTCGGCGGCCATATCGAGGCCGAGCATGCGCATTGACGCGCTCGACTGCGCCCCTGCCAGACTGGGAGAATCCCCGGTCCGGCAGGGGCGGCGCATCAAGTGGCAGCACGGCGCTACGGTTCGCTCGAATTGCGTTAGGCAGGCTAGTTCAAATTGGTGCCCTTCGGGAGAGCGACAGCGAGCCATCTTTCGCCGGTAGAGAGGCGAGCTGAGCCATTCGCCGGCCGGGTGCTGGCGCTCGAACCCGGCCTTAGAGGCAGACCTGAATTTCTCACCGCCTCATAGGCAAGGCCAGGAGCAGACCGATGAAAACTTCGATTGCCACGGTGTCGATCAGCGGAGAGCTCCCCGAGAAGCTGGATGCGATCGCCAAAGCCGGCTTCGATGGCGTGGAAATCTTCGAGAATGATTTTCTGGCTTTCGACGGCAGGCCGACGGATGTCGGCAGGATGGTGCGCGACCGCGGGCTTGAAATCACGCTGTTCCAACCATTCCGCGATTTCGAGGGCATGCCCGAGCCGTTGCGCAGTCGCGCCTTCGATCGCGCCGAACGAAAGTTCGATGTGATGCAGGAACTGGGCACAGAGCTCATCCTGGTTTGCTCGAATGCCTCGTCCGCCTCGCTCGGCGGCATTGATCGGGCGGCGGCGGATTTTCACGCGCTCGGTGAACGGGCTGCCAAGCGCGGCTTGAAGATCGGTTATGAGGCGCTCGCCTGGGGGCGGCATATCAATGACCATCGCGATGCATGGGAAATCGTGCGCAGGGCCGATCATCCGAATGTCGGTCTGATCCTCGACAGTTTCCATACCCTGTCACGAAAGATCGACATCAACTCGATCCGGTCGATCCCGAAAGACAAGATCTTTATCGTCCAGCTTGCCGATGCTCCGCTGATCGACATGGACCTACTCTACTGGAGCCGGCATTTCCGCAACATGCCGGGTGAAGGCGACCTTCCGGTAGCGGCGTTTGCCGCTGCCGTCGCCGAGACCGGCTATGACGGTTATTTTTCGCTCGAAATATTCAACGATCAGTTCCGCGGAGGGTCATCCCGCCTGATTGCCGCCGATGGCCACCGCTCGCTGATTTATCTGGGCGATCAGGTGCGGCGTATGCCGAATACTCGGAGCATTTCGGCCAAGGCGATGCCCGATCGAGCGATCGTCAAAGGAATAGGCTTCGTGGAGTTCTCCGCCGACGAAGAGGAAGCGGCGGAACTCGTCGGCTTCCTGCGGACCCTAGGCTTCCGAAAGGAGGCCGTTCATCGAACAAAAAATGTCACGCTCTATCGCCAGGGTGACATCCGTCTTATCGTCAATGCCGATAGCGCTGGCTTTGCCGGTGCGTCCTTCGCGGTGCATGGGACGACGGCCTATGCCATCGCCCTGTTGGTCGACGATGCCGGCAAAGCTTTCGAGAGAGCCATGGCGCTCGACGCCGAGCCTTTCAGCCAAGCCGTCGGCGTCGGCGAGGTTGAAATTCCGGCAATCCGGGGTGTGGGCGGCGGACTGATTTACCTGATAGACGACAAGAGTGATCTCGGCCGTTTTTCGGAGATCGACTTTCTGCCGGTCGAAGACGATGCGCAGATTGCTCCCGCTCATCTCTTGCATGTCGACCATATAGCCCAGACGGTCGCCTACGACGAAATGCCCACTTGGCTGCTGTTCTACGCCTCGATCTTCGAAGCGCGGAAGACGCCCGTGTTCGACATCATCGATCCCGCCGGCGTGGTGCGCAGCCAGGTGTTGGAAAATGCGTCCGGTTCGCTACGGATCACGCTGAACGGCGCGGAGAACCGGCGCACGCTCGCGGGGCACTTCATTGCCGAAACATTCGGCTCGGGCGTGCAGCATCTGGCTTTCCACACCGACAACATTTTCGCGACAGCCGCCAGCTTGCGGCAGAACGGCTTCAAGCCGCTGAGCATTTCCCCGAATTATTACGATGACGCGGAGGCCAGGTTCGGTTTGGAGGCGGCGCTGAGCGACCGGTTGAGGGCGGAAAACATCCTGTACGACCGGGACGAGTTCGGCGAATATTTCCAGCTCTACAGCCCCACATTCGGCGAAGGCTTCTTCTTCGAGATCGTCGAACGCCGAGGGTATAAGGGTTATGGCGCCGCCAACGCGATCTTCCGGATAGCGGCCTTGAAAAGGCATCTGCGGCCGGAGGGCATGCCCAAGAGTTGATGCAGCGGACGATCCACCGTATCTTCTCCTCAGCATCCGCGATCGGTCGTCCGATGTCCAACCGATGTGCGCAGGTCAAAACAGCGGCAACCGGTCGTCCTGGATCAGAATCTCCAGCTTGTCCGAGACATCCTGCGTCCAGGCCCGGTTTCCGGTCAAGGCGGCCGGGAACAGTCCAGGCAGGGTGAAGAGAGCCGCCGAAAGCGCAAGGCCCGTGCGGGGGACATCGGCGATGAGCGTGGCGATTTCCGCGGCCCGCGGGTCGCGCAGCTCGTAGCGCTCGCCATTGCCGTGTTCGCCGATCGCATAGCGCATCCAGGCCGCCACGGCGATGGCATAGGTTTCCGCCCTGTCGCCATTGGCCAGCGCCTCGCATGCCGGTTCCAGCAGCCGCTGCGGCAGTTTTTGGGTGCCGTCCATGGCGATCTGGTAGGTGCGATGCGCGATCGCCTTATTTGCAAAGCGTGCTATCAATTCATTGGCGTAATCGTCGAGATCGATGCCGGGAACCGGATCGAGCGTCCTCGCCGCCGCGTGCATGTGGCGATAGGCCAGGGCGGCCAGAGCGGCATCGTCCATCACATCGCGGATGAATTCATAGCCGCCGATATAACCGAGATAGGCGAGCAGCGAATGGGCGCCGTTCAACATCCGGAGCTTCATCTTCTCATAGGCCGAGACGTCTTCGACCATCAGCGCGCCGCGCACCTTTTCCCAATCAGGCCGGCCACTGGCGAAATGGTCCTCGATAACCCATTGGGTAAAAGGTTCCGTCTCGATCGCCGCCCTGTCGGTGCGGCCGGTCAGCCGCTCGGCATCGGCATAGGTCGCCTCGGTGCTGGCCGGCGTGATCCGGTCGACCATCGTCGAGGGGAAGGGCACGTTGGCTTCGATCCAGCGATGCAGATCGGCATCGATGCGGGAGGTGAATTCGAGCACCAGGCGCTTCAGAACGGCGCCGTTGCTCGGCAGGTTGTCGCAGCTGAGCGGCGTAAACGGGGCAATGCCCTTCTGCCGGCGGCGTGCAAGACCCTCGACGAGATAGCCGATGACGCCGCGCGGCGCATGCCGGTTGGCGAGGTCGGCGACGATATCGGGATGTTTGAGGTCGAGGCCGCCGGTTGCCGGATCGAAGCCATAGGCCTTTTCCGTCACCGTCATGCTGACGATACGGATATCAGGATCTTCGAGCCGCGCAAGCAGGCCGGCCGGATCGCGCGGCGCCACATGCGCCTTCAGGATCGAGCCGATCACCTCAGCCGTTGTGCCCGAGGTATCGCGGATCAGCGTCGTATAGAGCCCGTTCTGGGCAGTCAGATTGTCGGCGACATCGGGCGTGCGCAGGCTTGCCACCTCAATGCCCCAGTCGCCGCCTGCAGCGGCGAGCGCGCCATCGGTAAACGGCGCGAAATGCGCGCGGAAGAAGGCGCCGGGGCCTAGATGCAGAATGCCGCTTTTCAGCCGGCTGCGGTCATAGGCGGGAAGCTTCGCCGTCGGGGCGAGGCCGGAAAGGGTCTGCAGTCGTTCGGTCACAGCTTGTAGGCCTTCTTCGCGTTGCCATAGGAGAGTTCGCCCGCCACGATTTCGGCTTCCCGCTTGGAAAGCCGGTGTTCGGCGACGAGCCCAGCGAGGAAACGGCAGACTTCGCGGCGCCAGACATCGTGCCGCGCCGGGATCGAAAGCAGCGCTCGCGTATCGTCATTGAAGCCAGCCATATTGGCAAAACCCGCCGTTTCCACCACCTGGTCGAGATAGCGGCGGATGCCGAGCGGGCTGTCGTGGAACCACCACGGCGGGCCGATCATCAGGCAGGGCCAATGGCCGGCCATCGGCGCGAGTTCCCGGGCATAGGTCGTTTCGTCGAGGGTGAAGAGCAGTACGCGCAGCCCCGGCGCATGGCCGTACTTCGACAGCAGCGCATTCAGGCCGCCGACCCAGTCGGTGCGGGTCGGAATATCGGCGCCCATATTCGGGCCACGGGTCGCAAACAGCCCGCTGTCGGTGTTGCGTCGCGAGCCGGCGTGGATCTGCATGACCATGCCGTCCTCGGCCGAAAGCCCCGCCATCTCGGTCATCATCTGGCCGCGGAAGAGCTCCGCATCCTGAGGCGAAAGCGGACCCTTCAGCGCCTTGTCGAGCAGCGCCTGCTTTTCGGCAAGCGGCAGGTCGGCGGTGAAGGCTGTGGGTACGCCGTGATCGGTCGCGGTGGCGCCGAACTGGCGGAAATAGGCGCGGCGGCGCCGATGCGCCTCGATCAGGCCGTCCCAGCGCGTCGCGTCAGCGCCGGTGATCTCTCCGAACTTGACGAGATTGTCGCGGAAACCGACGGCATCGGGATCGGTGACGCTGTCCGGCCGGTAGGTGGTGCGCACTCTGCCGATCCAGCCGTCCGCGGCCATCTTCTGGTGATGTGCCAGCGGGTCGAGCGCGCCCTCGGTCGTCGCGATCGTTTCGATGCCGAATCGCTGATGCAGCGCCCGCGGCCGGAATTCCGGCAGGGCGAGCTGGGCATTGATGTGGTCGTAGAGCGCATCGGCATTGTCAGGTGTCAGCGGCTCGGTGCAGCCGAGCACGGCCGACATGGCGTGGTCGACCCAGAGGCTCGACGGCGTTCCGCGGAAGAGATGGTAATGTCTGGCAAAGGTCTGCCAGATCGCGCGGCCTGCAGCCACCGGCTCGCCGTCGAGCCGCGGCACGCCGAGCGCGTCCAAGGGAACGCCGACGCTGTGCAGCATGCGGAAGAGATAGTGATCGGGAATGACGAGCAGCGAGGCCGCATCTTCGAAAGGCTTGTCGTCGGCGAACCAGGCGGGTTCGGTATGCCCGTGCGGGCTGACGATCGGAAGATTGCGCACCGTCTCGTAGAGGTCTCGCGCAATGGTCCGTGTTGCCGGATCGGCCGGAAAGAGCCGGTCCGGATGAAGAAAGCCGTTTCCTGCATCCATCAGTATTCCTCCCTGATGGATAAGGGCCTACCCCACAACATCAGGCGCGGCAAGGTCTTTTAGTAACCAAACGGTTCAGTTTTGCGCGCGGCGGCGCCGGCCATCGCAAACATTGACGAGATGGCCTATTTCCGCTTTGGGAGAACCATCTATTCTGCCGGTGTCGGCAAAGGAGGATCGATGTCCGACGAGACGAACCGCATCACCCGGCTGGAGGAAATGCTGGCCTATCAGGCAAAGACGATCGAGGAGCTTTCCGATCAGCTTGCCGAACAATGGAAGGTCGTCGAGCAGATGCGCACCAAGCTCGACCGGCTGACCGAACGTTTTCTGTCGCTCGAGGAACAGTCGCTGGAAGCGCCTGGTATCACCCGCCCGCCGCATTATTGACGGCACGCGGCGAGAAGCCGCGTGCCCGGTTTTCCCGGCCGGCGGATCAGACGCCGCCGATGCAGAGATATTTCATTTCGAGATAATCGTCGGCGCCGTGGCGCGAGCCCTCGCGGCCGAGACCGGATTGCTTGATGCCGCCGAAGGGCGCGGTCTCGGAGGACATGATGCCGGTATTGATGCCGATCATGCCGTATTCCAGCGCTTCCGCCACCCGCCAGACCTTCTTCAGGTCGCCGGCATAGAAGTAGGCGGCAAGGCCGAATTCCGTATCATTGGCTTGAGCGATGACATCTTCGGCCGTCTCGAAACGGAAGAGTGGCGCCACCGGTCCGAAGGTTTCCTCGCGCGCCACCTTCATGCCGCGCAACACGCCGGTCAGCACTGTCGGGGCAAAGAAGGTGCCGGCGCCGTCGATGCGCTTGCCGCCGGTCAGCACCATGGCGCCCTTGGCAAGCGCGTCGCCGACATGGTCTTGCACCTTGGCAAGGCCCTGCTCGTCGATCAGCGGCCCGATCTCGACGCCGGGCTGAAAGCCGTCGCCGACTGACATTGCGGCGACCCTGGCGGCAAGCTTGGCCGCGAAGGCGTCATAGACGCTCGACTGGATGTAGAGGCGGTTGGCACAAACGCAGGTCTGGCCGGCATTGCGGTATTTGGAGGCGATCGCGCCCTCGACCGCGGCGTCGAGATCGGCATCGTCGAAGACGATGAACGGCGCGTTGCCGCCGAGCTCCAGGCTCACCTTCTTGATCTGGTCGGCGCATTGCCGCATCAGGATGCGGCCGACCTCCGTCGAGCCGGTGAAGCTGATCTTGCGAACCTTGTCGTTGCCGCACAGCTCGCGGCCGATCGCCGGGCCGTCGATGCCGACGATGAGGTTGAAGACGCCGGCCGGAAGGCCGGCCTGTTCGGCGAGCACGGCAAGGGCGATTGCCGTCAGCGGTGTCTGCTCGGCGGGCTTCGACACGACCGTGCAGCCGACGGCCAGTGCCGGCGCAATCTTGCGGGCGATCATCGCCGCCGGGAAATTCCACGGCGTGATCGTGCCGACGACGCCGACCGGCTGCTTGATGACGATCATGCGCTTGTCATTCGAAGGCGCGGGGATCGTCTCGCCGTAGATTCGCTTGGCTTCTTCGGCGTACCATTCGACATAGGACGCGGCATACAGGATCTCGCCCCGCGCTTCCGCGAAAGGCTTGCCCATTTCGGCGGTCAGGATCGCGGCGAGCGCGTCCGCGTTGGCGACCATCAGGTCGAACCATTTGCGCAGGATGGCGCTGCGCTCCTTCGCCGGGCGGGCAGCCCAGGCCGGCTGGGCGGCATAGGCCGCGTCGATCGCCGCCCGCGTCTCGGCGGCTCCCATATCGGGCAGCGACGCAAGCAGCTCGCCGGTTGCCGGGTTGAGCACGTCGAAGGTCTTTGAGGCATCGCCCGATGTCCAGACGCCGTTGACATAGCCGGCAGCGCGCAGGAACGGCGAAGAGAAGGGAACGTGCCTTGTCAGGGCGGTCGTGAAAGCCATGTCATATCTCCTTGGGAGCGGCTGCCTGTTGCCGGCAGCCGTTGTAATCCGGTACCTGTCGCGTCACTTGGCCGAAGTCGCTTCCAGCATCGAGGCCTCGAGAATGTCGAGCGCCTCGCCGAACACGTCGTCCTGAATGGTGATCGGCGCGAGGAAGCGGATGACGTTGCCGTGGACGCCGCAGGTGAGCAGGATCAGGCCCTTGTCGAGCGCGATCAGCCGCACCCGGTTGGCGAATTCGGCGCTCGGCAATCCGGTCGTCAGGTCGTTGAATTCGACGGCGTTCATGAATCCGGGCCCGCGGATATCGGCGATTTCGGGCACGCTCTCGCGCAGTGATTCCAGCCGCTGCTTCAACCGGCCGCCGAGCAGGTTGGCACGGTTGCAGAGATCCTCTTGGGTGATGACGTCGAGCACGGCATGGGCGGCGGCGATGCCGAGCGGGTTGCCTCCATAAGTGCCGCCGAGCCCGCCCGGTCCCGGTGCGTCCATGATCTCGGCGCGGCCGGTGACGGCGGCGAGCGGAAAGCCGCCGGCAAGGCTCTTTGCCATGGTCGTCAGGTCGGCCGCCACCCCGTGATGGTCCATCGCGAACATCCGGCCGGTGCGGGCAAAACCGGTCTGGACCTCGTCGGCGATCAGCAGAATGCCGTGCTGGTCGCAAAGTTCGCGCAGCGCCTTCATGAAGGCGGCAGGCGCCGGGTAGAAGCCGCCTTCGCCCTGCACCGGCTCGATGATGATGGCGGCGACGCGCTGCGGATCGACATCGGCTGCAAAGAGCTTCTTCAGCGCCGCCAGCGACTGGTCGGCAGTGACGCCGTGCAGTTCGACGGGGAAGGGAACATGGAAGACGTCGCCCGGCATGGCGCCGAAGCCGACCTTGTAGGGCACCACCTTGCCGGTCAGCGCCATGCCCATGAAGGTGCGGCCGTGGAAACCGCCGCCGAAGGCGATGACGGCCGAGCGGCCGGTTGCCGCACGAGCGATCTTGACGGCATTTTCGACCGCCTCGGCACCCGTTGTGACGAAGATCGTCTTTTTCTCGAAGTCACCCGGCAGCAACGCGTTCAACCGTTCGGCAAGGCTGACATAGCTTTCGTAGGGAACCACCTGATGGCAGGTATGGGTAAAATGGTCGAGCTGATCCTTGACGGCTGCGATGACCTTGGGATGGCGGTGGCCGGTATTGAGAACGGCGATGCCGGCGGCGAAATCGATATAGCGACGCCCCTCCTTGTCCCAGATTTCGGCATTCTCTGCCCGGTCCGCATAGATCTGGGTGGTCATGCCGACGCCGCGCGAAATTGCGGCGTTCTTCCGGTCCGTAAGGCTTGTCGCGGTCATCGATCTGCTCCTGTAGCGAGGGCGAGAAAATTATCTTGCATAAGTTCTGCAAGGCATCACGAAATTCCTACATTTTTTCGGCAAGAAAACAAGCGGCATTTTTTGCTTCAAACATCAGGCGTTTTGATCAATGCTCGCGCGACGAGAATCGGGGAAAGTGGCGGATGAACGATAACGGGCCTGTGCGCTACAAGGTGGCGGAGGCCGCGCGGCTTGCGGGCGTGTCCGCCTCGACGCTGCGTCTCTGGGAAAGCCAGGGTCTGGTGGTTCCCGGCCGCTCCGACACCGGTCATCGACAATACAGCGCCGACGACGTGGCGCGCCTGAAGCGCATCTCCTGGTATCGGGTCGAGCGCGGCCTCAATCCCGCGGCCATCCGCGAGGCGCTGGAGGGTGAAGATCCCTCGGCCGAGGGCGAAGCAAACCAGGATTCCGGCCTCGGCCGCCGGCTGCGCAGCCTGCGCCATGCCGCCGGCAAGACGCTGGATCAGGTGGCCGGCGATATCGGCATCACCGCTTCGACGCTCTCGACGCTGGAGCGCACCTCGCAGGGCGTCGGCTTCAAGACGCTGCACGATCTCGCCGAATATTACGGCACCACCGTCTCCCGCCTCTCCGGCGAAGAAAGCGGCGAGGTGCCGGTCCTGGTGCGCGCCGGCGAATGGCGCAGCTGGCCGGAAACGACGCCCGGGGTCACCGTGCAGCTGCTGGCCGAAGGCCCAAGGATGATGGACTGCCATCGTTTCGTGCTGGCGCCCGGTGCGGCCAGCGAAGGCGCCTATCGCCACGAGGGCGAGGAATTCATGCATGTCCTGTCCGGCCGGCTCGAGCTGGTGCTCGACGGTGATCAGTTCTTCGATCTCGGTCCGGGCGATTCGCTCTATTTCGAAAGCCGCCGCTACCATTCCTGGCGCAACCGCCACGACGGCGAAACCGTGCTTCTCTGGATCAACACGCCGCCGACATTTTGACCCGCCCGTCGCAGGAAACGGTTTCGCAGCTTGCGCCTTTGCGCTATAGCGCTACTGCATTATTCCTTAAATCGGAACCGATTTAAGGATAAAATTATATAGCAATTTAATAGTGCTGCAGCTTTGCGCGTCTGAAAGACGGGCGGGCGCTGTAGGAGACGCATTCGAACGAAAGATTGTCTCATGGCCGCCACCATACGTTATCACGAAGGCGATATATCAGCGGCCGATGCCGCCCGCTACACCGGCGCGGTTGCGATCGACACTGAAACGCTCGGCCTGGTGCCGCGCCGCGATCGGCTCTGCGTCGTCCAGCTTTCGCCGGGTGACGGCACCGCCGACGTCATCCGTATCGCCGCCGGCCAGAAAGAGGCGCCCAACCTCGTCGCCCTGCTCGAAGATCCGACCCATCAGAAGATCTTTCACTATGGCCGCTTCGATATTGCCGTGCTCTTCCACACTTTCGGCGTCACGACGACTCCGGTCTTCTGCACCAAGATCGCCTCGCGCCTGATCCGGACCTACACCGATCGCCATGGCCTGAAGGACAATCTCAAGGAAATGCTCGACGTCGACATCTCCAAGACGCAGCAATCTTCCGACTGGGCGGCCGAAACGCTGTCGCCGGCCCAGCTCGAATATGCCGCTTCCGACGTGCTTTACCTGCATGCTTTGCGCGACAAGCTGACCGCACGCCTGATCCGCGACGGTCGCTTCGACCATGCCACCGCCTGCTTCGAATTCCTGCCGACCCGCGCCAAGCTCGACCTGCTCGGCTGGGAGGAGGCCGATATCTTCGCCCATAGCTGAGCGAACCGCCCGACGGCATTGCCGACCAGCACCCGAAGGCGGTCACCAGCCCGGGCGTGGCCTCGCGGCCGTTGCACACTTCCGGACGACATGCATTAGCGTTTCGTTAAGGTCTCTTTACTAAAATTCTCGTTAATATTTATGCATTCGATGACGCGGAATTGCGTCATGCGGACAGGAGGATCTGCTGGGATGCAGAGGGATCGGATGAGCACGGTCCTTTAATAGAGCCTGCTTTCATCGTCACTTTGCGAAAGGAGCATGCCATGTTGACTCCCGTTCGTGCAGCGTCCAATGCAAGCTTTTCGTCTCAAGGCCAGACTGCGGCGGTCGTCGCCGGCGGCCTAGGCCGTTCTGTGATTGCGCCCGCGCCCGTCAACCCTGTTGAAGCCGCCGACCTGAATTCCGCCATTGCCGGCAAGCTCAATATCCTGCTTCTTGCCGCGCGCGAGCGCATGGTTGAAGCCCTTCTCGATATTATCAATGCGGCAGGCCGCTCGATCTCCCTGGACCGCGACGACGACGAGACCAATCTTGCTTTCGCCTCGCGGCTCGCTGACACCATCCGGCAACTGCCGGCTGCCAAAATCAATGAGATCGAACGCCAGCTCGCAGGAGAAGGCCATAACCTCCCGCTCAGGATGGTCGCCGAAGCCTTGAAAAATCCGACAGGTCCGGAAGCAGCCCGGATCGTCGCTTATCTCGAAATCGTCCGCTACAAGGACCGTGATCTCGCCGCCCGCGCCGTGGTGCGTTCCTATGGCCAGAACGACGCTTCGCCGATGCGCACCGACGGCCGCCCTGAAATCCAGCTGCATGAGGGCGGCCTGGCAACCGCCATGCGCCAGCCGGCAGAAAAGGCACCCGCGCCGGCTGATGCCCATGTCGGGGCCGAAGCACTCATGACGGACGAGAAGACGATCGCCGCCGAAGCCTTGGACGCTGCCGATCCGGAAACGCCGCGGCCTGATAACCGGACTCAGTCCGCGGCGGCAGCTGCAAGGGCGGTCGCGCCCGAAAAATCTGCGCCGCAGGGAATCGAAGCCGAGCAAGCCTTGTCGGCCGAAGCCACAGCGGCGCACGACGTGCCGGAAACGCCGGAGGCGCCTGCCATTCAGCCTCGCGCCATGCTGGAAAAAAGTGATCCCGTCATTCCCAGAAACTGGACGGGAATTGTCGCGTCGATGACCGAAGAGGCCTCCGAGATGATCGCCACCATCATCCGCGAGCAGGACGTCGAAGCCGTTCTGAAGGATGGCCCCGTCGAAGCGGCTGTGGAGATCGATACGATCCTCGATGAGGCCGTCATCAGCGATGCGACCGAAACCTTGACCAGGCAGCCGGCGGAACTCGCAGCACCCGATGCGCGCGCCGCCGCAGCGCCGCGCCCTTCGCCGGTGGAAACGGAGATCCTGGCTGCCCGCCAGCCGAAAGAGACTGCCGCGCCGCCGCCGATGATGCCGCTTCCCGCGACGGCCGAGGCTGCCTATGTCCCGCTCGCGGCAAGGATGCCGGAGGGATTTGCCTATACGCAGCTGCCCTATCAGTTTGCCAAGGATGTCCCGTCGAACGAGAAGGCCGGTGAAACCAGCCACCAGAATCCGCATCATCACGACGAGGCGCCGCCGGATCAGCAGCAAGAGGATGAGCAGCAGGCGCAGTCCGGCGGCGGGGATGCCGCAGCCGATGTCGAAACAGCCGATGCGGCGCCTGAGCGCAGGACGCCGAGGATGATCGATGCCGAGCCGACGCCCTATCAGTCAGGCGCGGCCGCCGACCCTGTTTATGCGCTCTATCAACGCATGGTCGGCTGGGAGTAAAATTTTCTACCGCCTGAAAATGAAGAACCCGCCGGATCGCTCCGGCGGGTTCTTCAATTCAGAGGCGGATGCTTATTCGCCGCCGCGGTTCTTGAGCGCTGCGCCCAGGATGTCGCCGAGCGAAGCGCCGCTGTCGGACGAACCGAACTGGGCAACGGCTTCCTTCTCTTCCGCAATCTCCAGAGCCTTGATGGACAGCATGATCTTGCGGTCCTTCTTGGAGAAGTTGGTGACGCGGGCATCGAAGACCTGGCCGACCGAGAAGCGCTCGGGGCGCTGTTCGTCGCGGTCGCGGGCGAGGTCGGCGCGGCGGATGAAGGAAGTGATGTCCTCGTGGTTGACGAGCTTCACTTCGACGCCGCCGTCGTTGACCGCGATGACTTCGCAGGAAACGACTGCATTCTTGCGCAGGTCGCCCGATGCAGCGGCGTCGCCGACCGCATCCTTGCCGAGCTGCTTGATGCCGAGCGAGATGCGTTCCTTCTCGACATCGACGTCGAGAACGACGGCCTTGACGACGTCACCCTTGTTGAACTCCTCGATGACCTGTTCGCCCGGACGGTTCCAGTCGAGGTCGGAGAGGTGCACCATGCCGTCGACGTCGCCGTCGAGACCGATGAACAGGCCGAATTCGGTCTTGTTCTTGACTTCGCCTTCGACTTCAGTGCCGGCCGGATGGCTGCGAGCGAATGCTGCCCACGGGTTTTCCAGCGTCTGCTTGAGGCCGAGCGAAATACGGCGCTTGGACGGATCGACTTCGAGAACGACGACTTCGACTTCCTGGCTGGTCGACAGGATCTTGCCGGGGTGAACGTTCTTCTTGGTCCAGGACATTTCCGAGATGTGGATCAGGCCTTCGATGCCCGGCTCCAGCTCGACGAACGCACCGTAGTCGGTGATGTTGGTGACGGTACCGGAAATCTTCTTGCCTTCCGGATACTTGGCCTGAATGCCATCCCACGGATCGCTCTCGAGCTGCTTCATGCCGAGCGAGATGCGGTGGGTTTCCTGGTTGATGCGGATGATCTGAACCTTGACCTGCTGGCCGATGTTCAGGATTTCCGACGGATGGTTCACACGGCGCCATGCCATGTCGGTGACGTGCAGCAGGCCGTCGATGCCGCCGAGGTCAACGAACGCACCGTAATCGGTGATGTTCTTGACGACGCCGTCAACAACCTGGCCTTCTTCGAGGTTCTGAACGATTTCAGAACGCTGCTCGGCACGGGATTCTTCCAGAACCGTACGGCGCGAAACGACGATGTTGCCGCGACGCTTGTCCATCTTGAGGATTTCGAAGGGCTGCGGGTTGTGCATCAGCGGCGTGACGTCGCGGATCGGACGGATGTCGACCTGCGAACGCGGCAGGAAGGCGATCGCACCGTCGAGGTCGACCGTGAAGCCGCCCTTGACCTGGTTGAAGATCACGCCTTCGACGCGCTCGCCGGCTTCGAACTTGGCTTCGAGCTTGACCCAGCTCTCTTCGCGGCGAGCCTTCTCGCGCGACAGAACGGCTTCGCCGAGCGCGTTTTCGATACGCTCGACATAAACTTCGACTTCATCGCCAACCTTGAGCTGGCCATCCTTGGCGCGTGCGCCGAATTCCTTGAGCGCGATGCGGCCTTCAACCTTGAGGCCGACGTCGACAACGGCGACGTCCTTCTCGATGCCCGTCACGATGCCCTTGGTGACATAGCCTTCGGCCAGGTCGTTCTTGGCAAAGGACTCTTCGAGAAGAGCCGCGAAATCCTCGCGGGAGGGAGTAGCTACTGACATAAAATCTCCTGCGTGTCCCGAACATGGAATCGGACACGTGCGCGCCGGTTGGTTTGCGTTGAACGGGCCTGAACCCAGTCCGCCCTCTCTCACGAAGGCAATCCGGCGCTTGGACGGAATTTCAGGCTGCATAAAAGCGATCCATGCGTCTCAGCATGCAAAATCGCTTGAATTTAGGCATTTCGGCTCAAGACTGCATCGATGATCGATTGCGCAGCTTGAAACGCGGCCTCTATACTCATTTCCGACGTATCAAGCAAGTGCGCATCATCAGCTGGTTTCAAAGGGCTGTCGGCCCGTCCCATGTCGCGTTCGTCGCGCCGCTTGACGTCCTCGAAAATCGCATCGAAATCCGCCGTCGCACCCTTGCCGACAATCTCGTCATAACGGCGTCTCGCGCGCACCTGCGGCGACGCCGTCACATATAGTTTTACCGGCGCATCCGGGCAGACGACCGTGCCGATATCGCGCCCGTCGAGCACCGTGCCCGGCGCCTTTTCCGAGAACCGCCGCTGCGCCTCGACGAGCGCCCGGCGCACCGCCGGCATTACGGCGATCTTCGAGGCGGCTTCGCCGATCTCGTGTTGCGAAAGTATATCGCGATCGAGCCCGCCAAGTTCAACCTCCAGCGCCATCTTTTCCGCCACCGCCTCGTCGTCGAGCGGCAGACCGGCGTCGAGCAGCGCCTTGGCGGTGGCGCGGTAGGTCAGGCCGGTGTCGAGATGGTGGAAGCCGTATAGCTCGGCGATGCGGCGCGAGAGCGTGCCCTTGCCGGCCGCCGCCGGGCCGTCGATGGCGATGGTGAAAGTCTTGGTCGTCATGGGATCAATCCTGGAGCAGGGCGCTTACGGGCCCCGACGCGGCGCCACACGTGGCATAATGCTTTGTAAAGGCGCAGCATTTCCTTCGCAAGCCCGCCCGTTCCGGCGACCGTCTCCGCCCGCTTCCGCCGCCCCCGCGCCTCGTTGCGAGAGGGACGCCGGCCGGGTATCCGCCGGTGCCGGAAATACCCTGCACTGCGATCCTAAAGTTTGGCTTTGACATGGGAAGCCGCAGCGATTAAGGGGACCGGCTTATAAATTCCGATGGAACGCCGGCTTGAACGGCATTTTGCCGAATCGCGGATTCGGCCATTCTCACGAGGCTTATAGTGGCGAAAGCGGAACTTGGAACCAAGCGCACCGATCCGGAAACCGGCAAGAAGTTCTACGATCTGAACCGGGATCCGATCGTTTCTCCTTATACCGGCAAGTCCTACCCCCTGTCCTTCTTCGAGGAAACCTCGGCAATCGCCGACGTCGCCGAGGAAGACGAGGTTGCGGAAGTCGATACCGAAAACACCGAAGTCGAACTGGTTTCGCTTGAGGATGCCGATGACGCCGCGTCCGGCGACGACATCCCGGATATGGGCGACGACGATGTCGAAATCGAAGGCGATGACGACGACGATACCTTCCTCACACCCGACGAAGACGATGACGATGACGACATGAGCGACATCATCGGCGTGACCGGCGACGAAGACGAAGTCTGATCAGACAAATGCCGGCCCGGATTACAAAAAAATTCCGGGTCGGATTTTTTAGGCTTGCCATCTGCGAAAACCGCAAGTAAGAAGCCGCCACCCCAGAGGGAACGCCTCTGGAGTATCCCAGGACCGGCCACGCCGGACCACCTTTGATGGGGCTATAGCTCAGCTGGGAGAGCGCTTGCATGGCATGCAAGAGGTCAGCGGTTCGATCCCGCTTAGCTCCACCAAATTTCTCCATCCAAATCAAATAGTTAGTAGCCCAGCCAAGTGCGCTCGCGCTCGTCGTCCTCGACGGGGAAGCACCTGGGAAGTACGCGATGTGCGAAAATGGCCTAGTGACGGATATGGCTTCGCGGGGTTTGTTCCAGTGCGGCGCACCGTATCGTCAGTCATCATCCCAGCGGCACGGCCGACTGCGAACCTAGTGCCGCTGTTTCGGAGCCGATTCGATTCGACTCCATAGTCTGAGTCGTGGCATACTTGAGCCCATGGCACACGTGACGAAATTTTCCCCGAAGTCCACAGGCGCGAGCAATGAGCGCTTGCCATCCGATTCTCAGGAAGTAGCGGACCAAATCAGAGCGTTGTTGGAAAACGTCCCCCAGGAGAGCCGAGAGGCTATCCTCGCGGCAATATCTGAATACGTCAGGCCGATCCCAGTCGAGCGCGCAGGTGACGTTCTGGGCACGGTAGTAAGATTCGTGCAGCGGAAGCAGGAGGTTACGGTCGAGGACGTCAAAGAAGCCGTCCGGGAAGCTGGGCTCGATGCCACCCCGAAGGAAGTCTACAACGCTATCGGTTATTTAACGAGGAAGGGACATATGCGTCGTGTCGGCTACGGCCGTTACATCATCGACGGCGTTGAATTTGTCACCTCCGATGATTTCGGCGGCGCGCCGTCTCGACATGAGGACGGATACAAAATTGATGAGTCCGGTCAGTGACTTGCAGAAAAGGAGGTAAAGTAGGATAATAGTCAGACAGGCAAAAGCTTTCGCGTCTGAACAGGTCTTCGACCACCTATCCAGACGCCTGGCTGAAAGCCTAAGCGCTCGTAGCTCAGTTGGATAGAGCTGGTTCTTCGTAGGTCCCGTGTCGCCGGTTCGAGTCCGGCCGAGCGCTCCACCCATCTACTTGCGCCTGCGAATGATAGCATTTGCGGGCGCAAGATGGAATCGGCTGCAGTAGAAAATATTTTTGTAGTTAATCGCATTGAGCCCTCCGTCGTCGTGATTAACCGCTTCTACACGCTCAGAGATTCCTCGCGACTTTATCAGCAGCAGCGTATCGCAGTTTTCCATTCTTGAGGAAGAGCCCGGTTTCGTGCTCGTTACCTTGACGAACCCAGGCGTGCGCGACGTCGGCGCGAACGACCGAGAAGGTGTTATCTGCGGATACGCTTGAAGCCGCCATGTCGGCTTTCTTCTGAAATTCAACCAAGGTTTGTCTGTCAGATCCAGCGCGGCGCCGAAGAGCGTAGAACATACGGTTGTCTCCAAATTTTGCGGTTAAAGCCGCGTTTTTTCTAACTTCCGAAAACCTACATTATCGGAACCCAAAAACCGGTCACTGCTGCCAACCGTCTTATAAGGCGAAGTCATCATCCGGCTTTGTGCGGCGCTTGGCGGGCTTCTTCGTTTTTGGCTTAGGCTTTGGCTTCTGCATTCGTGCGGCCGCGTTTTCACTGCGCTGCTTCTCAATCACCCGGAGCCCGTCGAACATTTCGGACTCACCAGCGCGTTGCTGGGTGTTCTGCTCAAGCAGTTGTGAGGCCGCCACCTGCAGGCCACCGGCCACCATCTGGCGCATGGCGTCTTCCCATTCCCAAGCTCGGTCCGTCTTTGCGTGATATTCCCGGTGACGAAGCGAGAGCGTTTCGCTGATCAGATAGGAGTTAGGCCATTCGCCCAAAGCGTCGTGATAGTCACGGTAGGCTTTCACGACATCGGCGCACTGCCGTCCAAGCTCCGCTGGGCTGCCGGCGCCGCGGACAATCCGGAGGAAGTTGGCGGCTAACCGCTTCAGAGGCCAACGTAGATCTATCTCGGCGTTGCGCCGATCGAGTTCGCGTTGATCGTTTTCGACAGCAAGGCGGATATGGGGCGGCTTCTGGTCTTCAGACATTCGTTCCTCTCAGTGCCGCCAACCAGAAGCTGAACTGAAAGGAACGAGTCGTCAATACCGAGATGTGAAGGGCGGCTCCAAGAACCGCCCCTACTCATTTCCTCGGTGCTAGAGCATCTAACTCTTCGAGGATTTTCCTGTTCTCCTCGGCGGTGAGGCGCTGAAGGATTGCGAGCAGCTTCGATACCCTCATGAGGACTTCCTCACGAGATAGCCAGCTTGGTTTTCGAGAGAGAGGCCGAACACGTATTCACCACCGCCGTGTTCCTTCATTGCCTTTGCGGCCTGCTTCAGATGCCAGAAGGCGCGCTGCTCGGGTGTTTCCGATGCGAGGAACTCCTCAAGGCTCACCTTGACAGGCTGAGCTGCGGTCGACGCGACGGGCGCCGAGATTGCAGCCGCTCCGATAAGAAACGATCGACGCTGCATCATGCCGCCCTCCTAGATGGACCCGACTGAGATGGCACCGGAGCGGCTCTCTCGACGAGCTGGATCATCTCGGCGTACCGCCAGCGCTCGATCAGTTCCTGGCGAGTGCCTTCCGTATAGGTAGGATAGGCGTTGTCGTACTTCTGCAGGAGCGCATCCAGGCTGGTCTTGCTCATCGGGATCCAGGCGCCGCGGCCGGTGTCGATCAGAAGGTCGAACTTGCCGTCAGTCTCGTGGGGAAGAATATTCATCATGCTACCACCCCTTCGAGGCCTTCCAGATACTTTAGCGCAGCCAGTCGCAACGTCTGAGCGAGTGTGCCGTCAGAGCGGAAATCCCCTTCGAAGACGTCGATTTCGGTAAAAAGCTTCAGCGCCTCAATTGCGCCTTCTCGGCTCGGAGCGGCGCCTTTCCATTCCCGCAACGCGTCTTCATGTTTCTCGTACATATCCGCCGCGATTTGATCTTCGTTTTCCTTCGTGAAGGTTTCGATTGGCATCTCGCGGAAAGCCCTTAGGCCATCTCGATAGGCGATAATTTTGTCGCGCAACGCATCAGGCTTTCTGAAGCCGGGAATCTTGTACATCGTGTGGATGCCGTGTTCATTGAGCGCGACCTGAGCGATTTGCAGATCTTCGTTTGCGCGCAAAAGAGCGGCAGCTTCAGAAAGCAATCCATCCAGTTTCAGCACTGCTTCCGGACGTGGATCGTGTGTCGGCTTACTTGATTCCTGCTCCTCGTCTCGCGGTAGTTGGGATAGATACCCGCCAGCCATGGCGTACTTATTGACGGTGTTCATAAAGCCGACTTTATGACCGCGTGTGGCGCCCGCCTCCATATCGAGCATGATCGAGCCGAGCAGCGAGGCGTTGCCGACGTTATGGTGCTTGCCGATGAAGGCGATGAATTCCTCCGCGAGGCGCCGCCCGAGGTCCGCATCGGCGCTGTAGTTGCCGCTGCGGGGTACATCGGCCCAATAGTCGTAGCCTCCTCCGTCTTCACGCTTCTTCTTGATGAAGGAAAGACCCTCGTGGAGCGGAGGCGGCCCAACTAAGCATGGTTCCTCGTCCTCGCACGTCGGGGCAGAGCGCCCGAAGTCGGAAACGGTTTTTTTGCGAAGGGTTTTGGTTGCCATTTCAGGCGCTCCTTTTCACGATGGCGATTTGGTTGAGAATGTCGGCTCGGTCTGCGCTGGTCTGCATCCGCCAGGGGCGAGCATCGATGCGCATCAATTCGGTGTTCAGTTCCAGCACGCGGTCGGCTGCGCGTTGCTGGAGGGTCTTTAAGGTTTCAGCGACCTTCCATTTCGCAGTCATCCATGCGGACTTGAGGCATCGCGAGAGTGACTTGCGACGGGCTTGGGCATTGGTCGGGCGGGAGTTCGCCCAGTCTCGGCGGTAGAGCTTCCACGCATGGGACATGATGGCGGCGCGGTCAAATTTTGGCATGCCTTCGGCGGCGGCCAGAATCACACTGTCCTGCATCGCTCAATCTCCAGTGTTTGTTTCAGTTGGTGAAGTCGCCAGCTTTCCAGACGCCGCGGTTCAAGCCCCACTGCTCATCTTCCAGGATGGCCTGTACAAGTTCGGCGAGGGCAAATGCCTCTTTCGATGACCTGTCGTCGTCGAGGACGGCCTTCGACAAGCCCAGCAACTTTGCTCTGTCTTCCGGATATGCGCTGAGGGGCTTCACTTCGCTCTCGTCCATCTTGTTCAAACCTTACACTTTTGATATAAGCTAATCACAGGTGCCAAGTCAACACTTTTGATGTAAGGTTATTTATTTTGTGTCTCTCTGCAGCTCAATGCCGCGCAGCTCGTGCCCTTTTGGGATGGTCGCAGGATCAACTGTCCGTGGCGTCGAAGGTAGCGAAAGCCACGATAGCGAATTTTGAGGCTGGGAAGCGGGCACCCTATGAGCGAACGCTTGCGGACATCCGGGAGAGCCTAGAGGCGGCCGGCGTAACGTTCATCGCACAGAACGGCGGGGGCGCAGGAGTCCGTCTCGCAAAGCCGGAATAACAAGGGGGTGCAATGGCTCTTGTCGAACTGACAGAAAACCAACTCCGGACACTCAGGGCCGCGCTCGTGCATATCGTCGAAGAGATAGAGGACGACGCCGAGGATCTGATCGGTGTCACCCGATGGGAAGTCGAAGAATTGCGTCGATATCTCACGGTGAAAGAAACACCTGCCTGACAAAACTGACTTTACTGACAAAACCCTTCCTGAAGACGTCTGCGAGGAGGTTTCGTCAGTTTTGTCAGTTTTGTCAGGACCGTGCTACGCTCGGATATTATTCCAATCCTGACGCTCAATTCGATGGATTGATCGTGCCTCTACGGCGAACGCTCTCCGCAGAGACTACATCTGAGGCTCTTTCAGCTTGAGTTCCGCCTGCTCGATGGCTCGCTCAGCATTTGCTGCAGCTTGCTCTCGCCCAACATTGGTCATTCCGGCGCTCGGGACGTTTGCTTTTAACAGTCGCGGCGATTGAATTCGCCACATCCAGGTTCCAGGCGCCTCGCCAACAGCTACTCCCACGGTGGCCAAGACCTCGCTTTCGTTGTCCGCTCTACAAGTAAAAAACGAAGACTGCTTTTCCGGAACTCGCAGCCAATGAAAAGCCCGGCCAGCGAAATCTATCGCCGATCGAGTGCGCCCTTCTCTGATGAGAAATTCATCCAGTGTGGCTGCGTCGAGTTCTTTGCCATCGAGCTCATAGTGAAAGAGATAGTCGCCGCCGAGAGCACGTAGGGCCTCTTCGTGATCCACAAGTTCATGCGCGGTCTGCGATTCAAAAACCTCCATATGTCCACTTCTCGGAATCGCCTTAAGTTTAAATCGCATTATGAACCTCCATATATTGTTCGTCTCATATATCGGCGTGACGATCAAAGCCGGCAAGAGGCTTCCCCATCAGGCTCAAAAACGGTGGAACGATCACATCTAATGTGTGTGTTAACAATACCTTTATATGCAATTTGACGTCGCAACGGAATCTGCGATGATGACCTCGGGCAACTGAGGGGTTTCCGTGAAAATGATAAAATCTATTACAATTGCGCTTGCCATCGTCGCGGGTGTTTCGTCCGTTGCTCAGGCAACATGCTTTGGAACCGGGTCATTCCGGACATGCAGCGACAGCAACGGTAACACTTACAACATTCAGAAGTTTGGCAATTCCACCAACATGCAGGGCTATAACGCTGAAACAGGCTCTAGTTGGTCGCAGAATTCGCAGACGTACGGAAATTCGACGTACACCACTGGCCGCGCTGCCGATGGCAATAGCTGGAACATGAATCAGCGGCGCATAGGCAACACGACTTTCTATTCGGGAACTGACTCGGATGGGAATTACTTCAGTGGCTCGTGCGGTGCTTATGGTTGCAACTGAGGTGTTCCAGCCAATTCGTTTCGGGCAGGCCAAGTAGCCAGAACTGACTTTACTGACAAACCGGGTTTTGTCAGTTTTGTCAGTTTAGTCATCCGACTTATTTTCAACTCTCGCGGTTTTCCTCTTGCGAAATTGCAACCTTGTCTTAGGCTGCGCGAAGAGGTTAGGGAGACTCATGAGACTACTAATATTGCTCGCGCTGGCTGCCGGCGCCCTGTCGTCGTGTGCAGCATCTAGTTCAATGCGCACCGCCCAGAATGAAATCATCATCAAAACACGCGCGGCGCCGATCTGCGGCGACACAGGCGCGATGAAGGTGGCAGCAAAGCAAGCTGCGATCGAGACGATTAAGGCGGGCTATGACCGCTACATCATCGTCGGCCAGGCAGGCGCTGACACAACGCGAGTTGTTCAGATGCCCGGCTCCTACACGACCACCGGAACGGCAACGGTCTATGGAAACACCGGATATTACAGCGGCAATACGGTCTACAATCCCGGCCCAACGTTCGTTACTGGCGGGCACAATCAGGACCTTGCGGTCCGAATGTTTAAGGAAGGCGAGCCCGGAAGCCAGAATGCACTTTCTGCCAGGGATACCCTCGGACCAAAGTGGGCGCTGATTGTCCGCGACGGCATCAACACCTGTGCAGGGTAGCGACCGGAGGTACTGTGCGCACCTTTGTTATCTGGCTGTTCTACATCTTCATCGACCTTGTGGTCGCTTGCCTTGCCACCTTGCTAAATGATCAGCAGCCCTCCCTGCCGTTCCTTGCCACACTCGCCATTCTTTGGCTTGGGCTGCCGCTCGTGGGGCTCCTGTCGCTCCTCAAATTCTGGCTGGCCTACTGGCTCTTCTTACGCACTCGGATGGTGCGGTTCTACAAAGCCGAGATGTACAAATTCAAATTCCCTTCAACCAACGGCCACTTCGCGTGGAACCAATACCTGGAATATGTGATGACCGACGCTTCAGCGAAAAAGGAAGCCGCTGTGAAAGCAGGTGTGTTCGTAGGAGAAATAGAGGGATTCCGGACGACACGTCCTTTCACGATGTTCATCGCAGCGCAATCCAGCTTTGAACAGGCCATGAGCGAATATCAGGCGCCGCCATCGACGAGTGGGCTGTTCGAACGCGCGAGGCACGTTGAGTGACAACCGCAATCGCGGCGCCGCGGGCTGGTTCAAGGGTGACCGACAAAACCGACTTTACTGACTAAACCGGTTTCCCGGCTGTGTCGGTTATTCACTGAAGCGATCGACGATTGAGCGTCTTGCCCTCGGTGACAATGGCGTCACCTTGCCGAACCGGCGCCACGGTGTGCAGGACGTACTCAATCTTCTGACCGTTAGGATGATTTACGGATGGGCGAGAATTTTGGACGCCAGCGAAGTCCCCCGGCTGCAGTCTCACTCCCTCCACCTCGCAGTCCTGCACCGCTCTCAGCCTTACGTTCACTTCTGCCATGTTGGGCTCCTACCTTGCGTCTGATTGACGGACTTAGAGTCGGCCTTGAATTCAGCAAGGGGACGCATGAAAAACTCGTAGCCGGCGCTGACAAAACTGACTTTACCGACAGAACCCGTTCTGTCGGTTTTGTCGGTTTAGTCAGTGCAACATCCAGCCTTTTCAGGTGTGGAGTCGATCGGCATCCGCCGTCATGATGGAGGCTGAAACGGGCCGCCGACATCTTGCGCGGAGCCAAGCCTGGAGACGCATTATGACCGTTATCGACACCGCCACACTGCTCGAAGACGCTGCCAATCGAATCGCAGATGTTTCCCGGCCGGACCTGCAGATCATGCTCCGTCGCACCGCGCTACTGTTGCGAAACTCCGGATCGATCGCATTTGACGATGACATGGAAGAAGCTCTGCGGGATCTGTCCGGCGAATTCGGCAAGACGCGCAATGACATGATCAGGTTTATCGTCAGGGAGTGGATGGAGAAGAACACCTATCTGCCGGTGCACGAGTTGGACGAAGATGGCGATGTTGATGGGAGTGCCTGAGCCGCGCTATCCTCGGAGCACCCGTCGTGCGAACCCGAAATGGAGCATCAGCATGCCAACCCTCCCGCAGATGACCGGTTCACTGCATATCCACAATTTCTATATCGGAAAGCTGAAGGCAAAGCAGGAACAACTTTTTGACAGCGACCCCGACTTGGCGACGCTTCTCGACAATGTGACCGCCATCCTGTCCGAGCACGCTGAAGCGTTGGCTGACGACATCGCTGATATGGAAGCTGACGACAATTGAGATGTGAGCGAGCCATCCCGGTACACAATCACCCAAACTGCCACGAACCTTCTCAGGCCGGTGAACAGCCCGAGAAATGTGTTCGAAGGTGGCTCGACGGGCGGTCTAGTTCCGCGGTCGCGTTGCGGCGGAAGCCGATGTTTGCCATTTTTCCTGAAACAATAAGAGGATTGCGCATTTGAAGCGTATGTCCGTCTCTCCCTAGGTCACCGCCTTTGAGCCCCAGCTCTTCCATCTCTGCCATTCCTTCACATCTTTAACGGCTTGCCGATCTGTTTTGGTGCGTCGTGCATGCCCGCTGGCGGGGTGCAGATTGCGCCCGTTACCATGCGAGCTAGAGGGCATCGAACGCCGGCGAGGAGGGGATTTCGCTGAAACCTAAATAGCTGCGGCGGCAATAGTGCTGCACACCTCAAGGAGCAATCTTATGATTCACAAAATCACTATCACCGGCCCGGCTGGCACTCTCACCTACGAATATCCGGCACATGTTGTTTCTGCGGCCACTCGGCATGCGTTCGACCTGTACCGACTTCACTTCGGCCCCCTGTTCGAGGCTACGACGACTTGGTCGCGCTGATCGCGGTGTTAATGCAGAATGGCGCCAAACGGCGCCGTTCTTTCGTCACGACTGATTTTCCTGTGCTAACCCGTATTAACGTGCTGTAGGACAAACGCCTTTCGCACTGGGTGGTCGTTCGGCTATCTCGTGACGCGACCTTCTAATGCTTCGATGCGCTCCAACAGATCCGTTGTCTCGACGGCCTTTCGTTGGGCCTCGATGATAGCAACGACGCTCTGAGCCTCGGATGGCGATATTTCCCCTTCCGTCACCGCCTTCAAGACTCCAGCGATGGCTCCCGGCATGTCCTTGGCCGTGTCGATTGTCGGAAGCTGGAACTGAACCGCACGAGGCGTCGGCGCCGGTCGAGGATGGATAAACGCGGCGGCCTTCTCGGCAGCCCAGTCCCGGCGCTTCTGGTCGGCGTTCTCATCCACCATTACCTCCAGCAGATATTCGAGGGGTGATTTCCCGGATCCGAGGATGTCAGCAGCCATCTCCGCCGAACGCTGATTGAGCGTTCCCGGCTTCCGGCCTGCTCCTTTTCGTGCTCCACCTTTTGGCATACGTCGATTTTCTCTGATTGTTTTCTAACGGTGTTTCGCCCGTAGACGCCTTCACTTGCTGCGTGTCTTCCCGTTGACAGCGGCCAGAAGCGCGGAGACATGCTCGTTCGCAATTGCGGCCATTGCCGGGTCTATGCTCGCCTGCCGTTGTGGCGACGCTGCGATCAGGCGGATGACGAGGATATCCTTGCTCTCGGGGCTCGTATCCAAGCCCATCTCCGCAGCCTGCCTATAGGCGTCCTGCTCCTCGGCCTCGTTCACCACAAGACGAACGACCTTCGGGTATTCCTTTTTGGGGCCGGCGATCAGCTCCAGTTTGTTCAGGCGGGGGACAAGGTTACTTGGCATGGTGACTCCTGGTGCTGGCCAAATTGCGAAAGGATGCGATCAGACCCTGGACATCCATCTTCGTCATCCCTTCTGGCAGAGGCTCATCTGCGCTCACCGCACGGGCCAGTGCTTCCACATAATCGGCCATTTTCACACCCGCTTCGGCCTCGATCCTCACGGCAATCGCCGCAAGCCGTGCGTCCAATTCCTCGTCGGTCAGGTGTTCATGAGGTCTGGCCGGATTGCGACCTTCCAGCTTGACAATACGGTCGAGGATGCTTCGTGCCATTACTGTCTCTGCTTAGGTCCGATCTGAAAGGCGTAGTGGTGGTTCCGGCCGTCGTAGGACTTATTAACCCAGCCGAACCAGAGCTTGAGATAGAAGCCGCCGAACAGCGGCTGATCGCGCTTCCAGCAGAAGAAGCGCACGCCGTTGGCCGTCTCCATGACGTACCACTGATTTTTAGGGGCTTCGCTGATCTGCTGCTCAATGATGACGGTTCCGGCCGCAGGCATTCCGAGCAACCGCGACTGCCAGCCATGAGCCGGGTTCCTGCATATCCAGCACGTCCGCTGCCACCATAGTCGCCAACTGCTAAGACCACTTCTATAGCTTTTGACGCTCTGAGCTATCCCGCCGTCCAGGTCTGCATCGAGCGTTGAGAACCATTGCAGGACGCCGGGCAGGCGCGGGCCGCTGAGCAGCGATAATGCAGCGAGCGCCGGCGAGAAAACGTAGGCCATGAAGACGAACATCAGATTGACTGGGAGATAGAGCAGATAGCGCGCGAGGGGTTTGATCATAGTTGCGCCGCCGCGGCAAAGAACTCGTCGATTTGCTGAGGCGAGAAGCCCATGGCCACGAACCCTCCCTTCATCATTGGGCTATCCTTTATGAAAGTGCCGCTATACTCGTAGGCGATCTGGACGTCGCGAGCCTGCTGTGCAACCCAAGCATCCACGGCATCGAGGAGGCCGGCGGACAACAACTGAAGCTTGAATTGGCGCGACGATACCGATGTGATGTCCAGCGTCGGATTTAGGAAAGCAACCAGTTCAGTGTCATCATCAGCAATTTCGACAGTCATGTCTGTCTGGCGCCTTGCGGACGCCGCCACGATCCGGCCGTTTTCTCTGCGGATGAACATGGATCAGGCTCCGATGCGAGGAATCTGGTAATCACGCCAGCCAAGTGTCTGGAGTGTGTTTGTTGTCGCCGAAGGCGCTGGATTAAGAGTTAGACCGACACTCACCTGTCCTGAGGTGTTGGTGAATTGCTCAACAACCGCTCGGAGGCGAGAGCTTCCGTTCGAACCGTAGTTCTCGATGAACTGGGTAACATTAGAATTTATGCCATCGGCAATTTCCATGATGACATCCGTTCCGGTTGCGTTTGTGCCTATGAACGCCTGAAACAACCCCAGGACCCTCCGACCGGTCGGAAGCGTGCAGGTCAACAACGAAATCGCGCGGGCGGCAGTTGTGGAGAGGTCATTCGGAAATGAAGTGACATTCCAGCGGAAATTATTGCCGTCCTGAATGAAGCGAATAATGTTCCCACCGCTGTCCGTAAGAACCATGCCGATATCGAAGCCATTGGGCGCAACAATGGTATAGCCAGCAGGGACTGTGACTGCGCCGGCGGTCGTCGCTGTAGAAAAGATGAAGTCGGCGGACCCGTCCGCGGTCTTGTGCAAGACCCAAACACGATATGTGGTGTTGGCCGACTTTGTGCCTGTGTCTAGGCCCCCGTTTCCAGTTCCGGCCGCCCAAGCTGCATCTAGCCGCTTTGTATAGACCGATGGACTCGTGACAAATGACGAGCCCGACCGAGCATAGATTCCTGAGATGTCAATGTGAGTATTTGGTGCGCTCGTGCTATTGGACAGCACGCCGCCGATAACGAAGCTTCCGATGTCCGATGCGTTGGTTTTGGCGTTCAACCTCGTTATCAGCTTGTCTGTGAAAAATGCGGTTCCGTTGCAGATGATATCGGCAGAATATCCATCTGGAACAACGAGCGCGGTTGCACCATCAACCGTCTCGGCACCGCTTGGATCAATCATCACATCGCCGCCATCCGCAATCACTCTGACGTGCCATTGGCCTGTAACAGCCGTCAATGTTGCGGCGGCCGTCAGGGACAGTGTCGCTGCAGCCGTGAAGTGAAGGATGGCGTTATTGTCGGTCGCAAGCGCGGTGTAGTTGGTGGCCTTGGCCGCATAAACGACCTTGCCGTCAACATCACGGCGAAGAATAGCCATGATGGCACGATCTGAGTTGTTCATGTTGCTTGGTGGACAGCCCTCACCAATGTAAATGCCGGCGACATCGGTGTTGTTGCCGGCCGTAGTGTCCCACGAGAGGAAGGTGTTCCTGGCCATGTCAATTTTCCCCTCTTTGACCCAGCAAAATGTCACCAGGTGCAAAGACGCCGGTGAATTGGCGGCCCGACGCTTTCAGCTTTTCCGCCGCGGCCTGCAGGACGAACTCGTTTGCGGACAGTCCCTCACGTCTTGCGGCGTCGAACAGAGCTTCCCTAAACGTCGCTGTGACGCGGCCACCCTTGAGCATGATAGGCACGATAGGGTCGCGAGACTTGATCAAGTTCATGGGCCATCTCCGAAAGGAACTGGCAAAACCATAAAGGTGCACTGACTTTTTCGGGATTGGACATTTGTTGACTTGTTTAGTCTGCTGAAGGCGAGCATAAATTGCGAAACGCCACTTTTAGGTGTTTCAATTATTAGAGGCACGATTCCTTTGGGGGAGGGAATGGCAACAAAAGGCAGGAGAGAAAAGTACTATGAAGGGGACTTCAGCACGTTCGATCCGTCGAAGTATTCTTCGACTCGGACGCTTTATCCCGACTTAGCGCAATATGAAGGCGACAATGGCAGCCAAGATGAAAGAAAAACAGACGAGCAACTGATTAAATCGCGCAATTCACAATCAAGGCTTTATCTTGCTAACCTAAAGTCGATAACAAGAGCATTCTCTAAGCTTTTTAGTGTGGCAGCTATATTTTACGCACTTTCGTTTTTAGTAAGTGTCGTAATTTCCGTAAGTGCTGCGACATCCGGTGATCTAGTATTCGGGCTTGTTTCTTTACTAGTAATGAGCGTTAACTTTGCATTCATCGCATTATTTACTTATAATTGCGCAGCATTTGCGAGTTTGCAGATAACGAAGATAGAAGATGATATAGAGTATTACCGAGCCTACGAGAAGGTAACGCTGAACATGACTACTGAGATTAGAGAAGACGTTAAAAAGCGAGCAACTGAAATAGCCGAGACTATAACTGTGAACGCGCCCGTCGGTAATATCAGTATTATCCGGGGGGACCACGCATCGGTAACCCAGACAGCAAGTCTTGATGCGCCGAGAATCGTGGCAAATGAGTTGGGGCTTTTAAGGGCCATTGCGGAAGACGCGGGCAATGGTCCCGCGATCGAATTGGCTCGAACGATCGAAAATGAAGCGAAAAGCTCAGAACCTGACAAATCACTCATCCTGGACGCTTGGACGAAACTCGTCGCGCTTTTACCTGTTGTGGGATCGATGGTTTCAATTGCGAACGCCATCAAGGCGCTACTCGGGCTTTAGGTTTCTTAGTGGTTGCCGCCGTTCAGGTGCATCCAATGAGGCAACGTGCTCACTTATCCCATTACACCAACTCTTGAGAGGTAGAACTGCACATGCGGGTCGGAACGATGGTTCCCGCGAAATAACTCCAGCGCTTGATAGTCACCACAAACCTTCATTTCCAACGCCACGGCTGAGATTTGTAATGGAGCGCCATGCGTGGACTGCCGTCCGATCCCCTCGCTCTTAACCCATCGCCGAATGGTTTTGGTGCACACGCGCGCTCTGTATGCGGCCTCTCGGATCGAAATTATTTCGTCCGGCGCCATCGGTACCGGCAATACTTTCATTGGTTCCTCTCCATGCTGTTCGAAGAGAGGACGGCGCGGCCCAAATTATTGAACGCGATGCGGCCAGCGTCGCGAAGATCGGTTTCTGCCTGTCCTGCTCTGGTGGCGCCCCAGCCAAGGACGTCCATTGCCTGGCCGTAGGACATGGAGCCGTGGGTGCGCAGCGCCTCTGCGTAGAGATCCATGTCGGACTGAAGAGCCTCTATCAGTTCACGCACGGGACTGCCGGCCGACTGGACGGTCGGCAATGGGCCTCCTGACAGAACCGACACAACTGACAAAACCTCCTCGCGGACGTCTTCAGGAAGGGTTTTATCAGTAAAGTCAGTTTTGTCAGCACGCGTGCCATGTGACTTTGCTGCCTGGAGCCACTTGCTCATGACTTCCTCCCATGCAGCGCCGGGTTGACGAGGAACACCTTCGCAGGGCGTCCACCCTGCGGTGAGGAAGAGGATGGCGCCTGTCGAAGGACATCGGCTTCTTCCAGAATCTTGATCAGCGTGTCCAACTCGGATGCAGTGGAGAACCCTTTCTGGTCCATGCGCAGGATGTCGCGCGTGCTGAACTGCCTCATCTCCTGGCTGATGATGAGCTTGACCAGATTGCGAGCCGACCGATCCTTGGTGGAAACGGACGCGTCTGCATATGCCCGCCGCGCCATCGGAAGGAGATAGGACTCGATGAAGTGGGCAGCTCGTCCGAAGTGCGCAATCGAGATCTGAGCGGGTTCCGCCGCTTCTCCACTTGCGTAGTCCATCATCGCAAGCACCAGGGAAATGCGGACTGCGAGACCCGGAAGCTTGCCGACGAAGGAAAGCAGGAGTCCTTCGGCCTTGCCCTCCCACTGCCGGACGTCTTCCCGGAATTGATCGAGCAACCCTTTCGCGTCGTCCGAGAACGGAACGAACCAAGGGCGAACGCTGCCGTCCTCGTCGATCGGCATCTGCAACGAAAGGAGCATGCGCATCGCGTCCTCGATGAAGGCCTCATCCAATACGGCATCCGGACGTTTCACGGGTGCGGGATTCGGCCAGATCGGCATCAGCCTCGCGAGCAGTCCGTCGTCGTCGTTCCCGGTGAGGAGAGGGCGGAGCTTGTCCGGTTGAATGCCTCCCAGGACGCCGACCGTAAGATGGCCGATATACACAGAGTCCCGACCCATTCGTTCCACCGTATAGCTGCGGCCGCCATATGACTCCAACCAGAACGGCCTGTCCGATCCGCCGGAATAGCGGTTCATGGCCGAGAGCCATCCGGCCAGTTCGTCGCGCGCAAGAAGCGTTCCGCGAGGCTGGTCGCCGACGATGAGCGCAAGCTTTTCCACGGTGGTATCCGTCACGGACAGCCGGACGGGTTTCGGCTCGGGTCCTGCATCGCAGCCATCGGGCCGAGCGGGAGCCTTCTTTCCTGCCTTCAGGGCGGCTTTGACATCATCCTTCCATGCAGTTTCGGCGAGCTTCGCAATTTCGGCACGCTGGCGCCAATCCGCCATCGATGTTTCCCACGGCGCACGCATTGACCGCTCGACGGCCTTCAGGGGGCCAAGGACGGCGTCTAGCGCGGGCGACTTGCAGCTCGACGGCGATCCGATGGCAGCAGCCCAGAGGACGGGAGGTTCAGCCCAACCGTGCCAGGGACTGGCCCAACGGGCGTTTCCGATGAGCGATCCGCAGCATGCCATGACAGCGGCCATGACGTAATCCGGCGGAGCTGCTTTTGCTTCCGCGGCGATCCGCATCCATCGAGCCCACCGTGGAGAGAACACGTCTTCCAAGGGGAGACTCGGGGGCTCCGGAATATCGGAACGGAGGTATCTGGCATCGGGCGTCGGCCAGTCATTCTTGGCGCGCTCGTAATCCGCGATGGAGATGGTTGTCGGGGCATTCATGCAGCACGCCTTTCGATGTTGGGGATGACGGAGAGTGTCGGCATTCGCCGCGGCTGCATCGACGTCCGGTATGTCTTGAGAAGGTTTTCAGCGATGGCGACACGTGGCGCCTCTCGCAATTGATCGAAGGCCCGCGACCAGTCGATCACGACAACGCCGTCGCAATCGGCCCGGAGCCAATCGAGAACATCGGAAAAGACGTTCAAGTTGGCGTCGAAGCTGTAGGTCGCGGGGTTCCAGATGTGCGCCTCGTTCAGCGCGAAGGACCGACCATTCCACGTCAGCAATTCGCCCGTCTTCGGCTGCCAGAAGATAAGGTCTTCGGGTTCTTCGAAAACGACGAACGTCTCTCCGGGACCGGGTTCGAACTTTCCGTCCGCGTCGCGATAGCCAGTGGCTACCTGAACAGGAGCCATGGAGGCGAGGAGCGACGCGCTCACGCCCTGGCGGTGAAGCCAAAGGAATTGCGCGGCGCCGATCGGCTCAAGTTTCAGATCATGTTCGCCGATCATCCGAAGGCCCTCCGGATGGTTCTGTATTTCTGCGCAAGCGCGCAGGCGTCGCAGGCCTCCAGTGCGGAGAGACTAAAGCGCTCCCGGATCATCGGAACCACCATTGCTGGCGGTTCCTTCTGATCGGCGAGCCACTGAGCTGCGGCAACGACCTTCTGTTCATGGTTCGGAGCGCTGGTCATGCCGCCTCCGCTTCGGTCAGGATTTCGATTTCCGAGCGAAGGACGTAGCGAGCATGTGTCCCGGCAAACGGGCCGCCATGTGCTTCATGGAGCGTTTCGATGACGAAACCCATGCCACGGAGGTCCAGCACGTAGGACGACCAGCGGGGGCCGGGATGATCAATCGGCGTGCAGCCTGCGGCGCCGGCGTTGGCGAGGTTCTGGAGTGCCCAAGCCTCTCTGCCGACAACCTTGATAGGTTTCCCGTCTGGAAGGATGCGAGCGCTGATGGTGAGGCGCTTCTTGCTCATGCGGAGCCTCCCAGTCCCTGCTGCTCGCACACGACACGAGCATGGTGGATCGAGATCGAGGCCCGATGCATCAGCGCAAGAACAGCGCGTGACGGTTGAAGTTCGCGCGACATTTCGGTAGGGTTCTGATTGTCGATGCTGGTGGAAAAAGCTTTGACTTTCAGAACCCGGATGGCGTCTGCACGCGCCGCCGGGTTTGTTGTTTTTGTCATGACCGCCCCTCTATGCTGCGACCGAGGTGGAGCGACGGCGCTTGGACGAAAGCCACTTGTCGAGGTCAGCCGGGTCGTAGACTACCGACTTCCCGATCTTGATGTACGAGGGGCCTTCACCAGAGAGGCGGAACTTGTTCAGCGTTGAAGCCGAGAGACCCGTATAGTTGGCCGCGTCCTCCGTCCGGAGCATGCGGCGCTGCTGATTGGATGCCGTATCGATCATGTAATGTCCCTTTCAACCACCAGGAAACCTGTCCTGTGAAAGAAAGGGTGCTGCGAGGCACTTTCGCCGTCTAATTCCGCATATTCGCGGCAGCAATATTCAGGCGGAATTGCGTTAACTCATTGGATCTATTTTCGTTTGGCGTACCTCGTCGTCCTTTTTCGCCGGGAAAATGGAGTGTCATTTCCGCCTCAGCGAATATTTCGCGGCACAGCGAACGCGACGCCCCTAACAATTCCCGTAATTCCCGTTCAGCTTCGTCCTTTGTCCACATGAGGAAACCCTTGCTGTCAAAGAACGCGCTCGCAGCCGTCACCATTTCTCGAACACGTTGTTTCGAGGGCGTGAGCCGCTTGTTCATATCTGCGGGAGGTGGTGGTTTATCTGCAACCGCACTGGCACCATTTTCATTCGGCGGCCAAATACTGACAATGCCTTCGCGCGGAATTTTAACCGACTTGTATAGGGGCGGGGAATCTTCCCCAAGACGAAGCTCTGTTGTGCCTGGGCGTTCAGGGGCCTCGATGAGATAGGCCCATTGAAAATTAGGGACTTCGACAATCCGGCCCGACGAGAGTTCAAATGCGACGGCTTTGATATCTCCAGCCTCCAGCCTTCTCCAGAGCCGGCGCTGAGCCTCGAAAGCCCGCTCAACGCCGGCTGTTGCGGTCACATGCCGAAGGGTGACGTCCGGTCTTCGTTCCAGAGCGAATCCCGTTATTCCAGTTACCCCTAAGATCGGCTGCCACTTGACTGATATCTGCCTGTGAAGTTCGTGGAAATTCTGCGCGGTATGGTCGTCGCGCCAAATTATCCAAGCGAGACAGACTTCAATCGGCCACAGGCTTTCTTCATGAAGGACAATTGTGCCCGGAGGCGGTAACACTACGAACGGCCGCAATGATTCCTCTTTGGCTATCCGATCAGCCTCTTCTGGACGCATCCGACCCTGCCGAACGTGGTCAATGATTTCCTTCCGGCGGTCTGGCGCTCTTTCGGAAATGGTAGTGCGCTGCCGCCGTTGCATGGCCCCCTTATCTTGACCGACATCGCCGGGAATATGCGGGACCAACCCAGCGAGGAAACGTTCAAAAGTCTGCCGCTCCAAATAAATCCAGTCGAGCGGCGGTGTCTGTTCGACGCGATACTTGCCGTCATTCATCTGCGCGAACTTAAACAGGGGCGTGAAGTCATCGACATTCCAGTTTGCCCTACCGAAGCCGATTAGTGCGCTGGCCCTGGTGTCGACTGCTTCCTTTTGCGGTTTGAAGTCGCCGAATTTCTCCGGACGGAGCGCAAAACCGACGTCACCGCGAGCAATGGCGACGCCAAGCCTTTCCATTACCTCCGTCACGCGAGCCCGTTCCGCTACGACGCTCTCCTTGTGAGAGAAGGCCGCCTGCGGATCTTCGTCCGACCAGTCAGCTCCAAAAATTGCCCTCCCCACTGCCAGGACGGCATTACCGAGGAATACATGTGATCCATCGGGAGCATCCCGAGGCCAGGGTTTGTGGAACCAGAACGATTTGCGGCTGACAGCCGGATAATATCGAGACACCGCAGCACCTTGCGTTGTGCACCTGTTAGGCCGCAGGGAAACCGGGGGTGCTGCCCGGCTTTTCGGATGGCCGTCCTATCCCTGCAGTATGTTTTGCGATCAGTTCTTTCCTGGCCGCAATGGATGCACGTTCTCGCGCCTCGGACGGTCGCCCATGGCGTCTACGATTTTCGAGCCGATGAGGTCGGAGGCTCGACGCTTCGGATCGTCTGCCAGATGCGCGTAACGCTCGGTCGTCTTCATCTGCGTATGCCCAAGCAGCTTTCCGATGATCTGCAGGCTCAGGTTCGCTTCGACGCCGACAGAGGCGTGGGTATGGCGCAGGTCGTGGATGCGGACCCGGAGCTTCGGATCGTCAGCGGAAGCGTCGAGCCCGGCGCGTTTCCTGACGTGATGCCAGGGTCTCTTGAGGTCCGATCGAGGACGATGCTGGATCTTGCCCTCGTCGAGGACCTTCGGCTCTCCTGGAACTACATAAGGTCCGACCTTCGGCAACTCCGTCAGAATGAGCTGCGCGGGTCCGTTCAAGATGATGGTTTTCTTCCTGGTCTTGCTGTCATCAAGAAAGAGAAGCCCGCGTTGCAGATCGACGTTCGACCACTTCAGCTTCAGGATTTCGCCGCGGCGGGCGCCAGTCAGGATGAACAGGCGGATGGCGGCAGCGGAGAACTGGTCAATCTTGATCCGCCTATTCTCTGCTTTCGGTGCGTGCTTGGCCTTCTTCTCAGGATCTGGATCCCATGGGATGCCGTCAGTTTCAGCCTCGCGAATGGCGTCGCCGAGGCGACCCAGCTCTTCGCTGGTCAGGTATCGTTCGCGATTGTCCTCCGGGTACTTCTTGATGCCGCTCGCCGGGTTCTCCATCTTGGGAATGGCTTTGGTGTCCATCCCCCATGTGTACATGGAGCTGACCGTGGAAAGGACTCGGTTTGCCGTAATGGGCTTGTCCTTCAAGGAAACGTGCAGCTTCTCGATCTCGCCCGTGGCGACATCCTTTGCCTTCTTCCGCCCCAGTGTTTCGGAAGCGATACTCAGCCAGCGGGCATAGAGCTTGTATGTCGCGCTCTTCTGCTTCGCGTCCACGGTCCGCAGGTAATCATCCTTTAAAGTGTCGAAGGTCGGCGACGCCCGGTCGGCGCTCTTCTCCCTCGCCGGATCTCCGCCCTGGACGACCTGGGCGAGTACGGTCTTGGCAACGCGCCGAGCTTCATCCGGGGTGACCTTCTTCGTGCTGCCGATGGTGTAGCGCCGGGTCGGGGCTTCCCGGCCAGACCCGAATCGGTAGATGACAAGGTACGTCATGGCTCCCGTCGTGCGAACCCGGATGGCGAACCCGGTGACGGCCGTGTCGGAGACGAAGAATTCCTTTTCACCCGGTTCAATGCGCTTAATCAGGCTGAGAGTAATCTCTGCCGAGGTCGACGAGTTGATCGGGGAATCGGCTTTCTTGGCCATCAGCAAAATCCGGGAACCACCTGGGAAGTACGGAAAAGGAAAGCAGAGGAAACTAACGGAACGACACTACCAGATTTTTGTTGAAATGAAAGGGCTTAGGGGAAGATAGGGAAACGTGAGGAAACTGTCGGAAAGAGCGGCCCATTGCATGGCATGCAAGAGGTCAGCGGTTCGATCCCGCTTAGCTCCACCAATCACTTCGGCGCTGCGATATTTCATTTAAAATCAATGTATTACAGAGCGCGCTAACTTTCATTCTGACCAATCATTCTGACCAAGCCCTTGGGGATCATCAGGATGCATCTTTTGCTTCGGCTTGAACTCAGCGATTCGCGCTGGGTCAGAGAGGTGGAGCATCCCAGCCTCGGTCACGCTCGCGGAAGCCCACGGGCTGCGAAGACGGCGGGCGACTTTCCACCTCGCCAGTTGCCAGTATGGTTTCGTATCGCTTGATAATCGCTTCAGCCTCTGGCTGCGCTTTGGCTGCGGTGGCTCTCCATTCGTGGAGCCGTCTCAAGAGCTTCTCCCAGTCGGTACCGTTACCGGCCTTTTCAATCTCAGCCTTATAGCCTTCAGCCATCAAACGAAGTTGCTCAGCTTGGTTGCGCATGGTGCGCAGAGTATCGGAGCAGCTCGTGTGAACCTCGGGCTGGTCAGGCCAGAGCGCTTGGACACGCCTTAGAATGTCGGGTGTCACGAGGGTGAGCATGTTGACGACACTCGCGGCTTCGCTGGCCACCTCGGCATTCAGGCGATACGCCTCAATCCTGTAGTCGCTGACCTTGCTCGCTCGGTCTTTCCCCCAGCCGATTGCAGCCAGAATGATCGATAGGAAGTCCATCATGCCCCGCCTTTGAAAACAGCAACGATGGTGCATAATCGCTGTTAAACCAAGAGCAAAGTGACATGTTGCGTGGATTGCAAGCACGCTCTATCAACAGTCTCAGGGTTGAGGGGACTGAGATGCTCGACGGCGTTGTATCTGCTTGGTTGAGGCTGCCTATATGGGGCCGCTGGGTTACGGGAGTGGCTGCGCTATTCGCTGCCTCTTCGGTTGGACCAGCGATTCGGGAAGGCGATCCGCTGGCGTTCGTTGAAAACTTCCTCGCGCTTACGTTCCACTACGGCATCGTAATAGGAGCCTTCGTGTGTGCGATCTGGGGAGGCGTTAAAATCGCTGAGAGAACCCAAACAAACTGGGTAGGGTGGGCGACCGGCCTCGCCATTTTCGTTGCCTTCGTGATGGTGATGGGCACATTCCAGCGTCTCCCCGGCATAGGGTGGAGGATGAAGGCCATGAGCAATTCGGATTGCTATGTCGATTGGGATGGTCGCAGCAATCCGACAGTCTGTGACTGAGGGCGGGCATGGCTCGCACGCCTCGTAAGGAACGCGTTTCACGCTACCCCTATGAAGTCATCTGCTTGCACATCCGCAAGAAGCATCCCGGCTGCCCTGACTTCGCGGTGGACTACATCGCCAAGGTGATAGAGGGCCGCGAGTGGAAAGGGGCCACGCTCGGTAATGCTGTCGGCATTGTCATGCAGACCAGCCTTCGGCACCTGATGACCGAGTATGAAACGCTGCTCCTACACGGGATAGAGCGAGCAGCTGCACGGCGGAAGGTTCAGCCCAAGATCGATGCCATGTTGAAGGTGTGGAAACGGCCTCCGAAAGCGACGGAGCAGCCTGCTGAGGAGATCAGGGAGGGGCAGGAATGAGAACACCGGCTGCTGGCTACCGTCTGGCAATTGCGATCCGATACTGGCACAGCGCGAGGATTGTTATCAGCAACCAAGTCCGCCCCGTGGAGTACATGGAGCCTGTTGGATATCTACTGGCGATGGCGACCGAACTCGCCCTTAAGGCTCTCCTTGTCGACAGTGGAGTGACGGATAGGGAGTTGGCGTCCAAGCAGCTCGGGCACGACTTGGGCGCATGCTTGCGGCGGGCAGTTCAGAACGGGTTGGAGGTCTCCGAAGCAGAAGCCCGGACGATCCTGAATATGCGAGAGGGCCACCTTTCACACTTCAATCGATACGGCCCCAAGGCGGACAATGGGAACCTCCAGCTCGGTGCATTTTTTCTGACCGATGAGACGGCAGGAATGCACCGTGTTGCGGCTTTGATTGATCGTGTCTCGGGCGATCCATCGAAATTGAGGCGGCAATGGCAGCACCCATCAGACCTCGAATGGCCGGTAACCTTGCCTCTGCTGTCCTTCGTTGACCTCAATCGGTTGAAGGAACTTGAGGCAGAGAACCGCGCAGAAGTGGACCGCGTGGCTAAGCTGAACAGTGGCTTTAGGGAGCAAGGTATACTTCCCCCCTAAACCGGGGTGAAAACACATAATCAGGGTAGGAGAAACGAAGGCCTGAGAATCACACGGAAACAGGCTGACCTGATACACGTTTCGCCAGTCGAGCCAGAGTAGACCGTGAGCAACCAGTAGCTGCCACGATGGTGTTCCAGCTCATGCCGCTCTCAAGCATCTTCACGATGCCCGCGTTCCGCTCCTCGTCCTCAGGGCGACCTCGATAAGCCCCATCGGCTTTAGCCTTAGCAATGCCTTGAGCCTGCCGCCTTCTGCGGTCCTCGTAGTCTTTGCGGGCAATGGCTGCCAGCATGTCGAGCATCATTCCGTTGATTGCATCCAGCATGCGGCTCTGAATATCGTCCTTGCCAGCAGTGGCCATCATCCACGAGGTTGGCAGGTCAAGCGCAACCACCTTCACCCTGCGGCTCTGTATCTCGGTCTTGAGCCGCTCCCAGTCCTCAGCGTTCAACCGGCTAAGACGGTCTACCTGCTCCACGAGGAGGACATCGCCAGGGTGGCAGTCATTCAATAGGCGGAACAGCTCAGGGCGCTTTAGGGAGGCCCCGCTTTCGTTCTCCACGTAGCTGGCCGCGATCTTCAGCTCACGCTCCTCAGCGAACCTGTATAGGTCGTCTCTGGCACGGTTGGCATCTTGGTCTTTGGTGCTGGCACGGAGGTAAGCGCGGACATGCATGGGACCACCTCAGTTCGTTTTGGATGGTTCGCTTATCATTGGTTCTGTTTGGGTTGTCAATAGGCATTTATCGAACCACGATTTAGGCGGTTCGTCTGCTGTACACTTAAATGATACCACCATCGTGTGCCTGCCCGAGCGCCGCAACTCGCTTGGCCAATGCGACCCCCGCAGGCGTCAACCGCAGCCCTACCTGACGTGAGTCGAAAGGGTCACGCAGTTGGGCAATCAAACCGAGCCCTGGCTTTCCATGCCGATTTACATCCGCCAGAGCCATGACGTTTCGCGAGACACCTGACTGACTGGTTCCCATTAATTTCAGCAATTCCCTTTGTGAAATGCCGGGTTTCATCGCGATGATGAGGAAGACTGATATCGTCTGCATCGGAACGTCAGGGAAGAGTTCGCGTAGCTTTTCGACGAACCGGAAGACTTTGATGAGAATGGGCCGAGGATCGTCCGCGACGGTAGCTGTATTCATCTGTGGTTTCCTGATGTGGGTTTGGTATCAGGAGCTTCAACAGGTCGGTTGAAACCCCGCCGCGACAGGCACAACAGCCAAGTCATCAGTCGGTTCGAATCGTATCGAGACAGCGAGTCAGCTGCAATAACTCTTTGGAATCAGACGATAATTTTTGAATGACGGCAGCGATCGGCCTGTGGAATTGTGTGGACAGAGGGCATCCGGGGGGAACTGCCGGTTCCTCATATCTGATTTGACCTCAGAAATTTTTGTTGCAGATATTTTGCCCCCTCGGCCCCCCTTGGATAACCCCCGATGACCATGAATGATGGTTGTCGTGAGGGTAAGGCAGACCGAGGAGGAAGAGCATGCCCCCAAGGTTTCCATCAGGGACACGCGATATTGTCAGTCTCGTAGCTCTCTGCGAGGCAGGCCTGAACCTGCCCAGTTGAGGAACTGCACCGCGCCCATCATTCGGGCGAAGGGAAGAACCCGCTTCAAGTTCTCGAAATCCTCACGGGAGTAGTCATCGCCGAAGACTGCGGATGTGACGCCAGCAACGCCTGAAAGGCCCGATTTCAGGAGGTCGCCGCTGGGGTTCCCGAGCATGCCGTCCATGGTCGTCTTCAAGCCCGACGAGCGGGTGTCGAAGATCGGCTCATCGTCGAAGAACTGCCAGCCGATGTCAGCGAACATCGGGACCAGAGCGCTTTCCGAAGATCGCGCGAAGCCAGCAAGGCCAAGCTTATCCCACGAGAGGCGCTCTTTCAGTTGCTTCTCACGGTCCTCCCTACCGAGCAGGTTGAGGTGCGTCTGGCCGGCGTAGACCGCTGCACCGAGAAAGCTCGATGCAAGGGCACCGTTGATGGCCGGCATATCGCGCATGTTCAGGCCCTGCAGGAGAGCCTTCGTGTGGGCAGCCATGGCGAACGTTCGGAACTGCATCATCATCTGGCCCATCGGGTGAGCCATCCAGCGGTGCATCTGGCCGGGGTCGTTTTCGAGGATCATCGTCCGGTTCAGCCGGAACATCGCATCTTCGAAGGCTGAGAGGGTGTTGCCATCCCAGTTCTTGATACCCAGGCTGCGGAGCTTCGAAGGAGACTTCACACCGCCCTTGAAGGTGGCGTTCGTCCTAATCGCTTCGAAAATCTGATCGGCAGCATCCGTATCCAGCCCGAGGGCGCGGAGACGCTCGGCATCGATCTTATCCCCGAACATGGCCATCTTGGTGAACTTGACGGCAGCCGCACGGGCCGACCACTTCTGGAACACGCGGTTGATCGGGGCCATGCCAGAGCCCATCGAGACGAAGCGGTTCATGGCGTGGAGCTTGGGGTTTACCGCGCCGGCCACGCGCTGCATCGTCGAGTCTGTCCCGCTGGTCACTGGAACGCCCAGCTCATCGGTATCGAGGTAGTGAGCGGTACGCTCGTAGTCGCTACCGAAGGCTCCCATAGCGTCCAGCTCCTCGGCCACTTCGTCGGTCATCTTGCCCGAGCGGGCCATGTCGAGCAGGTGGCGGAAGGAAGGAACCGCTTGGAAAGTGGTTTTGATCCCGGCCTGGGCGACCACACGGCCGAACTCAGGAACCTGCGAGAAGCCGACCTGACCCATCAGACGGAGGAAGTTGAAGTCCCTCAGCATGCGCAGGAAGGTCGCCCCATCGGAGCCCCTATCGATACCAGCCAGGGGGGTGCCGGTAATGGCCGAGTAAAGGAAGTCGAGGTTCTTCTCATCCAGCGTGTTGTTAGCGCCGGTCGCCTCGCCCACCGACTTGATCTGGTTCTTCAGCTTCAGCCAGTCGTTCCCGTTCTTGATCCCGTCGATCAGCAGGCTGCCGGTCTCAGGGTCGCGAACTTGGATGCGGGCCATAGCGAGCTGTCCGCTCATGTTGCGCGCGTAGAGCTGGAAAGCCGTGTGCGGGTCTTTGACGTAGAAGTCAGAGATGCTGACCTGACGTGGAGCGCCATGCTTGTCCCAGACCTCACCGAAGTGGTTCTCGTCGAGCATGATGCGGGCCTTCATGCGGGCCGGTCCAGACGCCTCATCGGCCTTCTTCTCGTTGCGCGATGCCCACGCCTTAACGTTGGCGATCTCGTCATCCGAGAGGTAGTTCTTCAGTTCCGCCTCAAGGTCGACGAGGTCGAAGCCGAGGTGACCAGAGCCGAACATCTCCTCCCCCGAGCTGAGCTTCTGAAAGCGGTCGAGGATGGCGTAGCCCATGCGCTTGGCGATCTGCGGCTCCAGCCCTGGCTGCTTCTTCAGGATGGCTCCTGCGAAGAGGTCTGTGAGGCCACCCTTGCGGTCCATGCTGTAGCCGACCTCTTTGATCAGCTTGGTGGCCTTGGCGAGGTGAGCGTAGCGGGGGAAGTAGTTCTCCACCCCATGCTCCGACCTCGTGATGCCCAGCTTCTGAGCTTCATGCCAGAAGGACTTCATCTCCGACTGGAATGCGCCCGCTGCCTGCTTCACCTCAGCGGGGAACTGAGCGCGCACGGAGGGGCTCTCCTCGCGGATGTAGTCAGCGATCTGCTCCTTGAACCTTAGCTCGGCATCCTTGCTGTTGAAGGCGCTGATGCCATTGGCCTTGCGGAACTTCTTCCACGCATCGCCATAGCCCCGGTACCAGTTGATCTGGGCCACTCGAAGCCGGCGCTGCATGCGCTCGGTTGCGGCGATCTCGGTCACCACTCCGCTCCCCTTTGCGGCCCTAACGCCATCCTCACCGAGGTATCGAGCCACGGCTTGGGCCATCGGGTTCTTTGAGGCCATGAGCTGGCCCACAGTGTCGACGCGCCAGTTGAGGAACTTGCCCTTGGGGTCGAGGCGCTTGAAGTCGTCGATCAGGTTCGAGGTATCGGAGCGGGTGAAGTTGTCGCCCATGGCTGCCGCTGCACCGACCGAGCCGGGGTTCGACGGGGCCAGTGCCTCATTCCGCATCTGCTCCCCAAGACGGGCCACTTGCTTGGCCTCTTCGTTGAACATCGGGTTGCGCCTGAAGGCCCCCATCGTACCGCCCATGACGAGGCCGGTGCCAATGCTGTATTTGAGATCGTCGAAGGACACGTCACGGGTCGGGTCGACAGCCGCCAGGGGGATGTCAGTGGCGAGGTTGCCGGCCACGCCCTCAGCGGCAGCGAGCCCTACCAAGCCAACTCGACCGAGGCGAGCAGCGACCGCAGCCGGTACGCCGAAGCCGCCCGTCACCGCGCCGATGGCTGCCGTGGCAGCGATAGCGCCTGGGTCAGTCAAGGCAGCGCCCATCGAGATGATCGTGCCTGCAGTGCCCAGAGAGGCGATCTCCTGGTTGTCTTCGAGCTGCGTCAGGAGCCTGTTGCGGATGGCCTCAGCATGCTCATCAGAGACCGCGTCCTCGAACTCGTCGAGGTAATCGTCTGGGATGTTCCGGCCGAAGGCTTCGAGCTTCTCCTTGGTGAGCTTGTAGTCCGGCTCAGGATCGTAGTGGCCCAACGCGCGGAAGGGTGTCAGTACCGACCACTCGTCCTTCACGGCGGTTGCGATAGCGTCCCCATAGGACGGCTGAGCGGCGATACGGTCCCTTTCCTGCTGGACCTCTTCGGCCCGCGTGAGGTTCATCGTGGGCACGACATCGGAAGCGCTGATGCGGCCCTGATCGTGGACCGAGTAGTCACCAGGGTTCTGAGAGTTTCCCATTGATCCCGGCATGACGATGCCTGATGGGCCATTGCCGACCGTGGTACCGTCCATCTTCTTGGTCCAGAGGCTGGCGAACTCAGAGGCTGTCATACCCGTCTGGCCGGCGTTCCCGATCACTGCAGCACGGCCGATAAGGTCGACTGCCATGGCGTTCGGGTTGGCCAGGAGGTTCAACGCACCGCCCGCCCCCTGCTGATGAGCGAGGTAAAGTTCGCCGTTCGACAGGTCACGGCCGAGCTTCTTCTTGAGGTAGTTCTGATTGTCCACCGTGAAGCGCATGAAGGCGTCTGCAGAGGCGTAGGCATCGTACTTCGACGCGCCCTTACCGTACTTCCCCCAGGTGCTGTCAATGAACTGAAAAAGGCCCCCTGCGGAGGAGCCTTTGTTCTGAGCGTGGGGGTTGAGACCGCTTTCGATCTGGGCCGTCTTGAGGGCGTATTCGGGGTCGACGCCATAGCGGGCTGCAGCATCGGTGATGATAGACCTGATGTCGGCCATGAGGGTTCCTTATGCTGTTACCAAACGCTTGGCGGCTTCCGAGATGAGTTGCCTGTAGTCGTGCTCTGTGATCAGCGCGTGGGAGCCGATGGGGCCGGTGTGGTCAGAAACGACGGCGTCGAAAAAGCTGATGCCGAACTGTCCGAGGACGGAGCGATAGTCGCCATCGTCATCGGCTCTAAGACCAATGAGGGAGCCGATATCCTTGGCGAGGAAATACGCAGCGCTGCCGTTGAGCAGGACAAATCGGAGACGCTGCACTTCTCCGGTGTGCATTTCGGTGGTCATGGTGTTGATACGGGGGAAGTTCATGGGCTTACTCGTTAGCTGTGGTGGTGGTAGGAAAGAGCCCTCGCACAGAGTATGCGAGGCGTAGGATTATCGGCCGCGACGGGCCTCAAGCTCAGCTCGCTTGTAGTCGTTGTAGGAATCGATACCCTTCCCAGCGATCCTGAGGCCCGCATCGAACAAGGACGGCTTGGCTGACCGCTGGACTGAGTTGATGCGGTCTTCGGCGTTCGAGCGGATGCCCTTCATCTCGTTGCTGAGCTGGTTGAGGGTCCAGTCGGTGTTCTGGTCGATGCGGTCATTCGCTAGGGAAGCGCGGCCATCGAACTCGGCCAGGAGGGCGTCAACGGAAAGACCAGACACGCCACTCTCGCCAGCCGCTACGGTCGCCGTTGCCTTGGCCTCGCGGGCCTCTTTGAGGTTGTCCGCCTTTTCGGCACCAGCTTTCTCCTGCTCCTGCAGCATGCGCTGCTGGGTCTGGAACATCTGATCGCGGGCATTCTGGTTGGCCCGGGCGGCATTCTGTCGGTAAAGTTTATTCTGCTCTTCCGCAGCGGCTACGTCACTCCGGTACTGGAACGCTTGCGCAGCGGCTCCGACAGCTAACCCAATCATCGAGCCGGGGTCACACATCGGAGGCCCCCCTGCTGACAACAACGGAGACCTGGGCGTCAACCGACGACAGAACAGACCAAGCTTTGGTAACGCTATGCAGCGCCAACCAGAGCAGTTTGTCGAGTCCATCTCGGGATACGGTCAGCACAGCTGACACGCCTTTGACCTGGGTCTGCAGCCGGCGCAGCGCCTTGCTATCGTCTGAGACTGCCCTCACATAGTGGGCAGCTCCCTGGCGCGGATTGTACGCGCCAATCGCTTTACAGACATCCGTAGCGATAAACCAAGGCTGGCTGTCGATCATCGTGAAACGTATCAGGGCGGACTGATAAGACAGGATATGAATGCGGCTCAACGGGATTAATTCACCGTCGCCGCCATTGGTATGCGGTTCGTTGTGCATTTGGGTTCTCATGGTTTTGTGGTGGTGAGCGATCAGCGCGGCCGGGTTAAAGACCGCCCCCCTCGTCGGCAGTAGTGCGACAAGGGGGCCGGGGCTACCACAGCCACGAGAACGAAAGACCGGCTGAGATTTCAGTCGATCAGCGCACTCTCGGAAGTCGAGCGTCCATGATGGACAGTGCGGTTGATTACGAGGAGGTACTCGTTTGCCCTTTAGGTTTCCTTCGAGGTTTCCTTTGGGGATTTGGTGTTGGTGGATGAGGGTTCTTCCACCTTCCCCCCTTCATAAAGATCATTCGGAGAGAGACCCCTTTTTTCATCAGGCTCCTCTCCTCACCCTTTATTCTTGGTCTCCCTCTCGGAGTTCTCCTTAAGTGAGGGGTAATTGAAAAGTGGTCTTCCCTCCTCGGGTTCTCCTTAAGTGGGTGGTAATTGATTTGCGTCCTCAGGCGGTCCGAAATCGGCCATCCTCAACGCAGGCTGGCTATATAGTCTTAAACGAAATTGGTCCTTCGCCAGTCTGGCAACATCGCAGCACCAGACCCACTAGATCGACTCTCCCGACTCCGCTAACGCTTCAAGGCAATTGCGGAGGAATGTATGAAAAGGGACCTTTGGAATGACAGGTTTTCGAACCTCCCGAAGTGGCCATGTCCGAAGTGCGAAAGCGGGTCTTTAGTTGCGATGGGCGGGTTCCCGCACAGCGAAGAGACTGAGGAATCGAAAAGCGAGCGTCAGGACCATCTGGAATGGGAGCCCGAATGGGTTCGAGAGAGTTTTGTAGCGTTGCTAAAATGCGATGAGTGTGGAGAGGTGGTAACAGTTGCCGGCACTAAGCGGTTGTGGACGTACGAGGATCACGAAAGTCACGAACAATGCTTGGGAGAATCCCTTATCGTCCGACACATCTACCCCGCACCCCACATCATCGAGGTTTCGGGAGAACTTCCCTCTGAATGTGCTGAGCACCTGGAATTAGCGTTCGAACTCTACTGGGTAGACAAAGCTGCAGCCGCCAACCGCCTGCGCATTTTTGTCGAGCGCCTGATGGATCACTTCGACGTTCCCGTTGAAGGCAAAGGCAACAAGGAAAAAAACCACGCCTTAAATCTTTCAGAACGCATCACTGAGTTCGAAAAGATGAAACCAGGCCACAAAGACGCATTAGATGCTCTGCGCTTCGTCGGCAATCACGGTAGCCACGCTGGCCAGAGCGATCAGAAAGCGTTGCTGGACGCGTTTGAGATTCTGGAAGGTGCTCTCTCTGAGTTGGTCGACAACAAGAAAGCGAAGCTTGCCGCCAAGGCAAAGGCCCTCATACAAAGCAAGGGTAATCCTAAGGCTTGGGCAAAGTGACGCCGCATTGCGGGAGCCAGTAGTGCCGCCCCGCAGAACCTCTACGGGGCTGCCGGTGGGCTTCGGCTCTCAGGCGGTGGCCGCGTCTGTGTCTCCGGCCTGCACCTTGCGGCGATAGACGTGGAAGGCCAAGTAGCACCGACCAATCCAGAATTGGTGATCATTGCCCTCGCTAAGGCGGTCAAAGAAGCGTTTAAGGATGCGCCTCTCCTCGATCTCGAAGTATGCCTCGAACCACGGTGTCCGTTTGAAGATTTGCATTCTCATGATGTTGAACTATGCCCCAGTTGAAGTTTTGTCCCGGCCGGAACGACACCGTTAGACTCCCGCCCCACGATCCCGTCAAGAGCGAAAAGCTGCTTATTTTCAATGGTTTAATTCACTGGTGAATTGATTGGCACAGGAGGGGGCTACTATCAATGAGTTAGCGAGGGCGCCGGTGAATTGATTGGCGAGAAGATTTTTTGCGTCGGCTTCCTCACCTCAACAGCCGCCGTAGTTTTTATTGCCACTTGCCGTGATCGTATAGGTCCCGCCTCTCGGGCCAACGAAGCATTGGTCGGAGCTTCGGATAGTGGCCATTTTGCGCGCAGGCGTTGGCGACGTTGTTTTGTGGCGCACTGCACTGGCGCGCAGCGTTTGTCCGAACTCACAGGCATAACCATCGCCATCCCGGTCTAGCCCGTGGGGGTCCACAAAGGGGCCACCTGCCGACAGAAAGAATCGCTGTGCTTCAGCCGATGAAGAGAAGTCAGCACAGTCCCGATCCGATCCCGCGCCGGCCGATCTTTGATATGTTGGCACTCCGACCCCGGCGATTGTGCGACGGCCCAGGTATTCTGCTCCTGACGAGGTTTCTCCGCGTGCTGCTAGTTCGTAAGCGTCCGGCGAACGCATTTTCGGGTGTCGAGAGATGGAATCTATAGGCCGCGTTTCATCTCATCGGCCATGATGCGGTCGATTATTTCGGGATCGCACTGTGTGTCGATGAGGAACTCGCGGATACCGCCGTCCCACGTCCTGATGTCGGCGAGTAGGCTTTGAAGTTCTTCGATGCCATTCTCGGTCAGACCCTTCGTGCCGTCTTCACTGCCATCGCCGACGTAAACCAGTTCGCCTTCGGAGATGTTGTCCGAGTTTGCGGTCACTTCTTCGATCAGTTCGAGGTTTTC
>NZ_RQIH01000026.1 GCF_003939025.1 Rhizobium sophoriradicis
GACCTTCGTCGCAGGTGATGACGAAAGTGGATTCACAGTCGACGATGCGTCCCGCCAGGGCCTCGGGGGAGAAGCCGCCGAAGACGACCGAATGCACCGCGCCGATGCGGGCGCAGGCGAGCATCGCGTAAGCCGCTTCGGGAATCATCGGCATATAGATGGTGACGCGATCGCCCTTCTTGACGCCGTGCTTCTTCAAGACGTTCGCCATCCGGCAGACGTGCTCGTAGAGCTCGTTATAGGTGATCTTCTTGTCGATATAGGGATTGTCGCCTTCCCAGATGATCGCCACCTGGTCGCCATTCGTCTTCAGATGGCGGTCGATGCAGTTATAGGAGACGTTCGTCTGGCCATCCTCGAACCACTTGATCGAGACCTTGCCGGTAAAGGAGGTGTTCTTGACTTTGGTATAGGGCTTGAACCAGTCGATCCGCTTGCCGTGCTTGCCCCAGAACTTGTCCGGATCCTCGACGCTCTCCTCGTACCATTTCAGGTACTTCTCCTTATCGATCAGGGCACGCGCCTTCACCGACTTCGGCACCGGATGGATCTTCTCCGACATGCAACTCCTCCTCATGGGACATGCGACGGGCCAAGCAATTTATGAGCCCGGACTTCAAATCAGGGCAATTCATAGCAGGTCGCATCGCCACGGCAATTAGACAAAGGTCATTTGATTTCGGAAGAATTGCAATTCTGCGACAGTCCGGTTATATAGCGGCATATTTCCCGGACATTGTGGTGACAATCCACGGACCGCGACCGGCGCGGACGATAGAAGGACTATATCCATGGCTCAAACATTGCTCATGCCGAAGGCGACCGCCATCTGGCTTGTCGACAACACGGCGTTGTCTTTCGATCAGATCGCGCAGTTCTGCAAACTGCATCCGCTCGAGGTCAAGGCAATCGCCGACGGCGAAGCGGCGCAGGGCATCAAGGGCCTTGATCCGATCTCGACGGGACAGCTCTCGCGCGACGAGATCGCCCGCGCCGAAGCCAATCCGAACCACAAGCTGAAGCTTTCCGAGCCGAAGGTGCGCGTGCCGGAATCCAAGCGCCGCGGCCCGCGCTATACGCCGGTTTCCAAGCGCCAGGATCGCCCGAACGCCATTCTCTGGCTCGTTCGCAATCATCCGGAACTGAAGGACGCGCAGATTTCCCGCCTCGTCGGCACGACGAAATCGACGATCGAGCAAATCCGCGAGCGCACTCACTGGAACTCCGCCAACCTGGCGCCGATGGATCCGGTGACGCTCGGCCTCTGCAGCCAGATCGACCTCGACATGGAAGTGGAAAAGGCCTCCAAGGGCCGTCCGCTACCGACCGCCGCCGAACTCGGCGCGACGCTGCAATCGGCGCAGGAAACCGAGCGCCTGACCCCGAGCTACGAGCGCGAGGAAGAAAAGGAAAAGGAAATCGACGCCGATGCCGTCTTCCGCAAGCTGAGCTCGCTCCGCTCGGCCCCGAAGGACGAGGACGACGACGATCACTACTGAGAGATCGACGATCTCATGAAAAACCCCGCCGGTATGAGCTGACCGGCGGGGTTTTTGTTGCGGATTGCCTGCTTCGATTTAGCTGCGGAACAGGGTGAGGACGTTCTGTGCCGAGCTATTGGCAATCGAAAGCGACTGGATGCCAAGCTGCTGCTGCGTCTGCAATGCAGAGAGCTTGCTCGATTCCTCTTCCATATCGGCATCGACCAGGCGACCGATGCCCGAGTCGATCGAATCGTGAAGGCCGCTGACGAAATTCTCCTGCAGCTGGATGCGCGTCGAGATCGATCCCAGAGCCGAGCCGGCAGCGGTCATGGCGCCGAGAACCAGTTCGATCCCGGTCAAGGCTGAGTCGAGTTGACCCTGGGTAAAACCGGTAATGTCGAGATCATAGATTGACGGCATGACGATGACGGTGCCGCCATAAGTGCCGTTAAAAGCGGTGCCGATAATGCCGCTGCTCGTCTCGATCGCACCCGTGCTGGTCATGCCGAAGAGCACATTGCCGAGCGTTCCTGAATCGAGCACGTAGTCGGTCATCTTCACCGACACGGCATTGCTGCCGTCACGGACGAAGGAGGAGACGACGCTCTTCGTGCCGGAAGCGCCGGCCACCCAGTTTTCCCCGGAGAAGGAGGCGGACTGGGCGATGCTGAGCAGCTGCTCCTGCAGTTGGTCGAGTTCCTGCTGGATCTTCGTCTTGTCGACGCCCTTTTCCGTGGCGGCGACGATCTTCGCCTTGATTTCGCTGACGACGTCTAGGGCGCTGTCCATGGCCGCATAGGCGGTGTCGACCTTGGCCGCACCGAGGCCGAGGGCGTCGGAGACGGCGGAAAGCGCCAGGTTGTCGGAACGCATGGTCGTTGCGATCGACCAATATGCGGCATTGTCGGCAGCCTTCTCGACACGATAACCGGAGGAAACGCGACCCTGGGTGTCCTTGAGGCTATCGTTTACGCCGCGCAAAGTCTGCAGCGCTGCCATGGCAGCGTTGTTGGTGAGGATGCTCGTCATGATCCGTTCCACAACAGGAGAAAGGGGCATTCCGGACTACGCGCCGCGCGTCCTTCAGACGCGCAAAGGACACTGTAGCACTTCAACTGCTGCAGAATTTTCTCCTAAATCGATTCCGACTTAAGGAATTATGCAGCAGGCCGGTAACGGCGACTGCGTCATGCAAAGCCTCATGTGCAAGCCTTTGCCGTTAACAAATCCTTGCGCAACTTGGTTAACAATTCCTCAATTGAGCTTATAGAATCCTTAATTTACATCGGCAGAGAGCCGAAACCGCGCTTGCGCAGCGCCTCGGCGATCTCCTCCAGAATCGCCGGATCATCAATGGTCGCAGGCATTTTCCATGGTATGCCGTCGGCAATTTTCTGCATGGTCCCGCGCAGGATCTTGCCCGATCGCGTCTTCGGCAATCGGTTCACTGTAATGGCCGTCTTGAAGGCGGCGACAGGCCCGATCTGATCGCGAATCATCGCCACCACCTCTGATTCGATTGCTGCCGATTCGCGAGCGACACTCCGTTTCAGCACCAGGAAACCGCAAGGCGCCTGACCCTTCAGCGCATCGATGACACCGATGACAGCGCATTCGGCGACATCGGGATGCCGCGCGCAGACCTCCTCCATCGCACCGGTCGAGAGCCGATGACCGGCGCAATTGATGATGTCGTCGGTGCGCGACATGATGAAGAGATAGCCGTCCTCATCGACATAGCCGGCGTCGGCGGTCTTATAATAACCGGGAAACTCATCGAGATAGGCCGATCGAAAACGGTCGTCCGCATGCCAGAGGGTCGGCAGGCAGCCGGGCGGCAGGGGCAGCCTGATGACGATATTGCCGAGCGTTCCCGCCTCGATCGGATGGCCGGCATCGTCGAGCACCGCAACTTCATAACCCGGCATCGGCAGCGCCGGCGAACCATGTTTGACCGGCAGGGCACCAAGGCCGAGCGGATTTGCGGCGATCGGCCAGCCCGTCTCCGTCTGCCACCAGTGGTCGATGACGGGGATGGCGAGCATGCGTTCGGCCCATTTCAAAGTCTCCGGGTCCGCCCGCTCGCCGGCAAGAAACAGCGCCCGCAAATTGGGCATCCTGTAGCGCGCGATCAGTTCGCCGTCCCCATCCTCTCGCCGGATGGCACGAAAGGCGGTCGGCGCCGTGAAGAGCACGCGCACATCATGCTCTGCAACAACGCGCCAAAATGCGCCGGCATCGGGCGTGCCGACCGGCTTTCCCTCGAAGATCAAGGTCGTCACGCCCGATATCAACGGTGCGTAGACGATATATGAATGACCGACGACCCAGCCGATATCGGACGCCGTCCAGAAGACTTCGCCCGGCTTCAGCCCATAGATATTCCGCATCGACCAGTTCAGCGCGACCAAGTGCCCGCCATTGTCGCGCACCACTCCCTTCGGCTGGCCGGTGGTGCCGGAGGTATAGAGGATATAGAGCGGATCGGTCGCCTTGACGGAAACACAGGCCAGCTCGGCGCCACGGTGGGGCGCCACCGCCGCTTCGAAATCCTCATCACGGCCGCCGACGAGTTCTGCCTGAAGCTGCGGCCGCTGCAGCACCAGGCAGCGCTCAGGCTTCATCCGGGCAAGCTCGATCGCCTGATCGACCAGCGGCTTATAGGCGACGACGCGGCCGGGCTCGAGCCCGCAGCTCGCGGTGATCACCAGCCTGGCGCCGCTGTCGTCGATACGGGCCGCAAGCTCACTGGCGGCAAAGCCGCCGAATACGACGGAATGGACCGCGCCGATACGAGCGCAGGCAAGCATGGAAAACACTGCCTGCGGCAGCATCGGCATATAGAGGATGACGCGGTCGCCTTTGCCGATGCCGAGCGCCAGCAGCGTCGCGGCGATGGCCTTCACCTCGCCGAGGACCTCGTCATATGAGAAGCGGCGCTTCTCGCCGGTCATGGCGCTGTCGAAGATGATGGCCGTCTCACTGCCGCGTCCGGCCGCGACATGCCGGTCCAGGCAATTGTGGCAGGTATTGGTTTCCGCCCCCGCAAACCAGCGGCCGTAAATACCGTCATCAGGCGAAAACACCCGCTCCGGCGGCTTGAACCAGTCGATCTCGGCGGCGGCTTCGCGCCAGAAGGCTTCGGGATCGCGTTTCCAGGCCGCATAGGCCTGATGATAGCCGTTCTGCATCTGCTCCTCCCCAGGACATGCAAGCCTCGATGTTAATCTAGGGAGAGGGGAGGGGAACGGGAAGCCCGACCAAAGCAGCGTATCAGCGCGCGCCGAAAATCGCCGATCCGACGCGGACACTGGTGGCGCCGAAGGCGATCGCCGTCTCGTAATCGCCCGACATGCCCATGGAGAGTTTCTCAACGCCGCATTTCGACGCGAGCTTTGCCAGCAGGGCGAAATGCGGCCCGGGATTTTCCTCGGCCGGCGGAATGCACATCAGGCCCTCGATGGAAAGACCGAGCTCGTCGCGGCAAAGCGAGACGAAGGCCGGCGTGTCGTCAGGCGCGATGCCGGCCTTCTGCGGCTCCAACCCGGTGTTGACCTCGACGTAGAGCCGCGGTGTTTTGCCTTGCCGTTTCATCTCCTCGGCAAGGGCCCGGGCAATCTTTTCCCGATCGACGGACTCGATCACGTCGAAAAGCGCCACCGCGTCCGCCGCCTTGTTCGATTGCAGCGGCCCGATCAGATGCAGCTCGATGTCGGGATATTCGGCTTTCAGCGCCGGCCACTTGCCCTGGCTCTCCTGCACCCGGTTCTCACCGAAGACGCGCTGCCCGGCTTCGATGGCCGGGCGGATCGCCTCCGCCTCGAAGGTCTTCGACACCGCAACGAGCCGAACGGAGCCGGCCGGACGACCGGCCGCGCGTTCCGCGGCGGCAATCCTTGACCGTACGTCGTTCAGGCGCTCTTGAAGTTCCATCGTTCTGCCTCGACATTTCCGCATGAGAGTGAAGGCAATGAACTAGCCAGCCATTCTGTGCTTGCCAAGACCCGCTGCCGCGAAATCGCCCGGCCGGGACGAAGATCGGGCGCTTGCAGCGCCTGCAAAACTTGACGCTAAGGTGGTTTCATGGTGAAGGTCTCGACCAACCTCCCCTGATTTTCCGGAATTTCGAATACAATGGCCACCGAACGTTATAATCCGCGCGATGCCGAGCCCCGCTGGCAGCAGAAATGGAACGAAGACAAGGTCTTCGAGACCGACAACGCCGATCCGCGCGAAAAATATTACGTCCTCGAAATGTTCCCCTATCCGTCGGGGCGCATCCATATGGGCCATGTCCGCAACTACGCCATGGGCGATGTCGTTGCCCGCTACAAGCGCGCCCGCGGCTATAACGTGCTGCACCCGATGGGCTGGGACGCGTTCGGCATGCCGGCGGAAAACGCCGCCATGGAGCGCGGCGTCCACCCCGCCTCTTGGACCTACCAGAACATCGCCTCGATGAGGGCGCAGTTGAAGGCCATGGGGCTTTCATTGGACTGGAGCCGCGAATTCGCCACCTGCGACGTCGACTATTACCAGCACCAGCAGCATCTCTTCGTGGATTTCCTCGAGAAGGGCCTGGTCTACCGCAAGCAGTCGAAGGTAAATTGGGATCCGGTCGACAACACGGTGCTCGCCAACGAACAGGTGATCGACGGCCGCGGCTGGCGTTCCGGCGCGCTGGTCGAACAGCGTGAACTGACGCAATGGTTTTTCAAGATCACCGATTTCAGCCAGGACCTGCTGGACGCGCTGGATACGCTCGACCAGTGGCCGGAAAAAGTCCGACTGATGCAGAAGAACTGGATCGGCCGCTCGGAAGGTCTGACGGTGCGCTGGGAGATCGTGCCGGAAACGGCGCCGGCCGGCGAGACCGAGATTACCGTCTATACGACCCGTCCTGATACGCTGTTCGGCGCCTCCTTCCTGGCGATTGCCGCCGACCATCCGCTGGCCAAGGACGCGGCCGCAAAGAATGTCGAGATCGAGGCCTTCTGCGAGGAATGCCGCCGCGCCGGCACCTCGCTTGCAGCACTCGAGACTGCTGAAAAGAAGGGCCTGGACACCGGCATCCGGGTCCGCCATCCGCTCGATCCCGCCTGGGAGCTGCCGGTCTATATCGCCAATTTCGTGCTGATGGATTACGGCACGGGCGCGATCTTCGGCTGCCCCTCCGGCGACCAGCGCGACCTCGATTTCGCCCGCAAATACGGCCTGCCGGTCGTGCCCGTGGTCATGCCGAGGGATGGCGACGCTGCGAGCTTTTCCGTCGGCGATACCGCCTATGACGGCGATGGCGTCATGATCAATTCTCGCTTCCTCGACGGCAAGACGACCGAAGAAGCCTTCAATATCGTTGCCGACCGGCTGTCGGCCGCTTCGCTCGGCAATACGCCCCAGGGTGAGCGGAAGATCAATTTCCGCCTGCGCGACTGGGGCATTTCGCGTCAGCGCTATTGGGGCTGCCCGATCCCGGTCATCCATTGCGATGCCTGCGGCGTCGTGCCAGTGCCGAAAAAGGACCTGCCGGTGAAACTGCCGGAAGACGTGACCTTCGACCAGCCGGGCAACCCGCTCGACCGCCATCCGACCTGGCGTCACGTCGCCTGCCCCAATTGCGGCAAGGATGCCCGCCGCGAAACCGACACGATGGACACCTTCGTCGATTCGAGCTGGTATTTCACCCGCTTCACCGCGCCGTGGGAAGCAAAGCCGACCGATCCTGAGGCGGCTAATCGTTGGCTGCCGGTCGATCAATATATCGGCGGCATCGAGCACGCGATCCTGCATCTGCTTTATTCGCGCTTCTTTACCCGCGCCATGCGCGAGACCGGTCACGTCGCCGCGAGCGAACCCTTCAAGGGCCTGTTCACCCAGGGCATGGTCGTTCATGAGACCTACAGCCGCAGCGCCGGCGCCGGCCGTGAATGGGTGGCTCCCGCCGATATCCGCATCGAGGAGATCGATGGCAAGCGCCGGGCCCTGCTGCTGGCGACAGGCGAGGAGGTCGCCATCGGCTCTATCGAGAAGATGTCGAAATCGAAGAAGAACGTCGTGGATCCCGACGATATCATCGCCTCCTATGGCGCCGATACCGCCCGCTTCTTCGTGCTGTCCGATTCGCCGCCGGAGCGCGACGTCATCTGGTCCGAGGCGGGTGTCGAAGGTGCGCATCGTTTCACTCAGCGCCTGTGGCGGCTGATTTCCGAAGCTGCCGGTGTCCTGTCCGCCGTTGAGGCCGCACCGGCGAGCGAGGGCGAGGCGCTGGCAATCTCGCAGGCGGCGCACAAGACGCTCAAAGCGGTTCAGAACGACTATGACAAGCTCTGGTTCAACAAGGCAGTCGCCCGCATCTACGAGCTTGTCAACGCACTTGCTGCGCCGCTGACGAAAGTTGCGGCGGGCGAGGGCGATATCGCCTATCGTGCCGCCGTGCGTGATGCTGCCGAGATCCTGGTCCAACTTGTCGCGCCGATGACGCCGCATCTTGCAGAGGAATGCTGGGCCACGCTCGGCAATACGGAGCTGCTTGCCCGCACCGACTGGCCGCGTTTTGTCGAAGCGCTCGTCGTTGAAAACGACGTTGTGCTGCCCGTGCAGATCAACGGCAAGAAGCGCGCCGAATTGACAATTTCTCGCGATGCCGATCAGAATGCCGTCACCAACGCCGTGCTGGAACTAGATGCGGTGAAGAACGTGCTGAACGGTCAGGCGCCGAAGAAGATCATCGTGGTTCCCCAAAGGATTGTGAACATTGTCGTCTGATATCACCCGCAAGCTGGCCCGCAATGCCGGCATCGCCATGATCCTTGCCGCCTCGGCATTGCTGTCAGCCTGCCAAGTCCGGCCGCTTTATTCCGAGAGCTCGGGCGTCACCGAAAAGCTGTCCTCGGTCGGCTTTTCCGAGGCATCCGGCCGCGTCGGACAGCAGGTCCGCAACCGGCTGATCTTCCTGGCGTCGCGCGGCGCCGGCGAAACGGCAAATCCGCAATATCACGTCGAATTGCGGACCACGTCGAGCGTCGCCGATACGCTTCTGCGGCAATCCGGCGATACCTCGCGCGCCGGCCGTGTGACCGTCACCGTCACTTATACGCTGAGCGCTGTCGCCGACGGTCGCGTCATCAAGGCCGGGAGCCGCCAGGCGACCTCACTGGTGGACTTCTCCGAGCAGGAATTTGCCAAGCAAAGGGCGATCCGAGATGCGGAGAATCGCGCCGCCGATCAGACGGCGGAATTCGTAGGCGCCGATCTCGCTGCTGCCCTCAGCCGCTGAGGGCGGGCAGATGGCGGAGATAAAGTCGCACGAGTTCGAGACCTTTCTGCAGAAATCGGCGCAGAACTACCGGATTTTCGTCATTTATGGCCCGGATCGGGGTCTGGTGTCCGAGCGCGCCGGTCAACTCGCCGGCAAGACCGGCGTCGCGCTGAACGATCCTTTTTCGCTGACAAAACTCGATATCGCCGATTTGCAGAAGGATCCCGGGCGACTGGTTGACGAGGCGCAATCCATCGGGCTGTTCGGCGGCGAAAAACTCATCTGGATCCGCGGCGCCGCCAACGAAAAATACCTTGTCGATTCGCTGGCGCACCTGGCTGAAAAACCGCTCGAGGCCACCTATCTGATCGTCGAGGCCGGCGATCTGAAAAAGGGATCGCTGCTGCGCAAGACAGCGGAAGCCGCGCGAGCCGTCATGACGGTACCGTCTTATGCCGATGACAGCCGCGCCTTGAACGGCTTGATCGATGCCGAACTCGGGGCGGAAAAGCTCGGCATTACACCGGCGGCGCGCCAAGCGCTGATCGCCTTGATCGGCGGCGATCGCATCGCCTCACGCAATGAAGTGCGCAAACTCGCCCTCTACTGCCGCGGCCTTGATACGGTCGAAGAACATCACGTTACCGAAATAATCGGCGATGCCAGCGCGACCTCCGTTGATGATGCCGTCGACGCCATCCTGGGCGGCGATCTCAACGGCTTCCTCCACGCCATGCAGAAGATCAGCAGTTCAAAAACAGCGATTTTTCTCGTGCTTCAGGCCTGCCTGAAGCAGTTCCAGCTTCTCGATACCATGCGTGCAGAGATGGAAGAAAAGCGCCTACAGGCGCCGCAGGTGATGCATACAATGGGACGACATCTGCATTTTCGCCGCAAGCCGATCCTAGAGCAGGCGCTTCGCCAGTGGTCCGCGGAAAGCATCGCGCGTGAATCCAACCGTCTGCAGGCGGCTATTCTTCAGAGCCGGCGTCGGCAGGTGCTGGAAGACAGCGTTGCGATGCAAACACTTCTCTCCACCACCCTGCAATCTGGCCGCAAGTCGGCGTGATTATCGCCGTTCCAGCAAGCGGCAGACTTCCTCGAGCTGCTCAAGCGACTTGTAGGAAATTTTGATCTGGCCGCCGCTGGTTTTGTGATTGATTGACACCTCGAGCCCGAGGGCATCGGACAGCGTGCGTTCCAGCGCCAGCGTATCCGAGTCCTTTTGATCGCGGCGCGAGGCCGTCTGCTGCGGCTCCGATTGCGCCTTGATATTGTTCTGCGCCAGCTTTTCGGCATCACGCACCGACATGCCCTTGGCAACGATCGTGCGGGCAAGGCTTGCCGGATCGGGGGTCGACACCAGCGCGCGCGCATGGCCGGCCGAAAGACTGCCGGCGGCCAACAGATCGCGAACCGGATCCGGTAGTTTCAGCAAACGCAGCGAGTTGGCCACATGGCTGCGGCTTTTGCCGATAATTTCGCCGAGATCATTCTGGGTATAGCCATATTCCGCGATGAGCTGCTCGTAGCCAAGGGCCTCTTCCAGAGGATTGAGATCCGCGCGCTGCACGTTCTCGACAATAGCAATCTCAAGCGCCGTCTTGTCGTCGACGTCACGGATAATCACCGGGATTTCGATCAGGCCGGCAAGCTGCGCTGCCCGCCATCGCCGTTCGCCGGCGATGATTTCATAGCGGTCCCGCTCCATCGTGCGCACCACGATCGGCTGCACGATGCCGTGTTGACGGATGGAGCTGGCAAGATCGTGCAACTCGGTGTCGTCGAAAAAACGACGGGGATTGCGGGGGTTGCGACTGACGAATTCTATCGGGATCATCCGATCGGCGCTGACAGTTCGCTCAGCCTCCACCGGAACAGGTTGATCCATTTCACCAATCAACGCCGCAAGACCACGGCCCAATCGCCTTTTCGATACATCGTCATTCATGATCTACACTCACCTGCATCCTGAAATGATTTTACGCAGCCAGTCTCTGGCGCTCCCGCTGAATGACCTCAGAGGCCAGCTGCAGATAGGCCTGGCTGCCCGCGCATTTCAGATCATAGAGAATGGCCGGCTTGCCGTAGGACGGGGCTTCGGACACCCGGACATTGCGCGGAATTAACGTATGATAAACCTTCTCGCCGAGATGCGTGCGCACGTCATTGACCACCTGTTGGGCAAGATTGTTGCGAGCATCGAACATCGTCAGGACGATGCCCTGGATATCCAGCCGCGGGTTGACCGTCCGACGCACCTGGCTGACGGTTTCGAGCAGTTGGCTCAGTCCCTCGAGCGCGAAAAATTCGCATTGCAGCGGTACCAGCACCGAATGGGCCGCCGCCATCGCATTCATCGTCAGCAGATTGAACGAAGGCGGGCAATCGAGAAGGATATAGGAAAATGCCATGGCTTCGGCGGACGACAGTGCCTTCCGCAATTTAAAGACGCGATCGCTCTGCTGCGAGATTTCCATCTCGATGCCGAGCAGATCCATGGTCGATGGCACGATGAAGAGGTTGGGAACGGCAGTTTCCAGCGTCACCTCGCTGATTCCGCGCTCTCCGACCATCAGGTCATAGGAGGAAAGTTTGCGATCGCGACGGTCGATGCCGAGGCCGGTGCTGGCATTGCCCTGCGGATCGAGATCCACGATCAGGACGCGCTCGCCGATGGCGGCCAACGCTGTTGCCAGGTTGATGGCGGTGGTCGTTTTGCCAACGCCACCCTTCTGATTTGCGATGGTGATTATCCGGTGTCGTTCGCCAGCCATTGCCGCAATATCCGATCTGTTAAACCAAGCGCCGGAGATTCGATATTTCCAAAATCACGGATTCCTGCTCGACGGCGCTCTTATGTTCTACCAGATCGAATTCCCACCGGCCACGCGCTTCATCGATTTCCCTCAGGTAATCCCGGCCTTTGTGAAAAAATCCACGACAATTTCCCTTGCCAAGCATCCAAGGTGCTGCATAGCCGATCAGCCCGTCGAGGTCGGCGAGGGCTCTGGCTGAAATCGCACCACACTCGCCGATCTCGGCATGGGCATCCTCGATTCGAATCGCGTGAACGCTCCCGCGTGCGTTTGTCTCCCGCAGTGCGGTTCGCAAAAATGCTGCCTTTTTGTGATTGCTTTCGACAAGATGCACCCACCCATCCTGCAGCTCCGCCAGGAAGATTGCGGTGATCACGCCGGGAAAGCCGCCGCCGCTGCCGAGATCGACCCAGCGAACTGGCTCGGGGTAAATCTGGAAAATCTGGCTGCTGTCCGCGATATGACGCCGCCACAAATCATCGAGCGTCGATGGCGCTACGAGATTGATGGCTTTTGCCCATTTCTGAAAGAGTGCCGCAAAATGTTGGAGTCGTGCCTGTGTTTCACGTGAAACACGCAAACCGTTCAATTCCATTCTCAAAGACTCTCAAATCTTGTGTTAGGCAATTTGGCGCTCTGCACCGCTCCGGCGGCGCAAATGCACCAGCAACAGCGCAATAGCGGCGGGCGTCATGCCTTCGACAATGGCTGCCTGCGCGACGTTGAACGGACGGGCCGCACTAAGCTTTGTCTTGAGCTCGTTCGACAAGCCGGAAAGCGCAGAGTAGTCGAAATCATCGGGGATACGCCGTTCCTCGTCGCGCTGCTGGTCAGCAATGGCCGCAGCCTGCCGGTCGAGATAAACGGAGTAGCCCGCCTCTATCTCCAACGCCTCGGCAACCGTCGGCCGGATCGCGCCCAGAGCATCCGGCCAGACCCGCCGGAGGGCGGCAAAGTCGTAGTCCGGGTAGGACAATAAATCATAGGCCGTCCGGCGCTGACCATCCAGATTGATGTTCAGGCCGGCGCGCCGCGCTTCATTGGGGGTCACCTTCAGCGACATCAACTGGGCGCGCCCGGCGTCGACTTCTGCTTGATAGACTGTGAATCGCCGCTCGCGTGCACGGCTGACGCAGCCAAGCCGCATGCCAAGTGGTGTCAGCCGAGCATCAGCATTATCGGCCCGCAGCGTCAGACGATACTCCGCGCGCGACGTAAACATCCGATACGGTTCCGTAACGCCTCGCGACGTGAGGTCATCGATCATCACCCCAATGTAAGAATTTGTTCGGCTAAAATGGAACGGATCCGAATCGGTGCTTCGCAGTGCAGCATTCAAGCCTGCCGCCAACCCCTGCGCCGCTGCCTCCTCATAACCGGTGGTCCCGTTGATCTGGCCGGCGAGAAACAGGCCTCTCAGCCGCTTGACTTCGAGCGACGGCGTAAGCTCCCGCGGGTCGACATGATCATACTCGATGGCATAACCCGGCTGGAGGATCCGCGCCGTCTCGAGTCCGGGAATGGTCTTTATGAAGTCCGCCTGGACCTCGGCCGGCAGCGACGTCGAAATGCCATTTGGATAGACCGTATCGTCGTCGAGGCCTTCCGGTTCGAGAAAGACCTGGTGGCCGTCGCGTTCGCCGAACTTGACCAGCTTGTCCTCGATGGATGGGCAGTAACGCGGCCCAACACCTTCGATCTGCCCGGAATACATCGCCGAGCGTTTGATATTGTCTATGATGATCCGATGTGTCGCTTCGGTCGTCCGGGTGACGCCACATTCGATCTGCCGCGTCGTGATCGAATCGGTCATGAACGAAAAGGGCACGAGATCCTCGTCCGCACCCTGCCGACCGACGGACTGCCAGTCGATTGTCTTGCCATCCAGCCGGGCCGGCGTGCCCGTCTTCAATCGCCCCAAGCGCAGCCCCAACCGGGCCAGAGTTGCCGACAACCCCAGCGAGGGGGGTTCGCCGACGCGGCCGGCGGGTGTCTTATCCCAACCGATATGGATCAGACCACGCAAAAACGTCCCGGTCGTCAACACGACTGCCGGCGCTTTCAGCCGCCGGCCATCCTTCATGATCACGCCGGCAACACGGTTATCGACGACGTCGAGATCGAATGCGTCGCCCTCGACGATATCCAAGCCTGGTGTCGCTTCGATCGCCGCCAGCATCGCCAGTCGATAGAGCTTCCGATCCGCCTGCGTTCGCGGACCGCGGACGGCGGCACCCTTCTTCCGGTTCAACATTCTGAACTGAATGCCGGCAAGATCGGCGACCCGGCCCATCAGACCGTCCATCGCGTCGATCTCGCGGACCAGATGTCCCTTGCCAAGCCCACCAATCGCCGGATTGCAGGACATGACACCAATCGTGTCTCGCCTGTGGGTGACCAAGGCGGTTTTCGCCCCGAGGCGCGCAGCTGCACTGGCAGCCTCCGTGCCGGCATGGCCGCCGCCGATCACAATCACATCATAGACATTGCCGGTCATCTCAAACTCCAACTCGGCGGGTTTCACGTGAACTCAGGCGACAGCCTCAAGAAAAGGTTTCACGTGAATCATTTACCGATACAAAACTCCGAGAAGATCACATCGAGCAGCTGCTCGACATCCACCCGCCCGGTAATCCGTCCCAAATACTCAGCCGCCAGGCGAAGCTGCTCCGTGCGCAGTTCGAGATTCGTCTCGCTCTGCGAGATTGCCGCATCTAGCGCTGCCAAACATTTCGCCAGCGAATCCTTGTGCCGCTGTCGGCTCGGGATCGCCATAGACAGGCCAGCAAACCGCTCCTTGACGACGCGCCCGATCAGCGCCCGCAATTCCGGCAGGCCCTCACCGGTTGCCGTCGAAATCCGCAGATCATATCGATCGGAGCCAGTCTCGATGAGATCCTTCTTCGTTCCGACCCTAACATGCGGCACAGCCTGGTCCAAGTCGGCAGGAATGACGGGATCGCTCACATCGACCAGCAACAGCACAAGATCGGCATCACGAAGCGCTATGCGTGCCCGCCGCACGCCTTCCATCTCCACCCGATCGTCCGCCTCACGCAGACCGGCCGTGTCATAGAGTTTGACAAGATAGCCGTCAATGTCGAGATCGACCTGCAGGACGTCACGAGTGGTTCCGGCAATATCCGTGACGATTGCGACGTCGCGTCGGGCGAGAGCATTCAACAGGCTCGACTTTCCCGCATTCGGCGCCCCGGCGATCACCACCTTAAAGCCGTCTCTGATAATCTCGCCCGCCGAAGCCGCGTCGAGATGATGCCAGATATCATTGCGAAGCCGATCCATGTCGGCCCAGACCATATCTGACACCGATCCCGGGACATCGTCTTCGTCGGCAAAATCGAGTTCCGCCTCGATCAGGGCGCGCGAGCGGGTCAATCGTTCCGCCCACGAATCGTATACTGCCGAGACACCACCAGCGCTGTGTTCCACGGCGAGGCGGCGCTGCATCTCCGTCTCAGCCTCGATGAGATCGGCCAGGCCCTCGACCTCGACAAGATCAAGCTTGCCATTTTCGAAAGCGCGTCGCGAAAACTCGCCTTCAATCGCCATACGAACACCAGGAGTATCACCCAGCGCCTGAAACAGCGCTGCCAGGACGGCCTTGCTGCCGTGGATCTGCAGCTCGGCGACATCTTCACCGGTAAAAGAGTTTGGAGCGGGGAAAAACAGCACCAGACCGCTATCGATCGGTTGATTGTTGCGCGCCCGAATCGTTCGGTAGGAAGCCAGCCGATCAGCCGGCACTGATCCGGCCAGCCTGATCAAGAGCTCTCGGGTTAACGGACCGCTGATGCGAATGACCGAAACACCCGAGGGCGGGGCGCCGCTCGAAAGCGCATAAATCGTATCATTCACCATGGCTCATCGTCCGCTTGTCAGTTCGAATCCGAATCGATTCCTCTTAAATAAAAAGCTGGCGACATCGAGGCGATGCGCCAGCTCTCAATGGATGAATCCGGCTAAGGATCAGGTATTCATCGAGTCGAAGAAATCGGAATTGTTCTTCGTCTGTTTGAGCTTGTCGATCAGGAATTCGATTGCATCCGTGGTGCCCATCGGAGCAAGGATACGACGAAGAACGAAGATCTTCTGCAGATCCTGGCGTGGCACGAGCAGGTCTTCCTTACGCGTGCCGGACTTGAGGATGTCCATCGCCGGGAAGATGCGCTTGTCGGCGACCTTGCGGTCGAGGACGATTTCCGAGTTGCCGGTACCCTTGAACTCTTCGAAGATCACTTCGTCCATGCGGCTGCCGGTATCGATCAGCGCCGTTGCGATGATGGTCAGAGAACCACCTTCCTCGATGTTGCGCGCGGCGCCGAAGAAGCGCTTCGGCCGCTGCAGCGCATTGGCGTCGACACCGCCGGTCAGAACCTTGCCGGAGGAGGGGACGACGGTGTTGTAGGCGCGGCCGAGGCGCGTGATCGAATCGAGCAGAATGACGACGTCACGGCCATGTTCGACGAGACGCTTGGCCTTTTCGATGACCATTTCAGCCACCTGGACGTGACGCACCGCCGGTTCGTCAAAGGTCGAGGAAATCACCTCGCCGCGGACGGAACGCTGCATGTCGGTGACTTCCTCCGGACGTTCGTCGATCAGAAGCACGATGAGATAGCATTCCGGATGATTGGCCGTGATCGAATGCGCAATGTTCTGAAGAAGGACGGTCTTACCGGTGCGCGGCGGCGCAACGATCAGGCCGCGCTGACCCTTGCCGAGCGGCGCCACGAGATCGATCACGCGGGGCGACAGATCCTTGGAAGTCGGAATATCGAGTTCCATCTTGAAGCGCTCATTCGGATAGAGCGGCGTCAGATTGTCGAAATGAACCTTGTGACGGATCTTTTCCGGATCGTCGAAATTGATGGTGTTGACCTTGAGCAGCGCGAAATAGCGCTCGCCTTCCTTCGGTCCGCGGATCGGTCCCTCGACCGTGTCGCCTGTCTTCAAAGAGAAACGGCGGATCTGCGATGGCGAGATATAAATGTCGTCAGGGCCGGGCAGGTAGTTGGCGTTGGCCGAGCGCAGGAAGCCGAAGCCGTCCTGGAGCACTTCGACTACCCCTTCGCCGATGATCTCCACATCCTGGCTGGCTAGCATCTTGAGGATGGCAAACATCAATTCCTGTTTGCGCATCGTGCTTGCATTCTCGACCTCGAGCGATTCGGCGAAAGCCAGAAGATCCGTCGGGGATTTGCTCTTAAGTTCCTGAAGCTTCATTTCAGCCATGAAGTGACCAATACTCTTTTCAATTTCGAAGGGGAAAGGCGATGTTGGGGGTCGTATTCGGTACTGCGAATGGGGCTCGCAGACGACTGAACTCTTCACACATGCCACGTAGATGAGATGCGCGGAAAATAGCGAGTCGCAATCGCCCCCGCAAGGGGGCTGATTAAAATGAAGCAAATTTAACCCGAGGAAGATTTTCCTCAGAACGGCTTCACCACCACGAGGATCACGATCAGGATCATCAGCAGTGTCGGCGCCTCATTCATGAACCGCCAATAGCGCGCCGAGCGGCGATTTTCGTCGCGCTCAAATGCGCCGACGGCGCGGCTGAAGAATACATGAACAGCGGTCAGCAGCACGACCAGACCGATCTTAGCATGCAGCCAGCCGCCCTGGAATCCATAGACCGACCAGGCGAGATAGAGGCCGAAAAGCCAGGTCAGCATCATCGCCGGCGTCATGATAATCCGCAGCAGCCGGCGCTCCATCACCTTGAAGGTTTCCGACTGCACCGAGCCCGGTTCCGCGTCGGTGTGATAGATGAACAGCCGCGGCATGTAGAACAGTCCTGCCATCCAGGAAATCACCGCGATGATGTGAAGCGCCTTGATCCAGAGATAGAGATTGTCGGGGTTCCAGGCGAAAAGCCCGACCGCCATCAGCGCGAAGAAGGCCAGGGCAAAATGAGCACGGCGCCGGGCATAAGCGCCGGGTTTCCGATCCGTCTGCCTTTCCCGCGTCACTTCGTCCCCCGCACGCGCTCGACCAGCTGACGCACATGATCGGGGTCGGCCTGCGGCGTGATGCCGTGGCCGAGATTGAAGATCAGCGGTCCATGGCCGAGATGCTGCAGAATATCGTCGACGCCCTCTTCCAGCGCCCGGCCGCCGGCAACGACACGCATCGGATCGAGATTGCCCTGCACCGGTCCATCTTTCTGAAGTTCGGCAGCGAAGGCCAATGGGACGGACCAGTCGAGGCCGATCGCATCGGCACCTGTCTTCTGACGATAGGTTTTCAGCTGATAGCCGGCACCCTTGGCGAAGGCGATGATGCGCGCATGCGGCCGCCGCGATTTGATCGAAGCGATCATTCGCGCAACCGGCCTGATCGCGAAGGCCTCGAATTCCCTTTCCCCGAGAACCCCAGCCCAGGAATCAAAGATCTGCACGGCGTCGGCGCCGGCATCGATCTGGGCGACGAGATAATCTGACGACACGTCGGCAAGCAGCATCAGCAGATGCTCGAAGGCGCGGGGATAATTGTAGGCGAAGAGGCGGGCAGGGGCCTGATCCGGCGTGCCGTGACCGGCGATCATATAGGTAGCAACCGTCCAGGGCGCACCGCAGAAGCCGAGCAGCGTCGTCTCATCAGGCAACTCCTCCCGCAACCGTCGCACCGTTTCCAGAACCGGTCTGAGATAAGCGACGACCTCTTCCCCATTCAATCGCCCGATCCCGGCTTCATCGATCGGATCCATCTCCGGCCCATGCCCTTCGGTGAACCGGACATTCCGTTTCATTGCATCGGGGATGACCAGAATATCGGAGAACAGGATGGCCGCGTCGAAGCCATAGCGGCGGATCGGCTGCAGCGTCACCTCGACGGCGTAATCGGGCGTGTAGCAGAGATCGAGAAAACTTCCGGCCTTTGCCCGAGTCTCTCTGTATTCCGGCAGATAACGTCCCGCCTGCCTCATCAGCCAGAGAGGCGGAGGGCTGAGGCTTTCGCCGTCGAGAACCCTCATGATCTTTCGGCGCGTGTCGCTCAAGCGCTTCTTCCCTATAAAAAATCAAAGATATTTTAAAAGGTTTCTATTTCTTAGAGTCGGTGTCTATCAAGGATTAAAATCCATCCACTGCCGATGCCATTTGTCGCGCGCCCGCACCAAAACTCGAAAAGAATTTTCCGATTCTTCGAAATTTCCGGGAGAAGGCGAATCCCAAAATGATTCCAAAATCTTGCCAGGCAGCCGATTTTCTCCTTCCTGTGGATAGCTTGTGGACTTGCCTTCGACAAACCAATTTCGTCCCCATCCTCCACAGGACCTGGCAAAACCGGTCCGCAAAATTCGAAATGTGGATAAGGCGGCATGTTTTCCCTTGCCCGAGGCAGCCTCGCCGCCTTAGCTCTCCATCATCCAGTGTTTTCAACAGGCAGCGGAAAATAGCGTGGAGAACAGAACGAACTTCTTTCATCTGCATCTGATTTCTGACTCGACGGGAGAGACTCTGATCTCCGCTGGCCGTGCCGCCTCGGCGCAGTTCCGATCCGCTCAGCCGATCGAGCATGTCTATCCGCTGATCCGCAATCGCAAACAGTTGCTGCCGGTTCTGCAGGCGATCGACGATGCGCCCGGCATCGTGCTCTACACCATTGTCGACCGGGAGCTGGCGAGCCTGATCGACGAGCGCTGCACCGAAATGGGCGTCGCCTCGGTCAATGTTCTGGAGCCGGTGATGAATGCGTTTCAGATCTATCTCGGCGCTCCGTCGCGCCGCCGGGTCGGAGCCCAGCATGTGATGAATGCCGGTTACTTCGCCCGCATCGAAGCGCTGAATTTCACCATGGATCACGACGACGGCCAGATGCCGGACGATTACAACGATGCCGATGTCGTCATCATCGGCATCAGCCGGACGTCGAAGACACCGACATCTATCTATCTCGCCAATCGCGGCATCAAAACGGCCAACATTCCGATCGTCTATGGCGTGCCGTTGCCCGAGAGTCTTTTTGTCGCGACCAAACCCTTGATCGTGTGCCTGATCGCCACCACCGATCGTATTTCCCAGGTGCGGGAAAACCGCATCCTCGGAGCGACCCAGGGCTTCGATCGCGAACATTACACCGATCGCGCCGCGATCTCCGAGGAGCTGAAATATGCGCGCTCGCTTTGCGCCCGTCACAACTGGCCGCTGATCGACGTGACCCGCCGCTCGATCGAGGAAACCGCCGCGGCGATCGTTGCCCTGCGCCCGAAGCTGCGCTAAGCGCTGACGCAAAGTCGGCACTCCGAGGAGCCTATGACAACAACAATCATCCTTGCATCGTCGAGCCCGTTTCGGCGGATGCTGATGGAAAATGCCGGCCTGTCCTTCGAGGCGCAGGCCGCAACGATCGATGAAAGGGCGCTGGAAGCGCCGTTGGAAAAAGCCGGGGCGACGCCGGATGCCGTTGCCCTCGCTCTGGCCAGGGCCAAGGCCGAGGATGTCAGCCGGCGCTTTTCGGACAGCCTGGTTATCGGTTCGGATCAGACGATGTCGCTCGGCGACCGGGTCTTTCATAAGCCGAAGGACATGGCCGACGCGGCCGGCCACCTTCACGCCCTGTCGGGAAGAACGCATCGATTGAACAGCGCCGTCGCCATCGCCAACAATGGTGTGGTCCTGTGGGAACATCTCGCCCATGCCGAACTGACGATGCGGCCTCTGACGGCGGAATTCATTGCCGGGCATCTGGCGCGGGTCGGTGACAAGGCGCTTTCGAGCGTCGGCGCCTACCAATTGGAGGGGCAGGGCATTCAGCTCTTCGAGAAAATCGAAGGTGATTACTTCACCATTCTCGGCCTGCCGATGCTGCCGCTTCTGACGAAATTGCGCGAACTCGGAGCGATCGATGGGTGATTCACGTGAAACATTCGGGCCGAAGGCGTTTGTCACAGGCTTTCCGATCAAGCATTCGCGCTCGCCGTTGATCCACGGATATTGGTTGAAGACGCTCGGCCTGCCAGGCAGCTACCGCGCTCATGAAGTCGCACCGGAAGCCTTTGCCGATTTCGTCGCTTCGCTGAAGGATGGCAGTTCCGGCTTTACCGGCGGCAATGTCACCATTCCCCATAAGGAATTGGCCTTCCGCCTCGCCGACAAACCGGACGCGCTGTCGCTCGAACTCGGCGCGTCGAACACGCTCTGGCTGGAGGATGGCCTTCTCCACGCGACAAATACCGATGGCCGCGGCTTCACTGCCAATCTTGACGAACGCCATCCGGGCTGGGACCGGCATGACACGGCCGTGATCTTTGGCGCCGGCGGCGCCAGCCGGGCCGTCATCCAGGCGGTTCGCGACCGCGGCTTCAAGACGATCCACGTCGTCAACCGTACCGTCGAACGGGCCCACGAACTGGCCGACCGTTTTGGCCCGAAGGTTCAGGCCCATCCGGCCGGTGCGCTTGCCGAGGTCATGAAAGACGCCGGCCTGTTCATCAACACCACGTCGCTCGGCATGGACGGCGAGCCGGCGCCGCAGCTTGATTTCACTCCACTTGCTGCCGACGCCGTCGTTACCGATATCGTCTATGTGCCGCTGAAGACGGCGATCCTGGCGCAGGCGCAAGAGCAGGGCTTTGCGATCGTCGACGGTCTCGGCATGCTGCTGCATCAGGCCGTGCCGGGCTTCGAGACATGGTTCGGCAAGCGCCCCGTCGTCGACGCCGCACTGCGTGCACTGATCATTGCGGATATGGAAGCACACTGATGCTGAAGATCGGATTGACCGGCTCGATCGGAATGGGAAAGTCGACGGCCGGCAAGCTCTTTGCCGAGGCCGGGATTCCGCTGAACGATTCCGATGCCGTGGTCCACGATCTCTATGCCGGCGAGGCTGCACCGCTGGTGGATGCCGCCTTTCCCGGCACGATGAAGGACGGCTTGGTCGACCGGCAAGAACTCGGCCGCCAACTGGCGCACGATCCCGACGGCTTCAAACGGCTGGAGGCAATCGTCCACCCGCTGGTCCGCAAGCGCGAAACGGAATTTCTGGCCCGCCACCGTGCCGCCGGCGCCGAGATGGTTCTGCTCGATATCCCGCTGCTTTTCGAAACCGACGCTTGGGAAAGGGTGGATGTCATCGTCGTCGTCAGCACCGATCCACAGATTCAGCGTCAGAGGGTGCTTGCGCGCGACGACATGACCGAGGAAAAATTCGACATGATTCTCTCTCGCCAGACGCCGGATGCAGAAAAACGGCGCCGTGCCGATTACCTGATCGACACCAGCCACAGCATTGAGCAGACGAGGGAACGGGTGCTTGAGATCGTCGCCGATCTGAAAATGCGAATTGCCAAGGGAGATTTCCGGAATGCGTGAGATCATTTTCGATACGGAAACCACCGGCCTTGACAACCGGATGGACCGCATCATCGAAATCGGCGGCATCGAACTCTTCAATCACTTCCCGACCGGCAACACCCTTCATATCTACATCAATCCGGGAGATCAGAAGGTCCATCCGGATGCGCTCGCCGTGCACGGCATTACGGATGAATTCCTCAAGGACAAGAAAGCCTTCGCCGAGGTCGCCGAGGAAATTCTCGCCTTTTTCGGCGATGCCAAGTGGATCGCCCACAACGCCACTTTCGACATGGGCTTCATCAACGCCGAATTCGCGCGGATCGGTTTGCCGCCGATCCTGCCGGAACGGGTGGTCGATACGCTGTCCATGGCGCGGCGGAAAAATCCGATGGGACCAAATTCGCTCGACGCACTTTGCCGGCGTTACGGCGTCGACAATTCGCACCGCGCCAAACACGGCGCGCTTCTCGACTCCGAGCTGCTGGCCGAAGTCTATATCGAAATGATCGGCGGCAGGCAGGCGGCCCTTGGCCTCGGACAATCCGGCCAGGCGGCGGGCGGCGAAATGGCGATGGAAGATGATGGAGCGATATTAGCGGTGCTTGAGCGGCCCCGGCCGCTTGCACCCCGCCTCAGCCAGGCCGAAGCGCAGGCGCATGAGGCGCTGGTCGCCAAGCTCGGCGAAAAAGGCATCTGGTCGAAATTCGCCAGCTCGCCAGCGTGACAAATCGGGCCGCAGCGTCCCTTTCGCGTCTTTCAGACGCGCGGCGCTGAATTAAAAATGCCCGGGACTTGCCCGGGCATCCGCATGTCAGAACCGACGGAATTCGATCAGTTCGGAACGGCCTGAACCTTGGCGCGGGCCTGCTCTTCGGCAACGCGCTGGGCAAACATCTGCGTGAAGTCGATCGGGTCGATCATCAGCGGCGGGAAGCCGCCGTTGCGGGTCACGTCGGCGATGATCTGACGGGCGAAGGGGAAGAGCATGCGCGGGCATTCGATGAAGAGAACCGGCAGCATGTGCTCCTGCGGGAAGCCGGTAACGCGGAAGACGCCGCCATAGACGAGTTCGGTGTGGAAAACCGTCTTGTCATCATCCTTGGCTTCGGCATTCAGCGACAGCACGACATCGAAATCCGTGTCGGAAAGCGGATTGGCGTTGACGTTCACATTGATGTTGATCGTCGGCGCCTTGTCGCGCGCCTGCAGCGAACGCGGCGCACCCGGATTTTCAAAGGACAGATCCTTCGTATATTGCGCAAGGATCGAAAGGGTGGGGTTGGTCGCACCGTTGCTGTTGTTTTCGTCTGCCATTGGCTTTTCCTCGAAGGGCATGGGAATGGTGCCGCCATCTAACATTTCGGGGAGGGGCTTACAACCCTGAGCGCTGGGCGCCGTTGCTCGGTCGAAGCACTTCAATCGCCGAGATGTTTGCCGGACCATGGCGAGTTGCGATCCGGCTGCCTATGATAATCCTCCTCGTCGAGATCCACCACCTTCGAATTCCGGTTGCCGTCGCGGGACTGCGGTTTCGGGCCGGCGGAAAAGCCGCCCTGGACGACGACGAAGCGTCTGGCGATCGACCGCCAGACGAGATCGCGCACCGGCGGAATGAGAATGAGGATTGCGATGATATCGGTAAGGAAGCCGGGAATGATCAGCAGCAGCGCGGCGATGACCGTCATCGCCGGCTTCAGCAGATCGCGGCCGGGCATCACGCCGTTCCGTCCTTCGCTCGACATGCGGCGCAGGATATCGATGCCCTGCCGGCGCAGCAGGACCACGCCCAAAACAAAGCTCGCCATGACGAGCGCCAGTGTCAGCACCAAGCCGAGCGCCCGGCCGACGACGACGAAACCGGCTATTTCGCCAAGCGGCAGCAGCAGAATGAAAGCCGGCAGGATTGAAAAACGCATATTCGTCATGTCCCGGACTGGCCGGTCTCCTCTTGGCGGCGGCGAAGATGCCAGCCATCATTTGAATCATCTGTATAGGCGGACTATATGGGAGTACAAATCAGAGATGTTAACGGCGGTTGCGATACGATATGAGTTCGAACGACTTCATCACATTATTCTTCCTGGTGGCGGCGGTGCTGATTTTCTTTCAGCTCCGCTCCGTGCTCGGCCGCCGCACGGGAAACGAGAAGCCGCCGCGCGATCTCTATACGCCCCGGGACGCGGCGCCTGCTGAAGCTGCCGATGCCGGCAAGGTCGTGACGCTGCCGCGGCGCGATGCGACGGGGGAGGACGAGGATCGCTTCGCCGCCATCGATGCCGTTGCCGCACCGGGAACGCCGCTCAACGAATCGCTGCGCGCCCTGAATAAGGCCGACCCTTCCTTCAATCCGAAGGAATTTCTGAACGGCGCCCGCATGGCCTACGAAATGATCGTCATGGCCTATGCCGACGGCGACCGGAAAACGCTGAAGAACCTGCTGTCCCGTGAAGTCTATGACGGTTTCGATGCGGCGATCGGCGAGCGAGAAAGCCGCGGCGAGAAGGTGAAGTCCACCTTCGTCGGCATCGACAAGGCCGACATCACCCATGCCGAGACGAAGGGCAGCGAAGCGCAGATCACCGTGCGCATCGTCAGCCAGCTGATATCGGCCACTTACGACAAGGCGGATGCTCTGATCGAAGGCGATGCCGAGAACGTCGCCGAGGTCAATGACCTATGGACCTTCGCCCGCGATACCCGCTCGCGCGACCCGAACTGGAAACTTGTGGCGACCGAATCGGAACATGAGTGACCACGCATCGGACTTCGTCCTGCAGGCCATAAGCTTCGACACTTTGGAAGGCTGGAAGGATGATGATCCCTCCGGCCTTTTTGAAGTCATGCGATGCTGTCGGCGGCAGATCACCGAGGTCAAACCCTACCGCGCCGGCTCGCTCGGCCTGAGTTCGGAAGACTTGCTTCCGCTTCTGATCGCCGCTGAAGATTTCACGCCGTCCTCTCCCGCATCGGCACGCCGCTTTTTCGAAACACACTGCCGGCCATTCCTGATCCGCCGCAAGGATGGCAATCCCGGCTTCGTCACCGCTTTTTACGAGCCCGAGATCGAGGTATCGGAAACGCCGGATGACGTTTTTCGTTTTCCCTTCTATCGCCGTCCCGACGATCTGATCGATCTCGACGACGGCAATCGCCCGGCCGAACTGGACGAGGCCTATGCGTTCGGCCGCCGCCATGATGACGGCGGGATCGGCGCCTATCCGGATCGCCGCGCGATCGACCAGGGTTTTCTTGAAGGCCGCGGCCTCGAAATCGCCTGGGCGAAGTCGAAGGTCGATGTTTTCTTCGTCCACGTGCAGGGCGCCGCCCGGCTGCGTTACAGAAATGGCCGGATCGGCCGCATCACCTACGCAGCGAAGGCCGGCCATCCCTTCTCGGCAATCGGCAAGCTGCTGATCGAGTGCGGAGAAATCGACCGAGCCGAGATTTCGATGCAGTCGATCCGCGCTTGGCTGGCGTACAATCCCGAGCGGGTGGACGAAGTGTTATGGCACAACCGCTCCTATATTTTCTTCCGGGAGGCGGCGGTCGCCGATCTTGAGGCCGGTCCGATCGCGGCCGCCAAGGTGCCGCTTCTTGCCGGCCGTTCGCTGGCCGTCGACCGGCTGATCCATACCTTCGGCTTTCCCTTTTTCATCCGCGCCGAAAGCCTCACCCATCTCGATCGAGGCCGGCCTTTCCGCCGGCTGATGTTGGCGCTCGATACCGGCTCGGCGATCGTCGGGCCGGCCCGCGGCGACATCTTCACCGGTTCGGGGGATACGGCAGGAGAACGAGCCGGCACCGTCCGCAACGACGCCGATTTCGCCATTCTCATTCCCAATGCTGCCGCCGGACGATTTGACTGATGGCTAGGGATCGCAAGCTCAGCGCCGATGAGAGGATCCTCTGGGGTAAGGTTGCCCGCCGCACCCGGCCGATGCCTGAAAAGGCGGGTGAGTTGAATGAACTCGATGCCTTTCTCGTCGAGGCCGAAGCCGTCGCCGAACAGGAGAAGGCCGGAAAGCAGGCATCCGCCGCGCCTCTGCCGCTGCAACCGGCAGCGCCTTCGGCGTCGAAACCGTCGGCCGGTGTGCACCATCCGCTGGAAAATCCGGTCAAGCGTAAGATCGCCAAGGGCCGGCTGGCGCTCGAAGCGCGGATCGACCTGCATGGGCTGGTACAGAGCGAGGCTCATGTCATCCTTCTCGATTTCCTGATCCGCGCCCATGAGCGCGGCCTGCGCCATGTCTTGGTCATCACCGGCAAAGGCAGCTCGATGGGCAGCGACGGTGCGCTGAAGCGGGCCGTGCCGCTGTGGTTCTCAAAGCCGGAATTCCGCTATTTGATCTCTTCCTATGAGCCGGCCGCACAGCATCATGGCGGCGAGGGCGCGCTCTATATCCGCCTGTCGCGGCGGCATGGGGAAAGGCCATGACCCCCTTCGGCGAGGCGGTTCGCCGGCTGAGGGCGCGCAAGGGCGTCTCGCAGAAGGAAATGGCGGAAGCGCTGAACGTCTCCCCCGCCTATCTCTCGGCGCTCGAACATGGCAAGCGCGGTCTGCCGACATTCGATCTGCTGCAGCGCATCGCCGGCTATTTCAATATCATCTGGGATGAGGCCGAGGAACTGTTCCTGCTCGCCCGTTCCTCCGACCCGCGCGTCGTCATCGACACCTCGGGCCTACCGCCGGAATATACCGTATTTGCCAACCGGCTGGCCCGGCGGATCCGCGAGCTTGACAGCGCTGAGATCGCCCGGTTATCGGCTCTTCTCGAAAATAGCGGCAAAGGCGACGGAAAAGCGTCATAATCCCCTGTTTTATGGCTTGTTCAGGGGACTTGCCATTGGGAACAGGGCTCAAAAAACCTATATACGAGAGTGAAGAAAGCCGGTGATTCGCAAGGCGCGCCGCCGCTTACGACAACAGGGAAAATCTCGACAGAATGAGCGATACATCCGCGACGGAAAACGGCGTAAGCACCGAATATGGCGCAGATTCCATCAAGGTCCTGAAGGGCCTCGATGCCGTGCGCAAACGCCCCGGCATGTATATCGGCGATACCGATGACGGCTCCGGCCTGCATCACATGGTCTATGAAGTCGTCGACAACGCCATCGACGAAGCGCTGGCCGGCCATGCCGACATCGTTACCGTCAGCCTCAATCCGGATGGTTCGGTGACGGTCACCGATAACGGCCGCGGCATCCCGACCGACATTCATTCCGGCGAAGGCGTGTCGGCGGCCGAAGTCATCATGACGCAGCTGCATGCCGGCGGCAAGTTCGACCAGAATTCCTACAAGGTCTCCGGCGGTCTGCACGGGGTCGGCGTTTCCGTCGTCAATGCGCTTTCCGTCTGGCTGAAGCTGAAGATCCGCCGCCATGGCAAGATTCATGAAATGAGCTTCACTCATGGCGTAGCCGACGCGCCGCTGAAGGTCACGGGCGAAGCGCCAGACGAGACCGGCACCGAAGTGAGCTTCATGCCGAGCAGCGAAACCTTCACTATGACGGAGTTCGACTACGGCACGCTGGAGCATCGCCTGCGCGAGCTCGCCTTCCTCAATTCCGGCGTGCGCATCCTGCTGACCGATAAGCGCCATTCCGATATTAAGCAGGAAGAATTGCGCTATGACGGCGGCCTCGAAGCTTTCGTCGCCTATCTCGACCGCGCCAAGAAGTCGCTGGTCGACAAGCCGGTCGCCATCCGCGGCGAAAAGGACGGCATCACCGTCGAAGTGGCGATGTGGTGGAACGACAGCTACCACGAGAACGTGCTCTGCTTCACCAACAACATTCCCCAGCGCGACGGCGGCACGCATATGGCCGGCTTCCGGGCGGCATTGACGCGCCAGGTCGTGTCCTATGCCGATAATTCCGGCATCACCAAAAAGGAAAAGGTGACGCTGCAGGGCGAAGATTGCCGCGAGGGCCTGACCGCGGTCCTGTCGGTCAAGGTGCCCGATCCGAAATTCTCCTCGCAGACGAAGGACAAGCTCGTGTCCTCGGAAGTCCGTCCCGTTGTCGAAAGTCTCGTCAATGAGGCGCTGAGCACCTGGTTCGAAGAGCATCCGAGTGAAGCCAAGATCCTCGTCGGCAAGGTCGTCGAGGCGGCAGCCGCACGCGAGGCAGCCCGCAAAGCCCGCGAATTGACCCGCCGCAAGGGCGCGCTCGATATCGCCTCGCTGCCTGGCAAGCTCGCCGACTGCTCCGAGCGTGATCCGGCAAAATCCGAAGTTTTCCTGGTCGAGGGCGATTCGGCCGGCGGCTCGGCCAAGCAGGGCCGTTCGCGCGAAAACCAGGCGATCCTGCCGCTGCGCGGCAAGATCCTCAACGTCGAACGTGCCCGTTTCGACAAGATGCTGTCGAGCCAGGAAATCGGCACATTGATCACGGCGCTCGGCACCGGCATCGGCAAGGACGAGTTCAATGCCGAGAAGCTGCGTTATCACAAGATCATCATCATGACGGACGCCGATGTCGACGGCGCCCATATCCGCACGCTGCTGCTCACCTTCTTCTTCCGGCAGATGCCGGAGCTGATCGAGCGCGGCCATCTCTATATCGCCCAGCCGCCGCTCTATAAGGTCGCGCGCGGCAAGTCGGTGCAGTATCTGAAGGACGAAAAGGCGCTTGAGGAATATCTGATCGGCCAGGGTCTGGAAGATGCCGCGCTGCGGCTCGGCAGCGGCGAGGTCCGCACCGGTCAGGATCTGCGCGAAGTCATTCTCGATGCGCTGCGTATGCGCGCTCTGCTCGACAACCTCCATTCGCGTTACAATCGCGCCGTTGTCGAACAGGCGGCAATTGCCGGCGCGCTCAACGCCGAACTCGTCAGTGACCAGGCAAGAGCCCAGGCATTGGTAAGCGAAGTCGCAAGCCGTCTCGATATTATCGCCGAGGAAACCGAGCGCGGCTGGCAGGGCGATCTGACCAGCGATGGCGGCCTGCGCCTCGAGCGCATGGTCCGCGGTGTTAAGGAAATCGTCGTGCTCGATATGGCGCTGATCGGCTCCTCGGACGCCCGGCACATCGATCAGCTGACGTCACGTCTCAAGGAAATCTACCAGACGCCGCCGTCGCTGCATCGGCGCGAAGGCGACATCGAGATTTCGGGGCCGCGCGCCCTGCTCGACGCGATCTTCGCCAGCGGCCGCAAGGGCCTCACCATGCAGCGCTACAAGGGGCTCGGCGAGATGAATGCCGAACAGCTCTGGGAAACGACGCTCGATCCGAACGTCCGTTCGCTGCTGCAGGTCAAGGTCGCGGACGCCACCGATGCCGATGGTCTCTTCGCGCGCCTGATGGGTGACGAGGTCGAGCCGCGGCGCGAATTCATCCAGGACAACGCGCTGAGCGTCGCAAACCTCGATATCTGATCAATATTGTCTCAGCAAAAGGCCCCGCTGTCCTCGAACCGCGGGGCCTTTTGTTTTTTCGGTTGCGCTCAGTTCGCGACGAAACGGCCGTTGAAGGCGACTTCGGAGAGCGGCTTGCGCTGGCTGGGGAATTCGCGCGTCTGGTTGCGTTCGGAGAGTACGGTCTTATCGGCCAGGCGGCCAACCGCAACACCCGCCTCGACCCTGTACCCCTGGGGGATGCCGAAGGTCTTCATGATATCTTCGTGTTTGATACCGCCCATGCCATGGGCGTAAAAACCGGAAAGGCGCGCCTGGAGCGCCAGGTGGCCCCATGCCGCGCCGGCATCGAAGGAATGCGTGTAGCTCGGCTTTTCCTCGCCGGAACCGGCAGCGCCGGTGAAGCTGCGCGACACGACGAAGATTAGCGCTGACGCATTCTTCGCCCATTCCTGATTGGCATCGACGAGCAATGCGACGAATTTCTCCCAATGCTGTGAACCTTTCAGGGCATAGATGAAGCGCCAGGGCTGCTGGTTGGAAGAAGACGGCGCCCAGTGGGCGGCGTCGAGCAGGCCGAGAAGCTGCGCCTCCTCGATGATTTCGCCGGTGAAGGCGCGCGGCGACCAGCGATCGAGAAACATCGGATCAATCGGATATTGGGATTCGCGGTTATTGCTCTTCGTCATGCTTGTTCCGGGGTTGGGAGCAGAAATTCGGGTCAGCTTCGGTCAGTCCATCCAGACGATGTCGAGTTCCTCGCGGAAGGCGAAGCGCTTCAGGTGATCGTCGATAACGTCCTGCATCCTTGCCTGCTGGGCTGGATCGGCAAGGGAAAGCACCATGGTGAGGGCCGCATCATCGGCGGTGAACGTCACTTCAGCGGTATCGCTGAACGGCACCCGGCCCTTATGGGGGTCGAAATCGACACTGAACTTGTGGCTCCAATGTTTGCAAAGCTGCTGCAGGTAGCGGCTTGCATGTTCGGTAGGCACAACGGCTTTGGAGACGTGCATCGAGAAAACTCCATCTCATCTTGAGCTGCGTTCAGAAGTCATATTTCGCAGCTTCGCTGCCTTGGCAAGCGCAGGCATCGTCGCATGCTCGATTGGCCGGGCATGCGCCGAAACTGCCAATCTCGATCATATCAAGCGCGGCTACTACTCGCTGGAAAGCCTCAAACCGACAAAAATCGTTTCCGCCGGTCATGACTTGTCTGAAATTTTCTAGAAAGCCGTACCGCTTCCCGGCAAAGCCGTAATGACACCGATGAATAATTCGTTCATAGGTGATCGCAACTTCGTTTTTGATGAGGAGGAACTCCATGAAGCTGATGCGTGTTGGCGAACCAGGTCGCGAAAAACCGGCACTTCTCGATGCCGATGGCAAAATCCGCGATCTCTCCGGTCATGTCGGCGATATCGGCGGCGAGGCAATCTCGCCGGCCGGCCTTGCAAAGATCGCGGCGATCGATCCGAAGAGCCTTCCCGAACTCGGTGCCGGCCGCATCGGCGCCTGTGTTGCCGGCACCGGCAAATTCATCTGCATCGGCCTCAACTTCTCGGACCACGCCGCCGAAACCGGCGCCACCGTGCCGCCCGAGCCGGTGATCTTCATGAAGGCGACGTCGGCCATCGTAGGGCCGAATGACACCGTCCTCATCCCGCGCGGCTCGGAAAAGACCGATTGGGAAGTCGAGCTCGGCGTCGTCATCGGCAAGACGGCGAAATATGTCAGCGAGGCCGACGCGCTCGACTACGTCGCCGGTTACTGCGTGTCGCACGACGTTTCCGAACGCGCCTTCCAGACGGAACGCGCCGGCCAGTGGACCAAGGGCAAGTCCTGCGACACTTTTGGGCCGATTGGCCCCTGGCTTGTGACCAAGGACGAGATTGCCGACCCGCAGAACCTCGGCATGTGGCTGAAGGTCAACGGCCAGACGATGCAGAACGGCTCCTCGAAGACGATGGTCTACGGTGTTGCCCATATCGTTTCCTATCTCAGCCAGTTCATGTCGCTGCATCCAGGCGACGTCATTTCGACGGGCACGCCGCCCGGTGTCGGCATGGGCATGAAGCCGCCGCGCTATCTTCGGGACGGCGATGTCGTCGAGCTCGGCATCGAAGGCCTCGGCAGCCAGAAGCAGAGCTTCGTCGCCGATCGTTAACGACACTAGTAGCGCTGAAGCTTAAGCTTTCAGTTTTATGGGGATGCCAGGGATCAACACTCTGGCATTTCCTGTGCAGGTTCGGCACGTCCATGTTGCTGTGCAACAAAAACCTGTTAATCTATGTTACGTGCCAGCGTGCGGAAAGGTTCGATGTCTATCAATCGACGTCATCTTTCCGATAGAGAAAGGCAGCGCCTTGTATGTTTTATCAGCTTTATGAATTGAATCATGCTGCCATGGCGCCGTTTCGCGCCGCGGCAGATATCATGCGTTTTGCCTATGCCAACCCGCTGAACCCGTTTGCCCAGACGCCGTTCGGCCGCACGATCGCGGCAAGCCTCGAAATGTTCGAGCGCACGACACGCCGCTACGGAAAGCCTGAATTCGACTTGAAGTGGACGACGATCGACGACCAGACGGTTTCCGTCCGTGAAGAGGTCGTCTGGTCGCGCTCCTTCTGCAATCTGCTGCATTTCGCCCGCAACGTTCCGCCCGGCCGCGCCAGCGACCCGCGCATCCTGATCGTGGCGCCGATGTCCGGTCACTATGCGACGCTGTTGCGCGGCACGGTCGAGGCGCTGCTGCCGAGCGCCGACGTCTACATCACCGACTGGATCGACGCCCGCATGGTGCCGATGACGGAGGGCACGTTCGATTTCGACGATTACGTCGATTATGTCATCGAGATGCTGCATTTCCTCGGTCCCGACACGCATGTGATCGCCGTCTGTCAGCCTTCCGTCCCGGTGCTGGTCGCAGCCGCGGTGATGGAGGAAGCCAACGATCCACTATCGCCATCCTCGATGACGCTGATGGGCGGCCCGATCGACACGCGCATCAATCCGACCGCCGTCAACAAGCTCGCCCAGGAACGGTCGCTGCAGTGGTTTTCCGATAATGTCATCATGAATGTGCCCTGGCCGCAGCCAGGCTTCCTGCGGCGTGTCTATCCGGGCTTCCTGCAGCTTTCTGGCTTCATGTCGATGAACCTCGACAGGCACGTCGTCGCCCACAAGGAATTCTTCATGCACCTCGTGAAGAACGATGGCGAACCGGAAAAACATCGCGATTTCTACGACGAATATCTCGCCGTCATGGATCTGACGGCCGAATTCTACCTGCAGACGGTCGAACAGGTCTTCATGAAGCATTCGCTGCCGAAGGGCGAATTGATGCATCGCGGCAAACGCGTCGATGCCGCAGCGATCCGCAACGTCGCGCTTCTGACGGTTGAAGGTGAGAATGACGACATCTCGGGCGTCGGCCAGACCAAGGCGGCACAGACCATCTGCGTGAACATTCCCGAAGATATGCGTATGCATTATCTCCAGCCGGATGTCGGCCACTACGGGGTTTTCAACGGCTCGCGTTTCCGCCGCGAGATCGCACCGCGCATCGTCAATTTCGTCCGCCAGCATTCGCGTGCCGCGGTCAAGCGCCCGGTGCGGCGCGTCATCAAGGGCGGCCGGACGGCGTAAATCAGGGCCAGCTGAATTAGAAAAGTGGATTCAAGACCTTGTCCGATTTCCCGGGCAATCGTCTTGAAGCCTGCTATTGCGGTAACCACATCGATTTCAGCGTTCGGCATCTTGCCGGCGCAGAACGCGAGGATACCGCACGATGAACCAGTCAGCATTGCTTCGACCGGATTGGACTCCGGCTACCATTGCCCTGATGATTCTCGGCTTCATGGTTTTCTGGCCTCTGGGTCTGGCCATGCTTGCCTATATCATCTTCGGCGAGCGTCTGCGCGGCTTCAAGCGCGACGTAAACCAGGCGACCGACGGCTTCTTTGCCTCCTGCCGCCGTTCGCATGGCCATCACCGCCCGCATTTCTCGACCGGCAACGTCGCCTTCGACGACTGGCGTAAGGCCGAGCTCGACCGGATCGAGGAAGAGCGCCGCAAGCTGGACGAAATGCGCCAGGAATTCGACGAGTATCTCCGCGAACTCCGCCGCGCCAAGGACCAGGAAGAGTTCGACCGTTTCATGCGTGACCGCAAGAATGCCAAGCGCGACGATAACGGCGGGCCGGTCGCGGAATTTCAGACGCCGTGAGTGGATGAGTGATGAAGCGATGACCGGCATCTTGACCGATGCCGGTTTTTCCATGCCCGGCTTCCCGCTGAATCGTTTAGGTTCGCCGGCGAATCGTATAGAAAACACCCATGTTTCCGCTTCTGAAGACACGGCCAAAGGTGCGAAAGCCGGCTCCGCCCGAAACGCGGACGCTTGATGTCGCCGGCCGGCTCATGCCTCTCACCATCAAGCATCATGACCAGGCGACGCGCATCACGCTGCGCATCGAGCCAGGCGGCCGCGCGTTGAAGATGACGGTGCCGAGGGGCCTTGCGGCGCGTGAGGTCAACGCCTTCCTCGATCGGCACCAGGGATGGCTGCTCACCAAACTTGCCAAGTTTTCGACCGACACCGGGCTGCGCGATGGCGGCAAGATCCTCCTGCGCGGCGTTTCCCATCGCATTGTGCATACGGGCAGCTTGCGCGGTTTGACGGAGGTGGTCTCTGTGGGCGGCGATCCGGTGTTGCGTGTCAGCGGCATGCCTGAACATGTCGGGCGGCGCATTGCGGCCTTCCTCAAGAAGGAGGCGCGCGTCGATCTCGAGAGGCTGGCGGCAGCGCATGCCGCAACCATCCGGGCGCCGATCCGCTCGATCTCGATGAAGGATACCCGAAGCCGCTGGGGCTCCTGCTCGTCGGAGGGAAATCTGAGTTTCTCCTGGCGGATCGTCATGGCGCCGCCTTCCGTGATCGACTATCTCGCCGCCCACGAGGTCGCCCATCTCAAGGAAATGAACCACGGGCCCCGCTTCTGGGCGCTTTGCAAGAAGCTTTGCCCCGGCATGGAGGAAGCGAAATCCTGGCTGAAGCGGCACGGTAGCCAGCTGCACGCCATCGATTTCGCCTGATCGAAGCTCGCCCTAAATGCAGCTTTGCATGCAAATTGGCTCGACTCTTGCCGCATTTCGTGTCACTTCGCTGCCATGAAACCGGATATCAAAATCTGTGGCTTGAAGACGCCGGAAGCTGTCGATCGCGCGCTGAAACGCGGCGCGACCCATATCGGTTTTATCTTCTTTGAAAAGAGCCCGCGCTACATCGAGCCGGACCTGGCGGCAAAACTTGCCGAACCGGCCCGCGGCAAGGCGAAGATCGTCGCCGTCGTCGTCGATGCCACAAATGACGAGCTGGATGAGATCGTCTCGCTGTTGAAGCCGGATATTCTGCAGCTCCACGGCAATGAGAGCCCCGAGCATGTGCTGACCATCAAGGCGCTCTATGGCTTGCCGGTCATGAAGGTCTTTTCGGTGCGCACGGCCGACGATCTGAAGCGGGTCGAGGCCTATGTCGGCATCGCCGACCGCTTCCTGTTCGATGCGAAAGCGCCGAAGGGTTCCGAACTGCCGGGTGGTAACGGTATTTCCTTCGACTGGAGCCTTCTCGGTTGGATCGACGAGAGCATCGACTACATGCTGTCCGGCGGACTGAACAAGAACAATGTCGCGGATGCGCTCGCGAATACCAAGGCACGTGGTATCGACGTCTCCTCGGGCGTCGAAAGCGCGCCCGGCGTGAAGAGCGTTGCAATGATCGATGAATTTTTCGATGCGGTCGAAACGGCGGATGCGCCTGTCATGGCCTCAGGGAGTTGAGAGTGAACGAGACGCCTAAACCGAATTCCTTCCGTTCCGGCCCCGATGAAGATGGCCGCTTCGGCATTTTTGGCGGTCGTTTCGTTGCCGAAACATTGATGCCGCTGATCCTCGATCTGCAGGACGAGTGGAACAAGGCGAAGACCGATCCGGTCTTTCAGGCGGAGCTGAAACATCTCGGCGCGCACTACATCGGCCGCCCCAGCCCGCTTTATTTTGCCGAGCGGCTGACGGCCGAACTCGGTGGCGCGAAGATCTATTTCAAGCGCGAGGAGCTGAACCACACCGGTTCGCACAAGATCAACAATTGCATCGGCCAGATCCTGCTCGCCAAGCGCATGGGCAAGACCCGCATCATCGCTGAAACCGGCGCCGGCCAGCACGGTGTCGCCTCCGCCACCGTTGCCGCCCGCTTCGGCCTTCCCTGCGTCGTCTATATGGGCGCCACCGACGTCGAGCGTCAGGCGCCGAACGTGTTCCGCATGAAGCTGCTCGGCGCCGAAGTCAAACCGGTGACCGCCGGCAGCGGCACGCTGAAGGACGCCATGAACGAGGCGCTCCGCGACTGGGTCACCAATGTCGAGGACACCTATTATCTGATCGGCACGGCAGCCGGTCCGCACCCCTATCCGGAGATGGTCCGTGACTTCCAGTCGGTGATCGGCGCCGAAGCAAAAGAGCAGATGCTGGCGGCCGAAGGCCGCCTTCCGGATCTCGTCATCGCGGCCGTCGGCGGCGGTTCGAACGCGATCGGCATCTTCCACCCCTTCCTCGACGATTCCTCCGTCAAGATCGTCGGTGTCGAAGCCGGCGGCAAGGGCCTGCAGGGCGATGAACATTGCGCGTCGATCACTGCCGGCACGCCCGGCGTGCTGCACGGCAATCGCACCTATCTCCTGCAGGACGGCGACGGACAGATCAAGGAAGGCCACTCGATTTCGGCCGGTCTCGATTATCCCGGCATCGGCCCGGAACATTCGTGGCTCAGCGATATCGGCCGCGTCGATTATGTGCCGATCATGGATCACGAAGCGCTCGAGGCCTTCCAGACCCTGACCCGCCTCGAAGGCATCATCCCGGCGCTCGAGGCCGCGCATGCGATTGCCGAGGTGATCAAACGTGCGCCGACGATGGGCAAGGACGAGATCATTCTGATGAACCTCTCCGGCCGCGGCGACAAGGACATCTTCACCGTCGGCAAGCTTCTGGGAATGGGACTGTAAGACATGACCGCACGCATGGACAAACGCTTTGCCGAGCTGAAGGCCGAGGGCCGTCCGGCGCTTGTGACCTATTTCATGGGCGGCGATCCTGACTACGATACCTCTCTCGGCATCATGAAGGCGCTGCCGGAGGCAGGTTCCGACATCATTGAGCTTGGCATGCCCTTTTCCGATCCGATGGCCGACGGTCCGGCGATCCAGCTCGCCGGCCAGCGTGCGCTGAAAGGCGGCCAGACGCTGAAGAAGACGCTGCAGCTGGCGGCCGATTTCCGCAAGACCAACGATGCGACGCCGATCGTGATGATGGGCTACTACAATCCGATCTACATCTACGGCGTCGAGAAATTCCTCGACGATGCGATCGCCGCCGGCATCGACGGCCTGATCGTCGTCGACCTGCCGCCCGAGATGGATGACGAGCTCTGCATTCCAGCGATCCGCAAAGGCATCAACTTCATCCGCCTGGCGACACCCACCACCGACGAGAAGCGCCTGCCGGCCGTGCTGAAAAACACCTCCGGCTTCGTCTACTACGTCTCGATGAACGGCATCACCGGCTCGGCGCTGCCCGATCCGTCGCTTGTTTCGGGCGCCGTCCAGCGCATCAAGCAGCACACCGAGCTGCCGGTTTGTGTCGGCTTCGGCGTCAAGACTGCGGAACATGCCAAGGTCATCGGCGGCTCGGCCGACGGCGTCGTCGTCGGCACCGCCATCGTCAATCAGGTCGCCACCAGCCTGACCAAGGACGGCAAGGCGACGGCGGACACCGTTCAGGCGGTCGCAACGCTGGTGCGCGGCCTCTCATCGGGAACCCGTTCGGCGCGCCTTGTTGCTGCCGAATAGTTTTCCCACATTGGCACTCGTCAATCAGGAGTATTCGAGTTGAACTGGATCACCAACTACGTTCGCCCGCGGATCAATTCCATGCTGGGCCGTCGCGAAGTGCCGGAGAACCTCTGGATCAAGTGCCCGGAAACGGGGGAGATGGTCTTTCACAAGGATCTCGAATCCAACAAATGGGTCATTCCGGCGTCCGGTTATCACATGAAGATGCCGGCCAAGGCCCGGCTGGCCGATCTCTTCGACAATGGCGAATATGAATCGCTGCCGCAGCCGAAGGTCGCCCAGGACCCGCTGAAGTTCCGCGATTCGAAGAAATATATCGATCGCCTGCGCGACAGCCGCGTGAAGACCGAACAGGAGGACACGATCCTCGCCGGTCTCGGAAAGGTGCAGGGCCTGAAGCTCGTCGCCGTCGTGCACGAATTCAACTTTATCGGCGGTTCGCTCGGCATTGCCGCCGGCGAGGCGATCGTCAAGGCGTTCGAACGTGCGACATTGGAAAAGTGCCCGCTGGTGATGTTCCCCGCTTCCGGCGGCGCGCGCATGCAGGAAGGCATTCTCTCGCTCATGCAGCTGCCGCGCACGACGGTTGCCGTCGACTTGCTCAAGGAATCCGGCCAGCCTTATGTCGTCGTACTGACGAACCCGACGACCGGTGGCGTGACCGCCTCCTACGCCATGCTCGGTGATATTCATCTGGCCGAGCCCGGCGCAGAAATCGGCTTTGCCGGCAAGCGCGTTATTGAGCAGACGCTGCGCGAAAAGCTGCCGGAGGGCTTCCAGACCTCCGAATACCTGCTGGAACATGGTATGGTCGACATGGTCGTCAAACGTCACGACATCCCGGAAACGCTGGCGCGCCTCCTGAAGATCCTGACGAAGAAACCCGTCTCGGCGGCCAACGACATGAATGCCGGTGCGATCGCCCTGGCGGCGAGCGCCTGATAATCGACAAGCAGGCGGGGTGCCGAATTGATACCCAGAGGCCAAACCGCGGTGAGTGAGGCAGCGCAAGAGATCGAAAAACTCATGGGATTGCATCCCAAGGGCTTCGATCTGTCGCTCGATCGCATCACTCGTCTTCTCGATCAACTCGGCAATCCGCACCGGAAACTGCCGCCGGTGATCCACGTCGCCGGCACCAACGGCAAGGGGTCGGTCACCGCCTTCTGCCGCGCTTTGCTTGAGGCAGGCGGCTACAGCGCCCATGTCCACACATCGCCGCATCTCGTCAATTGGCACGAGCGCTATCGCATCGGCGTCAAAGGCGGACGCGGACAGCTGGTCGATGACGCCGTTTTCGCTGATGCCGTGCGCCGCGTCGCCGATGCCAATGCCGGACAGCATATTACCGTCTTCGAAATCCTGACGGCGGTCACCTTCATTCTGTTTTCCGAACATCCGGCCGACGCGGCGATCATCGAAGTCGGTCTCGGCGGACGCTTCGATGCCACCAACGTCATTTCCGATCCGGCCGTCTCGGTGATCATGCCGATCTCGCTCGATCACCAGCCCTATCTCGGCGACAGGGTCGAGCTGATCGCAGCGGAAAAAGCCGGCATCATGAAGCCGGGATTGCCCGTCGTTATCGGCCACCAGGAATATGACGCGGCACTCGACGTGCTGATGTCGACGGCCGAGCGGCTGCATTGCCCGAGCGCGGTGTTCGGCCAGGATTTCATGGCGCATGAGGAATATGGCCGGCTCGTTTATCAGGACGAATACGGGCTTGCCGACCTGCCGCTGCCGCGCCTTCCCGGCCGCCATCAATATGCCAATGCCGCCGCCGCCATCCGCGCCGTCAAGGCGGCAGGTTTCACCATCACCGAGACGATGATGGAAAAGGCGATGAATTGCGTGGAATGGCCGGGCCGGCTGCAGCGCCTGAGCGATGGCCGGCTGTTGCAGCATGCGCCCGCCGGCGCCGAAATCTGGGTCGACGGCGGGCATAATCCCGGTGCCGGCGAAGTGATCGCCGAAGCCATGGCCAATTTCGAGGAACGCCAGTCCCGGCCGCTGTTCCTGATCATCGGCATGATCAACACCAAGGACCCGGTCGGCTATTTCAAGGCCTTCGCCGGGCTGGTCGAAAAAGTTTTCTGCGTGCCGATTCGCGGTAGCGAAGCGATGATCGATCCGGTGATACTCTCGCATGCTGCCTATGATGCCGGTTTGGTTGCCGAACCGATGTCGACGGTCGGCGAAGCGCTCGAAGCCATAAAAGCCGTTAGCGATCCGCAAGCGCTGCCGCCGCGCATCCTCGTTGGCGGTTCCCTCTACCTCGTCGGCGACGTGCTTTCCGACAACGGCACGCCTCCCAAGTGAGGGGCGAATGAAGAGCCCAAAATGAAAAAGCCCGGTCAAAGCCGGGCTTTTTCGTAATGTGACATCAATCGATCAGGCAGCGTTCGAAATCCAGTTCGACAGAGCGGTCTTAGGCTTGGCGCCGACCGAGATATCGGCGACTTCGCCGCCCTTGAAGATTGCAAGCGTCGGAATGGAGCGCACGCCGAACTGTGCGGCGAGTTCCGGGTTCTCGTCGATATTGAGCTTGGCAACCTTGACCTTGCCTTCCATTTCGACGGAGATTTCTTCGAGGCTCGGCGCAATCATCTTGCACGGGCCGCACCATTCAGCCCAGAAATCGACGACGACGGGTTCTGCAGATTCCAGAACTTCCGACTGGAAGTTATTGATATCGACTTTCACGGTAGCCATAGGCTGCTCCTTTGACGGAATTGGATGTTGAACCACATGTGATGCTGCGGTGCCAAATTTTCAATGTCCGGTATTTCACTTTGTCTTCAGTCCTGCAAGCGCCAAACCGAGCGCCCTTTCGCTCAGCGTGTAGAGGGAGGCGTTCTCGGTATAGACGAGCATGCAGTCGATGCGCTTGCCGGGATAGAGCGGTGCCAGGATCTCGCGATAGATCGCCAGCTGCGCCCGGTGTGCAAAGGGGATGGCGTCTTCGGACGCCGGCGGCACGCGATTGGTTTTGTAATCGAGAATGACGACGCGATCGGTAAGCACCGCCAGCCTATCGATGCGGCCGGAGACGGCATAGCGCCTGCCGTCGAGGGTCAATGTCCCCATGATCGAGACCTCGGGCCGGGCCTGCTCGCCGAGGACGGGCTGCAAGTCCTTCTCGTCCAATAGTTTCAGAACCGAATCGACCAGCTTGCGCCGTTCGGCCTCGGGCCAGAAACGGGCCGCCCGTTCGCCGTAACGCTGGGCCGCACCGGGCCGCTCCTCCGGCGGAATATCGGGAAGCGCCTGCAGCATGCGATGCAGCAGCCTGCCTTTCTCCAGCGAGCGATCGCTGCGTTGCTTCTCTGAAAAGAGCGGAGAAGCGACAACCAGGCCGCCTTCGTCTTCGTCGATGATCGTCCCGGCGCCGGAAGGGCTGAGGGGCCGAGGCAGTTCCGCCTGTGGCGGCAATGGCCGCAACAGGCCTTCCGGCAGCCTAATTTCGTCGTCGCGCGCCTCACTGCGGATGATACGCTCGAAGCTCCGCTCCACCCGCGGCACGCGCCATCTGATGCCCTGCCATTCCCCGTCGGGGTCGGAGAAGCTGGCTGCCTCCACATGCGGATGACCTTCGCTGAGCGCGGTGGAAATCATCATATGCCAGGTGTCGTTGTTCGCGCGCACGCCACGGTAGCCGCAGACGACCAGCCGGTCGGCGGCCCGCGTCATGGCGACATAGAGCAGCCGGCGATACTCCTCTTCGGCCAGTATCTGGATTCGCGCGGCATCGTTCTGCGTCAGCGAATTGGCGAGGTCGGCGACGGGAACCCAGGCGGGCATCGGCGGCTCATCCGGGTCGGTTTCGATCAGGCGAAGCTTCGGCAGATGCGTATGCGTGAAGGCTTTGGAGCCACCGTCGACCAGGAAAACGATGGGTGCCTCAAGACCCTTTGAGGCATGCACGGTCATGATCCTGACCTCGTTGCGTCCCTTGTCCTGCTCTCGCTTGACCTCGGGCGCTTCGAGCTCGAGCGTCGAGACGAAGGATTGCAGCCCGGGAAGGCCGGAGCTCTCATGGTCGAGGGTGAAGGTCAGGAATTCGTCGAGGATATCGCTGACTTCAGTGCCGAGGCGGGCAAGAAACTGCCGCCGTCCGCCGTGGCTGCCCAGCAGGCGCGCATAGAAATCATGCACCGATAGGGTTTTCGATTGTCGGAGGAACAGTTCCAGCTTTTCGACCGCCGCGCGGAAACGCTCGTTACCGTCGGCGGCGAATTTCTTGAGATGGCTCCAGACGCTCTCATTGTCGCCCCGCAGTGCCGCGGCCGCAAAGATGTCCTCCTCAGAGAGATCGAAAAGCGGGCTCTTGAGCACGGCGGCGAGCGACAGGTCATCTTCCGGCAGAAGCAGGAAACGGCCGAGTGCGAGCAGATCCTGCACGGCGATATGGCTGGTCAGGGTGAGCCTGTCGGCGCCGGCGACGGGAATGTCGCCGCGACGTTTCAAGGCGCGTGTCAACGCATTGACGAATGCGTCGCGCTTGCGCACCAGCACAAGAATATCACCGGCCTCGATCAGCCGCTCCTTGCCTTTGTCGACGATCGTTTCACGGCCGACGAGCGCGCCGATCGAATGGGCGATGCGCCGCGCGAGAATTGCGGCCGGCGCGCTTTCCGGCGTCGCATCGAAGGGCGCCGTCCAATCCTCTTCCTTCACCACCGCTTCCGGCGCGACCATTTCCCAGAGGTCGACGGCGCCGGGATGTCCGATGCGGCTGGAACGATGCACGACCGGCTCGCCGACAGCGCTGAGGCCTCGCGCATTGTCGGATGTCCTGAAAATCTCGTCGACGGCCTCGAGCACGTCGGCAGTCGAGCGGAAGGAGAGCGGCAGCCGCACGGAAGAAAAGCTCTGCCCGCTGTCCGAGACGCGCCGCCGCGTCCGGTCGCTCTCTTCCGAAAAACGCTCGGGCCGCGCCCCCTGAAATGAATAGATCGACTGTTTCTCGTCGCCGACGGCAAACAGCGTGCGCACGATCGGCCGGGCGCTCTCGCCGGAAAAGAAATCCTCGGCGAGCGACTGGATGACGCTCCATTGGATCGGGCTGGTATCCTGCGCCTCGTCGACGAGGATATGATCGATACCCCGGTCGAGCTTGTAATGGATCCAGGGACCGACGCCGCTCTTTGTCAGCAGGTCGGCGGTGCGGGTGATCAGGTCCTCGAAATCGAGTTGGCTGCGCTGTTTCTTCAGTTCCTCGTAATCGTGATTCAGCCGATCGGCGAGCACGAGCGCGGCCTGCGTGGCGCCGTGCATCCGCATCAGTTTCAGCCGGTCGCGGCTTGCCGCGACATGCGCGCGGGCGGTGATGATGGCCTCCGCCAATTGCGGCGCTTCAGCAAGCATGGCCTTGACCAGGAACTGCGCGTCCGTTTTCTGCTCGCCCTTCGCCGTCAGGAAAATTTTCTCAAGCATCGCAGCGCGTCTGGCGTCATCCGGCTCCCGGCCGGCGAGCCTCAGGCCATAGGCAACCTCCTGCGCTTTGGCGCCGCCCTTTTGATCGGCCAGCGACAGATAAAGTTCCAGCGTACCGCATGAAAGTTCCGGCAGCGGCCAGTATTGCGCCGCGATCCCTCTCTCGGTGTCATCGGCGGCGAGCCCCAACCTTTTGCGCAGAACCATGTCCACGCCGCCCTGCTGTTCGGCGGCCGCGGTAAAGCGGCGGATGGCGTTGCGGTTGGCGACAATGTCGCCGAGCAGGTTCTCCAGGCCGGATTCGTCGCCGAGATTGAGAACGTAGGCGAAAGCCTCTGCAAGGGCGCCGCCTTCTTCCGGCGCAGTCGCCGTCAGCAGCGCCCGGCGCGCATCGGAAAGCAGCGCCGCGGCGGCGCGGTCGTCGAGAACCGAAAAATGCCCAGCGACATTGGCCTCCAGTGGGAACTGATGCAGCAGCGCCTCGCAAAAGGCGTGGATCGTCTGGATCTTCAAGCCGCCCGGTGTCTCCAGCGCCTTGGCAAACAGCCGCCGGGCCTCGGCCAGTTTTATCCGATCGGGCGCCGTACCTTCGATCTCAATGATCCGCCGGCTGAGATCGTCATCGTCAAGCACGACCCAGTCGGCCAGCCGTTCGAAGACCCGGTTCGACATTTCCGAAGCCGCGGCCTTGGTATAGGTGAGGCAGAGAATGGCCGAAGGCCGCGCGCCGGCGAGCAGAAGCCGGATGACGCGCTGGGTCAGGACATGCGTCTTGCCGGAACCGGCATTGGCCGAAACCCATGCCGAGCGCACCGGATCGGAGGCGATCGCCTGTTGGACCGTGGTCCAGCCGATCCAGGCCCCCGGATCGTCGTTATCAGGAAGGTCGCTCCGCTCACTCATCGCCGCCGCCTTCCTCATTCTCGGCCGTCGACCATTCGGAGACGCGGGCGAGATGATCGTAGTCGCCGCCGAAATCAAATTGCTGCGCCGGGATGAGCCGCGAGGTAAAGCCTTTTTCGCCGGATTGCAGCAGGCTGACGAACTTGATCAGCTGGTCGACCGATTCCTCGGCAAGGTCGATTGCCGATTTCGCCTTGTCGCTGCGGGCGGCGTTTTCATTGTTGACCATATCGACCTGGAATCGGTTTCCGGGACGCAGGCGGACATAAAGCAGATCCTGCGGCGTAAGGCTGCCGGCATCGCGAAAGGCGCCGGCGCGCAAGGCCGCGGCTTCCAGCGCGAGCTGCGGATCGAGAAGCGCGCGTGCCTGCGCCGGCGAGGGGTTGTAGCCGGTCTTGTAGTCGATGATGTCGGCGGCGTTCGGCCCGGTAATGTCGATCCGGTCCGCGACGCCATTGAGCCGGATATTGATCGCCTCCAGCTCCACGCCGCCGCGCACTTCCGTCAGCGTCCGGCGGATGGCTGGCCGTCGTCCGGCCTCCCATTCGAGGAAGGCGCGAGCCACTTCCCGAAAACGCGGCCGCCATACGGCATCGATATGCGGCGGCAGCTTTTCCATGTCGAAAAGCTCGGTCAGGATAAGCTCCATCGCTGCTGCCGCCTCCGGCGTGCCGGCCACATGCGCCGCGCGGATGAACCGGTCGATGATCGTGTGATAGAGCGTACCGCGTTCAGCTGCGCCGGGGTCGCGATTGAACGCGTCGACCGGATCCAGCCGCAGGATGCGGCGGGCATAGATGGCATAGGGATCGCGGCGCAGCCGTCCGACCTCGCTGAAGGAGTAGGATTTCGGCTGCAGCGCCAGCGGCGGTTTCGGTGAAGGCCGTTGCGCCGGCGCCTGGCTCTCTCCCCGATCGATGAGACCGGCCCATTGCAAGAACCGGCTGCCGCGCCCCTTGAGTTCCGCTTCGAGCGCCTCCCCGCCCAGCGCCAGCAGCCGCTGCAGCCAGCGCGAGGCGACCGTCGGCGTCGAGCCCTGACGCAGCGCCCTGGAATAGATCAGGTGGCGGGTGCCGTTCGCCATCTCGAAATCATGCGCCAGCTGGCCGATGCGCCGCTCCGGCGGTTCGAGCCCGATCTCCGTCTTCATCATTCGCGGAATGAAGGGATTGTTGGCGCTCTGCCCCGGCCATGAGCCTTCGTTCAGTCCGCCGAGGATCAGCGTATCGACGCTCTGCAGCCGGGCTTCCAGCGTGCCGAAGATGAACAGCCTGGGATGGCTGAGCGCCCGTGGTTTCACCGCATGGCCGGCGGCGAGCGCCGCCATGATGTCGATCCATTGCGGCCCGTCGGCCTCCATCTGCCCGTCCGTGTCGATCACTTCGCCGAGAAGGGAGGCAAGTGCGTCCCCCGCCTCGTTCGACCAGAGATCGGCAAGATTGCCTTGCGGATCGGCCGCGACCGCTTCGAGAGCACGGCCGGTACGCGCGGCCCATTCGGACAGCGTGAAACTCGCCGTCTTGCCGCGATCCTCCGGCCGGTGCCGGAAGAGCGCAGAGGCGAGAGGCTCGGTCGCCTGGGTAATCCGGCGGGCAAGCTCGGATGCGAGATTGGCGGCGTCGGCGGGAAGCGCCTTTCGCCATTGCGGTGCGTGCCGATCCAGGGCCTGTTCGGCAAGCTGATGGGTCAGAAGCACCTCGAGCGCGCTGATATCCACCTCGGTCACGCCGCCGCGCAGCGCCAGAAGCTCGAGCGTTTCGGTGGCGGAAATCAGGGCGTCGCGTTCGAGGCCGAAGCGGGCCAGAGGATGTTTGAGCAGTGAGACGATCGCCACCGGATCACCCGGGCGCAGCGCCGCCTCCAGCAGCAATTGCAGCAAGCTGCCCTGCGGCGTGGCCGAAAGCGGCGTGCCGGCCGAATCGTCGGCGAGGATGCCGAAGCGTGAAAGCTCCGCCATCACCCGACGGGCGAGGTTGCGGTCCGGCGTGATCAGGGCTGCCCGGCTCTCGCCGTCCTGCCCCGGCCGTTCCAGCGCCAGTCTGAGCGCGACGGCAATCGCGGTTGCTTCCTCGCGCTCGTTGGCGGCTTCGATCAGCGAAACGTCGTTGAAGGCCGAAGTCAGCGCTCCCCCGGGGAGCTCGCTCTTCCATGTTCCCCAATCGCTGGTCGCCTCTGCCGGGGCAAGCGCCCGGGACAGGATTTCGGCGCGCCGGTCAAGATCGGCCTCCGGTCTGTCAAGGATGCTGACATCGGCCCGGGTCAGCCTTAGCCTCTTCAGCAGCGATGACAGTCCGTATTGCGGATGGCTCCGGCTGGCCGGATTGAGATGCTGGCCCGGCGCCGGTTCGGGCGCGACCATCTGCCAATGTCCTTCCGGCATGGCGAGATCGAGGCCCGGAAGCACGATCACGCCTTCGGACAGATGGGCGACGGCGGCGATCAGATCGGCAGTCGCCGGAACCGAACCTGTCGACCCGGCGATGATGATCGGACCGCCGGGCTTGGTCGCCGAAAGCTGGGCCGCTTCGGCCCTGAGAATGGCGTTTCTGTGCCGTGCCGGCGAAGATTTGCCGAGTTCGGAAAGCCGCGCCGGCCAAAAGGCGCTGGCGATCTGCAGAAACTCGGCGGTCAGCTGCCACCAGGCGGCATAATCGCCGGTGTCGAGCTTCGACAGTTCCGACCAGTCGAGATCCTCGGTTTCGATGGAATCGATCAGCTCGGCGAGATTGCGGGCGAGCCAGATCGCATCCGCCGGGCTTGCCGGCGCGACCAGCGGCGAGTCCGAATGAATATGGCGGACGATCTCCGGCAGTTTGTTGCGCCAGGCAAGGATCAGGCGCGCCAGTTCCAGCAGCCGCGCAGTATTCGACAGCGGCTGGGCGAGGTCGATCGTCGTCGGCAGCACCTCGTCGAAATAGCCGCTGTCATCGTCGGTTTCACCGAGCGGGCGGATGACAGGCAGGATCGCCGACCGGCCGCCGAGCAGATCGACGAATGCCGAGCGCAGCACACGCACGGCGCGCCGCGTCGGCAGGTAGATGGTTACTCCGGCGAGCGACAGCGGGTCGTCGACATTATGCCGGAAGAGCGGCGTCAATCGGCCGTCGCACAGTGTCGTCGCCAGGGTTTTCAGGAAGGGAAGGCCGGCCGGGATCGTCAGGATGCGTGGCTGGTGCCGCTCCGTCATGGCTCACGCGAACGCCCGCAACCTGCGGATCGTTTCCTCCGCCTCGCCGATCGCCTCCGGCGTTCCCACAGTCAGCCAGTGCCCGTCGAGCACCAGACCGAAAAGCCGGTCGCGTGCAATCGCCTTGTCGAAATAGATATTGAGGTTGAAAGCATCCTTCGGCGCATCGTCGAACAGCGACGGGTTCATGGCGATCGCGCCGGCATAGACGACGGGATTGGACGGATCATCGCGGTAACGTATCAGCCGGCCGTCGGCCGCAAGGTTGAAGTCGTTCTTGCCGTTGTGACCGGTGGTATCTTCGATGCCGACACAAAGCAGCGCCATGTCCATCTGATCGGCGTCGAGGAATCCGGCTAAGCGCTGCAGGTTCGTCGGCCGCCCGGGCTGCTCGCCGATCCAGAAGAGATCCGCATTCATGACGAAGATATCGTCCCGATCCAGCAGCCTCAGTCCCTTCGCCAGCCCGCCGCCGGAATTCATCAGCCCGTCCCGCTCGTCGGATATGATGATCTCGAGGCCGCGATAATTGCCGAGATGGGCGAGCATCTGGTCGGCATGGTGGTGAACGTTGACGACGGCCCGTTCGACGCCGGCCGCCACCAGCGCGTCCAGCGCATAATCGATCATCGGCTTGCCGTCGATCTTCACCAGCGGCTTTGGGATCGTGTCGGTGATCGGGCGCATGCGGGTTCCGAGACCCGCGGCCAGTACCATGGCTTGTCTGATGGTCATCTTGATCCGGAATTTATGATTCGCTCTGGCCTATTCCAGCCCTTGCGCACCAATCGCGCAAGGGGGCAAGCTCCTCATGCTCGAGCGCGACGTTGAGATAGGCGAGTGTGCGCGGCATATGCCTGAGATAATCGGGCTTCCCGTCCCGCTGCAGCAGCCGCACCCAGAGACCGGCAAGTTTGCAGTTGCGCTGCGCCGACATGATCGCCCAGGCCTTCATGAATCCGGCTTCGTCGAAGCCGCCCTGCGCATGGCGAAGAGCGAGATAATCGTCCATCAGCTGCCGGAACAGCTCGGGCTTGATCGTGACGCGTGCGTCCTGGACGATCGAGGCAAGATCATAGGCGGTGGGGCCGATCATGGCATCCTGGAAATCGATGAGACCGACCTGTCTGATGCCGGCCTCCTGCGGGCGCCAGATGATATTCGGCGAGTGGAAGTCGCGCAGCAGCAGGTTCTTTTCGGCCGCGGCGAGCTCTTCGATCAGCGCGTCCCAGATCGCCAGATAGTCCTTGCGCTCTGCGTCCGAGGGTGCGGAGCCGCGCTTCCAGCCGATGTGCCAGTCTAGCACAAGCTGCACTTCCATCTTCATTGCGGTGCGATCGAAGTCGGGAATGTGATGCGTGTGCGCGGCGGAAACAGGGATATCCTGCGGAAACTGCATGGAATGAAGATGGGCAAGGCAGGCGACGCTTTGCCGGTAACGCTCGGCGATCGGCCGGCCGGCGTCATCGAGCACGCCTTCGGTGCCTAGATCTTCGATCAGCAGGATGCCCTGCTCATAATCAACCTTGTAGATCTCCGGAGCTGCAAACCCCCGTTCGCGCAACGCATCGGCAATCGCAACGAAGGGATAGGCGTTCTGTGCCAGATGCGCGACCTTGGGATAGGGCTTGCCGTCGTAGACCGGCGGTCCCTCGGGATGCGGGCGCCAGTCCATCAGGATTTTTCGCGGGGCAGCATCCGGATAGATCGCTTCATAGGCGCGCAGCGACGCATCGCCGGTGAGGAAGCGTCGTTTGGCCTCGGCATAGCCGGCCCCGTCGAGGAAATCGCGAATCGCGAAGACCCGGCGGATGCGCTGCGCCTGCTGGCCGGCGGCCTCGATCGTTGCCCGGCGACCGCTGCCCTCATGCACCAGCGTCAGGGCAATGCGCTCTGCCGGCAATTCGCTGTCAGCCATCTCCGGCCATTCGACGAGACAGATGCCGTTCTGCAGCGCCTCGTCGAAGCCGAGTTCGGTCAATTCGCTGGCGTCGCCGAGCCGATAGAGGTCGAAGTGCGAAACCGGGATCCGCAGGTCGTAGGATTGCACCAGCGTGAAGGTCGGGCTCGGGACCTCAAGCCCATCGTCATCGGCCATGGCACGCAAAATCGCCCGAGCGAGCGACGATTTGCCGGCGCCGAGATCACCGGAAAGCGCAAGGTAATCGCCGGCCTTCAAGGCGAGCGCCAGATCTTCGCCGAGGCGAATGGTGGCCGCCTCGTCCTTCAGGAAAAGCGAGATCGTATCGGTGGTGGTCATTCGGCAGCGGCGGTATGGGGAATATCAACCGAGGGGATACGGCAGACGACCGTCGTGCCCTTGCCCGGCTCGCTGTCGATCGTCACGTCGCCGTGATGCAGGCTGACGAAACTGTCGACGATCGAGAGGCCGAGGCCGGCACCGCCGCGCTTGCCGCTTTTAGCGCCCGTGGCGAACCGGTCGAAGACGGTCGCGATCATGTCGGGCGAGATGCCGGGGCCGCGATCGCGGACGGAGAAGACGAAATCCGTGCCTTCGCGCTGGCATTCCAGCGAAATCGAGCTGCCCTCCGGCGAGAAATTCGCCGCGTTGGAGAGAAGCTTCAGCAGAATCTGTTTCAGCCGCTGCGGATCGGCGACGATCGAGCCGAGATAGGCAGGCGCGGTGATTTCGAGCGCCACGCCGCTTTCCTGCAGCCGATCGGCGATCTGCATCGAGACGTCGTCAAGCAGGTCGTTGAGATCGATTTCCGCATAGTTGAGGCGCATGATGCCGGCATCGACGGTGGCAAGATCGAGAATATCGTTGACGAGCGTCAGCAGAACCGAGGACGAGGTCGAAATATGGTCGATATATTCGGCCTGCCGCTCGTTCAGCGGCCCCACACCCTGCGTGCGCAGCAGGTCGGTGAAACCGATGATATTGGTCAGCGGCGAGCGCAATTCATAGGAAACATGCTGAACGAAGTCGTTCTTCAACTCGTCGGCCTTGCGCAGTGCCTCGTTCTTTTCCGTCAGAGCCCGCTCGGCCCGCACGCTGTCCGTCATGTTGACGAAGGTCAGCATGGTCTGGGCGTTCGGCAGCGGGATGACGGCGTAGTCGAGCACGAGGCCGGAGAACAGTTCGAGCGTCCCCTGGCTCGAGCGGCGCTCGTCGTCAAAGCTGGTGATCAGTTCCGCGAATGTCTTCCAGCCGTCTGGCTGGTCGTAGGAAGGGGCGCAGGCTTCGCCGAGCGCACGGATATGGGTGCCGGGCTTGGCCTCGGCTTCGGTGATCCCCCAGAGCGCCCGGAAGGCCGGGTTCGACAGGCGGATGCGTCCATCCGGGCCGAACACCGCCACACCTTCGGAAAGATGATCGATCGTTTCGCCCTGCACCTTGACGAGCGTGTTGTAGCGCGTTTCGAGATCGACCTGTTCGGTCAGGTTTTCGAACACCCAGGTGGCGCCGCCCTGCGGATGGGCGGTGGCGAAGACGCGCAGCGTCTGACCGTTCGGCAGGTGCCAGAGGTCCGATTGCGTATCGAGCGCGCGATAGACGGAAAGAGCCGCTTCCTTCCAGCTTTTCCAGTTGAGCTGGTCCGGCAGCTTCTTGGCAGCTCGCAGGCGCTCGAGCAGCTCGCTATTGTCCGGCCGGCCTTCGAGAAAGGCGATATCGAGCTCCCAGAGCGCCACGAAGGCCTGATTGTAGAATTGCAGCCGGCGCTCGCCGTCGAAGATGGCGACAGGCGTGGCGAGATGGTCGAGCGTCTCGGCATGGCTCTTCAGCGTCCGGTCCAGCTCGGCGCGCACCGCCTCGATATCGGACACGTCGACCGCCATGCCGGCCGAGCCGCCGGGAAGCGTGACGTCGACCACATCGAAGAATGTACGGTTGCCATGCACGACGGTTGAAATCGTGTCGTGAAACGGCGATTCCGGCGTCGTCGTGGCGCGAATGCGTTCGCGCGCCACCGTCGTCAGCATCTCGCGGCCTTCATTGATCGCCTGTTGCGGCGAGCGCGCCTCGACCGCCTCGCCATAGGCCTGGTTGACCCAGGTGAGGCGACCCGCCGGGTCGCGCTGCCAGGCCGGCATGTCGATCGCGTCGAGCATCGTCTGAAAGGCCGAGATCGAAGTCATCAGCCGGTCGCGCTCGATCCGGAGTTCGGCAAGTTCGGCGCGCAGATTGTTGAGCGCCACGAAGCGGACGAAGGCGCGTCCCCCGGAAACCCGGCCCTGCGCCTCGAGGATCTCATCGCGGATGGTCTCGACCACCATGTCGAAGCTCTGCGCTTCGTCGCGCAGCCGGTCGATCGCCTTTTCCAGCTCGGAGGCCGAACGTGACTTCAGCCAGAGGCCGAAGGCCAGGAATTCGCCGTCCTGCGGCGCGCCGGTCTCGGGCGGGAGCTGGCCGAGCAGCTCCGGACGGGCATTGCCGTCCCAGATGACGATCCGTCGGTTCTTGTCGGCGATCAGCGCCTGATATTGTGAAATGCGTTGCTGGGCATCGGAGAGCGCCGAGCGGATTTCCCGGCTCTCGTTTTCCAGATTGCCGCGCTGGCGCACCAGCCAGAGCGTCGAAAGCAGGGCCGCCGATATGACGCCGATGACAACGGAGACGCCGATAACCTGCGAGGAGGTGAAGAGGTGAGCCGAGGCTGCCGCCTGCTGCTCGCTTTGTGCGAGAACCGGCCGCGCCAGCGCGGCAAGCGCCGTGCCGGCCGCGCAGGTTTTCAGGAAGCGCGCCAATGATCCATGCTCTTGCTTTGCGGCCTCGTGTGCCGTTGCAGATTTATAGTCTTGGCCTGGCGTCGGCGGGCGGCGATGGGCGCGAGCGCCGTCGTCCGCCTGACCGGGCAGGCTGTTTTTCAGTTCCGACATCCGCGGTATGTCTCCGTCCTTCAATGTGCCGCATTACGACAAGACATCCCATTTTCGAAGCGGTCGGACGGGGTCCGGCGCCACGAATCAAGTCTTAAAACAATACTTCGGAAGGGAATCGGCGGGAAGGGAGCGGCCAAAAAATAAGCCGCGGCATTTGTCAATGCCGCGGCTTCTACATCTTGTGGATATCGATGATGAGATCAATATCTGTAGTGGTCGGACTTGAACGGGCCCTTCGGCGAGACGCCGATATAGGCAGCCTGCTCTTCGCTAAGCTGGGTCAGCTTCACACCGAGCTTGTCGAGATGCAGGCGCGCGACCTTTTCATCGAGGTGCTTCGGCAGGATGTAGACCTTGTTCTCGTACTGGCCGGGCTTGGTAAAAAGCTCGATCTGCGCCAGCGTCTGGTTGGTGAAGGAAGCCGACATGACGAAGGAGGGGTGGCCGGTGGCGTTGCCGAGGTTGAGCAGGCGGCCTTCGGAAAGCAGGATGATGCGGTTGCCCCTCGGGAATTCGATCAGGTCGACCTGCGGCTTGACGTTGGTCCACTTGAGGTTCCGCAGCGCGGCGACTTCGATTTCGTTGTCGAAATGGCCGATATTGCCGACGATCGCCATGTCCTTCATCTCGCGCATATGGTCGATGCGGATGACGTCCTTGTTGCCGGTCGTGGTGATGAAGATGTCGGCCGAGGAAACCACGTCCTCGAGCAGCACCACTTCGTAACCATCCATCGCCGCCTGCAGGGCGCAGATCGGATCGGCTTCGGTCACCTTGACGCGGGCGCCGGCGCCGGAGAGCGAAGCGGCAGAACCCTTGCCGACATCGCCATAACCGCAGACGACGGCGACCTTGCCGGCCATCATCACGTCGGTACCGCGGCGGATGCCGTCGACCAGCGATTCCTTGCAGCCGTACTTGTTGTCGAACTTCGACTTGGTGACGGAGTCGTTGACGTTGATCGCCGGGAACGGCAGCAGGCCCTTCTGGCTGAGCTGATAGAGGCGGTTGACGCCCGTCGTCGTTTCTTCGGTAACGCCCTTGATCGCATCGCGCTGCTTGGTGAACCAGCCGGGCGAAGCGGCAAGGCGCTTCTTGATCTGTGCGAAGAGGATTTCCTCTTCCTCGGAATGCGGATGGGACAATACGTCCTCGCCGGCTTCGGCGCGGGCGCCGAGCAGGATGTACATGGTGGCGTCGCCGCCGTCATCGAGGATCATGTTGGAAAGGCCGCCATCGGCCCACTGGAAGATCTTGTCGGTGTAGACCCAGTAGTCCTCGAGCGACTCGCCCTTGACGGCGAAAACCGGAACGCCGGCAGCGGCGATTGCCGCAGCGGCATGATCCTGCGTCGAGAAGATGTTGCAGGAGGCCCAGCGGACTTCGGCGCCGAGGGCCACCAGCGTCTCGATCAGCACGGCCGTCTGGATGGTCATGTGCAATGAGCCGGTGATACGCGCGCCCTTCAGCGGCTTTGCGTCGCCGAATTCGGCGCGGCAGGACATCAGCCCCGGCATTTCGGTTTCGGCGATCGTAATTTCCTTGCGGCCGAAATCCGCAAGCCCGAAATCGGCGACGACATAATCTTTTTCAGTGCTCATAGAGGTCTCCAGGCTGAAAAACGTCTCAAAAATTGGCGCAGGCGCGAAGATGACCGCGCGACGGATAGGCCGCGTGCCGATGCATGTCGCCCGGATATGTGCAGCAGTTCCGGGAACGCGAGATGCATAACAGAGCCAAAGCGCATTGCATGAACCAGGTTCGATGCGACACGCTTCAGCGCACGGCATGTCTGCCGTTTAGCAGGCTTCTGATGGGAAGGCAATAAGGATATAAAGAAGTCTTTATATGTTTATATGAGTTCAGCCGTAGCTCACATCTCTTCGCCGAACCGGTTCTGGATCAATTGGTCCAAGGCCTCCAGCGCCTCCTCGGCCTGGCTGCCGCTCGCCGAGACGACGACGCTGGAGCCTGGGCTCGCCGCAAGCATCATCAGGCCCATGATCGAGGTGCCGCCGACTGTCATTCCATCCTTGGAGACCGTGATGGCGGCATCGAAGGTCTCGACCATCTGCACGAATTTGGCGGAGGCGCGCGCGTGAAGTCCGCGCTTGTTGATGATAAGGAGTTCTCGGGAAAGCGATGTCATGAAGCGCCGTTATTTTCCGCTGAGCACACGGCTCGCGACATTGATATATTTCCGCCCGGCTTCGGAAGCCTCGACCAGCGCCTTCTCCATATTGTTCTCGCCACGCACGCCGGCGAGCTTGATCAGCATCGGCAGGTTGACGCCGGCGATGACTTCGGTGTGGCCGCTGCTCATGACCGATATGGCGAGATTGGACGGCGTGCCGCCGAACATGTCGGTGAGGATAACGACGCCATGGCCATCATCGGCACCGGAAACGGCTTGCAGAATGTCCTGCCGTCTCTGGTCCATGTCGTCTTCGGGGCCAATACAGACCGTCTCGATGAATTTCTGAGGACCGACGACGTGCTCGACAGCATGACGAAACTCTTCAGCCAGCTTGCCATGAGTGACAAGCACAAGTCCGATCATGATATTACTGCTCCCCTATACGCAAACGATGGCTGAGATATCGCAATGCAGCAATTACGTCCACCGGTGGGGGCACATCTTGGCGATGAAAAGCCGAAGTGCAAGACAAAAATGCAAACATATAAGGCAGATTGATCAATCCGGAAGCCCTCAATCGCCGATATCAGGCGCTTTCGCCATCAGGACTGCAAGCGGTGACGGCACACCGGTGAGCAAGCGCAATGCGGGAAGCGAAAACCCGGCGGCAAGGCTGACGAATTCGCCATCGGGGGGTACACGGTTTTCGCCGGAAGCGCTGCCCGGAAGCACCGCATAATGCATGGCCGCCTGAGGAATATGATCCTGCCGGACGATGCCGGTGCCGCGCAGTTCGATCAGCCCGGCGATCGACGGCGGGCAGGTGGCGATCACCGAGCCTGCCTCTCCTGACAGAAGCACCTGATCGTCGGCAACCAGTGCCGTGAACAAACCGAGCCGGCGGGCCTCTGTCATGCAGGTAAAGGCCAGCATCGATTTGCCCCAGCCGGAGGGCCCGCTGAACAGGAGCCCCGTCCTGCCCACGACGATCGCCGTCGCATGGATGTTGGGAGCCTCGCTCATGCTGCGGCATCGAGGGGCAGGGCGAGGATGAAGCGCGCGCCGAGTATGCGCCCGCTCTCGCCGTCGGTGATGTTTTCCGCCCTCAGCGAACCGCCATGGGCTTCGGCGATCTGCCGGCTGATCGAAAGGCCAAGGCCGGAATTCTGGCCAAAACCTTCCGATTCCGGGCGATCAGTATAGAAGCGCTCGAAGATGCGGTCGATATTCTCCGCCTGGATGCCGGGACCGTTGTCTTCGATAGTGGTGACGCAGCGCGACCGTGTGCGCACCAGCCGCACGGTGATCTTGCCGCCCTTCTCAGGGACGAAGGATCGGGCATTTTCGATCAGGTTCGTTATGATCTGGCCGATGCGCAAGTCGTGGCCGTTGACGACGAAGCGTGTCTTGATGTTCGGCTTGCGCTCGATCGCATATTCGATCTCCACCTGCTTCTTGCTGCCTCTGATCTGGCGCGACACTTCGATCAGATCGCGCAGCAGCACTTCCATGTCGATGGAGGCGGCATCGACGCGCGCGAGTTCGGCGTCGAGGCGCGAGGCATCGGAAATATCGCTGATCAGGCGGTCGAGACGGCGCACATCGTGCTGGATGACATCAAGCAGCCGCTTCTTGGAATCCTCGGATTTGGCGAGCGGCAGTGTTTCAACGGCGCTGCGCAGCGAGGTCAGCGGGTTCTTGAGCTCGTGGCTGACATCGGCCGCAAAGCTCTCGATTGCATCGATGCGGTCGTAGAGCGCCGTCGTCATCTCGCGCAGAGCGATGGAAAGATTGCCGATTTCATCCTGGCGGGCGGAGAAGTCGGGGATCTCCTCACGTGCCTTGGCGCCGCGGCGCACGCGAATGGCGGCGGCCGAAAGGCGGCGCAGCGGATTGGCGATGGTCGACGACAGCACCAGCGAAAGCAGCACGTTGACGAGCGTTGCAACGCCGAAGACACGCATGATGGCAAGCCGTTCGGCATGAACGATATTGTCGATGTCGCCAGCCTGCGTCGACAAGAGCAGCACGCCGAGCACGGCGCGGAAGCGCTGGATCGGCACGGCGACGGAAACGATGAGTTCGCCTTTCTCCGTGGTGCGCACCACTGCGCCGCGCACGCCGGTCAGGGCGTTCATCACTTCGGGATAGATCGAACCGTCGCCACCCGGCGCTTCTTTATAGAGCGGCAGGTTGCCGGGCTGCAGCGCCTTGTTGAACAGGGTCGCGAACCAATCGCCCCAGGTCTGCTTTTCTTCCTCGACCGGCGGCAGATCGAAACGCAGCACCTGGCCACGCGAATAGAGGTGACGCGAATCGAGCAGCAGATTGGCATCGGCATCGAAGATGCGCGCGCGTGTGCGCGTCGGAGAAATCAGCCGGCGCAGGACCGGGGCGACTTTCTCGGGATCGATCGGAAACTCCAGGTCCTCGTCGTTCGGCACCGGCGTAATGCTCTGGCCGGCTTGCAGTTCGAGCAGCTTCTGCGGATCGATGGTGATCGAATTCGTATCGACCGATGCGGAGGCCGAAACCGCGCCGGCGATGATCTCGCCCTGCGTCAACAGGCTTTCGGCGCGGGCGTCGATCAGGCCCTCGCGAAACTGGTTGAGATAGAGGATGCCGCCGACGAGCACCACCAGCGCGACCAGATTGAAGAACAGGATGCGCCGCGTCAGGCTCGAAAACACCGCATTGCCAAAGATGCGGCGAATCAGCGTGAAGGGATGCGACCAACGGCGGCCTCGGACGCGACGGGTGCTCACGCCCTCCGCATCGTCCAGATCCCTTTCCTGCACCAACTGTGCCAATGACAGGCCCTTTCAAAGGGCGGGGCCGGATGAACCAGCCCGCAACCCTCAACTATGTCTCGCGCCGCGCCGCTGGGCTCAGGCTGCTTCGCGGAAGCGGTATCCCACTCCGTAGAGCGTTTCAATCATATCAAAATCGGTATCGACCATCTTGAATTTCTTGCGCAGCCGCTTGATGTGGCTGTCGATCGTCCGGTCGTCGACATAAACCTGTTCGTCATAGGCGGCGTCCATCAGCGCGTCGCGGCTCTTGACGACGCCCGGACGCTGCGCCAGCGAATGCAGGATCAGGAACTCGGTGACCGTCAGCGTCACCGCTTCGCCCTTCCAGGTGCAGGTATGGCGCTCCTGGTCCATGACCAGTTGGCCACGCTCCAGCGAACGCGCCTGTTGCACGGCCCCGGCCTTCGGCGTGCCGCTGGGGCTCGTGCCGCCGGCGGCCGCGGCTTCGCGGCTCGAAGCGCGACGCAGCACGGCGCGCACCCGCTCGACCAGCAGGCGCTGCGAAAACGGCTTGGTGATGAAATCGTCGGCGCCCATCTTCAGGCCGAACAGCTCGTCGATCTCCTCATCCTTGGAGGTGAGGAAGATTACCGGGATATCCGACTTCTGCCGCAGGCGGCGCAAAAGCTCCATGCCGTCCATGCGCGGCATCTTGATATCGAAGATCGCCAGCTGCGGCGGTCGCGCCAGCAGCCCGTCGAGCGCCGAGGCACCGTCCGTATAGGTCTCGACCTTATACCCTTCGGCCTCCAGTGCGATCGACACCGAGGTGAGGATGTTGCGGTCGTCATCAACGAGCGCGATTGTCGGCATGGTGTTGGTCTCCGTCATCAGTGCGCAATCTCCCGGATTTTCGTCGTCCCCAGGCGGTCTCAGTGACCGGATGCGCTTATGGAGGATAAAGGTGGAACAAATTGTGGCAAAGATAAAGGGGAGGATTGTCGTAAAATTCGCCGGCAATCTCAGGTAGCGTGCCCAACTGTTGCAACGCCGCCTCTTCAAACGATTTAAAATAGTCGCAACAAATTTAAATCGATTAATTGTTTGATATTGCTGAACTTTCTCAATTTTAGTCTCTTGTGTTTTAAAATTTCTCCCCTTATTTTCGAGATCGGTTTTAACGGCAACGCGCCTGAGTGAAGGGAAGTAGCCATGGAAATGTTCGGAGTTCGTAACCCGGCAACGGAGCTGGCAACGGTTGGATTGGGCGGCGCAGCCAGCGTTCGCTATAACTTTTCCGCCGCAGCGCTGTATGAGGAAGCGATCCGCCGGGGCGAAGCCGAACTGACCGCTCAGGGGGCGCTCAGGGCTCTCACCGGTCAGCATACGGGCCGCTCGCCGCGCGACAAATTCGTCGTTCGTGACGCCAATACCGATGACCAAATCTGGTGGGACAACAACAAGCCGCTCTCGCCGGAGCATTTCGCGCTGCTGCGCGACGATATGCTGGCGCATGCCGCCGGCAAGGATCTTTTCGTGCAGGATCTCGTTGGCGGCGCCGAGGAAGGCCATGCGTTGCCGACCCGCGTCGTCACCGAATTCGCCTGGCATTCGCTGTTCATCCGCAATCTCTTGATCCGCCCGGAGACGGCGGCGCTCGCCACCTTCGTGCCGAAGCTGACGATCATCGATCTGCCGAGCTTCAAGGCCGATCCAGCCCGCCACGGCTGCCGCTCGGAAACGGTGATCGCCTGCGATCTCACCAACGGCCTCGTCCTCATCGGCGGCACGTCCTATGCCGGCGAAATGAAGAAATCGGTCTTCACCGTGCTCAACTACCTGCTGCCGGCCAAGGGCGTGATGCCGATGCACTGCTCGGCCAATGTCGGCCCCGACGGCGACGCGGCGGTCTTCTTCGGCCTTTCCGGCACGGGCAAGACGACGCTTTCGGCCGATCCGGCGCGCACGCTGATCGGCGACGACGAACACGGCTGGAGCGAAAACGGCATCTTCAACTTCGAGGGCGGCTGCTACGCCAAGACCATCCGCCTCTCGGCCGAAGCGGAGCCGGAGATCTATGCAACGACGCAGCGCTTCGGCACCGTGCTCGAAAACGTCGTGCTGAACGAAGCCCGCGAGCCCGATTTCGACGACGGGTCGCTGACCGAAAACACCCGCTGCGCCTATCCGATGCATTTCATCCCGAACGCCTCGGCAACGGGCCGGGCCGGGCATCCGAAGACGATCATCATGCTGACCGCCGATGCCTTCGGCGTCATGCCGCCGATCGCCCGGCTGACGCCGGACCAGGCGATGTACCACTTCCTCTCCGGTTACACCGCCAAGGTGGCCGGCACCGAAAAGGGCGTCGTCGAGCCGGAAGCGACCTTCTCGACCTGCTTCGGCGCCCCCTTCATGCCGCGACACCCGGCCGAATACGGCAACCTGCTCAAGGATCTGATCGGCCGCCACGGCGTCGAATGCTGGCTTGTCAATACCGGCTGGACCGGCGGCGCCTACGGCACCGGCAAGCGCATGCCGATCAAGGCGACGCGCGCGCTGCTCGCCGCCGCCCTCAGCGGCAAACTCGGCCAGGTCGTATTCCGCACGGATGCGAATTTCGGCTTCGCCGTGCCGGTTTCCGTCGACGGTGTCGATGGCGGCATTCTCGATCCGCGCTCGACTTGGGCCGACAAGCCGGCCTATGACGCGCAGGCCGAAAAGCTGGTTTCGATGTTCATCGCCAACTTCGCCAAGTTCGAGAATCACGTCGACGGCGGCGTCCGCGATGCGGCACCCGGCGTCAAGGTCGCTGCCGAATAAGCCGAATAGAACAACAGATCTCTGACTCACGTGAAACCCGGCATCACAGGATTGCCGGGTTTTTCCGTTGACGGCCGATATTTTCAACCGGCTGCCGATATGAGATAGAACGCCGCATGGCCAGCGACGCGCTCTATATCGACGACAGGATCACCATCTCAGGATGGGAGCTGACGGAACAGTTCGTTCTGGCAGGCGGCCCCGGCGGTCAGAACGTCAACAAGGTTTCGACGGCGGTCCAGCTGTTTTTCAACGTCGCGAATTCGCCCTCCCTCAATGACCGCGTCAAGGCCAATGCGATCAGGCTTGCCGGCCGGCGCCTGTCGAAGGATGGCGTGTTGATGATCGAGGCGAGCCGCTTTCGCAGCCAGGATCGCAACCGTGAGGACGCGCGCGAGCGGCTGAAGGAGCTGATTCTGCAGGCCGCCAAACCGCCGCCGCCGCCGCGCAAGAAGACCAAGCCGACCAAGGGTTCGGTCGAGCGCCGTCTGAAGGAAAAGTCCGGCCGCTCGGAAGTCAAGAAAATGCGCGGCCGCCCGGGCGGCGGCGACTGACATGCCCGAACTCTCGAACGGCGTCCGACATCTGCCTGAATATCTCGACCGGTCGCGTCAGGAAGCGCTGGTCGAGGTGGTCCGTGCCGTGGTCGCCGAGGCGCCGCTCTTCGTGCCCGTCATGCCAGGCACCGGCAAGCCGATGTCGGTGCGCATGACCAATTGCGGGCCGCTCGGCTGGGTGACGGACAAGGAGCACGGCTATCGCTATCAGCCGACGCATCCTGTCACCGGCAGGCCCTGGCCAGCCATACCGCAGCCATTGCTCGATATCTGGAATGACGTATCGGGTTATGAAAAACCGCCGGAAGCCTGCCTCGTCAACTTCTATTCCGACGACGCGCGCATGGGCCTGCACCAGGATAAGGACGAGCGCAATCTGCAGGCGCCTGTCGTGTCGATCTCGCTCGGCAACAGCTGCCTCTTTCGCGTCGGTGGTTTGAGCCGTAACGATCGCACGCTATCTTTCAAACTGTCGAGCGGTGATCTGGTCGTATTGGGCGGCGAGGGAAGGCTGTGCTTCCACGGCGTCGACCGGATTCATCCGGCAACATCGACGCTGTTGAAGAACGGCGGCCGCATCAATCTGACGCTGCGCCGCGTCAATCCCTGAACTGATAGGCTGATATGATGGCCTGCTATAGTTTTCGCAGCGCCACCTGCTCGATCAGATGATCCTTGCCTTTTTTCAGGATGAGATCGGCGCGCGGCCGCGTCGGCAGGATGTTCTGGCGCAGGTTCTTCAGGTTGATGTTCGCCCAGAGATCCCCGGCAATGTCGAGCGCTTCCGCGTCGCTGATCGAAGCGTAGCGATGGAAATAGGAGTTCGGATCGCGGAAGGCGGTCTCGCGCAGCCGCATGAAGCGTGTGACGTACCAGTTGTGGATCTGATCTTCCGCGGCATCGATATAGATCGAGAAGTCGAAGAAGTCGGACACCATCGGCACGATCTTGCCGCCGGCCGGCAGGTCGCGCGATTGCAGCACGTTGATGCCCTCGAAGATCAAGATATCGGGCCGGTCGACGATCTTGTATTCGTCCGGCAGCACGTCATAGACGAGATGCGAATAGCAGGGCGCCTGCACGTCCGGCCGGCCGGCCTTGATCGCCGAGAGGAAGCGCAGGATCGCGGCCGTGTCGTAGCTTTCCGGAAAACCCTTGCGCTGCATCAGCTTTTCCCGCTGCAGCACGGCGTTCGGATGCAAGAAGCCGTCGGTGGTGATGAGATCGACCTTCGGGCTGGAGGGCCAGCGCCCCAGCAGTTCCTTGAGGATACGGGCGGTGGTCGATTTTCCCACCGCGACCGAGCCGGCGATGCCGATGACGAAGGGCGTCTTCGTCACGTCGGAGAGGCTCAGGAAGCGGTTGCGCTGTTCGAACAGCATTTGCGAGGATTCGACATGCGCTGACAGCAGCCGCGACAGCGACAGATAGATGCGCCTGACCTCGTCGAGATCGATCGGGTCGCCCATTGAACGCAGCCGCTTGACCTCGTCGCTCGTCAGCGTCAGCGGCGTATCGGCGCGGAACTTCGCCCATTGTTCGGAAGAGAAGAAGTGGTAGGGCGAATAGGATTCCGACTGGAAGTGATCCAATGTTTCCGGCACCCCGATAATCTCAGTCGCGATACTCATGAACTCTGCCGATTGGCCTTTTCCTTGAGACCGGACTGCGCGGTTCTGCGCTCGAGTTCGGCCATGACATTCTCTAACGGTATTTCAGCAATCTTCAATACGACCAATAGGTGATAGAGCACATCCGCGGCTTCATAGGTCAGATTGTCGCGGTCGCCGGTTACCGCCGCCATCACGGCTTCGATCGCTTCTTCACCGAGCTTCTTTGCCGCTTTCGGCTGGCCGGCGTTCACGAGCTTTGCCGTCCAGGATTCTTCCGGCGAGGCTTTCGATCGCTCTTCAACGATCCTTTCGAGATCGGAAAGGGAAAATCCGCTCATATGTTCGCTTTCAAGCTTCAGTCGAGACGCATATCGATGCCGCACTTCGACATATAGTGTTTGGCCTCGGCCACGGAATAGGTGCCGAAGTGGAAGATCGAGGCGGCGAGCACCGCATTGGCATGACCCTCCTTCACCCCGGCGACGAGGTCGTCGAGGTCGCCGACACCGCCGGAGGCAATGACTGGCACGCGCACCGCGTCGGCAATCGCCCGGGTCAATTCCAGGTCGTAGCCGACCTTGGTGCCGTCGCGGTCCATCGAGGTGACCAAGAGTTCTCCCGCGCCGCGCGCCACCATCTTCTGGGCGAATTCGACGGCGTCGATGCCGGTCGCGTTGCGGCCGCCATGCGTGTAGATTTCCCAGGCGCTGAGATTGTCGCCGCCGACCGCCTGCGTGCGCCGGCGCTTGGCGTCGATCGAGACGACGATGCACTGGTCGCCGAACTTGTCGGCCGCTTCAGTGACGAAGTCGGGATTGCTGACCGCGGCCGAGTTGATCGAGACCTTGTCGGCGCCGCAGAGCAGCAGCTTGCGGATATCGGCGATGGTGCGCACCCCGCCGCCGACCGTCAACGGCATGAAGCACTGGTCGGCCGTGCGTGAGACGACATCGAAAATCGTCTCGCGATTGTCGGAGGAGGCGGTGATGTCGAGAAAGCAGAGTTCGTCGGCGCCGGCCGCATCATAGGCCTTCGCCGCTTCGACGGGATCGCCGGCATCGACGAGATTGAGGAAGTTGACGCCCTTGACGACGCGTCCGTCCTTGACGTCGAGGCAGGGGATGACGCGGGCCTTGAGGGTCATTACGCAGTCTCCTTGGCCCTGCTGGCCTTGATCAGCGCCAGCGCTTGCCTGGGATCGATACGGCCATCATAAAGCGCACGGCCCGAAATTGCGCCTTCGAGCTTGCCTGCATCCGGCTCCAGCATGCGTCTGACGTCGTCGAGCGAGGCAAGGCCGCCGGAGGCGATGACGGGAATGGAGACCGCACCGGCAAGTTCCAGCGTCGAAGCCCAGTTGATGCCGGCAAGGATGCCGTCCCGGTCGATATCGGTGTAGATGATCGCGGCGACGCCGGCGCCCTCGAATTTTTTGGCGAGCTCGATGACGCCGAGTTCGGAAGCTTCCGCCCAGCCTTCGACCGCCACCTTGCCGCCTTTGGCATCGATGCCGACGGCGACGTGACCGGGAAATTTCCGGCAGGCCTCGATGACCAGATCAGGATTTCTGACCGCCACCGTGCCGAGAATGACGCGACGCAGCCCGCGCGCGAGCCAGGCCTCGATATGATCGAGCGTGCGGATGCCGCCGCCGAGCTGCACCGGATTCTTCGTCGCCTTGAGGATCGCTTCGACGGCCTCGCCATTGGCCGAATGGCCCGCAAAGGCGCCGTCGAGATCGACCACATGCAGCCATTCGAAACCCTGGTCTTCGAATGATTTCGCCTGGGCGGCAGGATCGGTATTGTAGACCGTCGCCTGCTGCATGTCGCCGAGCTTCAGGCGGACGCATTGGCCGCCCTTCAGATCGATCGCGGGAAAAAGGATCATGTCGTCTTACGTCCGTAAACTGGTCGATATCATCAGCGCATTCCACGCATCTACGATATCCGAGCGGAAAAAGACAGCGGCAATGGTGGCCGCGCCGAAAAGCAGAAGCAGCAACAGGGTGATGCTCAAGCCGGCGCGAACCTGACGCCAGAAGCCGAGGCGTCGCCTCATCGATTTCTCGATGTCGCGAACCTCCCGCAGCGCCTGGCTGTTGACGGCGGCGAGCCGGATCTCCGGCTCCATCGCCTCCACATAGGTTTCGGCATAACTGGCAAGGATCTGCGAGGCGCGGTCGCGCAGCGTATTGCGCAGGTCGGTCGAGAGATAATTGCCGGAGACGGCGGCAAGCTCGGCCTCGTTGGGCGAACGGCCGGCATTGCGCTTGCGGTAGCTGAGCACGAAGTCGCGCTTCTGCCGCTCGTAGAGGGCATAGGCAAGCAGGCCGATCAGATCGTCCTCGCCTTCGATATAAAATTCCAGCACGGCTTCAGTGATGTCGCTGGCGTTGATGCCGTTGGCGCGCAGTTGCGAATTCTCGTTGCCGGCAAGGAATTCATGGATCATCGGTCCAGCCTTTCTGTCAACACCTTGGCCGCATTGGAAAGTGCTCTCCTGTGAATGGTCTCATCGACGCGGCGGATGATCGTTCCATCGGGAAGCCGGATGTCCGAGAAGGGCGGCAGGCCCTCTCTGGAGGGTCTCAGCGTATAGAACACCTTGCCTGATTTCCGCGAAGCCGGCATCGAGCGCACTCCTGTTCCACCTTTTCCATAAAGGAAAAATAAGGCGGCGGTATTACGGGTTCCAGCGCAGGAAATTGGCGATGAGGGCGAGGCCGAGCTTCTGGCTCTTTTCCGGGTGGAACTGAGCGCCCACCATGTTGTCGCGCCCGACGAGAGCCGTCATCGGCCCGCCATAATCGACCGTCGCGATGACGTCGTCGGCATTTTCGGCGGCGAGATGGTAGGAGTGGACGAAATAGGCGTGCAGCCCTTGCGCTCCCGTCGGAATGCCGTCGAAGAGCGGATGTTCTCGCTTCAGATCAAGCGTGTTCCAGCCGATCTGCGGAATTTTCAGCGCGGGATCGTCAGGCGTCATCTCGATGACGTCACCGGGGATCCAGCCGAAACCGTGCGTCACCGTCTTCTCGAGGCCGCGCGAGGACATGAGCTGCATGCCGACGCAGATGCCGAGGAACGGCCGCGCCCTCCTTTCGACAGCCTCGACCAGCACCTCGGCCATGCCGGGCACGGCATCGAGGCCGCGCCGGCAATCGGCATAGGCGCCGACGCCCGGGAGCACGATGCGATCGGCGGCGGCAACATCCTCAGCCTTGTCGGTGAGATCGATCTGCGCATCGATGCCCGCCTCGCGCGCGGCCCGCTCAAAAGCCTTGGTGGCCGAGCGCAGATTGCCGGAACCATAGTCGATAATCGCGACGCGCATCGTCAGCGTCCTCCATCAAAACCAAAGAGACCAAGCGATGTGGCCTGGCCATGCGGGCTGCTCAGTCGGGTCTTGTTGTCCCAGCTCGGCACGGCGGCGTCAGTATCGGGCTGGACCGCTTTGTCGGAGAAGTAGACGTCTTCGGCAATGCCGATCGTATCGGCCGCGATGAGCGCGTCTTCGTTCCAGCCCTTGCCGGCGAGGTTGCGAATACGCAGGTTCTGGCCCTCCAGACCGACCAGCAGGTTCACGCCCAGCGTGATTGCCGCTCCCGCCGGCCAGAGACCCGGTTCGTCCATCAGCACGCCGCCGATTGCCTGCATCAGAAAGGCCGCCACCGCGTAGAGCCACAGCCGATGGACCAGCAGCCATGCCCATGGAAACAGTAAACCAAGCCATGTGAAGGCGTCGCGGATCACCCGCGTCTCCTCAAGGCGAGTGCCTGCGCTGCCGGGCGGCGTCAGGAAAATATAGCTGGATGTCATTGTCGCCGCTCCCTTGAGAGGCTCAGACGAGCGTGCCCTTCGTTGAGGGAACACGGCCTGCCTGTCTCGGATCGATCTCTGTCGCCGTGCGCAATGCGCGGGCGACGGCCTTGAAGCATGTCTCGGCAATATGGTGGTTGTTGGCGCCATAATGGTTGAGAATATGCAAAGTGATGCCGGCATTCTGAGCGAGCGCCTGGAAGAATTCGCGCACGAGCTCGGTGTCGAAGGTGCCGATTTTAGGCGCGCTGAAGGCGACGTTCCAGACGAGGAAAGGCCGGCCGGAAAGATCGACCGCTGCCTTGGTCATCGTCTCGTCCATGGCAAGATCGATCGAGGCATAGCGGGTGATGCCGCGCCGGTCGCCGAGCGCCTTGGAGATCGCCTGGCCGATCGCAATGCCGGTATCCTCGACCGTATGATGGTCGTCGATATGCAGGTCGCCCTTGGCGTCGATTTCCATGTCGATGAGGGAATGCCGCGAAAGCTGGTCGAGCATATGGTCGAAGAAGCCGACGCCGGTCGAAATCTTCGATTTGCCGGTGCCGTCGAGATTGACGGAAACGGAAATCGAGGTCTCGTTGGTCTTGCGGGAAACGCTGCCCGTGCGGCTTGCTGCGGTCTCGGCCATTTGGCCCTCCATCGGAATAAGGCCGTTCCTTATCAGGCGCATCGGCAAATATCCAGAAGCCGGGGCAGAGAAAGCCGGCCCATTTGCAATCGGCTCCGGCCTGCTTACATAGGGCTCAACAAGGCCGATGTGCGGTCGAGGTAAAAGCCCGCGTCATGGGCAGACAGGTGTTTTATGACAACGATCATTACTGTTCGAAAAGGCGGCAAGGTGGTGATGGCGGGTGACGGCCAGGTGAGCCTCGGCCAGACCGTGATGAAGGGCAATGCCCGCAAGGTGCGCCGCATCGGCAAGGGCGAAGTGATCGCCGGTTTTGCCGGCGCCACCGCCGATGCCTTCACCCTGCTCGAAAGGCTTGAAAAGAAGCTGGAGCAATATCCCGGCCAGCTGATGCGCGCCGCCGTCGAGCTCGCCAAGGACTGGCGCACCGACAAATACCTGCGTAATCTCGAAGCCATGATGCTCGTCGCCGACAAGTCGACTACGCTGGCGATCACGGGTAATGGCGACGTCCTGGAGCCTGAGCATGGTACGACGGCGATCGGTTCCGGCGGCAATTTTGCTTTCGCCGCCGCCCGCGCGCTGATGGACACCGACAAATCGGCCGAAGAGATCGCCCGCCGCGCCCTCGAAATCGCCGCCGACATCTGCGTTTATACGAACCACAATCTCGTGGTGGAATCGCTGGATGTCGAAGGCTGAACCTTATGCTTTTCGGCCGCTGGGCCGGGATTGACTTTCAGGGACTTGACGAAACAACGACGAATTCCGGCCGGGCGCCGCTGAAGGCCCCGTGCTGCCAGGAGAATGATACGCAATGACCACCTTTTCCCCCCGCGAGATCGTTTCCGAACTCGATCGCTACATCATCGGCCAGCATGACGCCAAACGTGCCGTTGCGATTGCGCTGCGCAATCGCTGGCGCCGCCAGCAGCTCGACCCGAGCCTGCGAGACGAAGTCATGCCGAAGAACATCCTGATGATTGGCCCGACCGGCGTCGGCAAGACCGAGATCTCCCGCCGCCTGGCAAAACTCGCCGGAGCGCCTTTCATCAAGGTGGAAGCCACCAAATTCACCGAGGTCGGCTATGTCGGCCGCGATGTCGAGCAGATCATCCGCGACTTGGTCGAGGTCGGCATCGGCCTGGTGCGTGAAAAGAAGCGGGGAGAGGTCCAGGCCAAGGCGCATGTCAGCGCGGAGGAGCGTGTCCTGGATGCGCTGGTCGGCACGACCGCGTCGCCCGCCACCCGTGAAAACTTCCGCAAGAAGCTGAGGGACGGCGAACTCGACGACAAGGAAATCGACATCGAAGTGGCAGATACCGGTACCGGCATGGGCGGCTTCGAGATCCCCGGCATGCCGGGCGCCAATATCGGCGTGCTCAATTTGTCGGAAATGTTCGGCAAGGCGATGGGCGGCCGCACCAAGAAGGTCCGCACCACGGTCAAGGCCTCCTATACCGATCTGATTCGCGACGAATCCGACAAGCTGATCGACAATGAGGTGATCCAGCGCGAGGCCGTTCGTTCGACCGAGAATGACGGCATCGTCTTCCTCGACGAAATCGACAAGATCGCAGCCCGCGACGGCGGCATGGGTGCCGGTGTTTCCCGCGAAGGCGTGCAGCGCGACCTTCTTCCGCTCGTCGAAGGCACGACCGTCTCGACCAAATACGGGCCTGTGAAGACTGACCATATCCTGTTCATCGCCTCCGGCGCCTTCCATGTCTCCAAGCCTTCGGATCTTCTCCCGGAGCTCCAGGGCCGCCTGCCGATTCGCGTCGAGTTGCGGGCGCTGAACAAGGAGGATTTCCGCCGGATCCTGACCGAGACGGAAGCGAGCCTCATCCGCCAGTATCGCGCGCTGATGGAAACCGAAAGCCTGAGCCTCGATTTCACCGACGACGCGATCGACGCTCTGGCCGATGTCGCGGTGCATTTGAACTCCTCGGTCGAGAATATCGGCGCGCGCCGCCTGCAGACGGTGATGGAGCGGGTCCTGGACGATATTTCCTACAACGCCCCTGATCGCGGCGGCACGGCCATCACCATCGATGCAGCCTATGTGCGCGAACATGTCGGCGATCTCGCACAGAATACCGATCTCTCGCGCTTCATTCTGTGATGTCGGCGCACCGCTTCATCTCTTTACCGGCGTGACTGCCGCATTGTGACGAAATCCACTCTCGACAGCGGGCCTTTTACTTTCTAGTGAAGGCCCGTTTTGTTTTCCGCTGCGGCTTTATTCGGCCAAGATTCTGGTCCAGTCAGCCGCATCGCGAACAGGACGATGAACGGACGGGATAGCGGATCGTGCGACGCCTTTTGACAAGCCTTTTGATTGCCGCTGCCCTGGTGAATTCGGCGCCGGCCTTCGCCATGCAGACCGTTCCGGCGGGCAACCGTCACGCCGAGCAGCCCGATATTCCGGGCGCTTCCGTTCGCCGCACCAAGGGCACCAAGAGCAGCTTCGATCTGAAATACGAGAAGGTCCATGAGCTTCTGGCGACCGATCGCGAGCTGATGGCCAAGATCCGCAAGGTTTCCGGCGCTTACGGCATCAATCCCATCCATGTCATCGGCGCGATTGTCGGCGAGCACACCTATAATGTCGACGCCTATGACCGGCTGCAGGCCTATTATGTCAAGGCCGCCTCCTACGCCGGAGAAAGCTTCCGCTTCGCCTATGACGGCGAAAGCGTCGATGATTTCGTGGCGCGGCCGCAATTTGCTCAGTGCAAGGGCAAGAGCGATTCCTACACGCTCTGGTCCTGCCGGGAAGATGTCTGGGAAAGCGATTTCCGCGGCAAGACGGTCGGCGGCCAGAGCTTCCCCAATAACCGGTTCAGCGCGGTCTTCTTCCAGCCCTTTTATGCCGGCCAGACTTTTGGCCTCGGCCAGGTCAATCCGCTGACGGCGCTGATGCTCTCCGATCTCGTCAGTCGCGTGTCGGGTTATCCGAAGCTGAACGAGAAGAATGCCGGCGCCGTTTACAGGGCGATTATGGACCCCGATATCTCGCTCGCCTTCGTCGCCGCTTCCATCCGCAGGTCGATCGACGATTACAAGGAGATTGCCGGCATGGATATCTCGGGCAATCCCGGCCTGACGGCGACGCTGTATAATGTCGGCAATTCGCGCCAGCGCGCCGCGGCACTTGCTGCGAAAAACCGTTCTTCCGGTGCGACCGTCTGGCCCGAAGAGAATTATTACGGCTGGCTGATCAACGACAAGCTGGACGAACTCATGGGCCTGCTCTAGCTTCAAGCCTGACGGGAAGCGTTGATCTTCCCCGAAAGGCTTTTCCGATGGACATGCGTCCTGATCCCTTCGTTCCGCCGGCGCCGCTGCCGCGCACCGTGCCGCCGAGCCGGCTTGAGATCATCCGCATCATCCTGCGCAATCCGCTCGAACTGTGGGGTGAGCCGTCCTACACGCTGCCCTGGATCAAGACGAGTTTCTTCGGTCAGCACACACTGATCGTCAACGATCCCGGCCTGATCAAACACGTGCTGGTCGACAACGCAGCGAACTATCGCATGTCCGACATTCGCCAGCTGGTGTTGCGGCCGATCCTGCGGGACGGCCTGCTGACGGCGGAGGGGCAGGTCTGGAAACGGTCGCGAAAAGCGGTCGCACCCGTCTTCACGCCGCGCCACGCAAAGGGTTTCGCCGGCCAGATGCTGCGGCAATCCGAAGAATACGTCCGCAAATACGAGGGCGCCGGTCCGGCCGGCCAGGTCTTCGATATCGCCGCCGACATGACCGATCTCACCTTTGCGATTCTTGCCGAAACGCTTTTCTCCGGTGAAATCGTCTCCTCCAGCGGCCATTTCGCCGATGACGTCAACCAGCTTCTCCACCGCATGGGCCGCGTCGATCCGATGGACCTGTTGCGCGCGCCCTCCTGGGTGCCGCGCCTTACCCGCATCGGCGGCCAGAAGGTGCTGGAGAAATTCAGGGCAATCGTGCGTGATACGATGGATATGCGGCTTGCGAAGATGAAGGCCGATCGCGCCGGCGCACCGGACGATTTTCTGACCCTGCTTCTCGAACAGGCCGGTCCCGACGGCCTGACCAAGGATGAGATCGAGGACAACATCCTGACCTTCATCGGCGCCGGCCACGAGACGACTGCGCGGGCGCTGGCCTGGACGCTCTATTGTGTCGCAAACAGTCCGCATATTCGCGAAGCCATGGAAACGGAGATCGACGCTGTTCTCGCAACCGGCGCCGACCCCGTCGAATGGCTGGATCTGATGCCGGTGACGCGGGCCGCGTTCGAGGAGGCGCTGCGGCTCTATCCTCCCGCACCCTCGATCAATCGCGCCGCGATCGCAGATGACGTCTGGATCAATGCGAAGGGTGAAAGGGTCGGGATACCTGCCGACATCACCGTGCTCATCATGCCCTGGACGCTGCACCGTCACGAACTCTATTGGGACAAGCCGCGCGCCTATATGCCGGAACGATTCTTCCCGGAAAATCGCGGCAGCATCGGCCGTTTCCAATTCCTGCCGTTCGGCGCCGGTCCGCGCGTCTGCATCGGAGCGACCTTTGCCCTGCAGGAGGCGGTGATCGCGCTTGCGGTCATGATGCACCGTTTCCGCTTCGACCAGACGGAAGCGACGAACCCCTGGCCGGTGCAGAAGCTGACGACGCAGCCGCAGAACGGACTACCGATGCGCGTGACGCCACGCATAATTTCCCAGGCGGCATAAATCTTTCGAATTATTGCGGAATTGACTGTGAATGAAAGCCGGGCAAAGTGGCAGCATTCAACGTCGTTGCCAGGGAGAATGTCGAATGAGCCGTATTGATAAGAACGGTCTTGCCGTCGAAGCCGTCCTTCATGATTTCCTCGTCCAGGAGGTTCTGCCCGGTCTGGCGATCGATGCGGACAAGTTCTTTGCCGATTTTTCAGCGATCGTCCATGATCTCGCGCCCAAGAATCGGGCGCTGCTGAAGAAGCGCGACGAGTTGCAGCTCAAGATCGACGACTGGTATCGCCAGCACGGCGCTCCGACCGATATGGATGACTACCAGTCTTTCCTGCGCGCAATCGGCTATCTCCTGCCTGAGGGGTCGGACTTCCAGGTTTCGACACAGAATGTCGATCCCGAGATCGCCTCGATCGCCGGTCCGCAGCTCGTCGTTCCCGTCATGAACGCGCGTTATGCCCTCAACGCCGCCAATGCCCGCTGGGGTTCGCTTTATGATGCGCTCTATGGCACGGACGCCATTCCCGAGAGCGACGGCGCCGAAAAGGGCAAGCGATACAATCCGAAGCGCGGCGAGAAGGTCATCGCCTGGGTGCGCGATTTCCTCGATGCATCGGTGCCGCTGCAGGAGAGCAGCTGGAAGGATGTCGGCAGCTTCGCCGTTAGGGATGGCGCGCTTGTCATCAAATCGGTCGACGGCGAACAGGCAATGCTCAGGGATGCCGGGCATTTTGCCGGACATCGCGGCGATGCCGCCGCTCCTACGCATCTTCTTCTGAAGAACAACGGCATCCACATCGAGATCGTCATCGATCCGGCAACGGCGATCGGCAAGACCGATCCGGCCCATATTTCCGATGTCTGGCTCGAATCGGCAATCACCACGATCATGGACTGCGAGGATTCGATTGCCGCCGTCGACGCCGAGGACAAGGTCGTCGCCTACCGCAACTGGCTCGGCCTGATGAAGGGCGATCTGCAGGAAGAAGTCGCAAAGGGCGACGCGAGCTTTATCCGCAAGCTCAACCCCGATCTGGAATATAGAGGTCCGGATGGGACCGCCTTCGAACTGCATCGCCGCTCGCTGATGCTGGTGCGCAATGTCGGCCACCTCATGACCAACCCGGCCATTCTCGACCGTGACGGCAACGAAGTGCCCGAGGGCATCATGGATGCCGTCATCACCGGCCTGATCGCGCTCTACGATATTGGCCCGGCCGGCCGCAGGAAAAATTCCCGCACCGGCTCGATGTATGTGGTCAAGCCGAAGATGCATGGACCGGAAGAAGTCGCCTTCGCCGTCGAGATCTTCTCGCGGGTCGAGGATGCGCTTGGGGTGGCGCGCAACACCATCAAGATGGGCATTATGGACGAGGAGCGCCGCACGACGGTCAATCTCAAGGAGTGCATCCGCGCCGCCCGCGAGCGCGTCGTCTTCATCAATACCGGCTTCCTCGATCGCACCGGCGACGAGATTCATACCTCGATGGAAGCTGGTCCGATGATTCGCAAGGGTGACATGCGCCAGGCCGCCTGGATATCGGCCTATGAGAACTGGAATGTCGATATCGGCCTCGAATGCGGCCTCGCCGGCCATGCTCAAATCGGCAAGGGCATGTGGGCGATGCCGGATCTGATGGCGGCGATGCTGGAGCAGAAGATCGCCCATCCCAAAGCCGGCGCCAACACCGCCTGGGTGCCGTCGCCGACGGCTGCGACGCTTCACGCGACGCATTATCATCGCGTCAACGTCGCCCGTGTCCAGCAGGGGCTGAAGGATCGTGCCCGCGCCAAACTCTCCGACATTCTCTCGGTGCCGGTCGCGGTGCGGCCGAACTGGTCTCAGGAGGAAATCCAGCGCGAGCTCGACAACAACGCGCAGGGCATCCTCGGCTACGTCGTGCGCTGGGTCGATCAGGGCGTCGGTTGCTCGAAGGTGCCCGACATCAACAATGTCGGCCTGATGGAGGATCGCGCCACTTTGCGCATTTCGGCCCAGCACATGGCGAACTGGCTGCATCACAAGGTGGTCAGCGAAGCTCAGATCGTCGAAACGATGAAGCGAATGGCCACCGTTGTCGACAAACAGAACCAGCAGGACCCTGCCTATCGGCCGATGGCCGGCAATTTCGATGGGTCGATCGCTTTCCAGGCCGCTCTCGAGCTGGTGTTGAAGGGCAGGGAACAGCCGAACGGCTATACCGAGCCGGTGCTTCACCGCCGCCGCCTCGAGCTCAAGGCCAAGCAGGCCGGTTGAGCGCCTAGCATGTCGCGCAAAACTATGCAGCGGTTTTGCGCCAACGACAGGCGCAAAAACAAGGAGCTAAAGCGCAACGAGCGAATCTGAAGATCGCGACGAGAATAAGAAAGGCCGCCGGAACGATGGTCCGGCGGCCTTTTTTATACCGATTAGGCAATTACCTTACTGGATGACGACGACCTTGGACGTGCCCTTGCCGGGACGAACGCGGCTGTAGAGGTCGATGACGTCCTGGTTCATCAGGCGAATGCAGCCCGAGGAAGCGGCGGTGCCGATCGAAGCCCATTCCGGCGTGCCGTGCAGGCGGAAGAGCGTGTCCTTGCCGTCCTCGTTGAAGAGATACATGGCGCGTGCGCCGAGCGGATTGCTGAGACCCGGGCCCATGCCGTCTTCGACATATTTGGCGACGTCGGGGCGGCGAACGGCCATTTCCTTCGGCGGGTGCCAGGTCGGCCATTCCTGCTTCCAGGCGACGTAGGCGGTGCCCGCCCATGCAAAGCCCTGCTTGCCGACGCCGATGCCGTAGCGCATCGCCTTGCCGTTGGGCAGGATGTAATAGAGGAAGCGCTCGCGCGTGTTGACGATGATCGTGCCGGGACGCTCGGTGGTCTGGTAGCTGACGACCTGGCGGCGGAACTGCGGCTTGACCCTGTCGATCGGGATCGCCGGCAGGGAGTATCCGGCATCCTTCGTCACGCCATAGGCGTCATTGAAGATTTGAGCAGTCTGTACCGTCGGGCCTGCGCCCTTGTCGTCGACGGATGCGCTGTCTGATGTCGTGGAGCAGCCGGCCAGTGCGAGCGTCGTCAGCAGGCCAAATACAGGGAATGCATTGCGAATGCGCATAGATGACTCTTGAAGTTTTCGGGCAAGGAGAACGGTCTTTCGACCATCGTTGATTATGGTTTATTTTCGATTAACTTGCGCTTTGCAAGGCTGCTGCTGGGCGGCAAATCCGTCTGCCGCGCAAATTAAAAGCGCATGGTTTTTTTGCAACAACACGCCAGCCCCTGGGATGGTTATCCATGACGATTTTGAGCGTTTACAATAACAATCCGTTAATCGATGGCCGGCAATCGGACAGGGCCATGATGGTGCGGCGGGGAACGCAGATATTGCTGCATGAAATGCGCCACGCCGTGCTGCCCGAACTGCCGCTCGCCAGCGGCCGCCGTGCCGATCTGATTACCATTTCGGAAAAGGGCGAGGTCTGGATCATCGAAATCAAGACCTCGATCGAGGATTTCAGGGTGGACCGCAAATGGCCGGAATACAGGCTGCATTGCGACCGGCTGTTCTTCGCGACTCACGAAGGCGTGCCGCTCGACATCTTCCCGGAGGAGTGCGGGCTTTTCCTCTCGGACGGCTACGGCGCCCATATGCTTCGCGACGCGCCGGAACACCGTATGGCGCCGGCCACACGCAAATCCGTCACGCTCAATTTCTCGCGTGCCGCCGCCCAAAGGCTGATGATGGCCGAATGGGCGAACGGAAAACCGTTCACGGTGGACGACGTCTAACGGCGTAGGAATCCGCCCTCCTGCAAACGATCCGACATGCGAGAGAGTTCTAAAGCGCAAGGCGCGAACTGGAAGGATCGCGGCGCGCCTTATTGGAAACGGCAGCATATGCGCGCGAAACACGCGTCAGGCGTTCTGAATTGGGCCAAAACCCATGGCCAGGCTGATCCGATGCCGTGATGCGCCCCGGTCCGCTAAGGACGATTTCCGGCTCCGAGAGATCCGTCTGATAAAGCCGATCGCTTGGGAAGATGTCGCAGGGATATTTGACGTTGGAGAGCGTCGACAGCGCGAGCGCCGGTCCTTGTCCGACAGCGGATTCAAGCATGCCGCCGATCCAGCAGGGAATATCGTGGGCAGCGCAGAGGTCATGAATGGCGATTGCATTGGTCAAGCCGCCGACCCGGCCGGGCTTGATGTTGATCCAGCCGCAGGCGCCGATATCAATCGCCTTTCGGGCCCGGTCGAGCGTTGTGATGCTCTCGTCCAGGCAGATCGGCGTCTTCAGTTCGGCTTGGAGACGCGCGTGGTCTATGAGGTCGTCATAGGCAAGCGGCTGCTCGATCATCGCGAGGCCGAATCGGTCGAGTTCGCGAAACATGGCGATATCATCAAGCGTGAACGCGCTGTTGCAATCGACATGCAGAACCGCATCGGGGAAGGCTTCGCGCACGCGGGCGACCATTTCGAGCCCCCATCCACGACGGAATTTCAGTTTCGTCCTCTGGAAACCGTCCTCCTGCGTCTTGCCGACCGCTGCGACGAGTTCGTCGAGATCATCCAGCACCGATATATCGGCGCCGACGATTGCGTCCGGTCCCTTTCCGCCGATCATCTTCCAGAGCGGCTCGCCGGCGAGCTTCGCGGCAAGATCCCACCAGGCGGTATCGAGGCCGGCCTTCGCGAAATGATTGCCCTTCAGCGGCGCCAGTTCCTCCTGCAGAATTTCAGCACTGTCGATGCGCTTGCCGATCAGTGCCGGCGCCATGACGTCGCGTAGCAGCGCAAAAGCTCCGGAAGCCCATTCCGGCGAAAACTGCGGCAGGCGATAAGGTGCGGTCTCACCCCAGCCGTCTTGGCCCTCTCCCCTCAACCGAACCAGGATCGAGTCGATGGTGGTCTCCTCGCCAAAGGCCGTCCGCCATGGCGCCTTGAGCGGCATCGCAACGTGGAAAAGCTCAATTTCATCAATCAGCATCGCATTTCCTTCTGCTCCGGCCCCAATGCCGGAGCGACATCAATTGCTGGGGTCGATCTCTTCCATCAGCGCAAAGAGATCTTCGATGCGGCTCAGCCTCTCGCGCCCTCCTTCGCCGGCCGCGGCAACGACTTCGGTGCAGAGGTAGTTGGCAAGACTGATCACCGCGACATAGGAATCGAACAGCGACATGCCCCGCACCTGGCAGGGAAAGGTCCAGGTCGCAAACTTCGGGGTGGTGACCGCTACGCGATCGGTGAAAAAGGCGATGGGCACGCCGAGATCGCGAACGATCTTCATCGCGCGCCCCAGCGCCGGCGTTCGGCGTCGCAGGCCGACGGCAATCATTAGATCGTCAGGCGTAGCGCCGGCCAGCTCCTCCATCAACGTCTGCCCGGCAGCCGGGAGAAGCGTGACGTCGGAGCGGACCTGGATCAGTTGCCGGCGGAGGTAGGCGGCGAAAAAGTAGCTGTTGCGAAAGCCGAGAACCCAGACTCGCCGAGCCGTGAGGCAACGGCGAACGACCTCGCCGAGATCGTCAGGACTCACCGCCTCGAAGGTCTGACGCAGATTGGCGATATCGCGCTCGAGATGCTGTTGCAGACGGGTGCTGTCGGGCGCGGGTCCGAGCAGGCCGGTATTGAGATAAACCGGCTCTCCGGCTTCCTGCGCCTCCCGGACCTCGCGCTGCATCTCGCGATAATCCTGATAGCCGAGGCGTTTGACGAAACGGGTAACGGCCGCTTTCGAGACGCCGCCGCGCTCGGAGAGCTCCGTCGCTGAATAAACCAGGAGGTCGCCGGGAAATTCCAGGATCAGATCGGCGAGCGCGCGCTCGCTGCCCGGAAGATCGTCGTACTGGCTCTGGATGCGTTTTTCGAGCATGCGCGGCTTGCGCGTCGCTTCTGTCATGAAGGCCTCATTTCGTGGTCGGATTAAAACACTAGTATCGATCTGTTGACAATCTGAAATTTGTGTATCGTAATTGCCAGCAGGGAACGACGCCGAAAAATATGGGCGCGCCAAAGGGGAACTGGGATGAATGGCAGAGCCGCGGCACTGCACATGCCGTCGCACGCTTTCGTATAAGCCCATGACCGTCCAGTCGCGCAAGGAAGATTCGTCTTGCCTGCCTTGGTCGCTCGTTGCCGCACCGCAGACGTGCCCTGCACGTCGAATTTGCACGCCTGCCACTGACGAACGCCAAACTGGAAAGGAACAATCAATGCATAAGAGGCACTTCATCGCTATCCTTGCCGCCGCCGTGGGAAGCGCCGCCCTCAGCCTGGCCCTCCCTGTTTCAGCAGCCCGTGCCGACACGTTGTCGGACATTACGTCCAGCAAGACGGTCCGCATAGCGGTCCCGCAGGATTTCCCGCCGTTCGGTTCTGTCGGCACCGACATGAAGCCTCAGGGCTATGATATCGACATGGCGACGCTCATCGCTGAGAAACTCGGGGCGAAGCTCGAGATGGTGCCGGTAACATCCGCAAACCGCGTACCATATCTGCAGACGAAAAAGGTCGATCTGGTAATCTCGAGCCTTGGCAAGAACCCGGAACGCGCAGCGGTGATCGACTTCTCCGATGCTTACGCGCCCTATTTCAACGGCGTCTTCGCTCCAGACGACGTGGCGATCAAATCGCTTGACGATCTGTCCGGAAAGGTCGTCGGCGTGACCCGCGGTTCGATCGAGGATTTGGAGCTCACGAAGGTTGCGCCTGCCGATGCGACCATCAAGCGCTACGAGGACAATATCGGCACGATCTCGGCCTTCCTGTCGGGTCAGGTCGTAGCAGTGGTGACCGGCAATGTCGTGGCCGCCGCAATTCTTGACAAGAATCCGCCCCGTAAACCCGAACTGAAGTTCCTGATCAAGAACTCGCCCTGCTATGTCGGCATGAACAAGAACGAGCCGGAACTGATGGCCAAGGTTAACGAGATCATCGCCGCCTCCAAGAAGGACGGCACGTTGGACGACATCTCGATGAAGTGGCTTCACCAGCCGCTCGACAAGAGCCTGTGACCGTAAAAAGCTGGGCCGGTCGTGCGACTGGCCCGGGAGCCTGGCGAGGCCCGGCTGAAGCCGTAACGGCCGATGTGGAGCTCATCAGCTCTTCTTCATTTATTTCGGCCTGCCGCAGCTTGGCTTGCGCCTGAGTGAGATTGAGGCCGCCAATCTGACGGCGGCGTGTTTGCTATTTCGGCGCGCGTTTGGCGAGGATGCGCTGCAGCGTGCGCCGGTGCATGTTGAGCCGGCGCGCCGTTTCCGAAACATTGCGCTCGCACATTTCATAGACCCGCTGGATGTGTTCCCAACGCACCCGGTCGGCTGACATCGGGTTTTCGGGAAGCTCCGCCTTTTCGCCCGGCCGCTGCGTCAGCGCCGAGAACACGTCGTCGGCATCGGCGGGCTTTGCGAGATAGTCGACGGCCCCGAGTTTTACCGCCGTCACTGCCGTGGCAATATTGCCGTAGCCGGTCAGTACGATGATCCTGGTGTCGTCGCGCCGCTGGCGGATCGCTTCGATGACGTCGAGCCCGTTGCCGTCGCCGAGCCGAAGGTCGACCACCGCATATTTCGGCGGTCGCCCTTTCGATTTTGCAACGCCTTCGGCGACTGATTCGGCGGTCTCCACCTGGAAGCCGCGTGTCTCCATCGCCCTGGCCAGCCGGCGCAGGAACGGCCCGTCGTCGTCAACGATCAGCAGGCTAGCGTCGGGACCGATATGGTCTTCATCTGAGGCGGCGAGATTTTCATGAGTTTGTTCTGTCATCGTCTTCGGTCCCGGCGGTTCCGCGCCCGAGCTCGGTCAACCGCAAATCCTGTTTATGCCCATAATTTCATTTTGTCGAATTTGCATCTATCAGCATCCGCGGCCATTCGATGCGGATGCGCGCGCCGGCACTTTCCGGGTCGCGGTTCTCGAAAATCAGCGATGCGCCGGAGCGTTCCAGCAGCGTCTTGGCGATGAACAGTCCGAGCCCGAGCCCGCCGGCCGTATCCTCCTTCTGCCGCTTGGTCACATAGGGCTCGCCGATCCGCGTCAGAATATCGGGCGCATAACCGTTGCCGTCGTCCTCGATGACGATCCGCACCTTGTCGTGATCATGCTCGACCGTCACGGTCACCTTCTCCCGGGCATAGTCGACGGCATTTTCGATCAGGTTGCCGAGCCCGTACATAATACCAGCATTGCGGTCGGTCACCGGTTCGTCCTTGCGCGGGCTTTTTTCGATCAGCTCCAATCGGATACCGAATTCCCGGTGCGGCGCAACGATCTCCTCGATCATCGAAGACAGCGGCAGGCGGCGCATATGCGCCTCGTCTTCCGAGGAAAGCGTCGTCAGTCGCCGCAGGATGTCACGGCAGCGTTCGCTCTGGCTGCGCAGCAGCATCACGTCCTCGCGGAAGCGGTCGTCGTCCTTGAGTTCCCGCTCCATTTCCTTGGCGACGACGCTGATCGTTGCAAGCGGCGTTCCGAGCTCGTGGGCGGCCGCCGCCGCCAGTCCGTCAAGCTGCGAAAGGTGTTTTTCCCGCTGTAGCACCAGTTCGGTCGCAGCCAGCGCATCGGCAAGCTGACCGGCCTCCATCGAAACCCGGTAGGCATAGAAAGCGGCAAACGCCATTGTCGAGGCGATCGAGCACCAGACGCCGAACTGCATGACATTGTGGACGTTGATCTCCGCCCCGTCGAACCAGGGCAGCGGAAAGGGGGAAAAGGCAAGCACGGTGATGCAGACCATCGCAACGCCGATCAGCGCGGTGCTGTAACGGATCGGCTGCGAGGCAAAGGAGATAATAACAGGCACGCAGACGAGCGCTGCGAAAGGATTGGCAAGGCCGCCGGTGATGAAAAGCAGTGCGCAGAGCTGCAGAAGATCGAAGCCGAGCAGTGCAAATGCAGCCGGTGGTCCCAGCCGGTGTGTCGGAGGGTAGCGGATCGTCAGGTAGAAATTCACCCCGGCAAGGGCGGCGATCAGCGAGGAGCTGGCGATCAGCGGCAAGGGAAATTTCAGCCAAAAGGCAACGACGAAAACCGTCAGCGCCTGCCCACCGACCGCAAGCCAGCGCAGCCGCACCAGCGTCTGCAGGCGCAGCCTGCGGCTGCTGTGCCGATCCTCCAGCGTGGGGCTTTCCGTCTTGTCAATCATGCCGAGGGGCTCCTTCAATGGGCCTCATGTACCACGCGGTTTTGCCCGTGTCGTCGGCAACGCCTCTTCCGGCCGCTCCGGCCAGGGATGGCGGGGATAGCGGCCGCGCATATCGGCGCGCACATCCCTCCACGAGCCGGCCCAGAAGCCCGGCAGGTCGCGTGTCGTCTGGATCGGCCGGTGCGCCGGCGAGGTGAGTTCGAGCAGCAGTGGCAGGCGGCCTCCGGCAATCGCCGGGTGCTGCTTTAGGCCGAACAGCTCCTGCACGCGGATCGTCAGAACCGGCTCCTCGCCTTCATATTGGATTGGATGCCGCTGGCCGGTCGGCGCTTCGAAATGGGTCGGCGCAAGCCGGCTGAGCTCGCGTTGCAACGCGTGCGGCACCAGCGACATCAGGCCGTTCGACAGCCCGGCCGCTGAAATTTCGGAGAGGCCGCGGGCTTCGGTCTGAAACGGGCCGAACCAGTCTTCCAGCCGGGAAAGCAGGGCCTCATCGCTGACATCGGGCCACGGATCGCCGATCGTCCTGTAAAGAAATCCGATCCGCTCGCGAAGCTGCACGGCCTCCTTCGAGAAGGCAAGCTGATCGAGCCCGAGCTCGCGCACGCCTTCCATCAGCGCCTGGGTGACCGCGGCCCCTGAGGGGCGTGGCAAGGGTGTCTCTTCGAAGACGATCGCGCCGAGCCGGGTTGCTCGCCGCGCCCTGACTTGCCGGCTTTGCCGGTCGAATAAGATTTGATCGCCGGTTTTGATCTCGCCCGGCAGTTCGGCTTCGATGTCGCCGCGGGTTACCTCGGCTGCCGCCAGAACCCGCGCCTGCGCCGCCCGTCCGGTCAGGTCGGCGATGACAAGCATCTGGCTGCCGGCCAACCTCTCGGTTTCCGGCAGCTCGGCGCCGCGCCCGTTCGCCATCACGAATCGGCCGCGCCCGCCGCGCTGAAGCGCGATCCGATCCGGAAAAGCATGCAGCAGCAGCTGCCCCGCAAGCGCCGGCGCCGCTGCGGCAACTCTGTCGAGGCCGCTTGCCAGCCGCCCGGCCAGCCGCCGCGAGGCCTCTGCTCTTTCGCCGCGCTCGGCCTTGAAGCGCCGCAGCCGCTCCTCGATGTCGATATTCGTTCCGCCCAGTCCCTGTTCGGTGAGAAGCACGGCGATCAACGCCGCATCCCTGGCATGTCCGGATTCGCCTGATGAAACCACCATGGCGGCAAGCCGCGGCGGCAGAGCGAGATCGCGCATCATCTTGCCGCGCCCCGTCAGCGCTCCATCCTTGTCGAGCGCGCCGAGCTGGCCGAGCAGCGCCCGCGCCTCCTTAAGCGTTGTCTCCGGCGGCTGGTCGACAAAAGCAAGCGATGCCGGATCCTGGACGCCCCAATGGGCGAGATCGAGCACCAGGCTGGAGAGATCGCTGGAAAGGATCTGCGGCGGCGTGAAGGCCGGCAGGGCCGCCGTCTGTCCCTGGTGCCACAGCCTGATGGCAATGCCCGGTTTCGTTCGGCCGGCACGGCCGGCTCGCTGATCGGCGGAAGCCCGCGACACGCGCACCGTCTCCAACCGGGTAATTCCGGTTGACGCCTCGAATACCGGCAGGCGCTGCAGCCCGCTGTCGATCACGATCCTGACGCCGTCGATGGTGATCGAGGTTTCGGCAATCGACGTCGAAAGCACGATCTTGCGCGTTCCGGCAGGTGCCGGGCGGATCGCCGCATCCTGCTCCTTCTGGCTGAGATTGCCGTAGAGCGGCGCAATCAGTGTTTCGGGTCCGAATCGTCCTGCCAGGCGTTCGGCGGTTCGCGTGATTTCCGCCTGGCCGGGCAGGAAGGCCAGGATCGAGCCGGCCTCATTGGCGTGTGCGTCGACTATCGCCCGCGTGACGGCATCCTCGATGCGCTCGCCGCCCGGTCGATCCTGGTAACGGATATCGATCGGAAAGCTGCGCCCCAGGCTTTCGATGACAGGCGGATGGTCGAGCAGGGCGGCCACACGTTCGACGTCGAGGGTCGCCGACATCACGAGGATGCGCAGATCCTCGCGCAGGGCGGATCGAACGTCGAGCGCCAGCGCCAGCCCGAAATCGGCATCGAGCGAACGCTCGTGGAATTCGTCGAAGATCACGGCGGAGACACTGGTGAGTTCGGGATCGTCGAGGATCATCCGGGCAAAGACCCCTTCAGTCACCACTTCGATCCGTGTCGCCGCCGAGATCCGGTTGTCGAGGCGCATGCGGTAGCCGACCGTGCCGCCAACCTGTTGACCGATCAACGACGCCATCCGGCTTGCCGCCGCCCGCGCCGCCAGCCGCCGCGGCTCCAGCAGGATGATCTTGCCGTCGCCGCGCCAGGCCTGGTCAAGCAGGTAAAGCGGCACGAGCGTCGTCTTGCCCGCGCCAGGCGGCGCGGAAAGGACGGCGCGCCCCTCATTGGCCAACGCCGCACCGACGGCCGGCAGGACGTGTGAAACCGGAAGCTCCGGCAATGATGCGCTGATCGTCACTTTCGGCCCGTCACTGTCTCATAGGCGAGAATCGCCCCGGCAAGATCCTCGAGCGCTGCACCGACCGACTTGAACAGCGTGATTTCGTCATCATGGCTGCGCCCGCCCTGGGCACCACTGACCAGTTCCGCGAGCTCGGCCCGGATATCGCTTTCCCTGAGCACACCGCTTTTCAGCGGCTGGACGATATCACCGGCCTCGCTGACGGCGCCGGCGCGGGTATCGACATAAACCGAAGCACGGCGGATGGCCTCGTCGTCGCTTTCGCGCATGCTCGGCTTGAAGGCGCCGACGAGATCGAGATGGGCGCCTGATTTCAGCCATTCGCCTGAAATCAGCGGCTCGCTGGAAAGCGTGGCGCAGGAAATGATATCGGCCGTTCGCGCCGCCGCTTCCACATGGGTGACCGCCTCGGCATCCAGCCCGAGCGCCCGTGCTTCAGTCGCGATCTTTTCGGCAGCTTGCCCGTTTCGGCCCCAGACCCGGTACCTCTTGATCGGCCGCGTCGTGCCGTGGGCAAGCATCAGATTGAGCGACAGCCGGCCGGTGCCGCAGACAAGCAGCTCCTCCGCGTCGGGGCGGGCGAGATAACGTGCCGCCAGCGCCGATGCCGCCGCCGTCCGCCGCGCGGTCAGCTCGCCGCCGTCGATGGCGGCCAGCATTTCGCCGGTGGCGCCGGAGGAAAGAAGATAGGTTCCGAAGATCGCCGGCAGGCCGCGCCGCATATTGCCGGGAAAGACCGAGACGGTCTTCACGCCGGCATAGCGGCCGGGAACCCAGGCGGGCATCAGCAGCAGCGTCGCGCTCTCCTCATCAGGCACATCCATCTCATGGTGATGGCGCACCGGCATGACGCAGTCGCTTTGGAACATGCGGGCGATCGCCTCGATCAGTTCCGGCCAGGGTAGGGCCGCGCGCGTCTGTTGTTCATCGAGGACAAGCATTCTTCACTCCGCCGGTTCGTCTTCATCGCCAAATTAGCGAGCGAGGCGCGTTATAAGCAAGCGCCCTGGAATTCCGGGCCGGGCTTCCTATATAGGTCTTGTCTCCCTCGCCGAAGCCGTTCTTCGGGATTAGGCGAAAACGAATCTGCAAAACCGCCCATTCGGGCGGTGGATTCCGTCGTTTTTGGAGATGGTTGCTAACACCCCTTGATTTTCAGCCTGTTACAAAAATGTCAAAAAACTTTTGGTATGGCTGTTGACTTGGAAAAGGGGTTGGTTCTATAAGCCCACTCACTGAACGAGGGCGGCGGCGCTGCTGGCGACGAAGTCTCTCGCTCTAAAGAAACTCAAGCGGATTAGCGATTGCTGGTTTGTGTTC
>NZ_RQIH01000027.1 GCF_003939025.1 Rhizobium sophoriradicis
CCAGCTCTTCCGCCGAGCCCAGTCGTTCGACCAGCTCACCCCAATCCAGTGCTTGTAACGAATCGCTCATGACCAAGGTGAATCACTCGCGATCACCATCGTCAAGACTAAGTTAGCGCCTATGGGGTCAAGCCCGAGGACGACGGAGGGTGGGATGGGCGCCGGCGTGATAGGCGGCGCTTTGCAGTATGGCAGCAACAGCACCCCACCCTCCGTCATCCCAGGCCTCGAGCCACTGCTGTCCGTTTTAAATTTTCCCTTTTTAAATGCTTATAAAACAAACCGTTATTGGGAAATAGGTATCGATTTTATAGTACGTGATGCAGGCTGAAATCGAATTTTTTGCACAATTTCCGCCTCGGAACTTTCTCTGACGCGGATGCCAAGTCTCGCCATCTTTCGTCTTGTCGCGAAAATAACGAGTCAAAACAGTAAATCGGCACATCTACTGCGAGTCTCGGAATCCTCTGCAACCGTTTTTGCTAAACCGGACAGCAGTGGCCTCGAGCCTGGGATCCACGGCCGCGATCGCCGACGACGACCGAGGGTGGGTGGAAGTCCGGAGCTCTCGGTCGCCGGTCTGGTCAGAGGCGGGCTTCGAGGATCAGGTTGAAGGGCGTCTGCATTGCCTTGCGGAAGCGGGTGAAGCCCGCCTTGCGGAAGACGTGCTTGAGCCTTGCCTCGCCGGCCTGGGCGCCGAGCACGATGTGACCGCCGTCGGAAATCGCATGGGCGCAGCAGATCGTCGTCGACGCGGCATAATAGAGCCGGCCGACAGGCGAGATATTGTCCTCCACCCGGTCGTTGGCGAAGGGCTCGACCAGCATCACCGTGCCGTCCTTGGCAAGGGCCTTGGCCGCATGCGTGGCGGCTGCCACCGGATTGCCCATGTCGTGCAGGCAGTCGAAGAAGCAGATGAGGTCATAGCCCGTCCCCGGATAGGTCTCCGCCCGCGCGGTCGAAAAGGTGGCGCGATCGGAAACGCCCGCCTCGCCCGCCACCTCTCGTGCTTGGTCGACCGACTTTTCGTGCGTGTCGAAGCCATCGAATCTCGAATTCGGAAAGGCCTGCGCCATCAGCACGGTCGAATGGCCGTGGCCGCAGCCGACATCGGCGACCAGTGCGCCTGCCTTCAGCTTCTCCACCACGCCGTCGAGCGCCGGCAGCCATTCCGGCACCAGGCTGGCGCGGTAGGCGTTGCGATAGAAGGACGCGACGCCGCAGAAGAGCCGGCCATCATGGTCACCCCAAGGGATACCGGCGCCGGTGCGGAAGGCCTCGACCGCCTTTTCCTCGTCGGCCCACATGGAAGCCGGCGTTGCCCAGGCATTCGGGATGAAGACGGGGCTGTCCTCGTTCGCCAGCACGAAAGCCTGTTCCGGCGTCAGCTCATAGGTGCCGCTGACCGCATGATAGGTGACATAGCCGCCGGCCACCTGCGAATTCAGCCATTCGCGCACATATCGTTCGGCGCAGCGGGCGCGGGTGGCGATCTCGCGAGACGTGAGCGGACCGCGGTCGGCCATCGCCTTGTAGAGACCGAGGCGGTGGCCGAGGCTGACCATGACCCCGCCATAGCCGGCGGAAAGATCGCTGACGACGCGGCCGACCAGCGTGTCGAGCTTCGCACTGTCGATGGTCCTGCTTTGCATTGTATCCATGATGTTTCTCCCTGTTTGCAAACCTCCGTTCGAGGTCCGGGGAAGGATCGCAGACCGTGGGCATGAGCGGCAGAGCGGTGCCGGCCATGATCGGGCCATTTGCGCCACGCCAGCAAGCTGTCGCGTCCGCAGTGGCCCCCGCTGCGCTCCGGGGTTATCATTGCTGCCAAGGGGGAACCGATGATGACGGGAACGCAGCAGGAGGCGGAGCGGGCGCCGGGGCCGCAGCCGCTCCATGTCAGCCTGGTGGCGCTGCCGGAGGCGGCAGTCTCGACCTTGAGCGGCATCTTTGATGTCATGAACGCCTTTTCCATCGTCCCGCCGGACGACGGCATTACCAAGACGCCGCCTTTCCACGTCGAGATCGTCGGCGAAAGGGCCGGCCCGCTGACGCTCGCCAGCCGCGTGCCGCTGGTGGTGCAGCGGCCGGTCGCAGACATCGAACGAACCGACATCGTCATCGTGCCGTCGGTCGTGCTCGGGCCGGAAGGCTGGGTGAAGCGCCGCTATCCTGAACTGGTGGAATGGTGCCGGAGCATGCACGTGAAGGGGGCGCTGATCTGCTCGGCCTGTTCGGGCATCTTCCTGCTTGCCGAGACCGGGGTCTTCGATGGCGCCGACGCCACCGTCCATTTCGGCTACGCCCAGACTTTCCGCGACGCCTATCCTGAGGTCACGATCCATCCGGAGCAGGTGCTGGTGGTCGCCGGCCAGCGGGACGAGTTGATTACATCAGGCGCCTCGATGACATGGCACGATCTCGTGCTCTACCTGATCGCCCGCCATGCCGGGGCGACGGCGGCGCAGACGGTGGCGCGCTATTTTGCGCTGCAATGGCACCAGGACGGGCTGGCTCCCTACATGGTGTTCGAGGGGCGGCGCGACCACGGCGACCAGGCGATCCAGACTGCACAGGACTGGCTTGCCGCCCATTTTTCGGTCGCCAATCCGCTGGAGGAGATGGTCAGGCAGGCGGGGCTGACGGAACGGACCTTCAAGCGGCGGTTCACCCGGGCGACCGGCATGAGCCCGATCGCCTATGTGCAACGGCTGCGGATCGAGGAGGCGAAGCGGCGGCTGGAGCGAACCGAAGCTTCCGTCGACGAGATAAGCTGGCAGGTAGGCTATGAGGAGCCCGCCTTCTTTCGACGTCTGTTCAGGCGGATAACCGGCCTGGCTCCGGGGAATTATCGTCGCCGGTTCCAGGTGCCGGCCTATGCCAAGCGGCCGTCATCGCAGCAGCACGGCTGATGCGGCCCTTGCGTCGCTTCCCGGCGACTCCGCTCCACGATCAGGCGTCTTGGCGTGGCCGGGAGAGTTCTGCGATCAAATAGTCCGCCACCATTCGAACCGAGGGGAGCTGCCCGCGCCGATGCGGCATCAGCAGGGTTGTCGTCACGCCGCCTCCCGTCCACTCGGGTAAAATGCGAACAAGTGCGCCAGATGCAATGAGTTGAGCACAGAAGCTGCTCGGAAGGCAGGTAACACCGAGACCGGCCTTGGCTGCCTCCAAGAGCGAGATCGTCTCGTTGGCCACGTAGCGCGGCATGGGCGTGATCTTGGCGACGGCGCCATCGCCATTGCGAAGCGTCCAAACCGATTCCGAGGGCGATGCCATCAGCCCATCGAGCTCACTCGCTTCCTCGGGGCGCGAACACACACCTTTCTCCCTGATATAATCGGCCGAGGCGACGAGCCAGGTGGGGTCGTCATCGATCCGGCGTTGCACGAGATCGTTGTCGGGCAGCGGGGAGAAATGGTTGCGGATCGCGATGTCGAAACCTTCCTGCACGATATCAACGAACCTGTCGGAAACGTCGAGCGTGATGCGCATCTTCGGATAGCTCGCTGCCAGGCGGGGAAGCAGCGCCGCCAAACGAAACTGGGCAATCGGCAGCGATGCGGTGATCCGAACAGTTCCGCTTGGTTCCGCCAGACGGCCCTTGATGACATGCTCGGCCGCCTCCGCCTCGATCAGCATGGCGGCGGCATGACGATACAAATCCCGGCCAATCTCGGTCACGGCGAAACTGCGCGAGGTCCGCTGGATCAGGCGGACGCCGATCTTCCGCTCCAGCTCGGAAAGCCGCTTGCTGAGCGTGGACTTGGGAAGGTGCAGCGCGCGAGCGGCTGCAGCAAAACCGCCGTGATCCACCACTTTAACGAAAACCAGCAGGTCGTTGAGATTGAGCATTCACCTGTCCGTCGTTCCAATTTACAGACGATGGGTCCACAAATAGCCCACTACTCCGCGCTCGTCCAATATTGCATCTTTCGCCAAATCGCCCACAGGGGCGGTATTGCAACCGGAACGTTGAAGGATGACACATATGGCGAATATTTCGGTTCTCGGCTTGGGAGCGATGGGACAGGCGCTGGCCGCCCGATTTCTGCAGCAAGGGCATTCGGTCACCCTCTGGAATCGCACGGCCGGCAAGGCTGGCTTTCTGGTTGCCAAAGGAGCTCGCGAAAGCAGCAGCGCGGCAGACGCCATCGCCTCGAGCGACGTCACCGTGATCTGCCTATTGGACTACGCCGCGTCGAACTCTGTGCTCGACAGTGCGGCCTCGGTGCTTGCCGGGCGTGCGGTGGTCAATCTCACCAATGGCACGCCGGCCCAGGCACGCGCCACCGCCGAGCGGCTCGAAAGCCTCGGCGCCGCCTATCTCGACGGCGGCATCATGGCGACGCCTCCGATGATCGGAGGCGAACATGCACTTATCCTCTACAGCGGTTCGAATGCGGCTTTCGAGGCGCATGTCGGCACGCTTAAGGCGCTCGGCGCCGCCACCTATCTCGGTGCGGATGCCGGACTGGCGTCGCTCCACGATCTCGCCCTTCTCAGCGGCATGTATGGGCTTTTTGCCGGCTTCTTTCACGCCAGCGCCCTTGTCGGTTCCGAAGGCATCGGCGCAAGTGCATTTCTGAAGCTGCTCGGCCCCTGGATGACCGCGATGATGGGTGAATTTCCCGGCTATGCGGAGAAGATCGATACCGGCCGCCACGGCGTCAATGTCGCGTCGAATCTGGCGATGCAGACCGCAGCGCTCGAAAACATCCTCACTGCCACCCGCGAGCAGGGTGTCGCCACCGATCTGCTTGACCCGATGCTGGACCTATTCCGCAAGCGCGACGGTGCCGGACATGGCAACGAAGACATTTCAGGCGTGTTTGAGCTGATCCGGAGCAGGAACAGCGCTATGAGCTGAAGGGCTCCATCTCCCCAAATAGAAAAGTCTGCCGCGGGAGGAGGTGCGGCAGGCTTTCCTAAAAGAACCGAACAGCGACTTGGGAGGAGGAGTGCCGCTGTTCCAACAGACGTCCCTTCGGGAGGAGGAGTGGGCCGTCTGAATGTCGAAGCGTTGCGGGAGGAGGTGCATCGCTTCGATGGAGATAATCATACTCGCACCGGCGCCATCCGCCAGCGTCTATGTTGCACTGCAGCTATGCGCCGGCCGCAACGATCGGCGGGACCGCTGGGCATTCCTGCCCCTGATTTTTCGGCTGTTCTGCCGCTCCCAATGGAATTTTCAGCGCCGGTAAGACCTCGGATAAATCTGCGCGCGGGCGAATTAACTTGAGAACTCCATTGTGCGGCGCAGCAATCGTCCCCACATCGAAAGCTCAGGCCGATTGGCGGCCATAGGAGACGACAGTGCTCGACAAGCCCCCACACAATCACAGCTTGGTCGAAATCGGGAGGTTTGGCTCCAATCCGGGGTCATTGAAGGCGTGGCTGTATCTGCCTTCGATCATGGCTCCCGGCACTCCGCTTGTCGTGGCGCTGCATGGCTGCACACAGACGGCAGAGGGCTATGCCGCCGGTTCCGGCTGGTCCGAGCTCGCCGAGCGGCGCGGATTTGCGGTGCTCTATCCCGAGCAGCAGCGGTCGAACAATGCCAATCTCTGCTTCAACTGGTTCGAGCCCGGCGATATCAGCCGGGATGCGGGCGAGGCATCGTCCATCCGGCAGATGATCGGCCATCTCGTCCAGTCGCAGGGCATCGATCCCAAGCGTATCTTTATCACCGGCCTGTCGGCAGGTGGTGCGATGGCGAACGTCATGCTGTCGACCTACCCTGAGATATTTGCAGGCGGCGCAATCATCGGCGGGCTGCCCTATGGCGTGGCAGGCACCGTGGCAGAGGCTTTCGAGCGCATGCAAGGCCGCAACCCGCCGACTGTCTCCAGGCTGCAATCGGCCCTCAAGCGCGCATCGAACCACCGCGGGCCCTGGCCCAAGATTTCGATCTGGCACGGCACGCATGACCAGACGGTCCGAGCCAGGAATGCCGATCAGATCGCCCAGCAATGGAGCGGCGTGCACGCCCTTGCCACCGAGCCGACGCGGAGCGAGTTGATACACGGCCATAGGCGCAAAGTCTGGCTCGACGCCAAAGGCATGGAGGCCGTGGAGATCTATCTCGTCAAGGGCATGGGCCACGGCGTTCCCCTGGCGACGAGCGGCGATCGCGCCATCGGCAGAGCCGGCCCCCATATGCTCGAGGCAGGGATTTCCTCGACCGTTCGTATAGCCCATGCATGGAAGCTGGCGACGGAAGCAGACGTCGAGGAGGCTGAGGCAGGCGGAGACTTCGTCCGCGGGCAAGAGCCCGACGCCGCTCCATCCACGACAGGAAGAGCATCGCGCTATGCCAGGCCGCGCGCCAAGGCCGCGAGCGCCGCCCCCGACGGCAAGATCGCCAAGGTCATAAACGACGCGCTTCGAGCGGCGGGGCTGATGCGATAGCCAGACAATCGCGGCAAGGGAAATGATCACCTTGATCACAAGGCGGGAAACTTCGACAGGGGTATACTATTCTTCGATCAGACGCTTCTCTCCCGGTGGGAGCCCGTGCTCGATCAACCTGTCGAGGTAGTCGCAATAAGGACTACCTTCATAGAATGGGTAGGCCCCCTCTCGGACGTATTCCGCGTTCAGGTTTGGAAACTTCTTCAAAGCATCAGAGATCCACATCCTCACCTCATCGGTATTGCCCGCCCTGAGGGCGAGCAACGCTGCCCCAATGAATGGATAATAGGTTGTGCGTTCGAAGGACGCGCCTTCCCGTAGATGCATCCGGGCCGTTGACAGGTCATCGGGCTCGCCCCTCAGCATCAAGCCAATACCGAGCAGTGTCTTGAACGCAAACATAGACGGATCGTGAGGGCTGAGATCGATGGCATTTTGTGCGGCTCTAATCGTTGTATCGGCGTCCCTGAGCCGCACGGCTGCCATTCCATGTGCGAAGTGAAGAAACGCGTAGTTTTGATTTAATGCAAGGCCCTGTTCAGCGACAGGCATGGCCTCAGCCGCTCGCCCGTCCACGGTCAGAAGGAGGGACATCATCGCGTACGCGATATCGCTCCGCCTGTCGATTTCTAAGGCCTTCGTGGCGAACGATAGTCCTTCCTCGACAGCGACCGGCACGTCTGCGGCACGCCCCCAAAGGACGAGTGCGTATCGGTGACGAGCTAAATAGGCGTAGGGGAGTGCGAAATTCGGATCGTGTTCGAGCGCTTGTCGAAGGAACTTCTCGGCAGTGGCTTGCGAACCTGCTTCGAAGGAAAGCAATGCAGCGAAGCCGCGGTGACAAAGTTCCCAAGCAGTAAGGTTGTCCGTCGATTTGGCGAGGGCGAGGCTCCGTTCGTGCGCTCCCAGCTCTGGTTCGATGCCCGCGATAATCCGGCGCGTTATCTCGTCCTGCACATCAAAAAAATCGGCGATCGGACGATCCCAGCGCTCGGCCCAGATGTGGGCTCCGGACAGCGCGTCGATTAGCTGTACAGTGATCCTCAGCCGTTCACCGGACCTCCGAACCGATCCTTCCACGACATAGCGCACACCAAGTTCCCGGGCGATCTTGCGTACGTCCTTGGCTGTTCCCTTGTAGGCGAAAGACGAGTTGCGGGCGATCACGAACAACCATCGAAAGCGACTTAGTTCCGTAATGACGTCTTCGACCAGTCCGTCGACAAAGAAGTCCTGATCGGGGGTGACAGAAAAATTCTGGAATGGGAGAACCGCGATCGAAGCACGTACCTGTCCGGAGAGCCGAACCGGGCTGGGCGCCGTGCCGTCCAGCTCGACCTGCCACACATCAATTGGTTCGGGGATATTCTTAACGGACTGTGGCCCGAGCCACGTCATCCCAGCGTCTATCTTGCTTTGCACATGATCGTAGATTGCACGAGATATGCAGATGCCTCCGGCGGGTGCGATGGTTTCCAAACGCGCAGTGATGTTGACGCAGTCGCCGAGGATGTCGTCGCCATCGATCACCACATCTCCCAGATGAATACCGATGCGGAAACGCAGGCGTCGGTCTTCCCTTTGAGGAGACTCGCGCGAGATCAAATTGCGCTGCATGAGAAGAGCCGCTCTTACCGCCAACACCGGCGATGGGAAATCGACCAGGAGCCCGTCGCCCATGGTTTTGACGATGCGGCCACCGCCCTCCATAATTGCCGGGTCGATCACGTTGGTTCGCGCGTCGCGCAGCCGCGAAATGGTGCCTTCCTCGTCCGCCGCCATGAGACGAGAATAGCCGACCAAATCCGCAGCCATTATTGTGGTAAGACGACGTTCCACGCTTGCCCCTCCGCCAGGGAAATACCCTACCGCCTGAGAAGCAAATGCGAAAGCGCTCTGGAGCCGGGCGAATCAGGCCAGGAAAGAAAAATCCTGAGCGGAATGCGCTGATGCTGCACCCGAGGGATCCGCTTCTCTCTTCGGCTTTCCGAGTGCCGAGCGGGAACGCCCGGTCGCTACGGCGCGTGCGATGCGCAAAGGGCTACGCGGATGATGGTCCCCCGTAACCGCCGGCTTCAACCTGCTCTTTGTCAGGCTGCGAACAGCTCCGCCAAGCGATGGGACGGCGGGAGACGCCGCACGGACGGACGCTATCCGCCCTTCTTGTAGCTCACCCTGTAGATCACGCCGTTTGTATCCTCCGAGACGAGCAGTGAGCCGTCGGGAGTTATCGCCAGCCCGGCGATGCGGCCAGATTCAGTCTTCCGGTCCTCGCTCAGGAAGCCAGTAAGGAAGTCCTCCGTGCTCGTCGGCTCGCCTTTGTCGAAGTTGACCCGCACGACCTTATATCCGGCCGGATCGGCCCGGTTCGCTGAACCGCGTAGCGTGACGAAGGCATCGTTGCGATAGTCCTCCGGAAACTGCTGCGCATCGTAGAAGCGAATGTTGATCACCGACGCATGCGCATCAAAAGTCAGCGCTGGCGCGGCGGTCTTGGTTTTGCAGAAATCGTCCTTGGGCGCACCCTCGGACATGGTGAAACTCGCCCAGTCGGGCTGTCTGTCGCCGTAGCAGAACGGCCAGCCGTAGTGCGAGCCTTGCTCTATCTTGTTCAGTTCCTCGCCCGGCAGCTCGTCGCCGAGGTGGTCGACACCGTGGTCGACGCCCCACATGACCCCGGTCTCCGGATGCCAATCGAAGCCGAGCATGTTTCTCAGCCCCTTCGCGAAGACCGTGCGTTTCTTGTCTTTTATGTCGAGCCGAAGGTTGGCAGCCTTTTCGTCGCTGCTTTCGAAGCACGCGTCGCAGGAACTGCCGACGTTGATGTGCAGCGCTCCGTCGGGCGCGAAGGCGAGCGTCCGCCGCCCGTGCTGGCCGCCGTCGGGCAGGTCGTCGATGATCTTCTCCATTTTGCCGATCGTCCCGTCCTCGTTCAGATCGGCCGCCATAACGGCATGGACCGTGGAAAGGAAGATACGACCGTCCCGGATTGCAATGCCATGGATGCCGTCAAGATCAGAGGCCATCTTGCGAGGCTTCGGATCGCCTTCCTTGACGGCGATCACATCCTTTTGCTCGGGGCGCGTCACGTAGACGGTGCCGTCTTCGGCGACCGCCATCATGCGGGCATTGTCGAGGTCACGGGCAAAGATGCTGACCTCGAATCCTTCCGGAACCTTGAGCCGCTTGACGACATCCTCGCTGAATGGCTGATGCTTCGGCCTGAAAACATTCGTCTCGACCTTGTGGAGCACGCCTTCTTGCTGCGCCCAGGCGGATGCTGAAACAAGCGCAACACTCAACAGCATAGCTGCTTTTCTGGTCATATCTGCTCTCCCAATCTCCGGCGCTTCCGGACCTGTCGAGTGCCTACAGCGGTCCGGCCTCGCGCTCAGCCACACCCACGCGATGCCGGTAGACCATCTCCCAGCCTTTCCAGCGTTGATGGCGAACTGGCTGACGCGGACTCCAGAACCGCGCACGCCGATTTGGAGGCGGACAACCATCGAGATGCAGCAGTCGCTGCTATTGTGCTTTCTCCACTTGTCCGCGTGCGGTGGCGCTGTTCTAGTTTGGTGCGGCAGCCGCGGTTTCACCCGGCGGCAAGATCCGGAACATAAAGGTTGAAACCTTCTCCCCCGGCTTGAAAGGTCCAGGGACCTGATGGCTGACCGGTTTCAGGCTTTGAAGGAAGACTGCAATTGATGTCACGTCTTCTTCAGTGAGTTGCGCGAATGCATGCCACGGCATGATTGGCGCCAGGAGGCGGCCATCCGGCCGCTGCCCGGTCTGAAGCGCCGTCACAATCTGTTCCCTGGTCCAGCTGCCGATCCCGGTCTCCTTGTCAGGCGTAATGTTGCGGCCGACGAAAACACCCTGCCCCGGGATCTCGAAACCGACATCCGATCCACCCAGAAATCGCGAGCTGTCCGGGTTTCCGAAAAAATATCCCGGTGTGTGGCAATCGTTGCAGCCGCCGATCGTGACGAGATATTCGCCGCGCGCAGTCTGCGCATCGTCGGCAGCTGCCGCGCTCGCGTGCAGCCCCAATGCTGAGGCGGCCAAAAAAGCCAACCGAACGCTCAATCGAAACATCATCCCCTCCATGATACAGCTCGCAACGGCCATCGAACTGAATATCACGATGAACATGTTCCATATATTAGCCATATTGAATTAACGAAGATTGCGACTGGTTATTGCTCATCCTCGAGGCGAATGGCGGCGACAGATTCAAGATCGGACATCGACCCGTCATTGTACGACCCCGCCCTTGCGCAGCCCCTCCATGACGAGCTCGAAATCGGCGGGGTTCTTGAAGGGCAAGACTTTGCGACGGTATTCCAAGGAGTAGTCGGGATTGACACGCAACACCTCTTGCCACCTCGCGCGAGCCTCTTCGAAACGGCCGAGATGTCCGTAACAGGCGGCCAGAAGCGCGCGCGAGACATCGGTGACGGGGTTGCGGTTCACGCGCTGCAGCAACAGTTCGACGGCCTCCTCGTACCTTCGCAGTTGAAACAGGGCCAAGGCCTGAAAATGGAGAACGACATCCGGAAAATACGGGTTCAGGACCCTCGCCCGATCGAAATAGGCGAGTGCATCCCCGGCTCTGCCTGAATAGATGAGTGCCTCGCCGAGGCTGACCTGCCCTTCGGCGAAGTTCGGATTGAGGACTATCGCACGCTCGGCCTCGCTGATGGCTTTATCGTGCTGTCGCGAGTAAAGCTTGACCACGCTCAGTGCCCAGTGCGCCACGGGATCGCTATCATCCCGCGCTACCGCCAGCGTCGCGGCCTCTTCGGCTTGCTCGATAGAGCGCTGCGGCGACTCGCTCCACCGGTTCAGGTAGTCCAGCCCGTGGGTAAGGGCGAGGAAGGCGTGCGCAGAGGCGAAGTTCGGGTCCAGCTCGACGGCACGTTGCAAAAGCTCGCGGGCGTCGCTGTTCGTCTGCTTCGTCAGCCGGTGCCACAGCTCCCGGCCACGCAGGAAGCAGTCATACGCCTCGGGATGCCGGGTCTGCCCCGGCGCCAGTCTTTTCCGATCGCCCTCCGTCAGGTTGACCGCCAGCGCGTCGACGATCTGCTGCGTGACATCGTCCTGAACCGCGAATATGTCGGTGAGCTCGCGATCGAACCTCTCCGCCCATAGGTGCCCGCCGGTGGTCGCGTCGATGAGCTGCGCGGTGATGCGTACCCTGTTTCCCGATTTGCGGACGCTGCCCTCAAGGACATGCCGCACGCCGAGCTTCGTGCCCACCTCCTGCACCTCGACGTTCTTGCCCTTGAAAGTGAACGACGAATTGCGGGCGATGACGAAGAGCTGCGACAGCTTCGATAGCGCCGTGATGATGTCTTCCGAGATGCCGTCGGCGAAGTAATCCTGTTCGGCGTCACCGCTCATGTTGGCGAAGGGCAGGACGGCGATCGACAGCTTCGGCGACGCTGCCGTCGCCGGTCGGCTCGGCGCGGTTTCCGAGGTAGCGGCTGCCTTTGTCCCGGCGCCGCCGACTTGCAGCGAATAGACCCGGATCGGCTCGGCGATGTTCTTGAGTTGCGTGTTGCCGAGATCGCTGACCGAGAGGTCGAGCCTCGCCTTGACCTGGCGATAGGCATCCTCGGACAGGCAGATCGCGCCCGCCGCGGCGACGCCCTCCAATCGCGAGGCGATGTTGACGCCGTCGCCCATCAGATCGCCGTCGCTTTCCTCGACGACGTCGCCCAAATGGATACCGATCCGGAACTCGATGCGACGGTCCTGCGGCACGCCGTCATTGCGCTCCACCATGCCGTTCTGCACCTCAATGGCGCAGCGTACGGCGTCCACCACGCTGCGGAACTCGACCAGCGCACCATCGCCGGTGCGCTTCACCACCCGGCCATGGTGCACGGCGATCGTCGGATCGATGAGATCGCTGCGCAGTGCCCGCAACCTCGCCAGGATGCGGTCCTCGTCGGCGCCGGCAAGCCGGCTGTACCCAACCACGTCCGCGGCCAGGATTGCGGCCAGCTTTCGGGTCTCGCTCATGGCGCCGTCTCCTCGCTTCCACGATAGCAGGGTGACAGAAGGCAAGAAAGAACTTTGAGCCGCGGCTCAGAGCGATCTTGGGTGAGATCGAGTTGGCCAAGTAGCCCTACGCAATGACTGCCCTGTCAGGCTCCCGGCCCGAAGCTGCCAGCCCCCTTCCGGCGCCATTGCGGAGATACTTCTTGTTGAGAGATTTGGCTGCTCTGCGCTGAAGCGGCAATCTCCGTGCGGCTGCACGTCCTTTGGCCTGCCACCGCGCATGCTTTGTCCAGCTGGAATGGTCCCGCCATATTCTTCCGGCCGAAACGACGCGCCTTTTGCGTCCTCTACAGGGGCGGCAGGCGTCGTTTAACGGAAGTTCCCTTGATGACGGCTGTGCTGGTGACGGCGTGCTCCGAGAGGGCTTCAAGAACATCGTCCATCTGCTCGATTGTGTGGACCACGAGGCGAGCAAGGAAAGGATCATCGCCGGTGATCTTGTCACATTCGACAAACTCCGGCCGCTCCTGAATGAGCCGTTCGACAAGGTGGAGCTTGCCGGGCAGCGGCCGGATTCTCACAATCGCCCTGATCTGGTAGCCGATGGCGCGCGTGTCCACGTCGATAGTGAAGCTTCGGATGACGCCCGCCGCCTCAAGCCGGCGAACACGCTCCGACACGCTTGGTGCGGACATGCCAACCAGGCGGGCAAGCTCGCTCATCGAGAGGCGAGCATCGCTATCGAGCGCGGCAAGAATCTGCGCGTCCGTCGCGTCCAGCGCAGATTTTGCAGTTTGAAGGTTCCGAGGTGCTTTTGCCTTCGACATCGCGGTCAAACTACGCGATTAGCTCTTGCACTTCCATATAAATCGAGACGCAGCCTATTGCATGATGGCTCCAGTAGGAGAAAATCATGCTGCTTGGGATCGTCGCCGGCCTCATCACTTGCGCCCTCTGGGGGCTGACTTTCATTGCCCCGCGCGCCGTCGCACCGCTCACGGCATGGGATTTGACCATTGCCCGCTATGGCGTCTTCGGCCTAGCCTGCTTGCTGTTGATGGCCGATCGACGGTTCCGGCCAGTCGGCATGGCCCCCGCGCGGCTTGTGACCGGCCTGCTGCTCGGCGGCGCGGGTTATGTCGGCTACTTCATCAGCGCGGCCTTTGCCGTCCAACTCGCCGGTGCGGCTGTTCCGCCTGTGATTATCGGCACCATGCCGGTTTTCTTGGCGATCATCGCCAATATTCGGGACCGCTCAGCATCATGGAAATCTCTGACGCTTCCCCTGGTGCTGATCGCGATCGGCGTGGCGATCGTAAACGCCGCGACGATCGGCGCGGCCGACGTTGCGGATACGCCATCGATCCTTCTCGGTGTTCTCGCCAGTTCGGCGGCGCTGGTGATCTGGATCGCCTACGGTCTGGCGAATGCAGCCGTCATGCGGTCAGCGGACGCGCCAGCCGGTCTGCAATGGACAGGGCTGCAAGGCATAGGCGCGGCGATCGGAAGCCTTCTCCTGTTGCCGCTGGCCTCCTTCGATCTCACGAGCACGGCTTCCGCCTCAGAAATCGCCAGCTTCGTCGTATGGGCGTTGGTGATGTGGTTGGCCGGCTCGTGGTTTGCAACCTGGTGCTGGGTGATCGCTTCCCGTCGCCTGCCGCTGGCGCTCGCGGCCCAGCTTATCGTTGCCGAAACAGTCTTCGGCCTCGCCTATGGATTCATGTTCGAGGGCCGGTTTCCTTCTCCCGCCGAGGCGATCGGAGTGATTATTCAGTTCGCCGGCGTCTGTTCCGCCATCGCAGTTTTCAGCAAGCCTGCGAAGCTGGTCCAAGTGTCGCAACAGTCCTAGTATCTGCTACGTCGCATGTTTGTCGCACAAGCCGGCCGCTGGGCGCGTGAAACCCGACAGTGCGCCAGCAGGCGGCCATCCGGCCGCTGCCCGGTCTGAAGCGCAGTCACAATCTGTTCCCTGGTCCAGCTGCCGATGCCGGTCTCCTTGTCGGGCGTAATGCGGAGATTCCGCCTAGTCCATCTTCTTCGCAGCGCGCTCGGCGGCTTTGCCCACAAGGCTGCGATCACCGGTCTCGTGAGTGGCAGTCATCGTCATATGTGTGACCTTCCAGCCCTCGGCTGATTTCACCAGCCCGTAGCGATAGTGGCCGGAGAGAACCCAGAAATCCTTGCCTAAACTATGCGTCGCCTGGAAATCGGCCTCGGCCGTCGCCGTGTCGCCTGATGCATCCACAATCGCGTGGTTTGTGACGAGATGCAGCGTCCTGTCGAAGCCCGGCAGGAAGTTCGACCATTGCGCGACCACTTCATCGGCTGACTGTGTCACAGCTTCGCCGCCCCAGAGGCTGGTATAGTCGAGTGTCACCTTCTCGGCGAAGGCGCCGCGCACCCGCGGCCATTGATGGCGATCGGCGCCGGCGGCGATGTCGGTGATGGCATCGATGATGGCGAGGCGGTCTTCAGGCTTCATGCTTTCTGCCGTCGCGATGGAGGGTGCCACCATCATCATGACGGCAACGAGACTTGCAACGATCATTTTCATGGGCTCGCTCCTCAATTCGACTGTCGCCTGAGAACTTTTTCGATGTGCTCGGCCACTGCGTCGGCCGCGGCGTCGACATGCTGCTGGCGGTCATAGAAATCGAACTGGGTGACGGCCTCGAACCAGCGCGTCGTCGCATCGACCTTCAACAGGCCAAGGAAGGCATGCGCGCCCTCGGGAACGGCCGCTGCCTCGGAATGGACCAGCAGGACGGGCTTGTCGACGCGCGAGCCGGTGGCGACAGAATCATACGTGAGCCAGGGCTCCCAGGAACCGAGATTGAACTTGTTGTCATATTGGGGAACGAGACCGCGATCGGCTTCGGTGTAATAGGGGATCTGGTACATGAGCGAGGATTCATCGGTGGCGCTGGCCGCAATGATCACCCGTGGGCTTCCCGTCTCTTCGGCACGCTCGGCGCTGCGCGAAACGGCGATCAGCTTGGCGACGCCCTCGGCACCGCCATAGACCTGCTCGACGATCGCCCTGTTGTGCAGCCATGGCGCGACGAGCGATAGGGACCTGAATCTCGGATTGCCGCTGACGGCATCGGCCATGTAGCCGGCCGAGGCGCATATGCCGAGGCCGTTGATCGCGTCCGGATCGACCTCCGACAGCGTCGACAAGAAATCGGCGGCGGCGATGATGTCTGCAGTCTTCATCGCCGGGTCTTCCTTGAAACGGATGGTGCCGCTCGATTCACCCCAGCCGCGATAGTCGAACGCCAGCGCCACGAAGCCTCGCTCGGCCATTTCCTTGGCATAAAGGCCCGACATCTGCTCCTTGATCGAGGTCCAGGCGGCGACGATGATACCGGGCCGCCGTGTATCGGCAGCCTTGTCCGATGGCACGTAGAGCGTGCCGACGATTGTTTCACCATTGCTTGGAAATGTGACCTTCCGGCTGGTGACTTCCGCTGCGCTCACCGTCGTTGCCGCCACGGTGGCAAGGATTGCCGCAAGTGCAAACTGTTTCATCTGAACTCTCCGCTGTTGAACAAGGCGAGAGTGCCAGGATCGCCGGCGCGGTGCAGGCGCGAAAATTGCTCGACTTACGGCGTATGTTGCTATTGCGACCGGAACTGTGCGGGCGTGATGCCCACCCGCTTGCGGAAATGCTGGCCGAAGCGCGAGACATCGGCATAGCCGACGCGGAAGGCGACCTCGGCGACCGTTGCCGACGTCGTCTTGAACAGAAGCCGTGCCCGGTCGAGGCGCTCGTCTATGACATACTGGATCGGCGATCTGCCCGTCGCGGCCTTGAAGGCGCGCGCGAAGTGATACCGGCTCATGGCCGCCTCCGAGGCGAGTTGGTCAAGCGAGATATCGTCGGTCAGATTTTCCTGGACATAGGCAATCACCTTCCTCAGCCGGCGGTCATCGAGACTGGCGCAAAGTTCGGCATGCGGCGCCAGCAACCGGGCCAAATGGGTGGCCAGGGCCAAATCCATCGTCTGCCGATAGAGTGAAGACGAATCCTCGGCGCGATCCGCGGCAAGCCGGACGAGCTGCGCTAGAAGTGGTTCCAGGCCTCCGACGTGCGGTCTGAACGCCGTGCGCGTATCCAGCCCGACATCGTCGAGCATGTGATTGTCGAAGGATACCGTCAGATAAGAATGGGCGTTGTCGAATTCGCATATGCCGGCGGCACCCCCGGGCAGGATCCAGCCCTCATCGGCGGAAAGCGGAATATGGTGACGGCGGTCCGAGCCGAGGGCCAGGCGATGCTCGTCCTGTGCGACCAAAAACAGGCCGATCGTCAGACTCGACAGTGCGAAAGCGCCGCCGCCGGCAGGAACATCGTACCTGCATGCCGTCACTCCCCAGTCGCGCCGCGCTGCATTGCTCATGGAAAGAAGCTGGTGAGGCGCGGCGGAAAATCAACCTGCATGTGCGCTCATCGACGATGGCCCCCTCAGCAATAGCAACAATCGCCCAAAGACGCGCAAGAATTGCGCATGTCGAAGCGCCCGCATTCCGGCACCCTTGCCGCGAAACCATGTAGGAAAGGGAGCATCAATGTCACTCAGAGCCATCGCCGGCGGCGCCGTTTTAACATCCTTCATCCTGATGGGCGGGATCGCCCGGGCGGCAAGCCCCGAAGAGAACCGCAAGATGATTTCCGACTATTACGCCGCCTATGCCTCGGGCGACATGGACAAGGTCGCATCCTTTTTCGCCGACGACATTTTATGGCACATTCCCGGCCACCATCCGCTCGCCGGCACCAAGCGCGGCAAGCAGGAAGTGGCCGCCTTCTTTCAGCAGCTCGGAAAAGGCAATTTCCGGGCAGAGCTGATCGCGCTGATAGCGGACGAGAACTGGGTCATCGATATGCATCGCGGCTGGTCGAACCGTGACGGCCTTGCCAATGTCGAAACGGTCTGGGTACTTGCGTTCAAGATCGAGAACGGCAAGATCAAAGAAGCCCGCAACTTTTCTTTCGATCAGGCCGCCGCGGACAGCTTCTTCTGGCAAGCATATCGGCTCAAACCGCTGCCCGACCGTCTGAAGACTGAGTGAGCATCAGACAGTATGGCTCCGTAGGGGGGCCATCGCTCACGGACTGACAGGCTGCCGTTGGAGGAATGAGATTCGCTTCAACCGCAGCGCATGCTTTTCCAGCAGATGCCATGAAAGCCAGCCGAGCAACAATGTTATCGGCAGGGAAACGCCGAACACTGTCCACCACGTGCTGTACTGGCCGAGGGCATGGTTCACCACCTGCTCCACTGGCCAGCCGTAGAGATAGGTCCCGTAGGAAACATCGCCCAATCGGTCGAGAGTCGGCAGCTGTATGCTCGGCGAGATCGCGATGTAGACAAGCGGATAGGCAAACAACATCGGTCCGTAAGAATAGCCGGGCAAGAAGACGAGGCAGAGCACGCCGAGCGCCGCGAAGATCGACGCCAGGACAAGGTTCGGCTGCCACTTTTCCATCACGAACCAGAGAAGCGAACCGCAGAAGAAGTAGGGCGCGATAAAAGTGAAATCCGTTATCAACTGTGTGTCTGGCCACGGATGCTCGAAGAAAAGCTGCCAGGTCACGCCCACGGCAAGGGCAAGCGCCATGAACGGCGCTCGCAGAAGACCGATGGCCATCAACGCTGCAAGGATCAGGTAGCAGAAGATTTCCTGGCTGATCGACCAAAGAGAGCCGTTGGTGAAGGTGGCAAGCCAGGAGATTGCAGGATCATAGAACTGCACATTCGGCAGTTTCATGCCATAGCTCGGATTGAGCACCGAGAGCACGGTCGTCTCCAGGGGATTCGACCAGCGCAAGTAACGCCTGATGCCCAGCGGGCTGAACAACGGGCCCAGAACATACACGCTGAGCAGGATGCAGACGACAAGCGCCGGATAGATCCTCAGCGCCCGTCGCCAGAGAAAGCCGCCGACGCTGCCGAACTGCGCGCTCTGCGTGACGAGGAAACCGCTCGTGATGAAAAATGCATAGACCCCAAATATGCCAAGGATCTTGTCGTCGCCGAGCAACCGCACAAAGGGCTCGTTGGCCTCGGTCTTTTCCGAGATGAGAAAGGCATGCGAGAAGATAACGGTGGAGGCTGCGATGAGCCTGATGATGTTGACGTTTGGGTAAAATGGCCTTGTGACCCCGCGCCCGGGCATGCGATTCCCCGCTTTGACAATTCCGCAGAGCATTAAGGTGGGCTTTGAATGTTGTCACGAGCCGTTGTGCAACAGTGCGCGATAATCTCTGGTCCACCGGTGGTGGCTCGCCCCCGGCCTGGTTGAGGGTCGCCCCGCCGCCTTGGTGTTTGAGCAGGGCGCTGTCCTGCGCACCCCTGCCTATTTCATTGTTCTCAGCTGGGCCGGGGATTCGCTGCTTGCGATCCGTGACTTCCGTTACGCGCGCTATGCTTTGGAAGCGGCGGACGTTAAGCCGATAGGCGCGGCTTTCGTCAGAGACGCTTGAGACCGGCAGTCGGGGGCCGACCAATATGGGTCCGAATTTCCGATCGGCGTCATCTCGGCGGGCTGCTGCCCTCTTCTTCTCGTGCAAGGATGCGGTCGCAGCACGCTATCAAGCCACAGCCGCATTGAGGCGGGTTGAGCCGTTTTGAGGAAGTTGGCGGCGAATTTGTCGTTGCGGGTGGACGCGTTGATCCCGCCTGCCTTCTTCTGCGATCGCGGCTCGCGTTCAGGCAGTGCGGCTTGTACTTTTTTCAATTCCAAATTTCAGAATACGCGCGTATATTGCAGACGGGGTTGCAGTATCGGTGTCTTGAGGGGTTGGAGACATGGGCTGGAATACGTCATCGGCATTCACGCCCGTCGCGCTTGCTTTGCGCGGCCCGGCAACGCGCAAGATCGTTCGGACGCTGGGCGACGCAGCGCATCTCCTGCTCAAAGACTGGCCTTCCGACGATGGCGAGGAATATGTCGCCGCCGTAAAAGCCTGCGTCGACGCAATTACGGGGAAATTGCCCCGGAGCGATTCCGGGAGGCCCTTTTGCGTGCGGCCAATGAGGCGGGTATCACAGTTCTAGCGGTCGTCCAGCAGCCACCAACGTCCGTTCGGCGACCGAGCATGTCCTCGCAGCGCGAGGTAAGTCCTCTGCCGAACAGCCGCTCGGCTGTCAGCCTAGCGTTGCCCTTGCGAGATCACGTCGCGGGCTCGCAAAGCATGAGCTATGATCGCCAAAGCTCGTTTGCCTCCGACACCGGCTCCCCCGCCGCGGAGACGATCGTCGAACCATAGGGCTCCCGTGACGATGCGGGAGATATAATTTCCGCTTGCGCCTCGCGCCCTGCCGCGGCCAATCCAGCGCTAGCGACTAGATTTAAACGCGGGTAAATGTTTTCAACATCTCCCGCGTATTCAGCCCAGTTGGTCAATGAGATCCGTGTCTACCTCACGTAGCGCATCGCGACCGCCCCTACCGCAGTGGCCGCGCGGGCGCTGGCTGAAAATAAAATGTGTCCAGAGCGAGAGCTTCATGATCGCCGGCCATGGCGGCCATGGTCCGCGCGCCCAGATTATCGAAATTACCGACGAGCAATGGCATACCGGCATGGACGTCTAGCTGATGAACGTCCTCAGTTCAGGCGGCTCGTGACCTCCGATCATGGCTGACAAATCCGGCGCGATCATCAACAGCTCCACCGCTGGCCGGCAACGGAAGAGCGCCGCGTAAATGTGCCGGTGCCACGGCGCGAGGCAGCAAGTCGCTGGTCATAAAGCAAGTCCAAAACGTTTTGGCTTGACTCCCAAAACGTTTTGGACAATCGTTTCCTCGGTTCGGGAGGAAGAGCTTGGCCAATCTTAAACAACTCGCGCAATCCTTGGGGCTTTCGATCACGACGGTGTCGCGAGCTCTCGACGGTTATGCCGATGTGTCGGCCGTCACGCGCGAGCGAGTTCGCGAGGCTGCCGACAAGGTCGGCTACCGGCCGAATGCTTCGGCCCGCCGCCTCCGCAAGCAGCGCGCCGAACTGGTTGCCGTCACGCTGCCGAGCGATCCTGGTCATATCGGCCCTCCGCATTTCCTCGATATGTTGTCGGGCTGCGCCGAACATCTTGCTGCTGCCGGCCTCAATCTGGTGATTGCGCCGGTACCGCGCGGCGAGAGCGAACTCGACATCTGCCGCCGCTTCGTCGATGGCCGCCGCGTCGATGCCATGCTTCTCGTTCGCACCAAGCGGAAGGACGAGCGCGTCGAATTCTTGCAGTCGCGCGGCATCCCCTTCGTCACCAACGGCCGCACAGAAAGCCTGATGCCCCATCCCTATATCGATGGCGACGGCTTTGCCGGCTTCCGGGCCGCGACGTTGCGCTTCCATGCCGCCGGCCACCGCCGCATCGGCCATATCGCCGGCCCGCAGGAATATTACTTCGCACATGACCGCTGCCGCGGCTGGCGGGCGGCGATGGAGGAATGCGACCTTGCGACCGATCTCTGCGCCGAGGGCGCGCCGCTGGAACAGGGCGGTTATCTCGCAGCACTCGAACTTCTGCGCCAACCGTCGCGTCCGACCGCACTCGTCTGCGCCACCGACGAAATGGCGATCGGGGCACTCCGCGCACTGCGCGAGGTCGATGGCGGCAACCAGATCAGCATTGTCGGCCACGACGACCTGCCGATGGGCGCCTTCACCAGCCCGCCGCTCTCGACCATGCGCATGACTGGCGAACACCTCGGCGCGAGCTTCGCCTCGCTGCTGCTGCGCGCCATTGGTGGCGAACCCGCCGAAGAACTCCAGGAGCTTCACGTGATCGAATTCGTCGATCGCGACAGCCATCGCCGTCCGCTCAGAGCGGCATAGACAGCAGTGCATCTCAAACAAAGAACAATGAAGGAGGAGAAGATGAAACATATCATGTCATTTGGAATTCTGGCTTCCACCGTGCTGGCCTTCGCCTCGCCGGTGCTCGCCCAGACGGTTTTCGTGTCCACCCAGCTTCGCCCGATCGAGGAGGCGACCGTCGTGCGCGAGGAACTCCTGAAGGACGTCGGCCCGGTCGATTACGTGGTCGAAGAGCCGCCGCAGTTTGCCGTCCGCATGGAAGCCGAACGCCAGGCCGGCAAGCGCACCGTCAGCCTCGTCGGCGCGCTGCATGGCGAGCTTTCGCCGCTCGCCGACAAGGACACACTCGAACCGCTCGACGACCTCGCCAAGAAGCTGGCGGCGAGTGGTATGCCGCAGTCGCTGCTCGACCTCGGCAAGCTCGGCAAGTCGACCCAGCAATATATCCCGTGGATGCAAGCGACCTATGTGATGGCCGCCAAGAAGGAAGCCCTGCAATACCTGCCTGCCGGCGCCGACGTGAACGCGCTGAACTACGATCAGTTGATCGAATGGGGCAAGAACATGCAGGAGGCGACCGGCCAACCGCAGATCGGCTTTCCGGCCGGCCCGAAGGGGCTGATGGCGCGTTACTTCCAGGGCTATTTCTATCCGTCTTTCACCGGAGGTGTCGTGCGCACCTTCCAGAGTGCCGACGCGGCTGCCGGCTGGGAGAAGCTGAAGGCGCTGTGGGCCTATGTGACACCGAACTCCACCAGCTACGACTTCATGCAGGAGCCGCTGGCCGCCGGCGAAGTCATGGTCGCCTGGGATCATATCGCCCGCCTGAAGAATGCCATTTCCGCCGCACCGGATGATTATGTCGTCTTCCCCGCCCCCGCCGGTCCCAAGGGTCGCGGCTACATGCCGGTGGTTGCCGGTCTCGCCATTCCGAAAGGCGCGCCCGACAAGGCCGGTGCAGAAAAAATCATCGAACACCTGTCCATGCCGGACACGCAGCTCCTGACCGCCTCCAAGGTCGGCTTCTTCCCGACCTTGAACGTCAAGCTGCCGCCGGATCTCGATGCCGGCGTCGCCCTGCTCGCCGGTGCCGTCACCGCCACCCAGGCTTCCAAGGACGCGGTCATCTCGCTGCTCCCGGTCGGTCTCGGTGACAAGGGCGGCGAGTTCAACAAAGTCTACATGGACAGTTTTCAGCGCATCGTGCTGCAGAACGAGCCCGTTGCAGACGTGCTGAAGGCCCAGGGCGCCACGATGGCCAAGCTGATGGCCGACACGAAGGCTGCCTGCTGGGCGCCCGATGCCAAGAGCGATGGCCCCTGCCCGGTTCAATAAATCCACGTAGCAAGCGTCCGGACAAACTGCCCGGACGCCCTTTCACCTCTCTGCTCGTCAAGGCCGGAGCCGATGACCAACAGCCGACCCTGGATCCCTTATCTGCTGATCCTACCATCCGTCGCCTTCCTGGCACTGCTCTTCGTCGTGCCGCTGGTACAGACGATCTGGCTGGCGGTTTCGGACAATGGCGCGCCTTCGCTCGCAAATGCCGAGCGCATGGTAACGGACATCAATTTCAGCCGCTCGGTGAAGAACACCTTCCTGCTGACGATCGCGGTCGTACCGGTACAGATCGCCATCGCGCTTGCCATGGGTACGATGGTCGCCAAGGTCGGCCGCGGGCGCGAGACGATCCTGTGGATCTGGACGATCCCGCTCGGCATTTCCGACCTCGCCGCTGGTCTCGTCTGGTTGTCGATCCTGCAGAATACCGGCTATCTGAATTCGCTGCTCTTCGGCCTCGGCATCATCGGCAGGCAGGCAAGCTGGCTCTCCTACCAGACGCCGGTCGCGCTATTCATCGCGATTGCGGTTGCTGAAATCTGGCGCGGCACGGCAATCGTCATGGTCATCATCGTCGCCGGTCTCAACCAGGTGCCGAAGGAATTCAAGGAAGCCGCCGAAATCTTCGGGGCTGGCCCGTGGACGCGCTTCTGGCGCATCACCCTGCCGCTGATCCGCCCCGCCCTGCAATCGGCGCTGATCCTGCGCACCGTGCTCGCCTTCGAGGTCTTCGCGGTGGTCTATGCGCTAGGCGGCCGCAACTTCCCGGTTCTCGTCGGCGAGGCCTATAACTGGCAGAACCAGAACCAGAATTACAGCGTCGCCGCCGCCTATGCGGTGCTGATCATGATCATCTCGCTTGCCGCCACGCTCATCTATCTGAAAGCCTTGAAGGTCGATCCGGAGCGCTTGCCATGACCGCGGATACCGTCAACACGAGCGCCGACACCCGCAACGCCGCCAGCTTCGTCTCCTCGCGGCGCTGGCTGCTGTGGAGCGGCATCGCAGCACTTTGCGCCTGGGTACTGGTGCCGATCTATCTGGTCGCGCTCGGCGCACTCGGCGGCCGCCAGGGTGTTTATGTCTGGCCCAAGACGGGATTGCCGACTGGTCTGTCGCTGGATCCCTTCATTCTCTTCCTGAAGACCGAAGGCGTCGTCCAATCCTTTCTCAACTCGCTGGGGGCAGCCGGCATCACGGTGGCGCTTTCCATCCTGCTCGGCGCGCCGGCCGGTTACGCGCTCGCCCGCTACGATTTCCGCGGAAAGGACAGCTACCGCCTCCTGGTGTTGCTGACCCGCGCCTTTCCGCTGGCAATCCTGGCATTGCCGCTGACGGTCTCCTTCATCCGGCTCGGCCTCTACGACACAATCGTCGGCGTCGGCCTCATCCATACGGTCCTGGCGCTTCCGTTCGCGGCACTCGTCACGCAGGGCATTTTCCTCGGCGTGCCCAGAGAGTTGGAAGAAGCCGCCTGGGTGTTCGGCTGCACCCGCATCCAGGCCTTCTTCAAGGTGGTCGCGCCCCTGGCTTTGCCCGGCATCGTCGCGACAGCGGTCTTTGCCTTCGTCATCTCGTGGAACGAGGTCTTTGCCGCGTCGGTGCTGACGGTGCGCAACCGCACGCTGACCGCCTACCTGCTGACGGTGCTCTCGGAAAGCCCGATGCACTACCGCTTTGCCGGCGGCCTGATGCTCATCCTTCCCTCGGTTGTCTTCATCTTCGCGGTCAGGCGTTACCTCTTCGCGATCTGGGGCATTTCCTCCAAATAACGGGACCATCGACATGGCCAATATTGTCATCGACCGCATCCGCAAGAGTTTCGGAGCCTTCCAGGCGCTGAAAGAGGTCTCGCTGACGATCAACGACGGCGAATTCGTCTCGCTGCTCGGCCCGTCCGGCTGCGGCAAGACCACGCTGCTGCGGATCATCGCCGGCCTCGAGACCGCAACATCGGGCGATGTCCGCATCGGCGACAAGTCGGTGATCGGCTTGCCTCCTAAGGATCGTGGCCTTGCGATGGTCTTCCAGAACTACGCCGTCTTTCCGCATATGACTGTTTACGAGAACGTCGCCTTTGGGCTGCGGATGCAGAAGGTCGACGACGCAGGCGTGAAGACGCAGGTCGAAAAGGCCGCCGGCCTGTTGCATATCGAACAGTATCTCGACCGCTACCCGAACAAGCTTTCCGGCGGCCAGCGCCAGCGCGTCGCGGTCGCTCGCGCCCTTGCCGTCGAACCGAAGGTTCTGTTGATGGACGAGCCGCTTTCGAACCTCGACGCGCTGCTCCGTCTCGAAATGCGCACCGAGCTCAAGACCGTGCTGCAATCGGCAGGCACCACGACGATCTATGTCACCCACGACCAGACGGAAGCGATGGGCCTTTCCGACCGCATCGCCGTCATGCATGGCGGCGTGGTCGAACAGGTCGGCCATCCGGTCGAGATCTACAATCACCCGGCAACACGTTTCGTCGGCGGCTTCATCGGCAATCCGCCGATGAACTTCATCAAGGTGCCGGTTGAGAACGGCCAGGTGGCGGTAGGCGACGAACGGCTCGTGGCGCCGCAGGAATCCGGCGATCAAATCGTCCTCGGTCTGCGCGGCGAGGCCGTCGAACTCGCGCCGCTGCCGCAGGGTCTCGAAATGCGGGTTCGCGTGGCCGAGCCGATGGGCTCGCATCTGCTGTTGACTGGGTCGATCCATGACCAGCCGGTCCGCGTCATCCTGCCGGCTTCGGAGACCGTGAAGAGCGGCGAGACCATCGGTCTGAAGCTCGACCAGAAGCGCATCACCTGGCTTTCGCCCGAAAGCGGCAAGTCCTTTCCGGCCGTCTTGGCCTGAGAATACCGGAGCACCGAAATGAACATGCATATCGACCAGGCGAAACGCATCCTCGCCCAGAACGATCGCGGCGGTTATACCGTACCGACCGACCGGCTTTATCCCTTTCAATGGAACTGGGATTCGGCGTTCGTCGCCATGGGATTCGCGCTCTACGATACCGACCGCGCCTACCGCGAGCTGGAACGGCTGGTCGAGGGCCAGTGGGCGGACGGGATGATCCCGCATATCGTCTTCCACGCGCCAAGCGAAACCTATTTCCCTGGACCGGATGTCTGGCACACGAAACACGCGATCCCGACCTCCGGCATAACCCAGCCGCCGGTCTTCGCGATCGCATTGCGCAAGCTGCATGAAGCCGCCGGCAAGGGGGCCGAAGCCCGTACCCTGCCGCTCTACGAAGCGGCGCTGAAATGGCACCGCTGGTGGTATTCTGCCCGCGATCCCGATGGCACCGGGCTCGTCGCGCTCCTGCATCCCTGGGAAAGCGGCAGCGACAATTCTCCCGCCTGGGACATCGCGCTCGCTCGTGTACCCACGACCACCGATACCCCCGTCGTGCGCAAGGATACCGGCCATGTCAATGCCGACATGCGTCCGCGCGACGAGGATTACCGCCGCTTCATTCATCTGGTCGATACCTATGCCGCCTGCGGCTGGGATCCGGCGAAACAATGGGAGAAGGCGTCCTTCAAGGTCGCCGAGATCCAGACGACCGCCATTCTGCTCAAGGCCGGCGAAGATCTGGAACACCTTGCCAGCCTTTTCGATCGGACCGAGGAGGCGATCGAGATCGCTGCCTTCAACGACCGCACCCGCAAGGCGCTAATGGCCCAGTGGCGGCCGGAGCTTGCCCGCTTCGTCTCTCGAGACCTGATCTCCGGCGAAGATGTCGAAGCCGCCACGCAAGCCGGCTTCATCCCCCTCCTCTCGCTGGACCTCGACAAGCAGGTTGCCGACGCCTTGGTCTCGGAAATGAAAGCCTGGTCCAAGGATCTCAAGGTCGCCTTCCCGACGACCAAACCCGGCATCGCCAGCTGGGAGCCGAAGCGCTACTGGCGCGGCCCCGCCTGGGCGATCATCAACTGGCTGCTGATCGACGGACTGAAGCGCAATGGCCACACGGCTGTCGCCGAAGAGCTGCGGAAATCCACCCTCGCCGCGATCGAGACGGAAGGTTTCGCCGAATATTTCGACCCGGTCACCGGCCAAGGCTGCGGCGGCCTCGGCTTTTCCTGGACGGCTGCAGCCTATCTGTGGCTTGAGCGACACGTCAGCGTCGCCTAAGCCCTGACTTGCAATCCGGACGGTCGGCATATAAATTATCCCAATGCTTGATCGTTCATCCCAGTCTCCGACGCAGAATCCTACGGACGCACTCAGCGAAATTCTTCGGGACTTTCGCCTGAGTGGAGTCAACTACGGCCGCTGCGAGCTGCGTCATCCATGGAGCATCGCCTTTGCGCAGCAACAGCTGCTTCGCTTTCATTTCGTCAGTGAGGGGCCGTGCTGGATCCATACCGAAGCCCAAGGATGGCAGGAGTTGCAAGGCGGCGATCTGGTGTTGTTGCCACAGGGCGTCGAACACCGACTGGCCAGCAAGCCTGATGTTGTCGGGGACTCGCTCAAGAGCTGCCAGGTCACCAAGCTGGGCGGCAATGTCTGCGAAGTGGTGCAGGAAGGAACAGGAGCGACGAGCACCTTGTTCTGCGGTTCCATGGCTTTGGGTGCGAATGCCCTCAACCCGTTGATCGCTCTGATGCCACCGATCATCAAGGGTTGTGACGTTGCCGGCAATGATCCGATCGTCGGCCCCCTCCTCGCCGCCATGACGGCAGAGGCGTCGCAGCCCCAGTTAGGCAGCGCCACGGTCTTGTCACGCATGGCGGATGTACTCGTCGCGCGGCTTATTCGCTGCTGGGTCAATTGCAGCGGCGCCTCGACCAGCGGCTGGCTCGCCGCGATCCGTGATCCTCATATCGGTCGTGCGCTGGCAGCCATGCACCGGGATCCCGGCCATGACTGGACGCTCGAGACCCTTGCCAGCGTGGCAGGTCAATCGCGCTCGATCTTCGCGGAACGCTTCAGCGCCATCCTGGGCGAAGGCGCGGCACGCTATCTCGCCCGTCTGCGCATGCAGCTTGCACGAGAGTTGCTCGGTCAAAACATGTCGGTTGCCGCAGTCGCTTCGCAACTGGGCTATGAATCTGAAGCTTCTTTCGCTCGCGCCTTCAAGCGCATCACCAGCGTCTCGCCTGGTGTTGTGCGCCGCACAATTTCCGGACGAACGGATATGGAATTCGGACTTTAGGACACATATCATCCTGAAAGACTCCGCTATTAAGACCTCTAACACTTGGAGGTACTTCAATGACGGACACAACATCACAGCTTGACGGCCCCGCGATTGGCCTCGATTCTACCGTTCCGAGTACATGGAGCCCAACAACCTGGTTTGCCGTTATTTCAATGGCAGCCACAAGCTTTGCACTCGTCTCAGCTGAATTTCTGCCGGCAGGTCTGTTGACGCCGATGGCGCGTGACCTTGGCGTCAGCGAGGGAACCGCCGGTCAGGTTGTCACCGCCACCGCGTCTGTTGGCGCGGTGACGGCCTTGTTGAGCAATGTTCTTATCGGCAAACTGAACCGGAAGACTGTCCTGGTTGGCCTAAGCGCCTTGGCTATCGGCTCCAATCTCCTGGCCGCGCTCGCGACGGATTTTTGGCTATTGTTGTTGGGCCGGGCCGGGCTCGGCGTCGCGCTCAGTGGTTTCTGGGCGCTTTCGGTTGCCGTCGTGGCGAGATTGGTCGGCACCAATGCGACAGGTCGGGGTATGGCTATCGTCACCCTCGGTGTCTCGCTTGCCACCATAGCTGCACCATCCATGGGCGCCTTGATCAGCGATTGGATCGGCTGGCGTGCCGCCACGGCCATGGCCGCAGGGCTCGCAGCGATTGCGATGCTGTTGCAGATACTCAGCTTGCCGACGCTGCCCGCAAGCACAAGCAATAGTCTTTCCGACGTCTTCCGGCTGACGAAACGGCGCACTGTGCAACTCGGAATGCTTGCCATCCTCTTGCTGATGACGGGACATTTTGCCGGTTCGGTCTATGTGCGACCCTTCCTCGAACAGGTGACGCTCCTCGGCACCGGCCCGATTGCCCTGGCGCTCCTCGGGTTTGGCATCGCCTCTGTGATCGGCAATGTCGCCGGCGGCCGACTGGCAGACGCAAATATCCACACGGCGCTCGCTGTCACCGGCGTATTGATGGCGTTTTCGGCGCTTGCTCTCGTACTCTGGGGTGCACAGAGCGGCATCGCCTTTGCCCTGGTTACACTTTGGGGCTTCGCTTTTGGGATGGCTCCGGTGGTACTGCCCACCAACCTGTCCCGGGGCGCAGCAGACGCCTTGGAGGCTGCCGGCAGCCTGATGGTCGTTTCGTTCCAGGTCGCCATCAGCATAGGTGCGCTGTTCGGCGGCTATGTGGTCGACCACTTTGGTGCCTCAGCGCCTTTGACATTTACAGCCGTCTTGGCGGCATCGACTATCGTTCTGGCCTTGCTTCAACCCCGCAGCTGACTCTTGGAGCTCCGGCCAAGGTGAGCAGATCATCGCTATCACGCGACTAGGGGCCCTCGGCAAAGGGCCCCGCATGCCACAAACTATCGGATCGAACAGAAGCTCAACGGGACCCCGCAACATCGGGACGAGCCTCAAGCGACGAACCGACCTGGATCGCGCCAAGCGGCTCGAAGCCGTAGCGCCAACGAGCACATGGTTCCAGTTCAGCACATGGCTCCAGTTCATCGTCGACGGGCGAAAGCAGCTCTTTCTTTCCAAGCTGAGGTAGTCCGGACAACGCGGAGTAGAGGTACTGTGCCTTGGCCGTTGGACCACAGCCCCAAGCTGTTATCAACAACAATTGAACGTCTGTCAGAATTGCAAAAAGTGTGCATAATAGACAAATGAGAACAATCAGTTGTTGATACTGGTCGCGGAGAGGTTGGGAGCCCTCCTCTTCAATTGAGCAGACCATCAGGAAATGCAGGGAGAATTCGACTACAATCCAGGGAGGAAGAACAATGAACAAAAAGGCAGTATCGCGTCGAGAGTTGCTGGGAGCATCTACCCTCGTTGGAGCAACCGCAGTTGGGGCTCTTGCCGCCCCGGCCGTGCTGGCCCAGGCACCCACCGTCATTAAAATGCAAACATCCTGGCCCGCGTCGGACATCTGGATGGATTTTGCCCGCCTGTACGTCGAGCGGGTCGAACGAATGTCCGGCGGACGCCTGAAGTTCGAACTCATGCCTGCCGGTACGGTCGTCGGCGCGTTTCAGGTGCTCGACGGCGTCAACGATGGCGTGATCGACGCAGCCCACACCGTTCCCGTCTATTGGTACGGAAAGCACAAGGCAGCTTCCCTCTTCGGTACCGGGCCGGTATTTGGCGGCAGCGCAACCACCATGCTCGGATGGTTCCATCAAGGTGGCGGCAAGGATCTCTACCGAGAACTCACCCAGGACATCATGGGGCTGAACGTTTACGGCTTCTATGGCTTCCCGATGCCCGCGCAGCCGTTCGGCTGGTTCAAGAACCCGGTCGCGACCGTGAACGACATCAACGGCCTCAAATATCGTACGGTCGGGCTCGCCGCCGATCTCATGCAGAACATGGGCATGAGCGTCGCTCAACTTCCGGGCGGCGAGATCGTGCCGGCAATGGAGCGAGGTGTCATCGACGCCTTCGAGTTCAACAATCCCTCCTCTGACATACGGTTTGGTTCGCAGGATGTCGCGAAGAACTACATCCTGTCGTCCTACCATCAAGCGAGCGAATCTTTCGAGTTCCTCTTCAACAAGGATGTGTTTGACGACCTTCCCGAAGATCTGCAGGCGATCCTGGAATATGGCGTGGAGGCAGCAAGCACGGCGATAACAGCGTCCGCAATGGACAACTATTCAAGCGACCTTCAAAAACTCCAGGCCGAACATGGCGTGACCGTGCACCGCACTCCAAAGGAAATTCTGGATGCGCAACTGAAGGCCTGGGATGCGATCATCCCGACGCTTGAAGCGGATGCGTTCATGAAGAAGGTGCTCGACAGTCAGCGGCAGTGGGTGGAGAGGGTCGTGTACTACGAATTGATGAACTCCGCCGATCTCGCACTCGCCTATGAGCACTATTTCCCCGGAAAATTGAACCTCGGAAAATAGATGGTGAAGGCCCGGTATTTCCGGGCCTCGTCCCTCATCGAGGTTAGGGAGGCCCTTGCATGCTCCGTTACATTGCATTCGCCGACGAATTGTCGGCGTGGTTCGGCAAGGTGTTCGCGTGGGGGATACTCATCATGGCCTTCGGCGTCGGCTATGAGGTTGTTGCACGCTACCTCTTTCGCGCGCCGACCCCCTGGGCCTTCGATCTGAGCTACATGCTCTATGGAACGATCTTCATGATGGCGGGAGCCTATACCCTCTCGCGTGATGGCCATGTGCGCGGCGACTTCATCTACCGGCTCTGGAAACCGCGCACGCAGGCCAGGCTGGAACTGGTGTTGTACTTCATCTTTTTCTTTCCCGGTATAACCGCGCTTGTGTTCTCGGGCTGGAAATATGCCGCACGCAGTTGGCGCTACCTGGAGGTCAGTTCCAACAGTCCGGCCGGTGTACCGATCTTCCAGTTCAAGGCTGTGATCGTCGCCGCCGGCATTCTCCTGTTCCTGCAGGGCGTAGCGCAGGTCTTCCGCTGCATTCTCTGCATAAGGACGGGCGAATGGCCGAAGCAGGCCGAAGATGTCGAAGAACTGGAAAAGGTACTACTGGAAACAAAAAGCCTGGACGTGCTCAAGACCGAGGACGAGGGTCTCCTTCCGTCGCGGGAACTTGACGCTGGACGTGAACCACGGGATCGGGACACATGACGGATGCACATATCGCCGTCGGGATGCTCCTCATCCTGATCCTCGCCATCTTCCTCGGCTTCCCGGTGGCGTTCACCTTGATGGCGCTGGGTGTCGGCTTCGGATACTATGCCTATTTCGATGCCGGCCGCATGTGGCGCGGCTATGACCGCGCGCTCGAATCCGGCGCCGATACGTTTACACTGGCGCAGACCTGGATCGGCGGTTTCTTCAACAACCGGATCTTCGATCTGTTCGTCAACCAGACCTACTCGGTCATCCAGAACGACGTGCTGACGGCTATCCCGTTGTTCCTGTTCATGGGCTACATCGTCGAGCGAGCCAACATCGTCGATCGGCTGTTCTCGACGCTATTCAGCGTCACGCGCCGGGTGCCCGGCTCGATGGCGGTCGCGGCCCTGGTCACCTGCACACTCTTTGCCACGGCAACCGGCATCGTCGGGGCCGTAGTGACGTTGATGGGACTGCTCGCCCTGCCAGCGATGCTGAAGGCAAAGTATGACGTGCGCTACGCGACGGGCGTGATCTGCGCGGGCGGCACGCTCGGGATCCTGATCCCGCCTTCCATCCTGCTGATCGTCTATGCGGCCACCTCCGGGATTTCGGTCGTCCGATTGTATGCGGCGGCAATCCTGCCCGGCTTCGCCCTGGCGGGGTTTTATCTCATCTATGTCGTGGTGCGAGCAATGCTGCAGCCGCAACTGGCGCCGCGGCCAACGAAAGAAGATGTGGGCGAGCACACGCCGGTCCAACTCGCCTGGATGATGCTTACATCCTTCGCGCCCCTCGCCTTTCTGATTCTTGCGGTGCTGGGTGCCATTCTCTTTGGCCTGGCAACGCCGTCGGAGGCCGCCGCGATCGGCGCATTGGGCGGACTGGCGCTTGCTGCGGCCTATCGGGCGCTGACCTGGCAGCGACTGAAGGAGTCGGTGTATCTGACGGCGCGAACGACCGCGATGGTCTGCTGGTTGTTCGTCGGTTCGGCGACCTTCGCATCGGTATTCGCCTATCTCGGCGGCCAACAGTTCATCAGTGACTTCGTGACCGGCCTCGACATGTCGCCGCTGATGTTCCTGATCCTGGCCCAGATCATCATCTTCATTCTCGGCTGGCCTCTGGAATGGACTGAAATCATCGTCATCTTCATCCCGATCTTCATTCCGCTGCTGCCGCATTTCGGGATCGATCCGCTGTTCTTCGGTATCCTCGTGGCAATCAACCTGCAGACGGCCTTCCTATCACCACCCATGGCGATGTCGGCATACTACTTGAAGGGGGTCTCGCCTCGGCATGTCAAACTGGCCGACATCTTCCGCGGCATGATGCCGTATATGTTTATCGTCATTTTCTGCATGGTGGTCATCTATCTGTTCCCGGGCATCGTCTACATGCTGCCTGATCTACTCTATGGAGGACAGAGATGACGCAGTGTCTGGCCCATTCCGAAAGGATAGACCGATGAACAGAAGCCGGTTTTTTGCAATATTTCCATTCGTGACGCTTGTCGCGTTCTGCGCGGTCATCCTGGCGTTTGTTCCACGGTTCGATTTGGCCGCTGCACTGCTGATCGGGATTGTCCCTGCGGGGTACGACATCTGGGATCAGCTCTTTCGGCGACGCCCGTCGAAATCGTCTGGATAGACTGCAATCTTCAACCGCCGCCCTTTCGTGACGGCAATCCGCTGCAAAAGCCCGTTCGTCCATCGACCTACGGCCCGATCCTGGACCTCCGCACCGAAGCCTCGCATGTCCGCTTTCGTGCCAGGTGTCCTCGCAGTGCGTGGAAAACGCGAGATAGATTGGAAGTGTCGCACTCAATGGACGACCAGTTTCAACGACTGCACGCCATCACTCGCGATAGCCCGTTGTTGTCGCCGTTGCTACAGCGCTGGGATGATTTCTGTACACGGCGCATGATTAGACTCTGATCAATGCACGGACTACAGTCGGGGCAGGACAAAGTCACACAGGAGTCGGTGTGGTGATGCAGGACACAAATATCCGGCGGCTCGCCGCCGTTGTGGCTGTTGATGTCGCGGGCTATAGCCGACTGATGCACGAAGATGAAGAAGGGACCCTAGCTACCCTCAAAGCCCATCGGCGCGAGCTGATCGACCCGAAGATCGCAGAATATCGAGGTCGCATCGTCAAGACGACCGGAGATGGGTTGTTGCTCGAATTCGCCAGCGCAATCGATGCCGTGCGCTGCGCTGTTGAGGTTCAACAGGGAATGTCTCGTCGCAACGCCGAAGTGTCTGCCCGTCGGAGGATGTTATTTCGAGCCGGGATCAATCTAAGCGATGTTATCGTCGACGACGATGACATCTACGGCGATGGCGTGAACGTCGCTGCAAGGTTAGAGACGCTCGCAACACCCGGCAATATCTGCATAAGCGGCACGGTCTACAATCAGCTATTTGGGAAGATTAGCCACGATATCAAAGATATGGGCGATCAAGCCCTCCGCAATATAGAAGACCCGGTACGCATCTATCAGATTCTTCTTGGTGATGACGGGGAGTCGACAACGAGTCCCACGCAATCAGCGCCGCCTCTGCCTGATCTTGGATTCGGTGCACCTGAGCGACCTTCGATCGCAATTCTTCCATTCGAGAACTTGAGCGGCGACCCCGATCAGAATTTCCTCGCTGACGGACTGAGGCTCGGTATCCTTTCGTCCCTGGTACAGCTTTCCGGCCTCTTCCTGATCGGCACGGGTGCGGTGGACGGGTTTCGAAATCAGAACATCCCGTCGGCGCAGGCCGGGGCTGCGGTCGATGCGCGGTATGTCCTTGGCGGTGCCGTGCAACAGCTCGGACGCCAACTCAGGGCTACCATTCAGCTCACCGACGTCAAGGCGGGCGAGATCATATGGTCAGAACGCTATGACCGCGACGTCGATGATTTATTCAAAGTCCAGGATGAGATCACACGGGAAGTCTTGATTTCACTCGATGTTCAGCTCATCGGCGGCGAAAAGGCCAGGATTTGGTACGACAAGCTCACCAATCCCAAAGCACGCGAGCTTTACCATCGGGGCATCAGTCATTTCTACGCGGGTACCAAGGATCACAATGTCGCGGCGCTGCGCCATTTCCACGAGTTGTATCGTGTTCAGCCTGACACCGACCACGCTGCAAGCCTCATCGCGGTGGTCCACCTGATCGACGCAATGTTTGGTTGGTCACCCTCGGAGGAGCATTCTCTGGCCGAAGCAACGAAGTGGGCAGACATCGCCATCGGCTACGATACAACTAACGGTCTTGGACATATGCGGCCGGATACCTACAACTCCTGCAAGGAAAGCATGATGAAGCTTTGGCCAACTGCGAGACGGCGTTGGGATTTCGCCCCAACTGTGCGCTCACCCACGGAATTCTCGCGGAGGTTCGGAATTACTGTGGCGATTCAGCCGGCGCGATCAAAAGTGCTAGGGAAGCGCTCCTGCTGGAGCGCAACTATCCACCCTGGTTGATCAACGTGCTGGCGACCGTCTATCGCGATAGCGGCAAGGTGGCTCTTTCTATCCCGGCAGCAAGAGAGGCGCTCCGCGTCGACCCACGGCAAGTTGAAGCCCGTATCATACTCTGCAGTGATTACAAGTTGAATGGATCACACTGCGAAGCCGGGAAGATCTCAGAGGAAATCATCGCCGCCGATCCAATGTTTAGCCTGTCAACCTATGCCCGCAAGAAGCCCTACAAATTTCGCAAGACGCTTGAGCGTATCGTGGACGTGCTACGCGACGCCGGCTTACCAGATTAGAGCATTCTTTCGGCCTGGCATTCAGCATCGGTTACGTCCTTCTACGATCAATTGCCTCATACAGGCGGTTTTCGCGCTCGGACGCTTCGGCTTCGTATATTTGCTGCTTTTGCCACGATGCCAGCGTACGCTGATCACGAAAAGCATGCCAACGCGAGTCGGACAATTGGCGGGCAAAATCCCAAACGGACCGCTGCCCTCACGGCCCCGAAGGGCCAACTATGCTGCGCCCGGACCAGGCCGAGCCCAGCAGTTCGCTGCAAGCCCCGCTGGCTCGGCCGCCTTTTCAGGATGTCGGCTGCCTGCGTCGTTTAATAGCTTATGACCTTGTCGCACTCTGCAATCAATTGCACCAACTTGTTGGGGTTGCCCGGTGTAGCGCCCCGCAAAACGATGTCATCGGGGGCAATGTTGCGGACCTCGGCCGACATCCCCGAATAGTAGATCTCGGTTGTTGTGGCGGCATTGATCGCCTCGAAGTGGTCGGAAAGCCTTCCGCTGCCGAGCCCTTCCACGCTTGCTGCACTCTTTGCGGTGAGGAGATGCACACCATCGCCGGCGACAAACAGAACCAGTTGCTGGCCCTCCTCGATGACAGCTCTAGCGACGAAGAATGCAAGAGCAGCCTTTGTCGGGTCGCTCGGCCCTACGGTCACATGCACGAGTATCTTGGCCATCATCACCCTCCCTGGAAATGGGCGAAAGCCACCATATCACCCCGATTAAAGTTTCCGGAGATGATTTCGTCGATCTCCGCCTTCGTGGCCTCATCCGCTGTCACATCTCCGGCAGGCCGGCCTTTCGGAAGCCGTCGACGAAGTGGTCTCGTACAGCTGCATCGCGCAGCGGCTGGGAGCTGAGCCAATGGCGGATGGTGAAATGAGGGTGGGCGATCAGAAACAATTCTGCTTCTCGCCGCGCCTCCTCGAGGTGGCCCAACTGCGCAAGCGCAGCAGCCAGGAATTTGCGTGAGTTGGTACGATAGGTTTCTTTCCTGCGGAGCGTGGCGGTTGCCGCCTCATAGTCACGCGCGGCATATTGCGCCTGCCCAAGATGACACAGATACCAGCAGGTTGGATGGGGATTGAGCCGCAGGGCTTTTTCGATCTGCGCCAGTCCGTCGGCAACCCTGCCGTCCAGCACGGACATGTCCGACATGGCCGCCCAGGTGTCGGCGTGGTTGGGGTCCAGCTCCAGGGCCTTGGCGAAGGCGGCATCCGATTCCTCCCATCGCCGCTCATAAGCCAAAATGGTACCCAGGACGTAACGGCAGCCGGCATCGTTGGGATCCAGGTCTACCGCCTTCTGCGCTGATGTCACCGCCATCCGACGGTTAGGATCTTCGGGCTCGCCGAAATGCGTCCAGGCAAGCCAACGGTTATAGGCGAGCAGACCGAGCGCCTCGGCATATGATGGCTCGAGCTTGACCGCGCGTTGGAGCAGCATATAGGCCTCACGCTCTGTTTGCGGCGACTCTTCCGTCAGGAGGCGGGCGCGCACACACAGATCGTAGGCCTCAAAATTCTTCGGCCGATTGCGCGGCGTCGGGATGGTCAGCCGGCCGACGAGAGCTTCAACGATCTTGGCGTTGACTTCATCCTGTAATTCGAAAACATCTTCCACCGTCCTGTCGAACCGGTCGGCCCACAGGTGCTGGCCTCCAAGCGCATCGACCAATTGGGCATTGATGCGGACACGGCCCATTGCGCGTCTGGCGCTCCCCTCTAGGACGTAGCGGACGCCGAGTTCCTGGGCGACCAGCCGTACGTCGACCGGCTTGCCCTTGTAGCCGTAAACGGAATTGCGTGCGATGACGAACAGGCCAGCCGTACGGGAAAGGTCGGTGATCAGGTCTTCGGTCAAGCCGTCGACGAAAGACTCGTCCGCTTCATCGCCACTCATATTCGTGAACGGCAGGACAGCGAGCGAGGGACATTCGGGCAGCGGCAATATGCTTTGCAGCGCATCCGGCCAATGCCACAGGTGAACCGGGCGAGTGAGGTTCTTCAGGTAGCGTTCGCCTGCATCAAAGAACCGGTCGTCGATCTTGCCGACGATCTCGCCGTGAACGCTGCCTGAAATGCAGATACCTCCCGGTGCGGCCTGCGTCTCGAGGCGCGCGGCGACATTGACGCCGTCGCCGAGGATGTCTGAACCATCGTCAATGACATCTCCCAGATTGACGCCTATACGCAAAAGCAGGCGCCGGTCTCCGGAAGCCTCGATAGCAGTGGTGGTCTGTTGCATTTCCAACGCTGCAGCGACCGCGTCCACCGCGCTAGCGAATTCGATCAGGAATCCGTCGCCCATGACCTTAAAGATGCGACCGTTATGGCGCATCACAGCCGGCTCGATGACGCCAGAACGGAGTTCCCTGAGGTTATCAAGCGTCGCGGCTTCATCAGCCTCCATCAGACGTGAATATCCCACCACATCGGCAACGACGATGGCAGCAAGGCGACGCTGAAGAAATCGATCCGTCATGTGAGGACAAGCCCAACGACCGGGGGTCCATAAGTTATTGCTCAATTACGGGTCAGTCAACAAATGGTAAGAGGTGATGTCCAGGCGATCTCCACCTCCATCCGTTGGGCCCTTCTTTGCGTACGCTAGCCATTCTATTCTCATTCTGGCGATGGCGGCAATTTTGATACGCATGGGAATAGATGTGGAGCAACGCCGCGCCTCGGCTGCGCAATGCGGCGGCCGTCTCGATGGATGATGACGTTGAAGAAGTCCTCCGCGACGTGGCCGGTGAACTGGGGATGACACGCAACGACACGATCAGCTATATCGTCCGCGAGTGGATGGGTTCACGACCTCGACGAAGATGGAGAGGTCGACGGAAATGGTTGACGGGCGTCATGCTTGACAGAAACTCCGTCGCCTTCACTACTGATTGATTTTTTCATGTATAGTCCGGAGACAAAGGCTGAGAAGTAAATATGTTTAAAACTTTCGCCTGGGTTGACCTTTTCGTCCGCCTTCACAATCAGTCTTTTATCAAGAGATACGAGAGCCATATTAGCGGCCCACCGCTTGATCTGGCTATTTTGTCTATATCGACCTTGTTTCTTTGGCTGACCAGAGGAGGCGTACTGGATTACATCGCCCCGCACCTAAGATACTTTTTGGTTATTCTACCGAAATATCACTATGAACTGCCATGGCTCGCGGAGAACCATTCCGAACAGGTCGCCCTTTACACATGTCTTTCGTTTTTTCTGATCATATTCACGGTCGTGAAGACACTATTGTTTTCGCTTTATATCATTTCTTCCCCATTGGGCCGAGAAATTATAGTTACGGATCTAAAGAGCTTTGTGAAACACGCCGCGGCATATTTGCTCACATTCCTTTCTCTTGCTTTCCTCTTTCCTTTGCCGATCTACGGTACAGGCGCTTCGACAACATTTGTCGGAAATGCGTATTCTCTCACGATTTTCAATATACTTTTTCTTAAGATGCTGAGCGGTGGGATCTCGGCGACCGTTTTGCTGGCCAAGAGAATCAAAAGGCCGAATAGAAGGAATCAAGTGGAAGTTACTAGCAACGATTGAGGGGGTAGCTGTTTGCAGACTAGCATCGACGAGACGCATTAGGTTGGCCGGTGTTAGAGCTTCGCGGTGTCGTCTACCTCGTAAACCGCCGCCCCATCCGGCCGCGTCCCGCGGCCCCTTATATCAGGCGTGCCGGAGCTTCCCCCAGTGAAGGAAGCCTTGCGCGATCTAGCCGGCGACTTCGTAAACCGACGCTTAGCGGGGATATAAATCGTCCGATCGCCGGGAAGCGGCCGGTCCAATCATGGCCGCCGCGCGTAATGATGCGCACGCCTGACGGCTCGATGTGGACGGCCAACCGATAGCCGTTCCATTTCACCTCGAAAGTCCATTGTCGCCCTTTCGGCGGCCACGGCTTCAGCAGCGCCAGGCACGGATCGATGCGGGCCGGCATTGGGTCCAGGGTAAGTTGAGGCTGGGCCGGATCACGCTTCTTCCGCGGCCGGCTGCGGATCGGCGCTTCGGCTTCACCGAGCAGCGGCTTGGAAGACTTGCTGGGCGGCTTTGTCATGCCACCATCACATCAGCAATACCTTGAAAAGCAATTGCCTAATACGTGTTATTGACTTCGACTAAGACGACAAGCGGTGGCTGCGATCGACCTTTTCTGTCAATCGGAGCGAGTTCGTGGATTCCAGAAAGCTGCCGCTTAGCACAACAGAGCGATGCCAGCTTCGCGCTACGGGCGCTGTTCCGAGCCCGACAGTCCCTGCGGCGAGGCAGGTTTTCCGCCTATGCGGCTTATGCCGAACTTGGCCTTGGCAGCCTGCCCCGCGCGCTGGAAGAAACGGATTTCTGTGGCGACGGTTTCGCGGAACGGATCGGTTTTGTTGAAGTAGTCGCGGTCCAGACCGAGCTTTGCACCGTGTGCATCGCCCTCGTAATAGGTGCCAAACAAATGATCCCAGATCGGGAAATAATTGGCGAAATTCTTGTCGTGATGCTCCCGCACTCGGGAGTGATGGATGAAGTGGTCGCGTGGTGACTGGATCACGTATTTGCCAAACCAGCCATGCCAGGGAATGGCACTGTGCTTGACCAGACCAATGGCGCCAAAGGCGATGGTCACGATGGCGAAATCGGCCGTTGGCAGGCCGATAAGCAGCGCCGGAACGACCATAATGGCGACGTTTATGGCCTTCTCCAGCGGATGCTCCCGCGACGAAGTCAGCGCGTTGAACTCTTCGGCTGCGTGGTGAAATTCGTGCAGCCGCCATAGTACGGGCAGCCGGTGCATCAACCGATGCTGCCAGTAGCTCAAGAAGTCTGTCAGTACTAGGAACAAGAGAACATGTGCCCAGCCCGGCAGCGTCCGGGCAAGGTCCAGGTGGGGGGCATCCTGAGCCGCGCTGGTAATGGCATAGGACAGACCAAATGATGCGAGCGCCGCGAAGAGCGTAATCATTCCCGTCGCCTGAAGGACGAAATAGACGATGTCGGTGATTGTGGATTTGCTGCGTTCGAAGAAAACCCGACGGAACCCGGAATTGCCGAACCCCACATAGGTGAGTTCCACCACGAAAACCGTCAGGACCAGGCCGATGGAAATGGCGAAACTGAGCGCCATTGCCTTACCATTCAGATAGTAAGTGTTGTAAAAAAAGCTTCCAAGCTTGTGTACGCAGTATTCAACCAGCCACATGGCTTACTCCAAACACGAACCCGTACAGCTTAGTCCTGACGATGCGCTTGTTGCCAGATTGCTCAAAGGACGATCGGGGCGTCCTTTTGACGTATTACCGGCGGTGGAAGTGCAGTCCCAGGAGGCATGCAGAGGGTCGAGGAGCACTGCGAAAAAATTACAACTGACCGAAAGGTTCATAAAAAGAACTATCAGGACGAGAACAATTAGAGGTAGGCACGTTTCGATGCGCGGCGGCAGTCGAGAAGTAGCTAAGATTGGGCGGGATCGCGTCGGCGGCGAGGCCGGCTGCGGAGCGGTGCTTCGGCTTCACTGAGCAGCGGCTTGGCAGGCTTGCAAGGCGGCTTGGTCATGCGGGCAGTTCATCAGCAACAGCTTAAAAAGCAATTGACCCAGATGGATTATCGCGGGCCTCGACGCCGGGCAGGTCACAGCCGATCGCGGGATACCCTGTGCTGACCTAAAGAGACCGGATCGTCTCGACGAGACGCTGCAAATCTGTTGGCTTCCCGAGATTCAAAGCGTCGGCGAAGAGGAAGCTCGAGGCTAACCGCGCTTTGTCGTACGCCGTAGTGAGGACATAAGGCACTCCGAGCGTCCTTAGATGGAGTGCTACCGGTGTGACGCTCTCACCGCCGAGATTGAAGTCTAATACCGCTGCATCAGGCCGTTCACCGTCGATCAGTTCCACCGCCTGCGAAACTGTTGCGGCTGGGCCAAGCACCCGAAATCCTCCTGCCTCAAGTGCGTCTTGGAGTTGATGTGCAATAAAAAATTCGTCCTCGACGACCAGCACGGACCGGATGCGTTCTGCCATCTCCCCTCACATCGTGTTTGCTCACTGGCACGGCTCAGAGTTTGCGCCCGCTCTAACTTCTCAGACCGCACATCAGTTCCAGGCTTGTTGTCTCCGAGCAGTTCGTGGCCTATGGCGGCTTCGCATGCCGATCACATCAGGAAGTGATTGAAAGGAATTAGGGTCCGCCGTCGCCAAGCCATCCATCGCGGCGTATAGTGAACGTATGGGTAGCAATGAGACGCCGGCCGAGATGGTTGCAAGGCACGTACTGGAGGGCGAGAAGCACATCGCTGACCAGACCGCTTTGATTGAGCGATTGCGCCTGATGGGTTTACCGACCGAAGACGCTCAGGATCTGTTAGAATACTTCTGCCAGTTGCAGGCCCAGCACGAGAAGCACCTGCGCAGGATCTCAGATGAGTGCGAGCTTGGGCTTCGGGACAAACAGGGCGGTCTCCTCCCACACCAGTAGCCACCAGCAGCAATGAGGCGTCGACGCTAATAGCAGTGACCAGCGGACAATTTCGCTTGCGCTATTGACTCACCACCAGACGTGAACATAATAAGAACATCGGCGAGGCGGCCGCCAATCTGAAAACTGGAGTATGGAGCACGGATATGCGCGAGCAGCCGATGATCGGCGAAGCCATGGTTGATGATGAGATTGCGGAGGTGCTCGCCTATCACCAAGGGGACGCACAAGCAGCGATCGGAACCCTCCTGAATGACATCCGCCATCTTCGTTGGCAGCTGGTTTTGACAGAAGGCGCGATGGGTCGAGGGATCACGCGGGGGTGGCGGCCGAGATGCGACCGAGACTGAACAATGCCGGAAATGAACTATTCCAAAAAGTTGCGCGGCTGGAGTCTGAGCGATGCGGACGAGGCCGGCCAGCTGCTGGAAGTCACCTGCCAATTCTGCAAAACCACCTACCGCTATTTCCCGCGGGATCTGTTGAAGCTGACCAAGAATATCAGCCTCGATCGACTGCCAAGCCGGTTCCGTTGCCAGCGCTGCGATCGGGCAGACTATGTGTCGCTCAAGGAAAGGGCCGGGCATGTTTTCCGCCAGGATCAGAGGCGATCGGCTCGGGCGTACCAAGGGGCATGCCCGTCGCCAATCGCCTCTGCCCTGACAAAAAACTGCTCCGGCAGAACGCTTCAATCTAACCAGGAAAGGCTCTAACTCTCCAGATGCGGCCGGTCTCCTCGCCGCCTATTTTCGCAGGATTTTCTCCATCGCCCTGCCCTTGGCGAGTTCGTCGATCAGTTTGTCCAGGTAGCGGATTTCCCGCATGGTCGTTTCCTGGACCTCTTCCACGCGGACGCCGCAGATCACGCCCGTGATCGACGATCGGCAGGGATTCATCTCAGGTGCTTGCGCAAAGAAATCCTCGAAATTGGTCTTCCTCGCCAACTGGTCGTCCAGGCTCTCTCGGCTATAGCCCGTCAGCCAGCAGATGATTTCGTCGACTTCCGCCTTCGTGCGTCCCTTCTTCTCCGCCTTGGCGACATAGTGGGGATAGACGCTCGCGACGCCGACCGAATAGATGCGATGCTTCGTCATGCGTCCTCCGAGCCGATGGCCGACAATGAGCAACCCTCCTGCGGCGGGGCGCAGGGAACTTGGCTCATGGACGCAAACTCTACAGCGCCGCCGGCCATGACCGCAATTGGCGCAATCCAGCCGAAGCCACTGGTCTGCTGTCGGCCCAGAGCGGCCATGCTTCGATTACGCGCGGATGTGGACAATGAACTTGGGGCAGCCGGACGGTTCGTACGATCGTTTCGCCCGGCCTACGGAAGTTCGATCTCGCCGTCCACCACGTGGTTGAGGCCGGTGCCTTCCGCCGTTAGCGTCATGCGGACCTTCAACGTATTGCCGCCGACCTGCCCCTTGCGCACCGTCTCCTCGATCTTGCGCTGCGACGTGACGCCGACTTCCTTCAGGAACTTGCGGATCGACATGTTGAAGGCGTCTTCGCTCATGGCGGAACTCCTCTATGTGCGGAAGGGATTGTAATGGAAGGTAAATCGTCAAGGAAGCAGCAACGACGCCCTATGCCCCAGAATCTGACGCGAAAAATTTCGGCCACTAGCTCCGCGTTAGGGGCCGCTTCGGGTCGAGACGCGGCATTTGCGATATCTGTGGCAAGGTGGCAGCGACAGATGACCGCTCCCAGCCCATTGCCGCCGGCAGCATTGGCAGTCGGTCGGTGGTGTCTCTGACCTCATTTCTGCTAAAGCTGGGGAGTATCGCCCGCGATGTCACCAACTGCCGAAGTGTGAAGGGCGCAACGGGCTGATGGGCCTCTCGCTCATTGGACCTCTTGAAGGAGGAGCGCTGGGATGAGCACCGACCGGGATACTGTGCGGTCCTATGATGCGGTCGCGGCGGAGTACGCTGCCGAGGCCGCGGTGATGCCCGAATGGGTCGCGACAGAGATCGATGTGTTCGTGACCGAGCTGGGTGGCTCGGGCAGAGTGCTGGAGATCGGAAGCGGCGGCGGGCGAGATGCACTTGAGCTTGAGAAGCGGGGCATCAGCGTCCGGCGCACCGACATTTCGAAGGGTTTCGTCGAACTGCTGCGCGAAAGTGGCTTCAAGGCCGACCTGTTGGACCCGCTGACCGATGACCTGGCCGACCCGCAGCGTCCCGGCATGCCGTATGACGGGATCTGGGCCTGTGCCTGCCTCATTCATGTCGCGCGCGATGATTTCGGCACGGTGCTTGGACGGCTTGCCGAAGCGACCCGGACCGGTGGCCGACTGCACGTCTCGGTCAGGGAGGGTGACGGCGAGGATCTATCCACACACGGCAGTGCTGCAGCACCCCGGCGCTACGTCGAAACGTACTGGCGCGAGCCTGCCCTGCGGTCGGCACTCACAGACGCCGACTGGATTGTCAGCGATGTAATTCCGTACGTCGGAAAACCCCATGATCGGTGGCTGAGCGTTCGGGCGAATCGGGCCTGAGGCAAACAGAACTTCTGGGAATGGCCGGTTGTGGCGCGACCATGAACTCGAGGTAATCACCGGACTGTCGGCTTCCCGGCGAAGGCAAGATCGCCACTGTGGCGACATGCGGACGCATTGCTGACCTTGCGTTCCAGGCGAAGGAATGGCCACCCCTCGTCGGACCTCGGCACCCTCTTCACGTGTTGTTGATCGCGATCTCGCATCGGCTGGTTGCACCGCACACTTTTTGCTGTTCTTTTCGCACCTGCGAACAACTCGCTTCTGTAACCCGCCGGACGAGAGACATTCCTCCCAGTCCGACGTCCGGCCAGAAAGAGGATCCGAACATGGGTGATCTCCTGAAAGGTATCTCCAGTTTTCGCGGCGCGGTTTTTCCCAACCAGTCGGCGCTTTATCGCAAGCTGGCGCGGGAAGGCCAGCAACCACAGGCTCTGATGATATCCTGCGCCGACAGCCGGGTGATGCCCGAAACCATCACGCAGGCCGGTCCCGGCGATCTCTTCGTCTGCCGCAATGCCGGCAATATCGTTCCGCCTTTCTCGACCCTCAACGGCGGCGTATCTTCCGCTATCGAATATGCGATCCTGGCGCTTGGCGTCAGCGACATCGTCGTCTGCGGCCATTCGGATTGCGGAGCAATGAAGGGCCTGTGCCATCCAGAGCTGCTCGAACCGATGCCCAATGTCGCAGCCTGGCTGCGCCACAGCCACGCCGCCCATTCGATCGTCTGCCGGGCCTATCCGGACGACCTTTCCGAAAGTGATCGCGTGCGCGCAGTGGCGATGGAAAACGTCGTCGTTCAGCTCGATCACCTGAAGACGCATCCTTCCGTGGCCGCGAAACTCGCCACCAGCGAGATCACCCTGCATGGCTGGTTCTTCGACATCGAGACCGGCGAAGTCCAGGTCTATGACGGGGCGAAAGCGACCTTCACCGTGCCGCAGGAGGGAGAGCCGCTGCCGGTTGCGGTGACCGGCCGCGATCGGCCGCATGTCATGCCGCAAATCGCAGCAATGCTTGCCGCGGAGTAGCGCCATGACAGCAATCAGCTCCGCCTTTTCGCGCGACCTCGCCTCGTCGCTGGTCGTCTTTCTCGTCGCCATCCCACTGTGCCTGGGGATCGCCATCGCCTCCGGCGTGCCGGCGTCGATGGGCCTGATCTCCGGCATCATCGGCGGCATCGTCGTCGGCGTCCTGTCGGGCTCGCCGCTGCAGGTCTCCGGGCCTGCCGCCGGACTTGCCGTCATCGTCTTCGGCTTCGTCGAGGAATACGGCGTCGCCATGCTCGCCCCCGTCCTGATCGCCGTCGGTTTCCTGCAGATCGCCGGCGGGTTCCTGCGGGTCGGCTCCTGGTTCCGGGCAATCTCGCCGGCCGTCGTTCACGGCATGCTCGCCGGCATCGGGATCCTGATCATTTTGGGGCAGATTCATGTGCTGATGGATGCCAAGCCCGCTGCCGGCGGGATGGAGAACGTCGCGGCGATGGAGGACAGTCTCGCCCGTCTTTGGGGAACTGGCCTGACGAGCCAGGCAACCGCTTTGAAGGTCGGCCTCATATCCCTGCTGGCAATGGTGTGCTGGGAGAAGTGCCGCCCGAAATCGCTGGCGCTGGTTCCGGGAGCGCTGGTCGGTGTCGCGGCGGCGACGGTACTTGCCGCCGCGTTGCAATTGCCGATCGCGCGCGTCGAAGTCCCCACCTCGCTCGTCGACAGCATCACACTGCCGACCGCGGAAAACTTCGCCCGGTTGCTGGAGCCCGGCGTCATTCTCATGGCGGTGATGATTGCCGTCATCGCGAGTGCCGAAACCCTTCTCTCGGCCGCCGCCGTCGACCGGATGCATGACGGCGTGCGCACCCGGTTCAACAAGGAACTGTTTGCCCAGGGCGTCGGCAACGGGCTCTGCGGCCTGCTCGGCGGATTGCCGATCACCGGCGTCATCGTCCGTTCCTCGGCCAACATTCAGGCCAGCGCACGCACGCGGGCCTCCGCCATCTTCCACGGGATCTGGATATTGGCCCTGGTGGCGCTGGCGCCAAGCCTGTTGACCCTGGTTCCCTTGTCGGCCCTCGCCGCGGTTCTGCTCGTCACCGGATGGCGGTTGATCAGCCTGCGCCATGTCAGACACCTGTTCGAGCATCATGGACTGGTTCCGGTCGGCATCTGGGCGGTGACCGTCGCCATGGTCGTCCTGCAGGACCTGCTGGTCGGCGTGGCACTCGGCCTGGCGCTGTCGATCATCGAGATCGTGCCCTACCTCAGGCGCAAACTCGCGATCAGACACGCCGAGATAGACGAGGAAATCCATGTCCGGCTCGGCGGCGCAGCCACCTGCAAGGATGTGCCCGTTCTGCTCAACACGCTCGAGCAGCTGCCCGAGGGCCGCAAGGTCAAGATTGTCGGCGAGGACCTCCATTACATGGATCACACCAGCGCCGAAACCATCAGCGAATGGCTACGACGCGAGGCAAGGGCCGGTCGGGCCATTGAAATCCATCCGCCGCCGGCGGCACGCCACCCCCGCCTGACACCGCTGTTTCAGCGTTTTGCGACCGAAGTCGCCTGATAGAGACTGGGGAGGGCAACCGCCGCCCTCCCCAATCCACTTCCTGTCCCTCAGGTTTCAAACCGACCGCGGCCACCGCCCCAGCGGCTATCTCACCGGCCAGACAACGAGCAGCGTCGGCACGCTGACCAGGATGATCAATGCCGACAGCGGCAGGCCGAGACGCGGGTAGTCGGAAAACTTGTAGCCGCCGGGTCCGAAGACCAGCGTGTTGCATTGATGGCCGACCGGGGTCAGGAAGTCGCAGCCGGCGCCAATTGCCACCGCCATCAGGAAGGCTTCCGGTCTGAAGCCGAGGCTGGTCGCAAAGCTCGCGGCGATCGGTGCCATGACGAGAACGGTCGCGGCATTGTTGAGAAAGGGTGTAACAGCCATGGCGCTGACCAGGATCAGGCCGAGCGCCCCCCATGCCGGTAGATTCATTGCCACCGCACCCAGCCAGCCGGCGATCAGGTCGCTGCCGCCGGAGGTGCGCAGGGAATCCGAGACGGGAATGAGGGCGGCAAGCATCACCAGGATCGGCCCGTCGACCGCTTTATAGAAATCCGTCAGCGGAATGGCGCGGAAGACGACCATGCCCAGCGCCGCTGCGAAGAAAGCCACCGGAACCGGCGCGAGGCCAATGGCGGTCGTTGCCATGGCGAGGGTCAGCATCAGAAGCGGAATGAAGGCACGGCGCCGGGTGCCGAGCATCACCTCCCGCTGGGCGAGCGGCAACAGGCCAAAATCCTGTAGCAGTGCGGCCAGGCTTGCCCGGCTGCCCTGCAGCAGCAGGACATCGCCGACGCCGAGGGTCAAGCTGCCCAACCGTTCCTTGAGGCGTTCGCCGCGCCGGCTGATCGCCAGAATGTTGACCCCGCGCGTGTAGGAAAGCGCCAGCTCCTTGGCCGAAAGACCGGCGAGGGAGGAGTCCTGGCTGACGATCGCCTCAAGCGAAATAATATGCGTGTCCGGTTGACCCTCTTTCGTCAGCGGCTTGCCGGACAGCTTCAATTTGCCTTGTGATACGATGCGGTCCATTGCCGCCGAGGGACCTTCCAGCATTACAATATCGTCGGAGCGGAGCGTGAGATCAGGAAAGGGCGCCATCCTGGTGCCGCCGCGCAGGACGGCCGTGGCGATGACCTCGCCATCGCCGAGCTTCACGAGGTCGCTCAGTGCCCGCTCCAGCAGCGGCGACTGGCCGGTGATTGCGACTTCGCTGGTGTAATTCTTGATCTCGACGACATCTTCGATGGCGTGGTCCTGCTTGGTGCGGCTCGGCACCAGCCAGTGGAAGAACAACAGAAAGGTAATGCCGACGACGGTCAGGATGGCGCCTGTCGGCGTGAAGTCGAACATGGTGAAGGATTCTCCCGTCATCTCGTGGCGAAGCCGCGATACGACGATGTTCGGCGACGTGCCGACCTGCGTCATCAGTCCGCCGAGCAGGGCAGCGAAGGACATCGGCATCAGGTATTTCGAGGGAGAAGCGCCGGATTTCCTGGCGAACTGAAAGGCGACAGGCATCATGATGGCGAGCGCACCGATATTCTTGATGAACGCCGAAAGCAAGGCCACGGCGATCATCAGGAGCGCGAGCTGGGTATGAAGCGTGTTCAGGTTCGGGAAAAACCGCTTGATCGCGACATCGACGATGCCCGAGCGGGCCACGCCGGCGCTGACGATCAGGGCGCTGCCGACGATGATGACAATGTCATCCGAAAAGCCGGAAAAGGCCTTTTCCGGCGGGACGATCCCCGTCACGACCGCCAGAACCAGCGCGCAACAGGCGACGACATCATAGCGGAAGCGATCCCAGATAAAGACCGCCATCATGAGCCCGATGACAGAAAATGCGATGATCTGCTGTGTCGTCATGCGGACCTGGAAAGCGGCTGGGATGTCGCCGACAACCGAGCGGAAGAAGATAGTCGGGGAACGTCGTTTGCCTGCGCAAGTTCCCTGCCGTCATGATCAACCTCCTGACGGCTCACAGCTGGCTGGCGGTTGGGTCCCGTCGACTCCTGCTCCTCAGCGATGGTTTGGGTCTCCATCAGCAACAAGTCGGCATGTCGAGCATATGCGACAGGCGCGACGGCCTAATGACGACTGCGCCCGAAACTGGATCGGGACGCAGATCGCAAAAGTTTCAGCTTCCGACCGGCTGGGAGGCCGCATACGGCGATGGCTTTGCTCGTGCGGCATTTTGGGTCGTGAAAGACACGACAAGGACGCCCAGACCGAGGAGTGCCGGAACGGATCCGGCGTAGTCGGACGCGTTCAGATGAGCCGATAGCGCCAGCAGCAGGTGAAACAACATTCCGGAGTAGGCGAGATCGCTCAGTCCGACACTGATGCGGGAAAGAATCGCCGCCACTCCGAGCAGTTTGACCGTAATCAGGAGCGGCACCAGATAGCCAGGAAAGCCAAGCTGACCCAACAGTTGTCGCACCGTGTCGCCTTGGGTGAGATAGAAGGTGGCGGACATAAGGTACAACGCCGAAAGAAGCGCGGTGCTGATCCAATAAATGTATTTGCGGGTCATGTTTACGCGGTTCTCCTCAGGACTTCGTTGCCGCGAACACGTTGCGGAAAGAGACAGGCGCACGGCCCGACAGCCGCTCGACATCATGTGTAAGCACATCAAAGTGTCCTTCGACAAAGGTCTTCTTGATGTCCATGATGGCATTGACAACAAGATCGGGCAGCCCGGCCTGGCCTAAGCCGCCACGCAGTTGCTCCTCGGTAATCGAGGCAAACACGATGGCCTTGCCAAGTGCCTCTGAAGCAACGGCGGCGACGTCATGCCCTGTTAGCGCATCTGGTCCCGTCAGATTGTAGATCGCGCCCGCGTGACCTTCGCACAATACGGCTCCTGCTGTCGCTGCGGCCACGTCGTTGCGCGAGACATAGGCGACGCGATCTTCGCCAAGTCCAGCGAGCATTCCTTGGCTCTGTGACATCATGACCTCGTCGATCATGGACTGTGCAAAGTAATTCATGCGCAGGATCGTCCAGTGTGGAGCTGACCTGATCAGATGCTGTTCGGCTGTCCAGTAGGACTCGCCGAGTGCAGGAATGGCAGCCTCGCGTGTGCCTGCCGCCGACAGCAGGACGATATGCTGCACACCTGACTTCACGGCCACGTCGATGGCGGACTTGAGCTGTGCACCGCGCACGCCCGGACGTAGGTCTGCGCTTGGGATCAGCACCAGACGGTCGAGCCCGGCATAGGCGTCCTGAAGCGTCTCTGGCTGGTCATAGTCACCCTTGCGAGCCTCGACCCCGCTACCTGCCTTCTCCGGCGAGCGGGAAATGGCGACGATTTGGTGGCCGCCTCCGCGTGAGCTGAGTTCTTCGATGATGGCCGCACCCAGTTTCCCACTTGCGCCGTTGATGCCGATCTTCATGTCGTCGTCCTCTTCTGTTAACGAACAAAATGTACGTGACGATATGATCGATATCGGGTACATGCACAAGAATGCACACGAAAGTGCGCCACGCACAGGGATGTGCGTGCCTCGATGGAGTTGCCAATGAACACCGCCGCCGCCACGCAGGCCGGGGACTTGCCTGCGAGCGAAGATCACAACAACTGCCGTGCGCTCGGCCAGATTCTTGATCGCATTGGCGACAAGTGGACCATCATGGTTGTCGGAGTGCTGTCACGGGGACCGTTGCGCTTCAACCAGATGATGCGCGAGATCGGCGGCGTGTCTCACCGGATGCTGACCCTCACTCTCCGCAGTCTTGAGCGCGATGGATTGGTGTCGCGCACGGCCTATGCCACCATCCCGCCGAAGGTGGAATATGCTCTCACCGACGCCGGGCGTTCGCTGATCGAGCCATTGCGAGTACTCAGCGATTGGGCAATCGACAATCGCCCTGTGATCGAGAAGGCTCGGGCGGACTTCGACAACCGCTAGAGCTTTTCCAGCTTAGCTTGAAGCATTCTGCCGGAGCAGATTTCGTCGGGGCAGAGGCAATTGGCGACGGGCATACCTCCAGGTACGTCCGAGCCGGTCGCCTCTGATCATGGCGGAAACATGCCCGGCCCTCCGGCCGCACCGCTTCGCCGTGGCGAAGCGATCAGTGCGTCCGGCGATTGTCAGTCTTGCAGATTTGCCGGGCAATCTGCGGGAGGGGCGCCGAGGCGGATGGCTGTAGCGCAACCGCCATGTTCAATGATCCCCGCGCCATTTCGGTGCTTCATTCCGCCGGCAGCGGCAGGTCTCAGCCGTCACGCCCCCTCACCGCCCAGGAAGCAGTATCGTGATCGGGGTGCTGGTTGTTACTCGCCTTGATCGCCGCCGCCCAGTCGGCGCCGTTGGTTTCGGTCGCACCGGTATTTTCCAGGCCGGTGATCGTATCGAACCACGTCACCATGTTTTCGGTGCAGGTGTTGGCCAGCGGCGGGAAGGCGTTGGGATCGTCAAGCGAACCGATCAACAGGTTGGTGCGGCCGTTCTCCAGGTGATGGAAAAACAAGGGCGTGCCGCAATTGGCGCAGAAGCCGCGCTCGACAAGCTCCGAGCTCTTCCAGACGCTCGGCTTGCCGCGTGTCCAGGTCAGCGCATCATCGGGCGCGGCGACGAGCGCGGCAAAGATGCTGCCCGAGGCTTTCTGGCACATGCGGCAATGGCAGAGATGCGAATTGTCGAACATGACGCTTGCGTGGTAGCGCACGGCGCCGCACTGGCAGCCGCCGCTCACTTCCCTCTCGATCCGCTGCATTTTTCGTCTCCTGCAAGAAGCGGGTTTGGCCGCAACTCTTTTAGGTTGTCGTCTTCCGATCGTCCAGCTCCATCGCCTGCGTCGACACGGATTTGTCCGCCAACCATCGAAGCTCTTCGTTCGCGTTTTCTGGGAACAGAGTTCCCGCAGCAGGCCCCAACCTTTTTCCGCGCACCGCACCACGCCGTCGGAGGTGGGGAATCTTCCATGTCGATAAACGGAAAGTGCGGACAATTCGGACGCCGGCGCAAATAATCATATGAATTGTCGAACGAGTTTATCCACAATCAACTTTAACTCTATTGTATAGGTAGCACCATTTTATGCATCTTCTGGGTTACTATTTGGAAAAATATAATATAGCTTGCAGATGGGGCATGTTTATTCCGCGCTTTCTTCGGCGACGTGGTGGGGCACCCAGATTGGAAATAGTAATTGGGCGGCGAACACTTTCGTCGTTCGGAGTATCACTGGGGGGAATTGTAAATGGCGACTACGACAGTTTCAGGCACGACCGTCACGTTTTCGAATTCAGGTGCGGCAGCCAATCTGACACAATCCGGCACCGAGGACGGCAGCCTTCAGTTCACGTTCGACGTGCTGGGCGCAAGCGGCGGCGGCGTGAAGACGACGATCTATTCGGTGGATGACGGCGTCAAGAACGATGACGGAGGGGCAGCGATCATCGTCACCAACAAGGCGTTTGTCGATTACAACAAGGACCTGCTGATGCAGGACGGCGTGGGCATTAGCTTCAGCCAAACCAGCCAGATGGGAGCAACATTCTGGATCGGCAGTGACAACAAGATCCATTATGACGCAGCCGGTCTAAGCGCGCAGATCAACGCGCTCGATGCCGGAGAAACCTTCACCGACACGATCCAGTACACGATCAAGATGTCGAACGGCACGCTCAGCGTCGGCACGCTGACGGTTGTGATCAACGGCATCAACGACGCCCCCGTCCTCAGCGGCAACCCAGCGACGCTCGCGGCAGGCGCCGAGGACACGCCCTACACGATCAGCACCGCCGACCTGCTGGCCGGCTTCACTGATGTCGACGGCGACCAGCTGTCGGTCTCCGGCCTCACCGCCAATCACGGCGCCCTGGTCGACAACAACGACGGCACCTGGACCTTCACGCCTGATGCCAACTACAACGGCCCGGTCAGCCTCAGCTACACCGTCACCGACGGCCATGGCGGCAGTGTCCCGGCAACTCAGAGCTTGACGCTGGCGGCCGTCAACGACGCCCCTGTTCTCAGCGGCAATGCGGCGACGCTGGTCGCAGGCACCGAGGACACGCCCTACACCTTCAGCACCGCCGACCTGCTGGCCGGCTTTACCGATGTCGACGGCGACCAGCTGTCGGTCTCCGGCCTCACCGCCGACCATGGCGCCCTCATCGACAACAATGACGGCAGCTGGACCTTCACGGCTGATGCCAACTACAACGGCCCGGTCAGCCTGAGCTACAGCGTCACCGATGGCAATGGCGGCAGTGTGCCGGCAAGCCAGAGCTTCACGCTTGATGCCGTCAACGATGCACCGGCTCTCAGCGGCAATGCGGCGACGCTGGCGGCAGGCACCGAGGACACGGCCTACACCTTCAGCACCGCCGACCTGCTTGCCGGCTTCACCGATGTCGACGGCGATCAGTTGTCGGTCGCCGGCCTCACCGCCGACCAAGGCGCGCTCATCGACAACAATGACGGCAGTTGGACCTTCACGCCTGATGCCAACTACAACGGTCCGGTCAGCCTCAGCTACACCGTCACCGACGGCAATGGCGGCAGTGTCCCGGCGACCCAGAGCTTCACGCTTGATGCCGTCAACGATGCACCGGTTCTCAGCGGCAATGCGGCGACGCTGGTCGCAGGCACCGAGGACACGGCCTACACCTTCAGCACCGCCGACCTGCTTGCCGGCTTCACCGATGTCGACGGCGACCAGCTGTCGGTTGCCGGCCTCACCGCCGACCATGGCGCCCTGGTCGACAACAATGACGGCAGCTGGAGCTTCACGCCTGATGCCAACTACAACGGCCCGGTCAGCCTGAGCTACAGCGTCACCGATGGAAACGGCGGCAGTGTCGGGGCAAGCCAGAGCTTCACGCTTGATGCGGTCAACGATGCACCGGTCCTCAGCGGCAACCCAGCAACGCTGGCGGCGGGCAGCGAGGACACGCCCTACACGTTCAGCAGCGCCGACCTGCTGGCCGGCTTCACTGATGTCGACGGCGACCAGCTGTCGGTCTCCGGCCTCACCGCCGATCATGGCGCGCTCATCGACAATAATGACGGCAGCTGGACCTTCACGCCTGATGCCAACTACAACGGCCCGGTCAGCCTCAGCTACAGCGTCACCGACGGCAATGGCGGCAGTGTGCCGGCAAGCCAGAGCTTCACGCTGACGGCGGTCAACGATGCTCCGGTTCTCAGCGGCAATGCGGCAACGCTTTCGGCAGGCACCGAGGACACGCCCTACACCTTCAGCACCGCCGACCTGCTGGCCGGCTTTACCGATGTCGACGGCGACCAGCTGTCGGTCTCCGGCCTCACCGCCGACCATGGCGCGCTCATCGACAACAATGACGGCAGCTGGACCTTCACGGCTGATGCCAACTACAACGGCCCGGTCAGCCTGAGCTACAGCGTCACCGATGGCAATGGCGGCAGTGTGCCGGCAAGCCAGAGCTTCACGCTTGATGCCGTCAACGATGCACCGGCTCTCAGCGGCAATGCGGCGACGCTGGCGGCAGGCACCGAGGACACGGCCTACACCTTCAGCACCGCCGACCTGCTTGCCGGCTTCACCGATGTCGACGGCGATCAGTTGTCGGTCGCCGGCCTCACCGCCGACCAAGGCGCGCTCATCGACAACAATGACGGCAGTTGGACCTTCACGCCCGATGCCAACTACAACGGCCCGGTCAGCCTGAGCTACTCCGTCACCGACGGCAACGGCGGCAGTGTCCCGGCAACGCAGAGCTTCACGCTGGCGTCGGTCAACGACGCGCCGGTCCTCAGTGGCAATGCGGCGACGCTGGCGGCAGGCAGCGAGGACACGCCCTATACGTTCAGCTCCGCCGACCTGCTGGCCGGCTTCACCGATGTCGACGGCGATCAGCTGTCGGTCACCGGCCTCACCGCCGACCATGGCGCCCTCATCGACAACAATGACGGCACCTGGACCTTCACGCCTGATGCCAACTACAACGGCCCGGTCAACCTCAGCTACACCGTCACCGACGGCAATGGCGGCAGTGTGCCGGCAACGCAGAGCTTCACGCTTGATGCGGTCAATGATGCACCGGTCCTCAGCGGCAATGCGGCGACGCTTTCGGCAGGCACCGAGGACACGGCCTACACGTTCAGCAGCGCCGACCTGCTGGCCGGCTTTACCGATGTCGACGGCGATCAGCTGTCGGTCTCCGGCCTCACCGCCAATCATGGCGCCCTCATCGACAACAATGACGGCACCTGGAGCTTCACGCCTGATGCCAACTACAACGGCCCGGTCAGCCTCAGCTACACCGTCACCGACGGCAACGGCGGCAGTGTGCCGGCAACGCAGAGCTTCACGCTTGATGCGGTCAACGACGCCCCTGTTCTCAGCGGCAATGCGGCAACGCTTTCAGCGGGCACCGAGGACACGGCCTACACATTCAGCACCGCCGACCTGCTGGCCGGCTTCACTGATGTCGACGGCGACCAGCTCTCGGTCGCCGGCCTCACCGCCAATCATGGCGCGCTCATCGACAATAATGACGGCACCTGGACATTCACGCCGGCCGAAAACTACAACGGCCCGGTCAGCCTCAGCTACACCGTCACCGACGGCAATGGCGGCAGTGTCCCGGCGACCCAGAGCTTCACGCTTGATGCCGTCAACGATGCACCGGTTCTCAGCGGCAATGCGGCGACGCTGGCGGCGGGCAGCGAGGACACGCCCTACACGTTCAGCAGCGCCGACCTGCTGGCCGGCTTCACTGATGTCGACGGCGACCAGCTGTCGGTCTCCGGCCTCACCGCCGATCATGGCGCGCTCATCGACAATAATGACGGCAGCTGGACCTTCATGCCTGATGCCAACTACAACGGCCCGGTCAGCCTCAGCTACACCGTCACCGACGGCAATGGCGGCAGTGTGCCGGCAAGCCAGAGCTTCACGCTGGATGCGGTCAACGATGCGCCGACGGCGGTTGTGTTGTCGAACACAGTGACGTCGACGCCCGAAAATGGGGGCGTGATCAAAGTTGCCGATATCGCGGTCACGGATGTCGATTCCGGCAATAACGTATTGTCGCTGTCTGGAAGTGACGCCGCCTCATTCACGATCCTGAACGGCGCGCTGTACTTCAACGGTGGCGCGGACTTCGAAGCGAAGGCCGGCTACGACGTGACCGTTAGTGTGAATGACGCAACGGTTGGCGGCACGCCGGACGCCTCGCATAACTTCCATCTCGGCATCACCGACGTGATCGAAAGCGACAGCGATACGAGCAATGACCACGATACGGACACGGCGAACGCCACGACGACAAATTGGGGCGAAACCAACGGTGTCGATACCAAGGTCGGAAATGCGGGTGACAATACGATCAGCGGCGGCAACTCTGGTGATATCCTCTATGGCCAGGCAGGTAACGACACGCTGAATGGAAATAACGGGGCCGATAAGCTCTACGGCCAGGCCGGTAACGACATACTGATCGGAAGCCAAGGCCTGGACACGTTGTACGGCGGCTCCGGCAACGACACGCTCAGTGGCAGCGGCGAGCAGGATGACCTTTGGGGTGGCTCCGGCAATGACACATTTGTGTTTATCTCCACGGGCGACAGCACGTCCGTCTCCCCGGACACGATCCGTGACTTCCACCATGGGTTTGACAAGATCGATGTGAGCGGGCTCGACGCCTACACGGTCAATCCCAGCACGCCGGGTGATCAAGCCTTCGCCTGGGGTGGAACAACGGTGACGGCCCACGGTGCCTGGTACACGGAAAGCGGCGGCAACACGATCCTTCACTTCGATACCAACGGGGACGCGAATACCGACGAAGCGACGATCGTCTTGACAGGCACAAACCTGGGCTTGACGGATTCGGACTTCCTCCTCTGATCAAAAGGGCGGCCAGCTTTCGGCCATCTCGCCACCGCGGCGGTTTCATCGCGGTGGCGGGCCTGCAGCCGATCTTTTCGATCGGCACGACGGAAGCACGGGTAAAAGCCGCCTGCGGTACTTGAAAGAAGAAGTATCATGTTTGCTTTCCTGAACCTCAGCGTTTTCGGCGGTCTTGTTGCCGCGAGCTTCGTCATCAACCTGCTGGCGCTGACCTCGCCGCTGTTCATGCTGCAGATCTACGACCGGGTTCTGGCGAGCGGAAGCGTTCCGACGCTGGTCGGCCTCGGTGTTCTCGCGCTCTGGCTTTACGGTTTTCAGGCGGCGCTCGACATCCTTCGCCAGCGCATCCTGCTGCGCATCGGCGAGCGCTTCGACCGGGAGCTTTCCGACCGGGTGCATGCGGCGGTGACGCGCCTGCCGCTCATCGCCCGCATGCCCGGCGACGGCCTGCAGCCGCTGCGCGATCTCGATAATGTGCGCGGTTTCCTGTCGGGCGCCGGCCCGACGGCGCTCTTCGACCTTCCGTGGATCCCGCTCTATCTCGCCATCTGCTTCATCTTCCATTTCTGGCTCGGCATGACGGCGCTTGCCGGGGCGATCGTGCTGGTGTCGCTGACGCTGCTGACGAACATGCTTTCGCAGAAGGTAATCAAGGAGGCGACGGCCCACAACATTGCCCGCAACGGGCTGATGGAAGCCGCTCGCCGCAATGCTGAGGTCGTCCATGCGATGGGTCTTTCGCGCCGGATCGGCGCGCGCTGGCAGAAAGCCAATTCCGATTATCTCAAGGCGAACCGCCGGGCGGGCGATGTCACGGGCGGCCTTGGCGGCCTTGCCAAGGCGCTGCGCGCCATCCTGCAATCAACGATGCTCGGCGTTGGCGCATGGCTGGTCATCGATCAGGTCGCGACGCCCGGCGTGATGATCGCCGCTTCGATCATGATGGGCCGTGCGCTTGCTCCGGTCGATCTCGCCATTGCCAACTGGAAGCCCTTCCTTATGGCGCGGCAGAGCTGGGCCCGGCTGCAGGAGATGCTGAAGACGGTGCCGGAACAGCCGAGCGCCTTGCCGCTGCCGAAGCCGGTGCGGGAACTGCGCGCCGAAGAGCTCACCATCATTCCTCCGGGCGAACGCAGGCCGAATGTCGCCGGCGTCGGCTTTGTCATGCAGCGCGGAACCGCACTCGGCATCATCGGGCCGTCCGGCTCCGGCAAGTCGAGCCTCGCAAGGGTGCTGGTCGGGGCATGGGCGCCGGCGGCCGGGAATGTCCGCCTTGACGGGGCGAGCCTCGACCATTGGGACAAGGAGGCGCTTGGCCGGCATATCGGATATCTGCCGCAGGGCGTCGAACTGTTCGACGGCACGATCGCCGAGAACATCGCCCGCTTCGAGGAGGATCCCGATCCGGAGGCGATCGTGGCAGCGGCGAAAGCGGCGGGCGCGTGCGAATTGATCCTTTCCTTCGGCAAAGGCTATGAGACCCGCATCGGCGAAGGCGGCTCAGCGCTGTCGGCCGGTCAGCGCCAGCGTATCGGCATCGCCCGGGCGCTTTATGGCGATCCCTTCCTCGTGGTGATGGACGAGCCGAACGCCAACCTCGACGCCGAGGGCGAAGCAGCCGTGGTCAGGGCCATCGTCTCGGTGCGCGAGCGCGGCGGCATCGCGATCGTCGTCGCGCACCGGCCGAGCGCGATCAGCGTCTGCGACAAGGTGCTGATGATGGAGGGCGGCCGCCAGCGCGCCTTCGGTCCGAAAGACGAGGTGCTGTCCAAGGTTCTGCAGGTGGCTCCTGCTCCGGCCTCCGCGGCAAGGGGCCGTGCAGAGGCAGGAAACAGGCTCCAGACGAATACGGCGCGCAGACTGCATGGAACGCTTGAAACAAAATGACGATGGGGGACATCCATGACCGGGATTGACAGGGACGGCGGCCTTTCCGCTTCCATTCGCCGGCACTTGCTCGCCAGCCTGGTGATGTGTGGCGGCCTTGTCATCGGCGTTGGCGGCTGGGCATCGTCGACGAACCTTGCCGGCGCCGCGGTGGCGTCCGGCAGTTTCGTGGTCGACTCCTATGTCAAGAAGGTTCAGCATCCGACCGGCGGCGTGGTCGGCGAAATCCTGGTTCACGAGGGCTCGGAGGTGAAAGCCGGCGACGTGGTGCTCAGGCTCGACGCCACGACGACGCGCGCCAATCTGGCGATCGTCACACGGCGGCTGGATGAATTCCAGGCGCGCTTCGCGCGGCTCGGGGCCGAACGCGACGACCTGCCGGTGATCGTCTTCCCTGACAGCCTGCTCGCTCGGCGCGACGATCCCGAAATCGCCGCGATCCTGCGCGGAGAGGAACGGCTCTTCACCATCCGCCGCGAGGCGCTGCGAAGCAAGACGGCGCAATTGCGCGAACGCATTCTTCAGTACCAGCACGAGATCGAGGGCGTGAGGGCGCAGGAGATCGCCTATAGCGAGGGCATCGACGTGCTCGACAGGGAAATCGCCTCCCTCACCTCGCTGCGCATGCAGGGTGCGGTGTCGGACCAGCGGCTCAACAGCCTCAAGACCCAGCGCGCCACCTTCGGCGGCGACCGCGGCGAGCAGATCGCCGCTCAGGCGCAGGCTGCCGGCCGCATCACCGAGACGAACCTGCAGATTCTCCAGGTCGATCAGGATCTGAAGGCCGAGGTCGGACGGGAACTGCGCGATACGCAGGCGCAGATCGGCGAATATATCGAGCGCAAGATTGCCGCCGAGGACGAGCTGAAGCGCACCGACATCGTCGCTCCGCAGTCCGGCATCGTCCATTCGCTGCAGGCGCATACGATCGGCGGCGTCCTGACGCCCGCCGATCCGATCATGCTGATCGTGCCGGAAAATGACAGCCTGGCGCTGGAAGTGCGGCTGGCGCCGAAGGACATCGATCAACTCCAGATCGGCCAGCGGGCGGTGCTGCGCATGTCGGCCTTCAACCAGCGCACCACGCCGGAGCTGAACGGCCATGTAAGCCTCATCGCCGCCGACCTCACCACCGACCAGCGCAGCGGGCTCTCCTACTACCTCGTGCGCATAGCGGTGCCGCCTGAAGAACTGCAGAAGCTGGATGGCCTGACGCTGCTACCGGGCATGCCGGCCGAAGCCTTCATCCAGACCAGCGAGCGTACCGCGCTGTCCTATCTGGTCAAACCGCTCACCGACCAGATCACGCGAGCCTTCAGGGATGAATAGGGCGTCGCAAGGCGCATCTGCCTTGCGGCCTCGCGGCGACCCTCCTGACATGAGCGACCCACTCCGGCAGCTGAAGGTAGTCGTCTTCCGATCATCCAGCCCCGCCGGAGCGGATGCGATTCTGATGCAAGGAGCAGCGTTGGAGCGTGTCCTTCGAGGCTCCGGCCTCTGGCCTGCGCGCCTCAGGATGAGGGAGGCTGGAGCGTGCCGCGCCCTCTCTCCGACCTCATCCTGAGGTGCCCCGCAGGGGCCTCGAAGGACGAGGTCGGCCACCGGCGTTGATGATGAGTGCAAGGAGCAGCGTTGGAGCATGTCCTTCGAGGCTCCGGCCTTTGGCCTGCGCGCCTCAGGATGAGGGAGGTTAGAGGGGGCCGCGCCCTCTCTCCGACCTCATCCTGAGGTGCCCTGCAAGGGCCTCGACGGACGAGGTCGGCCACGGGAGCGGTCTGAACAGTTTCGGCGGATTGATGGCCGCATCGCTTCGCGCGGATACCAGACATTGCGACATGTTGACGAATCGGGGTCGGACCGACATTCTGATTGCGGCGTGGCCTATCGCCTAACCTCCTGGACCTTCCCCAGCATGGTCTTCAACGGAGGCAAAGGGACTTCAGTCTCAGGCCGCTGTCTTGGTCCGATCGTTTCGGGCGGGTTGCTGGGGAACTGCGTTCGGGACGTGAAAGGCCACACAATGACCCGAAACGGAAATCTTAAACGCCGTATACGTGCCCGCGCAGCCAAAACCGGCGAATCCTACACCGCCGCTCTCCAACACATTCGCAAGCCTGAGGACAATCCCTCGATCGGTTCGATGCGGATGGCTGTAGCGCAAACCTCCGTGTTCGATGATCCCCGTGACAGTTCGGCGCTTCATTCCGCCGGAGCGGAGATGCGCCAACTGATGAAGAAAGCCCACAAGGCAGGCGCTCGCCTCATCCACTTTCCGGAAGGCGCCACCTGCTTTCCCAACAAGCGCATCATGTCCGAGAGCGGCCCCCGGGAGATCGGCCCGTCCGATTGGACCCGCTGCCAGTGGGGCGTTCTTCGCGAGGAAGTGGAGGCGACCAGAAAGCTTGCGGGCCAGCTAAAGCTATGGACGGTCTTTGGCTCCGTGCATCAGCTTACCGCGCCGAACCGGCCGCATAACAGCCTCTACGTCATTTCCGATCGCGGCGAACTGGTGACGCGATACGACGAGCGACTGCTGTCGAATACGAAGATTTCCCACATGTATTCACCCGGCAAAATTCCGGTGACGTTCGCGGTGGACGGGTTTCGCTTCGGTTGCTCGCTCGGCATGGAGGTGCACTATCCGGAAATATTCATCGAGTATGAGCGGCATGATGTCGATTGCGTTCTGTTCTCCACCTCAGGCGAGAGACCATCATCGGCCTTCGCCGCCGAAGCACTCGGCCACGCTGCAAGCAATTCATACTGGGTCAGTTTTTCAGCGCATGCGCCGCAGAGCATCGTTGCTCCCGCAGGGATAGCTGCCCCGGATGGTCAATGGGCTGCGCTGTGCCCCACGAATGGCGAAGCCGGAATTGCCGTTGCGGACATACGAACCGATCCGGAGCATCCTGCAAGACCGTGGCGGCGGAAGGCTCGTGCTGACCTTTACGCACCACACCATGTCGAAGGTGATCCAAGGAGCGATAGCCGCAATCTGTTCTGACGAGCAGGTGTGATCAGCGGTGCGCTGATCACACCCGCGGCCGTCATCTCGGCACGGTTGGGGATCTGGACGGTGGAGCCGGTATCGCCGGATGTGGATGACGTCTACATGCACCTCTATCCCGGCCTCGCCCTGTGCACCGCCCTGTCACTTCTTCTCCTCCCAATGGCTTTGCCAGAGGTCGAGCCGGAGCTTCAGCGGATCGGCTCCTACCGTCACGCCGTGATTGGTGAAGTCGATCAGCCTGTCGACGGCCGCGTTATGGTGGGGCCATTTGGGCCGCGAGCCTCCATTGGGGTCACCATTCGCAGCAAACCCCACCCAGTAAGAACTCACCAATGTGGCCATCGCCCAGTCGGCTGGCGTCACTTTGTCTTTCACCAGCGCGTTTGGCATGTCGAAAATATAGGGAATTTCGAAGCCGTGCAGAGCGCCTTTCCATGTCGGATCGTTGCGTAAGGCCTCGGCGACATAGGAGAAACGATACCACCATGTCGGCTGGCCGGTGCGGGCGATCTCGTCGGCGAGGTGGCGGGATGGCTCGACAAGCGTTCTGTCGGCCAGAACCTGCTGCTTCAGTTCATCAAGGCTCTGCTGGCCGGTGGGATCGTAGAGGCTGCGGGCTTCGGCGGCACGGCTTCCGAACAGCGCGAAGAGATCGTCTTTCGTCGCTGCCTGACCGAGACCGAGATCGCGATCATTGACCCCGATCATGACCGGAACGGGCGCCTGACGGCTTGCCGCAAGAGCCGCTTCCGGCGTTTCGAGCAAAAACCGTCCGTCAATCATCGGGCCTGAGATGCCGATGACGGGCTTGCCGGTCGCCATTCCCGCCAGCACCTCCTGCGCCGATGCACCCTCGGTCAGCTTTTCCGCAGGCAGCGCCCGAAGGGCGGTGAGAGCGTCGGCATCGCTGCCGTTGATTCTGAGAGAAGCCGCGTAGTCCAAGGCGGTTTTTTCTGCTTCCTTCAAAGGTGACAAGGGCGTGATTTCAGCACGCGCGGTCGGCAGGCCCGGTGATTGCAGAATGGCGCCCCGGAAAAACCCGCGTGACAATGGCGATATCATATGCGCCATCACCGAGCCGCCACCGGCCGAGGCTCCGAAGATCGTCACTTTCTTCGGATCACCGCCGAAGGCATCGATATTCTGCCGGACCCATTTCAGGGCGGCCAGCTGATCCATGTAACCATAGTTGCCGACCGGCTCGTCAGGGGATTCCTTCATCAGTGCCGGATGGGCAAAATAACCCAATCGCCCCATGCGGTAGTTCATGCTGACGAACACAACTTTCCGGGCGGCAAGCTGGGCACCGGGATACTGAACGGTGTTTCCATGGACAAGAGCGCCGCCGTAAATCCAGACCATCACCGGCATCGGTGTCGGAGGCCGCTTGGCCGGCGTCCAGACATTGAGGGTCAAACAATCCTCTGACATCGGCAGGTCGTCGGTCTGCATGCAGGACGGACCGAAATCGCGGGCATCCCTGATGCCACTCCATGCCTCGATCGGTCTCGGATTGCGCCATCTCAGATCACCAACCGGTGGCGCCGCATAGGGTATGCCCTTGAAGCTGACGACTGTGCCCGACCTCTCACCCTTCAGCATTCCGCTGTCGATCGTCACGATATCGTCCACCGCACCTGATCGTAGCGCGAACACCATCTGACATGATGCGACGACTAAAAAGAGCAGGAACTTGCGACGGCCGTTCATAAACACCGCCACTCTCCACCGCAAAGTTGAGACAGTTTGAGTGCAAAATACTCTCGTAGAGCGGCAACGAAAAGGGTTCGTCCGACCGCAGCGTGACGACGACCCCGCGGTTCCTTTTCGTCTCGGCGGTGAAGGTATGACGGGGGAAGCGAAGATACCTCTGTGAACGGCTGCAATCGGCGCCTGATGCGGCTGATCAGAATATTCCGTCAGTGCGGGAACAAGAAGCTCCGCCGATCGTAAGTATGGTGGGCCGTGCGGAGGTGCTGATAACACAGCCATGCACTTCGATACTCTGTGCGGCCCGCCCCCTCTAAAAACGGGGCCCCTCACCCGATCTCCGCCGCACCTATCAACCTTGCCGCAGCCAAAGCAGCGGCGGCATCAGGCGCAGTGTTTGCGTGGGAGCGCGGTGAAAGCAGCAAGCCCCTCAGCCGCTCGGCCGATCACATGCCCTCTGCCTCACCTCAGCGGATGTCGGTCTCTTCGCTGACGCCGACCCGGTGGCGGTAGACCATTTCCCAGCCTTTCCAGCCGTTGAACAAAAGAAGCGCAACGGCGAGCAGAGACAGAACCAGCCCGGTCGGCACGATGAAATCCGGGCCCTGGACGAGCCGGCGCCAGAGGCTGACGGCCTCGATCAGAACGACGACGACATTGCCGATCATGTGGAGCCAGGCATCGCGCAAGGCGCGGATGCGGGCATCCCCCAAGAAGTCGGTCAGCCCGGCGAGTGCCGCCAGTGCCGCCATGAGGAGGCCGGCTGCGAGCATCCAGTTCGACGCGGCCGGCCAGAACGGATTGTCGGATTGGCTGTGAACGATATCGGTGACCAGCGTTCCGGCGAAGAAGGCGACCGGGAACGGGATCAACATCGGATGAATCGGATGGCCGGCAATGCTCAACGTGCTTTTCGGGTTCATCTGCTGCCTCCGACGGTTTCAGTTGTGCGCTTCCTAACAATCGAAGGCATCGTCGGTTCCCGGCCTGTCGCGGGTGCGCAGGCGCCTACTCTTGCCGACGGCCCTCCTCGACCTCCGTTGCGCTTCTTGCCGATCGCCCTTCCCAACCTCCGTCATTCCAGGCCTTGAGCCTGGAATCCATGGCCGTAGTCGACGAGGCCGGCATGGGTCCTCGGGTCAAGCCCGAGGACGACGGAGGGTGGGATGAGTTTCGTGGCAAATCCAGCGGTGGTGAGGGGAATAGCAGGAGCGTTGCACCTCTTGCAGATCGCCCTCCGCAACCTCCGTTGCGCCTCTTGCCGATCGCCTCCCCGATCTCCGTCATTCCAGGCCTTGAGCCTGGAATCCATAGCCGCAGCCGAGGAGGCCAGCATGGGTCCTCGGGTCAAGCCCCATAGGCGCTAACTTAGTCTTGACGATGGTGATCGCGAGTGATTCACCTTGGTCATGAGCGATTCGTTACAAGCACTGGATTGGGGTGAGCTGGTCGAACGACT
>NZ_RQIH01000028.1 GCF_003939025.1 Rhizobium sophoriradicis
GGCTTTCGGGTCGCATCCGACGATCAGGATCTTCTGCCCGAGGTCGACAAGCGCTGCGAGCGTATTTTGGGAGGTGGTGGACTTGCCGATCCCCCCTTTGCCGTAAAATGCGATTTGACGCAAATCTGACATATCGCCTTCCTTCTTTCGTTCCATCCATCGCTGAGTAAAAGGCAGGCAGCTCGCGCCGCCTCGCATGGCAATCTTCAAAACCCGTGCCATGTGGGCCGATCGAGCCGAAGGAAAGATCTTTTTGGTTGGGTTTCAGAAAGTTACTCCGAACCACCACAGGAAACTGCCAAACAAACCTAATGTCGCCGATCAGACAAAGCCGACAGACGGTGTCGTGATGGCATCACTTGCACCGCTAGGTCGACCGCGACTATCAGCAGGACAACGGATCCGAAAACTGGAGACAATCGCACCCAGCTCCCAATCGAAAAATGTTGAAGCTTTCGATCCTGACCTGCCGCTGACGGCGATTAGAGCCTCGGCGGTCTTGAACCGCTCCCAAACGTTGGACCACCGGATGCTAGAGTTTTCCGGCTTCATTCAGGGAGGCGGGCTGGTTGCGCCTCCCGAATTCACCAACGAGATCGGCGCCTTGTTGCCGATCGCACCATGAGGTCTTTCCTCATTGTAGTATCTACGCCAATCCTCCATCTTTTCGCGGGCATCCGCAAGGGTCAGGAACCAATGCTGGTTCAGGCATTCTGCACGGAAGCGGCCATTGAACGCTTCGATGAAAGCATTATCAGTCGGCTTTGAACTCAATCAGAATGTTCGTGATTTGATGGATGTTGCGCGGTCCCGTCTTGAAGACACCAAGGGCGAACTCGATGAAGCCCTCGGCCGAACCGGAATAGGTCCCGTGATTGTCACGTGCATCGGGCCAGTAGGAACTGCGCAGCGCCCTTTCATCGGCGCGGTCTATCCCGCGGCAATACCGATAGAGGCAGTCGCGGAGCGCCTCGCGGTCGAGCAATTCGGTAATTTTTTTGTGTTTCATCGCTTGTCGCACATCTGATATCGGGGCGCTTACCCATCCAGTGACGCAGCCAGCTTTCAACTGCTCGGCTGACGTAAGGAAAAACCCTCCCTCTGCTTAGGCATGCATGTAAACAACTGCCCTTAGAAGTAGACATCAATGGGAGAGCTGCGGGTAAGGTGTTTGGACAGCGACGGCGCCGTCATGCACCAGTTGCGTTGCGTTTCAACCCCCACAATGTTGGTTGAACAAAAGGCGATCGAGCAACGCATCCGAAACGCAATCTATCTCCAGCGCACGTTCAGGGCAGGATCGAGCGCCTCGCGACGCGAACAGTTCGTCCCTCTCCTCGACATCGATTGCACCGGGCAGTATGTATCCCTCGTCGTCAAGATTGAATATTTCGGGCGCTTGGGCCCAGCATCTTGCATGACCTTGGCATTTGGAAGTGTGCACTATGACGCGCATACGGTACTCCATGTCTTTCCTCCTCTCAATTATCAGGACCAGTCCAGGATCAGATTCTCCATTCCAAACACGTGGCCCCCATAGGTGATGGGCGCCGTACCATCCTTGATACGGAAGTCAGGGATGCGCGACAGCCACTCCTCCAGGCCGATGACGATCTCTCGCCGGGCAAGGTGTGATCCAAGACAGCGATGGGGACCGTACGCAAAAGCGGTGTGGCGATTGTCTTCTCGTGCCAAATCGATCGTGTTCGGATTTTCGAATTCCACCGGATCACGATTGGCAATCATCGTGGCGCAGGAAATGTAGTCCCCCTTACGGATCGGCGCGCCTTCGAAATTGATATCTTTCGTCGCCACACGGATCATCTGCACGGTCGAATAGGCGCGAAGCAGTTCTTCGGCTGCGAGCACAATTCGATCCGGTTTGCTCCGCAGCAATTCCTGTTCTGTCGGATTGCGCGCGAGATAGGCCAGGTCAAAGCCGATCGCCGTTGCCACGGTGTCCAGTCCCGCGACGAATAGAAGCACGCCTATTCCATGGATTTCCTGGTCTCTCAACAGGCGGCCGTCGACCTTTGCCTGCACGACGAAGGTCATGAAATCGTCGGCCGGTTCTTTGCGGCGCATCGCTGCAAGTTCATCGATGAACGCCAAAATTGTTCGGGCGGCTGCGGTTCGTCTGATGCCGTCGCCGTGGAGCAGGTCCTTCCCCCAGCCCACGAATGTATTGAGGCGCTCATCGGATAAGCCGAGCAAACGGAGGAAGATACTAACCGCAAAAGGAAAGGCGAAGTCCGTCAAGATGTCGCAGCTTGTGCTCGACGCGGAAATCTTGGAAATCAACGCAATCGCCCGATCACGGACCGCCGGTTCGAGCTCCATTATCCGCCTGGGCGAAAGCAGCGGATTGAGAAGTGAGCGAAACACGCTGTGAGCCGGGGGGTCGAGTTCAAGCGGGATCAGCGGCCAGTTTTCGCCAAGCGCCGAGGCGAAAAGGCTCCGATGGCTGGAAAAGGTTCCGGTGTCCTGCAGCAATTTGCGTTGGTCCTGAGCGCGAACGATGACCCAGGTACCTCGGCCATCGCGCGTATTGCAGGGAGAATAAAAGATTCTCGGTCCATTATGGAGGCAAGCGACAGCTGCGTGCGGATCCCCATTTGGCATGCGCTCCATGCCGGGCGACGTGAACAGGCTGAAGTCCTTCACCATTTCGGGAGGGACATGTTCTGGAACCCTAATGGTAGCCACTGCTTTTCTCCTGTCATCAAAGCCCCTTCGCCGAGAACGAATTCTCCTCGGAGAGGGAGCGAGCAAAATCGTTGAGCGCCAGATTTCCAATCTCAGCAGCGCGAGGCGCCAATGACATGCGATGCAGCGATCAGATCGCCGTGCGGCTCGAAATCCACGCTGCTTTGTTGGCCGAAGTCGAAATTTCTTGGATGCCTCGCCCGCCCTTCCGGTCGACATCGGATTTTCACGGGTACCTCTCTTCCGGTAAATGCGTTCTGAGCACAGATGCATTTTGATTTCCTCCGCTCCATGGCGGTCACCAAAGAAACCGGCCGACAGTCCTTGCCGCCCCGCAAGAAGAACTTCAAAGTTCATGCCAATTTGATTGATTTGGCCGGAAAGAAATTTTTCAATTGCCTTTCAGCGCTTTGGCTCAAGGCAGAACTAAAGATTGGCTGATCAAGGCCGTGTCGCGTATCTAACAAAACCCGACATCAGGTGCCGGATGCCATCTATTCAGGTGCGACTTTTTTCCAGCCACCACAGCCGGGGGCCAGAGACAGCGCGACGAGTAACGAATGTCCTGATGTACTGCGATGCAGTGGGATAGCTTGAGGGTGGGTAGCTTTGAATTGTGGCATCGAGCTAGCGGCGGAATTCCGGGAACAGCTCGAAGCGTGCTACTCCTTTGTCCTGAATGTCAGTTCTACCAGCCCGACGACACCACCCTAAGAGTCGGCGGCAATCTGCCGATTGGGTGTTGCCTGACAGCAATGGGTATGGTGGCCTACCGTCCGCCGAGACGGAAGGCGATGGCCGCAGAAAGCCCGCTCAAGCGGCGGGCCGAAAATGCCGTCCGAAACAAATCCACAAACTACCCTGCCTGGCACGGCAAGAGCGTGGGTACGGAGATTTGATCTGGATCAAATCGCAATCCCGATGAAATTGATAGCCATCAAAGACGCGCTGGAAGAAATAGGGATAGCCGAAGTCGCAACGGCCGCGTGGTCGTCTCGGGCATGTCCGGCATAGGCGGTTTTCGAAGGGATCAGGACATGGACGTCGCACGCAGTGAGGTTCTCGTGATTGGCACTTCCGTCGCTTGCCGTTCCTGCCAGGCGCGGCACGGCGTCGTTTGCGGCGCCTTGTCGGCTGGCCAGCTTAGCGAACTTGGCCGCCACTCGCTGCGCCGCAAGGTCGACGCAGGCTGCGAGATCATTGCACAAGGATCGGAAAACTCTTTCTATTCGAACATCACGCGCGGCGTGGTGAAGCTCTGCAAGGTGATGTCGGACGGGCGCCAGCAGATCGTTGGCCTGCAATTCGCCCCCGATTTCGTCGGCCGCCCCTTCGTGCGCGAAAGCACGCTGTCGGCCGAGGCCGCGACCGATGCGGAGATCTGCGTGTTCCCCCGCAATTTGCTCGAACGCATGATATTGGAGACTAGGGAATTGCAGCGTAGCCTGCACGCTCAGGCGCTGAATGAGCTGGATGCCGCGCGCGAATGGATGCTGACGCTCGGCCGGCGGACCGCCGAGGAGAAGGTCGCAAGCCTGCTCCACCTCATTGCCGCCCACGCCGAGACGGCGACGAGCACTGCCTTCGATCTGCCGCTATCGCGTGCCGAGATTGCCGACTTTCTCGGGCTGACGATCGAAACCGTCAGCCGCCAGTTGACCCGGCTTCGCAAAGAGGGCGTCATCCGCATCGAGAACATCCGGCATATCACCGTGCCCGACATGGATGCGCTCGCAAAGAAAATCAGCGGGTAATTACCACCCGCGTATTGGAAAGGCCAGCCTGGCGCGCCAGCGTAAAGAACTAGGCGGCATTGTCGGGATGCAGACGGACGTGCCGGGCGCTACCACATCGAGCATTCCGGGCGAGAAAACTTCTAGTCCCGGAGCCGCCGGCTTGCAGCTCGGGATAGCCGCCGGGCAGGTGGGTGGCGTCGCCATCGGCGCCGGGCGCCCAGCAGGTCGCCAGCGAGCTGAGCGGTGAGCGGTGAGAGGAACAAAATATCAGCTCCGCGGCGACGTCAGCCGAGCAACAAATGCTCGTAGGCCAAAGGCTACATAGCGCGACCCGGGTGCCGGTCGGCATCAGCCGATCGATATTGGCGGCTGCGAGCTCTTCACGCCCCCAACCTGCGGATATCCGCCATCGTCGTCTTCTGTGACGAAATTATCGGAGCCGTTTGCGTTTCACCATTTTTCGATGCGCGGTCCGAGCCTGGCGCCCCCTTTTTGTCGGACCTCAAACTTTCTTGTGCAGTTTCAAACAAGAAAACGTGCGCGGGTAGACATACGCACGAGCAGAACCTCAAACCTCGTGACCCGCGCCTTCCCGCCGCGACCGGACTGGCGGGCAGTATGCTAAGGTTCTAAAAGGCGGCAGAGAAACCTTGATCGAGATGCGGTCGGAAGTAGCCGAAACAGCGCCCGGCCGTCAGCGCGGCACAACGGCTTCACAATTCGCTCGCCCGCACGAGCAGCGCACGAGTGCGGCGACGAAGGCCCTGTGCTGACCGCAAGTCCATCTCCTTCAGGCCAAATGGCATGACGCTTGCTTGCCCTGGCGTGTGGGCCGAGGTCGGATTCGTGTTAGCCGTGACTGAGAGGCCGCAAATAAATTTTCCTAGAGGAGCTTCATTGATGACCATGGAAAAGCAGGTCCCTATTGTCACCTTTCGCACGCGGGTTCGCGACGAGTCTATATCCGGTCCCAACCCCTACCGCTGGGAAGACAAGACGACCGACGACTATTTCAGCGGTAAGCGGGTAATCCTTTTTTCGCTGCCGGGCGCCTTCACGCCAATCTGCTCCACCTTCCAACTGCCTGATTTCGAAAGTCTTTATGTCGAGTTTAAGAAGAATGGCATTGACGACATCTACTGTCTCTCCGTCAACGATGCCTTCGTCATGAATGCTTGGGGCAAGTCTCAGGGGTTGAAAAATGTCAAGCTTATCCCGGACGGTTCGGGAGAATTCACTCGGAAAATGGGTATGCTCGTCGCCAAGGACAATCTCGGTTTCGGTCTGCGCTCCTGGCGCTACGCTGCCGTGATCAATAATGGCGTCGTGGAGGGGTGGTTCGAGGAAGAAGGCTTTGGCGACAACTGCGCGACCGATCCGTATGGCGTTTCTTCGCCGCAAAACATTTTGAAATGCCTTAAGGCCCCAGCCTTCGTATGAGCATTGAAGCCAACGACCAGCAGCTACGACTTGTCGTGCACACCTGCGCCGAATGATAGGAGTTTTGCTCGAACCATGAAGTCCTTTACAAGCCTTCATCAGCGTCAGCAGCAATCGCTGGTTATTACGCCCCAGCTCATCGCGTCTATTCGCTTGCTGCAGCTGGCGCACACCGAACTGAATCAGTTCGTGGAACAGGAAATCGAGAAGAACCCATTTCTCGACCTGGCGTCGAATGACGGCGGGGCTTCTGGCGTATCGCCAACTGCGGCGGATGATCCAAATATCAGCGCACGCGAAGACCACGTTGATGGACCGGCCAGGACGGACATGCCTGAGCTGTCTAGTCCCTGGAAATCAATCCGTGACACAGGCAACCTTTCGCCGGGGGAAAGGCCTTCCCTGGATGAGTTCGCCGCCTCAACTGAGACATTGCACGAACATGTCGCCCATCAGATCGCCCTCACTGCCTTCACACCCCAGGAGCGGCTGATTGCTGGCGCGCTTGCCGACCATCTGGATGACACTGGGTATCTGCAAGTGAACCTTCTGGAGCTAGCAGAGAGGCTAAATAGCCCTGAGGCTGGAGTGAAGCGGGTTCTTGAGGCTTTGCAGCTATTTGACCCGCCGGGCATATTTGCGCGAAGTCTGGGCGAATGCCTCGAGATTCAGTTGCGCCAACGAGACCGGTTCGACCCGGCCATGGCAGCTCTGGTCGCAAATCTCGAGTTGCTTGCGCGACGCGATTTTCGAGCACTGAAGCGACGTTGCCGGGTCGATGAAGACGACCTTCTCGATATGTTGAACGAAATTCGTGCACTTGACCCAAAGCCTGGAAACCAGTTCCAGTCCGCAAGGTCGGAATCCATCATACCCGACGTCTTCGTCCTACCCTCGCCGGGAGGCGGATGGCACGTCGAGCTTAATCGGGAGATTTTGCCCAAGGTACTGATCAACCAAACCTATTTTGCGCAAGTTACTCGCCTAACCGCCCAAAGCTCGAAAGATCAGTCATTCCTGAACGAATGCTTCCAGAGCGCGAGCTGGTTGGTTCGGAGTCTCGATCAGCGCGCCACGACGATCCTTAAGGTGGCGACCGAAATCGTGCGCCACCAGGATGTCTTTTTGGAAGATGGCATTGCTCATCTTCGCCCTCTCAATCTTAAGACCATCGCTGACGCGATCGACATGCACGAGTCCACTGTAAGTCGGGTAACGTCGAACAAATACATTCTCACGCCCCGCGGCGTGTTCGAGCTCAAGTATTTTTTCACCGTCGCGATCCCGTCCTCACAAGGCGGTGACGCGCACTCGGCCGAAGCTGTGCGCCATCAGATAAGGGCACTTATTGCCGCAGAGACGCTCCATGATGTGCTGTCCGACGATGGCATCGTTGCCAAGCTCAAGGAAACAGGCGTCGACATTGCTCGCCGCACAGTCGCCAAATATCGCGAGGCGATGAACATCCCCTCGTCCGCGCAACGCCGGCGGGAGAAACGGTTTGTACTGGCGGCCGCGGAGGGATAAGTCCTTTGTACCGTAGGTGATGCCCTTTTCCCAAAAACCGCGGAACTGAGGCACATGTGACATTGTGCTTAGTCCTCTCCATGGAGGATCGACTTCATATGGGCTGGCGACCGCAGCCTCGTCACGGGAGCTTCAAAAGTTGTTCCGGCCGCTTAAGCTGACGTTCCAGAAAAGATTAGATGTCTGTTCCATAGCCCAAGCGCTTAGGGGCTAAGCGGTTAATCACGAAAACTCGTGCAGAATTTTTATGTCGCGCAAGCGACAAATCTAGAAGCAGTTGTCGCCTCCCATTCATTTTCGCCGAACCGCTGGGATTTCGGTGCGGCGGCAACGAGAGCCTCAACCGAAAATGATAGACGGAGATACGCGGGCAGACGTTCTGGAGTTGGCGCGCTTTCGAGATCTCCGATGTTCGACGACGCAGGAATACAACACGCGGGCTGATCGAACTCTTGGCCTTCCTCACCGCTTGGCACGACGCATGCACGGTAATCCGAAAATGCGCCATCGAACAAAAAGGAATCATCCCATGATCAAGCTCACAGAGAATGCCGCCGCCATCATGAACGTAACGCTTTCCCGAGCCGAGCAGGCGGAAGGCTTTCGCATCGCGGTCGAGGCAGGTGGATGCGCCGGCTACAAATACCTGGTGGGGCTAGAAAGCGTCCAGGGCCAGGGCGACGCGGTGATCGAAACAAATGGGGTCAAGGTGTTCGTTGACGCAGACTCGCAAGCACACATCAACGGCATGACGATCGACTTCGTGACGGGACCAGAAACCTCCGGTTTTGTCTTCGACAATCCCAATGCGCACCAGAACTGCACTTGCGGCAAATCCTTCGGCTGATCACCGAGAAAGCGAGAGAGCCATGCGGAATTATTGCGAAAAGGTCATGGTTTCCTTTTTCAATCCGAAGAACGACGGCGTGCAGGAAAATCCCCTCAGCGAGACCGGGGCAGTTTCCTACGGTAGAGGGCCTGAATTGATAATTGGAGTCGATCCAACGGTGGAAGCGTTTCTGGTGACGCCGTCGTCCTTGCGTTCCAACCCAGCGACCGCCTTCTCGCCAGCGCTGGCCGAACTCATAACCCTAAAGCCCGCCGAAGCGCCTCAAACCGTCCGTCAGGAGACAGCAGGCTTTTTAAGCGGTTTGCTGCCGGAGAGAAAGGTCTGCTCATCAACGGATTATCCTGAGGCAGCAAAATTTTTTGGCGGGCATCCGGGCCAGGATTCCAAAGGAGACGCCCCCTCTGCAAGCAGTTCCGCGCCGAGGAAAGGTGAGCGAAGACGCGTGCGTGTCAAGAGGCTTGATTTCATGACCAAGTCGCTCACTTCGCTAGATCTGGCAGTAGACGGACGACACTCGTTCAAGCCGTCGAAGACGTGTCAGCGGTTTATACAATACTGGTCGTCGAAAGCCTCGTTCCGGCAGAGGAGGACGATCAGACCGTCACAACAGAAATCTGAGGCCTGGAGAAATTGGCAGGGTCGAAATGGATGTTGTAGCCGGCAATCGCGTAGGACAGGGTCTAAAAATCGCCGCAGCCTGCAACAGTTCAGTTCTCAGCGACAAGCTAAGCTGGCGACCCATCTAGTTAAGCAGCCGCGGCGAATCCAACCGTTGGAAAAGGCGCGAGCGCACAACGTTCTTCCCTTCCTACTGATGGCGGCTATGCGACGTTATCGATGCCAACAAGATCGCGTGACGCGCCATCGCACGACTCCACCCCGCGCTGCTTGCCCGAGGCTATCAAACAACAGCATGTGCAAGACGCCGCAGCATTGTCACCGCTTCCCCTCAGTCGAGATCCACCCATGAGAGCGATCTATCTCGACAATAATGCAACGACCAGAGTCGATCCTGAAGTGGTTGAAGCCATGCTGCCGTTCTTTGCGGATCAGTTTGGAAACCCTTCGTCGACGCACGCTTTTGGCTCCTCCATCCGCGAGGCGGTGAGGAAGGCGCGCCGGCAATTGCAAGCGCTGATCGGCGCCGAGTTCGATCATGAGATCGTGTTCACCTCGGGGGGGACGGAAAGCGACAATGCGGCGATCCTTTCGGCGCTGGAGGTGATGCCTGAGCGCACAGAGATCGTGACTTCCGCAGTCGAGCATTCAGCGGTGCTGACACTCTGCGGCCATCTGGAGAAGACGCGCGGCATTAAGGTACACAGGATCCCAGTGGATCGACATGGACGTCTCGATCTTGACGCCTATGAGACCGCCCTCACTCATCGTGTAGCGATTGCTTCGATCATGTGGGCGAACAACGAGACGGGAACCATTTTCCCGGTCGCTAAGCTTGCCGAGATGGCCAAGAGAATCGGTGCACTTTTCCACACCGACGCGGTCCAGGCGGTCGGCAAGGTTCCAATGGACCTCCAACCTACTGCAATCGACATGCTTTCGTTGTCCGGACACAAATTCCATGGACCAAAAGGCATTGGTGCACTCTATCTCAGGCGGGGCTTATCTTTCTCCTCACTGATCAAGGGAGGTCATCAGGAGCGCGACCGACGCGCAGGGACAGAAAATACGGCCGGGATTGTAGGTTTAGGCAAGGCTGCCGAACTCGCCCTGGAATCAATAGACGACGAGAGGACCCGATTAAAGTCGCTCCGAGATCGATTGGAGAACGGCATTGTCCAGCGTGTTCCAGGCGCCTTCGTAACCGGCGATAGGCTTAAGAGGTTGCCGAACACTGCGAACATCGCCTTTCAACGTCTCGAAGGAGACAGTATGCTCCTTCTTCTCAACCGCTATGGCATCGCCTGCTCTTCCGGCTCTGCTTGCTCCTCCGGTTCGCTGGAGCCGAGCCATGTCTTGAGGGCAATGGATATCCCTCATGCTATGGCGCACGGAACAATCCGCTTCTCGTTCTCGCGCGATAACTGTGACGAGGATGTCGACCGGGTGCTCGAAGTTTTACCGGGCATCGTTGAAAGGCTCCGGAGCCAATCCCGTTCCGGCCACGTGGCCGACACGAGCAGCCGGGTTCGTTCAGGGGAGTAGGAGCAGGCACGCTCATGAAACGGCAATTCCTTTTCACCGATACGACCTGCATGACGGCACCGGCATCGTATGAACGATCAGGTAAAAGCCGGGGCTCTCAGTCACATAGATCGCCGGTTCACCGCCCATGCGTGTTCATGGAGGGGGCCCAGCGCCATATCATCTTAATCAATCTCTCGACACCATCGGTGGATAGCACTCGACCACCAGCCTATGCCGACTTCAGTTGCAACGCGACTGCCTTGCGCCTAGCCGCGTCGAACCACGCATTCCGTACGTTGCAGCTTAAGCTACGGGAGAACGGTCTCGCGATCACCGCTCACGACCAGGGGGAATCTTATGTGCCGTTGCTCCGCTGACAGCAGTCCCGTCGATGTCAAAGACATCCTCAATCGGCTGAAATGTCTCTCGGCTGCGGAGGAGTTCTTCGCAGCCCTAGGGGTCCCCTATGACCCGAAGGTTCTCGATGTCTCGCGACTCCATATCATGAAGCGTATGGGCCAATACCTCGCGGCAGAGGACTTCTCCCATCTCCCTGACCGGGTAATCGCTGCTCGTGCCCGTGCCATACTGGAAAGGGCCTACTGTGATTTCGCGACCTCCGCGCCGCTCTCGCACCGGGTCTTCAAGGTGCTCAAGGACCACAATCCGGACAGACCTGTCACACCCGGCCGCACCGTTGTCCCGTTGGACTCCTTCCTGAAGCCGTTCGAAAAGGAATGAGCACGGTTGCGACACGACAATGTAGGGAAGCTTACAATTCAGTCAAATGCTAGCAACGTCGGAATCAAAGCCATTTCAATGAGATAGCGAACGCCAAACGGTTGGCACGAATGATGCACGCAAGCATATGTACTGCAAGCCCGCCACCCATAGAGGGAGGGAGTAAGAAACCGCCATGCACATAGTTATCTGTATCAAACAGGTACCGGACTCTGCACAAATAAGAGTGCATCCGGTGACGAACACAATCATGCGTCAGGGGGTGCCAACCATCATCAACCCCTATGATCTGTTCGCCCTTGAAGAGGCGCTCCAGTTGCGCGACCGCCATGGCGGCGAGGTGACCGTGCTCACCATGGGGCCGCCCATGGCAGAGGACGCGTTGCGCAAGGCGCTCACCTACGGCGCCGACCGCGCCGTACTCTTGACCGACCGTCATTTTGCCGGCTCCGACACTCTGGCGACCTCGTTTGCTCTTTCGCGAGCCATCGCGAAGATCGGAGAGGCCTTCGGTACGCCCGATATCGTCTTTACGGGCAAACAGACCATCGACGGCGATACCGCCCAGGTTGGGCCTGGCATCGCCAAGCGCCTCGACCTCCTGCAGCTCACCTATGTTGCCAAAATCGTCTCTGTCGACATCAATGGGCGCGAGATTACGGTGGAGCGCCGCTCGGAAGGGGGCACGCAGACGCTGATGAGCAAGCTCCCTTGTCTAATTACAATGCTCGAAGGCACAAACGAAATCCGCCGCGGCTCGCTCGACGACGCGCTACGGGCCGCGCGCAGCCAGATCGTGAAGTGGAATGCGGCCGACGCTGGCATAGAGGACCTCACCAAGTGCGGCCTGCGTGGCTCGCCAACCGTCGTTAAGAGGGTCTTTGCCCCTCCTGAGCGGGCGGAAAAGGCGGAGCAGATCGACACCGCGGAAAAAACGCCGCGCGATCTCGCCGAGGAGTTGATCGCTGGGATCTTTTTGCGCCAGCCGGCGCTCGAAAGCGAACTCGCCTTTGACGGCGAAGCGTGAAGGCAAGGAGCGACGATGTTGAGCACGAATCGAGAGAGCCCTCCTCCAGCCGCTGGCCGTGCCGCCATGAAGAAAGAGCTGCCCCTTCAGTTTAAGGACCATCGGCACGTTTGGGTCTTCATCGAGCTGGAGCGCGATCAGGTCCATCCCGTCTCCTTCGAGCTGCTCGGCGAAGGCCGCAAGCTCGCCGACAAGCTGGGCGTCCAGCTTGCCGGCGTCGTTCTCGGACCACCGGGAGAGGCCACGTGGTTTGCCATCGCCGAGGCTTTTGCTTATGGTGCCGACCTGGCCTACCTCGTCGAGGCCCCACTGCTCGCCGACTACCGAAATGAGCCTTTCACCAAAGCATTGACGGATCTGGTTACTAACTACAAACCGGAAATCCTTCTTTTAGGGGCAACGACGCTCGGGCGCGACCTTGCCGGTTCCGTGGCGACGACCTTGTTGACAGGGCTCACGGCGGATTGCACCGAACTTGATGTGGATGCGGACGGCTCGCTTGCGGCGACCCGGCCGACTTTCGGCGGCTCCTTGCTTTGCACGATCTACACGCTCAACTGCCGGCCGCAGATGGCAACGGTCCGGCCGAGGGTCATGGCCATGCCGCCGCGCGGGAATAATAAGATCGGACGCGTCATTCAACACAAAGTGTCGATGATCGAGGAAGAGATCGTCACTAAGGTCCTCGGTTTCTTGTCCGATGGCCAGTCGGCGACGGCGAATCTCGCCTATGCGGACGTCGTGGTTGCTGGAGGCCTCGGTCTCGGGGCGGTGGAGAACGTGAAGCTTATGAAGAAACTCGCGCGGACGATCGGGGCCGATTATGGCTGTTCGCGCCCCCTCGTCCAAAAGGGCTGGATGCCTGCTGATCGGCAGATCGGCCAAACTGGCAAAACTATCCGGCCGAAGCTTTACATAGCGGCTGGCATTTCCGGCGCCATCCAGCATCGCGTTGGCGTCGAGGGAGCTGATCTTATTTTAGCCATTAACACCGATCCTAACGCGCCGATTTTTGATTTCGCCCACCTCGGCGTCGTCACCGATGCGATCCGTTTACTGCCGTCATTGACGGAACTCTTCACCCATCGACTGTCGCCGCACAGTCGCGATAAGCTTGCAAACTGAGGGCGCCCCATGACTGAGGAAAACTTCGACGCCATAGTTATCGGGGCCGGCATGGCCGGAAACGCAGCTGCTTACACGATGTCGAGCCGCGGCATGAAGGTGCTGCAGTTGGAGCGTGGCGAGTATCCGGGCTCCAAGAATGTGCAGGGCGCCATCATGTACGCGGACATGCTGGAGAAAATCCTGCCGGACTTCCGGGATGATGCGCCTCTGGAGCGGCACTTAGTCGAGCAGCGCTTCTGGATGATGGACGACTCGTCCCACATCGGTATGCAATACCGGTCGGACGACTTCAACGAGTCGAGACACAATCGCTACACGGTCATTCGCGCCCAATTCGACAAATGGTTTTCACGCAAGGTGCGCGAGGCCGGAGCGACGCTTCTATGCGAGACGACCGTGACGGAACTCGTTCGTGATCCAAAGGGCAAGGTGATTGGCGTTCGCACCGACCGCGCCGGCGACGTGATTCTTGCTGACGTGGTCGTTCTCGCAGAGGGCGTCAATGGGCTGCTCGGCACGCGTGCTGGATTGCGTGACACGCCAAAACCGGAAACTGTCGCGCTCGCCGTCAAGGAAATGCATTTCCTGGCCGAAGAGGTAATTGACCAGCGGTTCGGCCTCAAGGCCAATGAAGGCTGCGTCATCGAGGCAGTTGGCACGATCTCTCGCAACATGGCCGGGCTTGCCTTCCTCTACACCAACAAAGAATCGATCTCGATCGGCATTGGCTGCCTTGTCTCCGAATTCGCGGCAACAATGGAAAGTCCTTATGAGCTGCTCGAAAAATTCAAAAGCCATCCGTCGGTCAAGCCGCTGATCGCAGGAGCGGAAGTCAAGGAATATGCGGCGCATCTCATTCCAGAAGGTGGTTACAAGGCAATTCCGCAGCTTTTTGGTGACGGCTGGGTCGTCGTCGGCGACGCGGCACAACTTAATAATGCGGTGCACCGCGAGGGGTCCAACCTCGCCATGACGTCGGGGCGGATCGCCGGCGAAGCAATCGTCCAGATCAAGAATCGCAAAAAGCCGATGGTCAAGGAGAACCTCTCCCTTTACAAGTCGATGCTTGAAAAGTCCTTCGTTATCAAAGACTTGAGGAAATACAAGGACATGCCTGCCCTGCTGCACACCAATTCCCGCAATTTCTTCACGACTTATCCAAGGTTGCTGTCGCAGGCCGCACAGAACTTTGTGCGAGTCGACGGCACCCCGAAGATCGACAAGGAACGGGCGACCACGGCCACCTTCATCAAGGCACGCTCGCGCTGGGGGCTGTTTGGTGATGCGGTCCGCTTGGCGCGCGCGTGGCGATAAAGGAGAGATGAGATGACGGTTGCAGTGACGAACATACGCGTAGAGGACAAGCTTTACCAAAATCGATATGTGGTCGATGCCGGACGCCCGCATATTAGGGTGCGTCCACACGATTGGCCAAGCGTAAATCTGTATGCCCTCACAAGTGTCTGTCCGGCCAAGTGCTACGAATTGAATGACCAGGGCCAAGTGGAGGTTATCGCCGACGGGTGCATGGAGTGCGGCACGTGCCGCGTACTCTGCGAGGCAAGTGGAGATATCGAGTGGAACTATCCGAGAGGCGGTTTCGGCGTTCTCTTCAAGTTCGGATAAAGGTTTGCAACTCCACGATTTAGAACCAACTTGGGTTTGCAGACAGGCGCATCGGAAACTTGCAGAGGTGCGCGTTGCGGATGGGCATTAGAAATTACTATATATACATGCAAGCAGGGGTTATAAGAAACGTTAGACAACCAAGGCCATATAATGACCCACATGCCCGCCCGACCGGTCGATGGAGTGGAACCCCTATCTGCCCTACCTGCTGGACCTATGCGCCAGGCGGGCACGCAGCGCAGCGGAATCTACGAGATATCAAAGGTACTGACTGCCCCCGCCCGGCTAGAGATCACGCTTGCCAACGTCGTGAACGTCCTCTCTTCCTTTCTGCAAATTCGACACGGAGCAATCGTTGTTCTGGACGCTGAAGGTCAGCCCGAGATTGCCGCAACTGGCGACATCCCCACATCCTCTCAATCAGCCGCTCGAGGCGTTATACCGAAGGCCGTAATCGACCATATCGCGACGACCGGTATGCCCTTCATCATAAAGGATGTCAGCAAGTCCGAATTATTTCAGGCTGAGCCGCAACCGCCTTGGAGCAGCGGCACCGTCCCAATTTCTTTTATTGGCGTTCCGGTAAAAGCCGATAATAAAATACTTGGCACAATATCGATCGATCGCGTCAGGAACGACGCCGCCCCCTTCCCTGCCGACGAGGACGTTCGCTTTCTGACCATGGTCGCCAATTTGGTCAGTCGGACGATCCGGCTTCATCGTTTCCTGAACCTGGAGGGTCGGCGACCTATCGGCGAACAAGAGAGACCGGAGAAGCCGATCATCGCGCAAAGGGGCGCGCCGGACCGACATCCACCCGCCAAAATCGGCGGGATTGTCGGGGATAGCCCGGCTCTCCAGCAGGTGGTTGAAACCGTCTCGGTGGTGGCGAGGACGAATTCCACCGTGCTTCTGCGGGGCGAAAGCGGCACCGGCAAGGAATTTTTTGCACAGGCGATCCATGAACTTTCCCCTCGTCGAAACAAGCCGTTCGTCAAATTGAACTGCGCCGCGCTGCCTGAAGGCGTCCTGGAATCGGAGCTGTTTGGGCATGAAAAGGGGGCTTTCACCGGGGCCATCGCGCAGCGCGCCGGACGCTTCGAACTGGCAAATGGCGGAACGCTTCTGCTTGACGAGATTGGCGAGATTTCGCCCGCCTTTCAAGCCAAACTGCTGCGCGTCCTACAGGAAGGCGAACTGGAGAGGGTGGGCGGAACTAAGACGCTTGCGGTCGACGTCCGGCTCATATGCGCCACGAATAAGAACCTCGAGATGGCTGTTGCAAACGCCGAATTCAGGGCCGACCTGTATTACCGCATCAGCGTAGTTCCAATTGTCCTGCCGCCGCTTCGAGAGCGACCCGGCGATATTCCACGCCTTGCGAAAGCTCTTCTTGACCGATTCAACAAGGAGAACCAACGCGAGCTGACGTTTTCGTCGTCGGCGATCGAGGTGATGTCGCAATGCTATTTCCCAGGTAACGTCCGGGAACTCGAAAACTGCGTGCGAAGGACTGCCACCCTTGCGCGTTCAAGCTCGATCGTTTCGTCTGATTTTGCCTGCAAGAACAGCCAGTGCCTTTCGTCGCTCCTCTGGAAAAGAACCGACGGGTCGCCCGGCGGCATCACCGTCGATAGGCATGCCCGGAGCAATGTGATGCCGACTTCATCGCCGCGGTCGGACGGGAGCATCGGTGCGTCGGACGAGGTATCTTCCGTCAAGGCTTGTGATCCGAACGGTTCCGGTTGTCCAGCAATGGAGTCGCGCCTCACGCAACGGGACCGGCTGATCGAGGCGATGGAAAAAGCCGGGTGGGTTCAGGCCAAAGCGGCTCGTATTCTCGGCCTTACGCCTCGTCAGGTCGGCTATGCTCTACGCCAGCATCGCGTCGAGGTGAAAAAGCTTTAAGCGCCTGGGTGATGTTGGACCTTCTCGATTTCCAATGCCTGGTTTGGTGGCTTACGGACAACTCTTTTGTCGACTGTCGGAAGCTCGACAAATCTGTGTCCGAACACGGTCGGAATCGAACAACAAATGCAAATTGTTGAAGCAAATCCCGTCCTTGGGATGGCATGACTTTTGCGTTTTGAAAGGCGACGTCAACTAGCAACGGAGCACTCAATGTCCGCACCGATGATTTCGCTTGAAAGTGCGACCAGCACGACATCCTTGGATCAATTGCTGGCGACCGCGAAACCGAGTGGCTGCACATCCTCGTCATGTGGCGTGTCCACAAAACCGGCCGACGTGGACCAGGCTATCTGGGCGAAGATCAAAAACCACCCCTGCTATTCAGAAGAGGCTCACCATTATTTCGCGCGCATGCATGTCGCGGTCGCACCAGCCTGCAATATCCAGTGCAACTATTGCAATCGTAAATATGACTGCGCCAACGAAAGCCGCCCTGGGGTCGTCTCGGAAAAGTTGACGCCAGACCAGGCGCTGCGCAAGGTCATTGCCGTCGCCAACGAAGTGCCGCAGCTTTCCGTGCTGGGTGTCGCCGGACCGGGCGATGCCTGTTACGACTGGAAGAAGACAAAGGAAACGTTCGAACGAGTTGCGGGGGAGATCCACGACATCAAGCTGTGCATCTCCACCAACGGGCTTGCGCTGCCGGATCACGTCGCCGAACTTGTCGACATGAATGTCGATCACGTGACAATTACGATCAACATGGTTGACCCTGAAATCGGCGCAAAGATCTATCCCTGGATCTTTTACCGCAACCGTCGTTACACCGGCATCGAAGCTGCGAGAATTCTGCACGAGCGGCAAATGGTGGGCCTGGAGATGCTGACCGCGTGCGGCATCATCACCAAAGTCAATTCGGTGATGATTCCTGGTGTCAACGACGAACACCTGGTCGAGGTAAATAAATGGGTCAAGGAGCGGGGGGCGTTCCTGCACAACGTCATGCCGCTTATTTCCGATCCGGCCCATGGCACCTACTACGGCTTGACCGGACAGCGCGGCCCGCGGGCGCTCGAATTGAAGGCGCTCCAGGATCGTCTCGAAGGCGGCGCAAAGCTAATGCGCCATTGCCGGCAGTGTAGGGCCGATGCCGTCGGCCTGCTTGGGGATGATCGGGGCCAGGAGTTCGCACTCGACCAGCTTCCCGGAGAGATCACCTATGACGCCCGTAAGCGCGAGGCCTATCGGGAAGTGATCGCCCGCGAACGCGGCGATCACGCGACCGCCAAGAGCGAGGCAATCGAGACAGTCAAAGCAGCCGGCGATGGGTCCCTCCACGTCGCGGTCGCGACAAAGGGTGGCGGTCGCATCAACGAGCACTTCGGCCATGCGAAGGAGTTCCAAGTATACGAAGCTTCGTCGAGAGGCATCACCTACGTCGGGCATCGCAAGATCGAACAGTATTGCCTCGGAGGCAGGGGCGAGGAAGCCACCCTCGACGGCATCATAACTGCGCTGGTCGGTATTGACGTCGTGCTATGCGCCAAGATCGGGGAGTGCCCTAAGACTAAGCTCATGGAGGCCGGGGTTCGGGCAACGGATGCTTATTGCTATGACTACATCGAGACCGCCATCGGCACCCTCTACGCCGCCAAGTTTGGCGTCGAACCACAAGCGGCGACGGCGTGAGCGCTCTTAATCCAACATCTTCAGGAGTTTAAAAATGGCCTTCAGGATCATAGCGTCCCAATGCACCCAGTGCGGTGCCTGCGAGTTCGAATGCCCCTCCGGTGCGATCAGGTTCAAAGGTGAGATCTACGTTATCGACCCGGAAAAATGCACCGAATGCAAGGGTACCTTCGAAACGCAGCAATGCGCGGAGGTTTGCCCCGTGCCGAAGACCTGCGTCCTCGCCGCACCTGCGATTTGACCTTCAGCATGGTCGGGGCTCCTGCGGAGAAGCCTTCAATGATATCCTGCAAGGAGGAATGCCCATGGGCCTTGGACGTGAACAGGAGGTCGAAATCCACAGGCCTCCACGATTTACACCCGGCGAGCGGGTGCGGGCCAGACTTCACGTAAAGAATGACGGCACCTATGCTGGCAAAAAAATTGGGGAAAGTTTGGTGCGGAAGGGCGACGAAGGCTATGTGCGCGACATCGGCACCTTTCTCCAGCAGTTTTACATCTATGCCGTCGAATGGGTCGAACGTGGCACTATCGTCGGCATGCGTGCCCGTGAACTGACGAGTCTAGACAACGCCGCTGCTTGCGGCGCTGCTGAAATCGCGGGGCCCCCAACGAAGGAATAGCGACATGAAGATAATGATTCGCAGAACGAGCGCCGGCTTGTCGGCTTACGTACCAAAGAAAGATCTCGAAGAGCCGATCGTAGATGTCGAGGCTGATGACATGTGGGGCGGCACGATCACTCTCAGGAACGGCTGGAGACTCGTCTTGCCCAAGCTATCGCGGGATACGCCTCTGCCGATCACCGTCCACGCAAGGAAGATTCCTGACGAGGACTGATGCTGCAAACGAGAGGTAAGAGAAAACAGCATGAATAAAATTTTGACCTCGGACCGTCTCCTGATCATTCGCAACGGTGACGCCGAAGAAAGACTTAGGCTGCTTCAGGAAGCGCTCGCTGCGGATCGGATCGTTCCCTATCTCGGTCCGGATCTCCTTCGGCTGCAATCCACGGAACCACCTGTACCGGACACCCCGGAAGCCGTCTCCGCGGCACTCAACGAACGCACACCTGCCCCTTCCAGGATACGCAGCAATATGTGGTCAGTCGCGCAGTTTATTGAACAGCGACGGCATCGCCGGACGCTTCAGGCCTGGATGGCAGAAATATTTGGAGCACCCGTGGCGCCGACCGCCCTCCACGACTGGCTCGCAACGCTGCCGCTCTCCCTTATCGTCGACGGTTGGTACGACGGGACAATGCGTGCGGCTTTCGCGAAGACCGGTCGAACGGATGTCGTCGAGATTCAGGGCGTCACGCGTGCAAACGGCGGCGGCGACATTTGGACAAAAACTTACGATCTGTCCGGGAGAGACGTCGAATGCGTCGCAGCGCCAAAGACGGTCCTCTATGCGCCGTACGGCAGTGTTATACCAGCTTCGAACTTTCTGGTGTCCGATTCCGATTACGTGGAAGTCCTAACCGAAATCGATATCCAGACGCCAATACCTGGAATGGTGAAAGAACGGCGTATAGATCGCGGTTTTCTTTTCATTGGCTGCCGCTTCAACGATCAGATGCTCCGGATCTACGCTCGACAGATCATCAAGCGCTCTCACGGCCCCCACTTTGCAGTACTTGATGCGGAAGGCCTTACCAAAAACGAGCGCCGTTTCCTTGCAGCAAGCGGAATCACGGTGGTCGACCTGCCGATCGGCGAAGCCGCGGCTCTGCTTGTACCATTTGGTAGCAAGGCGGATGGTGACCATGGCCGCACGGCTCCCGCTTCGAATCTCTGTAGCGGCTAGAGTGCCGCAGATTGAAAAAGTTCTGTTTCTGCCAAGTTCGAATGCCATACTGCCCACGTTTGCTGGCGTAGGGGATTGCGGGTGGGATCAATGGCGATGAGCGAGCGTGATCTTTAGCGGATCGAGGTTCTGTCGCAGGTGATCGACGGAAGATCGGCGACGACCGCAGATTACTGTTCGCTCAATGTCAATGCGAAGGACCGATTATGAAGAAACCTAAACCATTCCCAATACAGCGGCAGAGCCGCGGCCGAATCGCCAGAAATAAGCCTCGCATCGGCCACCGGGTGCTCCACTCGTGCGCCAATAACACGCGTAATCAACGGGATCGAGACGGCACACGCTTTACGGTCTTGCGCTTATTTGTGATCTTTATCCCACAATATGGACTTCGATACTTGGTGTTTCCAAGTGACAAGCAGTGTGGCCAATAATTCTAACCGCCTAGCTCTGCGTCTTCATACTTCCAGAAATGATGTCCCTGGCGGCTGAAAGGAACGCGTCCATTTGGGTTCTGGTGCCGATGCTGACGCGGATAAAATTTTCCAAACCGGCATCGGGAAAGACGGCTACAAGTATGTTCTGCCTATCCAAAGACGCTTGCCACCATTTGCCATCTCGTCCGGGTGGCACCCGAGCTAGCAAAAAGTTTGTGTGGGAGGGAATGACAGAAAAGCCCAATTGAGACAAGGCAGTGGTCGTTCTGTGTCTTTCATGTTTAATATATCTGTGGTTCTCGTCGTAGTCGGCGCGGTGCGAAAGGATACTAATGCCCACCGCATGGCCGATCACGTTCATGTTAAAGACATTTTGCAGGTTGCGTAGCCTCCCAATAAGTTCGGGATGACCAAAGCCGAAACCGACGCGAATTCCCGCGGCTGCAAAGCCTTTCGAAAGTGTTCTCAATACTAGAAGGTTTGGATGACGATCGACTAGGCGCAGGGCATCATCGGGTGCAAAGTCGACATACGCTTCATCCACCACTATCAACTGGTCCGATTGCGCGACGAGGCGGTCGATTTCAGCCACCGGAACGAATGTTCCCGTTGGATTGTTCGGATTGGCCAGCAGTATGAATTTTGCATCTTTTGCTGGACCAAGAAGCAGCTGCTCGATTGGCAGAGAATAAGACTCGCCCCATTCGATTTCGAGAAATCTGGCACCCTGCAACTTGGCCAGTTTGCGGTTAAAGGAAAAACCTGGCGATATCATCGCAACGCTATCTCCCGGGTCGAGGAATGCTCTGTAGATGAGCCCAAGCAGCTCCGACGAGCCGTTCCCGGCGACCACCTGATCCTGGGAGAGGCCATACGCGCTGGCGGCTGCGTCGCGCAAGCTCAGATTGTCATCTTCGGGATACAGATAATGCCGTTCGAGGGCCGCCAGCGCACTTTGCAACACCATCATCGGCAACGGAAACGGATTCTCATTCGTGTTTAGTCTAACGAAGTTCGCATCTCGCCCCGGTTGATTGGAGGGTAGCGCATTTAGCTGTCTCGCCATCGGCGAAAGAGCCGAAAGCACGGCTTGCAGCTTTGCATCAGCCATATCTTTTCTCCGTTTCAGTAAGCCGAGTCGTGAGCGCGTGATCGGCTGTCTCCTGTTGAAGCCAACATCGCATCGGACGTTGGCGCGGCCGCCTGCGGGCTGCTACGGTCGCCGCGTAGTTAATAGGCCAGGGACCGCCGCGGCCGCCTCAAGCCGCCAATGGTCAAGCCTCCCCACTCTCACACTCATGCGTACTTGCTCCATTCGCCTTTCGAGGAACTGTTCGATCTCAAACGCCAACTCCGCAGGGTCGTGGCCAACCGTTTCGAGATGTAACTCAGGGCTCCCAGGATCTCGTACGGCGAGGAAACTCGGGTGGAATTGGCGATCTTGCCGGCAAGCGCCTTCCTCTTCGGACCGCGTCGCGCGCATTCCTCGAGCGGCGTGTCGCCGAAGATTTCGATAAGCTCCCCCTCCTCCATCAGTTCGCGAGTCATCCGGCGTTCGCCGCGGAACGCGAGATGAAGGATACGAGGAAGATCAGCCCAGCATCGGCCATCAGCTTGGTGACCTCGGCACGCGGCGGATGTTCTCGACGCGATCGGATTGATTGAAGCCCAGGTCGCGATTGAGCCCGTGGCGCACGTTGTCGCCGTCGAGGATGTAGGTGTGCTTCCCGTGGGCATGCAGCAGCCGGTCGAGCGCATTGGCGACTTGCCGGAGCCGGAAAGTCCAGTGAACTAAAGGACGGCTGGCCGCTGACTCTTCATCGCCGCGCGCGCCCTTGTCAGCGCCGGTCGCCTGCCAATGCGCGTTGTCGGCGCGCCTTGCCCAGCTTTGGCTGCCACTGAAATTGAAGACCCCGGTCGGCCCATAGGCTTTGCGAAAGAACTCGGGAGAATCGACATGGTCGATGAGTTTCAGCTCGTTTTCCCAGCACAGCTTCCACCGCACCTCAGAACGCATGCAAAGACCTCCTTTGGTATTTCCTGCTGCTGTTTTTGAAGCACGCATTGTGCGATCGAAGCAGCGGCCACCCCGCTGCATGTCGGCGCCGTTGCTCGGGTTCGCGCTATAGCCAGTCCGGATCGTCAAATGTTTCGCCGTCACTCGCGTCTGAGATCATTCCTAATGCATCATCACGGGAGATTGGTAAAATGGATTGCATGAATGGAATTATCGATGCTTTGTATGTTGAATATACGGGTTTCTTAGACTTTGATGTGACCTCCCTGGCACTTGCCGCGTAAAGACGACCGCGCGTCCCCTCCAGCGGCCGAAAGCAGGGATGAGTTGGACCAGTTGACCCAACTGCGCCCCCCGTTTACCCACCTATGTCCCGGAGTGCTTTGGCGATGAACGGCCGCTTGCTAGTCCTAACCGCCTGCGCAAAGCTTGCTTCGGCAACCTGCAACGGCGCGAGCGTTGGTCGCGGTTTCTGATAGAACTTCATCAGGGACGCACGTTCTGTTTATTGACGCTAGCGATCTACGTCCTATTTGCGATCGTCTGCAGTGGCGCTGGTAGACGCGACTTTCACGGCACGATCGCCGCTATCGCTACCGGTCTCGTCTATGCGGCTTAGTAAGCTGAAAATATCTTGCAAGATCTCTTCATCGAAAGTCCGCAACTTCACGATAGTAGCCAGCAGCAGAACCGCTTTGGTTTCAGTTTCGCCCCAAAGATAAGGTGCCGCCGGGGCGATAATCTCTTCCGGAGTGGCATCCAAAACCTCACACAGATGAATCAGTCGGCTCACGGTCAAGCGGGATACTCCATTTTCGTACCGGCCGTAGACCTGCTTAGTGATGCCAAGCAAGGGCGCCAGTTTCGAGCGCGGTAGTTTTCGCTTATCGCGGGCTTCGCGAAGGCTGATGCTGATCAAGTTTTCGAGTTCGGCGCTAAGTGCAATCCGTCCGTCAAAAGGTTTTCGATAGACCGGCTTGTCTATGCCTGGATCATCGACTTGTTGCAAACCGAGTTCATTAATCCATTGCTTCAATGATGGTCCTGACATTGCTCCGACTGAGGTAAATGCGCCAGAGCACTTTATACGGAAAGTGATGTGCTTGAAACCACCAATGTTTCGATTTCGATCTCATTTGGCGCATTTTGGTCCAGGCGAACCTCACCCGATAGCTATCGTTTACCAAAATATATCATTGATCGCAAGTACATAGATATAGCTCACACCGAAATCGCTTCACGCAAGGATTATCCACTTGCGCCAAATTGGCACTGAATGCCTTCAGTGATTTTGGTGATAACGGTCACTGCATTTCCTCGTCTAGCACTAGGGACGTCGTGTGCGGGCATGGTGGCCTTTTGTCCTGCACGCGGAGACTCTCGGTTCACGGCAAACCAATCAAGGCTGCGCGTGTTGGCTGCTCTAGGCGATGCCCTCATAGTACCTCTGAACGGCGACAGCCATGAACAGCGTTTCCAGTCTCAGCGACTCGCCCCCGTTTTCGCGGAACCTGATCGTGATGTCGAATGGCTATTTCCGAGCCGAATGGCAAAAAGGATCGGCGCGATGGAACAGAGGCGCGGAGAGGACGGGCTTAGATTTGGCAATTTGAAATCAAAGCATGCGCGCCGGCAGCTCGAATACCCACACAGGAGAACCCAATGAGGGAGTTGATGACAGACCCTACTGTCGAAGCAAAGCGCATGCAAATAGACTTGGCGTCGCTCGCCGACAAATCGCTCGAGCATCGAGCGAGATCGACGCCAACCAACGATCGAATATTGCGCAATCGCCGCGTATTGTTGATCAGACGGAAAACGAGTGAAAAACTAAGTTGTGAGATTGCGGGTGTCTGCACACCGACGACAGCGCGTCGGCTGCGATACCCGGCTATCACCAACACTGCTACTGGTCAGGGGCGTCATAGACAAACCCAGATCACTTCACGGTCTCCGCTACATCACTGATACCTCTGTCGCTCTCGTCGTCATCGGGGATCATTCGCTGCAGGAGCCGAATTAGGTCGCGCGTCGTGCCGGTCGGAAGTCTCCTGAGAATCCTCGCCAGTGTGAGACAATCCTCGGCCTCCTCCGATGTGCGGCCCCAAAGATGTGGCGCAGCTTCAAAGATCATATCGATAGGCATGAAGCCAAGAATCTCACACAGATGGATCATCCGAGTAACAGTCATTTTGGAAAATGCCCGCTCGTAGCGTCCGTATACAGGGATGGACAGACCAAGCATTGGAGCAACGTCCGCGCGAGACAGGCCCTGCGCTTGGCGTGTCTTTTTCAGGAACGCGCTGATCAGTTCCTCCATGTGACCCAGGGATGTAATTTCGCCGCCGAAGCCCGGCTTTCGATAGATCGCCTTGTCAACCTCCGGATCGGCGGTGCTGACGAGGCCTCTCGAACTTCTGTAGCTTGCTAGATCTTCCGTCACCGCACGTCCCTGTTTTCCTGCCACTCGTTGTAGGCTTGAGCCAACCTGAACCGATTTGAACCACGTGTCATCGCCACACTACAACCGTTTTAAATACCCATTTTGGGCATTTTTTGCGTTATAGCAAATATTTGAGGGTTTAGCCAAATTGCTTCATGAATGCATGCAAAACAGGCTCGCTAGACCGGTCGCCCAGTTCCATGAAAGATGAGGCGGCTATGGTCGCACCCGCCACTGAATCATCTAGGTTGCGTCGAATTTGAGCGAAAATTCACATTCAATGCTCAACATCTTCTAAGCCGTCTTCGTTGAGGACGATAAGAAATAATCCTCGAAAACCGATCCGTTTCCCCGTCCCACGATATCCCATTTGGCTAGCTGGGAAAGCTCCGCCGTGCTGGAAATCACTCAGCCAAGAACCCATATCGGTTACCGCTCCCGCTAGCGTGTAGGTTCGATGCTCTCTGAAAATTCCGCCTCCTTCAACCAGGGCTTCGAAAGAAAGCGCTGTATAGATCCACCTGCTCCGACCTTTTAGTCCGCTAGCAAAAGGCGGTCGGGGACCGACTTCTCGAAACGGTTTCCTGCCGGCCGACAAGGGCTACGGCAGCGCCGAAATCCTCGCCAAGCCGGTCGAGTGTAAGGCTCGGCAACATCGCGACGAAGAACAACAGGAAGGGCTCAGTCGTCTTCTCACGCTGGGTCTATCGGCAGCGTAACCTCGTGAAACGTCAAAAGCATCGGTTCGATCGTAATTGACGCAAAGCTGACAGTCGTGTGCGATCGCGCACATTGACAGGCTGGCATGATGCAAGCGCCGACGTGCATTGTGAGCTCGACCCAATTCACTCCCAATGCTGGGTCGGCCTTCGGACGGATCGCTCGCAAGGTTGACGGTGTTCACATACTAGGCGGAGTGGCACAATCCGAGACTCCCGACACACGGTGAGCACCGGAAGGCGCCTTCTGTCGCCATTGGAACATTCACTAACAATGCTCTGGTGGCACACCAATTGCTTGTAAGAGCCCAGATCTCTGCCGGCAATGGTTCCGGTCCAAGCTCCAGTGGTTACTATCGACGATGACCAACACCTTTAGATGTAAGGCCCATCTTCGCCCATGTCGTACCGTACGACGGAGCTCGTCAGCGATCATCACGCGCGGCGGCGTGCAGCCGATCCAAAGAGCTTTGTCACCAGCCACTGCTCAGCGCGGGAGCCTCTTCAGCTTTGGATCAAGACGTTGAGAGCGATGCCATTCTGGCCGACAGCGCCGCCGGAGCCAATGTTCTTCGCGCGCGATCGAAATAACCGAATTCGTCCAGATGTCATGTCGCCGCGAATGAGACTGCTTCAAGGGATTCCAGTGGGAGATCGCCTTGCCGAGTTAAGGCTCCCACTGGCACGCGGTTTCGTTGGTGACGCCGGTGCCGCATGTTGGCGGCCGCATCCGCTAAATTTAACGGTGCCTAGAACCTGAAGAGACACAGCGAAATTTGCCTTTCGTTTGGCACCGGTTGGACTACGCCCAATTTTCGTTTTCGTCTCAAAAGTGGAGATGCGATATGACTTCGAATCACCAAGCCGACGTGGTTGGCGATAGCGACAAGCTCATCGAGCAGGCGCTGCGAGCTGCCATGGATACTGCTCTAAGTCCGGCTGCGCCGGCTCACTTGCGTGGAGCGCTGGACGCGGCAGTGTTTCCAGGTGGCTCCCGGATGCGCCCCAAGCTCTGCTTGAAAGTCTCCTATGTGTGCGGCGAAAAACATCCTGAGCTGGCGACAAGAGCCGCGGCAGCAATTGAATTGCTGCACTGTGCCTCGTTGGTGCATGACGACTTGCCTTGCTTCGATAACGCCGCGCTACGTCGCGGCAGACCGACGGTGCACCGGCTTTTCGGAGAGCCTATCGCCGTTTTGGCCGGCGATGCCTTGATCGTGATGGCTTTCAAATACCTCAGCTTGCAGGCTGCACTAACACCTGAGTTGGGCGGGCGCATGATCGAGGTGGTTGCGGAGGCGGTCGGCCCCAGTCACGGACTGATCGCCGGACAGTCGATGGAGGCAATGACGCACGTCGCTATCGACCGCTATCACCATTACAAGACCGGCTCCCTCTTTGTCGCGGCGGCCACGTGCGGTGCCCTGGTAAGTGGTGCTGATCCGGCTCCGTGGTCTAAGGTGGGGGAATTGCTCGGGCATGCGTATCAGATTGCCGACGACATCGCAGATACAGTCGGCCGCGTAGAAGTGCTTGGCAAATTGCCTGCCGTGGACACGCAGCTGAATCGACCCAGTATCGTTCGCGGCCAAGGATTGGACAGCGCAGCCGCCAGATTTTACGCGTACCTCGAACAGATAGGTGACACCATTCCTGCCAGCCCTCACAAACGGTCCTTCGTTGACTGGCTAAATCATTCACTTTGCAAAGGCGTGGCGGGACCGGGAAAAGCCGGTCTGATTCAACAGGCGGCGCTGGATTGCGCACCTTTATGAGCACCGAGTTACGGGACGCATATCCCACGACACCGTATGGCAGTTTCTGCGGCGCGAGGGGCTACGGTTCAAAAAAACACTGTTCGCCCTTGAGCAGGCGCGAGTTGACGTCGCGCGACGGCGACAGCGCTGGCGATCCTGGCAGGCTGGCCTCGATCCAAGCCGGCTGGTCTTCATCGATGAAAGTGTGCTGCAGAGGCACGGAAGGAGTTCAGTATGAGCTAACCCCGTAACGTGAAGCTGCGTGAATGATGGAGGATGGCCCTCCGGGATCGGCTTTCAGGAGCGGGTCTCAAACCAGTCCGAGCTGCTGCGATAAAGAGCCGTGGTGGTGAGCGTCGGATGAAAAGTTCGGACGAGATCCGAGCAGGTGCGTGTCCGAAAGACGAACGAAAGTGAACCCTCCGAAGACGCGCCGTTATGAATCTAAGCGTCGTCGAAACCAGGACTGTTTCGTCATCCTGGGACAAGTCGGCCGGGTGCCTGATGATTGGGCGGGCGGCGACCGGCGTAGAGGGGGCGTGAGTTGGACACAGGCTTTCACGCGGAACTGCAGGAACCAGGCTCCTGATGCCAAGGGAGAAGCCCAAGCGGAGAAACCGTAAGGCGAGAGTACCGATGCAGGAGACCGGGGCGGACCGATCCGTATGAGCGTTGAGGGCCCTGTAATGGGGCCGGAGCAAAGGGATCGGATCAGGTGGTCGCATTGTTTGGAACAACTGGAAACAGGATGACTTCGATAGGTACGACAGACAAGCCGTTTCGGATTGAGAAGCGGCAAGTGTACGAAGCTTACAAAGCGGTCAAAGCCAACCGTGGTGCAGCCGGGTGGACGGTGAGACCCTGGAGATGTTTGACAAAGACCTTGCGAGAAATCTCTACAAGATCTGGAATCGGATGTCTTCTGGGGCTTACTTTCCGCCGCCGGTGCGCGCCGTCTCCATTCCAAAGAAGACTGGAGGCGAAAGGGTTTTGGGTGTGCCGACGGTCAGTGATCGGATCGCGCAGATGGTGGTCAAGCAGATGATTGAGCCGGATTTAGAGCCGCTCTTCTTGGGGAAATGTATCCGACTGTCAAATTTGACTTCCTTGGATACCAGTTCAGGCCGCGACAGGTGGCGACTTCACAGCGGAATGAGTTCTTCTGTGGCTATACCCCAGCGGCCAGTCCGGCGGCGCTAAAATCGATGCGGGCCACGATCAAGAGCTTGAACATTCCGCGGCAAACGCCGGGGACGCTGGCTGAAATCGCCAAACAGATCAATCCGCTCCTCCGGGGATGGATTGCCTATTACGGGCGGTTCAGTCGTTCGGACCTGTTCTCTCTGGCTGACTATGTCAATCGGAAGCTCAAGGCCTGGATCATGCGAAAGTACAAGCGCTTTCGGTTCCACAAAACTCGGGCTTCGCAGTT
>NZ_RQIH01000029.1 GCF_003939025.1 Rhizobium sophoriradicis
TCTCTATCGCTGTCTTGCACGCGACCATCAGGCCCATCGCCATCGACCAGCTGCTCCATCGGCTGCGCGAGCCTCCGCGAAGGCGATGCGCCATCGCACATCGACGGCTAAGTTAGCGCCTATGGGGCTTGACCCGAGGACCCATGCCGGCCTCGTCGATTGCGGCTGTGGGATGACGGAGGGTGGGGTGCTGTTGCTGCCATACTTCGGCTGCCGCGTGTTTGCCGAGTGAGTTGCTGACGACTAGACTGTTTGTCATTTCCGCTCGCGCGACTAGTTTAGGGGAAGCAATCCTCCCGAATGGGAGGGAGACGACCGGGAGCAAGTCATGTGCCGAAATATCAAGCCTCTCTTCAATTTCGATCCGCCGGCGACGGACGAGGAGATCCACGACGCCGCACTGCAGTTCGTGCGGAAGCTGAGCGGAACCAACAAGCCTTCGAAACGCAATGAGGCCGCCTTCGAGCATGCGGTCAATGCCATCGCGAAATGCGCCCACGAACTGCTTCATTCGCTGGAGACCTCGCAGCCGCCTCGCGACCGTGCCGAAGTCGCGGCGAAGGCGCGTGCGCGATCAGCGATGCGCTTTGCTTGAAGGCCCGATCAAGGCGCCGGCGGATGGACCGGGCTGCCGAAGAGCGCACCACCATCCGCCACGCCGGCAGCAAGCATGGCACCAACCGCCCCCGTCTCCGTCATCCCAGGCCTTGAGCCTGGGATCCACGGCCGCAATCGATGAGGCCGGCATGGTCCTCGGGTCAAGCCACAACGAAGGGTGGGGTGAGCTGTGGCGCGGCACCGCGGCGTGTCACCGTGCTCCATTCACCGAGTGATCTTTGTCCCGGCCGTCTCGCTTTCGGCAAGGCGGAAATTATGCTGCAACTTGTCGACCCCGCAGCCGTGAGGTCACAAGTGTTTGTCAGCCCGAGGATCGACATGCCCATCTTTCATGCCAAGTGTCCCTGCGGCGCGCTTTCCCTGGAGGTCGATGGCGACCCCTTGCACAACCACATCTGCACCTGCACCCGTTGTCAGCGTGCATCCGGCAGCGCGCTGTCACACAATGTCTGGTTCCGCGAGGGGGATGTCCGGATCGTCTCCGGCGACTATTCGACCTGGTTTCCGCAAGGCGAAAGCACGCCCGATGTGATGAAAGCCTTCTGTCGGATCTGCGGCGGCGGTGGATTCTCGAAATCCGGAGATTATTTTCCCGGCTCGGTCGTCATCGCCGGCGGCACATTCGCCGATCCGGCCTTTCCCGCCCCGGATCATGTCCATTGGTGGAACAACCGTCCGCACTGGATCGGCCTCGCCGAGGCGATCGAGCGTCATGGGGAGGGTTGAACTTATCCGGGAGACGCTTGAATTGCGTCCGAGAAGCCGCGGCGTCGGCACGCACCGCCATGGGGGCGGGGGCTTACGGAACCAACTCGCCTCGCTGAAGGTTATAGTCTTGTCGCTTGGCCATCGTCGCTCGATCTGCGGGACAGCCGGCGCTCAATGATTCACAATGGGGAAATCCTATGGAAAATGAAGGTATCGGCTGGATCGCCGCAATCATCATCGGCGGCATCGCCGGCTGGCTCGCCGAGATGTTCATGAAGAGCAACATGGGCGTGCTGATGAACGTTCTTCTCGGTATTGTCGGCGCCATTGTCGCCAACTTTATCCTGTCGCTCTTCGGCGTCGCCCTTGGCGGATGGCTGGGTTATCTGATCGCGGGCTTCATCGGAGCCTGCATCCTGATCGCTATTGCAAGAATGATCAGACGTCCGGCCTGACGAAACAGGAGGCGCCGCCAAACCGGCTGCCTTCTTCACGCACGCCTGCCGACCGCGAGCGTGGCTTGAGGCATCTTGTGTTCAATTCGCCCGGCGAACCATGACGTTTGCCGGGCATTTAAAATCTCCGTCTCATCGGTCAGGCGTAAAGCCTCGGCCAATACCGCTTCGGCTCATTGCCTGTCGCGGCTTTGTTCCCCCGACATCGTCTCCAACTGCCCGGGAAACTGCCCGTAAGCCACCAGAATGGACCTGATCAGCCCCGGGAAGCGTTGGTCGAGTTCGGCGCAGCGGGTCTGGTTGCGCATCTCCACCCCCTGGCGCTCGCTGCGGATCAGGCCGGATTCACGCAACACTTTGAAATGGTTCGACAGCGACGATTTTGGGATGACGCGGTCGCCGAGGTCGGCAAGCGCCGAGCACGTCCCGCCGCAGCCGGCGGTGGCAAGTTTTGCAAAGATGGCGACGCGCTCGGGATCGGACAGCGCATAGAGGATCGCCTCCGGCCGTATGTCCTCCAGGGCTGGGTGAAAGAGCGGTCTCATGAATTTTATATAGCGCCCCTTGACATTAAGATCAACAGTTCCGAATTTCTGAACTATGGAACAAGCCGCCACTCCCGGCGGCAGTCCAGATCAGAAGGAATGGAATATGGCGAAGCTCACGGGTAAAGTCGCAGTGGTTACGGGGGCCTCCAAGGGGATCGGCGCCGCCATTGCCAAGGCGCTGGCGGCCGAAGGGGCGAAAGTCGTGGTGAATTACGCCTCGAGCAAGGCGGGAGCCGATGCGGTGGTCGAAGCGATCGGCGCGGCCGGCGGCAAGGCGATTGCGGTTCAGGGCGATGTTTCCAAGGCCGAACAGGCCCAGGGCGTGGTCGATGCCGCCGTCAGGGAATTCGGCAAGCTCGACGTCTTGGTCAACAATTCCGGCGTATACGAATTCGCCTCGATCGAGGAAGTGACCGAGGAACATTATCGCCGCATCTTCGACGTCAACGTTCTCGGCGTTCTCCTGACCACCCAGGCGGCGGTCAAGCATCTCGGCGAGGGCGGCAGCGTCATCAACATCTCCTCGGTCGTCACCAGCATGGCGCCGCCCGCTTCTGCCGTCTATACCGGCACCAAGGGCGCCGTGGAGGGCATCAACAGTGTGCTCGCCAAGGAACTCGGCCCGCGCAAGATCCGCGTCAACGCCATCCTGCCGGGTATGGTCGAGACCGAGGGCACACACACGGCCGGCGTCATCGGCTCGGATCTCGAGCAGACCGTCGTCGCCCAGACGCCGCTTGCCCGCATCGGCCAGCCGGACGATATCGCCGGCGTCGCGGTCTTCCTCGCTTCCGACGATGCCCGCTGGCTGACCGGCGAACGGCTGGCCGCCAGCGGCGGCTTCCGCTAAGGACGGCGCGCGCGCTTTCTTGAGCCTGCGCATACCCCGGTGTACAAGGTTCACCCCACCCTCCGTCGTCCTCAGGCTTGACCCGAGGACCCACGCCGGCCTCGTCGACTGCGGCCATGGATTCCAGGCTCAAGGCAATGACGGAGGTTGGGGAGGGCCATCGGCAAGAGGCGCAACGGAGGTTGGGGAGGACGGACTGCAAGTGGCACATGCCTGCTGATATTCCTCAACTATCGCTGGATCTGCCCCGGAGCCCGCCCCACCCTCCGTCGTCCTCGGGACCCGAGGACCCACGCCGGCCCTCTCAGCTGGCCCATGGATTCCAGGCTCAAGGCCTGGAATGACGGAGGTTGGGGAGGGCCATCAGCAAGAGGCGCAACGCCGCTCCCATTCTCTCACCATCGCTGGATTCCGCGCCATGAACTGGCCCAAGGCAGCTTCGAGAACATTCGCGTCATCATAAACGGTTGAGCACCGCCTGTTGTCGTTGGCTCAGCACCGTCGAAGGCGCCGGCGAACATCTGTCGTTGAAATCGGTCTCAGAGTTCGGATTTTCGCGACCAGATGGCATCGCCCAGCCAGGAAAAGTTCGAAAACTCGCCACGCCGATGAGAGAAGCGCCGCCGCAAGGCGATCAAGGCCCACCCGACCCCGCCGTCCTCGGGCTTGACCCGCTCAAGTTGGTGTCAACAGGCTCCCGCCGGTCGGCACATTGGGGTCTGCCCAGCGCCGGATAGTGCCGGTACCCAAATCAGCAGCGTAAAGCCAGCCGTCCGGTCCCTTCTCAATGTCTACCAAATAGGGGACGTTCGTGTCGAAGACCTGTACGTTCGAGATCTGCCGGCTTGCGTTCATTGTTGCGGTGTAGACATTTCCATTGACAAGATCCGCAAACATCAGGGTGTTGTCGTTGTAGAAGTCCCCGACCGTGATCGCAGTGGCGTTGTCAGGCGAGCCGTGGCTTCTCGATAGCAGCGGAAAAACAGCAGCCTGATCAGAAGGGCTGTTTCGGTTCCCATTGTTGTAGAAGCTGATCGCCTGAGGGAGATTCTGGTAGCCGCCGGTTTGGGCAGGACCTTCCAGATACGGCCAACCGAAATTGGATCCTGCAGGGCCGGTATTTATTTCCTCCCAACTGGTCCAGCCGACATCTCCGAGCACGGGCAGCTTGGTCACCGGATCGAAGGTGAAGCGATAGGCGTTGCGCACGCCGGAATAGAATACCTTGGACTGATTGCTGTTCGGATCTGCGGGGTCATAGAAGGGGTTCCCCGGAACGCCCGCGCCGGTGATGGGATCTATCCTCAGGACTTTGCCGGACAGATTGTGAACGTCTTGAGCCCGAACCGTGCGAGGGTCCATGAAATTGTATGACGTGCCGTCTCCGTTGCTGAAGTACAGCATGCCGTCGGGCCCGAAATGGACAGCTCCGTTGGAATGGGAGTCACTGTCCGTCGCCAGATAGTCCCGAATATTCTGATTCTGGATTCCGGCGCGATCTGGATCGTTGTCCTGCGTTCCCACCTCGATTTGGCTTGCAGGGGCGGTAATGGTGGTGCCGTTGACGATGCCGGACGGCGGTATGTTCACAGCGCCGGTGCTGTCGAGATCCGGACGGCTGGTGTATGCCCAGGTGCTATTGGTACCGGCCAGCACCACCATGCTGGCCGGATCGGCGATCATCGTGTTGGGGTTGACCGTAAGCCGAACGAGGCGAGAAGGACGGTTCCCCTTGGTGTCAGGTCCCGCCAGGCCGGTTCCATTCGCGGTTTCTGGCGGATCGTAAGTGTAGAGCAGATAGACGTATGGATTTGCCGCGAAGTTCGGATGAATAGCCATCCCCAGCATCCCCCGATCGCCGGGCGTATAGTTGACCTGGCTGGACAAGTCGACAAGCGGCGTCGATCTCAGCGTGCCGTTGTCCACCACCCGCACAATGCCATTCTGTTGCGCGACAACCATATAGCGGCCATCGGGGGTCCAATCCAAGGCCGTCGGCTCGCTCAAGCCGGACACGACGGTCTGTCGGACCAGATTGCCCAGGTTGCTGTCGTCGTCCAGGATGTTGACGGTCGCTGTCGCTTGGCTCCCCAGGACAGCACCTGTGGGGTTGCTCAAGTTTACTGTGAAGCTTTCATTGCTCTCAGCCGTCGTGTTGTTGAGCAGCGGAACAGAAATGGTCTGGATCGCTTGCCCTGCGGCAAATGTCAGCACGCCCGTTGTTGTCGTATAATCGGAGCCGGCGATCGCGCTGCCATTGCTCGTTGCATATGCAACGGATGCCGTGGCATCGATGTTTCCGCTGCGCTGAACCGTGATAGTGGCGGTGGCCGCCGCCTCCGACAAGGTGATGACCGGATTGCTCAAGGAGATGGTGGGTGCGGAATCGTCGTCGACTATCGAGACCAGAACAGTCCGCGGCGCCGCCAGCGAGCCACCAGGCCCGGGATTCTGGATGCCAACAGAAAATGTCTCGGTCCCTTCGGCATTAGGGTCATTGACGATCGGGATGACAAACGTCTTGCTGCTCTCGCCGTCCGCGAAAACAACTTGTCCGGTGTTCGCCCGGCCATTGAAGGTCGGTTGCGTATAGTCCGCTCCAGCCTGGGCCGCTCCGGCTCCGCCGATCTCGTTGGTCGTGTACTCCAGTGTCAGCTGCCCGCTCGTGCTGCCTGTGCGAACGACGGTGATGGTTGCAGCGCCCGCTGATTCACTCACGAAGATGGTGGCGTTGTCCCGCAAGGCAACGCTTGATCCAGCAGAAAACACGACATCGCGGAAGTAGTTTTCGTTCTGGTAGACGAGGGTGGGAAACGTGCCGATGGTTTCGTTGTAGACGCCGGCGCCGGCCGGTGCGGTCAATCCGCCATTGCTGATGGGGTTGGCGAAGCCGTTCGAGGTCAGCGAATAGTAGCTGTTGGCATTGACCGAGACGACGTAGGTGGTGCCCGCATTGATGACCAGCGGGCTTGCCAAGGTCTGCTGCTGCCAGCCTGAGGCCGTCTCATTGGTGAAGGTGACGCTTGCCAGCTGCTGCCCGGTAGCCGACCAGATGCGGCCGACATGCGTGCCGGTCTCGCTGGGAGATTTGTAATAGCGGATCGCCTGGATCGAACCGGTATTGCTGCTGACGAAGCGCATCCCGACTTCCCAGTCCACTCCAGGTCCGTCGGTGAAGTTGGGCTGGGCCGGCGTCTGGGTGGTGAAGAGGCTGACGGGGCTTGAACTTACTGATGTAATCGGGGCAGTCGCCGCGCTCACGACGGTCTCGCCAGTGCCACGCAGGTCGGTATAAGTGGCATTCACCCGCAGGCGCTTGCCGACGAGACTGCTGCCCAGCGTCAGGCTTTGCCCGGCCGCGACGTCGGTCCACGTACTGCCGTTGTCGCTGCTCTGCCACAGATAGCTGACGCTTGCCGGCAGGCCATCGATGTCACTGAGGCTGGCGGTCAAGGTCTGGCCCTGGCTCGCTATGCCATTGATCGAGATCACGCCGGGATCATTGACATTGGCGACTGCCGAGGGCGTCGCCGGGCTGGTGACATTCTCGCTGTTGCCGAGGTTGTCGATGTAACTGGCCGTTGCCCGCACGAAATTGCCGACCTGGGCCTGCTGCAGGGTCAGCGTATTGGCAGTCGCTCCGCCGATATTGCTCCACGTGGTGCCGTTGCTGCTCTGCTGCCATTGATAGGTCACCGATCCCGGCACACCGTCCGCGTCGGAGACAGCGGCCGTCAACAATTGACCCTGCGTCGCGGTCCCGCTGATGCCAAGCGCACCCGGCTGGTTGTTGGGATTGGCCGCCGCAGCAGAAAACACGACATCGCGGAAGTAGTTTTCGTTCTGGTAGACGAGGGCTGGAAACGTGCCGATGGTTTCGTTGTAGACGCCGGCGCCGGCCGGGGCGGTCAATCCACCATTGCTGATGGGGTTGGCGAAGCCGTTCGAGGTCAGCGAATAGTAGCTGTTGGCATTGACCGAGACGACGTAGGTGGTGCCCGCATTGATGACCAGCGGGCTTGCCAAGGTCTGCTGCTGCCAGCCTGAGGCCGTCTCATTGGTGAAGGTGACGCTTGCCAGCTGCTGCCCGGTAGCCGACCAGATGCGGCCGACATGCGTGCCGGTCTCGCTGGGAGATTTGTAATAGCGGATCGCCTGGATCGAACCGGTATTGCTGCTGACGAAGCGCATCCCGACTTCCCAGTCCACTCCAGGTCCGTCGGTGAAGTTGGGCTGGGCCGGCGTCTGGGTGGTGAAGAGGCTGACGGGGCTTGAACTTACTGATGTAATCGGGGCAGTCGCCGCGCTCACGACGGTCTCGCCAGTGCCACGCAGGTCGGTATAAGTGGCATTCACCCGCAGGCGCTTGCCGACGAGACTGCTGCCCAGCGTCAGGCTTTGCCCGGCCGCGACGTCGGTCCACGTACTGCCGTTGTCGCTGCTCTGCCACAGATAGCTGACGCTTGCCGGCAGGCCATCGATGTCACTGAGGCTGGCGGTCAAGGTCTGGCCCTGGCTCGCTATGCCATTGATCGAGATCACGCCGGGATCATTGACATTGGCGACTGCCGAGGGCGTCGCCGGGCTGGTGACATTCTCGCTGTTGCCGAGGTTGTCGATGTAACTGGCCGTTGCCCGCACGAAATTGCCGACCTGGGCCTGCTGCAGGGTCAGCGTATTGGCAGTCGCTCCGCCGATATTGCTCCACGTGGTGCCGTTGCTGCTCTGCTGCCATTGATAGGTCACCGATCCCGGCACACCGTCCGCGTCGGTGACAGCGGCCGTCAACAATTGACCCTGCGTCGCGGTCCCGCTGATGCCAAGCGCACCCGGACGGTTGTTGGCACCGGCAATCGTCGCGGTCGGCGCGCTCGCGCGGTTGGTTTCGACACCACCCAGCTGATCGGTGTAAGTGGTCCTCACACGGACTTGCCGGCCCACCTGCGCCGCCTGCAGTGTCCAGTTCGGACCGGTGGCTCCGGCGATGTCGGTCCAGGTCGTCCCGATCAGCTGCTGCCAGCGATAGGTGATCGACACGTTGGCGAGCCCATCGAGGTCGGTAACGGCCGCGGTCAGGGCTTGGCCTTGAACGGGCGTACCGGTGATCGTCGCCACGCCTGCGTCGTTCAGGTTGGCGACTGCCGTCGTCGGACCGCTGGCGACCGTCTCGTTGTTACCAAGGGCATCGGTGTAGGTGGCGGTCGCTCGAACCTGCTTCCCAACCAGTGCTTGCTGCAGGCTGAGTGTTTTCGCAGTGGCGCCGGCAATGTTGCTCCACGTGCCGCCGCCATTGCTGCTTTGCTGCCATTGGTAAGCGACGATGGTCCCGGAGGGGAGCCCGTCAACATCAGTAACGCCCGCCGCGATCGTCCGATTTTGAGTTGCGGCCCCGATGATGGAGATGACGCCAATGTCGTTGCCGGCAGGATTACTCGCGACGATCGGGGATGTAGCCAAGCTGGTTCGATTGTTTTCGGTTCCTCCCGACTGATCGGTATAGGTTGCCTGGACGCGGACCTGCCTGCCGACCTGCGCTGCCTGAAGCGTCCACGTTGAACCGGTGGCGCCCGCGATGTTGCTCCAGGTGGTTCCGATCAGTTGCTGCCATCGATATGTGATCGACACGTTGGCGAGCCCATCCAGATCCGACACCGCGGCGGTCAGGGCTTGGCCTTGCAGGGGTGTACCGGTGATCGTGACTACGCCGATGTCGGTCGCGTTGGCGACGGCGGCATTGGTGGTGCTGGCAGCCAGTTCCTGGTTACCCAAAGCATCGGTGTAAGCAGCGGTTGCCCGCACCCGCCTTCCGACTTGAGCTTGCTGCAAGGTCAGGGCGGCTGTCGCTGCACCTGTTATATTGCTCCACGTGGCACCGTTATCGCTGCTCTGCTGCCACTGATAGGTAATGACCGTCCCTGACGGTAATCCGTCAACATCCGTGACGTTTGCCGCCAAAGTCTGATTCTGAGTCAGAGTCCCGCTGAGAGAAACAACGCCCTGCGCCATCACACGCTACCTCCGCATCAACCTATCAATGTTGCCTGCTAAGTCGTCGAGCTATCAATGTGCCTGCTAAGTCGTCGAAGCGTGGCGGCAGGAGTGCTGTGTCCCACTATTTCCCACGCGCGCTGAACCCCACTCGGCGGACTATGCTCCGATCCTTTGGACTTTCCAATTAGCTCTTTCCTGGTAGAATTCTGTCAAACTCACACGCCCTTCGTGCACTGGAGCTCAGTTGCGGCTGGCAAATGGATGCGGACAGCGCGGCTTTTGCCACTCATTCGCGGATGAAGCCGAGGCTTTCGTGGCCCTGCTGCGTGGACGGTAAGTGCCATGTCGATCCGCCATTCACACGCGCGTTTGCCGAGCAAGGGCTAGCGAAGAGTGCACGCCGCCAGGCGCAGGGCAGGGGGCGCCTTTCGCTGTCGTTCCCCAAGGGTCTGCCCTTGCGTGATCGGCCAAGGCTCTGGATGCCACGCTCAAGGCCTGGAATGACGGAGAGCGGGGGTGCGTTCCCGCTCAACTCGCCGCCGGCGCAGCATATGGCGCCGCTCGACACGGCGTCAGAGCCCTTCATTTCAGCGCGCCTTCGTTTGCTGGCGAAGCCTTCCGAGTGTCGCAGACGGTTCCAATGGCAGGACATCGCGCCACCTTGGCGCGGGAGATTTCCGCGTTACCTATGCCGGCGGCATGGAGGTAGACAATGAAGATGCAAAGATTCACGATCGCCGACGCTGCGCTGGAGCCTTCCCCGGGGCAGGAGGCAGACATTCGCGTCGGCAATCTCGTCGACGAGCGGCATGGCGGGCCGATCACCATCGGTTATGGACGCTACGCGGCCGGCCAGAGCCTGACCGAAACGATGGCGGTCGACGACGTCATGATCGTTCTGGAAGGGCGGCTTTCGGTTTCGACGGAGGACGGGACGGTGAGCGCCGGACCGGGCGAGATCGTCTACATGCCGAAAGGCGAGACCGTGACGATCCGCTCGCATGAGGAGGGCGCATTCACCGCCTATGTCACTTATCCCCATTGGCGGCCGGCGCATTCGTAAGACGCAAGGTGACGTGACGCTTCCCTCAGCTGACCCGGTTGCTTTCAAACGCGACGGGGATGGCTGTATTTGACGTTGCGGCATTGACCGCTCGGCGGATGGTTGCAAGGATCTCTGTCTGTCGGCAACGAGAGGTTGGCATGTCTATCGCGACCTTACCTGCACCGCCCTATTACGTCGTCTGCTTCTCATCGCAACGAACGGAGGTCGAAGACGGCTATGGTGACGTCGGCGCTGCGATGGTGGAACTGGCGCAGCAGCAGCCCGGATTTCTGGGTTTCGAAAGCGCCCGCCGTGCCGACGGATTCGGCATCATCAACTCCTATTGGCGGGACGAGGAAAGCATCCGGGCATGGAAAGCGGTTGTCGATCACGTCGAAGCGCAACGCCGGGGCAGGGCAGACTGGTATAGGCGCTATGAAATCCGTGTCGGGCTGGTTCAACGCGCTTATGGATTCGAAGCGGAAGCCGGCAAACTGCGATGGTCTTCGCCCCTTGATCGGGTGCCGTCCGTGACGGATTCAAGGCCCGTTTGCTTTCAGCGCTTCCACGAAACGGATGACGTCGCCGACCATGTTATCGTCGAAGATGTCGTTGTGACCCGCACCGTCATAGATCACCATCTGCTTGGGCTCGGGTGCGAGGCGGTACAGCGCCTCGCCTGAAGAAAGCGGGATGCTGTCATCGAGCCGGCCGTGCAGGAACAACTTCGGTTGTCTGACTTTGCCGATGTTGAGGTCCGAGCGGAAGGGATCCTTGAGAAGAACTGCGACCGGGAGGAACCGATAACGCGTCTGCGCAACCGACAGCACCGACAGGTACGGAGACACGAGAATGACGCCCACGGCCGGCCTGTTCGCGGCCGTATTGACGGCAACGCCGGTGCCGAGTGACCGGCCGAGCACAACGATGCCGCTTCCGGCCTTGGCCGAAAGCCAGTCGAAGGCGGCAATGCCGTCTGTCAGCAGCCCCTGTTCGCTGGGTGAGCCGGTCGATCCGGGATAGCCGCGATAGGAAATCGCCAGCAGTCCGATCCCCAGCGCGGCCAGCGCCTGTGCGAGAAAGGCGTAATTGTCGACGCGGTCACCGTTTCCGAAAAAGAGCAGCACGCAGGGCTTGTCGCTGTCGCCCTGGCTGTACAATCCCTGCAGCAGCTCGCCGTCGGGCGTCTTGATGTGGACCGTCTCGCCCCAGCTTGCGGGCTCCGGCAGAGGTGCGGCGCCGGCGCCGGGATAAAGCAGCGATCGCTGAGAAAAAAAGACCAGGGCCACGACCGCCATGTAGGTGATGGCCGCCATCAGCGGCAAGATCAGCAAGTATCTCGTAGCGCTCACGACAGAATGGACCCGCGGTTTGGCAATGCCCGGAACGCTTTGCAGCAACCGCGGCCCGTTGCGGCGTGGTGTGCTCGGCGTAGCGGCAATAATTGCACAAAGCCTTCCTATGGAGAAGAGGTCGAGACGCGTTACGCCTTCACGCTCGCAGAAGGGCTTCGCTTATGGCCTCTCAGGCTGGGAAAGGGTTTCGCCACGCATCCAGTTCTTCAAGCCGTTCGTACCAGGTTTGGATATGCCGGAACTCGGCGAGTGGAATATCGGCAGCGGCTGCATAAGGAAGTGCGGCGGCCAGTGCGAAATCCGCAACGGTCAGCGTCTTGCCGACGGCGACGCTGTTGGTGGCCAAATGATCGTCGAGCACGCGAGCATGCAGCCGAAAACTCGCCTTCGCATCGTCGATCACGGCCAAGTCAGGCTTCCCGCCGAACAACGGCTTGATCAGGGATTCAAACCACAGCGTTGCCCCGTGCAGGGTGAAATGACTGGCATCCCAGCTCAACCAGCGCAGCACGTCGATCTGCCGGTGGTCATGCGGCCAGAAATCAGATGCGACGGTGTCAGACAGCCTGCACATGATGGCGTTGGCTTCCCATAAGGTTCCGGCATCATCCTGCAGCACCGGGACTTTGCCGTTCGGGTTAAGCGCCAGGAATTCTGCGCTACGCTGTTCTCCGCCTGCGAGGTCAACCCTGACGAACTCGACGTCGGCCTGCAGAAAACGAGCGGCGGCGCAGGCCTTGCGGGGATTGAGCGTCTCGCAATAATAGAGCTTCATCGCCGCCTTATGCATTGTTCCGCCCTTCGGATTCAGTCTCAACAAAAGAGCGCAACCGCTCGAAACTTTCCGACCAGCCGGATTCATGACCCGCAAGGGAGGATGCGCTTTCGAAGCCACTTTGGCGAAAGGTCATTTCCGTGCCTCCGTCACTTTCCCTGAAGGTGATGGTGACGAGTGTTTCGGGACTGGTTTGCCCGGTTCCGCGCTCCCAGGCATGTGTGAAGACAAGCCTGTGCGGCGGCTCGACCTCCAGATATTTTCCGCCGACCCAATGCTCTTCTCCATCCGGCGCAATCAGGCAGGCGCGGTGTCTACCGCCGGGCCAGGCTTCAAGTCTGTCGCCCACCGCCTTGAAACCGTGAGGACCACACCATTGCACCAGGGCTTCCGGGTCGGTCCATGCCCTGAAAACGAGATCGCATGGGGCATCAAACCTTCGCACAAGAACCAGGTCGCGGCTGTTGTCGGTGTCGGTTTCCGGATTAGTCATTTTCGTATCCTTGTACCTTGGACAGATAATCATCGAGGCGATCAAAGCTTTGATCCCAGAAGCGTCTGTAATCGGCCATCCAATCAGCAATCGTCTTCAACGCTGCCGGTTCGAGGACGCGGGGACGCGAATTCGCTTCACGGCCGGACCGGATCAATCCGGCTTGTTCCAGGACCTTGAGATGCTTTGATATGGCAGGCTGAGACAACTCGAAGGGATCAGCGAGTTCGGCCACCGTCGCCTTGCCCGTCGCAAGCCGCGCGAGAATGGCTCGCCTTGTGGGATCGGAGAGTGCGGAGAAAATCGCGTCAAGCTGGTCGTCCATACATCACCACATAGCTATATAGCCAAATGGATAAATTCTGTGCGGCGAAATGTCAAAAGCTATTTTGCGTGCTTTTCAGCCGAAGCGATGGAATTTCGATTGCGACTTCATCTCAGGCAGGAACTTGAGGGGAGTTACCGACGTTTCCCCCCCTCGAAAGGAGCCCGTCATGGCCAAAATGAAAATCCCGAAGAAGATCGGCGGATATAAAGTCCCGAAGACAATCCGAAAGAATTCCATTCTCAAGGGCATGCTCGCCAACAAGGCGGGACGTGATGTTCTCGCCAGCGCCTTGGTTGCTGGTGCGGGCGCGGCGGCGGCTGTCCTTGTCGAGGAGCGCGAGGAGATCGCGGATGCTGCAAAGACCGCCGGGCGCAAAGGCGCCAACACGCTGGGCTTGATCGGAGAAGCTTTCCAACGTGCATCGGACGCAGCAATCGATGTCGTGCGCGATGCAGCCGGCGATATGCTGCCGAAAAAATCCAAGAAACTCGCAGATCAAAACCCTCGGAAGGGCGTCGCCGTTCACTAGCGACCGCGCCGCCCCGGAAGAAGAAGCGCCGGCTGGAAGCCCTGATGCGCGATCGCGCCGACGACGGAGTGCTGGAGCAGGCCAAAGCGGCCGCTACAGCAAAAATGATCGGAAAACTGCTTCGTAAGCACCCGCTGATCGCCGCCGAACTGGTCGCTTCGGGGGCGGCAAGAGGGTTTGCGGTTGGAGTCAGCGAAGCCGGCAAACGGATATTGGGTGGTGACGCCACCAAAGAGGACGGCAGCCCCGATGAAGGAGAGGAATCTTAAAGAAAACTCGGCGAGGCGATACTCAAGACGCTAGTGTGCAGAAGCGCGATCGGGCTTTGAACTGGCAAGCCGATCGGCAGCTGTCACAAATGCGCTTCTCTCGGCAGGCGCCCGGATTAAGCAAAATACTGTTTCCTCGGGTGCGACCGGAGGCGGTGAAGCACATCCCTCAGCCCCGGCTCATGGACGTGGCGGGCGGCCTCCGCCAGAGACACCCATTTGCGCCGCCGCTCCGCGCTCTCGGGGAAATCGTCGTCGATCTCGGAAACTTCCAAAGCGTGAACCGTGACATGATACGGCCAGCTGCGGCCGGGTTTGCGGTAGGTGAACGTACCCAGGACCTCATCGCTTACGTGACCTCGCACCCCTGCCTCTTCGTAGCTCTCGCGCGCTGCCGCTTTTGAGCTCGTCTCGCCGATGTCGATATTGCCTTTCGGAATGCCCCACCTGGCGCCGCTCCGGTTGCTCAACAACAGGACCTCACGTCCGTTCTTGGTTTTCCGGACGCATAGAGCTGCCGCTTGGGCATGTCCGTGCAGCAGGAGCCGAATACCACCAGCTGCGATATGGATAAGGCGATCCATCGCGGTTCCCTCCTATACGACAAACTAACCAGCGCGGATGAAACCGGTTCCATCGCCGCGCACAGTGTCCCGAGCCCTGCGGTGATGTCCCGGCGACGGCGTAAATCACACATTATCAGTCGCTTGCGCTCTCGCCGCCGGAACTTTTGCCGGCCTGTCGGGTTTGCTGCGCATGTTGAAGAAGCACCCCACCCAGCCCAGACTCGGGACGATCAGCGTCATCGATGACCGAGAGGTTCATGTTCTTGAAAGCGGTTCGCCAAACGGAAGCCCGGTTGTTGCTCTGCATGGCTGCGGCAGTCTGGCGGAGGAGGTGCTGCTCCCGCTCGAAAACAGCAAACACCGGCTGATCGCCATCGATCGTCCCGGCTACGGCTTGAGTTCCCCGCTGCCACCACCGGAACGGGGGCCGCTCGGCCAGTCTTTCTGGATTGAGCGCTTTCTCGAGACCTTGGCGGTCGGGCCTGTAACGATCGTCGCCCATTCGATCGGCAGTGCCTCGGCCCTTCATCTGGCTGCCCGCCGACCTGAGCTCATAAAAGCACTCCTGTTGATCTCGCCTTGCTGCAGTCCGCTTCCTCCGAAGCCCTTGATCCTGCTGCGCGCCGCGGTTGCGCCTTTGACAGGGCCGCCGATCCGCCGCCACATCATGCCCCGCTGGGCCTCCTTCTTTCTCCGGCACGGGCTTCGGTCATCCTCATTCCCCAATGCTCTTCCCGCCCATCTGAACCTGTTGCCTGCCGGCCATATGATCCGGGCAGGAGCGATCGAGACGATGGCCGACGAGCTGCGAGTTTTCAACCGGGACATGGCTCTGCTGGCAGGCGAGCCCGAGCAGCTTCCCGTCCATGTGCTCTTCGGCTCGCAAGACCTCATCGTCGATCCGAACCGGCACATCGCTTGGCTTCGGCAAAGATATCCCGGCCTTCTTGTGAAACGCCTTGAAGGCGTCGGCCATATGCCGCATCACGTCGCCCCGGCCGTGGTGTTGCGGATGCTGAACGCGATCATCGAAGAGCGTTCTCCCTTATCGGCGGTCGATCCTCCGCGATTGACGGACGTCGCGTGAACCCTGGAGATCGGCCGCAGTTGCACGCGGACCGATCATTTTACGAAGAAGCATTGACTCCCGCAGGCGGCGCCAGGATCCTTGGCCGATGACCGTCCCGCATTTTCACACGCGCCTTTCTCTCGGCCAAAATCTCCAGCAGCTTGGCCTGCGCGCCGGCGACATGGTCATGGTGCATGCCGCAATCAGCACGGTCGGGCGGCTGCTCAGCGGTCCCGACGTGCTGATCGATGCGCTGCGCGATGCGGTGGGGCCTTCGGGCACGATCGTCGCCTATACCGACTGGAACGGCGCCTATGACGAATTGCTCGACTGTGATGGACGCGTTCCCGAGGAATGGCGCGCCCATATCGCGCCCTTCGATCCGGCTCTCTCCAGGGCCATCCGCGACAACGGCGTCTTCCCCGAATTCCTGCGCACGACGCCGGGGGCGCGACGCAGCGCCAATCCGGGCGCCTCGGTCGCGGCAATCGGCGCCAGGGCCGAGTGGCTGACCGCCGACCATCCGCTCGACTACGGCTACGGGGAGGCGTCTCCGCTCGCCAAACTGGTGGAGGCGGGCGGCAAGGTCCTCATGGTCGGCGCCCCGCTCGACACGATGACCCTTCTCCACCATGCCGAGCATCTCACGCGAATCCCGGGCAAGCGCCTGCGCCGATATGAGGCGCCCTTCGCCACGCCGGCGGGCGTGGTTTGGCGCATGCTGGAGGAATTCGACACCAGCGCGCCCGTCGTGGACGGGATCGAAAGCGATTATTTCGCCCGGATCGTCACCGAGTTCCTTGCCGGCGGGCAGGGTGCGCAAGGCTCGATTGGCGAAGCGCCGTCGGTTCTGGTCGACGCGGCGTCTATCTGCAGCTTCGCCGTCGCCTGGCTGGAGCAGCATGTTCAGCCGGAGAACTGAGCCGCGCTATCCGGGCATTCGCAGAATTTCGCTTACCGCCCCGGCTTCTCCTGCCGACGGAACAAAATCCCGGCGGCGATGTTGGTATGGCGATAAGCAAAAGACCATGGGAGGAATCCATGCACAAGTCTCTGCAGTTCATACTGATCGGCCTGGCCGCCATGAGCGGGTTGACGATCGCGCCGACCATTGCCGCCGCGCAGGATTTGGAACTGCGCCTCGGCCCCGGCGGGGTCGGCGTTTACGACCGGGACCGGGACCGCGACCGTTACGACCGCTACGACCGCCGCCGGCCGCGCGGCTGCGATCCCGATGACGCGCTCGACATTGCCCGCAGCGAAGGCCTTCGCCGCGCCCAGATCGTCCGCATGTCGCCGCGCAGCATCGTCGTCCAGGGAATGACGCGCCGCGGGCCGGAACGGATGGTCTTCGCCAACCGGCGCGGCTGCCCGGAAATCTGACCGGCGCCTGAGCGCCGGATGCACGGCCGCACCTTCGCAATGAATGCGGCCGGGTGGACGGTTTGGCGGCTGCCGACGCTGTTTGAGCGCGCCTGCGGTCTTGCATGAAAAGCTGAACTGCTTCGAACAACGATGGAGGATTCATCATGATGAGCGGTCAATTGAAGGCGCTTCTCGCCGTGCTTGCCGTTGCCGGCTACCAGAACAGGGACAAGATCGGCGAGCTCCTGCGCGGTCTCCAGAACCCGCAGCAACCAGGGCCCGGAGGCCAGCAGTCGGGCGGGCTCGGCGGTATGCTCGGCAAGCTTGGCGGCTCCGGCGGCGGGCTGGGCGGCCTCCTCGGAGGGCTCACTTCCGGCGGCATCGTCAGCGGTGGTCTCGGCGATCTCCTGAAGACGTTTCAGCAGAACGGCCATGGCGACAAGATGGAATCCTGGGTGCGCCCCGGCCAGAATGCCAACATCAATGACGGCGAACTTGCCGAAGCGCTCGGCCCGGATGTCTTGAACGAGATCGCCAGGAATACCGGCCTCTCGCATCAGGAAATCCTCGGACGGCTGAGCCGCGATCTGCCGAAGGCCGTCGACGAGCTGACGCCGGAGGGAAGGCTGCCGACAGCAGAGGAAGACTTCCTGTCTTCGGCGAGCAATTCGACCACATCCGGGCGGCCGAGCGGTGTCTAGGCTCTGCTGCGTGCATCTGAAACGCCTTGCGAGATCGCCACCATCCTCCTCAGGTTTGAGCGTAGAGATCGCCTCACGCTCCGTCCTCCGCGGGCGGCCGGTGACCGACAAGGTCTCCACCGCAGTTGAGTATGGATCCCAGGCTCAAGGCCTGGGATGACGGAGGTGGGTGGCGTAGGTGCGAGATAGCGCCGGGATGCGAGCATGACCGAGAGCAGTCGGGAAGATTCGGCCTGAGCACGGCGTGGGCGTGTTTTTCCCTCATACGCCGATGAATTTGCCGCACAGGTCGCCCCACGCTCCCGTCCTTCTCGGGCTTGACCCAGGGCTTGACCCGAGGATCCAAGCACGTCTCCACCGCCGCAGGGCATGGATCCCGGGCTCAAGCTTGGGATGACGGAGGGTGGGGTGGGCGTGGTTGCCAGTCACGGCGGGGACGGGAGATGACCTCGAGCAATCGGCCCTGATCTGCCCGAATACGCCAAGAGTTCTACTTCCCCAGATGCTTGCGAAGAAACGTGTACACCGCGCGGATGGATTTTCCTGCGCCGTCGCGGTCGTATTTTTCGATATGGCCCAAGACCCGCTTTCCCATCGCGAATTCCGGGGCGTCGAAACCGTGATACGTGCCCTTGTAGATGTTGAGCTCGATCGGCGGGCCATCGCCGCTCAGACGGGCGAGCCTCTTCTGGCATCGTTCGGGCCGGCTCCAATTATCCCGTTCGCCAATCAAAATCAGGCTCGGCACCGTCGCATCGCCGCGGTCTGCGTCACAGGCGGGATAATAGGCAATCGCCGCCCGGAACTTGCGTTCGACGAGTTGCTCGTATCCTCCGGTTTTTGTTGCATCCAGCGTTGTGGTGCCGCCGGCCGAAAAGCCCATCAAGGCGACGCGCTCCACATCGACGAAGCCTGATTGCGACAGGAAATCCAAGGCGCCATAGGCGTCGAAGGCGCGATCGGGGACATGGCTTCGACAGGGATCCTTGACGTTGCGGGTGGTGAAGCTGTCGACAACAAGCACGGCATAGCCCCATGAGACCAGCCGCTTCGGCCAAAGCTCCCTGACGCTCGAACGCAAGTGATCGCATCCATGCATGACGACGATTGCCGGGAAGGGACCATCGCCCCGCGGCCGAGACAAATATCCGAGCAGCGGCGTGCCTTGCGGCTGCGGGAGGATTTCCCCCAGTTCCCGGGCTTTGCGGATTCGAAACGGGCTGAGCTTAACCGGCACGCTTTCGAACCGCACCAATTCCTCGGCATCAGCCGGGTTCTCAGGCGCGGTGACGCCAAGAAAAGTGACGAAGCACAGAAAAAGTCTCGCGGTTTTCACAGGCTCCTCCACCCGTGTTATCGACGGCCTGCTGCTAATATAATCCTCGATGACCGTGGATGGTATTGCCCGCCGTGCAAGTCCATGCTGACGGCAAAGGACATGGCCATCCGCCGGAGTGCGGACTGCCATGGACGAGTTGGGCAGTTGTTCGGGCAAGCAGGCCGCCATGCTGGCAGGCCTGGCCCCAATCGCCAACGACAGCGGTGCCCGAACCGGACGGCGTTCCATCCGCGCCGGCAGGCCCGCACCCCGGCGCGCCCTCTACATGGCCGCCTTGTCGGCATGTCGCTACAATCCCGCGCTCGCGCGCTTCGCAGAAACCCTCAAAGCCGCAGGAAAACCAGCCAAGGTCGTCCTTGTCGCCATCATGCGCAAACTGCTCGTGCTGGCAAACTGTCTTCTCTCTCAGGATCGACTCTGGACCCCAAATCCACCTTGACAACCAACACAGATTCTCATCCGCCTGCCGGCACCTTCTCCCCGTAAACGGGGCGAAGGGGGCAAGCCGCGACCTCACGCTTCCCCACCTCGCAGGGCACGTCCCCTCGCCCCCGTTTACGGGGAGAGGGTTAGGGTGAGGGGCAGAATCCCGGTACAGCCCGGGCTGATCCCTGACAGAATGAACCGGGTTGATGGTTGACAAGTCATAGTGCGTCGGAGGGAGGGCTTCCGATGCCATTTGTGGAGACTTGTCGCATGGAAGAACGTGTTCGGGTGCTGTCGGACTATGTTTCGGGGCATTGGAGTGTGAGTGATCTTTGCCGTCGTTACGGTGTGAGCCGGGAGACATTTTACGCCTGGCGCCAGCGGCAGATGAGCGGTGCGGACGACTGGTTTGTCGACCGCTCGCACGGTACGGTTTCGTGCCCGCATCGCACGCCGGCAGCCCTAGTCGATCAGGTGATTGCGCTGCGTCAGCGGTTTCCGCATATGGGGCCGCGCAAGCTTTTGGCTTTGTTGCAGCGCCAGTCGGCGCAGACACCTTGGCCGGCAGCCTCGACGATCGGCGACATCCTCAAACGAGCAGGTCTTGTGGAGACTTCCAGGCGGCGGCGCAGGGCCTTGGATCAGGGTCGCCCGTTCAGCGAGGCAAGGCAAGCCAATGATGAATGGAGCGTTGGACTTCAAGGGCTGGTTCCGCACCCGTGACAGCAGCACTCTGAAGGCCCAGACATCCAAACCGCCGGCCGACAATACCGGCCAGCAGCAGGTCCGTTTCGATGCCTTCCGCCAGCACTACAACGAGGAGCGCCCGCATGAAGCGCTGGGCCAACGCCCGCCCGCCGACCTCTATCTGCCCTGCCAGCCGCGTGCGATGCCTGAGCGTCTCGACGATCCCTGGTATGATGCCGACCACCAGGTGCGCCGTGTACGTGACAGCGGCGAGATCAAATGGATGGGAGGCCGGCTGTTCGTCAGCGAAGCCCTTGCCGGCGAACTCGTCGGACTGAGCGAGCTGGAAAATGGCGATCACGTCGTGCGCTTCTGCAATCGCGACATCGGCCTCATCGGCCCGGACGGCCGCTTCCGTCGCTTCGCTCCGCCGCGCCCGCCCGGGCCGATGAGGCCCGAAGCAGCACACACGACAGAATGAAAACTGTCAGGTATCATCCCGGTCGAAAGTGTCGACCATCAACCCGGTCGTTCATCCCGACTAGCTGAGGCTCGCGATTACCCCTTGATCACCCTCAGGCGGATCATCTAAGATTACTGCAAATCCAAGCTGCGAAAACTGAATCCAGAGGTGATGTCGGCGATTACGTCGATACCGCTCTTTGATCGCATGGGTCCTTCGAGCGCCGGCCTCTTCGCCCCATTGCCCGACAACCCGCCGGTTCCGACGCCGCGACCCGCTCGTCACAACGGATTGTCGCCAGGAGCGGCCCGGCGACGATGATTTCGCTCCGCTGCCCGACAATCCACCAATCCCGACGCCGCGACCCTATCGCGGTCCGCAGGGGACGACCGGCCATCGCCGTGGATCGGCCGCACAGCCTGTCGACAGCGCCATCTATGACGACTTCATGAGGACGGTGAAAACCAAGGTCTCGAATCCCTTTGGACTCGCCACCATTGCCTCGACGGGGCAGGCCGAAAGCAGCTCCTCGCCGAAGAGGGCCAACGGCTCATGGTCCGATCCGAGCCAGAGCGGGAAGCAGGGCACATCGGGCGGCATCATGTCGTGGCGCGACGCCCGCCTGCAGAACCTCTACAACTTCGCGGCCGCCAGGGGCGAACAGCCGGGTGCGATCAGCCCGCAGACGCAGGCCGAGTTCTTCCTGCAGGAGGACCCCCGCCTGATCGCCAGGCTGAACGCCGCAAAATCCGTCGAGGAAGCGCAGCGCCTGATGAACAATGCATGGCGATTTGCCGGTTACGATCAGCCGGGCGGCGAGGCCGCCCGCAGGACCGAGCAGGCAAACAGCCTTCTGCAGCAGTTTCTGTCGCATGGCGCGGCGGATCCTTTCGCTCCGCCTGCCAATCCGCCCGTTCCGACGCCGCGGCCTTATCGCGATCCACTGGTGACGACGGACGAGCGCCGCCAGCAGCCGGCGATGTCGCCCGCTCAGCCCGGCGACGATCCCTTCGCTCCACCCGGCAACGTGCCCATTCCAACACCGCGGCCGGCTTCTCGCAATCCGCGGCAGACGATGAAGCAAACCCGCGAAGGGCCGGGGGCCGCCCTCGTCCGCGCGCTCCTTGCTCGGCAGCAAAGTGGCCTGTGGTAGCCCGATCGAGGCTCCCAGACCGAAATGCGAGTCCTTAAATTGGGTTCGTGCCGCTATAAAACTACTGGTAGCCGGGAGCCCGTTGGTGTTGTAGACGGTCAGTTCATCCTTGACTGTCATCACTTCATCAATCGAAAAACGGCCCGTCATGCTCAAACGTCTCGTCAAACAGGTTCTACCTAGCGCCGCAGTTGCAGCCGTAAATAACTGGCGGACGCGTGAGCGGTTGTACAAATCATGGAGCAAAGCGGCGGCGGCGCCCGCCTATGGGGATATGCGCCTTACAGCATTCCGGATAGAACGATCACTGCGGTTAATTGGCTAGGAGCAGGCTTATGTCCAACCACCGGCAGATCTCCTGCCCGCCATGGATATCCCTGCCGGCCGGTTCGTCGACTTCGGCGGATCTGCTGGGGAAATGTGCGCCGTTCTGCGAGAGCAGTACCCCGCCTGGTCTTTTACGGTCGTGGAGACCAAGTCGATGGCGGACGCCGCACAGGCCCTGAGGCCGGGGATATCTTTCTCCGACCAACTGCCGCCAAAGTTCGATGTGTTCTATAGCAGTGGGACACTTCAATATCTTTCCGATCCAGAGACATTGTGGCGTGAGGCTCTGAGCAGGACAACTCGGTACGCATATCTGGCAAGGAATTCTTTCTCGAACAGGAAGCTTTTCACTGTTCAGTCATCCCGGCTTTTCGACAATGGGGCGGGGCCGGTGCCTGAAGGATTCGAAAATGTTGCGATACGTTACCCGCACCAGACAGTTTCCGAAGCCTCATTGAGAGGAATCGCTGATGAAATGGGCTTTGATCTGGCCGCTCGGTTTGAGGGCCGCAACAGTGGCGTGACGGGAACCCGCGCGGATGTCTATGGAGCGGATCTCTTATTCAAGAGACGGTAGCTCCACAGGATCGTCAGGAAAGCGGCAGCAGGTCGGCTCGCGCCTATACCTTTCTTGATATTGCCTGTTGGTTCGACGTCGTCAACTTCATCGCGATAGCGGCGGTGTCAAGGAAAGCAAAAGCCGCAACCAGCGGTATATTTTTGACAGCGAAAAGCTTAGTCAAGGAAGTTTTCCACCCGAAGCGCGCCTGCACAGCTCCTTGAAGAGAGTAAACCCAGATCAAAGGCGCTGGAAGACTGCGTTGGGACTCAACAGCCAATCCCACCCTGTTTAGGAGTTCGGCCAAGCGCTCGAAATTATAGAGGTTCAGGTGCCGCGGGAAATAATATCCGCCCCAGGCGCAGCGCGCAAACAGCCGTCTGTCCCAGCCGTCGGTATTGGGAGTTTCGATCAATAACCGGCCATCTTTCGCCAAGGCGCGGACGAGACGCCGCAAACTCTCTTCCGGTTCCCAAAGGTGCTCTATGAGCTGGAGCATGACGATGAGATCGAAGGGCTGCGCCGGCAATTCCGCCGCTTCAAGCGGCGCCTCGATTACACCTATGTCCTGGCTTTCCAGAGCGGCACGCGTTTCCACCGGGAAATGCCAATCCAGACCGAAAAGTTCAAGATCGGGACGTGCCTGGCGAAGTGCAATCAAAAGTTCGCCATTGCCGCATCCCACATCAAGCACCCTTGCCCGCAAAGGGAGATGCGCGACAACGCTCTTCAGGCGCTTCCGATTGACGATTGTCTTTATTCTACCAAGAAGGTTTGCCCGGCCCTGAAATCTGTTCGAGAAGGTGCCGTAATTGGCCGGGTACATCAAAGACAGCTCTGTGATGTCGGGTCGCGGATTGAGATAGAAATGACCGCATCCATCGCATCGGACGTAGCTGAAGGTGTCTTCACTGCCGTGATAGATGTAGTCGCGGCCGGTAGCGGCAATGGTGGAGCTATCGCTGCCGCAACAGCCGCACGTTGTGGGGGTCGATCTTATATGAGTTGTCACTTGAGAGTTCATATTGTCGCGTTCGATACCTAGAGAGCCAACGCATCTTGCACCGAATCCGAGAAGTCGTCGTTCCTGCGATTTCTCGAGAGGCGGATGAATTTTGCAAAACCGCTGCGCTGCAGGCACCCCGGAAAATGCTCGTAGAATCCGCCGTCGAGGAGGTGCCTATGAAGTTTTGCGAGATTGTGCTGCGGAATGGCGGGAAAAAGATGGTGTTCGATGTGATAGTTGAAATTCGCCTGGTACATAAGCCATTTTTCAAACCAATTGGGGACTGTCGTGCGGGCCAGCGGCATCATGGCCCGCTCCCGTCCGTCCTGGTAAAGTGGATAGTCCTCGGGCTGATGCTCCGCAATGGTGCGCACGATATTCAGGGCGATTGCTACGGCAGCGATGGGATAGCCCCATAAAAAAATGTAGAGATACCAGCGGCCCATGGCAATGCAGAGCGCAAGCAGCAAGCCGTTGAAGATAATAGTCACCATCGGCGCTAGCCAGGAAGGCGACAGCGAGTTCCCCGATGCTTTCTTTCGAGCCAGACCACCATATTTGTCAGCCGCCAGCCATACGCCCATGCCACCGCTCAGCGCCTTTACCATGACCCACGCGAGCGCCCGCAAGCCCTTGATCGGCTCGCGGTAAGGGTAACCATCCGCATCCTTCTCTGTACCGAGATGTGCATGGTGGCTCATGTGGCGTAGTCGATAGGCGCCGACCGACATCCCGACCGGCGCGGCAAAGAACATATCGCACCAGATATCGTTCTTACGGCGGCTGGAGAAGAGATGGAAATGCGACGCCTCGTGAACCCAAAGCAACATGCCCTGCGTTGCTGCGGAATTAATCAGGAATGGCAGCCACAGGAGCCACCAGGGGCCGAGGAGCGCGATCGCCCAAGAGGTCACAATCTGAATCCAGATCATCGTGGTCGCCACGATAATTGCGCGCGGTTGAGGCTGTTTCAACGATTCAAGGAAGCTCGAGTCGACAAGCCTTCTCGCTACCTTCATGCATTCATTGAACTGCGCATCCATGCAGTGACCTATCCTATCCATCCGATAACCCGCGAAGAAAGTTATCTACCTTCCTTTGAGCTCTTGCTCCTAACCAGCACATTCATGCCGCCACCTTCCGGTATCATCGCGCGTACTTTGTCGGCGTCTTCGGGCAGCTTCCTGCCGGATGCCATTTCACCGATCTCGTAGCCGCCCTCCCAGAGTAGCTCCAACAATCTGTCGAAGTCTCCGGGATTCTCAGCATAAACATAGGGAGCCAATTCAAGCATTATGCGCGGCTGGAACTTTTCAATCGTCACCGTCGCCCCAAGTAGAACCGCAAGCTCATTTCCGTCGACGTCAAGTTTGATGAAATCGACCTTGCCGACCCCAAGATCCCGCAATGTTTCGTCCAGGGTGCCGAGCCGCGCGCCCTGTGTCGACATGAGGCGACCGTGGTGTTCGCTATGCAAATCTTCAGCAACTTCCAGCGGCCAGCTTGAATAGACCGCTTCGGGCATCGCTTCGGACGCACTTGCCATAAGCATCATCTGGTGAGCGTCGATTCGCTGGGCGAGCGTCGGGTTGAGCGAAATGTTGGCCTTCTGTTTCGCGAATGCGTGAGCCGTCGGCTCGAAGGAGATTACCCTGCCGGCTCCGCCCACCAATTGCGCCAGGGGCAACGTATGGGAACCCACATTGGCGCCGATATCGAGGACGATGTCTCCATCCTTGATCAGCTCTTTATACCTGTCGAGCGTTCTGACCTCGAATCCGCCCAATAGGTAGATCGCGAAATCGACACCGTCTCTCAGGTCCAGCGACCAATTTACTCCCCGGCGTTTTGCGATCACGGTGGCGGGTAGGCCAACGCAACCCCGGACGAACAAGACAGCTTTGGATAGAGTGCGAGCGATCAGGATTTTGTTGCTGGTGGATAACATTGTCCTCAGGCCGCCTCTAAATGGTTTTGTGACTGGCGGGCGCTCTTCTTGCAACGATCAGATTGCAATATTGGCCCGCGTTTTTGGGATCAAGGCTCTCGTCATTGAAAGCAGTGCCAGGTGGATCCGCTATGTTGTGGAACTCGAAATTCAGCATCGTCAGGAATCTGGTGAGCTCGGACGGGTTCACTGACGCTTTCGACAAGCCGTAAGGCCAGAACTCCATGAATACCCGAACGTCGCGATTCTCCCGCAGCACCCGCTCGGCACCCTGCAGAACGCTCAACTCGTATCCCTGAACATCGATTTTGATAAAATCGACCCGCTGCCCTGGCGAAAAGTAATCATCCAGCTTCACCAATGGGACGTCGATGCTCACTCGCCCGTCGCCACTATCAAATGTTCGGTGATCGACATTCAGCTCGGACGAAACATACAGCCTTGTGGTGCCGCTGGCCGCTCCTACCGCGGCGTGCTGCAGCGATACATTCGACAAGCCGCTTACCGTCGCTTCAAGCTTTTCGAAGTTCGCCGGCGCCGGCTCGAAGGCATGCACATGGCCGGTCGCTCCCGTCAGAGCGGAGAACATGCGGGTATATATTCCGATATTTGCACCGATATCTGCGACGATCATGCCCGGCGAAATCATCTCGCGCATCAGTGCGCGCTCACGTCGTTCTGAAACTGCCTTCCATACGGAATAGAGAGGGTAATAAAGGGGATAACAGTGTCGATAGAGCCAATCGGCCAGACGTAGCAAAACCATCCCTACACCTCTTCCTTTGACGTGAGGCGGGCCGTGAAGAATGAAGCGAACACCTTGGGCAGCGCGGTGCCTATTGCCCTGTCGAGCTTGAAGTAAGGCTTGTAAGCCCAACCAGGCACGGGAAACTTCCTCGATATCCCGCCTGTCACCATATAGGAGAGCGAGGTGAAATAGCTGATCCTCGTCTTCTCAAGGCTATAGCAATCTGCAAGCTCAGCGAGCCAGTCCGGCCGCTGAAAGAAGATCATATGTGGCATAGCCTGATTTGAGGTCGAAAGAGGACCCTGAACGGTATCCAGAACCGGGCGGCGGATACTGAAATCCACCGGCTCATGATGGAGAAGTTTATACATCGGGTAGGATAGCCAAGACAAATAAGGTTCCGTTACATACACCCTGCCACCTTTTGTGAGCTTGCGCGTCGCCCCGCGGAGGAACGCCAGGGGATCCTTCAGGTGATGCAGAACATTGGTCATCGTAATCACATCGACGCTATGGTCCGCAATGTCAGGCAACCTCGCGATCTCGTGGCAATCGAAGACAAAGTCCAGATAGTCCAACTTCAGCACATCGGAGGTGATGACATTCGGCAGGAAGCGCTTGAGAGGCGACGTTCCGCTTCCGATTTCCAGAACGGTATTCGTGGCAATATCCGGTTCCTGTCGAAACATCTCCTGGTAGAGCTCACCATACCAGTGCATCAGGTTCGGATTTGCGCTTAGCCGCTCGCGATTTGCCAGCGTCTGAGCAAGATCGGCGTCATAGAGAGTGCTTTCGGATTCCATCGTCAGAGAAACTTTATTCGTCTTGCCGCAAAAACCAGCATGGCCAACAGAATGGCACCGTGGCGCCAACGCGAGATGTTCGTTTCGCCGTAGAGTCTTTCACGATAGCTGATCGGAACCTCGACGATCTTAAGGCCCATCCGCGCAGCTCCGAAGATCAGGTCGAAATCACCAAAGGGATCGAAATCACCGAAGTAGGATCTGTTTGCCTGAAGCTTCAGATAATTGGAGCGGCTGATCACCTTGGTTCCGCACAGGGTGTCTTTGTATCTCTGGCCAAGAACGAAGGAGAAAGCCAATGCGAAAAACTTGTTGCCCAGGAGGTTGAAGAAACGCATCGCCTCCTTTTCCATGGGATAGACCAGGCGAGTGCCGTTGATGAACTCACCTTTTCCGTCCTTGATGGCATTGTAAAATTTCGGCAAATCCTCGGGCGGGACCGTCATGTCCGCGTCGAGAATCATCAAGACGTCCTTTGTGGCCAGCGAAAAACCCTTCCTGACGGCGTCGCCTTTTCCCTTGCCATCCTGCTGGTCAATCAGGATCGTGCGTTCGCCGCCATAACGCTGCTGCACTTCCTGGATCGCCTTCCAAGTCGTGTCGGTCGAATTGCCTTCGATAAAAATGAGTTCATCATCCGGCCCCATAACCGGCAGTCGCTTGACAATATCCTCGATATTTCCGGCCTCGTTTCTCGCTGGAACGACAATTGACACCGACGGCTCAGCCTTCGACGCGTCATGGCTGATCGGCCTCGCAATCGCGATGTTGAGAAGGCAGAGCGTTCGAAGAAGCGGAAGAGGAGCAAGGCAACGGTTAACAAAGCCACTGATCAGTGGGATGTAAACCGGGATTAGGACCTTCTGGTCCAGTCGTATCAACTCGAAGTTTTCAAGCGTCAGAAGATTCTGGACGTCTTCATGAGCAAGCCAATTCGATTCAGGAACTCGCCGGCGCAGACCGAGCTTGGATGCCAGAGTCGCAAGCGGCCGCCACATGCTGCTGTAATAGGTAAGCACAAGCCGTGTCTCTTGCGAGCACAATGCACGTGCCTGAGCCAACATGCTCTGTATGTCTCGTTCGTAGTGGATGAGACCGCTGATGATCAGGTAATCAGGTTTGTTGTCAGCGACGTGCTCGATTTTAACGACCTTATGCTCGTCAAATTCATTCACAGATTCCGCCGGTTGCGCGCTCGAGCGAAATGCGACTTTACCCTGAGGAAATTTACCGACCAGAAGCGGCGTCGTCGGATCGATCTCGACCACAGAATTCTGGCTTAAGACAAACAGTCCAATGTACTTTCTCAAAAGAGAATAGAAATAATCCTTCACAGAGCTACCTCAGGGCTAAGCGGTTCAATCGCCAATGTCCCAGGATGAGGGCTGCTGGCACGACGTAGACCACAAAAAAGAGAAAATGAACGGCCGTTGCCAGGAGCAACCCCTCCGAGGGTGAACGCCCTAGGCGGTGTGGACTCTTGGGATTCCCAAGGCTGAGCAAATCAGATTCAAGACTGTCTTTTGGAGGCAGTCATGGGTGTTTTGGATCGTCTGATCCTTCGGGACGAGCAGTGGGAGCGGATATC